>NZ_CP068985.1:4302500-5502500 GCF_019397265.1 Nonomuraea coxensis DSM 45129
CACCAGGTCGTCGAACGCGGCCGTCAGCGCCGCCACGTCCAGTGGGCCGGTCAGCCGCTCGCCCCAGGCCACGTTGTGGACCGGGTTGCCGGGGTCGAGCTGGTCGAGGAACCACAGGCGGGCCTGCGCGTGCGAGGGCCGTACCGGCCCGGCGGGCGCGGGCGGGATCGGCTCCGCCTTGCCGCCCGCGCCGCCCAGGAGCGGGGCGAGGGCCGCGACGGTCGGGGTCGCGAAGCAGCGGCGCAGCGTCACCTCGGCGCCGTACGCCTCCCTCAGCCGGACCACCAGCCGCATGGCCAGCAGCGAGTGGCCGCCCAGGGCGAAGAAGTCGTCCTCCACCCCGAAGTCGTCCCGCCCGAGCAGCTCGGCCCAGACCGCGTGCAGGACGCGCTCGGCCGGCGTGCGCGGCGCCACGGACGCCCGCTCCGCGGCCGTGGCCCGCGGCGACGGGAGCGCGTTGCGGTCGAGCTTCCCGCTGGGCAGGACGGGCAGGTCGGTGAGGGTGACGAAGGCGGCGGGGATCATGGCGTCGGGCAGCCGGGCGCGCAGGTGGGCGCGCAGGCCGTCGTGGTCGGCGGTGCCGGTGACGTAGGCGACGAGTCCGCGCCCGCCGGGCGCGTCGTCGCGCACGGTGACGACGGCGCGGCGCACGCCGGGATGTTCGGTGAGGACGGCGGCGATCTCGTCGGGTTCGATGCGGACGCCCCGGATCTTGACCTGGTGGTCGATCCGGCCGAGGTATTCGAGGTGGCCGTCGGGGTGGCGGCGGACGAGGTCTCCGGTGCGGTAGAGACGTCCGCCTGGGGGGCCGAACGGGTCGGGGACGAAGCGTTCCGCGGTGAGGGCGGCCCGCCGGTGGTAGCCGCGGGTGACTCCGTCCCCGCCGAGCAGCAGCTCGCCGGGCACCCCGACCGGCACCGGCCGCAGCTCCCGGTCCACCACGTAGGCCGTGGTGTTGGCGACCGGCCGGCCGATCGAACCGCCCCGCCCGTCGGTGACCCGCCGCCTGGTGGACCACACGGTGGTCTCGGTGGGGCCGTACAGGTCCCACACCTCGCCCGCGACGCCCAGCAGGCGGGCCGCGAGCGGGCCGGGCAGCGCCTCGCCCGTGCTGATCACCCGCGGCACCCCGTGCGCGAGGGCGGGCAGCAGGCCCTCCAGGACCGACGGCGTGGCCTGGACGGTGTGCAGCGCGCCGCTCCGGATCAGCTCGTGCGCCCGCTCGACCCCGGCCGCCGAGGCGAGCACGACCGTCCCGCCCGTCACCAGCGGGCCGAAGATCTCGACCATCGCGATGTCGAACGACACCGACGTCAGGAACAGGAACCGCGCGCCGGGCGTCAGCCCCGGTCGCTCCCGCACGTCGCCCAGCAGGCTCACCAGCCCCCGGTGCGGCACCACCACCCCCTTGGCCCGCCCGGTCGAACCGGAGGTGTAGATCAGGTACGCGGCCTGATCCGGATGAAAACCCACCTCAACCGCTGACCCGCTCTCCCCGGCCGCCTGGTCCAGGAGGAGGACACGTGCGGCGCCCGGCAGGCGATCTCGGAGGGCGGCGACGGTGAGCACCAGGGCGGCGCCGGAGTCGGTGACGAGCTCGTCCAGCCGTCCGGGCGGGTAGCCGGGATCCAGCGGCACGTAGCAGCCGCCCGCCTTCAGCACCGCCAGCAGCGCCACCACCAGGTCCGGGTCGCGCGGCAGGCACACGCCGACCCGCGTCTCCCTGCCGACGCCGAGCGCCCGCAGCTCGGCGGCCAGGCCGTTCGCGCGGGACTCCAGCGCGGCGTACGTCAGGACGGCCCCGTCCTCGCCCTCGACGGCGCTCGCGCCGGGCGAGCGCGCGGCCTGCTCGGCCACCAGATGGTGGATGCCGCGCTCCGGGTAGGGAACGACCGCGCCGTTCCCGGCGTGCAGGGTGTCGTGGAGCTCGGCCGCGTCCATGAGCGGCAGCTCCGACAACCGCAGGTGCGGAGCGGCGACGGCGGCCTCCAGCAGCGTGCGCAGGTGCGCGGCCAGCCGGTGCGCCCGGTCGTCGTCGAACAGGTCCGTGGCGTAGTCGAGCACGCACAGCAGCGAGCCGTCCCGGCGTTCCTCCACGATCAGGTCCAGGTCGAACATGGCGGTGCCGGGCCGCACGTCCAGGCGTTCCAGGCGCAGGCCGGGCAGCTCGCCCGGCGGCTCGGGCGTGTTCTGGTAGGCGAGCATCACCTGGAAGAGCGGGTTGCGGGACAGGTCCCGGCCGCTCGACAGCTCCTCGACCAGCGTCTCGAACGGCAGCCCCGCGTGCTCGAACGCGTCCAGCGTCCGCTCCCGGGCTCGGCGTACCAGCTCGGTGAACGCCGGATCGCCGGACAGGTCGCCGCGCAGCACCACCGTGTTGAGGAACAGGCCGACGGTCCGGTCCAGGGTGTCGTGCGGCCGGGTGGAGACGGGCGTGCCGATCGGGATGTCGGGCTGCCCGGTGTAGCGGGCGAGCAGCGCCTGCAGCCCGGCGAGCAGCACCATGAACGGCGTGGCGCGCTGCCCGGCGGCCAGGTCGCGCAGGCCGGCGGTGAGGCCGGCGTCCAGCTCGAACAGCAGGCGGCGGCCCCGGTTCGACTGCATCGGCGGGCGCGGCCGGTCGGCGGGCAGGTCGAGCGCGTCGGGCAGGCCGTCGAGCGCCTTCCGCCAGTAGGCCAGGTCGCGCTCGCGGGCGGGGCGTTCGCGCTGCCAGGCCACGTAGCCGGCGTACGGCGCGGGCGGCGGGGGCAGGGGCTCGCCGGCGTAGAGCCGGAACAGGTCGTGCAGCAGGATCGCCACCGACCAGCGGTCGGCCAGGATGTGGTGCAGGGTCAGGATCAGCCGGTGGTCGCCGGAGGCGACGCGCAGCAGGCGGGCCCGGGTCAGCGGGCCGCCGCCCAGGTCGAAGGCGAAGCGGGCCTCCTCGCGGGCGGCGGCGTCGGCCTCGGCGGCCGACATCTCCTCGGTCCGTAACGCGGGCCGCACCCGGCCGGGGCCCTGCCGGGGCTCGCCGTCGCGGGTCTCGACGACGTGGGCCAGGATCGGGTGGCGGTCCACGAGCGCGTCGAACGCCGCCGCCAGCGCGGCCGCGTCCAGCTCGCCCACGATCCGGTACGCCCACGACAAGGTGTAGGCCGGATTGCCCGGATCAAGCTGATCGACAACCCAGAGCCGCCGCTGCGCATCCGACAACGCCCCGTCCGCCGGCCCCAGGTCCGCCGGGACCCCGATCGCCGACGCCCCGTCCAGTGACGCCTTGTCCGGCGGCGCTCCGCCGGCCTGCGCTCCGGCCGGTGGCTCCCCGGCAGGGGCGCCGGCGTCCTGGCCGGGTCGCCGGCCGGCGCGGGTGCGCGCGAGGCGGGCCTCCAGCGCGGCGCGTTGTTCCGGGCTGAGCCCGGCCAGCCGCGCCCGTACCCCGTTGCCGTCGCTCACCGCTCCTCCTCCAGCAGTTCCAGCAGGTCGGCCTCGCTCAGCCCTTCTTCGAGCACCGCCAGCGCCTGCTCCTCGACGGTCGTGGCGTCGAAGCAGCGCCGCAGCGGCAGCTCCACCCCGAACGCCGCGTCGATCCGCCCGATGAGCCGCACCACGAGCAGCGAGTGGCCGCCCAGCGCGAAGAAGTCGTCCGTCACCCCGACCCGCTCCCGCCCGAGCAGCTCGGCCCAGATGCCCGCCAGGGTCTCCTCCATCGGTGTGCGCGGCGCCACGAACCCCCCGCCCTCCGCCGTGTCCTTCGGCGGGGGGAGCGCGTTGCGGTCGAGCTTCCCGCTGGGCAGGACGGGCAGGTCGGTGAGGGTGACGAAGGCGGCGGGGATCATGGCGTCGGGCAGCCGGGCGCGCAGGTGGGCGCGCAGCTGGTCCTCAGGTGCGGTGCCCGTGGTGTAGGCGACGAGTCCGCGCCCGCCGGGCGCGTCGTCGCGCACGGTGACGACGGCGCGGCGCACGGCGGGATGTTCGGTGAGGACGGCGGCGATCTCGTCGGGTTCGATGCGGACGCCCCGGATCTTGACCTGGTGGTCGATCCGGCCGAGGTATTCGAGGTGGCCGTCCGCGTGCCGGCGGACGAGGTCTCCGGTGCGGTAGAGACGTCCCCCGGGCGCGCCGAACGGGTCGGGGACGAAGCGTTCCGCGGTGAGGGCGGCCCGCCGGTGGTAGCCGCGGGTGACTCCGTCCCCGCCGAGCAGCAGCTCGCCGGGCACCCCGACCGGCACCGGCCGCAGCTCCCGGTCCACCACGTACGCGGTCGTGTTCGCCAGCGGCCCCCCGATCAGCATCGCCGCCGGGGAGCGCGGCACCCGGTACGCCGTCGACCAGATGGTCGTCTCCGTGGGCCCGTAGAAGTTCCACAGCTCCCCGGCGACGTCCAGCAGCCGCGCGGCCAGGTCCACGGGCAGCGGCTCGCCGCCGAGCACGGCGCGCGGCAGCCCCGGCGGCAGGTGCTCGACCGCCAGGCTCGCCACCGACGGGGTGAGCTGCACCAGGTCCGCGTCCTCCGCGGCCCGGCGGAGCTCCTTGGGGGTGCGGGCGGCGTCCTCGGGCGCGATCACCAGCGTGCCGCCGGACAGCAGCGGCGTGAAGATCTCCAGCGCCGCGATGTCGAACGACAGCGACGTCAGGTACAGGACGCTGCCGCCGCCGAGCCGCCGGATCACGTCCGTGACCAGGTTGACCACGCCGCGGTGTGGCACCTGCACCCCTTTGGGCCGGCCGGTGGAGCCGGAGGTGTAGATCAGGTACGCGAGGTGGTCAGGCCCCACCGAGGACAACGGCTCTGCCACCGCTGGCTCGGGCGCGTCCAGCAGCAGCGCCGGCGGCCGCTCCTCCGGCAGCCGGTCGAGCTGCGCGGACTCCGTGACCAGCAGCGCCGCCCCGGAGTCGGCCAGCAGGTACGCCAGCCGCTCCACCGGATACGCCGCGTCCAGCGGCAGGTAGCACCCGCCCGCCCGCAGCACCGCCAGCAGCGCGACGACCTGCGGCACCCCGCGCGGAAGGCACAGCGCCACGCACGTCTCGGCCCGCACGCCCGCCGCCGCGAGCCGCCCGGCCAGCGCCCCGGCGCGGGCGTCCAGCTCGGCGTAGGTCAGCTCCTCGCCGTCCGGCGCGCGCACCGCCACCGCGCCGGGGGTGCGCGCCGCCTGCTCGGCGACCAGCTCGTGCAGGGTCCGCTCCGGGTACGCCGCCGCCGTGCCGTTCCAGCCGGTCAGCAGCTCGTGCCGCTCCGCCGCCGTCATCAGCGGCAGCTCCGACAGCCGCGTGCCGGGATCGGCGGCGGCGGCCTCCAGCACCAGCCGGTACGCGCCCGCCAGGCGGGCGATCGTGGCGGCGTCGAACAGGTCGGTGCTGTACTCGACGTAGACGCCCGCGCCGCCGGCGGTCCTGACGACGTCCACGTTGAGGTCGAGCTGGGCGGTGCCGTTCGGGAACTGGCCGCGCGTGCTCATCGGCAGCAGGTTGAAGCCCACCTGGAAGAGCGGCGTCCTGCTGGTGTCGCGGACCGGCTGGAGCGCCTCCACCAGCCGGTCGAACGGGACCTCGGCGTGGTCCAGCGCGTCGAGGACGGTCTCCCGCACCCGCCCCAGCAGCTCCCCGAACTCCGGGTCGCCGCCCAGGTCGGTGCGCAGCACCAGCGTGTTGACGAACATGCCGAGCAGCGGCTCGAACTCCGGCAGGTCACGCCCGGCCACCGGCGTGCCCACCACGACGTCGCGCTGACCGGCGTACCGGGACAGCACCGCCTTCAGCCCGGCGAGCAGCACCATGAACAGCGTCGCCCCGTGCCGCCTGGCCAGCGCTTCGAGCGCGGCGGTCAGGTCGGCGGGCAGCGCCAGGTGGTGCTCGGCCCCGGCGTGCCCGCGGACCGCCGGCCGCGGCCGGTCCGCGGGCAGCCCCAGGTCGGACGGCAGGCCGGCGAGGCGTTCCCGCCAGTGGCGGAGCTGGGCGGCGAGCACCCCGCCCGCCAGGTGCTCGCGCTGCCAGGCGGCGTAGTCGGCGTACTGGACGGGCAGCTCGGGCAGCCGGGGCGGCCTGCCCTCGGCCCAGGCGGCGTCCAGCTCCTCCAGCTCGGCGGCGAAGTTGGTGGCCGAGCGGGCGTCGAACACGGCGTGGTGCACCACGAACACCAGCCGCTGCGCGGCCCCGCCCGGCATCCGCACCAGGTGCGCCCGCCACAGCGGCGCCCGTTCCAGCGCGAACGGCCGCCGCGCCAGCTCCTGCGCGAGCGCGCCGAACTCGCGTTCGGCCCGCTCGGGCGGCAGGTCGCGCAGGTCGGTCCGGGGGAGGGTGACCGGCAGCTCGACCTGGACGACCTGGACGAGGTTCCCGTCCTCGACCGCGAGGGCGGTGCGCAGCGTCTCGTGCCGCCGGACCAGTTCGCGCAGCATGCGCTCGCACCGGTCCGGGTCATCCCGTTCGGGCAGCTCGATCACGGCGTTGATGTGGTACGCGGGCGCGCCGGGATCGAGCCGCGCCAGGAACCACAGCCGTTCCTGGGCGAACGAGGCGGGAAAGGCGTACGTGCCGGTCACCTGGGCCGCTCCTCTACTGCCCCATGGCCTCGCGCAGGCTGCGCGGGCGCATGTCGGTCCAGACCCGTTCGACGTGGTCGAGGCAGTCCTGCTTCGCCCCCGAGAAGCCTTCCTCCCGCCAGCCCGCCGGCAGGGGACGGTCGGCGAACCAGATGGAGTACTGCTCCTCGTCGTTGACCACGACCTTGTACGTGCCGTCCGCCATGTTCAGTGCCTTTCCTCTCGGGGAAGCCTGGTGATCGTCGCGGGCCGTGCGGGGGCGTCCTGGCCGCGCAGCTCCTCCACCAGCGCGGCCATCCCGGCCACGGTGGGCACCTGGAAGAGGCTGCGCATCGGCAGCCGGACGCCGATCTTCTTCCTGATGAGCGCGATGAGCTGGACCGCCACCAGCGAGTTGCCGCCCAGCTCGAAGAAGTCCTGCTCGACGCTGACCCGGCGGGCGCCGAGCACCTCGCCCCACAGCCCGGCGAGCGTGCTCTCCAGGTCGTTGCGGGGCGCCACGTGGTCGTCGTCGGCGGCGCCGCCCTCGCCGGTCGCGGCGGCGGCGTCCAGCTCGTCGGCCACGGTGTCCTGGGTCAGCTCGCGCACCCCGGCCACGAACTCCGGCAGCGCGGTGGCGTTCACCACGACCTGGCTGCCGAGTCCGGCGGCGAGCACGCGGCGGAACGCCTCCGCGCCGTCGGCGGGCGGGATGCCGCGCCTGGCGCCGTCGAGGTCGAGGGCGACGCCCGCAGTCGCGGACTCCTCCTTGACGGGCACGGCCTCGGCGGCGTTCCTGGCGCCCTCGCCGACGGTCGTGGTCATCGCCTGCCGGTCCACGCGCCTGAGCACGAAGTCGGAGATGTCCACCACGGGCTCGCCGGCGTCGTCGTACAGGGTGAGGTCGGCGGCCAGCACCTCGCCGCCGCCGGTGTCCCGCAGCCGCGCGTGGCTCCACAGCGTGGCCGGCAGCGGGCCGCGCACGGTGATGCGGCCGTAGCCGAGCGGCAGGTAGCTGTGCTCGCCGGAGACGGCGACGAACGCGGTCGCCTCGTCCAGCAGCGCCGGGTGCAGCGGCAGCGCGGCCAGCTCGGCGGCGACGTCGGGGACGGCCACCAGGTGGGCGAGCTGCTCGTCGCTGCCGAGCCGCACCTCGCGCAGGCTGCGCCAGCGCGGCCCGAACGTGACCAGCCCGGACGCCGAGGCGAACGGGTCGGCCGCGCCGGAGCCGTACGAGCAGCGGGCCCGCACCTCGGCCAGGTCCGCGGCCGGTTCGCCGGCCGCCACCCACGCCGCCGAGCCGCGCGCGTGCTGCACCGGCTCGCCGCCGGCGGAGCTGACCACCTCGAAGTCCATGCCGTCGCCCGACGGGGTGAGCAGCACCCGCAGCTCCGCGCTGGTGCCCTCGGCGACCGAAAGCGGCGCGACGAAGGCGACGTCGCGCAGCTCGACCGCGTGGCCGGGCCCGGGGCTCGGCACGGCCGCCTCGAACGCGGCCCGCGCCGTCTCCAGGTAGCCGGTGCCCGGCATCACCGGCACCCCGGCCACCCGGTGCTCGCCGAGCACCCAGTGCGTCTCCGGCGACAGGGTCGCGGCGTACCAGGGGCGGCGGCCGGCGCTCTCGTGCCGGTGACCGAGGATCGGGTGCTCCAGCCGGGTGACCCGGTCGCCGCGCTGCAGCGCGCGGAACGCGACCGGCGCGGCGACCTCGGCCGCCATGCCGACCTCCAGCCAGGCCCCCCAGTTCACCGACAGGACCCGGCCCGGCCAGACGTGCGCGTAGGCGTCCATGAAGGCGTTGGCCGCGCAGTAGTCCACCTGGCCGAACCCGCCCGCGACGGCGGTCACCGAGGAGCAGAGCAGCACGAAGTCGAGCGGCAGGTCGCCGAACACCTCGCGCAGCGCCGGCGTGCCGGCGATCTTGGGCGCCATGACGTCGTCGGCGGCGCGCCGCTCCTTGACCTCGGCCATGCCGCCGCCGGGCACCCCGGCCGCGTGCACGACCCCGTCGATCCTGCCGAACCTGGCGAGCGCGTCGTCCCGCACCCGGCGCAGCGACGCGGGGTCGGTCACGTCGGCGGACAGCACGAGCACCTCGGCGCCCGCCCGTTCCATCCGGCGGACGGCGGCGACGGCCCGCCTGGTCCGCTCCGACGCGCCGTCGAGCGCGTCCCACTCCTCGCGGGGCGGCAGCCCGGTCCTGCCGAGCAGCACCAGCCTGGCCTGGACGCGCTGCGCCAGGTCCTCGGCCAGGGTCAGGCCGATGCCGCCGAGCCCGCCGGTGATCACGTACACGCCGTGCGGGCGCAGCGGGTCGTCCTGCGGCGGCACCGGCACCGGCGCGAAGCCGCGCACCCAGCGGCGGCCGGCGCGCAGCGCGACCGGGGACGGCGGCACGCCCTCCTCCGGCTCGACCGGCTCGGCGGCCAGCTCGGCCAGCACCCTGCCCGCGTCGTACGGCCCCGCCTCCAGATCGACGTGCCGGGCCGTCAGCCACCGGGCCTCCAGCGGGACCACGCCCGTGATCCCGGCGACCGTGGCGTGCTCGGGCCGCGACACGTCCCCGCCGGTGACGCCCTGCGTGCCGGCGGTCACGATGTCCACGTGGACGGCCGCCTCCCGCTCGGCCCCCGCCATCGCCTGCACCAGCGCCAGCAGGCTGTGGAAGCCCAGGTCCTGGGCCGCGGTCACCTGCTCGGACGTGGCGGCGGGGCAGCCGTCCAGCGCCCAGGCGTGCACGACGCGGGCCGGCACGCCGGTCGCGGCCAGCAGCGCCTCGTAGTCGTCGCGCTCCGCCGGCCGGACGGTGAACGTCCCGCCGGGCTGGGCCGCGTAGGCGTCGCCCGGCACCACCCTGACCACGTCCGCGCCGGCCGCGCGCAGCCCGTCCAGCAGCGGCCCGGCGGCCGGTCCCGCGAACACCAGGCAGCGCAGCCCGGCGAGCGCCGCCGTCCCGGCCGGGGCGACCGGCTCCTGCCGCCAGGCCGGCACCGAGAACCACTCCTCCAGCGGCAGCGCGCCCGCCCGCGGCGGCCGGGGGAAGACCAGCTCGGGATCGAACGAGGTCCGCACCCAGTGCTCGGCCCGCTCGTACGGGTACGCCGGCAGCGGCACCCGCCGGGCGGGCTCGGCCAGCGCGTCGGTGTCCAGCGGCACGCCCGCCGTCCACAGCGCGCCGGCCGTCGCGTACAGCACCTCCAGGTCGGCCTTGCCGTCGGCGGGGCCGGGCAGGCTGGCCAGCGGCCGGGGCGCGGTGCGGGGGAGCTGGTTCCTCGCCAGCCCGGCGAGCTGCCGCCCGGGGCCGCACTCCACCAGCCGCCACTCGCCCTCGGCGGCGAGCGTCGCCACACAGTCGCCGAACCGGACCGTCTCGCGCAGGTGCCGCGTCCAGTAGGCGGGGTCCGTGGCCTGCTCGGCGGTGATCCACGTGCCGGTGACGTTCGACAGGAACGGCAGCGCGGGCGCGTGCCGATCCGCCGCGGCGACCGCCTCGTGGAAGTCGCCGAGAATCGGGTCCATCATCGCCGAGTGGAAGGCGTGCGAGGTGCGCAGCGCCGTGTGCTGGACGCCGGCCTCGTCGAGGCGGGCGGCGTAGGCGGCGACCAGCTCGCCGGGGCCGGCGACGACGCACGTGCCGGGGCCGTTGACGGTGGCGATCGACAGGCCGTCCGGCAGGTCGGCGCGCACCTCCTCCTGGTCGCGCCGCACCGCGAGCATCGCGCCCGCCGGCATGGTCTGCATGAGCCGGCCCCGGGCGGCGACCAGGCGCAGCGCGTCGGGCAGGGAGAAGACGCCCGCGACGGTCGCGGCGACGTACTCGCCGATGCTGTGCCCGATCATGGCGGCCGGCTCCACGCCCCACGAGCGCCACAGGGACGCGAGCGCCCACTCCAGCGTGAACAGCGCGGGCTGGGTGAGCGCCGTCTGCCGCAGCCGCTCGTCGGCGGCCTCCCGCTCGTCGTCGCCGGGGAACAGCAGGGTGCGCAGGTCGAGACCCAGCTCCTCGCGCAGGATCGCGGCGCACTCGTCCACCGCGGCGGCGAAGGCCGGCTCCGTGCGGTAGAGGCCCGCGCCCATGCCCGCGTACTGCGCGCCCTGGCCGGAGAACAGCCAGGCCACCTTCGGCGTGCCCGCCCGGCCCTTCACCACCCGGCGCGGGGTGGACAGCGCCGCGACCGCGTCGGCGGTGTCGGCGGCCACCACGGCGGCCCGGTGCGCGTAGCGGCGGCGGGCCCGCAGCGTGTGGGCCACGTCGGCCAGGTCGAGCTCCCGCCCCTCCAGGTGGCCGGCCAGCCGGGCCACGGAGGCGTCCAGCGCGGACGGGGTCCGCGCCGACAGCAGCAGCAGGTGCGCCGGGCGCGGCTGCGCGGTGGGCAGCGGCGCGGGCGGCGCCTGCTCGACCAGCACGTGCGCGTTCGTGCCGCCGATCCCGAACGAGCTGACGCCCGCCCGGCGCGGGAAGCCGTTCGTCTCCCACTTCGTCAGCGACGACACCACGCGGAACGGGTTGGAGCCGAAGTCGATGCGCGGGTTCGGCGTCTCGAAGTTGAGGCTCGGCGGGATCAGGCCGTGCTCCAGCGCGAGCACCGTCTTGATGAAGCCCGCGATGCCCGCCGCCGGGCCGAGATGGCCGATGTTGGTCTTGACCGAGCCGAGACCGCACCAGCCCGCCTCGTCGGTGCCGGCGCCCAGCACGCTGGACAGGGCCGCCACCTCGATCGGGTCGCCCAGCGAGGTGCCGGTGCCGTGCGCCTCCACGTAGGTGACGGTGCGCGGGTCGATCCGCGCCACGCCGAGCGCCTGCGAGACCGCCGCCGCCTGGCCCTCGGCGCTCGGCGCCGAGAAGCCCATCTTGGTGGCGCCGTCGTTGTTGATCGCGTTGCCGATCACCACGGCGCGGATGTGGTCGCCGTCGGCGAGGGCGTCCGACAGGCGCTTCAGCACCGCCATGCCGCCGCCCCCGCCCCAGATCGTGCCCGCCGCGGCGGCGTCGAACGCCCGGCAGTGCCCGTCGGGCGCGTAGATGCCGTCCTGGTGGAACTGGTAGCCCCACTCGGCCGGCAGCTCCAGCGAGGCGCCGCCGGTCAGCGCCATGTCGCACTCGCCGGTCCGCAGCGCCTCGCACGCCACGTGCAGGGCGACCAGCGAGGAGGAGCACGCCGTGTGCAGGGTCAGGCTGGGGCCGCGCAGGTCCAGCTTGTACGACACCATCGTGGCCAGGTAGTCCGGGTGGTTGCCGGTGTAGACGGCGAGGTTGCCGACGGAGGCGAACACCTTCTTGTTCGGCCGGATGTACATCCACTGGTACTCGTCGGAGCCGATGGCCCCGTACACGCCGATCTCGCCCTGGTAGCGGGCCGGGTCGTAGCCCGCGTCGTCCAGCGCGCTGCTGGCCAGCTCCAGGAACATGCGCTGCTGCGGGTCGCGTAACTCCGCCTCGCGCGGCGACATCCCGAAGAAGGCCGCGTCGAGCGCGCCGTAGCCGTCCGCGATCGAGCACGCCGGGACGAACGTCGGATCGTCCAGCAGGTAGTCGGGCACGCCGAGCGCCGCCTGCTCCTCCCGCGTGTAGAAACGCACCGACTCGACGCCGCCGACCAGGTTGCGCCAGTACGCGGGCACGTCCTCGGCGCCCGGGAGACGGCAGGCCAGGCCGACGACCGCGATCGGCTCGACCCCGGGCCCCTCGTCGTCGTGATTCAGCTCAGCGGTCATTCGTCACTCTCCCGTCTGGCCCGGTGGGGCCGAGTTGAGGGTCGTGCCCTGCGCGCCGCGACCCGCCGCGCGGCGCGCTCCGCACCCGGCGTACGCCGCTCGCCGTCGAGGTGCGCGGCGAGCGTCCGTACGGTCGGGAAGCGGAACAGGTCCACGATCGGCACCTCGCGCCCGAGTGCGGCGGCGAGGCGGGCCTGGACCTGAGCGGTGGCGAGCGAATGCCCGCCGATCTCGAAGAAGTTCGCGTCGGCGGCGACCCGCGGCAGGCCCAGGACCTCCCGCCAGACGCCGGCGACCAGGCGTTCGGTCGCCGTGGCCGGCTCCCGCCCCGGCCCGGCGGGAGCGCGCGGGGGAGGGGCGGGCAGAGCGGCCCGGTCCACCTTCCCGTTCGGCGTCAGCGGCAGCGCCGGCAGCAGCACCAGCTCGGCCGGCACGGCGTAGTCGGGCAGGCGGGCCGCGAGATGCCGGCGCAGCTCCCCGGCCTGCACGGCCGCGCCCGCGGGCACCGCGTAGGCGTGCAGCACCGGCCCGCCGGGCTGCGCGACCGCCCGCGCCGCCGCCGCCAGGACGCCCGGGTGCGCGGCCAGCGCCGCCTCCACCTCGCCCAGCTCGACCCGGTGACCGCGGATCTTCACCTGCCCGTCCGCCCGCCCGGCCAGCACCACCCGGCCGTCGGGGTCGTAGCGGCCGAGGTCTCCCGTGCGGTAGCGGGCGGGCCCGCCGCCCGGCTCCCGGCTGAACCGGCTCCGGGTCAGCTCGTCGTCGCCCGCGTACGACTCCGCCAGGCGGCGGCTGCGCACCACCACCTCGCCCAGCTCGCCCACGGCCGCGGGGGCGCCGCCCGCGTCGAGCACCAGCAGCTCCGCCCCGTCCACGCCGTGACCGACCGGAACCGGGTCGCCGGTCGCGCCCGCCTCGCCGGTGATCTCGTGGACGGCCTGCGCCTGGGGCGTCTCGGTCGTGCCGTAGGCGTTCACCAGGCGGGCCTTCGGCGCGACGGCCGCGAACCTCGCCACGTCCGCGAACGTCAGCCGGTCCCCGCCGAACACCACCAGCCGCAGGTCGGGCAGCTCCACCCCGGCCGCGGCGATCAGCGTGGCGAGCTGCGGCGTCAGGTGCGCCACCGTGACCGCCCGCTCCCGCAGCCACGCCGCCAGCCGCGCCGGGTCCCGCACCCGGTCCTGGTCCGGCACGTGCAGCGTCGCCCCCAGGGTGAGCGGCGTCCAGACGTCCCGCAGCAGCGGATCGTGCGCCAGCCCGGCCAGCAGCGCGAACCGGTCGTCCGCGGTCAACGCGAACTCGGCCGCGTACCAGTCCAGGAACCGGGCCAGCGGCCCTTCGGCCGCCACCACCGGCTTCGGCTCCCCGGTGGTGCCGGACGTGAACGCCAAATACCCCCGCCCCTCGCCCCCCACCTCAGCATCCCGGCCCGGCTCCGCCGCCCCGGCCGTCTCGGCCCCGGTCTGCTCGCGGGGCAGGGTCAGCTCGGGCAGCCATGCCAGCTCGGCGGGGACGGGCACGCCTGGGCAGGCGATCAGCGCGCGCGCACCGGCGGCGCGGGCCTGGGCCGCGAGGCGCGCGGCCGGCAGGGCGGAGTCCAGCACGGCCCAGCGCCCACCGGCCGCCAGGACGCCCAGCATCAGCGCGGGCAACTCGCACGTCCGCGCGGCCAGAACCGCCACCACCGCCCCCGGGCCCGCCGCTGCCGTTACGGTCTTTCCGACCGCGTCCGCGAGCCGGGCCAGCTCCGCGTAGCTGAGGGCGGCGCCCTCGCCGGCGATCGCCACCCGGCCGTTCCCGGCCTGGCCGAGGACTCGTTCCACCACGCCGGGCCCGGTCCAGCCGGGCAGGGGGCGGGTGCCGTCGGGGAGGCGGGCGCCGTCGCGGCCGGGCAGGGGGCGGAGGGACGCCTGCCGCACCGGCCGCTCGGGAGCGGACACCAGGTCGCCGAGCAGCCGCAGGTAGCCGCCCAGCAGCTCCTCGATCCGCTCCCGGCGGAACAGCCGCGGGTTGTACGCCGCCTGCAGCACGTACCGCCCGTCGCGTTCCCCGACGTACAGGGTCAGGTCGAACAGCGCCCCCGGCAGTCCCGGCGGCAGCGGGACGGCCGTGACGCCGGGCAGCTCCAGCCGCGGCTCGGCGAAGTCGTACATGTTGAACAGCACCTGGACCAGCGGGTTCCTGGACAGGTCGCGGCCCGGCCCGAGCCGGTCGACCAGCCGCTCCAGGTGCACGTCGAGATGGGCGAGCGCGCCGGACAACGTCTCCTGGCAGCGCGTCACGTGCGCCGCGAAGCTCGCCTCGTCCTCGACGCGCAGCCGTACCGGAAGCACCTGCACCAGGCACCCGATCAGCGGATGGAAGGCGGGTTCGCGCCGGTCGGCGACGGGCGCGCCGACGATCAGGTCGTGCTGCCCGGTGAGCCGCCGTAGCACCTGGCCGAACGCCGCCAGCATCACCGCGTACGGCGTGCTGCCGAGCCGCGCGGCCAGCGACCGCACGCCGTCGCTGACGGAGGCCCCGGCCTCGGCCGTCGCGCCGGCCCCCTCGAACGTCTGCACCGCCGGGCGCGGATGGTCGCGCGGCAGGTCGAGCACGGCGGGCGCGCCCTCCAGGTGCCGCCGCCACCACTCCAGGCTCGTCTCGCCGTCCCGCCCGCCGAGGTAGGCCGCGTACCCGCCGAACGAGGCGGGCAGCGGCGCGAGCGCCGCCTCCCGGTAGGCGCTCCCGAGCTCGTCGTAGAGCACCCGCTGCGACCAGCCGTCGAACACCAGATGGTGCGCCGTGATCGCCAGCACGTGCTCGCCGGCGGCGACGCGCAGCAGCCGGGCCCGCCACAGCGGCCCCGCCGCCAGGTCGAAGGCGAGCCGGGCCTCGGCCGCCAGCCGCTCGCCCACCTCCGCCTCCGTCACGTCCTCCACCGGCAGCGGCACCGGTCCTGGCGGCGACACGGCGACGGCCGGCACGCCGCCGGACTCCGGGACGCGCCACCTCAGCACCTCGTGCCGCTCGGCGACCGCCGCCAGGGCGGCGCGCAGGGCGGCGACGTCCAGCGGCCCGGACAGGCGCTGCGCCATCGCGATGTTGTGCGCGGGCGTGCCGGGCGCCAGCCGCTCCACGAACCACATCCGGCGCTGCACGGCCGACAGCGCGGCCGGCGCGGCGGCGAGCGGTTCGTCCCGCGCGGGCGGGGCCGACTCAGCCAGCTGGGCGATGCCGGCGACGGTACGGCCCGCGAGCACGTCCCTGACCTCGATCTCCTTGCCGAGCGCGGCCCGCAGCAGCGCGGCCAGGCGCATGGCCACCAGCGAGTGGCCGCCGGAGGCGAAGAAGTCGTCGTCCGGCCCCGGTTCGCCCCCGGCCCCGAACGCCTCCGCCCAGGCCGCCGCGACCTCCCGCTCCGTCCCGCTCCTCCCGGCCTCCGGAGCCACGCCGCCCGCGCCGTCCCCCTGGCCCGTACCGTCCGCCCGGTCCGCGCCGCCGGCGCCGCCCGCCGGGGGCGCGGCCACGTTCCTGCGGGCGCGCAGGGCCGCGAGGTCGATCTTGCCCGCCACCGTCAGCGGCAGCGCAGCCAGCCGCACCACCCTGGTCGGCGTCATGTACGCCGGCATGCTCTCCAGGCAGTGCGCCCGCACCTCCTCGATGCCGGGCGCTTCCTCCGGCGTCAGGTACGCGGTCAGCTCCTTCAGCCCCGCGGGCCCGTCCGTCACGTCCGCGACCGCCTGCCGCACACCGGGGTGCGCCCGCAGCACCGCCTCGATCTCGCCGATCTCGACGCGCTGGCCCTGGACCTTCACCTGCCGGTCCAGCCGCCCGATGAAGCCGATCCTGCCGTCGTCCTCCAGCACGACCTGGTCGCCGGTGCGGTACATGCGCGCCCCCGGCCCGCCGTACGGGTCCGGCACGAACCGCTCGGCCGACAGCCCCGGCCGGCCGAGGTAGCCGCGGGCGAGCTGCGGGCCGCCGATGCACAGCTCGCCCGGCGTGCCCGGCGGGCAGGGCCGCAGCAGGTCGTCCAGGATGTACGCCCGGCAGCCCGGCAGCGCGTGCCCGATCGGCAGCGGCCGGTCCCAGACGCCCGCCAGCTCGGTGCCGACGACGCACACCGTGGTCTCGGTGGGGCCGTACCAGTTGTGGAAGCGCCGCCCCCCGGTCGCCCAGCGGGCCACCTGCTCGGGCCCGGCCGGCTCGCCCGCGGTGAGCAGGTCGCGCAGCCACGGCAGCCGCTCCGGCTCCAGCAGCGGGAGCAGCGCGGGCGGGATCGTGCCCCAGGTCACCTGGTGCCGTTCGAGGAAACGCTGGAGCCGGGCGGCGTCCACCCGGTCCTCCTCTGGCACGAGCATCACGGACCCGCCGCGCGCGAGCGGCGCGAAGACGTCCAGCACCGACACGTCGAACCCGAGCGCGGCGAACCCGATGGACCGGCAGCCGGTGTCGAGCCCGAACACCTCACCCGCCATCGTCACGAACGACACCGCCGAGGCGTGGCTCACCACGACACCCTTGGGCCGTCCGGTCGAGCCGGAGGTGTAGAGCACGTAGGCCGCCGCGCCGGGCGGCGTGACCCGCGCGGGCGGCTCGGCGCCGCCGCCCGGGTGTCCGGTCTCCAGCCGCACGGGCAGCCCGGCCAGCAGGTCCGCGCCGGTCCCGTCCGCGACGACCGTGGTGATGCCGGCGTCCTCGATGACGCCGGCGAGCCGCCGGCGCGGGTGCGCGGGGTCCAGCGGCACGTACGCGCCCCCGGACATGAGCACGCCGAGCACGCGGACCAGCAGGTCGGGCGTGCGCCGGTGGCAGATGCCGATCCGCGTCTCGGGGCCCGCGCCGAGCTCGCGCAGCCGGTGGGCCAGCGCGGCCGCCGCCGAGACCAGCTCGCGGTAGGTCAGGCTCCGCTCGCCCTGCCGTACGGCGATCGCGTCCGGAGTGCGCCCGGCCTGCGCCAGGACGAGGTCATGAAGAAGTGCCCCGTTGGTCACTCGTGTCTCCCCGCTGTCTCTCCGCCGGCTCCCCGTCACCTTGCTCGTTCCGGCGGCAGGTCGAGGCTCAGCCGCACTCCGTCGTGCGGTACGGCGAGCGCGGCCAGCGCCTCACCCCGGGAGGTGTGCAGCGCCACGTGGGTGATCCGCCACCGGGACAGCCGGTCCGGCTCCGTTCCCGACTGGATCCGCCAGGGGCCGGGATCGGCGAGGTCGGGGAAGCCCGCCGCCGCGGGATCGGCGTCGCCGCCGTCGGCGGCCATCAGCGCCCGCTTCGCGGTGACGGCGCGCAGCGCCAGCCACCCCCGGTCCTCCTCGGCGGCCTCCTCGACCTGCTCCCGCTCGTCCTCGCTCAGCTCGGCCGGCTGCTCGCCGAGGTCCCGCGCGCGCAGCACGCACACCCCGATCCCCGGCCCGTGCCCGGCGGCCACGGCGGTCAGGTCGCCGGCGTCGCTGACGCCGACCGCGCCCCGCCCCGCGTGCCGGCGCAGCTCCGTGTCGCGCCCGGCCGCGGGCCCCACCCAGAGGCGCACCTCGTCGGGCTCGTGCGGCACGTCCTCCGCCGTGAGGTCGGCGGCGATGAGCGCGGCCAGCTCGGCCGGGCGGTCCTTGACGAACAGGTGGCCGCCGCGGACCGTGCGCAGCCGGAACCCCGCGCTGGTGTGCCGGGCCCAGCCGAGCATCTCCGCCACGCCGGCCTCCCCGTCGTCGAGCCCGGCGAAGGCCACGATCGGGGTGTCGAGCGGCGGCTCGGGGACGAAGGTGTAGTTCTTGATCCAGGCGAAGTCCGAGCGCAGCACCGGCAGCATCAGCTCCCGCAGCTCCGGCAGGTCCCTGAGCTCGGGCAGCGCCCCCGACCTGCGGATGAGCTGGTCGATGAAGGCGTCGTCCGGCAGGTCGGCGGCGGCCGCCAGCGGCACCCGGCGGTCGGGCGGATGGGCGCCGCCGACGTAGAGCCTCGACGGCCCGCGCAGGCCGCGCCTGCGCAGCTCGCGGGCCACCTCGAAGGCCAGCCGGGCGCCCATGCTGTGGCCGTACAGCACGTACGGCTCGCCGGTGGCGGGCGCCACCTCGTCGGCGATGTCGCCGATGGTGAAGGCGGGCGGCTCGCCGATGCGGTTCTCCCGGCCGGGAAGCTGGACGGGGACCACGGTGAGGTCGGTGAGCCGGCGGAGGAGCCCGGCGTAGGCGCTCGCGCCTCCTCCGGCGTAGGGCAGGCAGATCATCGTACGTGCGGGGCACGGACCGGTGGGGTGAGGGTCCCGCGTCGCCGCGGCTAGCTGGCCACTGATCGCCCAGCACCCCCCTTGCCGGAGGTCGCCGTCCGCGGCCCGCGCGGGGAGGTCGGCTGGGGGTTTCGTCGCTGAATACGGAGGTCGTCAACCGCCATGTTACGGCGCTCCTCGACAATTGCCGCGAAACAACACCGAAATGTGGAGGATGTGAAATGCCGGACAATGCGTGTGATCTCACGCCTTTGCACGACATGAACCTTATATCGACGCGCCAGGGTGGCGTCAATGCGCGATTCGCGGGCACCCCGGGCCGTCATTCCCCCGGGGGACCCTCTTGCGCGCCGGGCCGCGCAATGATAAATGAGGGAGCTTCTCGGCGGACCGTAACCAGGATTCGGACGTCCGAAACCTCCCGGCCCGCCCACCGTCCGCAGCGGGCTGGGAGGCGCGCGGGCCGGGGCGCCGCGCCCCCGCCGCCGTTCTCCGGCCGCCATTCACCAAAAACCGCGCCACCCTGGGGCGCGAGGACCGACCGGCGCGTCCACTCACCTCCGGACTCCTTTGTCGGCGGCTTTGTCAAGCCGCCGTGAAACTTTCAAGTATCGGCCCGGCCGTTTGGCTGATCACCCTAATCCGGGCTCGTGACGCGCCGAAACTCCCGGCTCGACGTGCGCGGTTGAATTTTCACCGGGAGATGAGTTCGATCCCGTGATTTACCGATAAAAGGCGAGGGGGTCCGCCGGTGAAGTCAATACGAAATGCGCCCGGCTCAATCGGCCGCGGAAAGACGTAAATCACGCACCCGGTTCCACCGCTGCGCCGTGATGATTCTCGCCGTCATGTCATCGAGGTCGTAAACGATCGACCATTGCGTGTGCGGCTGGGCCACCCGGCGGAGCAGTTTCATCGCCTCCGTGCCGCCGCCCTCGGCGAGGAGCCGGTAGCGGCGGTCGGCCATCCTGGTGGCCCGGTCCGCGCCCGTCATCGTGATGTTGGTGAGGTAGCGGTCGTCGATGACGTTCATGCGGCCCTCGGCGTACTCGACGACCGCCGACCTGCCCGCGCGGTCCGCGATCAGGTAGTGCAGCTGCGGGCCGCCGGTGAAGTCGAGGTCGTAGCGGCGCATCAGCTCGATCGCCTCCGGCACGGTCGCCGCCCGGTCCAGGATCAGCCGGATGATCCGCACCCCGCTCACGGTGGTGCGGCCCGCGCCCGGCGCGGGCAACTCGGCGTCCGGGGCCTGCGCCAGGCCGATGGCGAGCCCCTTCTCGTTCATGCCGTCGAACGGGATCAGCACCGCGTGCGCCAGCCGCCGCCGGTCCTCGGCCTTGGTGAGCTTCGGCTTGATCCGCGGGTAGAACAGGTAGGAGACGTCCACCAGCGAGATCGAGGCGTAGCCGCCCGGCGGGCGGTTGTGGACGACCATCGCCGGGTTGGGCTGCCAGTCGAAGTTCCTGCCGAACTCGCCGGGCCGGTGGAACAGCGAGCAGGCCCAGCCGTCGCCCTTGCGCGCCAGCTCCGCGTCGGTGAGCGGCGCCTCGGCGTCATAACTGCCGTAGTAGGTCATCTCGTACAGCGGCAGGTCGTCGAGGACGCGCATGCTCGCCGACGTGCGGGCGATCTCGTCCGCCGTCTGCCGGAGGATCCCCTGCGGGGCCGCCGGGGAGGGTTTCGGGGGCGGTCCGGCCGCCGTGGGCGCGCACGCCACCGACGCCGCGAGAGCCAGAGCCGACAACACCGCCACGGCAGGGGTCCGCATGCCAGTAGTGTGCCTCACCTCACAGACGGGTGCCACCCGCGCGCCCCGGACGCGCGGCGGCGTCCGGGGCACGCCACGGGCGCGGGTCAGGCGTACGCCTTCACCTCCAGCAGCCGGACCCGGCCGGCGCGGGCCTGTCCATCGCGGCGGCACTCCTCCTGATCTACGGTGTAAAGGAGTCGGCCGTGGAAGGCCCATCGGTTCTGCCCGCAGCGACCCTCGTCGCGGGCATCGCGATGGCGGGCACGGGCCTGCTGGTGACGCAGTACCTCCGGGGGCGCGCTCGGCTTCGCGCGGGCGCGGGAGCGTGGGCGCGCCGATGCCGGGGCGGCGCCGGTTCCGGATCGGGAGGGTGCTGACAGAGGCGGCACTTGGTGATAGACCCGCCATAGGCGGAGGAAGGCTCGACATCTCCTCCGCCGCCGCGGGCCGCTCCCGCCCCTTCCCGGCGAGCGGCCCGCCGCCGGCAGCCGTGGGACCGCGGGCCCCCGTCGCGGTCCCACGGCCCGGCCTTGACAGGCCGGGCGACATATACGGGAATTCCACCTTTTGTCCCGCTTTGGTGGTGCTAGTACTTCTTCTTCTCCTTCTGCCAGAGAGACTGGAAGCGCTCGGAACGTACGTGAGATCTGCTTCGATCGGGCCGCGCGGGCCGACCCCGCCGGCACGAGAGATTCGGGGGACACTGTGAAACGAGTGCTTCTCGCGGCGGCGCTCGCGCTGACCGCGGCAACCGCCGGGACCACCGCGGCCACCGCCCGCACTCTGGAACCGGAGGGCTCGCCGGCGCCGGAAACGACCACGATGCCGGAGGAGACCACACCAGAGGAGACCACGCCGGACGAGACCGGCATGCCGGAGGAGACCACGCCGGGAGAGACCGGTGAGCCAGGCGCTCCCGGCGGCCCGATGTCGACCCCGACAGGGGAGGCCACGCCGGGCGCGACCACGAGTCCGATGGGGCCGGGATGCGCGGCCCTGAAGGACAGCATCTCCGGCGTCGCCGACCAGCCGGCCGGCACCGCCCTGACGAAGATCCCTGACCTGTCGAAGCTCTCGGAGGCGGTCAAGGCGGCCGGACTGGAGGAGAAGCTGAACTCCGCGAAGGACGTGACGATCTTCGCGCCCAACGACGCCGCCTTCACCGCGGTTCCGAAGGACGTGCAGGACGCGATGTCCGACAAGGCCACCGCCACCAAGATCCTTTCGTACCACGTGGTCGAGGGGAAGGTGAGCCCGGCCGACCTGAAGGACGGCGACATGCTCAAGACGCTCCAGGGCGGCGAGCTGACCGTGAAGGGCACCGGCGAGGACATGACCATCAACGACGCCAAGATCGTCTGCGGCGGCATCCCGACGAGCAACGCCACGCTCTACGTCATCGACAAGGTCCTCATGCCGCAGTGAGGAACCCGCCCGCCCGCCAGGACGGACGAAGAGGGCACGGCCACCGCCTGCGACGGTGGCCGTGCCTTCTCACATGTCCACGGCGGGACGCCGGTCAACCGGCCTGGCCCCGCACCGTGACCTCGTGGGTTCCCTCCGCGGCCAGGAACACGCTGTCACCGGCATATCGGACGGTGTAGGTGTGGTCGCCGCCCTCGGGGGGCGTGTCCGTGAAGCCGAACGTCCCGTCGGCCGACAGCGCCGCCGGGGGCAGCGTGGTCGTGGAGGTGCCGGTGCGGCCGGAGACCGTACGGGTCACCGTGATCGCGGTGCCGGCCCCGGGCAGCCGGCCGCCGCCGTCCAGCGCCCCGCTGAACTCGAGCTGCTTGCCGGCGTGGCCCGTCCCGGGCCCGGACAGGGTGAGGGTGGTCCGGCGCCTGGCCACCGCGACGGTCTTCAGGCCCGTGGCCGCCTCGTAGGTCAGGTTGCCGCTCCAGCGCACGTCGTACTGCGTGTTGCCGCCGATCGGCGGGGTGTCGTCGATCGTGAAGGTGCCGTCCGTGGCCGTCGTCACGGCGGGAAGGGTCTCGCGCGTGCCGTTCGCCGTCAGCCGGGTCACCACCAGCGGCTGCTCGCCCGGGTCGGCCCCGTCGGCCAGGGTGAGCGTGCCCGACAGGGTGAGCGGTTCGAGAGCGGTCGCCGGGGCCGCGGGGGTCAGGCTGATCAGGGTCGAGACCTTGGCCACCCTGACGTCCCGCCACGCCCTGCTCCACCGGTGGTCCGCGTCGCCGTCCCAGAGCACGTCGTACCTGATCTGCCCGCCGATCGGCGGGGTGTCCTCGACCGCGTACGTGCCGTCCGCGGCGGTCGTCACACCTGGGACGGGGGTCCGGGCGCCGTCCGCCGTCCAGCGGATCAGCGTCAGCGGCTGCTCGCCGGGCGCCGACCCGTCCGACAGGGTGAGCTTCCCGGACAGGGTGAGCGGCGTGAGGGCGGTTCCCGTGGCGGGCGCCGTCAGCGTGATGGCCGATCCGGGAAGGGTGACGTCGGGCAGCCGGACCAGGTGGAGCCGCCCGGACAGGTCGCGCAGCACGCCGAAGACCGTTCCGCCGGCATAGGCCAAGCTGCCCGCGACCAGCTCGGAGGACAGGTTCTCGTACGCGAAGGTCTGCTCGCCGCTCGCGCTGTCGTACATCACGACGGGCTTGCCCGCGGTCCGCCCGCCGATGACGTGACGGCCGTCCGCGCTGACCGTGACCGCCTTGGGATAGCCGGTGAAGGTCGAGCCCTCGCCGTAACTGCGGACGAGGGTCAGGTCGCCGGTGTCCCAGGCGTCGAACCGGTACGGCGCGCCGAAGGCCGAGAACGCCGTGGACCCGTCGGCGCTGATCGCGAGGTCGGTCAGGTTGAACAGGCGATGCGTGCTGCCGCTGATGACGCCGCGCAGGACGGGGCCGGTCTCCGCCAGGTCGTAGACGAAGAGGTCACCGGGGGAGAGCGCGGTCTCGCCGACGATCAGCTTCTGTCCGGCGGCGGCCACCAGCGGCGCCGCGTACAGCTGCTGCGGCAGCCGGGCGAACTCCGGCTCCGGCGCCGAGACGTCGAAGCCGACCACCCCGGCGGACCAGTCGGGGCCGCAGCCGTAGCCGACGTAGAGCCGCGTGCCCAGCAGAGCGAGGCGCGAGGGGCAGGGATACGCGTTCATGGCGATCCTGCGCGTGACCGTGAGGGAGCCGGTGTCGATCTCAGCGATCTGGTGCGTATCCCGCAGCGTCGCGTAAAGGCGCGTGCCGTCGGACGTCAGGGCGAGGTCGCCCACGCTCGGCAGGCCGGTGACGGCGCCGGTGAGCCGGGCCTCGTGGTCGGCGACGATGACGCGGTCCTCGGCCGAGATGAAGAGCCGGTCATCGGTCGCGGCGATGTCGCTCCTGCCGGCGGACACCCCGAGGTCGGTCGTGGTGTCGGCGGCCGTGGCCGCGGAGGGGTGGGCCACGAGCAGCCCGGCCGCCGTGACCAGGACGGTTCCGAGGGCGAGCAGCCGGTGGGCTAATCGGGAGGCCGAACCTGCTGTCGAAGAGGTGCCGAGGTCAGAACTTCGTGCTGACAACCATCCACTCCTTGCGTTCATCAGTTCTAATAAGAACAAGATCAAGACATGGCCGCGGGTGTCGCGTCAAGACGGCAGAGCCTGAACGGCGGGATTCCCAGCCGATGCCCAGGATCCGCCCGGCGCGTCGTACGCCCGCCGGGCGGCTCTGGGTGCTTGCGGAGCCGGGATTGATCGATTATCGTCGATTGACGATGAACGAGAAGAAGGGGCCCCTGCCGCGCGCGGAGGCCGAGGAGTACGCGAGCTGGTTCAAGGCCCTGGCCGACGCCACCCGCATCCAGATCGTGTCGCTGCTGGCGGGCAGGCGCGAGCCGATGAGCGTGGGCGAGATCGTGGCCGCCTCCGGCGTGGGCCAGTCCACCGTCTCGCACCACCTGAAGATCCTGGCCGAGGTGCGGTTCGTGCTGGTCGACAAGCAGGGCACGTCCAGCCTGTACCGGATCAACGAGAACTGCGTGAGCTGTTTCCCCACCGCCGCCGACGTGGTCATGGGTAACCCCGTCCCGGCCGCCCCCGCCTGCGAGTGAAGGAGCGTCGCCATGGCGCACGACGAGATCATCGACCGCTACTCGGCCCTGGCCCGTGCCGCGGACGCCGTCGCCGAGCTGCGCCACGGCGAGACGGTGCTCGACCTCGGCTCCGGTGGAGGCATCGACGTGCTGCTGTCGGCCCGCCGGGTCGGCCCGTCCGGCACCGTCTTCGGCCTGGACGCCAGCCCCGCCATGGTGGAGCTGGCCCAGCGCAACGCCGAACAGGCGGGCGCGTCCAACGTGCGGTTCCTGCACGGCACGATCGAGGCGATCCCGCTGCCCGGCCACACGGTCGACGTGGTCATCTCCAACTGCGTGATCAACCTGTCCGACGACAAGGCGGCCGTGCCGGCCGAGGCGTTCCGGGTGCTGCGGCCCGGGGGACGGTTCGGCGTCAGCGACGTCGTCACCGCGCGGGCGCTCGACGAGCAGGCGCGGCAGCGGGCCGGGCAGCGCATCGGCTGCGCGGCCGGATCGCTCACCGTGCAGGAGTACCGTGACCTGCTGGCCGCGGCCGGCTTCGTCCGGATCGCCGTCACGCTGACCGCCGATCATGGCGACGGGGTGCACTCGGCCATCGTCCACGCCGTCAAGCCCGCCATCGGACCCGGCCTGGAGATCCGGCCGATGCGCGAGAGCGATGCCGCGGAGGTGCTGGCCGTCTACCAGGCCGGGCTGGACACCGGCCAGGCCAGTTTCGAGACCACCGCGCCCAGCTGGGAGGGCTTCAGCGCGAGCCGATTGCCGCACCTGCGGTACGTGGCGGTGGACGCCGGCTCCGGCGAGGTCCTCGGCTGGGTGGCCGCCACCGCGGTCTCGTCCCGTCCGGTGTATGCGGGTGTGGTGGAGCACAGCATCTACGTGCACCCTGGCTGCCAGGCCCACGGCATCGGGCGGGCGCTGCTGTCGGCGTTCGTCGCCGCCGCCGAGGACGCCGGTGTGTGGACCATCCAGTCGGGGGTGTTCCCGGAGAACGCCGCGAGCCTGAGCCTGCACCAGGCGCTCGGCTTCCGCGTCGTGGGCACCCGCGAGCGCGTTGGCCGCCACCATGGCGTCTGGCGAGACGTACTGCTGATCGAACGGCGCAGCGCTGTGAGCGGCACCTGAGCCCGCGAGGGCCGCTGTTGGCCGGGCGTTCACCTGCATGACATCGATGGCTGCCAATATCGATACACATCGAAATCGACAGCAGTCGATATGAGCGACGCCGCCGGAGCCCTTCATGGACAGCACCTACCGCCACGCCGATCTGACCGTCGATCAGCAGCACGCCCTGCTCACCGCAGCCCGCACCCTCGCCGAGGAGTTCGCCGGCATCTTCGGCACCGAGACCATCGAGCGGTTCCTGCACACCAGCTACGACCAGTTCGCCGGCCGTGCCGTCATCGCCAACTATCTGCCGCTGCTGGCCGAGCGGTTCGCCCGCCAGCGGCTGCGCGCGCTGGCCCGCGTCGAGGGCAAGGACGACGCCGGCGTGCCGATCGTGCTGTTCCTGTGCGTGCACAACGCCGGCCGCTCACAGATGGCGCTCGGCTTCTTCGCCCACCTGGCCGGCCGGCGCGCCCTCGGCTGGTCAGGCGGCACCGAGCCCGGCGAGCTGATCAACCCGGCCGTCGTGGAGGTGATGCACGAGCGCGGCATCGACATCACCGGCGAGTTCCCCAAGCCGTGGACCAGCGAGATCGTCCAGGCCGCCGACGTGGTGGTCACGATGGGCTGCGGCGACGCCTGCCCGGTCCACCCGGGCAAGCGCTACCTGGACTGGGACCTGGACGACCCCGACGGCAAGACGCCGGAGCAGATCCGCCCGATCCGCGACGACATCGAGCGCCGCGTCCGCGCCCTGCTGGCCGACATCGGCGTCCCGGCCGGCTGAGAGCAGGCTCACGTACCGGGCAGGCAGAGACAGATGTCAATATAGATATGTACCTATTTCGACGAACGTCTATACGAAAGGTCAGTGGATGGAACTGCTGGAGATCCTGGAGTGCAGCCCTCCGCTGACCCGCGAACCACTGGACGCCGAGCAGGCGGCCGGGGTGGCGCGGGTGTTCAAGGCGCTGGGCGATCCGGTACGGCTGCGCATCCTGTCGATCGTGGCCAGCCGCGCCGGCGGCGAGGTGTGCGTGTGCGACATCACCGACGCCTTCGAACTGTCCCAGCCGACCATCAGCCACCACCTGAAAGTGCTCAAAGAGGTCGGGCTGCTGACCTCCGAGCGGCGCGCCTCCTGGGTCTACTACCGGCTGGTTCCCGAGACGCTGGGCGACCTGTCGGCGCTGCTCACCCTGCCCGCCAGCGCGGCGGCTGCTGCGACGGCGGTGTCGCGGTGATGTCGGCTCAACCCGCACAGGCCACCGCGCCACCGGCCGGCGTGATCGGCGCTCTGTCGGTGCTGGACCGCTTCCTGGCGGTGTGGATCATCGCGGCCATGGCCGCCGGGCTGCTGCTCGGGCGGCTCGTTCCGGGTCTCGACGCCGCGCTGGACGCCGTCAAGATCGGTGAGATCTCGCTGCCGATCGCGCTCGGCCTGCTGCTGATGATGTACCCGGTGCTGGCCAAGGTCCGCTACGACCGCCTCGGCACCGTGACCGGCGACCGGCGCCTGCTGATCTCCTCGCTGCTGCTCAACTGGGTGCTCGGCCCGGCCCTGATGTTCGCGCTGGCCTGGATCTTCCTGCCCGACCTGCCCGAGTACCGCACCGGCCTGATCATCGTCGGACTCGCCCGCTGCATCGCCATGGTCCTCATCTGGAACGACCTGGCCTGCGGCAACCGGGAGGCCGCAGCCGTCCTGGTCGCGCTCAACTCCATCTTCCAGGTGATCGCCTTCGGCGCGCTCGGCTGGTTCTACCTCCAGGTGCTGCCCGGCTGGCTCGGCCTGGCGCAGTCGGCGCTGGAGGTGTCGGCCTTCGACATCGCCTTCTACGTGCTGGTCTTCCTCGGCATCCCCCTGGCCGCGGGCTACGCCTCGCGCAAGCTGGGCGAACGCGCCCGTGGCCGCGACTGGTACGAGCAGCGCTTCCTGCCGCGCATCGGTCCGATCGCCCTGTACGGCCTGCTGTTCACCATCGTCATCCTGTTCGCCCTGCAAGGCCACACCATCACCTCACAGCCCGGCGACGTGGCTCGCATCGCCCTGCCGCTGCTCGCCTACTTCGCCCTCATGTGGGGCGGCGGCTTCCTGACCGGCAGGGCGATCGGCCTGCCGTACGACAAGACGACCACGCTCGCCTTCACCGCCGCCGGCAACAACTTCGAACTGGCCATCGCCGTGGCGATCGGCGTCTTCGGCGTCACCTCCGGACAGGCCCTGGCCGGCGTCGTCGGCCCGCTCATCGAGGTCCCCGTCCTGGTCGCCCTGGTCTACGTCAGCCTGGCCGGCCGCCGCCTGTTCACCCCCAAGGAGGCCACCCGTGCCTGACAAGCCCAGTGTCCTGTTTGTCTGCGTCCACAACGCCGGCCGCTCCCAGATGGCCGCCGGATGGCTCACCCACCTGGCGGGAGACCGCATCGAGGTCCGTTCCGCCGGATCGGCCCCGGCCGATCAGGTCAACCCGGTCGCCGTCGAGGTGATGCGCGACGTGGGCATCGACATCACCGCCGAACAGCCCAAGATCCTCACCATCGACGCGGTCGAGGCCAGTGACGTGGTCATCACCATGGGCTGTGGGGACGCCTGTCCGATCTTCCCCGGCAAACGGTACGAGGACTGGAAGCTCGATGACCCCGCCGGGCAGGGCATCGAAGCCGTGAGGGCGATCCGGGACGAGATCAGGGTGCGCGTCGCCAGGTTGATCGCCGACCTGCTGCCCGCCTGACGGCGGAAAGGCCCGCCCGCCGGCCGCGGGATCAGGCCCGGGCGGGCCCGGCCGCGTCGGCGCGCAGCACGCCCCCGACGGCCTGTCCTGCGCGTCCTCGGCCGGGGCGAGCGGCCGGGGCGCGCCGGCCACTCCCCTCGCGGTGGACGTGATCAGCAGCCTCCCCGGTTGTAGACCCGGAAGACGATGTTCCAGTTGCCGAGGTGCTTGACGCTGCCGGGCGTCACGCAGTAGTAGGTGTTCGAGCCCAGGACGCGGGTGACGAAGATGTTCTCGTTGGCCGAACTGCAGTTCTTGTACATCGCCTGGTCCCCGTCACGGTAGAGGTTGCAGGGGTTGCGTGCCGCCATGCGTTCTGTGGCCGCGCCGGCGGGCGTGCCCGAGGCCAGCAGGGCGGCTCCGAACAGGGCGGCGAGGGCCGGCGAGATCCAGCGGGCTGCGCTCGTGCGGTTCATGGGTGACTCCTTCGTGTCGTCGTACGAATGCCTGACGACGCCCAGTGCAGCGGAGCCGCCGGGGTGTCCAACAGGCTCTCGGACGGACTCGGCCATCCCCGGACACGTAAAGTGATCGCCTCTACACTCTCTGTTAAGAGTGAAGGCGGAGCGCGGGACGGGAGCCGGAGGGACGACGATGAGCGCGGATGCGGAAGGGCGTGGCGCGCTCCGCGAGGGCGGAGCGGCATCGGCGCCGGCGCTGGCCGCGGTGAGCTGCCACGAGGACCTGGTGAAGCTGCTGGTCGAGCAGTTCGCGCTGGCCGACGCCTCGCTCCGGGAGCTGCAGGCGCGAGCGGACAAGGCGGGCGGCACCCGGCTGCCCCGGGCCACCTGCGCCGACATGCTGGCCGGCCGGCGCTTCCCGAAGAAGGCCGTGATGCTGGCGTTCCTCCGGGCCTGCGGGGTTCCCCAAAGCCACCTGCCGGAGTGGGAACGCGCGTGGGAACGGGTGAGCGTCGGCCGGCTGGCCAGCGGCCTGGACCGCCGTCCCGGCCCGCCTGCCGGGGTGGATGGCCGTCGGGACCCGTCTGCCGGGATGGATGGCCGACCGGGCTCGTCCGTCGGCACGGACCGCCCGCCCGCGTCGCCCGCGTCGCCCGTGCCGCCCGTGCCGCCCGTGCCGCCCGCGTCGCCCGCGTCGCCCGCGTCGCCCGCGCCGGATCTGACGGAGGTGGCGGACCCGACCGGGGTGGCGGACCCGACCGGGGCGATGGACCCGGCGGAGGCGCCCGGCGTGGCGGAGGCGCCCGGCGTGGCGGGTGTCGCGTCGGCCGGGGGTTCCGCTTCGCGGTGGAGAGCCGTGGTCGTGTTCGTGGTGCCGGTCGCGGCGGTGGCGCTGGCTGTGGCCGTGGGGGTCGGCATCGGGCGGCACCACGGCCCGCCCCCGCCCCCGCCCTCGCCGCTGTCCGCCTCCTCGCCGCCGTCCCCTTCGCCCGAGCGTCGCCCGGTGGCCGGGAACATCGTGAGCGACGACGGCCGCGCCTTCGGCCCCGGCGGGTGGAGCCGGTTCACCGTCGCCGTCGATCCGGCCAACACCGGCGTACGGCTGACCCGCCGCCTGGACGCGGGCGTCGCGCTGCAGCAGGCCGCCATCACCGTGAACGACGCCCCGGCGGGCCGGTGGGCGCCGCTGCTCGGCGACGGCGACTACAAGTGGCGCGACCAGGTCGTCGAGCTCCCGCCCGCCCTGACGGCGGGCCGGAGCTCGCTCACCGTCGTCAACAGGTTCGTGTCCTCCTCCGACGGCTTCAACGAGTTCCGCTACCTCGTCGAGCACAAGGTCGGCGACCGCTGGTCGATCGCCGACGAGCTCGACCTCGGTCCCGGCCACACCGCCGAGGAGGCGGCGCACGACTACCGGATCGTGGGGGAGGGGTGGAGGGGCACCCAGACGTTCGCCTATCCGCCGTCGAAGGAGGACTGGACGGTCGGCCCGTCCTGACCACGCCGCGCCACCGCCGATTTGGCCCTGACGCGGCGTCAACCCTCCAGCCTGGCCGCATGACGACGACCACCGCACCCGACGACGGCGCGCTCCGGCAGCACACGGTCCACCACGACCGGTGTCACGATCCCGGTGACGCGCGGCGGCAGGGGACGGCTGCTGGTCCTGTGCCCCAGGCTGAGCACGACCCAGGCCGACCTGGGCGAACTGACCGAGCTGCTGCGGGAACGCGGCTGGACCGGCTGGACGAAGCTCGAACGGGTACGCGCCGCGTGACCGGAGCCGGGCGGGCCTGGCGCGCCCGCGCGACCTGGTGCCCGTCGCTGCTTATGTTGGATATATGCAGGCAGACAGCGCCGCACCGGCAGGCGACCCGGGCGGTCACCGGGGCGACCCCCGCTACCTGCCGATCGGCGAGCACGGGCTGATCGGCGATCTGCGCACGGTCGCGCTCGTGGGCACCAACGGCACCATCGACTGGTACTGCTGCCCTCGGTTCGACGCGCCGTCGGTGTTCGGCTCGATCCTGGACGCCGACAGGGGCGGCTCGTTCGAGCTGGCCGCCGACGTGCCGTACACGACCAAGCAGTTCTACTTCCCCGACACCAACGTCCTGATCACCCGGTTCTTCGCCGACGACGGCGTGGGCGAGATCCAGGATTTCATGCCCGTGGAACGTGACAACGCCGAGGTGGACCGGCACCGGCTGATCAGGCGGGTCACCTGCGTACGCGGCAAGCTGCCCTTCCGCGCGCTGGTCGCGCCCCGGTTCGACTACGGCCGGGTGCCGCACACCCTGACCAGGGACGGCGACCTGACCGTCTTCACCTCCCCGGCGCTCAGCCTGACGCTGTTCTCCAGCGTGCCGTTGGAGCACGACGACCGCGACGCCTCCGCCCGGTTCGTGCTGCACGAGGGCGAGCGGGCGGTGTTCGCCCTCGACCGGGCCGCTCCCGGTGTCGTGCCCCGCGGCTGCCCGCTGGAGCAGGCGGAGGACCTGTTCACGGCGACGGTCGGGTTCTGGCGCAGGTGGCTGTCGGCCTCCCGCTACCGGGGCCGCTGGCGGGAGATCGTGCACCGTTCCGCGCTCACGCTCAAGCTGCTCACCTACGCCCCGACCGGCGGCATCGTCGCCGCGCCCACCACGAGCCTGCCCGAGCGGATCGGCGGCCGGCGCAACTGGGACTACCGGTACGTGTGGGTGCGCGACGCCGCGTTCTGCGTCTACGCCCTGCTCCGGCTCGGCTTCACCGAGGAGGCCGAGGCGTTCATGGGCTTCCTGGACGAGCACGTGGGGGCGGGCGGCACCGCCCCCGGCGGGCCGCTGCAGATCATGTACGGCATCGACGGTCGCCGCGACCTGCCCGAGGAGGAGCTGTCGCACCTGGAGGGCTACCGCGGCTCGCGGCCCGTCCGGGTCGGCAACGACGCCGTCGGCCAGCTCCAGCTCGACATCTACGGCGCCCTCATCGACTCGGTCTACCTGTACAACAAATGGGGCACGCCGATCTCCAGCCGGCGCTGGGACGAGCTGTGCACGCTGGTCGACTGGGTCTGCGCCCACTGGGACCAGCCCGACGAGGGCGTCTGGGAGACGCGCGGCGGGCGCAAGAACTTCACCTACTCGCGCCTGATGTGCTGGGTGGCGATCGAGCGCGCCATGCGCATCGCGATCCAGCGCGGCCTGCCCGCCGACATGCCACGCTGGCGTGAGAGCCGCGACGCCATCTACCGCGACATCATGGAGCACGGCTGGTCGGAGCGGCTGCAGGGGTTCGTCCAGCACGCCGGCGACGAGGTGCTCGACGCGGCGGTGCTGATGATGCCGCTGGCGAAGTTCGTCTCGCCGACGGACCCCAAGTGGCTGTCCACCCTGGACGCGCTCGGCGACGCCCTGGTCTCCGACTCGCTGGTCTACCGCTACGACCCCGAGCGCAGCCCGGACGGGCTGGAGGGCCCGGAGGGCACGTTCTCGATCTGCTCTTTCTGGTACGTCGAGGCGCTGTCGCGGGCCGGCCGCCTCGACGAGGCCCGCCTGGCCTTCGAGAAGATGCTCACCTACGCCAACCACCTGGGCCTGTACGCCGAGCAGATCGGTCACACCGGCGAGCAGCTCGGCAACTTCCCGCAGGCCTTCACCCATCTGGCGCTCATCAGCGCGGCCTTCAACCTGGACCAGGCCCTCGGCTGAGCAGGCGGGGAGCGGGTCAGGCGGAAGGAAGCAGGCAGAACTCGTTGCCGTCGGGGTCGAGCAGCTCCACCACGCCGCTGCCGTGCCGGCCGCCGTCGGCCAGGCGGGCGCCGAGGGAGACCAGACGCTCGATCTCCGTCCGCTGGTCGCCGCCCTCGGGGGGCGCGAGGTCGAAGTGCAGCCGGTTCCTGCCGTGCTTCGGGCCCACCGGCGGGCCGCCCCACGTGATCTTCGTGCCGCCGCGCGGCGACTGGATCGCGGTCTCCTCGTCCTGGTCCCAGACGAGCGGCCAGCCGAGCGCCTGGCTCCAGAAGTAGCCGACGGCCTGGGTGCCGTCGCTGGCGAGCGCGCCGATGAACCCGCATCCGTCGAGGAACTTGTTGCCCGCCTCGATCACGCAGAACTCGTTGCCCTCGGGGTCGGCGAGGACGACGTGGCCCTCCTCGGGGCGCTGCCCGACGTCGATGTGCCGTGCGCCGAGCTCCAGTGCCCTCGCCACCGTCCGCTGCTGGTGCTCGGGGGTTTCGCTGGTCAGGTCGAAGTGCGCCTGGTTCTGGCCGATCTTCTTCTCCAGGCTCGGCAGGCAGCGGATCTCGAAGCCGGTGTCGTCGTCGGGCGGGAGCACGACGCCGTCGTGGCGGCCGTCGAGCAGCTCCCTGCCCAGCACCGCGGCCCAGAAGCGGCCGAGTCCTACGGGGTCGTGCGCGCCGAAACAGAGCGCGATGAACTGTGAGGTCATCGGCATCTCCCATCTGGCTGAATCGGGGGCGCCAGCGGGCACGCGGTCCGTCCGACGCATGACCACCATCACGCTAGCCAGCGGGAAACGCGCGACGCCAATGCTTTTCCGCCCGCCCGGGCCCCAGCCCGTGTCGAAGCGGCCGTATTGACCCGGTACGCGATCATCGCCCAGACTACGGAACCAACCGGACGATTCCGTCCGGTTCGAGGAAGGCGACTTCCGCGATCCGAAGGGGGCCGCGTTGACCGACCACTGGGACAGCATCGTCGACGTGCTCGTCGCGGGCTCCGGCGCGGCGGGCCTGACCGCCGCCATCGCCGCCGCCGACCGCGGGCTGGACACCCTGGTGGTGGAGAGCACCCCGCGCTGGGGCGGCACCACGTCCATCTCCGGCGGCGGGCTGTGGATGCCGGCCAACCCGCTCATGCTCCGCGCCGGCGTCCGCGACTCCCCCGAGGAGGCCCTGCGGTACATGGACGAGGTCATCGCCGAAGCCGGCCCCGCCTCCTCGCCCGAACGCAGGAAGGCGTACGTGCGGACCGCCCCCGAGGTGGTCGCCTTCCTCGGCCGCCTCGGCGTGCGCTGGCGCAGGTCCCCCGACTATCCCGACTACTACCCGGACCGGCCGGGCGGCAAGGTGGGCCGGGCGATCGAGGTCGCGCCGTTCGACACCAAGCTGCTCGGCGCCTGGTACGACAGCGCCCGCTCCAAGGAGAGCGGCATCCCGCTGCCCCTCATGACCGACGACGTGTGGCTGCTGTCGCGCGCCTGGTCCACCCCCGGCGGATTCGTGCGCGGCGCCCGCTTCGTCTTCCGCACCCTCGGCCAGTACGCCGGCGGCAAACGGCCGACCGGCATCGGCGGCTCGCTCGCCGCCTCGCTCATGCACATCGTCCGCACCCAGCAGACCCCCGTCTGGCTGTCCGCCCCGATCGTCGACCTGATCATCGAGGACGGCGCGGTCGTCGGCGCCGTGGTGGAACGGAACGGCCGCGCCCGCCGGATCCGCGCCCGACACGGCGTCGTCCTGGCCGCCGGCGGGTTCGCCAAGAACGGCGACTGGCGCCGCGAGCACCACGGCATCCCCGGCTACTCCTCCGCCCCCGAGGGCGACCTCGGCACGGTCATCGCGATGGGCGCGAAGGCGGGCGCCGCGCTGGCGCTCATGGACGACGCCTGGTGGGGCGCGTCCCTGCTCGGTCCAGGCGGCGACCCCCGCTTCCTCGTCGCCGAGCGCTCCCTGCCGTTCTCGATCATGGTGAACACCGGCGGCGAGCGCTTCACCAACGAGTCGGCGTCCTACATCGACGTCGGCCACGACATGCTCAAGCACGGCGAGGCCGGCCCGATGTGGATGATCACCGACGTCCGGCACACCCGCCGCTACCTCAACACCGCCGTCGCCGGGCAGGCGGGCAAGTGGAAGCGGGCGGGCCTGCTGGCCGAGGCCCCGACCGTGGAGGCGCTGGCCGCCGAGATCGGCGTCGACGCCGCACGCCTCGCCGCGACCGTCGAACGCTTCAACGGCTTCGCCCGCACCGGCGTGGACGCCGACTTCGGCCGGGGCCGCACCGTCTACGACAACTACTACGGCGACCCGCGGGTCAAGCCCAACCCCAACCTCGGGCCGCTGGAGAAGGGGCCGTTCCGGGCGTTCCGCGTCTATCCCGGCGACCTCGGCACCAAGGGCGGCCTGCTCACCGACGAGCACGCCCGCGTGCTGCGCGAGGACGGCGCCGCCATCCCCGGCCTGTACGCGGCGGGCAACACCACCGCCTCCGTCATGGGCCGCACCTACCCCGGCCCCGGCTCCACCATCGGCCCGGCCGTCGTCTTCGGCTACCTGGCCGCCCGCCATGCCGCCCGCCACGCCGCCGGCGACCCCGCCTAACGGGCCCCGCGCGCCCGCCGGACCGGCGCCTCCCCCGCCGGCAGCCGGTCCCGGGGGCCGTAGCGGGCGTGCCGCGCGCCGGTGACGAAGGCCCAGTACCGCTCGCCGTAGGACCAGTGCCACCACTCGGTGGGATAGTTGACGAACCCGGCGGACGTCATGGCGTCGATCAGCAGGTCCCGGTTGGCCCGGGCCTCACGGGAGACGGCGGCCGAGGCCGTACGGCACTCCTCGCCCGCCTCCGGCGGCGTGGCGTTGACCGGCGTGCCCATCGGCAGCTCGGCGCCGCCGGCGGTGCACAGCGTCAGGTCGACCGCGCCGCCGGTGACGTGCGGTGCCACGGCGGGCGGCGAGACGAACTTCGCGGCCTCGGCGGCGGCCCGCTCGTCGTCCCAGCCCGGGTGGGCGGCGCGGTGGCGGGCGACGGACGAGGCGAAATCCCGCGCCTGCGTCGCGGCCGGCCGGTAGCCCTCGACGACCAGCAGCCGCAGCTCGCGCGGGAGCCGGGTCTGCGCGGCCACCAGCAGATCGGCCACGCTCAGCCGCACGTGCGCGTACGCGCCCGCGCCGTCGGCCAGCCGCGGATCGACCCGCAGGGCCTCCACGTCGCGCAGGTCCACCAAAGGCTCCCCGCACTCCTCGACGGGGACCGCGGCGATCCGCGGGTCGGACAGGAGCACGATCTCCGGCATGGGAAGCCTCCACGTGGGAACCAGGGGCGCTCACCTCGATGCCGCGCCTCCGCCATCGTTCCCCGGGCCGCTCCAAGAATCCTGTAACCCGCCTTTCAACGGGACAGCTCGCCGTACTCGCGGGAGCCGTGCAGCCGGAACACCTCCAGCGCCTCGGCCAGCAGCTCGCGGGCGCCCGCGGTGTCGCCGAGCGCCTCGCGGACGGAGGCGAGGTCGCGCAGGGTACGGGCGCGGAACAGGCCGAGCCGCAGCGTCTCCCACAGCCGCACGGACTCCTCCAGCCGCGCCTGCGCCTGGTAGAGACGGCCCTCGGCCAGGTCGAGCTCGCCGAGCGTGCGCAGCGTGCACGCCTCGCCCCACCGGTCGTGCAGGGTGCGCGTCACGCCCAGCGCCTCCTCCAGCAGGCGCCTGGCCTCGTCGTGCCCGCCCAGCCGGATCCGCACCTTCGCCAGCGAGCGGGCGCAGTACGCCGCCATGAGCCGGTCGCCGAGCCCGCGGAAGATCTCCAGCGCCTGCTCGCACAGCCGTTCGGCCGGGCCGTACTCGCCGCGCGCCCGGTGGTACAGCGACATGTTGCGCAGGGTCAGGCCGGCGCCCCGGGAGCTGCCGATCTCCTGGTAGAGCGTCAGTGCCGCGCCGAGGTCGGCCCAGGCCGCCGGGTAGTCGCCCCGTTCGAGACGCACGGTGCCTGCCAGCCGTCTGACGTGCGCGAGCGCGCCGGCGTCGGCGAGATCGTCCCAGAGCGGCTCGGCCTCGCCGAGGAAGTGCAGCGCCTCGGCCAGATGGCCCTGCTCGCGGCAGGCGGCGCCGAGCGCGGCGAGCGTGGCCGCCTCCCCCCGGACGTCCCCTGCGGCCCGGAACAGCGACAGCGCCTGGCCGAGGTAGCGCCGGGACTCGGCGTAGAAGTCACGCTCGTAGTAGAGCCGGCCGAGGCCGGCGAGCAGGCTCGCCTCGCCGAGCACGTTGCCGGTGCGCCGGGCCGCGCCGAGCGCCGCCTCGTGCGTACGGTGCCAGGAGGTGAACGGGTCGTCGAAGACGTACTGGCTGCCTTCGAAGGCCACCGACGACAGGGCGGCGGCGAGCTCGACGGCGAGCCGGTCGAGGTCCAGCGCGGCGGCCAGCTCGACCGCCGCGATCAGCGGCTGCTCCTCGCCGCGGAACCAGCCGCGCGGGTCGGCGAGCGCCGGCCGCGCCGCCTCCTCCTCCAGCGGGTGCAGCAGCTCCGGAGCGACCCGCACCGGGATGGCCCCCGTCGGCACGGCCTTGCTGAGCCGCTCGACCAGCCACAGCCAGCCGCCCAGCACCCGCCCGGCCATCGCCGTCATCTCCTCGGCCGGCTCCTCGGCCCGGGCGCGCTCGCCGGCGAACAGCCGGACCAGGTCGTGCAGGCGGTAGCGGGCCTGGCCGGTCTCGTCCGGGTCCACCTCGTCGACGAGCGAGGTGTCCACGAGCTGCTCCAGAAGCTGCTCGGCCGCGCGCATCCCGGCGTCCACGGCCGTCGCGGCCACCCAGACGGGGAAGCTCGGCAGGCCGAGGAGCCCGAGCCTGCGCAGCGCCCGCTTCTCCGCGGCGGAGAGCATCTCGTAGCTGAGGGCGATGCTCGCGCGCACCTCCAGATCGCCGGCGGCCAGCTCGTCGAGCCGGTGCTGCTCGTCGGCGAGGCGCTCGGCCAGGCGCCGGGCCGACCAGCGGCGGCGCGAGGCGAGCCGCGCCCCGGCGACCCGCAGCGCGAGCGGCAGGCCGCCGCACTGGCGGACGATCTGGCGGGCCGCCTCGGCGTCGCCGGTGATCCGCTCCTCGCCCGCGATCCTGACGAGCAGGTCGATGGCGGACCCGGCGGGCAGCATGCCGAGATCGACGAGCATGGCGCCGGACAGCCCGGCGAGCCGGTTCCTGGAGGTGACGATCACGGCGCAGCCCTCGCCGCCGGGCAGCAGCGGGCGTACCTGGGCCTCGGAGGCGGCGTCGTCCAGCACGATCAGCCGGCGCCCGCCGGCCAGCAGCGTCCGGTAGCGGGCGGAGCGCTCCTCCAGCGTGAGGGGGAGCGGCGCGCCGGCCGGCTCCAGCTCGCGCAGCAGCCGCCCGAGGACCTCCTCGGCGCCGGCCGGGGTGCGCGTGGTGCCGCGCAGCTCGACGTGGAGCTGGCCGTCGGGGTAGGCGTGCGCGATCTCGTGCGCGGCGCGCAGCGCCAGGGCGGACTTCCCCACGCCGCCTTGGCCGGAGATGACGCAGATCGGCATGGCGCCGGCCCTGGTCAGGTGGTCGCGCAGCGCCGCCACCTCCCGCTCCCGGCCGGTGAAGTCGGGCAGCGGCGACGGAAGCTGGCGCGGCAGGCGCCCCCCGGGCTTGGCGGGCCGCGCCAGCGCCGGGTCCGAGCGCAGGATGGCCTCCTGCGCCTGGCGCAGCTCCGGCCCCGGCTCGACGCCCATCTCCGCGACGAGCACCTGCCTGCCCTGCTGGTAGACGGCCAGCGCGTCGGACTGCCTGCCGACCCGGTAGAGCGCCACCATGAGGTCGCGGCGCAGCCGCTCGCGCGCCGGGTGCAGCGCGACCAGCTCGGCGAGCTCGTCGATGAGCTGTTCGTCCCGGCCGGCGGCCAGGTCGGCGGCGACACGCTCCTCGGTGACGGCCAGGCGCAGCTCCTCCAGCCGTACGGCCTCCGCCCGCAGGTGCGCGCCGCCGATCCCGCCCAGCGCCTCGCCACGCCACAGCCCGAGCGCCCTGCGAAGCGTCTCCGCCGCCTCCTCGGGCCGGCCCCGCCGCGCCGCGTGGCGGCCCTGGGCGACCAGCCGTTCGAAGACGTTCCTGTCGAGGGAGTCCGGCGCGATCTCCGCCAGGTAGCCGAGCCGGTGCGAGACGATGACGTCCGGCAGCCCGGCCCCCGCGAACGCCCTGCGCAGCGAGGCGACGTAGGTCTGCAGCACGCCGCGCGCGGTCGGCGGCGGATCCTCCTCCCAGATCGCCTCGATCAGCCGGTCGACGGTGACGACACGGCCGGCCTCCAGCAGCAGGGCGGCCAGCAACGTCCGCGGTTTGGCGCCGCCGACGGGCACCTGCCGCCCGCCGCTCCACACCTCGACCGGTCCCAGGAGCCGTAAGTCCATGCGTTCCCCCAGGTTCGCGTGAGCCGCGCCACACCTGCCGGACCCCGATCATGACAGCAGGAACCGGTACAGCGCTATTGCAGACGATTTGGAGCGGCCCGGCCCACTCTCGGTGACGTCGAACACCGAACCGGGAGGACACACCATGAGCAGCTCCACGCGAACCCGCGCCGCCACCTGCCTCGCCACGGCGGCGGCCGGGGCGATGGCCCTGGCCGGACTGCAGGCCGCGCTCGCCACGCCCGCCGCCGCCGCGAGCCGCGACACGATCGTCTCGATCGCGCAGCGCGAGGCCGGCAACGCCGCACGCAACAAGGAGAACCCCATGGGCAGCGGCTGCAACTACTACACCGGCGTGTTCCGCACGTGGAAGCCGGCCACCGGCTGCGGCACGGGCGACGGCGTGCAGTTCCGCGACAGCGACTGGTGCGCCGACTTCGCCAAGTACGTCTGGAAGAACGCCGGAGTACGCCACGCGGACGTCGCCGAGGGCAACGGCGGCGTGCTGACCGGGTGGGCGTCGTCCTTCAAGGACTACGGCACCCAGAACGGCACCTGGCACGCCCGCTCCAGCGGGTACACCCCGCAGCCCGGGGACGCCCTGGTCTTCGACTGGGACCAGAGCGGCTCCATCGACCACGTCGGCATCGTCAGGTCGTCCGACGGCAGCCGCGTCTACACGATCGAGGGCAACAGCGGCGACGCGATCAAGTACAAGGACTACGCCCGCTCCGACATCGACATCGTGGGCTACTCCGCGCCGGTCGGCATCGACGGCGGGAGCAGTCTGGGTGTTCTGGACTTCTATCTGTCCGACAGTCAGTCGTCGAATGTGGCGACGCGGCCGGTGGTGCAGTTCGGGAACTCGCCGATGGTGCCGATCCGGGGTGACTGGAACGGTGATGGTAAGGACACGGTGAGTGCTTATGATCCGACGTCGGGGACGTTCTACATCTCGGACACGCCGGAGTCGGGTCTGGCGTCGTATTCGTTCCGGTACGGGGATCCGGGTGGGGTGCCGTTCGTGGGGGATTGGGACGGTGACGGCAGGGACAACGTGGGTGTCCGGATGGGGCTGACGTTCTTCCTGCGGACGAGTCCGGTGACGACGATGACGGAGACGACGGTGTCGGTGGCCTACGGGGATCCGGGGATGCTTCCGGTGGTGGGTGACTGGGACGGCGACGGCAAGGACTCGGTCAGTGCCTACGATCCGGTGTCGGGGACGTTCCTGTTGTCGAACACGCCGCAGACGGGTGCGGCGGCTTATGTGGTGCGGTACGGGGATCCGGGTGCGGCGCCGCTGGCGGGTGACTGGGACGGCGACGGCAAGGACAACGTCGGGGTGCGGATGGGCACCACGTTCTATCTGCGGACGGGTCCGGTGACGGGCGCGATCGAGGGGACGGTGTCGGTGGGTTACGGCAACGGTGGCGCGGAGTTGCCGATCACGGGTGATTGGGACGGCGACGGCAAGGACAGCCAGGGCGTCGTCCGCTGACGACCACCTCACGGAACGAGCCGGGCCGGCGCCGAGCGCCGGCCCGGCGCCGTGCTGCCCGGCCGCCTGACCAGGCCGGTTCTTCGCGAGGGCGGGGCGGGTAGGCTGGCGGCCATGACCGAGCGCCTTTCCTCAGCCGTGGCAGCGGATCAGCACGCGCAGGTCAGCGGGTGCGACGTGCAGTTCGTGGACGTGTTCAAGGTGCTCGGCAAACGCTGGAACGGCATGATCATCGTGGCGCTGATGCAGCGGCCGGCGCGGTTCAGCGAGCTCGCCAAGATGATCCACGGGATCACCGACGGCATCCTCGCCGACCGCCTCCGCGAGCTGACGGCCGCGCGCCTGGTGGAGCGGCAGCTCGCCGACGGGCCGAGCACGGCGGTCCTCTACCGGCTCACCCCGGTCGGCGAGGACCTCCGGCAGGCCTTCCACGAGCTGCGCGAGTGGGCCGCCCGCAACAACCTCGGCGAACTCTGCCGCCCCTGAGCCGGCCGCCCTTGACCGGCGGCCCATGCCGGCGCCGCTGTCGGCACCGCCGGCGGGTGAGGCGGTCCCCGCCTACCGGCGGGCCAGGCTGATGAGCTCGGCGTAGCGGGCGAGGGTCTCGTCGAGCCCGGCCTCCGGCCCGAAGCCCATGCCGGAGAACAGCACGTGGTCCACGCCGGTGCCCTCCAGCCCCTTGAGGTCGTCGGCGATCTCGCGCGGCGAGCCGCCCAGGAACGGCCGCTCGTCGCCCAGGGGCTCGGCCGTGAGCGGCACGTTGGCCCGGGCCACCACGGTCACCGACTCCGGGTCGCGGCCCTGCTCCGCGACCGCCGCCCGGAACGCCTTGGTCATGTCGATCAGCGTGTCACGGTTGATCACCACCGGGTTGAGCCCGTCGGCGATGCGCGCGGCCCGCCGGATGCCGCCCGGCGTCATGGCGCCCAGCAGGATCGGCAGCCGCGGCTGCACCGGCTTCGGGTTGATCTCGGAGGCGGCGATGTGGGTGAAGTCGCCCTCGTACGCGACGGGGTCCGGCCCCCAGCTCGCCCGCATGGCGGCGACGACCTCGTCCATGCCGCGCCCGATCCGGCTCATCGGCACCCCGGCGGCGGCGAACTCCTGCGGCATCCAGCCCTGGCCGAGCCCGGCCACCACCCGGCCGCCGCTGAGCTGGTCGAGGGTGGCCAGGCGCTTGGCGAGGACGACGGCGGGGTGCAGCAGGGCGTCGATGATGCTGGTGCCGAGCTTGATCCGGTCGGTGAGCGCGGCCACGTAGCTCAGCGTCTCCAGCGGCTCGTAGACGACCCGGTAGATCTCGGGCACAGGCTGGGGGTCGCCGCCGCCGATGGCGACGGGCGCGGTCGGTCGCAGCAGTCGTTCGTAGGTCCACACCGAGTCGTAGCCGAGTTGTTCGGCCTCGCGGGCGACGCGGGCGATGGCGGCGGGGCCGGCCAGAGGCCCGGAGGTGGGCAGGGCGATACCGAGTTCCATGCCCAGCACACTACTACGTTCTTTATAGTTCACTCGCAAAAAACGAGTTAGGTGTCCGTGTTGTCCCTCCGACGGCCTGTCTGATCTGCTGAGATCATGACCGCTCAAGCCGTACGCCCTCCGGCGGGCTCCCGTACGCGTCCGGCACGATCCTCCCCGACACCGAGGCCCACCTGCGCAAACAGGCCGAGGCCTGGCGGCACATCCAGCGCCGAAGGGCCGCCGGCGCGCCGCTCCACAACGTCACCGGCCTGGAACGGGGCCTGCCGATGCCCGACGTGGACCCCTCGCTCATGGACGACGAGTGGCCCTGACCAGGCTCGCCGTCACCTACGAGGCCCTCGACGAGGCCGACATCCACCGCGCGGTCGAGCTGGCCCGCGCCCGCGGCGCGCTCGTCGTGGTGGACGACGCCGGCGGCGCGCGGGTCGGCCCGGCCGCCCTCGGCCAGCCCCGCACGCTGCGGCTCGGCGCCGACCTCGGCGCCACCGGCCTGGACAAGTACGGCGTCGCCGGCCCCCGCGTCGGCCTGCTCGGCGGCCGGGCCGACCTGGTGTCCCGCGCCCGCGCCCGCGCCTACGAGCTGGGCAGCGAATGCCGCCCCGTGCTGTACCCGGCCGTCGTGCGCACCCTGGAGACCTACACCGACGAGCGGGTTCGCGAGCTGATCGCCTCGACCCGGCTGGTCGGCGCGGCGCTGCGCGAACGGCTCGGCGGCGAGCTCGTCGAGGACACCCCGTTCATCACCCGCCTGCCGGGGGAGGCGATCAACGGGGAGCTGGCCCGCCGCGCCGGCCCCGGCGCGCCGCCGCTGGAGCCGATCGAGGCCACGGCCGCGCTGGCGATGGTGCTGCTGCGCGACCACGGCCTGCTCACCGTGCACTTCGCGGGCCTGCCGCCGGGCACGGCGGCGCTGCTGGTGAAGTTCCTGCCCGCGGACACGGTCGCGGCGCTCGGCGGGCCCGGGGCGTTCGCCGCCGCCGTGGACGACTCGCTCGACCGGGCCGCCGCCGTGCTGGCCGAGGGGGAGGCGGCGGCGCGGCGGCTGATCCTCGGCCCCTGACCCGGGACCGGGCGGATCAGATCCGGTGCCTGGGCCTGGTGGCCAGCCGGGTCACCAGCCAGAGGGCCACCCCGAGCGCCAGCAGCGCGCCCGCGATCTCGTACTGGCCGGCCGGCCGCCCGGACGACCACGGCAGCACCAGGTAGAGGCAGGTGACCGTGCCCAGCACGGGCAGGACGCGGCCCGCGTCGAAGTGCGCGACCTCCATCCGGTCCTGCCGCAGGACCAGCACGGACACGTTGACGGCGGCGAACACGGCGAGCAGCAGCAGCGACGTCGTCCCGCCCAGCAGCGCCACGACCGGGCTCTCCGGATCCAGGGAGAGCAGGACGACGAGCCCGACGGCCAGCACGGTGGTGAACACGATCGCCGCCTGCGGTGTGCGTCTGACCGGGTGCACCGAGGCCAGGACGGGCGGCAGCACGCCCCGCCTGCCCATGCCGTAGAGGAGCCGGCTGGCCATCATCATGTTGATCAGCGCGGAGTTCGCGACGGCGAACATGGAGATGAACGGCATCAGCCCGGCGATAGGGAAGTCCGGCGTCGCGGTGCGCACCACGGTCACCAGCGGCGTCTCGCTGCCGGCGAGCCGCCCGACGGGCACGACGGCGACGGCGCAGATCGACACCAGGACGTAGATCAGCCCGGTGACGCCGAGCGCGGTGAACATCATCCGGGGGAAGGTCCGGATCGGGTCCTTGGTCTCCTCGGCCATGTTGACCGAGTCCTCGAAGCCCACCATGGCGAAGAAGGCCAGCGACGTCGCGGCGCTGATCGCCAGGAACACGTTCTTGTCGGCGGGGGTCTCGAAGGCGACGACGCGGGAGAAGTCCGCCTGCCCGCCCAGGATGAAGAACATGCTGAGCACGATGACCAGCAGCAGCCCGGACAGCTCGATCAGGGTGAGCACCACGTTGGCCTTGACGCTCTCGCCGACGCCGCGCAGGTTGACGGCCATGACCAGGAGCATGAAGCCGGCCGCGATGACCAGCACGAGCAGGTTGCCTCCGTCCAGGCCGAACCCGGTGACGAGGTTGGCGGCGAAGGCCCGCGACGCGGCCGAGGCGGAGGTGATGCCCGAGCACATGACGGCGAAGCCCACGAGGAAGGTCAGGGCGTGCCTGCCGAACGCCTTGTCCACGTAGAGCGCGGCGCCCGCCGCCTCGGGGTACTTCGTGACGAGCTCCAGGTAGGAGCAGGCGGTGATCAGCGCGACCGTGAAGGCGACGACGAACGGCAGCCAGGCGGCGCCGCCCACCTCGCCGGCGACCGCGCCCATCAGCGCGTAGACGCCGGTGCCGAGGATGTCGCCGATGATGAACAGCAGCAGCAGGCCGGGGCCCATCACCCGCTTCAGGCTGTGCGAGCCGGGGGGAGGGGTCTGGGTCATGGCCGGTCCTTCGCCGTACGCTCCGGGGAGCTGTGCGTACACATGCCATCACCGTAAGTCACACGGGCCCGCCGGTCAGTACCTCCAGGATCAGCGCCTGGCGAAGTCCTGCGTCCAGTAGAGCTGCCCCTGCCCGTTCCTGGCCGCGCCGACCCCGATGTGGGTGTAGGAGCAGTTCATGATGTTGCGCCGGTGGCCGTCGCTGTTCATCCAGCCCTCGACGACCTCGGCCGCCGTACGCTGCCCCATCGCGATGTTCTCGGCCCAGGCCGAGCCGGTGAAGCCGGTCGCCTTGATGCGGTCGACCATGTCGCGGCCGTCCTGCGAGTCGTGCTCGAAGTAGTCGTTCTTCGCCATGTCGGCCGAGTGCCCGAAGGCCGCCTGGCGCAGCCTGGCGTCGTGGGTGAGCGGGCCGCAGCCGCCCTTGGCCCGTTCTGCGTTGGTGAGCCGGACGACCTCGTTCTCCACCGCCGTGCCGGTGGACGACGTGGCGGGCGCCTTGGTGGCGGCTCGCGTGGGCGCCTTCGTGGGGGCCGGAGTGGGGGTGGGGGTGGGGGCCGGCGTGGCGCAGGTCAGCCGGACGGCCTTGGACGTGGCGGTCCCGCCCCGGTAGTCGGTGGCGACGGTGTAGTACGTGCCGGGCTTGCAGGGCATCCGCAGGGTGATCCGGCCGTCCTTGGTGGCGCCGCTCTTGACGACCGGGTCGTCGCCGGGGACGGCCCGCTTGACGCGGATGCGCAGCAGCGCCGGGTGGACGCAGTCGCGGCGGGCGGCCGTGGCCCGGATGGTGAGGGCCGCGACGTCCGGGCGGGCCACGCTGACGCGGCACTCGTCCGGCTCCTTCCGCCGCTCCTGCGGCTGCTTCTCCGGCTGCCCGGACGGGGCCGCGGTCGCGGCGTCCGCCGGCGCGGTCACCTCGGACGCCGCGCCGGCCGCCCCGCTTCGCGCGCCGCCGGCGGACGTGCCGCAGGCGGCGAGAGTGGAGAGGGTGGCGACGGCGGCGAGCACCCCAAGGGGTCTACGCATGGGATTCCTCCAGTGACGGGAGACGCGCAGTCCCGCATTCTGCCACAAAAAGGACATTTCACCCGCAGCTGATGCCAACTGAGCATCATTGGCACTCTGGCACCGCCCGCCCGGCAAGGCAACACCCGTCCCAGCCTCGCGCCGGCCCCCGGGCCGCGTGACCGGGCACGCGGCCCGGGACGTGGATCGTCACGTCACGCGGACGCCGCATCGGAGTGGGCTCCCTGGTCGAGCAGGGCGTTGATCATCTCCTGGAGCCGGTCGCGTCCGACGGCGCCGAGCGCGCCGGACAGGGCCTGGGCGAGCTTGTCGAACGGGTCGTCCCTCGGCAGCCCCTTCATTTTCTCGGCCAGTTCCTCCACGCTCCACAGCCCGTCCTTGTGGATGTGGCCGCCGGGGGACCAGCCGTGGCTGACCGCGACCGTCCCGCCCCGCACAGACAGCACCTGGCCGGTGAGCGGGCAGGTCGCGCCGGCCAGGTAGGCGGCGACAGGCGCGACGGCCGCTGGGTGCAGGGGATCGAACCGGCCCGCCGGCGGTTCCTGGCTCATGCCTGGAACCGCCAGCGTGAGGCGGGTGCGGGCCATCGAGGGCGAGACGCAGTTGACCCGCACGCCGTGGCGGCCGAGTTCGAGGGCGGCCACGGTGGTCAGCGCCGCGACCCCGGCGTTGCCCGCCGCGTAGGAGACCTGTCCGGGCAGCGGGTTGAACAGTCCCGAGCCGGAGGAGGTGTTGACCACGGCGCGGTCGGCGTGGACCCCTGCCTGATGCCGGTCGCGCCAGTGGCGGGCCGCCCAGTGCGTCACCGCGAAGGTGCCCTTCAGCTTGACGGCCACGACCTCGTCGAAGTCCTCCTCCGGCAGGTCGGCCAGGCCCCTGTTCCGTTCGATGGCCGCGTTGTTGACCACGACGTGGAGGTCGCCGAAGGACTCCAGGGCCGTCTCCACCATGCGGCGGGCGCCGTCCCAGTCGGTGACGCTGCCGGTGTCGGCCACGGCCTGTCCGCCGCGGGCGGTGATCTCTTCGGCGACCTCGGCGGCCACCCCGGCGTCGCTGCCCGTGCCGTCGATGGCGACGCCGGGATCGTTGACGACGACCTTGGCGCCTTCGGCGGCGAAGAACAGCGCCTCTTCCCGCCCGATGCCGCGCCCTGCCCCGGTGATGAGGACGACGCGCCCGTCCAGACTTCCCATGAACGATTGCCCTTCGATTGACTGCAGTCTATGTATTAATTCACAGTATGCAATGAACTAAGCTGGCTCGCGTGGTGGAGAAACACGGACTGCGGGAGCGCAAGAAGCAGCGCACCCGGCAGGCGCTGATCGAGGCGGCGGTGCGCCTGTTCGAGGACAAGGGCTACGACGACGTGACCGTGGCCGAGATCGCCGACGCCGCGGAGGTGTCGCCCCGCACCTTCTTCCTTCACTTCCCGGCCAAGGAGGATGTGCTCCTGGCCCATGCCGACGTGCGCGTCGACCTGGCCCTGCGGGCGATCGCCGAGCGCCGCGACGGGGAACGGCTGCCCGACGTGCTGGTGCGGGCGATGGACCGGATGATCGCCGACACCTGGGACAGCGACCTTCCCAGCGGGCTCGCGGCGCTTCGCGCGCGGCTGGCGGCCTCGGTGCCGGCGTTGCAGGCGCGGCTGCTGCAGCGTTACCTCGCCGCGCAGGCCGAACTGGCGCAGGCGCTGCAGCGGGCCTTCCCCGGCAGGCTCGACACGATCACCGCCTCCGCCCTGGTCGGCGCGATGGTGGGCGCGGTCAGCGCGGCCGCGCTGACCGCGCTGCGGCGCGGCGACGGACCCGACGAGGTACGGAACGCCATGCGGCAGGCCATGGCCTTGGTGGCGCGATCCGTCACCTGACCCCCGCCATCACGTGTTCAGAGCCGCGCCGAGGAACGTGGCCGGGATTTTTTCCACCGAAGTGGACTATTTCGTCGTATTTGGGCACAAGAGCGGCGGCCACCGGCCAGAAGGCACGAGATGAGGAGACAGATGAACGCCATGGCGACCGACTACGACAGCCCGCGCAAGATCGACGACGACTCCGGGCAGGAGGGCTTCACGGACACCCTGACCCGCCGCCCCGACCCCTCCGCCGGCGGCATCGACGTCGACGAGACCGAGCTGGCCGAGTCGATCGAGCTGCCCGGCGCGGATCTGTCGGGCGAGGAGCTGTCGGTGCGGGTGATCCCCCCTCAGCCGGACGAGTTCACCTGCTCGCACTGCTTCCTCGTCCGTCACCGCAGCCAGCGCGTGTCGCGGGCGAGCGGCCGGCAGGTCTGCCTGGAGTGCGCCGCCTGAGCCGGCGTGGGGGAGGCCCCGAGAGTGACGAAGCCCTGGCCGGATCGCCGGCCAGGGCTCTTTCAGCTGCCGATGTCCCGGATCAGGACGCCCAGTGGGCCTGATCCGTCGGCCACGCCCGCGGCGTCCGCTTCTTGAGCAGGCTCTCCTCCGGCGTGCCCACCGCGCACCGGGTGCCGTGCGGCGGCACGGTCAGCGCGATCAGGTACTGGTCGATGATGTCGGTCTGGCACTTGTCCTTGCCGTAGATGCGGTGCCCCCAGCCCTCGTACGTGAGCAGCACCGCCTTCGGCCCGAGCTGCCGGGCCGCGTTCGCGGACCAGAGGTACGGGGTGGCGGGGTCGTGCAGCGAGTTGCCGAGCAGGATCGGCGCCTCACCGGTGTAGCGCAACGGGTGCGGCGGGTTCGTCGGCGCCGAGTTGAGGCAGATCGGCAGGTCGTCGATCGGGTACGGGTGGTAGCGCGTGTCCGGCGCCAGCAGGTTGGACGCCCGCATGAGGGCGGCGTACTCGCTGTAGTCGCGCACCTTGAGGTTGTAGTCCTGGCACAGGATGCGCGTCGGCAGCCAGGCCACGTCCCCCTCCACCGGCCCCCGGCCGGGCAGCGGCGGCACCCACGACGGCTCCGCGCCGCCGCTCAGCCAGTCGATGACCTCGCTCAGCGTGCGCCAGTCGGGGCCCTCGGTGCCGAGCGCGGCGTTGTAGATGACCTGCAGCTCGGTCATCCTCGTCCCGGTGGCCGGGTAGAGGAGCTCGCCGCGCCGCGCCTGGGCCAGCAGGTTCTTCCACATCGTGCGCACGTCACGCCCGTGCAGGACGCAGCTCTCGTCGGCCTCGCACCAGCCGGCGAACTCGTCGAAGGCGTCCTCGACGGCCATCGCCTCGGTGGCCAGGAAGCCCGCGACGCCGAGGCTGTGGTCCATGTTGCTGTCCAGCGCCAGGGCGCGGACCCGGTCAGGGAACAGCTCGGCGTACATCTGGCCGATGAGCGTCCCGTACGAGATGCCGTAGTAGCTCAGCTTCTCCTCGCCGAGGGCGGCGCGGAGGGCGTCCATGTCCCTGGCCACGTGACGCGAGTCGACGTGGTCGTAGAGCGGGCCGGTGCGCTCGCGGCAGTCGGCGTGCAGCTTCTTGGTGAAGGCGTTCCAGGCGTCGAAGTCGGCCTGGCTGGACATCACGGTGTGCGGCATCTGGTTGTACACCGAGGCCGAGCAGATCACCGGGTGGCTGCGGCCCACGCCGCGCGGGTCGAACCCGACGATGTCGAACCGCTTCTGCAGCTCCTCGGTGTAGGAGCCGGGGGCGCCGTACACGGCCTCCACACCGGAGCCGCCGGGGCCGCCGGGGTTGATGACCAGCGACCCGATCCGGGCGGCGGGGTCGGTGGCCTTCCGGCGGGCGAGGGCCAGGTCGATGGTCGGGCCGTCGGGCTTCGACCAGTCGATCGGCACGGTCAGCTTGCCGCACTCGGCGCTGGGCTCCTCCTCGCAGGGCGCCCAGGTGATGCTGTCCTGCCCCGTGGACGCCGCCGCGGCGCCGGCGGGCGGGACGGGGAGGAAGGCCGTTAACGCCAGGACGGTGGTGGCGAGCAGGGCTGTTCTCTTCCGCAAAACACTCCGATCCTCTGTTGACAGGGCTGACCCGTACGCGCAAGGCGGACGGGTCAACTGCTGATCATGGAGCACGCGGTGGCGTCCGTGGTCCGAAATCGCCAAGTTTGTGGGTAAGGCTCCGGGACGGACAAGTTGACACGGGACGATCATTGAAGCACCCTTTCCCTATTCAAATAGTGAAAGGGTGCTTCAAGTGATCGCGTTCAGCCTGGACCGTGGCTCGGGGGTCTCGACGTACCTGCAACTCGTTCACCAGGTCAAACAGGCGCTCCGGCTCGGCACGCTGCGACCCGGAGACCAGTTGCCGACCGCTCGCGAGGTGGTCGAGAGCCTGGCCATCAACCCCAACACCGTGCTCAAGGCCTACCGGGAGCTGGAGCGCGAAGGGCTGGTCGAGGGGCGGCCGGGGTTGGGGACGTTCGTCCGGCAGGGGATCGCGGGTGCGACGCTCGCCGACCACACCCGGCTGCGGCGCGGCCTGGAGGCGTGGGTACGCGACGCCTTCGCGGCCGGTCTCGACCAGGAGGACCTGCGGGCGCTGTTCACGGTGGTCCTGGCCGACGCCGCGAAGGAGGGCGTGGCATGAGACCCGCGCTGGAGACGACCGGGCTGGGGATCCGCTACCGCCGTACGTGGGCGTTGCGCGACTGCTCGCTGGCCGTGCCCACCGGCCGCGTGGCGGCGCTCGTCGGTCCGAACGGCGCGGGCAAGACCACGCTCATGCACGCGGCCGTCGGCCTGCTGCGGCCCGCGCTGGGCAGCGTCCGCGTGACCGGCGAGGCGGCGTTCGTGGCCCAGGACAAGCCGCTGTACGACAGCTTCACCGTCGCCGAGATGCTCGCCTTCGGCCGCCGCATGAACACCCGCTGGGACCACGCGGCCGCCGCCGACCGGCTCGCCGGGCTGGGCATCCCGCTGAGCCGGAAGGTGCGCGGGCTGTCGGGCGGGCAGCAGGCGCAGGTGGCGGTCACCCTGGCGCTGGCCTCCAGGCCCGACCTGCTCGTGCTGGACGAACCGCTGGCCAATCTCGACCCGCTCGCCCGCCACGAGGTGATGCGCTCGATCATGGGGGAGGTCGCCGGACGGGAGCTGACCGTGCTGCTGTCCTCGCACGTCGTCTCCGACCTGGAGGAGACGTGCGACTGGCTGGTCGTGCTGAACGGGGGCCGGCTGCAGGTCAGCGGCGACATCGAGGACCTCCTCGACCGGCACCTCGTGCTCACCGGGCCGGAGGGGGCGTCGGCCGCGGGGACGCAGGTGGTGAGCGCGAGCCGTACCGGCAGGCAGCTCGGCATGCTGGTCAGAGGCGGGCCTCCGCTCGATCCGCGCTGGCAGGCGCGGCGGCCCGGGCTGGACGAGCTGGTCATGGGCTACCTGCGCAGCCCCGAGTCGGCGACGCTGCCCGGAATGACGGCGGTGGGCGCGTGATCTGGGTGACGTGGCGCCAGCACCGGGCGCAGATCCTCGTGACGGCGGGCTTCCTCGCGCTGCTGGGGGCGCTGCTGCTGGTCTCGGCGGTGGAGGCCCACCGGTACGTGGCCGGGCACGCCCCGCCCGGTTGCCCGGGGCCCGCCGTGGCCTGCGGCGAACTGTCGGTGGCGCTCGGGCAGCGCTACGACGCGGTCTACTCGGTGTTCGGCTGGATGCCGCTGGTGGCTCCCGCGCTGATCGGGGCGTTCTGGGGCGCGCCGCTGCTCGGCCGCGAGTACGAGCGCGGCACCCACCGCCTGGCCTGGACCCAGGCCGTGCCCGTGCGGCGGTGGCTGACGGTCAAACTGGCGGTCCTGGGCGCGGCGGTCGTGGCGGGCGGGCTGCTGCTGTCGCTCATGGTGAGCCTGTGGCGGCCGGTGTTCAGAGAGGGGATCGACTCCACGTTCGGCAACATCGGCGTGTTCAACATGGTCGGGGTGCAGCCGGCGGCCTGGTGGCTGTACGCGTTCGCGCTCGGCACCGCGGCCGGCGCCCTGTTCCGGCGCACCCTGCCCGCGATGGCGCTGGTCGTGGCCGGGGTGACGGTGACGATGTTCACACTGTTCCAGGTGAGCGACCACTACGCCGAGCCCGCGCGTGCCGAGCTGTCCGGCACCGTGCTGCTGGACGACCCCGACACCCGGCTGGTGAGCGCCGCCTGGGTGGAGCCGTCGGGAAGGGAAGTCGCCGAGCCGTCGGGCAGCGGCTGCCCGCGTCGGGCGGACGTCGGACAGAGCAGCAGGCACACCGAGGCGTGGCAGGCATGCCTGTTCGACCGGGGCTACCGGTACGCGGTGTACTACCACCCCCCGTCCAGGTTCTGGCGCTTCCAGTGGACCGAGGCGGGCATCCTGGCGCTGGCATCGGCGGCCCTCTGCGGCGTGGCCGTGCGCCGCACCGTCCGCCGCCCCGGCTGACCGGCCGGTCCGGTCACTCCGCCGCGGGCCAGAACCGGAACAGGTAGGACCGGTCGCCCGTCCGGCGGGCCCGGAGACCGTAGGTCCCCGGGCCGCCGAGGCCGAGCCAGGGCGCGTCCGGCTCGACCAAGGGGTTGACCTCCAGCTCACCGCTGTCCAGCCGCACCAGCGTCTCGCTCTCGAACGGCCCCGGAGGGGGCGCGTCCCAGAGCTCGACCACGACCGCCGCCTCGTGCGGCGACCCGTCCTGGCTGACCACCGTGACGACGTTGCGCCCGGTGAACAGCCAGCGGGACGGGTCGCCGAAGACCGCCACGGACTCCTGAGGGCCACCGTCGTCGAGCAGGTCGAAGCTCTGGTGGTCCACCAGGACCGTGGTCTCCAGCCGGTTCAGCAGATTCGCCACGGTTACTAGTTATGCGCCTGGACCGAGCCGTGCGCCAGTTCCTGGGGGCGCGCGGCGTCCAGGTCGTAGCTCGCTCCCTCGACGTTGTCGTAGTCCACCGGCGAACCGGGATAGGCGCCCGCCGACAGCGGCCAGACGACCACCCGGAACGCGCCGGGCGAGCCGTCGTAGGCGTAGGCGACGAAGCCGCGGCCGTCCGAGGTCTCGCCCTTGAAGGCGATCTTGTCGTCCGGCGTGACGACCAGCCACTCCAGCGACGCCGAGTCCACGTCGATGCCCTGCTGCACCCGGTAGGAGAGCTTGCCGTTCGACGGGGCGGGGCCCTCGTCGTGCGGCAGGTACTTCGGGTTGAACTGCAGGTGCGCCCTGCCGTCCGGGGTGTCGAGCTGGCCGCCCGCGGTGGCGAACCCGGCGTCCGGATCGTAGACGATCACCATGACGTCCTGGAGATCGGTGCCGGTGTCGTCGTCGGTGACCTCGGTCTTGATCGTGTACATGCCCGGGTGGGCGTAGGTGTGCGTGTTCTCGCAGGTCAGGTCGGCTCCGGCGTAGGTGCTGCTGGTGCCGTCGTCCCAGTCGGTCACGCAGGTGTGGGTGTCGTTGGCGCCCGGCTCGCTGTAGACGGCCTGCAGCTTGACCGGGGCGCCCGCGCGGAACACCTGCCACGGCCGGGGCTGGTGGATGCCCGGCGTGTCCGGGGGAGTGGCGGGTTCGTCGTCGGCCGCCGCGATCAGCGGGCGCGCGCCCATGGCCGGTGCGACGTTGCTGAGCCGTACCGTCGCGCTGTCGCTCACCGCCGGGTTGATCCCGTCGCCGGCCGTCAGCGTCGCGGTGAACGTGCCGTCGTCGGTGCAGGCCACCGAGGTGGCGCCGCTGCTGGCGTTGGCGAAGGAGCAGGTCGCGCCCGGGTCCACGCCGGGACCGGGGGTGAAGCTCCAGCTCACGTTCGGCGTGCCGGACTCGGGGTCGCTGGCGCTGCCCTGGAGCGCGACGAACGCGCCCTCGTCGCCGGAGACGTCCGGCCCGGCGTTGACGGTCGGCGGCAGGTTGACCGGCGGAGGGCCGCCACCGCCCGGAGGCTCGTCCTCGTCCGGCGGCACGGCCTCGCACGCGTCGGAACCCTCCGGCGGGGTGTCCTTGATGTGCACGTAGAAGCCGTCGGAGTGGTAGAGGATCCGGTCGTCGCGGTAGTACCGCTTGAGCGCGTTGCCCGCGCACCCGTTCACGGTCTTCTGCACGCCGAGGACGGAGAAGTCCCAGTTGGGGTTGGACGCGCCCTCAACGGTGGTCGCGAAGGGGTACTCGTCGCACTCCTGCCCCTTGGAGGTGTCGTAGTCGCTCTTGGGGATCCGCGCGCACGCCCTGTCCTTCTCGCGGCCGTTCGCGTTCCAGACCGGCCCGTTGTACGGCACGCGGTGCAGCGCGAACAGATCGTCCCGGTTGCCGGCGACGAACTTGCCCGGGATCAGCTTGGCCGTGTCCTGCTTGGGATAGGTCTGCCACGGCTGCCCGTCCCGCAGGCAGAACGGCTCGGCCTGCGCGCACTGGATGTGCCTGGCCACCTCGGCGACCCTGGTGTCCTGGACCGAGTACTGCAGGTGCGGGATCACGTCGTCGAAGATGCACGCGCCGCGCCGCATCTTGCCGAAGTAGTCGGCCGAGTCGCAGCGGATGTTGTGCTTCTCGGCCGGCAGCCCCGGCAGCGTGACGTTCCAGGAGTCGATGATGTAGCCGTCGAAGGCCCAGGTGTGCCTGGCGATCTGGTCGGTGCCCGCGGTCGGCAGCGAGGTGATCGACCAGGAGGTCCAGCCGTCGTCCCAGTCCTTGAGCTGCTTGCCGGTGTGGGCGTAGTTCTGCTCGCAGCCGCTGGAGCCGCCCAGGCAGCTGATGCGCTGGTAGAGCATGGATTCCGGCCGGATGTAGCCCTTGGTCGTGGGCCAGTAGACGGCCTTGCCGGCCTTGAAGAAGACGGTCACGCCGCGGGTGCGGTCGTCGCGGCCGTAGGCGACGGCGTCGAAGTCCATGGTGACCGTGGACATCAGCCGGCCGGCGACGACGCGGCCCGCGGAGATCTGGTACCGCTGGCACCACATCCACCGGTTGTAGACCCGGCCGGTGGAGTCCTTGGCGTCGTCGCTGTCGAGGCAGTCCTCGACCTCGGGCCCGGTGGGCTCGGCCGGCGGGGTGCGCGGCCCGGAGGCGGCCGCGGTGGCGAAGGGGTCACGGTAGGTCAGGTCGGGCTCGCGACCCCCGGTCTTCCTGAGGTCGGACTCGACCCCGAGCTCGCCCTGGTCGTCGATGGTGAGCTTGCCGGTGTAGGAGAGGGCTCCCGCTTCCTGCTGGGGCGGCGGCTCTGCCTGGGCCGGGCTCACGTGGAGCGGCACGGCCAGGATCAGAGCCATCGGTAAGCAGAGCAGGACACGCCGAAGTCGGCTCATGAACATGTACTCCCCGTAACAGAAGAGCGGCCGGGAAACGCGACCGCCGCTCGCGAGCGTACGACGACATGTCATGAATCGCCAGGATCGATTGTCAAACGTGACCGCTCGTCCGGGTGAGGCGGCGGGAGCCGCGACGGCTCGCCGGGGTCAACCGGCCGAGCTCGCCGACCTGGCCTCCTCGACGCTCTTGCGCAACGCGGCCGCGATCGGCTCGACGGGCGCCCACAACTGCTGGATCCGGTCCTGGCGCTGCCGCAGCTCCCGCCAGGACGGGACCACCGTCGCGAGCTTGGCCGCCGTGGCCAGCGCCGCCAGGACGCGGACGTCCACGTCCAGCCGGCCGACCGGCTGCCCGCCGCGGATGGCCCGGCCGACGCGCTCGGCCAGCCTGCGCGACAGGTACGCCTTGCGCGGCGTGATCCGCTCCACCGGGAACAGCAGGACCCGGCGCCGCTCCACCCTGATCATCCGGGCGGCCGCCAGCTCGTCGCGTACGATGCCGACCGCCTTGCCGTGGTCCTTCTGCACCCACCGCCGCCACGAGCGGGGCGGCGAGGCCGAGATCTGCTCCCAGACCACGGCCCGCAAGGAACCCGGCTCGGCGGCCGGGGCGGTGAGAGGCCGCGCCTTGCCCGACTCGTCCGCCAGGTTGCCCGCCAGCAGCAACTCGGCGAGGGCGGCGGCGCGCAGCAGGCAGCCCAGCTCGCGCCGCTGGGGCAGCCGCTCCTTCCGCAGGTCGAAGGCCAGCAGGAAGGCCGACCGGGGCAGTGACTCACCCTGCTTCACTCGCGTCTCCATCCGCCCGCTCCCGTTCTTCGTCTTCCTGATCCGGGCCGTCCCCTGCGTCGTCCCCTGCGTCGTCCTCGGGCGCCTTCCTCGGCCGTCCGCGCGGGCGCATCCGCCCCACCCCGTCAGGCAGCCGCCCGGCCTCGGCAAGGGCCCGGCGCAGCAGGAACTCGATCTGGGAGTTCGTGCTGCGCAGCTCGTCGGACGCCCACCTGGCCAGCGCGTCGTGAACCACCGGGTCAAGCCGCAGCAGGATCTTCTTCCGCTCCACGGTGATTACTGGTAGAGCGTGCCCGTGTTGACCACGGGCTGCGTGTCGCGGTCACCCACCAGCACCACGAGCAGGTTGCTCACCATGGCCGCCTTGCGCTCCTCGTCCAGCTCGACCACGTCGTGCTCGGCGAGCCTGGCCAGGGCCATCTCCACCATGCCGACCGCCCCCTCGACGATCCGCTGCCGGGCCGCCACCACCGCGCCCGCCTGCTGGCGGCGCAGCATGGCGTGGGCGATCTCGGGCGCGTACGCCAGGTGGATGATGCGCGACTCGATGACCTTGACCCCGGCGGACGCCACCCGGGCCGCGATCTCCGTGGACAGCCGCTCGTTGATCTCGTCGGCGTTGTCCCGCAGGGACAGCCTGGGCTCGCCGTGCGCGTCGTACGGATAGCTGCCCGCGATGTGCCGCACGGCCGTCTCCGCCTGGATGGCCACGAACTCCACGAAGTCGTCCACCTCGAACACCGCCTGCGCGGTGTCCTCCACCTGCCAGACCACCACGGTCGCGATCTGGATCGGGTTGCCGTCCGCGTCGTTGACCTTCGTCACGTCCGTCTCGTGGTTGCGGATCCTCGTCGAGACCCGCCGGCGCACCGTGATCGGGTTGACCCACTGGAAGCCGGGGGTGCGCAGGGTGCCGACGTACCGGCCGAGCAGCTGCACCACCCTGGCCTCGCCCGGCGCCACCGCGGTGAGGCCGAAGTACAGGAAGAACCCGAGCAGGATCATCAGGATGCTCACGACGGTCACCCACACGCCGCCCTGCCCGGCCCCCGAGGCGAGCATGACGATCCCCGCGACGAGCAGCGCGATCCCGGCCAGGGCCAGCGCCGTCGCCACTCCCATCATCACGAACCCGTTGGCCGCCCGCACCGGGCGCTCGCCCGTGCGCGGCGCGGGCATGTCCACGACGGCGGCCTCAAGCGTGGCCTGGCCCGATGTGTTCGTCATCGTCCGTCCCTTCTGGATGACTTCATTCTGCTATCTAAGTGATATCACTTTTTGGAGGACGATGCGAGGCCCGTTCTCAGGAGCGCCGCGACCCCGCCCGCGACGGTGGAGCACTCGAAGATGTCCGCGTGCGGGCAGGGCTCCCGCGTCACTTCTTCGGCCGGGCGATGAACGTGGTGATGACCACGGTGACAGCGAAGATCACGGAGACGATGACGATCGCGAGGGGCCAGTCCATGGCGGCCTCCCTCCATCCGAGCCTTGCATCTCCAGCTCATTCCGCCGGCGTGCTCGGCGCCAGAGGCGAAAGTCCCGGCTGCCCGAAGACCTCCGGCACCGCCGCAGCGGGCCGGCTCCGCGCCGGGCGTCCACGACGGCGAGCACCGCGAGCCCGCCCAGCGTCCAGGCCGCCACCATGGCGAGGTCCGTCCATGGCCACGGCCGTCCCGCCGGATCCAGCACGGCGAGGATCGCGTGAGACACGTGTCTGAGCGGGAAGACGTCACCGACCGTGCGCAGCGCGCCGGGGAGTTCGCCCCCGACGACGAACACGTCCGAGACGAAGGCCAGCGGCAGGAACGTGCCGAGAGTGATCGCGTTGACCGTCTGCTGGTTGCTCGCGAACGCCACCACGACAGCCCCGAGGACGGTGAAACAGGCCGCCCCGAGAGCCGTCGCGGCGAGGATCCCGGGAACCGCGCGGGGCTCGATCCTGACGTCGTAGCCGAGCACCGCCACCAGCGCCAGCACGGCGGTGGTGGCGAGGGTGACCAGCAGCGCGGTGGTGAGGTGGCCGGCGTGGTAGGCCCAGCGCGGCAGGGGAGTGCCGGCCAGCCGCTTCAGCACGCCGCGCTCACGGTCACCGGCGGTCGCCTCGGCGATGTTGACGTAGGAGGCCACGCCCACCGTGTACGTGATCATGGCGGCGAGCATGAAGACCGGCAGCCGCACCCCTGAGACCCGGGCGTCGGCGAAGATCAGCGAGATCAGGGCGAGAAGCAGCACCGGCAGGATCACCGTGAAGAACGCCGTGGACAGGTCGCGGCGCAGCCGGACCAGCGCGTGACCGGCTTGGGCGGCCAGAAGCCGCCACGGCGAGGGGCGCCCCTGGGACCGGGCACGCCGCTCCCGGGCCGTGCCGGCCGTCCGGGTGCGTGCCGCTGGCCGTTCCCAGCGGAATCGCCGGACGGCCAGCGCCGCGCCACCGATCCCCCAGAGCAGCAGCACCGCCAGATGATCGGGGTAGAGACCCGCTCCGGTGAGGAACGGATTCATGGCGTCGCGCACGGCGTGGGCCAGATGCCGCAGGGGGAAGATCCAGCCGATGGCGTCCAGCCAGGCGGGCAGCCGGGCGCCGACGAGGATGACGTCGGAGATGAACGCCAGCCCCAGCAGCAGGCCGGTGCCGAGCAGCTGCACCGCCGCCGCGCTGCGCACCAGCGCGACCACGGCGAAGCCGAGCGCGGTGAAGCACGCCGCCCCGATCAGCAGGGTGAGCAGCAGCGCGGGCAGCGTACGCCAGACCGGCTGCACGTCGTAGAAGACGACACCCACGGCCAGCAGCACGGCGACGGTCACCGACGCGATCACCAGCGACGCCCCGGCCAGCCCCGCGAGGACCGCCGAGGCGGGCACCGGCGTGCCGCGCAGCCGCTTGAGCCAGCCGCGGTCGCGCAGGTCGGCCAGGCGGATGGCCAGCGCGCCGAAACAGCCCTGGGCGACGCCGAACACCGCCATCACCGGGACGACGAACTGCATCACCCGCACGCCCGACCCGGGCTGGACCACCTGGTTGCCCACCGCGGCGCCGACGATCACCGTCATCAGCAGGGGTATCGCGACCGTGAAGACGGCCGCCATCGGCGTGCGGACGAAGGAGAGGGTCTCGTGCCGGACCAGCCGCCCGATCATGACGTCGCCTCCTCCACCAGGTCGAGATAGACGTCCTCCAGGGACGGCCGGGCCAGCGACAGCGAGGTCAGCTCGGTGCCGCGCTCCAGCGCCCAGCCGGTCAGGGCGTGCATGTCGCGGGCGGGGTGCCTGGTCGCGACCGACACCGCCGTACCGCGCACCTCGGCCTCGCCGGTGAGGGGCGGCAGGTCGGCGACGGCCGTGCCCTCGGGCAGGCGGAACGACAGCACGCTGGTGCGCTCGGCCGCGATGAGCGTGTCCGGCGCGCCGGCGGCGACCACGCGGCCCGCCCGCAGCACGGCGACCTGGTCGGCCAGTTGCTGGGCCTCGTCCATGTAGTGGGTGGTGAGCAGGATCGTGGTGCCGGACGAGCGCAGGCCGTCGATCAGCTCCCAGGCGTGGTGCCGGGCCGAGGGGTCGAAGCCGGTGGTGGGCTCGTCCAGGAACAGCAACTCCGGACGGCCGACGAGGCCGAGCGCCAGGTCCAGGCGGCGGCGCTGCCCTCCGGAGAGCGTGCGTACCCGGGCGTCGCGTTTGTCCTTGAGCCCGGTCCGCTCGATGACCTCGTCCGGGCCGTAGGGGTGCGGGTAGAAGCCGGCGTACAGCCGGACCAGTTCGAAGACGGAGAACTCCTCCTCGAACCCGGCCTCCTGCAGCACGACCCCGATGCGCTCACGGTAGGCCCGCCCGCCGGTGGCCGGGTCGAAGCCCAGCACGGACACCCGACCGGCGTCGCGCTCCCGGTGCCCTTCCAGGATCTCCACGATGGTGGTCTTGCCCGCGCCGTTCGGCCCGAGCAGCGCGAACACCTCTCCCCGCTCGACGGTGAAGCTCACCCCGTCCACGGCCTTCACTGTCCCGTACTGTTTGTGCAGTCCCTCGACGATCATCGCTGACATGTCGCTGCCCTCCGTCCACCCTTCAGCGTCATCCGCCGCGACCGGGCCGGGCAGGGCCGAAAGGCCCTACTGCGGGGGCCTTGCCGCCGCTCCTCAGCCTTGGGCTTCCTGCCGCGCCTTGGCGTAGTGGCGGGCGGCTCGCGCTCGGTTGCCGCAGCCGGCTGAGCACCACTCGCGCCGTGGGGTGTCGCGGACGAAGTACAGCACGCAGCCGGGGCCGGGGCAGGCGCGCAGGTCATGGCGGAGCGGTCCGGCGAACAGGGCGACGGCTTCCTCGGCCAGTGCCGCGACGGCGGCCGCGACGGGCCGGCCCGTGGTGCGGACCGTCATGTGCGGTTCAGGGGCGGTACGCAACTCGCGCCATCGCGGGGCCTGCCGCGCGCGGCGGTTGAGGGTCGCCACAGCGGCCGGATCGGGGTCACGGCCATCGACGGTCGCGACGGTCAGGGTCCGGACGGCGTCCCGGAGCTCCCGGGCGACGCGCAGGTCGCTGTCGTTCACCTCGCGCAGGTCGGCGTCGGTGAGCGGGACCGCCAGGCGTGGGCGCATGTCGCGCAGCCACGCGGCCAGGTGCTCGGCGTTCTGGAGGCCGTCCATGGGACGGCCTCTGACCGCGTACGAGGTGTTGCCGAGTTCGATCGGCGGCGGTTCGCCGAGGAGCGGGGCGCCGCCGCTTGCAAGGTGAGCCACATCCACCTTTCTAACGGTACCGCCGAGTTGACACCGTTAGAAACCCCTGCCATTGTTTCTAACGCCAAGACGGGCAACAATCCGTTAGATATCGGAATCTGGAGATTCGTATGAGCACCCCGGCCCTGCAGACCGGACACGTCGGCCTGAACGTGACCGACCTGGCGCGTTCCACCGCCTTCTACCACCAGGTCTTCGCCTTCGAGACCCTGGCCGAGCAGACCGACGGCGACCGCAGGTTCGCCCTCCTCGGCCGCGACGGCACCCTCGTGGTGGCGCTGTGGCAGCAGAGCGGCGGAACCTTCCCCACGGATCGCCCCGGACTGCACCACCTGTCGTTCCAGGTGCCCGACATCGAGGCGGTCCGCCGCTACGAGGCCGTCCTGCGGGACCTCGGCGTGCAGTTCGCCTACGACGGGATCGTCCCGCACGGCGAGGGCGCGTCCTCCGGCGGCATCTTCTTCAGCGACCCGGACGGCATCCGCCTGGAGATCTACGCGCCGACCGGCGCCGACACCGCGCAGGCGCCCGTCCAGGGCGCCCCCACCTGCGGCTTCTTCTAAACAGACCGCCCGGGCCGCGTGCCGCGGCCCGGGCCCGCCACGGAGAGGGGATCACCCATGTTCCATCGAGGAGAACACGCCGTACAGCGCCGCGCCGGGCTGACCGTCGACGGCTGGGGATCGGCCGGCGTAGGCACGACCATCCCCCAGGTGGCCGCGGACTTCCTCGCCGGGCAGCGCCTGGTGGTCATCGCGGCCGCGGACGCGACGGGCGCCGCGTGGGCCGGCGCGCTCACCGGCCCGCCGGGATTCATCACCGTGCCCGACGACCGGACCATCATCGCCGACCGGCTGCCCGGCGCCGGTGATCCCCTCGCCGGCCTCTTCGCCACCGAGCAGCCGCTCGGGATGCTCGCGATCGAGCCCGCCACCCGGAAACGGATGCGGGTCAACGGCCACGCCCACGACGACGACGGCCGCCTCATGATCCACACCGAACAGGTGTACTCCAACTGCCCGAAGTACATCCAGACCCGCGCCTACGTCGACGACTCCCCCTCGACGAACAGGACGGCGATCGTCACCGGCGCGCTGACCGCCGACCACCAGCGGTGGATCGCCGCGGCCGACACGTTCTTCGTCGCCACCTACGTCGCCGGGCTGGGCGCCGACGCCTCACACCGGGGCGGCAACCCCGGCTTCGTCACCGTGTCCGGCGACCGCCGGCTGACCTGGCCCGACTACGTCGGCAACGCGATGTACATGACGCTGGGCAACCTCGAACTCGAGCCGCGCTGCGGGCTGCTGTTCCTGGACTGGGAGAACGGCGACACCCTGCACCTGACCGGCCGCGCCCGCGCCGACTGGGACCCGGACCGGGCAGCCGCCGTCCCGGGCGCGCAGCGCCTGATCGACTTCGACGTCGAGCGGGTCGTCCACATCGCCGGCGACGTCCCGCACCGGTGGTCGTTCGGCAAGTACTCCCGGTTCAACCCCGCCTGACCCTCTTCACGAACGAAAGGCAGCCATGCGCGTCCGCGTCGACATGACCCTGTGCCAGACCCACGCCCAATGCGTTTTCGCCGCCCCGGAGGTGTTCGCCCTCGACGACGATGACGAGCTGGTGTACGACGCCACACCTGCCGACGCGTCGTGGCCCGCCGTCGAGCAGGCCGCTCGGGCGTGCCCCGTGCAGGCCATCTTCCTGGACGGGGACTGACCCGTGCGCCGCGTCGCGATCGCCGGCGCCGGCCTCGCCGGACTGACCGCCGCACAGGAGCTCCGCCGGCTCGGCTACGACGGCGAGATCAGCATGATCGGCGCCGAGCGCCACCGGCCCTACCGAAGGCCGCCCCTGTCCAAGGAGTACCTCCTCGCCAACGACAACGACAACGACAACGACAACGACAACGACAGCGACAACGGCGTTGGCGTCGCGCTCGCCGGAATCGATGACCTGAGCGTGACCTGGCTGCTGGGTCACCCCGCGACCGGCCTGGACCTGGTCGGCCGCCGCCTGCACCGCGGCGCCCTGCCGCCCGTCCCGTTCGACGCCCTGGTGATCGCCACCGGGGTACGGGCCCGCACCCTCCCGGGCGCCGGCGAACTGCGCGGCGTGGTCACGCTGCGCGGCCTCGACGACGCCCGGGCGTTGCGCGCCGCGCTCACCACCCGTCCCCGCGTGGTCGTCGCCGGAGCCGGGTTCATCGGCTCCGAGGTCGCGGCCACTCTGCGCGCGCTGGACCTGCCGGTCACCCTGGTGGGGCCCGGCCGGGTGCCGCTGCGCCGGCCGTTGGGCGACGAGGTCGGCGCGATCGTCGCCGGCCTGCACCGCGCCCACGGCGTGGACCTGCGGCTGGGCCGCCGCGTCGCCGGCGTCACCGGCACGGGACGGGTGGAGCGGGTCCATCTCGACGACGGCACGGCGCTGCCGGCCGACCTGCTCGTCGTGGCCCTCGGCGCCGAACCCGAGACCGAGTGGCTACGCGGCTGCGGCCTGCGCCTGGACCGCGGCGTCGTCGTCGACCGTCACGGGCTGGCCGCGCCGCGGGTGGCCGCCGCCGGAGACGTCGCCCGCCGGCCGTCCGCGCTGCTCGGCGGGGAGCTCGTCCGGGTGGAGCACTACGGCAACGCCCTCGAACAGGGGGCGCAGGCGGCCCGGGCGCTGCTCGGCGTCGCCGCCCCCTTCGACCCGGTCCCGTCGTTCTGGTGCCACCTGTACGGCCACAGGCTGCAGTCCGCCGGCTTCACCGGAACCGGCTACGACCTGCGTCTGGTGACCAGGGAACCCGACGGCCGGTTCCTCGCCGAATACCACCGCGACGGACGTCTCGTCGGCGTGGTGACCGCCGGGTTCGTGCGCCGGCTGACCACGTACCGCCAGTCGCTCACCAAGGAGTACGCGTGACCTGTCGAGTGATGGCGTCGAGCAGGCCGGGGAAGGTCTCGTCCATCTCGGCGCGGCGGAGCGTGTTCATGCGTGAGGTGCCGACATAGTGCTGCCGGATCAGGCCGGCCTCGCGCAGCACCTTGAAGTGGTGGGTGGCGGTGGACTTGCTGACGGCGATGTCGAAGGCGCCGCAGGCGACGTCCTCGCCCGCCGCGTCGAGCTGGGCGACGATGCTCCGGCGGACGGGGTCGACGAGCGCCTCCAGCACCCGTTGCAGGTCGAACTGCTCCTTCTCCGGGTGGGGTGGTGTGCGTTCCATGACCCCATAGTACGATAACCATCAAAGTTCGATGAGTGTCGTACTTTCGTCTTCGGCAGGAGGGGATTCGTGTGGCCAGGACCGTGCTGTTCCACGAGCTCGGTGGACCCGAGGTGATGAGACTGGAGGACCAGGACCCGGGGGAGCCGGGACCGGGTGAGGCGCGCATCCGGGTGGAGGCGATCGGCGTCAACAGGGCCGAGGCCCTGTTCAGGAGCGGCCACTACATCGAGCCGGTCAAGCGGCTGCCCGCCAGGCTCGGCTCCGAGGCCGCCGGCACGATCGAGGCGCTCGGCCCGGGCGTGACCGGCTTCGAGCCGGGACAGCCGGTCAGCGTCGTGCCGAACTTCTCCCAGAACGACTACGGCGTCTACGCCGAACGGGCCGTCGTGCCGGCCACCGCGCTGCTGCCCCGGCCCGAGCAGGTGGACGCCGTCTCCGGCGCCGCCGTCTGGATGCCCTACCTGACCGCCTACGGCGCGATGGTGGAGATCGGCCGCATGCGGGCGGGGGACGTGGCGGTGGTGAACGCGGCCTCCAGCAGCGTCGGCCTGGCCGCGATCCACACCGCCGACCGCCTGGGCGCCGTCCCGGTGGCGGTCACCCGCACCCGCGCCAAGGCCCGGCAACTGACCGGCCAGGGCGCGGCGGAGGTCATCGTCTCCGACGAGGAGAACGTGACCGAACGCGTGCTGGAGCTGACCGGCGGCCAGGGCGCCCGATTCGTCTTCGACGCCGTCGCCGGTCCGGGCGTGGCCGAGCTGGCCCGGGCGGTGGCGGCCGACGGGACGCTGTTCCTGTGGGGTGCGCTCAGCGGGCAGCCGACCCCGTATCCCGGGTTCGACCTGGGCATGCCCGCTCTGAACATGCGTACGTACACGATGCTGGAGATCGCCAGGGACCCGCTGCGGCTGCGCCGCGCCGCCGCGTTCGTCGCCTCGGGGCTGCGAGGCGGCGTGTTCCGGCCGGTGGTGGATCGCGTCTTCCCGCTGGAGGAGATCGTGCAGGCGCATCGGCACATGGAGTCCAACACCCAGTTCGGCAAGATCGTCGTCACGGTGGACCACTGACGCCCTCCCCGTCAGTCGAGCGGCCACAGCTTGCGGCCTTTGGAGAGAACACCGCCGAGGACCGATCGGGCCTGGACGAGTGTGCCCTCGTCGATGTCGCCGATCACGTTGTTGCGGGCGCCGATCTGGACGACGTTCCCGGCCGTCCCGATGAAGGTGGCGCCTTCCACCATCACCACCGTGCCGGACACGTGACCCACGAGGGTCCCGCCCTGGATGACGACGTCACCGTCCACATCGCCGGACCTGACCTCACCGGGACCGACGACCTCGACGTCTCCCGGCCCGGTGGGCGCGGCCGCGGCGGCGCCGGCCCGGTGCAGCCGCCACGCGGACCAGCCGGTGGCGACCAGGCCCAGCGCGCAGGCGACGGCGGCGGCGGCCGCGGGGACGGACTGGTCGCAGCGCCCCACGATCCACTCGTTCGCGGGCCCGGGCCGGCCGGGGTCCTGACGCTGCTCGTAGGTGATGGTGCCGCAGCCGGCCGCCGCAGGGGACGCGCCGAGCAGCAGGATCCACACCGCTCCCACGGCTGTGAGCAGGCATCGCGCCAGCAGCCGCTGCGTGCGCTCGTTCATCGGCAGTCCTTCGGAGCGGCGAGTACGGCCTTGATCGCTTGGACGCGCGCCCGCGACGACGCCTCGTCCGGCGCGTACGGGTCGGCCTCGCCCCGCAGGCTGTGCCAGCGTTCGGTGGCGAGGTCGAGCTGGGCCGCGTGCAGGCGTGCCAGGCGGCGGTAGGCGGTGAGGCCGCGGCGCGGGTTCTCCCCGGCGCGGAGAGCGTCGACCTTGAGCCGGAAGCGCCGGGCGGGGGAGAGAAGCACCGCCGCTTCCTGCTCGGTGATCGCGTCGCGAGACGCGGGCGGCAGGGTGGTCAGCGCCACTCGCAGGCCGCCCGCCTCGCTGCGCAGTCCGCGGCGCAGAAGGAGCACGTACAGGACCACCGAAGGGCCCTGGAACAGCAGCAACTGGGCGGGCGTCAGCACCAGGACGTCGAAGGTGTCATCGGCGGTGAACCACTTGTGGGACTCCTTGGCGAGGTAGTCGAGCATGGCGTTGTTGCAGAAGTGCGCGCTCGCCGCCGCGCAGAGGCCGAGGGCGATCGTGGTGAGCTGCTGGGAACGGCTGCGTAGTTGCCGGGCGATGCCGAAGGCCGCGCCGGTGACGGCGGTGAACGCGGCGTGCGCGGCCATGAGCCCGGCCACCTGCCGGGCCCAGAAGTGAAAGCCGGCGCTCGACCCGTCGAAGGCGGCCATGTACGTGACGCTCTCGGCGAAGTTGAAGCCGAGCCCGGTCGCGGCGCCGACGACGACGCCGGAGACGACGGAGTCGAAATGCCGCCGGTGGAGCAGGAAGAGGATCGCCACGCCCGCCCCCTTGCCGAGTTCCTCGAAGAACCCCGAGACCATGGGCAGGCCGGTGTCCTTCAGGCGCGTCACGTCCAGGGTGTTCTCCGGGAGCGGGAAATGCAGGGTGGAGAAGGACTTCCACCACTCGTTCATGGTCAGGCCGAAGCCGGTGGCGATGACGGCCCCCCATCCCGCGGCGGTCAGCAGCAAGGGCACGGGCACCCGCCGGAAGCGCTGCAGGTGGTGCACGAGCCACAAGGCGTACAGGGTCGTCGGCAGGCACAGGAGAAAGGCCAGCGCGTGGGCGCGCGGCCAGACGGCCACGTCGAGCAGGGACGGGATCTTCAGGGCCGGCAGCGCCAGCAACGTTGTCACGAGCGTCCTGCGGTACCGCCGCGCCACCCGCTCACGGCGGTCCGGCGGCACGTGCCGGGCCCTGGCGTGGCGCAGGTGTCCCCAGGCGACGGCCGACAGCACGGCCAGCAGTGCCCAGCCCGGCAGGTATTGCCAGTAGACGAGCGAGGTGAGGAGGTTCGTGAGCTTCGTCAGCTCGGGAATGCCGGCTTGCGCCACGTCGATCTGCGGGGGACGTACCTGGCTGAGCAGCATGGTGAGCGCGACCATCGCGTGCAGCGACACCAGGACGAGCAGCGCCAGGCGCTGCCGCCGGCAGGCCGGCAGAAGGTGAGTGTGCGTTTCCTCGGTCATGGGGTCACCTGCCGGGCGGCGCGGGCGGGGACGGCAGGCCCGGGAGGCCGGGCAGATCGTCCAGGGTGACGCGCCGGTCGATCGCGCAGCTCACGACGAGTCCGAGCGTGAGCATGCAGCCCACGGCGATCGACGTGAAGGTCCGGAAGAGGCGCAGGTGCGGCCGGGACTCGAAACCGGCGGGCTCGGGCGGCGGCTTGCGCGGGGCGGGGGGCTGCTCGCGGCGCGGACGGCGGGGGCCGGCCGTGCGCGGCTCGCGGCCGCGTCTGAATCTCTTCGGTCTGTTCGCGTACAGGAAGACGCCGACCCCTGCGAGGACGAGCGTGATCATGATGCTGCGGATCGCCCCCACCAGGCGCGTCAACGCCGGTTCTTCGTCCTCGACCGTGGCTGGTGGTTGCACGAAGAACTCGCCCGCCGGCGCGATGTCGCTCACGCGGCAAGAGCCCGCGCCGGGGATGGTGAGCGCGAGGTTCGTCGCGTGCAGCCGGTACGTGCCGGGAACCCCGTTCCATCGGCCGTCGTTCAGGGTGCCGGAACCGGTCAGGACGGCGCGGCCGCCCACCGCCGTCCCGGTGACGGGGATCGTCAGCTCAGCCGTCGCCGCGGCCGCGCGATTGTCGTAGTCCTCGAACTGTTCGCCCGGTCTAAGGGAGAACGTCACACTGCCGGAGATCTGGGTGGGCAGGTCCCGGATATTCGCGGTGACGTTACTTATGTCGAGCCGCGCCGGAAACCGTGCGGTTCCGGGTGCCTCGGCCGGAATCATCGGGGGTGTTACGAGTGTCAGTTGTCCTGTTCCTCCTGCCTCGCAGGTGACCGGGGCTGGTCCGGAGCGGGCGAAACCCGTGGTCGTGGCGCCGGGCGCCTGGAGGGTGGCGACGATTCCCAGAGCGCCGATCATCAAAGGGGCGTATCCCATAAGCACACTTTCCGGACCAGACATCAAACGGTGCGGCTGACAACGCATGCAAGGTATATCGGGTCATCGAACTTACGCGGGGATAGCTCGGTTTCGGCTTGAGCGGGTGGTTGCGCAGCGTGATCGGAGGCGTTGATTGCTCGTGTTGCGGAAGCCGTACGCGCAGCGCGCTTCGAGCTTGATCACGCGATTGGTCCCTTCGCTCTTGGCATTGGTGATGCCCGTGCGGATGAACGCCTCGATCTCGGCCCACCAGGCGGCGATGCTCTGGGCCAAGGTGACCAGTTCGGGCAGGTAGGCGTGGTCGGCGCACCAGGCGAAAAAGGCGTGCAGGCGGTGGGCGATCCGCGAGCGGGCCGGGTTGGTCCGGGCCAGCGCGAGCAGGTGACGCAGTTTCTCCTTGGCGTGCCAGCCTGCCAGCAGATGCCTGCCGGCGGTGCCGATCCTGCCCACGTCGCGTTCCAGGACGGCACGCTGCTCGGCGGTCAACTCCTCGGCATTGGCGCGCAGCAGGCGGCGGTGGTCGTATTCGGGGTCGCCCTTGCGTCCACGGCGTCCGCGCATCTTCCAGGTCAGCCGCCGCCGCAGCTCAGCGAGCTTGGCGTTGGCCAGTTGCACCAGGTGGAAATGGTCCACCACGATGATCGCGTGTGGCAGCGCGGCGCGGATCGCCGAGCGAAACACCGCGCACATGTCGATCGCCACGTAGGAGACGGCGTTGCGCCATGCGGCGGGCCGGGCGTTCAACCAGGCCGTGACCGACGTCGCCACGCGGCCTTCGACCTGGCCGAGCAGCCCTTGCTCCCCGCACAGATCGGTGAAGCCGACATGCCATCGGTCGGCGATCAGCCGGTACTTGCCGGTGGCCGCATCCTGTTCCCAGCGGGGAGCGCCCCGCCGGATCTCATCGATCCCGATTGCCGAGGTCGGCAGCGGCTCGGCGGGCAGCACCTCGGTGGCATAGGCGCGCATCTCGCGCATCGCCACCGGCCAGGACAGCCGATGGTCACGCCCGGCCTGGGAGATGGTGCGCCCGCCGTCCACCACGCTGCGCCCGCAGGCCCGCCGCAACCTGGCGGTGGTCCGCATCCTCGCGCCGACCTGCGGAACCTGCTCGGTGAACGATCCGCGCCGACAGCGTTCCTCCCGGCACACCCAGCGGCGTTTGTGCCACAGCAGGCTGATCGTCTCACCGCCGGCGCACAGGTCGCGGGGCGAGGTGAGCACACGTTCCTTGACCCGGGTGGCGAACACCCCGCACGCCGGGCAGGCCCGTGCCGTCTCATCATCAGTGATCATGTGGACCACCCGATGGCCGTCATCGTCGCGTTCCACCCGCACCACCGCCACGCCTTCCAGGCCCAGCAGCAGTGTCGCATCCGAAGAAATCTCTATAGTGTTCTGCACGCCCGTGGTTTCTTGAAGATCGACTGCCTAGACAACAGTCATGATCCACAAGAGCCGCGGGCATCTTGCATCCGGGGTGATCTTCAGCCTTAGCCGTCACTCAACGTGACCAGAGAGCGGACTCCTGCCGCCCCTCCCCGATCAAACTCGAAGACCCGGTATATCGGCTCCCCGCGATATTCATCTCGATTATTGAGGCGGGCCGGTCCGGATGAAGAATGAACGTCCGATTCATGGCATTAGTTCGATGCGTGCCGCGCGTCTGTCGCGTCGCCGCCTTCCACGAAGACGCGGCGATAAGCTTTCCGATCAGCGGGGCGTCCGCGGGAGATTTCTGCGGGTCCGTGTCGATCCGCGGGCCGCTCGTTCGACCTGTGGGTGCGAGGGCCGAGAGGCGGCCCCGCCGGACGAGGAGAACGCGATGCCGAAATACCTGCTCATCATGCGGGGCACCGACGAGTCGAACGCCGCCATGATGGCCGACATCGACGAGATGATGGCCACGACCCGCCAGTTCATCGAGGAGATGGTCAAGGCCGGCGTCCTCCTCGCGGCCGAAGGGCTGGACGATCCGAGCCAGGGCGTCGTGGTCGACTTCAGCGGCGAGGCCCCCGTGGTCACCGACGGGCCGTACGGCGAGACCAAGGAACTGTTCGGGGGCTTCTTCCTCCTCGACGTCGCCTCGAAGCAGGAGGCGGTCGAGTGGGCCAAGCGCGTCCCCGCGGCCCGCGGGGCCAAGATCGAGGTCCGGCGGGTGCCCGGGAGCGACGAGGTCCCGCAGGCCGACCGATGACCGTGAAGGACGGGGCCGGGCGCGACAGCGACGGCCACCCCTGATGAGCACGGCCGATGTCGAGGCCGTCTGGCGGATCGAGTCGGCGCGGATCGTCGCCGCGCTGACCCGGTTCACCGGCGATTTCGGGCTGGCCGAGGACGCGGCCCAGGAGGCGGTGGCCGAGGCGCTCACGTCGTGGCCGCTCGCCCCTCCGGCGAATCCGGCCGGCTGGCTCATGGCCACGGCCCGGCGGCGGGCCATCGACGCGATCCGCCGCCGGGCCGCCCTCCAGGACCGGTACGCCCTGCTGGCGGCCGACGTGGCGGTTGACGAGGACATCGATCCCGACAAGATCGATGACGACGTGCTGGCGCTGATGTTCGTCAGCTGCCACCCGGTGCTCTCCCCGGAGGCCCGGGTGGCGCTGACCCTGCGGGTGGTCGGCGGCCTGTCCAGCGGGGAGATCGCCCGCGCGTTCCTCGTACCCGTGCCGACCGTGCAGGCCCGCATCACCCGGGGCAAGAAGACGATCGCGGCGGCCGGGGTGCCGTTCGAGCTGCCGCCGGCCGCCGAGCGGCGGGAGCGGCTGGGCGACGTGCTCAGCGTGCTCTACGTGATCTTCACCGAGGGGTCGACGGCCACGTCGGGCGACCGGCTGCTGCGCCCCGACCTCGCGTACGAGGCGATCCGGCTCGCCCGTACGCTGGCCGCGCTGCAGCCGGACGAGCCGGAGGTGCACGGCCTGCTGGCGTTGTGCGAGCTGACGGCCGCGCGCTTCCCGGCCCGGACCGCCCCGGACGGTTCGCCGGTCCTGCTCGACGAACAGGACCGGCGGTTGTGGGACTTCTTGGCGATCCGCCGCGGGCTGGCCGCGCTGGCCAAGGCGTCGGCCCGCGGCCTCGGCCCCTACGGCCTGCAGGCCGCGATCGCCGCCACCCACGCGGCGGCGCCGTCGGTCGAGGCGACCGACTGGGACCGGATCGTGGTGCTCTACGAAGCACTCGGCCGGGTCGCGCCCTCGCCGGTGGTCGAGCTCAACCGGGCCGTCGCCGTCGCCATGGCCTCGGGCCCCGCGCAGGCCCTGGCCATCGTGGACGAGCTGATCGCCTTGGACCGGCTCCCCGGTTCGCACCTGGTCCCGACCGTACGCGGTGAGCTGCTGGCCCGGCTCGGACGGCGGCCGGAAGCGCGCGCCGAGCTGGAACTGGCGGCCCGGTTGTGCGCCAACCAGCGCGAACGCTCAGTGCTGTTGCGCAAGGCGGCCGCGCTGAGCTGACCCCTGCCACACGCCTGGGACGGGCGCCGTTCCCCGGATACCCGGCCGGGGTAGTGTTGCGCCCGCACGCGTTGCGCGTCGTCGCGAAGGAGAGACGCTCATGCCCGACACCAGCCCGCCGGTACGGGGATCCCTCGAACCGCGAGGGCTCGGCCGCCGCACCGGGCACCCCACGGAAAGAAGGCCCCTTCGCCCTGCTCACCTGGGAGCGCACCAGGTGAACGACGGTTCCGTGCCCGCCCGCTGCCTGCGCCGCTCGGCGGCCCGGCGAGGCCCGGTCACGCGGAGAGCGGCACACCCGTGACGGACACGACGTCCTTCCTGCTCGAACGCCTGCACGCGGCCGGCCTGACCGACGTCGTCGCGGTCGAGCCGGCCACCGGGGGCCTCGCCGCGACCGCGGGGCTCGCGCGCCGCGGTGACGGCACGCCGGTGTTCGTCAAGGCGTTCGGCGAGCCGCCGTCGGACGACGCCTTCGCCGCGGAGGCCGAAGGGCTCACCGTGCTCGGCGAGGTGGGCGGCGTCGCCACGCCCGAGATCATCCTCGCGGACCGCGACCTGCTCGTGCTGTCCGCGCTGCGGCCCCGGCCGGGCACCGTGGCTTTCTGGGAGCAGCTCGCGCACACGCTCGCCCACCTGCACACCGCCACCCGGCACTCCCGGTTCGGGTGGCACCGGGACAACTGGCTGGGCCGTCGCCGGCAGGTCAACACCTGGGACGACGACGGCCACGCGTTCTTCGCCCAGCACCGTCTGCTGCGCTGGCTCGGCGAGCGACGCGTCGAGGAGGCGCTCGACGCCGCCGATCGAGCGGCGCTGGAGCGGCTGTGCGACCGGCTGCCCGAACTGCTGCCGGTCAGGCCCGCGTGCCTGACGCACGGCGACCTGTGGGCCATGAACGTCATGGCGGCCCCTGACGGGCGGCCCGCGCTGATCGATCCGGCCGTGTCGTACACGTGGGCCGAGGTCGACCTGGCCCACCTGTGGACGACGGCGCCGCCGCCCGAGGCGCACGTGTTCTTCGAGCTGTACGCCGAGCTGACCGGACTCGACCGCGGCTGGCGCGAACGCATGCCGATCCTCCAGCTGCGCCAGCACCTGGCCGTGATCGCCCAGTTCGACCCCGACTGGGGCGCCGCCGGTCTCGTACGCGCCACGCTCGCCCCGTTCCGGAAGCGGCCCTGAGCTCGGCGTCACTGAGGCGCACCGCTTCGCGACCGGGAGAACAGCGCCGCGCCCGCCTCAGGAGCGCGCGGGCCGGCACGCCCCTCGGCGGCTCACGGCCTCATGCCGTCCGGGAACCCGGTCCAGCGCAGGTCGGCCGGAAGGTGGCTCACGTCGTTGAACATCACCAGCGTCGGCGGCAGGCCGGTGCGGTAGTCGATGACCGTCAGCGCGGCGTTGGCGCTGTTCAGGCCGAGCCACCGCGACGGCGGCGCGTCCAGGGCGTGCCGCACCAGCCACGCGATCTGGTAGGCGTGCGTCACCAGGACCTCGTGGGTGTCGCGGCGGGTTCCCGCCGGTGCCGGGCCGGGGACGTTCGCGAACCGGGCGACCAGGGCCTCGGCGAGCTTGTGGCCCGAGGCCGCCTCGGCGTCGTCGTAGCCGTCGAAGAAGCCGGCCCAGGACGGGGGTGTCTCGGCCGCCCGGGGAACGTAGGGCACGTGGTCGACGAGTTCGGCGGCCTCGGCGACGGGCGCGTCCGGCAGGTGCCGGGCGAGTTCGTGCGCGCTGGCCGCGGCGCGCGGCAGCGGAGAGTGCCATACGGCGTCGACCGGCAGGCCGGCGAGCCGTTCGCCCAGCAGGCGGGCCTGCCGGCGACCGATGCCGGTGAGGTTCCCGAAGGCGTCGGCGGCGCCGTGGCGGGCCAGGTAGAGGTGTCGCGTGGTCATGGGCGGTCGGGGTGCGGTGCCCGCGCGGGCCCGCTTCCCGTCTCCTTTCGCGTTGTGGCTGAAGGGGGCGGAGGCGGAGGGGCGCTCACGCCTCGGCCACCGTGACGGTGCCGGTGGTGCCGTCGAGGGTGATGGTGCAGTCGTCGTGGAGTCTGCTCGTCGCGTCAGGGACGCCGAGGACCGCGGGGATGCCGTGCTCACGGGCGACGATGGCGGCGTGGGAGAGGACGCCTCCGGTTTCGGTGACGACGCCGGCCGCGATGCGCAGCAGCGGCGTCCAGGCGGGGTCGGTGAAGGGGCAGACGATGATGTCGCCGGGGCGCGCGTGCGTGAAGTCGCGGGGACCCCGGATGATCCTCGCGGCGCCGGTCACGACCCCGTGGCTGCCGGGCGTTCCGGTCAGCGTGGGCGCGTAGGCCGAGGCGTGGTCGGCGGGGGAGGGCCAGGCCGGGGGCGTGGCGGTGACCGGCCGTGCCTGCAGGATCCAGGGACGTCCGTCGGCGATCGTCCACTCGACGTCCTGCGGCCCACCGCGTACGGCGGCGATCTCCCTGCCCAGCTCGGCGAGCAGTCCGGCGGTCGCGTCGTCGATCGCCGGCCGGTCGCGGGCGCGGACGGGCACGTCGGACATCACGAGCCGCCCGCCCTGCCGGTCAAGGCGGGTCCGTTTGCAGGCGACCGTGCGGGTGACCGCCCCGTCCCCGGTGACGCGGTAGGCGTCAGGGGTGACCGTGCCGCCGACGACGCTGGGACCGAGCCCCCAGGACGCCTCGATGCGGATCGCGCCGTGCGGGTCCGCGGGCGTGAACATGATCCCGGAGACCTCGGCGTCCAGATGGCGTTGCACGAGGACCGCCATGACGAGGTCGCCGGAGGACGGGCCGCCGGAGGCGTCCCGGTAGTCGACGGCGCGTGAGGTGAACAGGGAGGCCCAGCAGGCGCGGACGGCGTCGGTGACCGCGCCGGCTCCGCGTACGGCGAGAAAGCTGTCGTGCTGACCGGCCGCCGACGTCCGGCCGGTGTCCTCATGGGCGGCGGACGATCTCACCGCGACGGGCGGGTCGCCGAGCTCGCCGAGCGCGCGTCCGAGCGCGTCGGCCAGGGTGGCGGGGACCTCGACGGCCTCGATCGCCCGCCGTACGGCGTCGAGCCGGCCCGGCTCGCCGGCGAACCGTTCGAGGCCCAGGTCGCGGACGGCGGCCCGGTATGCGGCGAACGACACCACGAAGCCGTCGGGAACCGGCAGCCCCGCGCGCAGCAGCGCGCCGAGCGCACCGGCCTTGCCCCCGCACGTGCCGGCGGCAGCCGATCTGAGGGGTACGATCACCCGCCCATCCTTTCAACGAAATATTGACAACATTTCGTTGAGTATGGATCATGAACGGCATGCCACGCAAGCAGGACATCACTCACGCCGGGCGCGCAGACCACGCCCAGGCCGACCGCGAGCACGACGCGAGGCGACGCCTGCTGCGCCGGGGCGCGGACACGCTCGACGCCCGTCCGTGGCGGCCCGCTCCGGCCCCGCTGTCGGCGGTCGACCTCGTCCAGTTCGCCGTCTGGCGCAACGCCGACCTGGACCCGGAGGACGTCCTGAGCGCGCTGGCCCTCCTGCCCGCCGCGCGCGCCGAAGTGGAAGGACTCGAGTCCGCCCTGCTGTTCATCGCCCGCAGCAGCGGACTGACCTGGGCGCAGATGGCGGACGCGATGGGATTCAACTCCCCGCAGGCCTGCCAGCAGCACTACACCCGCCTGACGGCGCGAGGAGCCGGCTCGTGACCCGCGACTCTCCGCCTGACCTGCTGGTCCTGCACGCGGTACGCGTCCTCGGGTTCGCCGACACCCCGGTGATCGCGCAGCGGTACGGGCTCGACGCGGCCCGGACCGAGGAACTGCTGCGCGACGCCGAAGCGCGCGGCTGGGCCGCGTACTCCGCCTTCGCCGGCACCGCGGGCTGGTCGCTCACCGAACCGGGCCGGGCCGAGAACGAGCGCCTGCTCGCGGCCGAGCTCGCCCGCGTCGGCGGCGCCGACGAGGTCCGGGACGTCTACCGCACGTTCCTCCCCCTCAACGCCCTCCTGCTGCGCGCCTGCACCGACTGGCAACTCCGGCCCACCGACGGCGACCGGCTCGCCGTCAACGATCATCGCGACCCCGCCTGGGACGCCGGTGTCCTCCACGAGCTCGCCTGCGTCTCCCGCGCGCTCACGCCCCTGGCCGACCGGCTCGGGAACGTCCTGACCCGGCTGCGCGGATACGACACCCGCTTCGCCGCGGCGCTGGAGCGCGCCCGGGCAGGGGAGAACGCCTGGGTGGACCGCACCGACGTCGACTCCTGCCATCGCGTCTGGTTCCAGCTCCACGAAGACCTCATCGCCACGCTCGGCCTCGACCGGAACACACAACCCTGACCCGGTCTCCAGGCATGGGTCCGCCCGGCCGTGTGGAGCGCCCTGCCCGCCGCTGCTGATCAGCCGGTGTGCGCGGCCGCCGGCCCACTGACGGCACGGGCGCCCGCCATTGGCCGGCGCGATCCGGTGACCACCACCCGTGGGAACGGCGGGCGCTCGGCTGGCTAGGCTGCCGGACATGAATCCGGCCACGACCAGCGGCATGATCACCGAGCCCGCCATCCTCGACGCCAGGGACCTGACTTCCGATCCGGAACTGGAGGCCCGGTTCGCCGAGTCGGCCCACCGGATCCTGGCGGACCTGGTCAGCGGAGGCGCCGCGCTGGGCTGGGTCGAACCACCCTCGCCGGACGAGGTGGCCGAACTTCTCGGCCACGTCGTCTCCGCGGCGCGCGCCGGGGACGCGGCCCTGCGCGCCGCCTACCTCGACCGTCGCCTTATCGGGCTGGGGTACTGGCTCCGCTACGCCCGGCCGACCCACCGCCCGCACGCCGACCTGGAGAAGCTCGCGGTGGCCGCCACCGCCCACGGTCGTGGCGTCGGCCGGGCGCTGACCGCCGCCTTGATCGCTGACGCACGGCAGGCGGGTATCGAGGTCCTCACCCTGGACGCCCGTGGCGACAACACCAACGCCCTGCACCTCTACCGGTCCCTGGGCTTCACCGAATACGGCCGCCTGCCCGACTTCGTCGCCGTCGGCGAACACCGCTACGACAAGGTCTTCTCCATGCTGGACCTCCGCCGCCAGGACTGATCACCGCCACGCGCCGGCCCGCGTCGAGCCGAACCCGAACTGCGGACGCGAGCCGCGACGTTCGGTGTGTCGGTCGGCCACCGCCTCCAGGCAACGCCCGAACGCGATCGACGCCGACAACGTCCTTCGGAGGACCGGCGGCAAGCGAAGCCGGGATCGCGGGTAACGCGTTCGTCACTATGGGCCCGCCCGTCCCGGTTCGGCAGCACCCTGGAGGCATGTCGACAGCGGACGACGTCCCCGGTATCTCCTCCCGCGACGAGGAAGCACGGCATGCCGAACTGCGGGCACAGGCATCCGGCCAGGGCCGCGTGTATCAGTCCGCCAGGGATCAGACCATCCACCACCACTACCCGCCCGCACCGGACCCCGGCCAGATCGTCGAGGGCGACATCCCGCAACGCCCGCCCGGCTTCCAGCCGCGCGAGCCGCTGCTACGGCAGCTCGCCGAACTGCTCGGCGGCCCGGCCCCGGATCACGGCGCACAGGACGCAGGGGGCGGGGCCGCGGTGATCTGCGCCGTGGCCGGCAGGCCCGGGGTGGGCAAGACCCTGCTGGCCGCCTCCTACGCCTGGGCCTGCCAGGCCGCGCGCTGGCCGGTGGTGGCCTGGATCGCCGCCGAGACCACCGACCAGATCCTGAGCGGCCTGGCCGCCCTGGCCGAGCGGCTGGGCGAACGCCGCTCCGACGAGGACGCCGCCACCGCCGCCCGCCGCGCCAAGGCATGGCTGGCCGCCACCAGCCGTCCGGCGCTGCTGGTCTTCGACAACGCCACCGACGTGAACGCCCTACGCGCCTGGTGCCCGGCCACCGGCGCCACCCGAGTGGTCATCACCACCCGCAACCGCGCCTTCGCCCGCGCGTACGCGCCGCTCGAGGTGGAGGTGTTCACCTCCGAGCAGGCCGAGGCCTTCCTGCAGCGGCGCACCGGCCTGACCGACCCCGACGGTGCCGCCGCGCTCGCCCGCGAGCTGGGACATCTGCCGCTGGCGCTGGCCCAGGCCGCCACGGTGATCGTACGTCTGCGCCTGGACCATGCCGGCTACCTGGAGCTGCTGCGCGGCTTCCCCGTCGGCGACTGTCTGACCGCCCAGGACGGCGACGCCTACCCGGCCGGCACCGCCGAGGCCGTCCTGCTGTCGGTCACCCAGGCGGAGTCCGCTCTGCCCTTCGCCCACGACCTGCTGTCGATTCTCGCCGTGCTGTCGTCCTCCGGCGTCCCGCTGCCGGTGCTGTCCGCCCTGAGCGATGCGGATTCCGAGGCCGGCGCAGCCCCGGTACGACTGCGGGAAATGCTCGCCGACCTGGCCGACACCTCGCTGATCACTTTCAGTGAGGATGGGACCACGGTCCTGATGCACCGCCTCATCCAGCGCGTCCTGTGCGACCGCGCCGCCCACCACGGCGACCTCGGCACCGCCCTGGTCCGGGCCACCGGGCTGCTCCGGGACTACGCCGACACGCTGCCGGACGGCGCCCGTACCTGGGCGGCCCGCGCCGCGGTCGAGATGCTCATCGACCAGAGCGACGCCCTCCACCGGCGAACCCCCGCCGACGAGCTCCCCGAGGACCTCCTGGCACTCCGGCTCTGGTGCGGCAGATCCCTGCACGACCTGGCCGAGCTCGCCCGCGCCGTACAACTGCTCGAGGCCACCCTGGCCGACTGCGCGCGGGTGCTCGGCCCTGACCACCCCCACACCCTGGTCTGCCGCACCTACCTCGCCTTCGCCTGCCGCGAGGCGGGGGACCTGGGCCGGGCCATCCCCTTGTACGAGGCGACGCTGGCCGACTGCGAGCGGCTGCTGGGCGCCGACCACCCCGACACCTTGATGAGCCGCAACAACCTGTCCGGCGCCTACCACGCGGCGGGGGACTGGCAGCGGGCCATCGCACTGCTCGAGGCCACTCTCGCCGACATGGAGCGGGTGCTCGGCGTGAACCATCCCGAGACTCTGGCCCTACGCCACAACCTCGCCGTCGGCTACCAGGAGGCGGGAGACCTGAGCCGGGCCATCCCCCTGTTCAGGGCCGCCCTCACCGGCCGCGAACAAGTGCTCGGCCCTGATCATCCCTCGACCCTGTCCTCCCGCATGAACCTGGCCGGCGCCCACCAGACGGCAGGGGACCTGAAGCTCGCCGTCCGGCTGTTCGAGGCCACCGCCGGCGACTACGAGCGGGTGCTGGGTCCCGACCACCCCGACACCCTGACCTGCCGTACCAACCTGGCCAACGCCTACCAGGCGGCGGAGGATCTGGACCGGGCCATCCCGCTGTACGAGCAGACGCTGGCCGAGCGCGAACGCGTGCTCGGCCCCGACCATCCCCACACCCTGACCTCCCGTACCTACCTCGCCAACGCCTACCAGGTGACGGGGGACCTGGATCGGGCCGTCCCGCTGCTCGAAGCCGCCGTCAGCGGCTACGAACGGGTGCTGGGCCCCGACCATCCCGACACCCTGACCTGCCGCAGCAGCCGCGCCATCGCCTACGGGGCGGCGGGTGATCCGAAGCGGGCCATCCTGTTGCTCAAGGCCGGCGTCAGTGACCACGAGCGGGTGCTGGGCCCTGACCATCCCTCGACCCTGGTCTGCCGCAGCAACCTGGCCGACGCCTACCGGAAGGTGGGGAACCTGGGCCGGGCCGTCCCGCTGTACACGACCACCCTCACCGACTGCGAGCGAGTGCTGGGCAGCGACCACCCCACGACCCGTGTCGTCAGGGAGAACCTGGCGGCCGCCGCCTCCGCGGCCGTTCTCCGAAGGGCGCTGATTCCGGGTGTTCAGGGGGTTGGGGTGTCCGGGGCCGGGGACACGTTCGCCGACGGGCTCGACAGGGCTGGGCCGGCCGATCGTCAGGTCAGGAGAGGGAAGGGGAGGTCACCAGCGCGGCCACCTCTTTGGCGATGAGCCTCTCGTTCAGCAACTGGAAGTGGTCCTCGCGGAGCAGGTCGAACATCTCGCCCATGCTCTGCCGCCGGGCTCCCGCGACTATCTCGTTGAAATGCTGGTCGTAGTTCGCGGAGAACACGACTTTCGACTTCGGGCACATGGCGTGCAAAGTGCCGATCCGGCGGAGGAAGCGATCGCACTTCTCCTCGCCCTCCCAGTAGTCCCACCAGTCCTCGGCATGCCGCTGGATGTGTGCCAGGTTCTTCTTGCTGATCTTGTGCAGGTACTCGGACATGTTCTGGAACTCGGTGATGTTCTTCGGAATGCGTGCGATCTCGATGAGTTCGGTGAAGGGGGCGGAGGGATTCATCGTTGCGAACGCCCCGGACACGACCATCGAGGAGTGGTTGATGTTCGGGTCGAGGAGCACCATGGCGTACGTGCGAGGGTTGCGCGCCGGATGGGTCTGCCAGAACTCTCCCAGACGGATGATCATATCTGCTCCGGTGGAGAAGCCCACCAGAACCAGCTTCTTCTGCGGATACTTCCTGCGGAAATGGTTGAGCGCACCGTTGACGAGTTCGACGTGGGTTTTCAGGCCGACCGGCCGATACCTCTCGTCCTTGGCCTCCTCGGCGTTGAACCCGAAGAGGGTGAGCGCCGCGGTGTGCTCATGTGCGATGTTCATGTAGGGCCGGAAGTCGTTCGCGTCGAGCCCAAGGCCGGGCAGCAGGACGACCAGGGTGTTGGATCGCGTGACACGTTCCAGATAGCGCAGTTCGCGCCCGATCACCGTCTGGTCACCGGGCAGATCGTCCTCGAAATCGGCGGGGCGTATGTCGAAGGATTGAGCGGTGACGCGCCGGTCCTGCCGCCTGTTCCGCTCCACCACGCCGCGCACATACCACGTCGCCCAGCAAAGCCCCACGACGGCGAGAACGGGCAGCGCCTCAGAAACCTGTCCCATGCTCGCCCACAGCCAGTCGAGTGCCGTCCTGGCCTCGTCGCCGTAGATGCCGATGATGACGGCGAGGGTGCCGCCCACCCCACCGAGCAGCACGCGGTGACGCCGGATCAGGCTCAGGAACGTCATGCCCCTGCTCGCGTCCTCAGCCAATGCCTTTCTCCTGCCGTCCGCCCATGACGACCGGGAAGTCGGCCTCAATCGTGGCCGTGCCGATGAGATGGGCGTCGCCGGCGGCCACCAGACGCAACTCTTTCGGCTCGCCCGCAAGCCGGCCACGTACCTGACACCCCGGCCGAAGGAGGCCGTGGCTGGGATTCATGGTGAGAAACAGCCCCGGGGAGGCGATGTTGTCCATCACACACGCCTCTATCGCCTTTTGAACACTGACGTCGTACTGGAAGAGCACGAAATTGCAGGTGATGACGTTGAACCGGTTGGTGCGGAGGAAATGGGCCAGCCGCGGCAGATCCAGTATGTCGAGCTCGGCGGTCACCACCGCTCTGCCCTCCTCGGCCGTCATGTCGAAGGACCACAGCAGTTCCTCCAACCGTTCCTCGTAATACTCGGACGGCCCGTAACAGGAACGCAACCACTCCATGCTGGGCAGGGGCGGCGCGTCCGCGCCGACACGTAGGGCCAGCGGTATGGTCCGGTATTCAGGCGTGTACGGCTCCCATGCCAAGTCTGTCCCGAACCGATCGTAGACGGCCTTGTTGTTGAGCTGGCGAGGCAGAATTCCCACCCCGGTCCCCAGGTCGAGGAATCTCACCTCGTCCAATCCGTGCTCGGCGGCGAACCCGCCGATGATCAGTTGCGGCACGAGGAAACGGCGTGCGCCGGTGAACGAGTTCGACCGGCCGCACATCTCCCTGGCCAGTTCCTCGCCGTGGCGCTCGACGAGATCACGGAGGAGACGGAGTCGCGTGGCGTCATCGACGCCGCCGTCGAACAGCGAGGTGTCACGCTTCTCCCGTAAGGCGATCTGGCGGACGGCGGCGCTTGTCAGGGTGATGAGGTGGGCGTCGCTGATGTGGGGTCGCGCGCTCCACACGGTCTCGAGTACGCGGGAGAATTCGGGGTGCCCGCCGGCGAGCAGTTCCCGAACGAGCCGATGAAAATGCGACCAGCCGTGGTGGCCCTGCTGGTGCTGCACGATGGCGGCGAGCGTACGGTCGAAGGCTGTGCGCCGCTCCTGGAACATGTCGCTCCCTTCGGGCCCAGGACGGGTGAGGCGGCCTCTCTCAAAGGGCGGTCGGCCCCCCGGAGGCCGCGACCGCCACGGACAGGGGCTGCCGGTCGGTCAAGTGGTCATCCGCGGGACACCGCGCGCGGAAGGTGTAGAGCTCTGCGAACCTCTGCACGATCGGCCGTACCCGTCCGGGCACCTCCATGCGCTCCAGGGCGTCGATGACGATCGCCATGCAACGCTGGGCGGCCTCCGCAAAACGGGGTTCCCCCATGGCGTCACGGGCGGCTGTCACCCATGTCTCGCGCATGCTCGGCAGAGGCAGAGTCTCGGCGATCCTGCGCACCTCCCGGAAGGCGTACGGGTCATCGAGCAGTGCGCTCACCGTGACGACCGGCACGATCCAGTTGTCGCCCTCCTGAGCGTCGATCATGCGCAGCTCGAGATGGCCGCGCGGCCGCACGGGAGGCAGCACCGACCTGAGGTGATGCTCCAGGTCGTCGAGGCGAGCACGTCGTGGTCCCGCCCCGCGGAGCCACTGCCGCATCGTGAGGCCCGGAGGAGGAGCCTCCAAGGTGCGCGGACACGACTGGGCGATCCCGACAACCCGGGCGTCGAGCACATAGTCCGCCCACGCTTCACGTGGATCCTCCACGAGGGGCAGCGGGTCGGTACGGGTCGGGTCGGTGAGGAAACGAAGCACCTGCCGTCTCGATCGTTCCGGTGTGCCGAGGTCGAAGGGCGAGTTCGCGAACATCGCCGTGAGCACAGGACCAAGGCTGTTGGCCAACCACCACCGGTGTCTCCAACCTCGCGGGCCTGACGAGTCATCGCCGGCGTCGACATTGACCTGAACCGATGCGCTGTTGTACATAACGACTCGGCCGTAAGGTCCGAAATGGTCGTAATTGCGCTCTAAAGCGACGGTCCGCGGAGTGTCCACGACGCGGGCCGCCCTCCGGTGGTCAAGACCGCGCCCCAGCAGAGTAAGGCTGGAGCGCACAGCTCCGTCGCGGAGCACTTGCAGGTCGCGGGCGGCCGCGTCCAGGCATTCGGCGAGCGAGTCGGCCGGGGCCGTGCTGAGTTCGAGCTGGCCGCCGGGCTCGAAAGTGACACACCCTCCCGCTGGTAAAGGTCCATCATCAATTTCGAGACACGCCTTGACATCTGCGACGCTTATGCGCCTATCAGGTGAATCGTCAGGTACGAGTAGCCACTCCAGCTCTATGCCCACCCGTCCCACCTGATTACTGGAGAAGGCATTGTCGCGAATCCATTTGGCTGCGCTGTGCACTGTCAGCTGGCTGTTCACGCACCATCTCCCAGCGCCTACACCTAGAACACGGCAGAGTTTGCAAGTGCATGCCGAATGCAAGTTGCCCCGTGTAGTCTATTAAGCCAGCGGGCGTTCATACTGTCCATAGCGATCCAACAGCGGTGCGGCTGCCGTCCTCCATGGAAACACATGAACGAATTGTTTACGGTCAAGAGTGGCGGGCGCCGCCGGAACATCACCATCAACCTCAAGGCGCAACATGATGATGAGCACCAAACTCCATACCAGGCTACAAATGGGGCGCCAGCCGGCCTATGTCGAGCGATCGTCGAACTCCTCCTCCATAGTGATCTTCCTGCACGGCCTCGGCCTGGACTCCAGCGACTACTGCGACTACCTGCGACGTCACGACGAACAGCACAGCATCGCCATCACCCTTGTCGGGTTCGAGGCGAGGTCAACCATTTCGGCGGGTCCCATACCGTTGAGGGAGCATGTCGAAACAGTTTCGGACCTCATTGCGGAGATTCACGGCAAGTATCCGGAGAAAAAGATCGTGCTCGCCGGTTTCTCGCTCGGCGCCGATCTGATTCTGTGTCTCGCCGAACATTGGAGGGAGAACAGGCCGGCGGCTCCTCGGATGGCGGCGGCCCTGCTGCTCGACCCGAACGTGAACCAGTCGACGATGGCCATTTCGAAGTTGTTCGCCGAGGCGGATCCTAATGATCCCCTGCCTGCGTTCGACAAACTGATCGGCCAGGCGACTGATCCGGCTGTTCTGGAGGCGCTCCGCTCATACGTCGCCAAGGTCCGCACAAAGGACTTCGTCCAGCTGTGGAGTCTCTCGCGAGACATGCTTGGCTATTGGCACCCTGACGGATACACCCAGATCGGCGCACGTCTGGCCGCTGTGGCCGCGGTCTCCGATGCTGTGCGGGTGGTGCTGTCGTCCGCGTACAAGAGGCACTTGCCGGCCATGCGGGCAGCGGTTGTGGACGAGTCGCGCATCTCATTCTCACTCACGTCAATGGGGCACTTTGACCTCATTCGCGAGGAGAACCTCTCTCCTGAGCTGGACCACATTCGCTAGCACGGCAGCATGTAGGCGGGGGCCCAGGGCCGAAGCGTTCTCACGTTGTGAAACCGAGTAGCTGAAGGTCGTCGGCCGGGCGACTGCGGCAGTGGTCGATGGCGGCGATGGTGGTCCAGCCGATCGTCGTCGCGTCGCGCCCGGCCGCGGCGGCGGTGGCGACGGCCGCGACGATGAATGCCAGCAGGGGGCGGCTGTCTGTGGTGGCGGGTGGGGTGCAGGCGGCGAGCGCGGCCAGATAGGTGCAGGTCGCGGTGTCGAAGGCGTTGCCGTCCGAGCGGGCCAACAGCCGTCCCAGGGTGCTCGCGGCCGGCCGGCCGCACCGCGCCGGGTAGGCCGGCCGCGGCGCGCAGGTCCGGGTTGTATCCGGCGATGAACCGGGCGATCTTGATTAGGGAGGTTGCTCCGCCGAGCACGGCGAGCAGGGATAACGCCGGCAGCGGGCCGAGGCGAGAGCGGCGTCCCGGCGGCTGCGCGGGTCAGGCACCGCGTCCAGGACCTCGGCCGGGGTGGGCAGATCGAGCAGGTCGTCGGGCAGGCTGGCGGCAGTGACGTGCTCCAGGTGGCGGGAGAGCACGTCGATACAGGCACCGCCTACCCGATCGAGCACTACATCCGCGATCACCGGCTACCGAGCGGGTAGCGGCAGGCAGCGGTCCGTTGCGATGATCTTGGCGGCGTGAGCGGTACGGGCAGCCTGCGTCCCAAACCGAACGCCGGAGGACCTGGAGCGCGCCCCGTATCGAGGCGACGGAGGGATCGGCGGACACCGACACCATGCAAGATCGAGGTTAGGGTTCTTGGATGCTGCTGACGATCCTTGGTGGATGCGGTGCGTGGCCGGGGGCGGGCCAGGCCTGCGGCGGTTACCTGGTGGAGCACGAGGGGTTCAGGCTGCTCGTCGACCCCGGGTACGCGACGGTGCCGCGGCTGCTGGAACGGATCACCGCCGATCAGGTCGACGCGGTGTTCATCAGCCACGGACATCCCGACCACTGTGCCGACCTGAACCCGCTGTTGCGTGCGCGTGCGTTGCGTGATGACCCGCCGGGGCCGCTGCCGGTGTATTCGCTGCCCGGCGCCCTGGATGCGGTGCTCGCGCTGGACCGGCCGGGGATGCTGAGCGACGCCTACGTCCTGCACGAGTTCATCGCGGGAGACCGGCTCGCCATCGGCCCGTTCCGCGCGCGGACCCGTCTGCTGCCGCACTCGGTGCCCAATGCGGGCATACGGCTGACAGCGGGCGGGCGAGTGCTCGCCTACACCGGGGACACCGGTCCTAGCCCCGATGTGGTGGATCTGGCGCGTGACGCTGACCTGCTCCTGGCCGAGGCCACATTCGCGGACCAGGTGCCGCAGGGTATGCGGCGCCACCTGTCGAGCGCCCGCCAGACAGGTCGGCAGGCCAAGGAAGCCGACGCCCGGCACCTGTTACTGACTCACCTGCAGCCGGACACAGACGCCACAGCGGCGCGAGCCGCTGCTGAGGCCGAGTACGACGGCGAGATCGGCATCGCCACCTCCGGTCTCACCATCGATCTCTCCTGAGCAAGCCTTCCTGGGGTTCCGACCACGGTGACGCCGATGCGGCATGGGATGTGCGCGCCGCGTCCCGGCGGTGCCGCGCTGTCTCGGCTCCTCGGAGGGTGCGGTTTTCCGCAGATGGGGTCGGCGGCGCACCGCATTCCGCCGCGAAGCCGATCTCCATAGCGTTGAGCCCATGATGCAGACGACGATGAACGTGCTGGTGGCGACGGCTGTTGCGGCGGGCGGCCAAGGAGTGGACGTGCGCGCCGATCTGGAGAAGATCGTGGCGGGCGACGGGGCGACGGCCGCCCTGGCGCGGGTCTCCGGCGGTGGCCGCACCTGGGCGGGCGCCGCGGGCGTACGCGACCTCCAACGCGGGGGACGCCCGTCGCCCAACGGCTATTTCCGGATCGGCAGCGTCACCAAGACCTTCGTCGCGACCGTGGTGCTCCAGCTCGTGGACGAGGGCGAGCTGCGGCTCGACGACCCCATCGAGCAGCACCTGCCCGGCCTGGTGCCGGGCGGCGAGCAGATCACGGTCCGCCGGCTCCTCAACCACACCAGTCACCTGTACGACTACATGAGCGAGCCCGGATACTCGACCAACCGCTGGCGCGGCGACGCCCGGTTCCGCTCCTACCAGCCGCGCGAGCTGCTCAAGGTGGCCTTCGCCAAGAAGCTCCCCGACGACGGCAAGTGGCACTACTCCAACACCAACTACGTGGTGCTCGGACTGCTGGTGGAGAAGCTGACCGGCAACCCCTACGGCGAGGAGGTCAAGCGCCGCGTCCTCGACCCGTTGAAGCTGCGCCGCACGCTGGTGCCGGGCAACCGGGCGGGACTGCCGTCGCCGCACGCCAAGGGGTACGAGCCGATGCCCGAGCTGGTGGACGCGACGCGGATGAACCCCTCGCTGGACTGGGCGGCGGGGGAGATGATCTCGACTGCGGCCGACCTGGAGCGGTTCATGTCGGCGCTGCTCGACGGCAGGCTGATCAGCGAGTCGTCGTTGCGGGCCATGCGTACGACGGTCGAGACGGGAGCCGGGTTCGGCTACGGGCTCGGACTGCAGGCCTACCGGCTGCCGTGCGGAACGGTGTGGGGACACAGCGGCGAGCTGATCGGGTATCTGACGTTCGCGTTCCGTTCGGACTCCGGCAAGTCGATGACGCTGTCGATCAATCCCTCGACCCGCAACCCGTCCACCGCGGAGGTGATGGGCATCGCCGTCAAGGTGTTCTGCGGGACGGCGGACCAGCGGCGCGGCTGACGTACGACCGCCGTGCGGTGGAGGCGACGTGCCTCCGGCTCTGCTCACAGGCGGGGTGCCGGCGCGCCGATGGCGGCCAGGAGCTCCTCGGCCTCGCGCCGGTGCCGCTCCGCCCGCTCGTCGCCCTGCCGTGCGAGGGCGTGGGCGAGCGTCCATTGCGCGCGGGCGTACTCCAGCCGCTGCCCGGACCGGGCGGCGAGTTCCAGCGCCCGTTCGCACGCCTCGGCGCAGCGCCGGTCGTCGCCGGTGGCGAGGTGGAGGGATCCGAGCAGGGTGTGCAGCCGCGGCAGGTTCAGCGGGTTGGCCGTCAGCGCCAGCTCCAGGGCCCGGTTCGCCTCCGCGAGCGCTTCGTCGTGCCGGCCCTGGCGGTGGCGCGCCTCGGCGTAGCCCAGCAGCACCTCGTCCAGGTCGGTGCCGGTGCGCCGGGCCAGCTCCAGTGCGGCGTCGAGGTGGGCGAAGGCGTCGCCGGTCCGGCCCAGCTCCAGCTCGGCGCCGGCGAGGCCGGTCAGCGAGGCGATCTGGCAGCGCTGGTTGTCGACGTCCTCGGCGATCTCCAGGCTCCGGGTGAAGGACGTGACGGCCTCCCGGTGGTGGCCGGCCTCGCGGTGCGTCCAGCCGAACGTCTCGTGCGTGACCGCCTCGGCGTAGCGCAGGCCCGCGGCCTCCGCCACCGCCAGGGCTTCGCGCAGCGACTCCAGCGCCTCCGCGAAGCGGGCCTGCTTCTGGTGCACGAGCGCCAGGTTGACCAGGGTCAGCGCCAGCACGTGGCGGTCACCCGTCCCTCTGGTGAGAGGGAGGCCGGCGAGCAGGCTCCGCTCGGCCTGCCGGAGCTGGGCGAGCATGAGATGGGCCGAGGCCAGGTTGTTCAGGCCGCGGGCCTCGCCCCGCTCGTCACCCAGCATGCGGTGGATCTTCACCGCCCGCCGGTAGTGCGGGATGGCCTGGCCGGGCTCGCCGAGCTGCTTGAGCACGACGCCGCAGCCCTGCAGCGCCAGCGCCTCTCCATGCGGCCACCTCGCCTGGCGGGAGAGCATGAGCGCCCGCCGGTGGTGGCCCATCGCGCCTTTGAAGTCGGCCAGGCGCCAGCGGAACAGGCCGATCACCTGGCACATGGCGGCCTGCCCGCCCAGGTCCCCCTCCTGCTCGGCGGCGGCCAGTGAGATCTCCGCGAGCCGCAGTCCCTCGCCGCGCGTCCGCAGGTGCTGCATGACGTCCGCCAGCGCCGCCACGAGGAGCCAGGCGTACGGGCGCGGCCCCTCCGCGGCGGCGTGGGAGATCGTGGCCGCGAGGTTGTCCCATTCGCGGCCGAGCCAGTCGAGGGCCTCGGCCCCGTCGCGGAAGGCCGTGGGAGTCACGTCGGGGAGGGCCTGACCGTGCGGCGGGGCCACGGCCCGGAACCCGGCGGCCGACGCGGCGGCCTCGGCCGTGCGCAGGTAGTAGGCGCACAGCCGCTCGACGGCGGCCCGGCGTTCCTCGGGGGAGTCCTCGGCGAGGCCGCGCTGCGCGGCGTACTCCAGCACCAGGTCATGGGCGGCGTAGCGGCTCAGGGCGGTCTCCTTGACCAGGTGGATCCGCGCCGCCGCGTCGAGCGACCGCCGCGCGCGCTCGCCGCTCGTGCCCGCCAGGGCCGCCGCGGCCGCGGTCGAGACGGTGGCCACCGGCGCCAGGCCGAGCAGCCGGAAGACCCGCCGGGCCGCCTGTGGCAGCGCGTGGTACGACAGGTCGAGCGCCGCCCGTACGGCGACGCTCTCCTCGCCCTCGACCCGCAGCCGCGCCAGCCGCCCGTGATCGGCGAGCTCGCGTACGTAGTGGCCGATCGTCCGGTGCTCGTGCTCGCCGATCCAGGACACGGCGATGGACAGGGCCAGCGGCAACCGGCCGCAGAGCGTCACGAGCCGCGCGGCCGCCTCAGGCTCGCGGCGCAGGCGATCCTCGCCGACGCGCTGGGCGACGAGTCGCAGCGCCTCCTCACTGGTCAGCACGTCCAGGGTGAGGCGTTCGACCCCGTCCAGCGCGACCAGGCCTGGCAGGCTGTCCCGGCTGGTGATGAGGGCGAGGCAGCCGGGACCTCCGGGCAGCAGCGCGCGGACCTGGTCCGGCTCGGCGACGTCGTCGAGGACCACGAGCAGGCGCCGGTCGGCCAGCAACGACCGGTACAGCGCGACCTGGGCGTCAAGTTCGACCGGGATGTCCGTCACGGCCTGGCCGAGCCCCTGCAGCAGCAGGGGCAGCGCCTCGGCCGCCCGCATCGGCTCCCGCTGGTCGAAGCCGCGCATGTCGAGGAAGAGCTGCCCGTCGGGGAAACGCCCGCTCTCCTGACGGGCCCAGTGGACGGCCAGCGCGGTCTTCCCGACGCCGGCGGGGCCTGTCACGATCAGGGCCCGGCCCTCGGCCATGCGCGACAGCTCCGCCGACCGGCCGACGAAGTGGCCGGTGCCGGGCGGCAGCTGACGCGGGACGAGGGCCGGCGCCGGCGCCGGCTCCGGGGGATCGTTCTGGAGCAGCCGCTGGTGCAGCCGCTGGAGTTCCGCGCTCGGCTCCACCCCGAGTTCCCGTACGAGCCGCGCCCGAAACGTCCGGTACACCTCCAGGCTCTCCGGGACCCGCCCGGCCTCGTGCAGCGCGCGCATGAGCAGGCCGTGCGTGCGTTCGCGCAGCGGCTGCTCGGCGGCGAGCCGCATCAGCGAGGTGCCGGCCTGGTGGCCGCGACCCAGCTCCAGCAGCGCCGCGGCCCTGCCTTCGATCGCCTCGTACCGCAGTTCCTCCAGCCGGTAGCGCTCCGCCTGGGCGGCGGGGCCGCTCAGTTCCTGGAAGGGTTCGCCGCGCCAGAGCGCGAGAGCGCGCTCGTAGCGGGCGACGGCGGCCTCCCCGCTCTCCCCGCGCGCCCGCTCCACCAGCGCGGTGAACTCCTCGGCGTCCACGTCGGCGGCGTCGGCGGGGATGAGGTATCCCGGGCTGCGCGTGACGACGGTGTCCGCGCCGAGGGCCCGGCGCAGCTCGGTGACCAGCCCGCGCACCCGCGCGGGGGCGCTGGGCGGAAGGGCCTCTCCCCAGAGGTGATCGGCCAGCCGCTCGACGGACACGACGCGGCCGAGGTCGAGCAGCAGCGCCGCGAGCAGCGTGCGCTGCCTGCCCGTCAGGTGGACGGCCCGGCCGCCCACCACGCTTTCCGCAGTGCCGAGGAGGAGGAATCGGAGGTCGGCGGAGGGCACCCGTCAGACGCTAGCCGATACGTTTCCCGCACGTCCTGAACTCCGCCCATACGGGATCCATGCGGAAATCATGCCGGTGACTGCCACGGTGTGGCCGATCCCTCCGAGAGATTGGCGGACGCGGCGATGAGGCCACGACTCAAGAACACGGCCTGGGAGCGGGTCGGGGACGAGCTGCGGCTGGTGAACGACCCACGCGACCAGTTGATGATCGCCGACCCTGACGGGCTGGTGGAGAAGCTGCTCCAGCTGCTGAGCGAGGGCGGCAGGACCGTCGCCGGGCTCGCCGGCGAGCTGGGGCTCGACGAGGCCGACGTGCGGGCCGCCGTCGAGGCGTTCGACGCCCAGCGGCTGCTGGAGGACGGCGACCGCCTCGGCAGGCTGGAGCCGGACGCCGCCGAGCGGTACTTCAGCAACCTCGCCTTCTTCGAGTCGTTCGGCACGCTGGAGCACAGCCGCGAGGACCTGCAGGAACGCCTGCGGCACGCGCACGTGCTCGTGCTCGGCACCGGCGGGCTCAACTCCAACACGATCCCGCACCTGGCCGGGCTCGGCGTGGGCACGATGACCGTGCTCGACCGGGACGCCGTCGAGCCGCGCAACTTCGCCCGCCAGTACCTGTACCGCTGGGCCGACATCGGCGCGCGCAAGGCCGAGCGGGCCGCGGAGTGGATCAGGGCGTTCGACCCGGGCATCCAGGTCGAGGCGATCGACGCCGACCTCGAGGGGCCCGAGCAGCTCGCGCAGCTGGTCCGCCGCATCGGCCCGGACGTCGTCGCCTCGGGTGTCGACCGGCCGAACCGGATCGACCTCTGGGTGAACGAGGCGTGCGTACGCGCCGGCGTCCCCTTCGTCCGCGGCGGCATGGCCGTCACCACGGGGACGGTGTGGTCGGTGCACCCGGGGGTCAGCGCCTGCCGCGCCTGCGTCCCCGCCGACCCGGCGAACCCGGCCGACTTCCCCGACCCCGACGACCCGGAGATCGCGGGTGCGATCGCGGCGAACCGGCTGTTCGCCCGCCTGCCGCGGCCCAACCGCGGCATCGGTCCCGTGGCCGGGCTGCTCGGCGCGTTCGGCGCGTTCGAGGTGCTCCGCTACCTGACCGGTTTCGAGCCGCCGGCGTACGCCGGCCGGCCGCTCACCGTCGACTTCGCGCGCGGTTGCGCGACGAGCCAGACCGAGTGGCCACGCGACCCCGACTGTGCCGTCTGCGGAGGGAGGTGATCCTTGTGAAGCTCGAGATCAAGCGCATCGAGAACACCCGGCTGACCCAGCTGGTCCACCCGGACTCCTGATCCGGGCGAGGGGCCGCGCTCCGGCGACGCCGGAGCGCGGCCCTCCCACGTCGGTGCCGTCCTCGGTTGGAGACAGACAATGGCCACCTCTACGGATGAGGAACTGCGTGCCCGAGCGGCCCGCCTGACCGTCGCCCACGACGGCGAGGCGTGGATCCTCGGCCGGCCCGAGCTGGGCGTCTTCGTCGCGGTGCCGGAGCCGGGCGCCGTCTTCGTCACCACGCTCCAGGAGACCGGCTCGCTCGACCAGGCCACGGCGCGGGCCGGTGACGTCGCCGGGGAGCCGGTGGACGGAGCGGACTTCCTCGACGGGCTCACCGCCGCCGGGCTCCTCGACCCGCCGGGGGAGCAGCCCGACCCGCGCGGCCGGGTCAAGTGGATCGAGGGAGTGAGCCCGGGGGCCGCGGCCCGGCTGTTCGGGCCCGTCGCCTGGTCCTGCTACGGGGCCGCCGCGGTGCTCTCCGCCGGGCTCCTGCTGTTTCGGCCCGAGCTGCGCCCGTCCTGGCAGGACGCCTGGTTCCTGCCCAGCCCCGGGCTCTCGGCGTTCACCTGGCTGCTGCTCGCCATGGCGTGCGGCGCCGTGCACGAGGCCTGGCACTGGCTGGCCGGCCGCGCGATCGGCGTGCCGGCCGTCTTCCGGGTGAGCCATCGCGGCCTGTACGTGGTCTACGAGACCGACCTCACCCAGATCGTGACGGTGCCGCGCCATCGCCGCCACGGCGTGTACCTCGCCGGGATGGCCGTCGACGTCGTGCTGCTGGCGGCGTCGCTGGGCGCGCGGCTGCTCGGCGTGGGCGGCGTCGCCGGCGACTTCCTCGCCGCCGTCTCGCTCCTCCTGGTCGTCAACCTGGTCTGGCAGTGGGCCGCGCTGCCGCTGCGCAGCGACGCGTACGCGCTGCTGGCCAACGCGCTGCGCTGCCACAACCTCTACCGGGCGACGTGGCTGACGGCCAAGTCCCGGCTGTTCCGGCTCAGCCCGCCCGAGGCGGACGAGCTGGCGCAGATGTCGGAGCGCGACCGGAGCGTGGCCCGCTGGTTCGTGATCCCGTACGTGGCCGGGATCGCCGTCATGGGCTGGATGTTCGCCACCGTCGTGCTGCCGCTGGTCGTCTCCCTGGGGCGATGGGGGCTGGAGCGGCTCGCGAGCGGCTCGGTCACCTCGGCCGGCTTCTGGGAAGCGCTCGCCGTGGCCGTCTACATCGGCGTGCAGCTCTGCGTGCCGCCCGCTCTCGCCCTGCGCGAACGCCGGCTGCGCCGCTCCGGCCGGCTCCTCTGAGAGCCGAGCGGCGGGCGCGTGGGTAAAGAAATCGCTCGCCGATCCCCGCCTGTGCAGGGGATCGCGTTGCGGAGGGCAGACCCGCGCTTGCATCTCTCTGTGAGGTTCGCTTACCTTCGAGGACTTAAGGCGTACGCCAGGCAGGCGCAAGCATGTCGCGTGACGTCTCCACATTGCCGAGACCGTGTCTCACCAGCATGAACCGCATGTGTCGAGGTGGGACGCGGCCGCCGAGTCCGCGATCTCGCGGAGCCGGGGACCCATGTGTTTCCGGGGTGAATCGGCGTGCTCCACGCGGGCGCGCCGTAGGGCACTTCCACGCCCGAACCCGTCAGCTAACCCGGTAGGCGGCAGGGAAGCAAGGAGCAATCCCCGTAATGCCCAAGCACACCTTCGTTCGTACCCTCATGCCCGCGAACCTCTCCAGGCTCGCCGTCGGGATGAGCGTGGCCGCCGGTGCCGTTCTCGCCGCCGGCCCGGCCTTCGCCGCCGACCGTGACTCCCAGGAGCAGGCCCGGAAGCCCGCGACCCAGGCGAGCGCGCAGACGGTGCTGCGGATCGCCGAGTCGCAGCTCGGCGTGACGGAGAACGCGGCCGGTGGCGGTACGCCGTTCCACAGCTGGTACATGTCTTCGCAGCGGGCCAAGGAGACCATCGCTCGTGACGGCGGCAGCGTGCAGGCGTACGCGAACGCCCCGTGGTGCGCCATGTTCGTCTCCTGGGTCGGCGAGAAGGCCGGCGCCCGGCCCACCGTCGGCTGGGACGCCTACACCGTCACCTACGCCAAGTGGTTCCAGGACAACAAGCGCTGGGGCACGCTGGCCAAGCCCGGCGCCGTCGTCTTCTACGACTGGAACGGCGGGAGCACCTCGGGCATCGACCACGTGGGCCTGGTGAAGCAGGACAACGGCGACGGCACGATCACCGCGATCGAGGGCAACACCGGCAACGGCAAGGTCGAGCAGCGGATCCGGCCCAAGTCGCAGGTCGTGGGCTACGGCTACCCCGACTACCGCGCCTGACGGAGCTGGGAACGCGCCCCCACCTCGGATGGGATCCGGGAGCGGGGGCGCGTCCGTGATCGGTGACGGGCGCCGGCTCACGTACGGGAGACGGTGGCCTCGTCGCCGGCCGGCGCGGCGGCGCGGGTGCGCAGGGTCGCGGCGGCGATCAGAGCGCCGGCCAGGGCGATGGCGGCGGCTCCCACGAAGGCGGCGGAGAAGCCGTCGGTGAGGGCCGGCAGGTCGCCGAGCCGGCCGGCGCCGTTGGCGGCGGCGACGGCGGTCATGGCGGCCAGGCCGAGCGCGGAGCCGACCTGGTAGCTGGTGTTGACGATGCCGGAGGCCAGGCCGCCTTCCTCGGGGCGGGCCGAGGAGATGGCGGTGCCGAGGGAGGGGATGAAGGCCAGCGACATGCCGAGGGCGGCGACGAGGCCGGCGGGCAGGACGTCGGTGGCGAAGCCGCCGTCCGGGCTGATCAGCGACAGCCAGGCCATGCCGGCGGCGAGCAGGAGCAGGCCGCTGACGGTGGTGGCCTTGGGGCCGAAGCGCCCGATGGCGCGGGGCGCCAGGACGATCATGCCGATCATGATGAGCACGGTCATCGGGAGCAGCGCGGCGCCGCTGGGGAAGGCGCCGTAGCCGAGGACCTGCTGCAGGTAGAGGTTGAGGAAGAACCACATCGGGATCCACGCGCCGCCGAGCAGGAACTGGGTGAGGTTGGCGGCCGACAGGCCGGGGGTGCGGAAGATGGACAGGCGCATCAGCGGTTCGCGGCGGCGGGCCTGGATGGCGACGAACGCGGCGAGCAGCACCACGGCGGCGGCGAGCGTGATCCAGGTGCCGGCCGAGCCCCAGCCGATCTCGGGGGCGCGGACGACGCCGTAGACGGCGGTGCCGAGGCCGAGGGTGACGGTCAGCGTGCCGAGCACGTCGATGGAGCCGCGCCGGGCGGGGGCGGCGGGCATCAGCGGGCCGGTGGCCAGGAGCGCGACGACGGCGATGGGGATGTTGATGTAGAACACCCACGGCCAGCTCAGGTATTCGGTGATGAGGCCGCCGAGGAAGACGCCGGCGGTGCCGCCGGCGGGGGCGGCGGCACCGTACAGGGCGAGGGCCTTGGTCAGCTCCTTGGGGGCGTGGCCGAACAGCATCATCAGCAGGGTGAGCGCGGACGGGGCGATCAGCGCGGCGCCGACGCCCTGGACGGCGCGGCCGGTCAGTTCGACCCACACCTCGGGCGCGAGGCCGGCCAGGAGTGAGCCGGCGAGCAGGATGAGCCAGCCGGCGCCGAACAGCCGGCGGGCGCCGAACAGGTCCGACAGGCGGCCGCCGAGCAGGAGGAGGCCGCCGAAGGCGACGACGTAGGCGTTGAACACCCAGGACAGGTTCTCCTGGGAGAAGCCGAGGTCCTGCTGGATGCGGGGCAGGGCCACGCCGATGATCGACGTGTCCATGATGACGATGAACTGGGCCATGGCGATGAGCGCCAGGGCGGTCCAGCGCCGGGGGGATGGTGCGGACATGGGTGTCTCCAAAAGTCAGGGTACCCCGGTGGGGTATGAGGAGCGATGGCTAATGAATACCACTGGGGGGTATCTGTCAAGTTCGGATCGGCGTCCATGCGGGCGATCACGGAGGCGGGGCCGGCGGTTCTGTGGGGCCCGCGGCGCAGGCCGCCGCGTTTGTCAGAAATACCATAGGGGGGTATGGTGTTGTTCCGGGCAAGCGACCGAGAGGGGAGTGGACATGGCCGGATACACCCACAGCAAGCAGGACCATGCGATGCGCCTGCGCCGTATCGAGGGGCAGGTCCGCGGCCTGCAGCGGATGGTCGAGGACGACAAGTACTGCATCGACATCCTGACGCAGGTGTCGGCGGCGACCAGCGCGCTGAAGTCGTTCTCCCTGTCGCTGCTCGAAGAGCACCTGGCCCACTGCGTCGCCGAGGCCACGCAGAAGGGCGGGCCCGAGGCGGAGGCCAAGGTCAAGGAGGCCTCCGACGCCATCGCACGGCTTGTTCGTTCCTGACCGACCGGATTGATCGAAGGAGAGATCGACATGAGCACCGCCACCTACACCGTCAAGGGCATGACCTGCGGCCACTGCGTGAGCTCCGTCAAGGAGGAGGTCGGCGAAGTCGCCGGTGTCACCGAGGTCGAGGTGGACCTGGCGACCGGCCTGCTGACCGTGAACAGCGACGGCCCCGTCGACGCGGCGAAGATCGTCGCCGCGGTCGAGGAGGCCGGTTACGAGGTGGCGAAGCCGTGAACACCGCGGTCAAGCTCGGTTCGTACGTCCTGGGCCTGGCCGTCGTCTTCGGCGGCGCCCTGGGCGTGGGCAAGGCGGTCGGCCCGGTCGAGGCGCCCCCGGCCGAGGACCACGCCGCCATGACGGCGCCCACCGCGAGCGCGAGCGCGGCCCACGGGGAGCACGCCACGCAACCGCAGGCGAAGGACGATACCCCCGGGGGGCTCCAAGTGTCCGAGAACGGCTACGCCCTCAACCCGCTCACCGCGACGATCAAGCCCGGTGAGCCCACCGACTTCCGCTTCGCCGTCACCGGACCCGACGGCAAGGCGGTCACCGGCTACCAGGTCCAGCACGACAAGAAACTGCACCTGATCGTCGCCTCCCGCGACCTGAAGACCTTCCAGCACGTGCATCCGGAGATGGCGCCCGACGGCGTGTGGTCGGTCAAGCTGACCCTGCCCAAGGCCGGGCCGTACCGCGCCTTCGCCGACTTCGCGCCCACCGGCGGCGAGGCCCTGACCCTGGGAGCCGACCTGGCCGTGGCCGGCGACTACCGGCCCGAGGCGCTGCCCGCGCAGAGCCGCACGGCGACGGTCGACGGCTACGAGGTCACCCTGGACGGCGACCTGACCCCCGGGCAGTCCAGCAGGCTCACCCTCAAGGTCAGCAAGGACGGCGAGCCGGTCACCGACCTGCAGCCCTACCTCGGCGCCTACGGCCACCTGGTCGCCCTGCGCGCCAGGGACCTGGCGTACCTGCACGTCCACCCCGACGGAGAGCCCGGCGACGGCACGACCAAGCCCGGCCCCGAGATCGTCTTCTACGCCGAGGTGCCCAGCACCGGCGACTACCGCCTGTTCCTCGACTTCCAGCACAAGGGCGAGGTCCGCACGGCCGACTTCACCCTCGGCGCGGGCGAGCGGCCCCAGGTGGCGGCCTCCGAGCCCACGCCCGAGCCGAGCAAGCACGGCGACGACGGCCACGGCCACTGACGGAGAGGAAGGAGAACGGTGATGTCCCAGGTCGCCGATGACCGGCAGAACGCCGTCGAACTCTCGATCGGCGGCATGACCTGCGCCTCGTGCGCCAACCGCATCGAGCGCAAGCTGAACAAGATGGACGGCGTGACCGCGACGGTCAACTACGCCACCGAGAAGGCGAAGGTCACCTTCCCCGAAGGCATCGACCCCCAGCAGCTCATCAGCGAGGTGGAGAAGGCCGGATACACCGCGGCCCTGCCCGCCCCGCCCAGGACCGAGAGGGAGGGGACAGCCGGGCAGGAGCCGGAGGACGAGCTGCGGCCCCTGCGTCAGCGCCTCATCACCTCGATCGTGCTGGCCGTGCCGGTGATCGCGATGGCGATGATCCCGCCGTTGCAGTTCACCAACTGGCAGTGGCTGTCGCTGGTGCTCGCCGCGCCGGTGGTGGTCTACGCCGGCTGGCCGTTCCACAAGGCCGCCTGGACGAACCTGCGTCACGGCGCCGCGACCATGGACACGCTGATCTCGATCGGCACCATCGCCGCGCTCGGCTGGTCGCTGTGGGCGCTGTTCTTCGGCAGCGCCGGCACGCCCGGGATGACGCACCCGTTCGCGTTCACCATCGAACGCAGCGACGGCTCCGGCAACATCTACCTGGAGGCCGCCGCCGGCGTCACGGCGTTCATCCTGGCCGGCCGCTACTTCGAGGCGCGCTCCAAGCGGCGGGCCGGGGCGGCACTGCGCGCGCTCATGGAGCTGGGCGCCAAGGACGTCGAACTGGCCGACGGCCGGCGCGTCCCGGTGGAGCAGCTCAAGAGCGGTGACCGGTTCGTCGTCCGGCCCGGCGAGAAGATCGCCACCGACGGCGTCGTCGAGGAAGGCGCCTCCGCCGTCGACGCCTCGATGCTCACCGGCGAATCGGTGCCGGTCGAGGTGCGCCCCGGCGACCCCGTCACCGGCGCCACCGTGAACGCGGGCGGCAGGCTCGTCGTCCGCACCACCCGGGTCGGCGCCGACACCCAGCTCGCCCAGATGGCCAAGCTGGTCGAGGAGGCCCAGACCGGCAAGGCGCAGGTGCAACGGCTGGCCGACCGGATCTCCGGCATCTTCGTCCCGATCGTGATCGCGCTGGCCCTCGGCACGCTCGGCTTCTGGCTGGGCACCGGCGACGGCGTGGGCGCGGCCTTCACCGCCGCGGTGGCGGTGCTGATCATCGCCTGCCCGTGCGCGCTGGGGCTGGCCACGCCGACCGCCCTGCTGGTCGGCACCGGGAGGGGCGCCCAGCTCGGCATCCTCATCAAGGGTCCCGAAGTGCTGGAGTCCACCCGCAGGATCAACACGGTCGTGCTGGACAAGACCGGTACCGTCACCGAGGGCAAGATGACCCTCACCTCCGTCCACGTGGCCGAAGGCGAGAGTGAAGAGGAGGTGCTGCGCCTGGCCGGCGCACTGGAACACGCCTCCGAGCACCCGATCGCCCAGGCCATCGCCAAGGGTGCCGCTGCCCGGGTTGGCGAGCTCCCGTCTCCCGAGGACTTCGCCAACGTCGAGGGCCTGGGCGTGCAGGGCATCGTGGACGGGCACGCGGTCCTGGTCGGCCGCCCCCGCCTGCTGGAGGAGTGGTCCCAGCACCTGCCCGCCGGCCTGGAACGGGACCTGCACGATGCCCAGGCCGCCGGCCGCACCGCCGTGGCGGTCGGCTGGGACGGCAAGGCTCGCGCCGTGCTGGTGGTGGCCGACGTGGTCAAGCCGACCAGCAAGGAGGCCATCGCCCAGCTCCGGGCTCTCGGCCTCACCCCGGTGCTGCTGACCGGCGACAACGAGGCCGTCGCCAAGACGGTCGCCGACGAGGTGGGCATCGACGAGGTGATCGCCGAGGTGCTGCCCGCCGACAAGGTCGACGTGGTCAAGACGCTGCAGGCCGAGGGCAAGGTCGTGGCCATGGTCGGCGACGGCGTCAACGACGCCGCCGCCCTCGCCCAGGCGGATCTGGGCCTGGCCATGGGCACCGGCACCGACGCCGCCATCGAAGCCTCCGACCTCACCTTGGTGCGCGGCGACCTGCGGGTGGCGGCCGACGCCATCAGGCTGTCCCGCCGTACGCTGTCCACGATCAAGGGCAACCTGTTCTGGGCCTTCGCCTACAACGTGGCCGCCCTGCCGCTGGCCGCGCTCGGCCTGCTCAACCCGATGATCGCGGGCGCCGCGATGGCGTTCTCCAGCGTCTTCGTGGTCAGCAACAGCCTGCGGCTACGCCGCTTCAAGTAGAACCTCGGTGCTGGATCGGCCGCGCGGCTTGCCGACCACCTGATCGAGGGTCCTGCTTCGAGCACCTTTTCATCGGGCCGTCCGGGTGAACCCCACGATGGCAAGGGAAGGGGACGGGTGTGCGCGGGGATGGCCGCCGGCGGTGGGGCCCGGGTGAGGCCTGCGTTCCGCTGACGACTGTGCACGGCCAAGATCATGGCCCGCGGGCCGATCAGGGTCGAAGGGCCCTATCACTGTTCCTGGCCGGCATGGACTGTGGAGAAGAGGAAGCCTCCTGAGGAGGTGGGGAGAGTGATGTACGGCGATGGCGGCGGCTGGATCTGGGTGATCTTCATGTCGTTGCTGTGGATCGTGTTGATCGGCCTCGTCGTGTGGGCGGTGATCCGCCTCACGCAAGGCGGGTCGTCCGGCGGCCGCTACGGCGGGCACCCCCGCGAGCACGGGGAGAGCCCGGAGGAGATTCTCGACCGTCGCTACGCCTCCGGCGAGATCGACGCCGAGACCTATACCGAGGCCCGCGAACGCCTGGCCGCCCACCGCCCGAGGGCCCGGTGAACGGACTCCGTGGCGGCCCGGTACAGGGGTGATGGGTGCGGCATCGGGCGAGCGGCGTGCGCGCCGCCTGCCTGATGCCGGCCGCGCCGCGAGCCGCCACGCGCCGCCTCGTCGCGGTCATCCTGGCCGGGTGCTCACCGGGAGGGCAGCCGCAAGCCCTTCAGAGCGAGGGCGTTGACGGCGACGATCACGCTTGATCCCGACATGGACAGCGCCGCGATCTCGGGACGGAGCACGAGCCCGAACGCCGGCTCGAACACCCCGGCGGCGATGGGCAGCGCGAGCGTGTTGTAGCCGATGGCCCAGCCCAGGTTCTGCCGCATCTTGCGCAACGTGCCCCGGCCGATCCGCAGCGCCGTGGGAACGTCCAGCGGATCGGAGCGCATCAGCACCACGTCGGCCGTCTCGATGGCCACGTCGGTGCCGGCGCCGATGGCGATGCCCAGGTCGGCCTGGGCCAGCGCCGGGGCGTCGTTGACGCCGTCGCCCACCATGGCGACCTTACGGCCGCCGGCCTGGAGTTCGGCCACCTTGGACGCCTTGTCCCGCGGCAGGACCTCGGCGATGACGGTGTCGATGCCGAGCTGCCCGGCGATGCGTTCGGCGGTCGCGGTGTTGTCGCCCGTGAGCATCACCACCTCGACCCCCAGCTCGTGCAGCGCCTTCACCGCCGCGGCGGAGGTCTCACGGGCCGCGTCCGCGACGCCGAGGACTCCGGCGGCCCTGCCGTCGACGGCGACCATGACAGCGGTCCGGCCGCCCTCGGCCAGTTCCTGCCGCCGGCCCGCCATCGCCCCGAGCGCGACGCCTTCGCGCTCCAGCAGCCGCCGGTTCCCGACCACCACCTTGTGCCCGTCCACCTCCGCGACGGCGCCATGGCCGGGAACGTTCTCGAAACGCCCGGCCCGGGCCGGGGCCACGCCCGACGCGCCGGCATGCCGGACGATGGCCTCGGCCAGCGGGTGCTCCGACTCCCGCTCCACGGCGGCGACCAGCCGCAGGAACTCCTCATCCGTCAGCGTGTCATCGACCACCACATCGGTGACCTCCGGCTCGCCTCTGGTCAGGGTGCCGGTCTTGTCCATGACCACGACCTGGATGCGAGCCGAGGTCTCCAGCGCCATCGCGTTCTTGAACAGCACGCCCCGCTTGGCCCCCAGGCCCGTGCCCACCATGATCGCCGTGGGCGTCGCCAGGCCGAGCGCGTCCGGGCAGGTGATGACGACGACCGTGATCGCGAAGAGGATCGCGACGCTGAACGGCTGACCGGCCAGGAGCAGCCAGACGACGAAGGTGAGACCGCCCCCGATCAGCGCGACGAGGACGAGCCAGAACGCCGCCCGGTCGGCCAGCCGCTGTCCCGGCGCCTTGGAGTTCTGCGCCTGCTGGACGAGCCGCACGATCTGCGCCAGGGCGGTGTCCGAGCCGACCTTGGTCGCGCGTACCCGCAGCGTGCCGTTGCGGTTGATGGTGGCGCCGATGACGGCCGAACCCCGCTCCTTGTGCACCGGCAGGCTCTCGCCGGTGACCATCGACTCGTCGACCTCGCTCTGGCCCTCCTCCACGGCGCCGTCCACCGGGATCTTCGAGCCCGGCCGCACCAGCAGCAGGTCACCGGCCACGACGTCGGCGGTCGGGACCTCGACCGGTTCGCCGTCGCGGATCACGGTGGCCTTGGGCGGCGCGAGATCGAGCAGCGCGCGGATGGCGTCGTTGGCGCCGCCCCTGGCACGCATCTCGAACCAGTGTCCGAGCAGCACGAAAGTGGCCAGCACCGTGGCGGCCTCGTAGAACACCTCGCCGCCGCCGGTGAGGGTGACGACCAGGGAGTACAACCAGCCGGCGCCCACGGCCACCGCGACGAGCACCATCATGTCGAGCGTGCGGGCCCGGAGCGCGCGTACGGCGCCGTCGAAGAAGATCCAGCACGAATAGAAGATCACCGGCAGGCTGAGCAGCAGGGCCCAGACGTCCTGGCGCAGGCCGAACGGCACGGGCAGACGCAGCCCGAAGACCTCGGTGCCGATCGGCGACCACAACACGATCGGGACGGAGAAGAACGCGGCCACCAGGAAGCGGTTGCGCATGTCGGCCACCATCGAGGCCATCGACATCCCGGCATGGCCGTCATGTTCCATGACCTCGGGCGGTGCGGCGGCTTCCCCGGCCTGCGGCCCGGGGCCGGCCGCCCTCGCGACTGACGGACCGGGCTCGGCCAGCGGGTCACAGATGTGCGAGGGCACCGACTGCCCGGCGCAGTGGTAGCCGCATTCGACGACCCACGTCCGGAGCTCGGCGACCGAGGTGCGGCGCGGGTCGAAGCTCACGGTCGCCGTCTGGCCGACGGGGTTGGCCTCGACGTGGAGCACGCCGGGCCGCCGGCCGAGGACCGACACGACGACGTTCTGCTCGGAGGCCCAGTGCGGCCCGCTGACGTCCAGGATCGCCGTGCTGACCTCTCCGGCATCGCCATGGCGTGCGGGGACGGTGTCGCTCATGGCCCTCTCCTCCCCGGCTGAACGCCTGCCACACGATCTTGGATCGCGGAGAGGGTGGTGGCCGGTCACGTGCCGACCTCACCCGGACCGTCGTGGGGGCGGGGCAGGGTGGTGAGCATGCCGACGAGGGCGTCGAAGGCCCAGCCCCGCCAGCGCGCATGACTCCAGCCACGGCGGTGGACCAGCAGGTTGTACGTCTCGGGGGACAGGATCGTCAGCGCGACGTCGGCCGCGAGCTCGCACGTGAGCCCGTCGCGCAGCGGCGTCTTGCGGGCCAGCGCTTCGGCGAAGACGCGTAGCACGGTGAGGCGTTGCCGGACGTTCGTGTTCCAGACCTCGGCGAGGTCGGGATCGGTGGTGGCGGCGCCGCGCACGACGTCCAGGAGAGGGGCGGCACGCAAGTAGATCTCTCCGGCGCCGGCCACCTGGCGGCGGAGCTGCCCCAGCGGGTCCGGGTCGGCGATCGCGTCCCGCGCCCAGGGGCGTTCGAGGGTGGGCACCGGCTCGTCGTCGCCCGCGACGCACAGATCCAGAGCCGCGGTGAGGATGCCCCGCTTGGTGCCGAAGGCGTAGTAGACGGTCTGCTCGCCCACGCCCGCACCGGCTGCGACGGCATTGACGCTCGTGCTCGTGTAGCCGTTCGCGACGAACAGTTCGGTGGCCGCCGCGAGGATGCGGGCGCGGGTTGACCTGGCCCGCGCCGTCCGCCCGTCCTCCTTGGGAGTACGGCCGCCGCCGTGTCGTCGTGATGGTGGTGCGCTCACGACTTGACTATAGCGTCACTACGAAAACATTCTTGTAGTGTGACTACGAAAATTGTGGCGGAGAAGGGAAGGGGCCCGTCGATGAGCACCGTTCTCATCCTCGGCGGATACGGTGCGGTCGGCCGCGAGGCCGCCCTGGCCCTGGCGGGACGTCCCGGCACGAACGTGATCGTCGCCGGGCGCAATCCGGACCGGGCCCGGCCGATCGCCGGTGTGACGTCGGTTCGCGTGGACGCCGCCGACCCCGCTGACCTGACCAGGTCGCTGGAGGGCGTCACGACGGTGCTCATGTGCGCCGAGATCGGCAACGCCGTCGTCGCCCGCACCTGCCTGGAGCGCGGCATCGGCTATGTCGACGTGTCGGCCTCCCCTGACGTGCTGGCCGCGATCGAGGAGCTGGACGGTCTCGCCGCGGCGCACGGCGCGACCGCCGCCCTCAGCGTCGGTCTCGTTCCCGGCGTCAGCAACCTGCTGGCACGCGTGGTCGCCGAGCGGTCGCCGGAGAGCGGGACGCGCATCGGCGTGCTGCTCGGTTCGGGGGAGCAGCACGGCTCGGCGGCGATCGCCTGGACGCTGGACGGGCTGGGCGTGCTCGAAGGCTCGTGGCCGATGGACTTCCCCGAGCCGTACGGTGCTCGTACCGTGCACCGCTTCCCCTTCTCCGACCAGTACACGCTGCCCCGGACGATCGGTGTGCCGTCCGCCCGCACGGGTCTGTGCCTGGACTCCCGCCTGTTCACCACGCTGCTGGCCGCCGCCCGGCGGCCCGCCGTCGCGCGGCTGCTGCGCCGTCCCCGGGTTCGGGAGCTGCTGCTCAGGGCGCTGGCGAACATTCACATCGGAAGCGACGGTTTCGCCGTGACGGTCAGCGCCGGCGCGGCTCAGGTGTCCTTCAGCGGGCACTCGCAGAGTCGCGCGACCGGTCGCGTGGCCGCGCTGCTCGTCCGCCACCTGCCGGGGCTGCCGGCCGGCGTGCGGCACATCGAGCAACTGGTGGACCCGATCGCCTTCCTGACCGGACTGGCCGCCGACGGGTTCGTCCTCGACGTCGATGGCTGAGCCGCGCGGGAGGCGGTCCCGTCGCTCGTTGGTCAGCCGGGGTCGAGCCAGCCGAGTCGTGCCGCCCGTACGCCTGCCTGGAACCGGCTGCTCGCTCCCAGCACCGCCGTCAGCTCGCCGACGAGACGGATGATGGTCCGCGTCGAAACGCCCATGCTGCGCGCGATGGCGGAGTCCTTCGCGCCCGCTGCCAGCATGCGGAGAACCGCGAGTTGCTGCTCGGTGAGCGAGACGGCATCAGCTGACCGTGGCACGTCCTCGGGCTCGGAGGCCGTCGTCCAGCAGTAGTCGTAGATCGCCGCCAGGGATTTCACCACGGTGCCGCCGCGAATCAGCACGGCGCCGGCCTGCAGGGACTCTGGATCGGCCTGTACGACGGCGACGTGACGGTCGTAGATGAGCATGCGCGTAGGGATCACGGGGGTGACCCGCACCTCGATGCCGCGCTTCTGTCATTCACCCGTGAATTCGCGGATCAGCGGGTTGGACATGGCGATCTGCGCGTGCAGGGCGCGCAGCCGTAGCCTGTTCGGCCAGCTCGTCAATGCGCTCGGACAGCTGCTCGCGGTGGTCGGGCCAGGGAAGAACTTGACATGCGCGTGGCTGTCCGCCGGCCCGGACAGGCCCAGGTAGTGCTTGGCCAGCGAAGCCGTCTTCACGTGCTGCTCCACCAGCCTGTCGAGCAGCCGATGGCTGCTCTGCAGGCTCCGGTTGAGCGCGGTGGTGACGTCGGCGGCGGTCTGCGTCTCAGGATTCAGCAGCTGGAGCCGGACGAGCTGGGAACGAGCCCGGTCGATGTCCGCCGCCGCCAGGCGCATCTGCTCGGCGGCCTCGGGCAACGACTCCCCTCGCTGGCGTATGCGGGCGTACAAGGAGCGCGCCACAGTGTCATCCGCGGCGAACGGTCTCTCGTCCACCGAACCTCTTTCCTCTCGCTGGCTCAACGCTGAACAGTGACATATCCGGCTCTTTGGAGCAAAGGTTCCGGTTTCCGCCATGTCGTGATTCGGAAGTGTCTGATACCTCCACGCCGGCCTTTTGTGCAGCACGATCTGTTCTGCTTCGCGGCGGTACCCGCCGCGAAGCAGAAGGAGGTGTCCCTTGATCACCGTTGCCTACAGCCTCGTCGCCTATCGCATCACCGGCCTGTCCCCGGAGACATGCGATCACTGCCTGGCCGCCATCAAGTCGGAGCTCATCCAGGTGCCGGGAATCGTCGGCGTGGAGGTCGATCCGGCTGAGGGGCGGGTCGGCATCCTGACCGATGGCCCTGTCCGCGAGGAGCAGGTCCACGCGGCCGTGGAAGCGGCCGGGTGGACCTGACATCGCGCCATGACCACGGCATACGACAACGCATTCTTTGACGCCGATTCCATCAGGCAGGCCATCGTCGAGTTCCTCGCCTCCGTGCCGGGGTCACGTGCGCCCCGGTCGGCAGTGTGATCAACGGGCTTCGGTGGCGCCGAAGGCGAGCCATCCCCGGTCGGGGAAGCCGGCGGCTTCGGCCACCGCGGCGGAGGCCCGGTTGGCGGGGTCGTGCAGATAGGTGGGCAGGGCGCCTTCGTCCAGCACCCGTCTGGCCGCCTGGGCGACCAGGCGGCGGGCGAGGCCCCGGCCGCGGGCCGGGGGAGCGGTCACCACGGCCAGTTCGTGACCATAGGCGTCGTGCCGCTTGATCCCCACCCCGGCCAGATGCTCGCCAGTCGCGGGGTCCGTTGCCACCAGGACGTCCCCGCCGAAGGGCAGCAGCCAGTCCGGTACGCCGGGGGCGTCCGCGGCCATCCAGGCGCCGGCGTCGGGCAGGGGCTCGGGGTGGCTGGTCCAGCGGTAGGCGGCGGTGAACCAGCCGCGGTCGGGGAAGCCCACCAGGGCGGGAATCCGCGGCCCCAGTATGGAGATGTCCTTGTGCTCGGCGTACAGCTGCGTGGCGGCCGTGACGGCGTGTGGCGGGAGCGACAACACGCCTGCCTCGGGGCTGGAAACTCCGATCGCGGGATGGATCTTGCCGTCCCAGCCGGGATGATCGCGCACGTCCGCGCCGATGATGTCCAGCTCGGTCACCGCGGGCCAGCCGCCGAGCCAGTGGGACAGATGGTCAACGAGCAGTCGCTCCACGCCTTCCTCCATCATACGGTAGGGGGGTATAGTACATCGGGAGTGTTGAGGAGGACATGTGCGACGTCTCGTCCCGCTTGAGCCCGCCGACGCGCCGGGCAGGTCCCAAAGAACTGCTGAACGACATCCTCGGCAGGAGAGGCGGCGCGGGGGAGATGGCCGCCGCCATGGCGCACTCGCCGGCGCTGCTGGTGACGCCGCGCCGTCCGTGGCACGTCTCGCGCGTGGCTCAGGGGCTGTCGCCGGAGCACCACCGTACGACGGCGTCCGCGACCTGCTCAGCGCTCCCGCCCGGCGCCCCCGCCATGACGTCGATCCGGACGCCGGAGCAGGCGTGCTCCTGCGCCGCCGTCCACGTCAGCTCCGCCACCGCGGTCCGCGCGGCGGCACTCGTCGCCAGATTGACGACGTGACCGCCGCCCGCGCGCCGCATGGCGGCGAGCTGGTAGGTCATCGCCACGGACAGCTCACGTGCCCGGAGCTGGTTGACGGCGATGTCGAGCCGGCCGAACGCGCCCAGGGTCTGCTCGACGAGCCGCCGCATCGAGGCCCGGCTGCCGACGTCCGCCGGGACGGCCACCGCCTGGCCTCCCACCGCGACGATGCCCGCGGCCAGCGCCGTCAGAGCGGGGCCCGGGCGGGCGGCGAGGACCACGCCGGCGCCGGCCCGGCTCAGCGCGTACGCCACGGCGGCGCCGGCCCCGTCGCCGGCGCCGACGACGATGGCGGTGCGGCCGCTCAACGCTGCTCGCGTCACGATGATCTGGTCCTTGTCTGCGCGCCTGTCCGGTGTCCGACGGTAGGAGAGCCATGGCCGCGGCCGCATCCGTGAAGTCGCCGGTCCCGGCGAACCCTGCCCCCGCCGCCGCAGGCGCCGGCGCTTCTCCCGGCCGGCGGGTGCTGGGCAGGGACGACGAGCTCCGGCTGCTCGACTCGTTGCTCCTGCACGCCGCCCAGGGCCGCGGCGGCGGGGCGATCCTCCAGGGCGAGCCCGGCATCGGCAAGAGCGCGCTGCTGTCCTGCGCCGAGGAACGCGCCGCCGGCTTCCGGGTGCTGCGCGCGGTCGGCGCCGAGCCGGAGTCCGACCTCGCCTACGCGACGTTGCACCAGCTCCTGCTGCCCGTGCTCGGGCGGATCGACGGGCTGCCTGGCCCGCAGGCGCAGGCCCTGGACGTGCTGTTCGGGCGCACGCACGGAGCGCCGCCGGACCCGTTCCTGGTCGCCCTGTCGACCCTGTCGGCGCTGTCCCTGCTGGCCGGCGACCAGCCGGTGCTGTGCGTCGTCGACGACGCGCACTGGGCGGACCAGCCGACGCTGAGGACCCTGGCGTTCGTCGCCCGCCGCCTGACCGACGAGCCCGTCGTGCTGCTGCTCGCCGCACGGGCCGACGAAGGTCACGGTGCCGAGCTGCCCGACCTGCGCCGCGTCCCGCTCATGGGCCTGGACCAGGAGTCGGCCACGGCGCTGCTGGGCGGGCAGCGGCTGATGGGCGGCGAGCGGAGCCGGCTGCTGGCGGTCACCGGCGGCAACCCGCTGGCCCTGATCGAGCTCGCCGGACAGCCGTTACCTCCGGAGGGCACGCCCGAGCCGCCGGCCTTGCACGACGAGCTGCGGCGGTCGTTCCTGGCCAAGGTCCAGGCGCGGCACGCGGGGTCGTTGCCGCTGCTCCAGCTGATCGCCGCCGACGGCTCCGGCAGCCTCGGCGGCTTCGAGCGAGCCGCCGCGTCGCTGCGGGTGGACACCGGCCCGCTCCATCGCGCCGAGCTCGACGAGCTGCTGTCGTACGACGGGACGCGGCTGGTGTTCCGGCACCCGCTGATCCGGTCCGCGATCTATCACAGCGCCACCGCCGAGCGGCGCACCGCGATCCACCGCGCCCTCGCCGCCGCCTTCGACGGCCCGGCCGACCAGCATCGCCGCGCCTGGCACCTCGGGCAGGCCGCGGTCGGCCCCGACGAGCGGACCGCCGAGGAGCTCGAACGCTCGGCCGAGCAGGTGGCCTCGCGCGGCGGCCCGGCCGCGGCCATGGCCGCGCTGGCGCGAGCGGCCGAGCTCACCGCGGACGGCCGGCGCCGGGGGCGGCGGCTGTGGACGGCCGCGCACGCCGCCCTGCACGGCGGGTTCACCGCCAGGGCCGTGGAGCTGCTCGATCGGGCCGAGCGCGAACTCCTCCCGGACGAGGCGGACCGGATCCCGCTGGCGGTGATGCGCGCCATCGTGGCCGAGTTCGCCGGCTCTCCCGAGGACGCGCTGAACCTCATCCGGCCGTGGGTCCCGCACGTCCTCCGCCTCGACCGGCGGCGTTTCGCCCCGACTGTCGCGATGTACGCCGACCTCGGCACCCGTACCCGCCGCTCCGAGGTCTGGGCCGACCTCGCCGCCGGGCTTCAGCGGATCCCGTTGGACCCCGGCGATCCGGATGACGCGGTGCTGCTGCTCCTGCGCCACGCCGGCCAGGCCCGTACCGGCCAGGACCCCGCCACCGTGCGGTGGGACGGCGCCGCGCTCGACGCGCTCACCGATCCGATCCTGATGACCATGGCCGGCGCCGTGGCGCGCGGGCTCGGTGACCACGAGCTGGGCAGACGCCTGTACCACGACGCCGGGCAGCTCGCGCGCGCCGGCGGGTCACTCGGCGCGCTGGCGTGGAACCTGGAGTATCAGGCCGCTGACGAGCTCGCGCGCGGCAGGCTCGGGCTCGCCGAGGCCCACGCCGAGGAGGGCCACCAGTTCGCCGTCGAGGTGGGCCAGCCGAGCACGGCCTGCCGCAACCGCGGGCTGCTCGCCCTGTGCGCGGCCATGCGCGGCCGCCGGGACGCCGCCGAACTGGCCGCCGGCGTGCTGGCCGAGGCGAGTCAGCGCAGGCTGCCCGACGCGATGGTCCACGCCTGGCGGGCGCTCGGTCTCGTCGAGCTGGCCGCCGGCCGCTACCACGACGCCGTACGGCACTTCGAGGCGGCCGGCGACTGGGACAGCGACGCGCCCGCCGACCTGGTCATGGGGGTCGTCCCCGACCTCGTCGAGGCCCTGGTCCGGGCCGACGCCCGCGACCGCGCCGCGGCCGCCACGGCCCGCTACGAACAGTGGGGCCGGCACACCACCTCGCCCGAGCAGGCCGCCCTCGCGGCCCGCTGCCGGGCGCTGCTCTCCACCGGCGGCACCGCCGAGGCGCACTTCGCGGAAAGCCTGCGCGTCGGCACCGGCTTCCCGCTGGAGCACGCCAGGACCCACCTGCTGCTCGGCGAGCACCTGCGCAGGAGCCGGCAGCGTACGCAGGCCCAGCGACACCTGCGCGGCGCGGCCGAGACGTTCCGCCGCCTCGGCGCGCTCGCCTGGGAGGACCGGGTGCTGGGGGAGCTGCGCGCCGCCGGGGAGTCGGCGCGGCCCCACGACACGGGCGCCTTGAGCACGCTCACCCCGCAGGAACTGCGCATCACCCTGGCCGTCGGCGAAGGGCTGACCAACCGGGAGATCGCCGCCCAGCTCTTCCTCAGCCCGCGAACCGTGGACTACCACCTGCGCAAGGTCTTCCAGAAAGCCGGCATCGCCTCGCGCGCCGAGCTCATGCGGCTGGTCCTCGCCGAGCGCCCGGACTGACACGGGGCCTGCCCGGATCGGATCGGCCGGGACCGGCGACTTCACTGATTCGGCGCCCGCCCGGGCCTTCCTAACGTTGGCGCGGTCACGTCCGGACGCCCGACAGGCCCGCCGGACCCCTCCCGACCGAAGGAACACCCTCATGTCATCCGCGGACATCGACGACGCCAGGCGCGCCGGGCCCAGACAGTGGGCCGGCCTGGTGGTGCTGGTCCTCCCCGCCCTGTTGCTGTTCATGATGCTCACCATCCTGTTCCTGGCCATCCCCCAACTGGCCGCGGACCTGAAGCCGAGCAGCACCCAAACGTTGTGGATCATCGACATCTACGGCTTCCTGATGGCCGGCCTCCTGGTCACCATGGGCACCTTGGGAGACCGCATCGGCCACCGCCGGCTGCTGATCTCCGGCGCCGCCGTCTTCGCCGTCGTGTCGCTGATCGCCGCCAACACCTCCGACCCCGCCTTGATGATCGTCTGGCGGGCGCTGCTGGGCGTCGCCGCGGCCACCCAGATGCCCGCCACCCTCGGCCTGATCTTCAGCACGTTCACCGACCCGCGGCAACGGGGCATCGCGGTCGGCATCTGGTCGGGAGGCATCTCCGTCGGCACCGGCCTCGGCCCGGTGATCGGCGGGGCGTTGCTGGAGGCGTTCTCCTGGCGGGCGGCCTTCCTGGTCGCGGTGCCCGTCATGGCCGTCGTGGCGATCGGCGCCCCGCTGCTGCTGCCCAACCCCCGCAACCCGGCGGCCGGCCGCCCGGACCTGTTCAGCGTGCTGCTGTCGCTGGCGACCCTGCTGCCGATCGTCTACGGCGTCAAGGAACTGGCCAGGCCGGACTCGCTCGGGCCGGCGCTGCTCGGCATCGCGCTCGGGCTGGCGTTCGGCGCCTGGTTCCTCGTCCGCCAGCTCCGCCTGCCCGAGCCGCTGCTCGACGTGCGGCTGTTCGCCAACCGCGCGGTCGGCGGCGCGCTCGGCGTCTTCCTGCTCGCCGCGACCGCGCTCGGCGGCATCTACCTGCTGTTCACCCAGTACCTGCAGCTCGTCGAGGGGCTCTCGCCGCTGCGGGCGGGGCTCTGGGTGCTGCCGGGCGCGGCCCTGCTGGTGGTGGTCTCCACGCTCTCACCCGTCCTGGTACGGCGCGTCCGCCCCGGCCACCTGATCGCCGCCGGGCTGGCCGTGCAGGTGATCGGTTACCTGATGCTCACCCAGGTCGACGTCGCGGGCGGGCTGCCGCTCCTGGTCGCCGGCTTCATGGTGCTCTATCCCGCCGTCGCGCCGTCCATGGCGCTGACCACCAACCTCGTCGTCGGCTCGGTGCCGCCGCAGAAGGCGGGGGCGGCTTCCGGACTGGCCACCACCTGCAGCGACCTGGGCATCTCGCTCGGCATCGCCGTCATCGGCAGCATCGGCGCCGTCGTCTACCGGTCCCAGGCCGCCACCACCCTGCCCGGCGACCTGCCGTCCGAGGCCGCCGCGGCCAGCCGGGACAGTCTCGACGGGGCGGTGTCGGCGGCGCAGGGGCTCCCGGCCGACGTCGCCGCGGCGGTGCTCGCTTCCGCCCGCGAGGCGTTCGCCGGCGGGCTCAACGTGGCGGCCGTCGTCGCGGCGGTCGTCGCGGCCGGCGCCGCGATCCTGGCGCTCCTCCAGCTCCGTCACATCCCGCCCACCGGCTGAAAGAGGTGTCCGCCGTGGTGTCCATCCGTCGTGCCACGGCCGCCGACGGCCGGGCCTGCCCCCGTCCTGAGATCAACTTCATGCCTTCGCCGGTTCCAGCGGCGACGACCACGAATCCCGGAGGAACCTGTGACCTCATTGTCCATTTCACCGCTCGATCCGGCGTTCTTGCCGCAAGCACCCGGTGACTACACCCACGGCACCGTGGTCACCGGGGCGCGCCGGATGCTGTTCGTCAGCGGTCAGGTGCCCTGGCCGGAGAACGGGAAGGTGCCTGAGGACTTCGACACCCAGTGCAGGACGACCTGGCGCAACGTGCTCGCCGTACTGGCCGAGGCCGGGATGGGGGTGCGCAACCTCGCCAAGGTGACCATCTACCTGGCTGATCGCCGATACCGTGAAGCGAACTCCCGTATCCGGACGGAAATCCTCAAGGGCCATACACCCGCGCTCACCATCATCATCACCGACATCTACGACGAGGCGTGGCTCCTGGAGATCGAGGCGATCGCTCTCGACGGACAGCCCGAGTCCGGTTCGCCGGACGATCAGGCGGCTCGCTAGTCCCCGGCGGCACCGGGGCCGGGCAGGACGTCGACGTCCGTGGCGCGCATCGGCTGCCCGCAGGCCGAGCAGTGCAGTTCCACGTGGCCGATCCGGCCGCAGGCGTGGTGCCGATAGAGCACGGGCGGCCCCGACGTCCCGGCCGTCCAGCGGTCGCCCCAGCGAACCATCACCAGCAGCAGGTCGCACAGCTCCCGGCCCTTCTGGGTGAGGACGTACTCGTGGCGTGGCGGGCGCCGGGAGTACTCGCGGCGTTCCAGGACGTCGTGGCCGACGAGCCACTTCAGCCGTTCGCTGAGCACCTTGCTGGAGATGCCGAGGTCGCGCTGGAGCTCGTCGAAGCGGGCGATGCCGACGTAGACGTCCCGCAGGATCAGCGGGGACCAGGGCTCGCCGATGACGTCCAGGGTGCGGGCGATGGAGCAGGCCATCTCGTCGAACCGGGTGCGCTGCATGCGGTCAGCGTAACCGACCGGCTTCCCTTGAGGAAGTCAGTCGGTTAGGGTGCGGGGAGTTCCTTCCTTCAGGAAAGCCTCGTGAGGAGTGCCGGATGACCCCACCCCCGATCGTCTCCGACCAGGAATGGCGCAGAGCACGGGCCGCGCTGCTGCACAAGGAGAAACAGCTCACGCGCGCCCAGGACGCCCTGGCCGCGGAACGCCGCCGCCTGCCGATGGTCCACGTGACCAGGACCTACCGCTTCGACGGCCCCGACGGCCCCGCCGGCCTGCCGGACCTCTTCGAAGGACGCGGCCAGCTCATCGTGTACTCCTTCATGTGGCACGGAGCCGGCGACTTCTGCTCAGGTTGCTCGATGTTCGTCGACAACCTCGGCCACCCGGCCCACCTGCACGCCCGCGACGTGTCGCTGGCGCTGGTCTCCACCGGGCCCCTGGCCGAGATCCTGCCGTACCGGCGGCGCATGGGCTGGGACATCCCCTGGTACGCCGCCCCGGACGGCGCCTTCAACCACGACATGGGAGCGGGCGACGGCTTCGCCCTGAACGTCTTCCTGCGCGACGGCGAGGACGTCTACCGCACCTACACCACCACCAGCCGGGGCGTCGAACGGCTCGGCAGCAACTGGACCCTCCTCGACCTGACCCCGTACGGACGTCAGGAGCACTGGGAGGACTCCCCTGAAGGCCGGCCGCAGAGCGCCCCCTACCAGTGGTGGCGCCTGCACGACGAGTACGGCTCCTGAACCCGGCCCACGATCGACCCGAAGGGGACACTTCCGCCATGCCCGCACCGACACCCGTCGCCGAACTGCTGTTCAGCGACGCCGACGCGACCCCGATGAGCACCGACGCGACGACCGTGAAACCCTGGGCCCAGGCCCTTGCCTGCCTGCGGCAGGCGCGGAAAGCCTGGCTGTCCACCGTGCGGCCCGACGGACGCCCGCACGCCATGCCGCTGATGCCGGTCTGGGCCGATGAGAGCGTGTGCTTCGCCACCCGGCCCGGCTCCCGCAAAGGCAGGAACCTCGCCCACAGCGGCCACTGCGTTCTCACCGTCGCCGGCCCCGATCTCGACCTCGTCCTCGAAGGCACGGCCGTCCCCGTCCTCGACCCGGCGCGGCAGCGGGAGGTGGCCGACGCCTTCCTGGCCACGTACGGGTGGCCCTTGTCGCCGCGCGGCGGCCGCGTCCACGACGACGGCCTGCCCGGCTCACCGGAGTACGGTTTCTACCGGATCACGCCGCTCCGGGCCTACGGCTACGGCTCCGACGGCCTGACCGCGACCCGCTGGCGCTTCTGAAGCCGCCGGCACAGCCGAGGGAGATGTCGTGGCCGATGACGAGGACGCGTTCGGCCGGCTCGTCGAGCGGCACCAGCGCGAGATACAGGTGCACTGTTACCGGATGCTGGGCTCGTTCGAGGAGGCCCAGGACCTGGCGCAGGAGACGTTCCTGCGGGCCTGGCGGGCCCGCGGGACGTTCCGGGGGGAGTCCACCTCACGGGCGTGGCTCTACAGGATCGCCACGAACGCCTGCCTGGACTTCCTCGATCGGCAACGGCGCCGGCCCCTGACGCGCGAACGTGTGGACGGTCAGGAACCTCCGGCGGAGATTCCCTGGCTGCAGCCGTACCCGGACCACCTGCTGGCCGTCGGCGCGTCCGGTGCCGGGGAGCCGGACGCCGCCGTCATCGGCAGGGAGACCATCGAACTGGCGTTCCTGGCCGCCGTCCAGCATCTGTCCCCCCGGCAGCGGGCGGTGCTGATCCTGCGCGACGTACTCGGCTGGCCGGCCAAGGAGACCGCCGCACAACTCGGCAGCAGCGTCGAATCCGTCAAGAGCGCCCTGAAACGGGCACGGTCCATCCTGCGTGCCCAGCTTCCGCCGCAGCGGCTCGGGTGGTCGCCCTCAAGGGTTCCGACCGAGAGCGAGCGCGAACTGCTGCGACGTCTCATGGACGCCCATGACCGGACGGACGCCGCCGCCTTCGCGAAGTTGCTGAGCGATGACGTGCGGATGATCATGCCGCCGCTGCCGTACTGGTTCGCCGGCCGGGACGCGGTCGCGGCCTTCGCCGCGCAGGCGTTCGGCCCTGGCTCGCCGTTGTCCGGCGGACAGTGGCGCAGCGTGATCACGGGAGCGAACCTCCAGCCCGCGCTGGCCGCCTACTTTTGCGGGCCGGGCGAGCGCGAGTACCGCCCCCAGGCGCTCAACGTGCTGAGGATCGAGCACGGGCGGATCGCCGAGATCACGGTCTTCGAGCCGAGGCTGTTCGCCGCCTTCGGGCTGCCCCCCGTGTGGCCGGCGGACGGTGCCCCCTTCTCGGAGCCTTCTCCGTCTCAATAGGCGCCGGCCGCGACGGGCGCGGCCGGCGCAACGAGAGGAGTCTTCGCATGATGACCGACGACCGTCCGGATGTCATGAGCCTGCCGCAGGGCGACGTCCGCCTGCTGGACAGCCCCGTCGCGCGGCGCCTGCTCGCCTCGACCGAACTGGCGCGGGTGGCCTACGTCGCGGCCGACGGCACGCCCCGGGTGTTCCCCATGCTGTTCCACTGGACCGGCGCCGAGATCGTCCTGTCCACGTTCGCGGGGGCGCGGAAGATCGGGGCGCTCCGTGCCAGACCTGACATCGCCATCACCATCGACAGGGCGTCCACGCCGCCCGAGACGCTCCTCGTCCGCGGGCGCGCGGAGGTCACCGACGTCGACGGGATCGTGCCGGAGTACGTGCTGGCCCAGCACCGCTACGCCGGGCCCGAGCAAGGCGCCGCCAACGTGGCGGCGGTGGACCACCCCGGGACGCGGATGGCCCGCATCGCCGTGCGCCCCGCGTGGGTCGGCGTCCTGGACTTCACCTCGCGCCTGCCGGGAGGCGTCAGCGCCGAGGAGTTCGAACACCGCGGCCGTTCGTGAACGCGTCCCCATCTCCTGTGAAGGGTTTTCGCATGACCACCTTCGTGCTGATTCCGGGTGCCGCGGCCGACTCCCGGTACTGGCGCCTGACGGCCGCTGAGCTGAGCGCCCGGGGCCAGGACGTCGTCACACCCGATCTGCCCTGCGACGACGACTCGGCCACGCTGGACGACTACGCGGACACGGTGATCAAGGCCGTCGGCGCGCGTGCCGATGTGACCGTCGTCGCGCACTCCTTCGGCGGCTTCACCGCGCCGCTCGTCTGTGAACGCGTTCCCGCCAGGCGGCTCGTCCTGCTGGCCGGCATGGTGCCCGCCCCGGGCGAGCCCCCGGGGGAGTGGTGGACGAGCACCGGCTGGGAGGCGGCCCGGCGCGAGCAGGACGAGCGTGACGGCCGGGCCCCGGATGACGAGACCGCGCTGTTCTTCCACGATGTCCCGCCCCACGTCGCGGCCGAGGCGCGGAGGAACGTCCGCGACCAGTCCGCCACGCCCTTCGCCGCTCCGTGGCCGCTCGCCGCGTGGCCGTCCGCACCGACCGCTTTCCTGCTGTGCCGCGGCGATCGGTTCCTGCCGGCCACGTTCCTGCGTCGCGTCGTCCGTGAACGACTCGGCATCGTGCCGGACGAGATCGACGGAGGCCACAACGTCGCTCTCAGCCGTCCGCGAGCCCTCGCTGACCGGCTGACGGCCTACCTGGCCGACCACTGAGGCGCCCCGGCGCCCTCGACCCGGGTTCGGGCCGAGGGCGCCGGCGGGGCGGCCTGCAAGTAGGCGAGCACGGCCAGCACGCGCCGGTTGTGATCGTCGGACGGCGGCAGGCCGAGCTTGGCGAAGATGCCGGTGGTGTGCTTGCCGATCGCCTTGTCCGTGACCTGGAACCGGGCGGCGATCGCCAGATTGGACAACCCCTCGGCCATCAACGCCAGCACCTCCCGCTCCCGGGGCGTCAGCTCACCCAGCGGCTCGTCCCGGCTGTGACGGCTCAGCAGCTGTGAGATCACCTCGGGATCCATCACGGTGCCGCCGGCGGCCACCTGACGCACCGCGTCCACGAACCGGTCGACGTCGCCGACGCGGTCCTTGAGCAGGTAACCCACCCCTTCGGGCCGGTCGGAGAGCAGTTCGCGGGCGTACAACTGCTCGACGTACTGCGACAGGATCAGCACCGGCAGCCCCGGCACCAGCCGCCGCGCCTCCAGGGCGGCGCGCAGCCCCTCGTCGGTGTGTCCGGGCGGCAGCCGCACATCGACGACGGCGACCTCCGGACGATCGTGAACGAGCGCGTCGAGCAGCATCGGAGCGTTGTCGACCGCCTTGACCACCTCGAAGCCGTACGCCGTCAGCAAACGGACCAGCCCGTCCCTGAGCAGGGCGAGATCTTCGGCTATGACCACGCGCACGGCACCTCCATGGTGAGTTCGGTGGGCCCGCCAGGAGGGCTGCTGACATCGAGCCGGCCGTCGAAGGCCGACAGCCGCGCCTCGATGCCCCGGATGCCGCTGCCGCCGGCCCGGCCGGCTCCGCCGCGGCCGTCGTCGCGCACCGTCACGCGCAGCAGGCCGCCCGCGCAGGACAGCCGCAGCCACGCGCGCGAGGCGCCGCTGTGCCTGGCCACGTTGGTGAGCGCCTCGGCGACGGCGAAGTACACCGCGGACTCGACCGGCGCCTCCAGCCGGCCCGGCAGCTCGATCTCGACGGTCACCGGCACCGGGCACAGCAGCGCGGCGGCCTGGACCGCCCCGGCCAGGCCGCGGTCGGTCAGCACCGGAGGGTGGATGCCGCGCACCACGTCACGCAGGTCGGTGAGCGCCTGGCCGGCGATCTCCCTGGCCTCGTCGATCATCAGCCGGGCCTGGGCGCCGTCGCGGGCGTCGCGGGCCAGGCCCAGGTTCATCCGGATCGCGATCAGCTTGGCCTGGGCGCCGTCGTGCAGGTCGCGTTCGATCCGGCGCAACTCGGCCGCCTGGGCGTCCACCACCACGGCCCGCGACTCGGTCAGCTGCCGGATGCGCGCGGCCGGGGTCGCGTCCGGCAGGAGCAGCCTCGCCGCGAGCCACGCCTGCGCGGTGCGCAGCACGGGCACCGCCATGACGGTGATCAGCGCGATGGCGACGACGGCCACGCTGAAGGCGAACGTCGTCAGGCCGCCGGTCACGACCACCTGCACCCGCGAGAAGATGTGGTCGAACGCGGCCAGCAGCGCCCAGAGGACGAGCGCCGGGCCGGGCCAGGTGAGGCCGTGCACGACCAGCCACGCCAGTTCCCGCCAGGTTCCCGCGTCCTGCGGCGCGACGGCCGGCGGGACGCGCGGGCTCCCGTGCCACCGGTACGCCCGGTCGCCGGCCGGATCGAGCACCCGGCTCGCCCAGTCACGCTGCAGCCGCGCCAGAGACCGCACCAGTGCCGGCACGCGGGCCAGCGGCGGCAGGCCGAGTCCGGCCACCGGGACCAGCGCGAGGCTCACCAGCAGCATGGCGAGCAGCGCCAGGGCGGCCACGCCCGTGGCGGCGTTGAGCAGCAGCCCACCCCCTGCGGCGATGAGGTGTCGAAGGCCGGTCATGCCAGGAGTCTGCCCGATGCGCGGCGTCCGGTCGGTAGGTCCAGACCTACCTCCGGAGGTGGGAATCCTCGCCCCGGCCGGTGGGCGCACCCCCATCGAGATCGGCGGCCGGAGCCGCGAGGCTGGCGGCCGTCATCGGAAGAAGGGAGGGCGGACCGTGATCGAAGTGAGCGGGCTGACCATGAGATACGGCGGCAGGGTCGCCGTGGACGACCTGACGTTCACCGTGAGACCCGGGCTGGTGACCGGCTTCCTCGGCCCGAACGGCGCGGGCAAGTCCACCACCCTGCGCATCGTGCTCGGCCTGGAGGTTCCCTGCGCGGGCAAGGCCCTGGTGAACGGCCGTCCGTACGCGTCCCTGCGCAGGCCCATGCGCTCCGTGGGAGCGCTGCTCGACGCCGGGGCGGTGCACGGGGGCCGCAGCGCGCGGGCGCATCTCGCCTGCCTGGCCCGCAGCAACGGCATCGGCCGTGCCCGGGTGGCCGCCGTGCTCGACCAGGTCGGCCTGACCGGCGTCGCCGGCGAGCGGATCGGCGGCTTCTCGCTGGGCATGCGGCAACGCCTGGGGATCGGCGCGGCGCTCCTCGGCGACCCGGGGGTGCTGATGTTCGACGAGCCGCTGAACGGTCTCGACCCGGAGGGCATCCGCTGGCTGCGCGACCTGCTGCGCTCGCTGGCCGGCGAGGGCCGCACCGTGCTGCTGTCCAGCCACCTGATGAACGAGATGGCGCTCACCGCCGACCACGTCATCGTCATCGGACGGGGCCGGCTGGTCGCTGACGCCCCCGTCGGCGCCCTGGCCGTCCGCTTCCAGCGCGACGTGCTGGTCCGCACGCCCGACCCCACCCGCCTCGCCGCCGTTCTGCGCGCGCACGGCGCGACGGTGACCGCCGAGGACGACGGCGCCCTGTCGGTACGCGATCTCGACGCGGCCAGGATCGGCGCACTGGCGCTCGGCGGCGGCGTGGCGCTGTCCGAGCTGTCCCCGCGCGGCGCCTCCCTGGAGGAGGCGTTCATGCGGCTCACCGAGGACAGCACGGAATACCGGGCCGGCGCCGGGGAGGCGGTCCGATGACGGATGTGATCGCCTCGGAGTGGCTCAAGCTGCGCTCGCTCCGCTCGAACCTCCACCTGCTGGCCTGCTCGGTGGCGGCCGTCCTGGCCTGCGCCGGCGTGGCGTTCATGATCGGCCGCGGGTTCGACCACCAGTCGCCCGACGAGCGGATGGCCTTCGCCGGCAACGGCGACGGCCTCGGCAACGGGATCGCGGTCGCCTACTTCGTGTTCGCCACGCTGGGCGCGCTGGCGATCACCTCCGAGTACAGCACCGGGATGATCCGGACGAGCCTGGTGGCCATGCCGCGCCGGCACGTGTTGTTGCTGGCCAAGATCCCGGCGCTGGCCGTGGTCACGCTGGTGGCGGGTCAGGTCCTGGCCTTCGCCATGCACGCGGCCGCCATGGCGGTGCTCGGCGACCGGGCCGGCCAGGTGCTTCGTGACGGCCGGACGCTGGGCACGCCCTTGCCGGAGCCGGGCGTGCTCGCCTCGGTGAGCGCCGCCGGACTGTCGATGGCGGCGTTGGCCCTGATCGGGCTGGGCGTCGGGGCAGCCGTCCGCTCCACCCCTGGGGCCCTGGTCGTGCTGACCGTGATCATCGTGGTGCTGCCGGTGGCGGCCAGGACGTTGCCCTCGCCGCTGCGGGCCCGGGCCGGCTCGTTCATGATCGAGAACTTGCCGCTCCAGATCGCGGGGGTGGGCGGCGGGCTGCTGCCGCCCGCGGGCGCGGCGGGGCTGCTGGCCGCGTACGTGATCGCCGCGCTGACGGCGGGCGCGACGGCGATCGCGTCGAAAGGCGGCCGGATCAAGGCCCTGGCCGCCGGCGTGGCCGCCACGGTCCTGGTGGCGGCGGTGCCCGCCGCCGCGTCCGCCTCGCCGCGCTCCGGCCCGTCCCCGCTGGACTGGACGGCCTGCGCGGACAAGGAGATGAGGTGCGCCTCGATCGAGGTGCCCGTGGACTGGTCGAAGCCGTCCGGCAGGAAGATCCGCCTGACCGCCGGCATGCTGCCGCACACCGGCGCGGAACGCCGGATCGGCGCGGTGTTCGCGGTCCCCGGCGGGCCGGGCGGCTCAGGGGTCAAGGACCTGAGCACGTACGCGGGCAGCTTCTCCGACCTGCGCGGACGCTTCGACATCGTCACCGTCGAACCGCGCAACACCGTCGACAAGGGCGTGCTGCCGTACGAGTGCCTGATCAGCGGGCCGTGGATCGCCCTGCCCGGCAGCCCCGCCGAGTACGCCGAGCAGGGCCGCCGCAACCGGGAGGCCGCGCAGCGCTGCCGCGCCGCCGACCCGGAGTACTTCGACCACCTCGACTCGGCGTCCGTGGCCCGTGACATGGAGGCGATCCGCGTCGCGCTGGGGGAGGAGCGGCTGAGCTTCATCGGCTCCTCCTACGGCGGCATCCCTGCCATCACCTACGCCCGCCTGTTCCCCGCCCGCGTCCGCGCGGTGGTCCTCGACGGCACGGCGAGCCCGGCCATGGACCGCGCGGAGAGCAGGCTCGGCAGCGAGAGGGCCTTCGCGCGCTTCGCCGCCTGGTGCGCGGCGACGACCGCCTGCGCCCTGCACGGCCAGGACGTCGGCCAGGTCTGGCGGGCGCTGATCGAACGGGCCGACCGCTCGCCGATCCCGGTCAGGGCGGAGCCGCCGGTCGCCTACAGCGGGTTCGACCTCAAGGAGGCCGCCGCTCCCAGCATCATCGCGCCTGGCCGGAAACCCGAACATCCGCGCTGGGCGCAGCTCGCCGAAGCGATCGAACGCGCCGTGGGCGGCGACGCCTCCGGATTCGCCGGCTACGTCCGGCAGGGCACGTACAGCCTCAAGGTCCCCTCCCCGGTCGGCATGAACATGACCCACTGCCCAGACGGCATGGGCTACGGCTCCTACGAGGAGTACCGCGAACAGCGCCGCAAGGCGGAGCGGCTGCTGCCCAACCTCTCCGGCATCGAGTCGTGGCACCCGCTCGGCTGCGTCGGCTGGCCCAGCCCCGTCACCAACCCGTTCGAACCGCTGCCCGCCCAGGGGTTGCCGCCGTTCCTCGGCGTCGGCTCCCGGACGGACTTCGACGGGGCCGCCGACATCGTACGGCGCGTCCCCGGCTCGGCGGCGCTCCTGCACGACGGGGACGGCCACGCGCTCTACAACAGCGGCGTCACGTGCGTCGTCGGCCACGTCAACCGCTACCTGACGAGCCTGCGCCTGCCTCCCCCCGGCACCGTCTGCCGCCCCGTCGAGTGAGGCTCAGCTCGCGGGGGGCCTGCCCGCCGCAGAACACCTCCTTGAGAAGATCGTCCAGCGCCTTCGGGAGCGCCTGCGCCAGATCGGGTGCGGCGTTCCCGTAGGTGATCGAGGCGGACAGCGTCTTCCTGCCGTCGGGGGTGCCGTACATCACCGACACGTAGCCCCCGCTGTGCTGCCGTTGTGAGGGAGGACAGTGCCGCAGCCGGGGCCCAGATCCTGCACGGACACCCCCAGACCGTAGACGAGGGTGCCGCTCCCGGGGTGCGGCTCGCGCATCTCGGCCGGCAGCCGGGCGGGCAGGAGCCTGCCACGGTTCAGCGCGGAGAAGAACGTGTGGAGTCCTTGGTGGTGGAGATCATGTCACCGGCCGTTCGTGGGCGGCTTCGCGCTCGCGCCGAGCTCGCGCCGCCCGGCGCTGCCTGCCCAATCGCCCCGCTCGGCGCTGCCGCCGGCGCTGCTGGAGCGGTGCGCGCGGGCAGCGACGGCTTCACCGCGCCGGCTGCCGGGCGGTGACGCTGTCCTGGTCGGTGAACAGGAAGACCGCCAGGGTGCGCGCGGCCATGCGCCGCAGTCCGCCTTCGATCAGCGTCAGGGCCAGCCGTTCCGCCGCCTGCCACCGCCCATTCCGGCCGTTCACGTGCTCGCCTCCTTGAGGGACATCAGGATACCGAAACTCGCGAGACTTCAGAAATTTCTGAAAAGTCGGTATATTCCTCGTATCGGCCTCGCGAGAGGTTCGATGGTGTGCCGGGAAGCCTGGTCGGCGGCGTGACCTCTCATCGACGTCGGCAGAAAGGCGACCGGCCATGGCCTTGCTGCTCAGCAGGTTGCACGCGCGCTCGGCCAACCCCCACGTCGCCTGCCCGCCCGGTCGAGGTGGGCGACGACATCGTCCGGCTCTGCGAACCCCGGCCACCGCATCCGGCCCCAGATCCCCAGCGACGCCCACCACCCCGCGGGCGGGCGCGGCCTGCGCACCTCGGGACACGGCGTCTCCCCGACCACATCACTCCAGGAGCAACGTGAAACTCCTCGTCCTCGGCGGCACCCACCACGTCGGCCGCGCCATTGTCGAGACCGCGCTGGAGCGCGGCGACGAGGTGAGCACGCTCAACCGCGGCCTCAGCCGCGACCCCGCTCCCGGGGTGCGAGCGCTGCTCGCCGACCGCACCGACCCCGAGGCCGTCCGCTGGGCGCTGGACGGCCAGGAATGGGACGCGGTCATCGACACCTGGGCCTGGGCGCCGCGGGTGGTACGCGAGTCCGCCCGCCTGCTGGCCGGCCGGGCCGGGCACTACGGCTACGTCTCCAGCCGCGGCGTGCACCGCTGGCCCTGGCCCGCGGGCGCCGACGAGCAGGCGCCCCTGGTCGACGGCGACCCCGGCGGCAGCGACCACGCCGACTACGCCGCCGCCAAGCGCGGCGGCGAGCTCGCCGTACTGGAGAGCTTCGGCGAGCGCGCGCTGCTGGCCAGGGCGGGGATGATCCTCGGCCCGTACGAGGACGTCGGCCGCATCCCGTGGTGGCTGCGCCGCCTGGAAAAGGGCGGCCGGGTCCTGGCGCCCGCCCCGGCCCGGACGCCTCTGCAGTATCTCGACGTCCGGGACCTGGCCGCCTGGATGCTGAGCTCGGCCGAACGCGGCCTCAGCGGCGCCTTCACCGTGACCGGCCCGCCCGGCGCGACCACCCTCGGCGACCTGCTCACCACGGCGCTGGACGTCACCGGCTTCGCCACCGAGCTGGTGTGGGCCCCGCCGGAGCTGCTCCTGCGGCACGGCCTGCCGCTCGGCATGGAGTTCGGGCTGCGCATGCTCGACGGCAGCGTGCCGACCGGCATGCACGACGCCGACGTCAGCGCCGTCCTGGCCGAAGGGCTCTCCACGCGCCCGCTGCGCGAGACCCTTGCCGACACCTGGGCCTGGTTGCAGGCCGAAGGCGACCCGGCGCCCCGCGCCGACGCGCCCTCCCCCGACACCTGGCTGGACGCCGCCGCGGAACAGCGGCTGCTCGACCAGCTCACCCGATAAGGAAGCACCACCTGCCATGCGCGCCATCATCATCGGAGCCGGCATCGCCGGCCTGGCCACCGCCCTGCGCCTGCACCAGATCGGCTGGGACACCCTCATCGTCGAACGCGCCGCGCAGCGACGCGGCGGCGGCTACGCCGTCACCTTCGGCGGCATCGGCTACGACGCCGCCGAACACATGGGCATCCTGCCCGACCTGCTCACGAAGGGCTTCATCACCGACGAACTCGTCTACCACAAACCGAACGGCGAACGCCGCTTCTCCCTCGACCGCGCCACCATCGCCGCCACCACCGGGCCGCGCTCGATCACCATCCTGCGCGGCGACCTCGAAGCCGTCCTGTACGAGAAGGTCGAGGGCCATGCCGAGATCCGCTTCGGCACCACCCTGTCCGCCGTCGACCAGGACGAGCACGGCGTACGCGTGCGCCTGACCGACGGCAGCACGCAGGAGGGCGACCTGCTGGTCGGCGCCGACGGCCTGCACTCGGCCACCCGCGCCCTGCTGTTCGGCCCGGAGGAGGACTTCCTGCTCGACCTGGAGCACAAGGTCGCCGTCTACATGCTCGACAAGCGCCCTGCCACCATCGCGCCCGGCGCCACCGGCACCCTGTCGTCGCGCGGGCGTACCGCGGCGGTCATCAGCATCCCCGACGGCCGCAACGTCGCCTTCTTCGGCTACCGCGCCGCCCACGCCCGCCCCGGCGAGGACGTGACCACCGAACTGCGGCGCGTCTACGGCGACCTCGGCTGGATCATCCCCGAAGCCCTCGCCGGGCTGGAGCGGGCCGATTCGGTCTACTTCGACACCATCAGCCAGGTCGTCGCGCCGTCCTGGAGCAAGGGCCGGGTGGTCCTGCTCGGCGACGCCGCCTGGTGCGTCACCCTGTTCGCCGGGTACGGCTCCTCGCTGGCCGTCGGCGGCGCCGACCGCCTCGGCACCGAACTGGCGGCCCGCCCCGGCGACGTCCCCGCCGCGCTGACCGCCTGGGAGGCCGCCATCCGGCCCGAAGCCGAACGCAAACAGAAACTCGGCCGCCGCGTCAAAGGCGTCTACGCCCCCACCAGCCCGTTCCTGCTGTGGCTGAGCCTGCTGCCGCTGCGGCTGGCCTCCTTGCCGCCTGTGCGCCGATACATGACCCGCCGCTTCATCAAGGGCTGAGGATCGTGGTGCACCTGGCCGGCTGCCGCTCATCGGGAGCGATACGCATCATCCTCTTCCCGGGCCGCGCCTAGCAGGCGGAGCACGCTGGTACGCAGCGCGTGTTCGGCTTCCTGGCTGGACATCCGGCCCGCCTGTTGTTCCTCGCTCGCGCTGTGGGCGAGCTTCACGATGGCGGTGACCAGCCAGCCGAGCGGGAGCCGGTCGTCGAACTCTCCGGTCTGCCGACCGCGCTCGATCACCCGGCCCCCGGACATCGTCCAGGTCGCCGACGGACACCGGATGGACCGCGACAAGCTCATCGCGCACACCCGCCCGATACGCAAGACCCGGCCCAGCAACCGGACAGAGGTGCACGAGGCCATCGCCGACGGTGACCGGATCGCCGCCCGCTACACCCTGAACGTCCAGCGCCGCGGCAAGTACCTCGCGATCGAGGTCGGCTTCTTCGGGCGGTTCGCCGCCGACGGCCGGATGCGCGAAGCGCACATGCTCACCCGCACCCTCCCAGCCGCCGATCCGGACCAGGCGGCGACCGCCGCACGCAACACGGGGCGCGCATCGGCATGACCGGGACCAGCTACACCGTCGCCGGCATGACCTGCGGACACTGCGCCACCTTCGTCACCGAGGAGCTCGAACACATCCCCGGCGTCACCGCCGTCACGGTGGACGCCGGCACCGGCACGGTCTCGGTGACCAGCGACAAGGGCCTCGACACCGAGGACGTACGCGCCGCCGTCGAAGAGGCCGGCTACGAACTCACCCACGCGCACGGCTAGGGCCCTGCTCCGCCCGGCGGACACGCCGCGCGGAACAGGCCCGGTGCTCCGTCGAAGCCGGCGGTCTCACACAGGCGAACCGGCAGCCTGCTCGATGTCACGTTGCGTAGCGGTAGCCAGCTTGCCGGCGAGATCCGCCAGCGCTCGCGACGCCGCCAGTTCGTCACCGATCTCCGGTACGGAGGGATCGGACGGGTTGCGGCGGGCGCGTCCGATGCCCGTCAGACCTGAACCGTCCCTGCTGGTCAGCACCGCTCGTGCCTTCGTGTTGTCGCCGTCCTCGGCGAGGTAGATCTGTACGCTCCACTGTTTGGCCTTCATCACCAAGACCTCCTTCAGCGATCCCCCTTCCATCCCACCGTAGCGTCATGGCTCGCCGCGGAAGCAAATGTTCGCAGGTCATAGGGCCAAGGGCCCTTTCCGTAGCGGTTTTCGGCCCCCGCGGGAGAGACGCGTCCGGAGGGGTAGAAGCCGCCGGACGTCACTTCACAGAACACGACATGAGGGGATCGAGATGAAGGCAGCAAAGGGTGATCGGCTGATCGTGGAGAGCACACGCGACAGCGAGCACCGCCGGGTGGGGGTCATCGTGGAGGTGGGGCACGCGGACGGCTCTCCGCCCTATCTGGTCCGGTGGCTGGACGACGACCACGAGACCCTCGTCTTTCCTGGGCCGGACGCGCGAATCGTCCACGCCGTCCGATGAGGGAACAACACCTGCGGCACCGCTGGACATGACACGAGGTCGTCCTCAGACCTCCGTCCGATCCTTCGACGGTCGCACCGCGCCCGTGTCCCGGACGTGATCCGCCCACGGCAGGATCAAGCACCATGAGGGAGACGCTCGCGACCTTGGCGGTCTGTGCCGCTCTGCTGGCCGGCGCCGCGCCCGCGCAAGCAGCGACCATGGATCCCGTCCAGGCGCTGAAAGCCGTCCTGGCGGTCGGTCACGGCGTGCACTTCACCGAGACGGCCACCCTTCTGGAGGGCGCAGACGAACGGGCGGAACGCCGGCGCAAGGGCATCTTCGAGTTCGACGCCCAGGGTGGTGTCAAGGCCCTGGACGTCACCACCACCGGGGGTGAGTACGGTCGCGAACGTGTCATCGGCTTCAACCACGACATCGGCGGCACCGGCTACCAGTCCGGCGGTCTCGTCAGGAAGTGGCTGAAGAAGGGCAAGACCTGGTGGAAGGATTCCCACCAGATGCACCTCTGGCACACCGGCCTGCTCGGCTACGACGAGCAGCTCGTCAATCCGGCGGAGCCCACGACCCTGGCCGTCCTCCTGAAGAACGGGCGGCGAAGCGGGGACACCGTCACCGGCACGGTCACCTTCAAGGAGCTCGAGCATGCCTCCCGCTGGGCTGAGCACTCTTCCCACGTCGGCTGGGATCGGGACACGAGGCTCACCTACACCCTCACGCTGACCTCCTCCGGCCTGGTCGGCAGGGTGCAGAGCATGTTCACGTTCTCCCGCGGCCTCGACGAACTGGTGGGCAAGACCCTTCACGTCGACACCCACTACAGCCGGTGGGGCGGCAAAGTATCGATCAAGGCGCCGGACCCCCGCAGGACGACCACCGAGCTCTGCATCAAAGGCCTCTGCACCTGGCGCCTTCCAGGCTGAGGACACGATGCGCGCACGAGCATGACCCGGGTCAGGTGGCCGGCAGGATGACGGCGGACGGCCGGGCGGGAGAGTGGTGGATCCGCTGGTCGGCCACGCGCATCGCGCTCCCGGCGGCAGGCGGCTCACCGGTGCCGGGGTTACGGTCCCAGCGTGGACAGGCCCCGCTCGCGATCTGCACCCGGACACGGTGCCCGCGCTTGAACCGGTGGGCGACGGGCGCCAGTTCGATCCCGACCATCTCGTCGATCGGCCGGTCGGCGGCGAACCGCCGCAGCGCGTCCGACACGTGCGTGATCGTGCCCGTGGGCGCCACGTCGCTGATCCGTACGTAGAAGTCGGTGTGCGCGAGGCTGGAGGTCACGTGCAGCTCGGCGGTGGGGATGCCGATGACCTCCAGGTCGGCCGGCAGTGGCGCGCCGGTGTAGGTGACGACGTCCTCACGTCCGGCCAGGACGCCCTCGCCGGTCTTGCGCGGGATGCCGATCATGCGGGACATTGCGGCGATGGCCGGGGTCGGGTCTGCGGGGTCATAGCGGTAGCGGTCGGGCGCGGACTCCGCCGGCAGGTCGCCGGACAGGCCGCCGTTCGGGTGGAGGTTGAGGCGCTGCGGCTGTGCCTCGGCGGGCGGGTAGACCGGCAGGTCACGCCACTCGTCCGCGCCTCTGACGTAGATCCGCACCGGCGCCTCCCGCAGCTCGCGCCGATCCCCCAGCAGGTGGGCGCGCAGCCAGGTGATGCTCTCCCGCAGGGCGGTCAGCGACAACTCGGCGTCCCAGTGCTGCCAGGACCCGATGGTCAGGTACGGCTCGCGCCCCGCCTTCCGGAGCGTCTGGTAGCCGCTGATCAGGTGGTTGGGGGCGGCCACCGCGGCGACGGCCGGGCGGTGATCGGCGCGCGACCTGCCGGGGGCAGCAGCAGGGTGGTGGCCGCGATCAGGCAACCGCAGGTGACGGGAGCGGCGCGCAGGCGTGGGGCGGTGGCCCTGCCGGCCAGGAAGTTGCCCGCGATTCCGGCGATGCCGTACGCCAGCAGGACGGCGAAGGTGCCGGCCGGTGCGCCGAGCACGGAGCCCAGCGGCACGGCGGAGAAGATCGCAGCGGTAGCCGTGCCGACGGCGTACGGCGGCATCAGGCGGCCGGCCAGCCCGGCCCTCATCGACCAGAAACCGCCGATGGTGAGGCCGGCCAGCACCCTGGAGATCAGCCTGACCCAGTAGGACGCCGCCACCGCGGCCGGCACGTCGGCCACGGTCGGCACCGCCATGAGGACGCACAGCATCACGCGGCGGTCCAGCCGCGGCCGGACCTTTCTGGATGGCCCACGCCGGCAGCTCAGGCGCGGCGGGCGGCCTCGATGAAGACACCGGCGTTGATGAGCTCCCTCTCGGCTTCCGGGTCAATCAGGCATCTTGGGCACAACCAGCCCCAGCGCCGCGGCCAGGTCGATCGTCCTGCGAGGTGTTGGGCACTGCCTTTCCAGGCTGGTTTGGTCGAGCCGGCCGTCACGGGCTTGGAACAGGTATGGCGCGGCGGGATGCTGTCGCAGCTCGTTCGCGCTGAGCTCATCGGCGAGGCGATGCGCTGCCTCGACCAAGGCGGGAAACGACGACCGCAGATCCGCGGCCCACTTTTCGACCGCTTCGAGCCAGCTCCGTGTGGCGGCGTCGGACGCCGGGGAGACCCGCGCGGCCGCCGCAGCCAGCTGTGACCAGGTGAAGTCGTGCCAAGGCTTGGTTTTCAGGACGGGCAGTTGCCACTGACGCTTGGTGATCGACCAATGATCCGCGTGCGCCTCCACCGAGTGCACCGTGAATCCCGGTACGCACAGCGCGGTCAGGTTCCAGCCGTGACAGGCACCGGTATCGAGGCCGAAGATTCTGCCGTCACGGATCATCGGCTCGCGGCCGGTGACATGATGGCCGAACACGACCGGCTTGGCGTCAGCGTAGTGGTCGTACCAGTGGCTGTCCGGAAACAGCGCGGTGAGCTCTCGTTCGCCGCTGGTAGAACCGCAGAGGATCTCCTCTTTCTGGTCGGCCAGCGGAACTCCGGATACCACCGCGGCGTGGACGACACGGACATGCTCGTTCTCGAAGTAGTACGGCAGCGTCCGCATCCACTCGACCGTCTCGGGGTAGCGCTCGCCCAACTGCAGGCGCGTGATCTCTTGCGAGAAGGAGAAGATCCCACGCACGTGTTTACGCTCGTGGTTGCCCATGACCACCACCGAGTTCGGACGCTCCCGGAAAAACGTGACCACCTCGCCGGGCGCTGGACCGCGGTCGACCACATCGCCGACGCTGACCAGCAGGTCGTCCGGGCGCAGGTCCACCTTCTCGAGCAGTTCGAGCAGTTCGTCGAAGCAGCCATGGATGTCGCCGATGATGACAGTACGGTTCACCCGCGAGAGCCTAGGAAGACATCGATCCCGCCGACAAAGGGTTATCCGAGCTGACACTCCCCGCCTGCGCGACGGCCTGCCGCAATGGCGTCGGCGTGGTCACCACGCCGACGATCTGGCCAAGCATGGGCTGGCACACCGGGAAGACCGCCGATGGAGCACCCGACTCCGGCACGCCGGCTGGCTGCTCACCCACAACTCCGCACAGATGCTCCTGCCCACGAGCCAGTACGGCATCGCCGTGGTCACCAACACAGGAATGATCTCCGGCGACGATGAGCGATCAGTTGATCGTCGATCTTCGCGTACAGTGCTGAGCGAGGGGTCACAAACGGATCTTGGACGCCCTCGTTTCATGTCCGCAGCCGGCTAACCGAACTCCACCCCTGGAATCGATCATCTACATGGTGAGGTCCTTCACGTCGAGCTGCCAAGCTCGGCGGATGCCGCTGATCGCGCGCCAGGCGATGCGGGAGTCCGTGACGAATGCGGCTCGCGCCGCTGCCAGCGCGTCGAAGCCGCCCTCCCAGGCCGGTGTCCCCGTGCAGCGTTCCAGGCGGTTGTCGTCCAAGGAGGCGTTGAACACCTCGCCCACGGTCAGGCAGAAGTAGACGTAGGCCGCGTAATCCACGTGCAGCCGCGTCATCTCCGGGGGTTCGCCGTCGCATGGACGTAACAATGCGTCCATGAGGTCCTTGGGCGACCCCGCCATGCGGGCGTCGTACAGGATCTGTTGAAAGGCGAAGTCCCCGGTCGCGCGCACGTCGGCCAGCGCGTGCGTGAACGCCAGAGCCTTGCGGGAGATCTCCTCTTGAACGATGGCGGCGGACACGGTGACGAGCTCAACGGGAACAGGGGGCGTCTCCTCCTGCGCCATCACCACGAACCGATCGGCCTCCAGGACGGTCTCGTCCCATGAGACGAGGCCTGCGGGGCGGGCGGCCAGGGCGGTGCCGATCTGTACGACTCGCCTGGCGGCCCTGATCAGGTCCCTGGCGATTCCGCCCGACAACACATGGCACAACCCGATGTACGGCTCGCTCAGCCCGATGACCCGGCGGTAGAGGAGTCTGCGGCTTTCGGGGTAGGTGAGCCTGCCGACCCGGACGATCTCGTCGAAGGAGCTGTCGAACGCGTCCCTCAAGGGGATGCCGCGCCGTTCGAAGGACACGAGAGCATCGTCGGAGACCGACACCAAGAAGTAGACGTGTGGGATGCCCAGCACCCCTTTGAGCTCATTGAGGAACCGTTCGGCCTGTTCCGCGGAGCCGATCTTGTCCAGCTCGTCCACACCGACGAAGACGCGACCGCCGTACGCATGCACCAGGGCAGACACCCGGCGGGCGAATCCGCGGAACTCCTCCACCACTTCCGGGTGGCTGAGCGGCTGCTCCGCTCGGGTCACGCCGCCTGACAGCTGCCCCTCCGCCCCCACCGGCAGCCGCAGCGCCCCCGACCAACCGGTGCTGTGCGACTGCAAGTGCCGGACCCTGACCAGGTTCCGCTGGGCGTCCCGCAGGAGCGACCTGGCTTGGTGAGCGAAGGTTCGGGGGGCGACTCCTGCCCGTCGGACAAGACGGCCCACTCCGTAGGCGAACCGAACGGCGCAGATCGATCCGACCAGCACGGCGACGCCGATCGTCCACGGGTTCAGCGCGACGAGCAGCAGGGCGGCGACCGCGAGAACGATCACGATGACACGCGGGGCCGCGGCAGAGGCGACGGCCGCCATCGAGGAGGGCACGATCAGCCATCGCTGCCACGGCCGCTGCCGCGCGACCGGGCCGAAGACGGAGATGACACGTCGGCAGAACACAGTGAACAGATGCAGGACGAAGTCGCGGGCGGCGTAGTCGACCGGCGCCAGCACGAGACAGCGCACATCTGCGAGCGAAGTCGCCGGCGGCGACTCCGTCAGCGGGACGTTCCGGGCCTTGAGCCGCTCCTGTTCGCGAGGAGGTGTCCCGCAGTAGTGAGCGATGATGGTGGACTTGCCCGATCCGCGCGGTCCGGCGATCCCCAGGCTGATGCCCGTCACGTTGGTGATCAGGCTGTCGACTTCGACGGCGGCGCGGGTGGGGACCTCGTAGAGGCTGTCGTGGATTTCGCTCAGCCCCGGACTGCTGGTGACGCCGAACGCCCTGTCGAAGCGGTACGCCCGAAGGAGGTTGATCCTCGTCCGCACCTGCCCCAGAAGTTCGTACCGGGCCAGCCGCTTGATCAGCGCGTCGCGCTCGCTGCCGGCGCCCGGTGCCAGGTCGCCTTGGAAGACGCGTCGCCCGAGTCGCAGGCGTCGCAACCGCAGAACGCCGAAGGCCACGCCGGCCGCGACCAAGGTCGTGCCGCCGGCCCAGAACAAGATCCATCCCCATGACCACCACCAGACCGTGGCAAGGCCGCCCGCGATGAGAGCCGCTCCCAAGACCAGCAGCGTCCGACCTGCCCATCGCATCACTGAATCGAGGTCACCGTCGTCCACCGTCGACGTTCTCGCGGCCTCGTAGGCCGCGAACTCCTCTGGTGCGAGAGCAAGGACCTGCCTGGCGTCGGAGACGAGAATGTGACGCAGCTGGTTGGTGGACACGCCGATTTCGTCCAGCGCACTGCGGATCTCGTCCTTCCCCAACACCTCCGTCAGCGCGTGCATGTACATGTCGAACAGCGCGACGTCGTCCGCGAGCGGGTTGTGATCGGCTCCAGGAGCGTCAGAAGATTTCTTCACAGCCGACGTCCACAGCGAGCTCAGGCAAGGAGCACGCCGTCACAGAGAGATTCGCCATGCCTCGATAATGGTCGCGGCAGATGCGAGCGCCTAGAGCCGAGACCAGGCAGGGGGCGTGCACGCGGACCTCGCCGAAATTGCTGATCGAGCTTTTCGCCGCAACTAAGGCGGGCTCTCCTTCCATGGTCGCTTCTCGTTCCCTGGCGCCATTCGTCAGCGGCGAGATCGGCAGGACGGAACGGCGGGCGTAGGAGCCGCCGTGTTGCCGACCGGGCCGCTCCACTCGCGAGAGTCAGGTCTGGGCCAGCCAGGAGTGGCACAGCCACCAGGCGTCCACCCCGCCGAACGTGGCGGACGGGTCGATCCCGGTGACCTCGGCGAAGCGCTGCAGCCGGTTGCGCACCGTGTTGGGATGCACGAACAGCCTCTCGGCCGCCAGGTCCACGTCCCGATCGGCCTCCAGCCAGGCGCACACCGCACGGGCCACGGGCTCGGCCCGCGCGCCGAGCGCCGTCCACGCCGGCCGGTGGTGGTCGAGCAGCACCGCGGCCAGGTCGGCCCGGCCGACGACCGCGGCGAGCGCCGGCACGCGGGCGACATGGACGACTCCGGCCAGGCCCGCCGACTCGGCTGCGTTCAGCGCGGCGACCGCGAGATGCCGTACGGCGGCCACTTCCTCGGGCTCGGCGGGACCGGCGAGCCCGGCCACCACCCCGGCCCTGGCGACACGGCTCGACGGCGCCCGGCCGAGCACCCCGACCAGCAGCCCGTCCACGACCGCGCACAGGACCGGGGGTTGATCACGCAGCGAACGCTCCAGCCCGGCGACGGCCTCGCCCGGCCGGGCGGCCAGCACCCACAGCCCGCCCGCGACGGGCAGTCCCGCCTCGGCGGCGGCCAGCGCGCCCGCCGAACCCCCGTCGAGCAGCCGCCGCAGGATGGCGGCCTCCCGATCCCGCGTTCGCGGGCCCTGCCCGGCCTTCGTGGCATGGTGGGCGGCGATCAGCCTGGCCCGTACGGCCTCCGCCCAGTCGTCGTACAGCTCCCGCGCGTCCAGCAGGCGTTCGGCGCCGACCCCGGCCGCGCCCGCCACCTCCCGGGCCCGCGACCAGATGGCCCGCTCGGCCACGTGGATGGCCCCCAGCACCGCCTCGACGGGCACGCCCTGCCGGGCCCGCGTCACGGCCAGCTCCTCCACGAACGACAGCTCCGCCTCCGTCGGGCCGCGCCTGGCCGCCAGCGCCCGGGTCGCCGCGACGAGCAGCGCGCGGGTGTGCCCGGCGATGTCGGCCGACGGCAGGGCGGCGACCTCCCGCACCATCGTGCGCACGCCGGCCACGACCGACGACATCAGGTCGGCGTCGCCGACGACCCGTTCGATGAGGTCGACCACAGGGGTCCAGTCGTCGCGAGAGTTCACCCCGCGATCCTGCCCTGAGGTTGTGATCCCTCACAACCCGGGGCGGCAAAACCGTGAGGAGCACCATGGTCCGGCCTCTGATCAAGCCCTAGCCTTGGAGGCCACCACAACAACCCTCCGTGAGAGCAAGTCGTCGCGCTCCGCCGGCGGCACCGGACACGCGATGACGCGGCGGTTCCACCGTCACGGCGAGTCGTAGCCCTCCGCTCGCCACGCCCTCTGACGCAGCCGAGTTTTCCAGGAGAACCCCACCCATGACCCCCTCGTGCCGGGTCGCCGTGATCGGCGCCGGAGCGGCCGGACTCGCCACCACCAAGGCCCTGCTCGACGCCGGCCTCGACGTCGTCACGTACGAGAAGGGCGATCGGCCCGGCGGACTGTGGGCCCGCGACAACAGCAGTGGCCTGTCACCCGCCTATGCCTCCCTGCACCTCAACACCAGCAAGGGCCGCACCGAGTTCGCCGACTTCCCGATGCCCGCCGAGTGGCCGGACTACCCGTCGGCCGACCACGTGGCCGGCTACCTCGCCGACTACGCGAAGACCTTCGGCCTGACCCCGCACCTGCGATTCGGCAGCACGGTGAGGCACGTGGAGCGCGAGGGCACAGGACCCCTCCCTTGGGTCGTGACGACCGAGTCCGGAGAGACCGGCCGTTACGACGCGGTCGTGGTCGCCAACGGCCACAACTGGGATCCCCGGATGCCCGAGCCCGGCTACCCCGGCACGTTCGGCGGCACCCAGCTGCACGCCCACGACTACCGCACCCCCGAGATCTTCCGGGACCGCCGGGTGCTGGTGGTGGGCATGGGCAACTCCGCCATGGACATCGCCGTCGACGCCTCGAACGTCGCCCGCGGCCCGGTCCTGCTCTCGGCCCGCCACGGCGTGCACATCGTGCCGAAGTACCTGTTCGGCCGGCCCGCGGACGCCACCGGCGCCGCCATGGCGGCGCTGCCGTGGCGGGTGCGCCAGCGCATCGCCGAGACGCTCCTCCGGCTGGCCGTCGGCACCCCGCAGAGCTACGGCCTGCCGGCCCCCTCCGGCGGCCTCTTCCAGAACCATCCCACGATCAGCGACACCATCCTGCACCGCCTCACCCACGGCGAGGTGACCGCACGGCCCGGCATCGACCGCCTCGACGGCGACCGCGTCGTCTTCACCGGCGGCACGTCCGACCCCGTCGACGTGATCGTCTGGGCCACCGGCTACCGTGTGACCATCCCCTTCCTGACCTCCCGCTGGATCGGCGACGACGCGGAGCGCCTGCCGCTGTACCAGCGGGTCTTCCACCTGGAGGACCCGAGCCTGGCCTTCGTGGGGCTCATGCAGTCCACAGGCGCCGCCCTGCCCGTCGTCGAGGCCCAGGCCAAGCTGGTCGCCGCCCACCTGTCCGGCCGCTACGCCCTGCCCGCCCCCCTGGAGCAGCGGCGCGCCGTCGCCCGCGCCCTGCGCGCCGCGACCGAGCGGTGGGGCGGCGACCGGCGTCCCGTCATGCGGATCGACTTCGACCGCTATGTCGCCGGCCTGCCCCGCGAGATGAAGGCCGGCCGCGTCCGGCTGCTGCGGGGAGCCCGGCCGTTCACCCCTGCCCGCCGTGAGGAGACCCCCGCGTGAGCACGTCCCGAACCTCCCCCGGCCACCTGCCCGGCCGCCGCCGTGACGCTCGCGGCCTGCGCGTCATCGTCACCGGCGCGTCCGGCACGTTCGGCCGGGCGATCAGCGCCCGCCTGGCCGGGCTCGGCGCCCACGTCATCGGACTGGACCTGGCCCCGCGCGCCGATGACCCGGTCGAGGTCCTGGCCTGCGACATCACCGACGACGCCGGCGTTCCCGACGCCGTGGCCGCCGCGATCGCGAAACTCGGCGGCCTCGACCTGCTGATCAACAACGCCGGCATCGGCGGGCCGGCCCCGGCCGAGCTGCCGCCCGGCGCCGAGGTGCGCCGCCAGCTCGACATCAACCTGCTCGGCGCCTGGCGCGTCACCGCCGCCTGCGTGGACGCGCTCGTCCAGTCCCGCGGCAGGGTCGTCATGCTCTCCTCGCGGATGGCCGTCATGCAGCTCCCCCTCGCGGCCGCGTACGGCGCCTCGAAACGAGCGCTCGTCGCGTACGCCGACGCGCTGCGCCTGGAGATCGGCACCCACGTCACCGTCACCTGCGTCTACCCGTCGGCGGTACGCAGCCCCATCCACGACTCGACCGCCGCCGCGGGACTGTCCCTGGAGGGCATGAGCAGCTACGAGCCGCTGGAGGGCGTGGTCGACGCGGTGCTGCGGGCCGCCCTGGGCCGCGCGCGGCGCGACCTGGCGACCACCCGACGTGGCGCCGTCGAGCTGTTCCTGGCGCGGCACCTGCCCTCGGTCACCGACCGGATCATCGCCCGTACCCTGTCCGGCCGCGTCCGTTCCGGCGCGTTCGACGGGGCCGAGCTGGCCGCCGGCGTCGTCGCGCGCCACGCGCGAAAGCCGTGAGCACGATGCCGGGCACACCGGCTCCCCGGCCCACCGCGGAGCCGGCGCCGGCGCCTCGCGCGCGGGCCGCCGACCTCGTGACCTACTCGACCGGCTCGATCGGGATGGGCGTGTGGGTCACCGTCCCGGGGCTGCTCCTGCTCTACTTCCTCACCCACACGCTCGGCGTCCCGCCGTTCCTGGCCGGCCTCACCCTGCTCCTGCCGAAGATCGTCGACGTGGTCGTGCATCCGCTGCTCGGCACGCTCTCCGACCGGCAGGCGCGCCGCAGCGGGCACCGGGGCGGCCTGCTCCGCTGGGGCCTGCTGCTGGGCGTGGCCATGGCCGCGATGTTCTCGGTCCCGGCCGGGCTGTCCGGGCCGGCCGCCGCGCTGTGGGTCGGCGGCTGGTTCATCGCCGGCAACCTGCTCTTCGCCTGCTTCCAGGTGCCGTACCTGACGACGCCGTCGGACCTGCGGGTCGGCTACCACGAGCGCACCCGCATCTTCATGTTCCGGATGCTCTTCCTGACGTCGGGGCTGCTCGGCGCCGGCGTCGCGGCACCCGCCCTGGTGGCGTCAGGCGGCCGTGGCGACTACTCCCGCATGGCTCTGCTGCTCGCCGTCGCCATGGTCGTGTCGTGCCTCGTCGCCCTGGCGGGCGTCCGGCGGCTCGTGGGCAACTGCGGCTTCCGGCTTCCCGACGGGCGCGCCCACACCGCCCTCGGCGACGTCCGGATCGCGTGGCGCGACCGCGACTTCCGGGCACTGGTGCTGTCCTACCTGTTCACCGGCACCACCACCCACCTCTTCCTCGCCGCGCTGCCCTTCTACACCGAGTACGTCTTCGCGGACGGCGGGCTCACGGCCGTGTTCATGGGCGCTTTCCTCGGCCCGGCCATGGTCGCCGGGCCCCTGTGGCTGCGGGTGTCACGGCGCATCGGCAAGCAGCGCGGGCTGCTGCTGTCGCAGGGCGTGTTCATCGCCGGATCCCTCGTGCTGCTGCTGGGCGAGCTGCTCGGAGTCGCGGCGACCGTCGCCGTGGTCGTGGCGCTCGGCACCGCCTTCGCCGGGCTGCAACTGTTCGCTTTCTCGATGGTCCCGGACGCCGTCGCCGCCGCCGAGGCGCGCGGTACCGCCCGCGCGGGCGCCTACACCGGAGTGTGGACCGCCACCGAGGCGACGGGCACCGCCATCGGCCCCTACCTGTACTCCGCCGTCCTGGCCGCCGGCGGGTTCGTGTCCACGGCCGGCGGGCACGGGGTGGCGCAGCCGGACTCCGCCCTCACCGCGCTGCTCGCGGGCTTCACCGTGGTGCCCGCCGTGCTGATGGCGGCGGCTGTGTGGTTCCAGCGCCGTTACGCCCTCGACCGGCCGGCAGGCCCATGACCCCGGATCTCCTCACCGGCGAGCACCTGCTGGCGCTCGCCGGTGTGCTGCTCGGTGCGCTCGCGCAGGCTGCCACCGGCATGGGCTTCTCGCTGCTGGCGGCGCCGGTGATGGTGCTCCACCTGGGGCCGCGCGACGGGGTGGCCGCGACCGTGGCGCTCGCCGTGCTCTCCTCCGTCGTGCCGCTGCTCCGCGACGGCCGCCACGCCAGGCCGGGCGAGGTGGCCCGGCTGCTGGTGCCCGCGCTCGCGTGCACTCCACTGGCCGCGCTGGCGCTGCGCGGGGTGGACACCCGCTGGCTGGCGCTGGCCGCGGGCGCCGGCGTGATCATCGCGGTGTGCGTCCTGGCGAGCGGGGTGCGCTGGAGCCGGCTGCGCCGTCCCGAGGGGGCCGTGGCCACCGGCGCCGCCAGCGCGCTGCTCAACGTGGTCGGCGGGGTCGGCGGCCCGCCGATCGGCCTGTACGCGGCCAACGCGGGCTGGGAACCGGCGACCACGCGGGGCAATCTGCACGCCTTCTTCATTCTGCACAACACCGCGACGGCCCTGGTGCTCGGCATCGTGCTGCCCGGAGCGCCGGAGCTCCTCGCACTGGCCGCCGGCACGGCCTCCGGGATGCTGCTGGCGCCCCGGCTGCCGGTCGCGGCGCTGCGCAGCGCCGTCCTGGGCGCGTCACTGCTGGGCGGCATCGCCCTGACCGTCGGAGCACTCTGACCTCCCGCAGCGACGGCCGGCTCGTGCCGCCTGCCCGGCCGGGCCCCGCTGGACGCCCGGCCGGGGACCTACGCCACCGGCGGCACGCTCACCCCGGCGGCAGCTGGCCGTTCTTCGCCACTGGCACACCCAGCTGCGTGGCGCCGGTGAGCGTCGCCCGCTCCAGCGGCAACGACCCCAGCACCGGGTTCAGATGCCGCAGGCTCAGCGTCACCGGCGCGATCGCCGGAGCGACGATGTCGAACTTCTCCAGATCCACCCAGCGCACCACCTGCAGCACCTCCGGCGGAATGACGTCTCCGCCCTTCTGCATGGGCACGCACAGCTGACGGGCGTAGGTCACCCGCACCGTGGCCGGGGGAATCTGGCCGGTGAGCACCGGGTTCAGCTGCCTGAGGTTGAGCGCCCGGTTCATCGGCGTGTTCGGAGTGATGCCGTAGCACAGCAGGTCGATGTGCTGCACCAGCCGGATCACCTCCGCGGGCGGCGCGACGCCGTTCTTCGCCACCGGCACGCACAACTGCTCCGCCCTGCCCAGCACGACCTCCGTACGGGGCAGGTCCTGCAGCACCGGGTTGAGATGGCTGAGCACCAGCGCCTTGCCGGGCGCCGGGGTGACGACCCGGTAGCAGGCCAGGTCGACGAACCTGACGAAGTCCAGCACCCCGGGCGGCGGGATGACGTCGTTCTTGGCGACCGGCACGCACAACTGCTCACGCGCGCCCAGGGTGACCTGCTCGATCGGCAGGCCGCTGAGCACCGGGTTGAGGTGCCGCAGCGTCAGCCCGACGGCCGGCGGCTGGTACGGGTCGGTCTTGAAGCACTCGAGGTCGAGGTACGACACGAAATCCTTCGGCGTGGGCAGCGTCAGCGCGGCGGCCGGCGGCGCGGCGACAAATGCCACGATGACAATTCCCAGAGCCATGGATAACGCGCGCCGGATCGTCGTCCGGACGCGCCGGAGCCCGTTGACGGGTCGGTTCACCGTTCCTCCATCGGTCGTGGTTCCTCCTGGTCACCCCTCACTTTCTGCGCACTGCGCGACCTTGACAAGATTAGTGACAGCTTTTCGCTATTTCTCGATGAATGCCAGGCTATAGGTGCCGCCCATAATGGTCCGGGGAACCACTTGAGTATTTTCGCGCATTCCCGCCGAACGATTCGGCCGGTGGCTGATGACGTTCCTCACGGGCAGGCCGCTCAGGCGCGTGAACGGGTCAGGCTCCGCGCCTTCCCGCCGCCCGGCTGCGAGACTGACTGCAGTGCTCCGTCGAACCGCTCGTGCCGGAGACCGAAGGAGGTCCACAGTGACAGGCGCTCCGACCAGGCGACGATCGCCGTGACGGGGGCGACCGGCCGCGTCGGCGGCCGGGTCGCCCGCAGACTCGCCGCGGCCGGGGTGCCGCAGCGCCTGGCGGTGCGCGACCCCGGCCGTGCCCCGGACCTGCCCGGGGCGACCGCGGTGCGCTGCGCCTACGGCGAGCCGGGCGCGGCCGCCGCCCTGGAAGGCGCCGAGGTGCTGTTCATGGTCTCGGCCTCCGAGTCGCCCGACCGCCTGGACCGGCATCGGGCGTTCGTGGACGACGCCGCGCGGGCGGGGGTCCGGCACGTGGTCTACCTGTCGTTCTTCGGCGCCGCGCCGGACGCGGTCTTCACGCTGGCGCGTGATCACTGGGCCACCGAGCAGCACCTGCGCGGCAGCGGGCTGTCCTGCACCTTCCTGCGCGACAACCTCTACGCGGACTTCATGCCCGCCCTCGTGGGCGAGGACGGTGTCATCCGCGGCCCGGCGGGGGAGGGCCGGGCCGCGGTGGTGGCCCAGGACGACATCGCCGACGCCGCGACCGCCGTGCTGCTGCGGCCGGACGCGCACGCGGGCCGCACCTACGACCTGACCGGCCCGCACGCGCTCACCATGGCGGAGGTCGCCGCGGTCCTGTCGCGGGCGAGCGGCCGTACGGTCACCTACCGGCCCGAGACGGTGGAGGAGGCCTATCGCTCCCGCGCCTCCTACGGCGCCCCGGACTGGCAGGTCGACGCGTGGGTGTCCACCTACACCGCCATCGCGGCGGGGCAGCTCGACGGGGTGAGCGACGACATGAGGCGCCTGACGGGCCACGCCGCCACCCCGCTCGCCGACGTCGTCAGCGCACCCTAGAAGGGGTAGTGGGCGTGCTGGGTCGCCAGGGTGATCCAGCGGGTGTTGGTGAACGCCTCGATGCCCCAGCGGCCGCCGAAGCGCCCGTAACCGGAGGACTTGAAGCCGCCGAACGGGGCCTGCGGCTCGTCGGCGACCGACTGGTCGCCGACGTGCACGATGCCGGTCCGCAACCGGCGGGCCACGCGCAGGCCGTGCGTGCCGTTCTCGGTGATGATGCCCGCGGTCAGGCCGTGGTCGGTGTCGTTGGCCTTGGTGACGGCCTCCTCGTCGGTGGCGAAGGTGTCGATCACGCAGATCGGGCCGAAGCCCTCGCCGTAGTACAGGTCGGCGTCAGCGGGCACCCCGGTCAGGACGGTCGCCGGGTGGACGGCCCCGACCGGCTCGCCGCCTCCGGTCACGACGGTGGCGCCCTTGGCGACGGCGTCGCTGACGAGGGCGGCGACGCGCCGCGCCGCGGCGGCCGAGACCAGCGGCCCGATGACCGTGGTCGGCTCGGCCGGGTCGCCGGCGGGCAGCGCGGCGACCTTGGCGGCGAACCTGGCCGTGAACTCCCCGGCCAGCGACTCGTGCACCAGGACGCGGTCGCCGGACATGCAGATCTGCCCGGCGTTCATGAACACGCCGAACGTCGCCGCGTCCACCGCGTAGTCCAGGTCGGCGTCGTCGAGCACGATGATGGCGTTCTTGCCGCCGAGCTCCAGCATGGCGGGCTTGAGGTGCCGGGCGGCGTGGGTGCCGATGATACGGCCGACCTCGGTGGAGCCGGTGAAGTTGACCGCGCGTACGCGCGGGTCGGCGATGAGCGCCTCGGCGACCCCGGCGGCGTCGGCGGGGTCGTTGGTGACGACGTTGAGGACGCCGGCGGGGAGCCCGGCCTCGGCCAGCACGTCGGCGACGAACAGGCCGCAGGCGATCGGCGCGTCCTCGCTGGGCTTCATGACGACGGTGTTGCCGGCGGCGAGCGCGGCGGCCACCGAGCGGACACCGAGGATGAGGGGCGCGTTCCAGGGGGAGAAGGCGGCGACCACGCCGACGGGCTCGCGTACGGCGAGGCCGAGCGCGCCCTCCTCCTGCGCGGCGAGCACGTCGCCGCGGGGGGCGGTGATCGCGGCGGCCGCCTCACGCAGCATGTTCGCGGCCAGGCCGACGTTGAACAGGGCCCACGGCCGGGTGCCGCCGACCTCGCCCGCCATGAGGGCCGCCGCCTGCTCGCCGCGTTCCTGCAGCAGGTCGGCGGCCTTGAGGAAGATGGCGCGGCGGGCGAAGGGGCTCAGCGCCGCCCAGTCGTCGAAGGCGGCCTGCGCCGCGTCCACCGCGAGGGTCACGTCCTCGGGCCCGGCGGCGGCCACGGTGGCGTACGGCTGTCCGGTGTAGGGGTTGAGGTCGGCGGTGGTACGGCCGGACCGCGGGGGCACGCTCTTGCCGCCGATGAGCAGTTCGCGGGTGATGGTCATGAAGGATCCTTCATTCGGAGGACGGGCTTGAGCACCTCGCCCCGGTGGCTGTCTTGCAGGGCCGTCTCGAGGTCGGTCAGGTCGTAGAGGCGCACCAGCCGGTCGAAGGGGAAGCGTCCCTGCCGGTGCAGCTCGATCAGGGTGGGGATGAGCGTCTCGCTGCGGCCGCTGCCGCCGAGGGTGCCGACGATGCGCTTGCCCCACAACGTCGTCAGGTGGTCGAGGGCGAACTCGGCGCCGGCCGGGGCGCCGCCGATGAGGACGCACGTGCCGAGCATGCCGACGCTGTCGGCCGCCTGGCGTACGACGGGGATGACGCCGGTGCACTCCAGGGCGTGGTCGGCCGGGCCGTCGCAGATGCGGTGCACCTCGGCGACGGGGTCGGCCCGTGAGGCGTCGATGGTGTGGGTGGCGCCGAACTCCACGGCCAGGTCCAGCCGGGAGGGGTGCCGGTCCACCGCGATGATCGTCGTGGCGGGCGAGAGCCTGGCGGCCATGACCGCGGCCAGGCCGACCGCGCCGGCCCCGTAGATCACCAGGCTGGAGCCGGGGCCGGGTTTGACGGTGTTCAGCACCGCCCCTGCCCCGGTGGCGATGCCGCAGGCGAGCGGGCCGAGCAGCTCCAGCGGCGCGTCCTTCGGCACGACGACGAGGGCGTCCGCCCAGGTGAGCGCGTGGGTCGCGAACGACGACTGGCCGAAGAAGTGGCTGTGCACGGGCGACCCGTCCGGCCGGCGCAACGCGCTCTGCCCGGCGCGTGGCCCCAGGAGGCGCCCGCCGCCGCACAGGGCCTCGCCGAGGCGGGCGCAGTAGCGGGGCTCGCCGTCGCGGCAGTTGCGGCAGGTGCCGCACGAGGGCCAGCCGATGACCACGTGGTCGCCCGGCCGTACGGAGGTGACGCCGTCGCCCACGGCCACGACCTCGCCGGCGCCCTCGTGGCCGAGCACGGCGGGGAACGGCATCGGCAGGTCGCCGTGCCGGGTGATGGTGTCGGTGTGGCAGACGCCCGAGGCGACGACGCGCACCAGGGCCTCGCCCGGTCCCGGCTCGTCGAGGTCGAGCTCCTCGACGTGGAAGCGCCCGCCGAGCTCGTCGACGACCGCGGCCGTCACTCTCATCGCTGATCTCCTTCGGTACGGATGGCGGAGGGCGGGGGCGGGGGAGGGGTGAGCCGCTGGACGAGGCGGGCCGCCGCCAGCACCGCCGGGTCGCGCAGCGGGCCGCCGGCGAACTGCACGCCGATCGGCAGGCCGTCGGCCAGGGCCACCGGCACCGTGATCGCCGGCAGGCCGGCCGCGTTGAACGGCGCGGTGAGCCGGGTCAGCACGAACTCGACGGGCCACTCGCGGCCGTCCACGGTGACGGTGCCCGCGCCGATGGGCGGGGCCGTCACCGGCACGGTGGCGCAGGCCAGCACGTCGCAGCCGTCGTCGAGCGCGGAGCGCAGCGCGGCGACGACCCGGCCCAGCGCGGCCTCCTGCCGCTCCACCTGCTCGGCGGGCGGCGCGGGCAGCCGCATCAGGTCGGCGACGTCCGGCCCGAACAGCTCCGGCTGCTCGGCGAACGCGGCCCGGTGGTAGGCGCCGGCCTCGCGGACGATCCTGGCCAGCGGCGCCTCCGGCATCAACGGCTCGTCGGGGACGGCGACGTCCACGACGGCCACGCCGGCGTCCTCCAGCCGGGCCCGTACGGCGTCGAGCGCCGCGCGCACCTCGGGGGCGAGCACCGCGGCGAACCAGCCGCCCAGCCAGCCGACCCGCAACCGCGCGGGCGGCTCGTCCGAGAGAGGGGCGGCGAGCCCGTCCATGAGCAGCGCCGCGTCGTCCACGGTGCGGGCCAGGACCCCGAGGTGGTCCAGCGACGGGGCCAGCGGCAGCACGCCGTCCAGCGGGATCCGGCCGCGGGTCGGCTTGAAGCCGACGCAGCCGCTGAGCGCGGCGGGGATGCGCACGCTGCCGGCCGTGTCGGAGCCGAGACCGCCCAGCGAGCTGCCGGCGGCGACCGAGGCGGCCGACCCGCCGGACGAGCCGCCGGGGATGCGCCCGCGCCGGTACGGGTTGTGCGTGGGGCCGAAGCAGGCGCTGTCGGTCCGCCCGCCCCAGGCCAGCTCGTGCGTGGTGTGCTTGCCGAGGATCACCGTCCCGGCCTCCAGCAGCCGGGTCACCGCCGTCGCGTCCCGGTCCGGCACGTGTCCGGCGAAGCGCGGCGAGCCGTAGCTGGTGCGCACCCCGGCGGTGTCGATCAGGTCCTTGACGCCGATCGGGATGCCGTGCAGCGGGCCGCGGACGGGCTCGCCGGCGAGGGCTTTCGCGCGGGCGAGCGCGGCCTCGGCGGTGACGGTGGCGTAGGCGTGCAGCGCCGGTTCGGTCGCGGCGATCCTGGCCAGCAGGTGCTCGGTCAGCTCGACCGGCGACAGCTCGCCGCGCGCGACGGCCGCCGACGCCGCGGCGATGGTGTCAACGCGCATGGCCGGGGTCCCGTACGTAGTAGCCGACGGGGAACAGGCTCAGCCCGGTCCGGTCGCGTACCAGCCCCCACAGCCCGCCCGGCAGCCACCGGGCGGCGGCGATGCCGACGGCGCCCAAGAGCACCAGGTACCACGAGCCGTAGTCGGCCAGCAGCTGCTGCAGCGCGAAGAACACCACCGCGCCGAGCAGCGGCCCCTCGACGAAGCCGATGCCGCCGATCACCACGATGAAGATCATGTACGCCGACCACTGCACGTTGAAGATCGCGTCCGGGTTGACGCTGAGCGAGCTGACCGTGATCACCCCGCCCGCCGCGCCGGTCCCGGCGGCCGACACCAGGTACACGATCCGCTTGGCCCGGGTCACGTCGATGCCGGCGGCGCTCGCGGCGGTCTCCTCGTCGCGCACCGCCATCAGCGACAGCCCCACCCGGCCGCGCAGCAGCAGGTAGCAGCCGCCGACGGTGGCGAGGGTGAGCGCCAGCGCCACCCAGTAGGTCAGCGCGCCGCGCAGCGCGGGGTCCAGGCCGGACAGCCCGGCCAGGCCCTTGCCGCTGGCACCGCCCAAGGCGTCGACGCGCACCACCAGCAGCCGGTACACCTCGGCGATCACCCACGTGCCGACGGCGAAGTAGTCGCCGCGCAGCCGGAAGGCCAGCCACGAGGTGGGCACCGCGAACACCACGCAGGTGAGCGCGGCCAGCGGCACCGCCAGGTACGGCTGCACCCCCAGGTCGGCCAGCGCGATCACGCTGTAGGCGCCGATCCCGACGAAGGCCTGCTGGCCGACCGAGACCAGGCCGCCGAACCCGGCCAGCAGGTTCCACATGCTCGCCAGCGCGACCAGCACGTAGAAGTTGACGAGCGTGTCGGTGATGTCGCTGAACACCACGTACGGCAGCGCCGCGAGCAGCACCACGACGGCGAGCAGCGCCCCGCCCGACGCCTTGGAGGTGCGGGCCGCGCGGCGCACGTCGATCGCGGCCGCCGCCCGCTCGGTCAGCAGATGGGAGAGGGTCATGCGGTCCGTCCCGCGAGCAGGCCCTGCGGCCGGAAGGCCAGCACGGCGAGGAAGACGAGGTGGCCGGCCAGCAGCGTCATCGCCGGGTCGATCTGGGAGCCGAGCGACTGGGTGACGCCCAGCACGATGCCGCCCAGCAGCGTCCCCCACAGCGAGCCGAGCCCGCCGATGACGACCGCCTCGAACGCGAAGATCAGCCGGGACGGGCCGGTGGCCGGGTCGAACGACGAGCGCACCGCGAACATCAGCCCGGCCAGCGCCACGGTGGCGAAGGCGATGGCGGTGGCGACGCCGTAGACGTGCCGGCTGTCGGCGCCCACCAGGTTCGCGGTCTCGCGGTCGTCGGAGGAGGCGCGCAGCATCCTGCCGAGCCCGGTGCGCGTCAGGAACACCTGGATGCCGGCCAGCACGGCGCAGGCCAGCAGGAACGTGGCCAGCGGCAGCCAGCCGACGGTGATCGATCCCGCGAGCTGGAAGGAGGAGGTGGCGAACGAGCCGCCGTCCAGGGTGCGCGTGTCGGCGGAGAAGATCTCCAGCAGCACGTTCTGCAGCACGATCGACAGCCCGAACGTCACCAGCAGCGTGGCCAGCGGCCCCGAGGAGAGGCTGCCCTGCAGCAGCACCCGCTGGTTCAGGTAGCCGAGCACCGCGAACAGCGGCACGGTCACCACGACGACCACCCACAGCGGCAGCCCGGTCCCGCCGACCAGGGCGAGGGCCAGGAACGAGGCGACGACGGCCAGGTCCCCGTGGGCGAGGTTGACGATCCGCATCACGCCGAACATCAGCGACAGGCCGGTCGCGAACAGCGCGTACAGGCCGCCGAGCAGCAGTCCCTGGACCACCGCGTTGAACCATTGCATGTCAGTCTTTCCCGTCCTGCGTGAGGTCGCCGATGCCGAAGTACGCGTGCTCGACCTGCTCGGCGGTGAGCTCCGCGGGCCGTCCCGCCAGCACCGAGCGGCCCTCCAGCAGGCAGTGCACCCGGTCGGCGACCCGCAGCGCCTGCGAGACGTCCTGTTCGACGACGAGCGCGGTGGTGCCGGCGGCGACGATCTCCGGCAGCGTCTCGTAGATGCGGCGCACGATGACCGGCGCCAGGCCCAGCGACAGCTCGTCGACGAGCAGCAGGTCGGGGTTGGTCAGCAGGGCCCGGCCGATGGCCACGGCCTGCTGCTCGCCGCCGGACAGCTGCGCCGCGTTCTGCCGCCGCCGCTCGGTCATCCACGGGAACAGCTCGTAGACCCGCCGCAGCGACCAGGGGCCGGTCCGTTTGCGGTAGGTGCCGGTGAGCAGGTTCTCCTCGACGGTGAGGGAGCGGAACAGCCGCCGGCCCTCCGGCACCAGCGCGATCCCGGCCGAGACCCGCTGGTGGGCGGGGGAGCGGGTGATGTCGCGCCCCGCGAGGTGCACGGTCCCCGAGGTGGGGGTGTTGAGCCCGGCCAGGGCGCGCAGCAGCGTGGACTTGCCCGCGCCGTTGGCGCCGATGACGGCCAGGACCTCGCCGCGTTCCAGTTCCAGGCTGACGCCGTCCACGGCGCGCAGCAGGCCGTGGTGCACGGTGAGGTCGCGGATCGACAGCAGGCTCACGGTCCCTCCTCCGCTGTGCCGCTTTCCGGCCCGCCGCCCAGGTACAGCTCGCGCACCTTGGCGTCGGCGAGCACCGCGACCGGCTCGCCGTCGGCGACGACGTCGCCGCCGGCCAGGCAGATCATCCGGGCGACGGTCTTGACCAGCGCGTGCACCACGTGCTCGATCCACACGATGCCGAGCCCGTCGGCGTGCAGCCGCCTGATCACCTCGACCAGCTCGGCCACCTCGGGCTCGGTGAGCCCGCCGGCGACCTCGTCGAGCAGCAGCAGCCGGGGGCCGGTGCCGAGCGCGCGGGCCACTTCCAGCCGCTTGCGCTGCAGCAGGGTGAGCCGCCCCGCGGCGGTGTTGGCCAGGTCGGCCAGGCCGGTGCGCTCCAGCACGTCCATGGCCTGCGACCAGGCCTGCTTGCCGTGCAGCCCGGCGCCCTGGTGCGCGCACACCAGGACGTTCTCGAACACGGTGAGATGGGTGAACGGGCGCGGCACCTGGTAGGTGCGGCCGATGCCGGCGCGGGTGCGGGCGTGCGGCGGCACGCCCGTGACGTCGCGCCCGTCCAGCCAGACCGTGCCGGCGTCCGGGCGCAGGTCGCCGGAGATCATCGCGAACAGGCTGGACTTGCCCGCCCCGTTCGGCCCGACGATGCCCAGCGCCTCGCCCGGTCCCAGCGACAGGGCCAGGTCCCGGGCGACGGTCACCTGGCCGAAGCTCTTGGACAGGCTCTCCAGGCGCAGCAGCGGTGCGGTCATCATGTGCCGGTCGGCAGCAGGTCGCCCCCGATGGGAACGGCCTTGTTCGGGGTGTTGTCCACGATGGCCACGTCCCAGGGGAACTTGGTGCCCTTGCGCCACTGGCCGCCGACCGGGTGCTGGAGGGCGATGCCGGGCTTGGGGCCGGCGGTGAAGTCCAGGTCGCCGCTCATGCAGCTGATCTTCATGGTGCGCAGCTTGTCGGCCACGTCGTCGCGGTCCTTGGGGTCGCCCGCGTTCTTGAACGCCTGGACGGCGATCTCGAACAGCGAGTAGACCGAGCCGAGGGCCTGGGTCCACTGCTTGCCGGTGGCGGCGAAGTCCTCGGCGAGCTGCTGGGCGGTCTTGCCGTCCAGGGTGGACTTGTACGGGTGCGCCGGGCTCCACCAGAAGTCGGTGGCGATGTTGCTGGCGAGCGGGCCGAGCGCCTCCGCCTCGGAGGGGAAGAGCATGACCTTGGCGACGGTGGCCAGCTTCGGCTTGAAGCCCTGCTGGCGGGCCTGCTTCCAGAACGTCTGGAAGTCGGGCGGGATCGGGGTGCAGGTGAACAGCTCGGCCTCCGACGACTTGAACTTCGCGATCTGCGAGCTGAAGTCGGTGACGCCGTTCTGGTACGCGCCGCCGTCCACGACCTCGTAGCCGGCCTTGGTGATCATCGGGCCGAGGCCCTGGCGGAAGGCGTTGGCGTCGGTGTCGTTGGGCCACAGTGCCGCGACGTTCTTGTTGCCCACCTCCATGCGCTCCCACATGGGGAAGAAGCAGTCGGCGAACTCCTGCATCCCGAAGAAGAACAGCGTGGTGTACGTGAAGCCCTCGCCGTCCTTGCCGCCCCGGCCGTTCCACCACGCCTCCCAGGGGGCGATCGTGGTGACGTTCGGGATGCCGTTGGCCTCGCACTGGTCGGCCACCGGGTTGGTGGTGTCCGGCGTCGAGGAGCCGACGATCAGGTCCACCTTGTCGCTGTTGATGAGCTGACGGGTGACCTCGGTGGCCCGGTTGGGGTTGGACTGGGTGTCCTTGACGATGATCTCGACGGTGCGCTTCCTGCCGCCGGCGGTGAAGCCGCCCCGCAGCGCTTCGGTGATCTGCTTGACCACGAAGTTGTCGGCGGAGGCGAAGCCGGCCAGCGCGCCGGTCTGCGGGCTGACGTAACCGATCTTGAGGACGTCGGAGGAGGAGGAGGCGCCGGTGCCCTTGAGGCCTCCGCAGGCGCTCAGCAGCGGCGCCCCGCCGATCGCGGCGGCGCCGAGGCCGGCCGCGCTGAGGAAGGAACGGCGGTTCATGCCGCCGGGGGAAGCGTCGCTCACGCGAGGACTCCTTATGCCGGACGATGTCCCTCGCCCATGGCGATGCGCGCCGCGGGGACATCTGAGGTGCTCTTCGGGAAGGGGTCGGCGGCCCGCCGGCTCGTGGCCGTGGCGCGGCTCCGACCTGCGGGATGCCGTGAAGGTGACCCTGACCGTACGGCTCCGGTAACACCCGTGCAACAAGACGTCCGAAGGAGTGGAACGCGAAATCACCAGGTGGAACGCCGCTACGCCGGCGGCCGGTAGCCGAGCCGCCGGGAGATCTCCGCGGCGGTGCGCCGCAGCGGCCCCTCCAGCCGCCCGGCCAGCGCCTCGACGGACGTCGGGGCCAGCGTCAGGTACACCGCGACGTTGATCGCGGCCACCACCTCGCCCGAACGGTCGCGCACCGGCGCGGAGAACGAGCGCAGGCCCGGGGCCAGCTCCTCGTCGTTGACCGCGATCCCGCTCTGGCGCACCTTGGCCAGCGCGGCCAGCAGTTGCTCCCGGTTGGTGATGGTCTTGGGCCCCCGGCGGGCCATGTCGGTGCGGTCCAGGATCTGCCGGAGCGTCGCCGGGTCCCGGTAGGCCAGCAGCACCTTGCCCATCGACGTGCAGTAGGCCGGCAGCCGCGAGCCGACGTGCAGGTTGAGGTCCATGGCCAGGGACGTGCGCCTGCTGCTGCGCCGCCGGTCCACGTAGACGACGTCGGGCCCGTCGGCGACGGCCGCGCTGATGGTGAAGCCGGTCTCGTCGGCCAGCGCCTGCAGCAGCGGCCCGGTGACGCGGGTGAGCTCCATCGAGTCGATCGCGGCGAACCCCAGGTCCACGGCGCGCGGGCCGAGGAAGTACTTCTTCGTCTCCGGGTCCTGCTGCAGGTACTGCAGCGAGGTCAGCGTGGCCACGTAGCGGTGCGTGGTGCTCTTGTTCAGCCCCACGGCCCTGGCCAGGTCGGCGATCCCCAGCACCGAGCGGTCGCCGGTGAACGCGTCCAGGATGCTCAGCCCCCGCTCCAGGGACACCGAGTGGGACGCCGCGTGCGTCTCGGGCCGCCGGGCGGGCTCTTCATCGGTCACAGTGGTCAGCATATGATTTCTCCGTTCTAGTCATCCGAATCATTCGACGGAGAGGACCACGGCACATGGCCCGAGCGGGGGGCGACTGGCGCAAGTCGCGATTCGGGCACTTCATCGGCGGCGAGTGGGTGGCCGCCGGCTCCGGCCGTACCTATCCCGACCACTCGCCGTGGTCCGGCGAGGTGCTCGCCGAGGTGGCCGCCGGCGACGCCGAGGACGCGCAGGCGGCCATCGCCGCCGCGCACGCGGCGTTCCCCGGCTGGTCGGCGCTGCCGCCCGGGCGGCGCCAGCACGTCTTCCTGCGCGCGGCCGACATCCTGCACGCCCGGCGCGACGGCATCCTCGACGCCCTCGCCGCCGAGACCGGCTGCGGCCGCTACTTCGGCGAGGTCCAGGTCGACTTCGCGGTCAAGCTGCTGCGGCAGGCCGCCCAGCTCGCCTACCAGCCCACCGGCAGCCTGCTGCCGTCCGACGTCGAGGGCATGCAGGCGATGGCGGTCCGCCGGCCGGTCGGCGTGGTCGGCGCCATCGCGCCGTGGAACGCCTCGCTCACCCTGTCAGGACGGGCCGTCGTCGGGCCGCTCGCCCTGGGCAACACCGTCGTGGTCAAGCCGTCGGAGGAGGCCCCGTACACCGGCGGCGCCCTGTGGGCGGAGGTGCTGCACGAGGCCGGGCTGCCCGCCGGCGCGCTCAACGTGGTCACGCACGCCCCGGGCGAGGCCGGCGGCGTGGCCGACGCGATGCTGGCCAGCCCGCTGGTCAAGCGCGTCAACTTCACCGGCTCCACCCCGACCGGCCGGCGACTGGCCGAGAAGGCGGGCCGCCACCTCAAACGGGTCGTGCTCCAGCTCAGCGGCCAGAACCCGCTCATCGTCACCCGCGACGCCGACCTCGCCTACGCGGTCGACGCCGCCACCTACGGCGCCTTCATCCACCAGGGCCAGGTGTGCATGTGCGCCCGCCGCATCTACGTGGAACGGCCACTGGCCGACGAGTTCACCGCGCGGTTCGCGGCCAAGGTGGCGGCCCTGCCCACCGGCGACCCGCACGACCCGGCCACCGTGGTCGGCCCCGTGATCAACGAATGGGCGCTGGCGCTGCTGGACCGCCGGGTCAAGGAGGCCGTCGAACTCGGCTCCCGCGTCCTGGCGGGCGGCGTGCCCCAGCCGCCGTGCTACCCCGCGACCGTGCTGACCGACGTGCCGGACGAGGCCGAGATCGCGCAGGGCGAGACGTTCGGCCCGGTCGTGGTCGTGGAGGCCGTCGACTCGGCCGACGAGGCGGTCACCCGCGCCAACGCCTCCGACCTGGGCCTGGCCGCGTCGGTCATCACCGGCGACCCTCGTCACGGGCTGAAGCTGGCCTCCCGGCTGGACGTCGGCATCGTGCACGTCAACGACCAGCCGGTCAACGACGAGCCGCAGATGCCGTTCGGCGGCGTCAAGGACAGCGGCTGGGGGCGGTTCGGGCTCGGGTTCGCGGCCGAGGAGTTCAGCGAGCTGCAGTGGGTGACCGTACGGGACCAGGACCGCGCGTTCCCTTTCTGAGCGCTAACCGTCGTAGCGGGTGTAGATCGCCGCCGACGTCCCCGAGGGGTCCAGCCTGGCCAGGAGGGCGTCGGCGATGGCGGCGAGCTGGTCGAGCTGCTCCGGGGTGAGGGTGTCGACGACGTGGTGGTGGACGGTGGCCACGTGGCCGGGGGCCGCCTGCCGTACCTTCTCCCATCCGTCGTCGGTGAGCCGGACGTGCGTGGTGCGGCGGTCGTCCGGGCGGGAGAAGCGCTCCACCAGGCCCCGTTTCTCCAGGCGGGTCACCACGTGGGAGAGGCGGGGGAGCGTGGCGTTGGTGCCCCAGGACAGCTCGGTCATGCGCGACGTCCGTCCGGGCGTCTCCGACAGCGTGGCCAGCACGTAGTACTCGAACTCCGTCAGGCCGGCGTCGCGGCGCAACTGGGCGTCGAGCACGGCAGGGAGCAGTTCGAGCACCGCGCGCAGCCGGACCCAGGCGCGTAGCTGCGGCCGGTCGAGCCAGGGAGTGTCCAAAAGAATCCGTCCTCACCGGGAATGGTTGTCGCGACAAGTTTGCTCCCCATGATGATCCTGCCTCATGAGCGGCCCGTCACCGACACGGCACACCGCAGGACCCCGGCACCAAGGAGCCCGCATGACCACGCCCGCCCCCTCCCCGACCGCCCCCTCCCCGACCGCCGCCGCCGACGCCCGCATCCCGGCGGCGCACCCCTTCGCCGCGCACCTGAGGCGCGCCGCCGCCCTGGAGGCCGCCGACCCGCACCGGGCGTGGACGCCGCAGGACGGGCCGCTGCCCAGCCTCTACCTGTCCCACGGCGGCGGCCCCCTGCCCTTCCAGAGCCCCGAATGGCTCACCCCGCTGCACGACTGGGCCCGCTCCCTGCCCAAGCCGAAGGCGATCCTGGTCGTCTCCGCGCACTGGGAGTCCGCGCCGCTGTCGGTGAGCGCCGACCGGCCCGACGAGCTGGTGTACGACTTCGGCGGCTTCGACGCGCTCTACTACACCTTCCGCTACGACACCCCGGACGCCGGCGACCTGTCCAGGCAGGTGACCGGCCTCATGCCGGACACCGAGCACGTGCACCGGCACGGCCGCCGCGGCCTCGACCACGGCGCCTGGGTGCCCCTGAAGATCATGTACCCGGCCGCCGACATCCCGGTGCTGCAGCTCAGCCTGCCCACCGAGGACCCCGACCGGCTGCTGGCCATCGGCGCGCGGCTGCGTCCGCTGCGCGACCAGGGCGTGCTCGTGATCGGCTCCGGGCACATGACCCACGGACTGCCGTTCCTGACCAGGGAGATGTTCCAGGGGAACGTGGTGCCCGGCTGGTCGTCCGACTTCGACGCCTGGGCCGCCGACGCCCTGGCCCGCGGCGACGTCGCCGAACTCGCCCGCTTCCGCACCGCCGCGCCCGGCATGCCGTACGCGCACCCGACCGTCGAGCACTTCACCCCGCTGTTCGTCACCCTCGGCGCGGCCACCGACCCTGCGGCGCCGGTGGTGACCAGGCTCGACGGCTACGGCGTGGGGCTGTCCCGCCGCTCCTTCGAAGCGGCCTGACCGTCGCCCGGCCGGCATTCACCGGCCGTCGCGCCCCTTGATCGCCGGGTGCGTCTTCCGGCAGCATGATCGCCGGGTCGAGGGGGTGCAGCGGCATGGCGTCATCGCGCGGACGTCTCATCCTGAGGAACGTCGTGGTCCCGATGGCGGCCTCGCTGGCCGCGGTCCTCCTGGTGGCCGGCCTCGGATGGGCCGCGCTGCATTCCTTCCTCGGGCCCAAGGTGCAACGCATAGACCCGGCCGTGCTTCCCGAACTACGAGCCGATGGTGCACATCACCGTCCAGGCGTGAACATCTGACGCGAAAGCCGTTCCGGTCACCCGACGATGACCCTCTCCTCGGGAAGCTGATACCGGCGGGTGCGGTCCTTCAACGCCAGGGCGGAGCCCAGGGTGAGGGGGCCCGTCCTGCCGATGAACATGAGCAGCACCAGCAGCACCTGCCCGGCCGGCGTGGTGTCGGCGGTGATGCCGGTCGAGAGCCCGACCGTGCCGAACGCCGAGACGACCTCGAACAGCACCTTGTCCAGGCTGTGCGGGGTCAGGGCCATCAGGAGGTAGGTGGACAGCGCGACCAGGGCCAGGCTGATCAGGGTGACCGAGACGGCCTGGCGCTGCGCCGTGTCCGGCAGGCGGCGATGGCCGATGTTGACCTCGCGCTCGCCGCGCACCTCGGACCAGATGACGAAGGCCAGCATGCCGAACGTGGTGACCTTGATGCCGCCCGCCGTGCCGGCGCTGCCGCCGCCGATGAACATCAGCAGGTCGGTGGCGAGCCGGCTGCTCGGGTGCATGCCGGCGATGTCGATGCTGTTGAAGCCCGCCGTCCGCGGCATGACGGCGGTGAAGAACGCCGCCAGGAACTTCCCTGGATCGTCGAGCGGGCCGAGCGTCTTCGGGTTGTGCCACTCGGCGATGAGGAAGACCAGGGTTCCGGCGACCAGCAGGACCGCGGTGACGGCGACGGTGATCCTGGTCAGCACCGACCAGCGCTGGGGGCGGCGCCAGGTGCGCAGCAGCTCGAAGACCACCGGGAAGCCGAGCCCGCCCACGATCACCGCGGCGGCGACGGTCAGGCAGATCCACGGGTCGGCGACGTAGCGCATCAGGCTGTCGGACCACAGCGCGAAGCCCGCGTTGTTGAAGGCGGAGACCGCGTGGAAGACGCCCAGGTACACGGCGCGGCCGAACGGCTCGTCGTGGCCGAGCAGGAAACGGCCGGTCAGGACCACCGCCGCGGCGGCCTCGCAGGTCAGGCTGAAGACGACCACGCGGCGGACCACGTGCCGGACGTCGGTCGGGCTCGACGTCCTGGTCTCGGCCTGGGCGAAGAGCCTGGCGCGCAGGCCGAGGCGGCCGGCCACCAGGAGGGTGAGCAGCGTGGCCAGGGTCATGATGCCGAGACCGCCGATCTGGATCAGCCCGGCGATGACGACTTCACCGAACGCCGACCAGTGCGACGCGGTGTCCACGACGGCGAGGCCGGTGACGCACACGGCCGACGTCGCCGTGAACAGGGCCGTGAGCCAGCCCGCCGACTCCCCGGACTCGGTGGAGATCGGCAGGACGAGCAGCGCGGTGCCCAGCAGGGCGGCCGCTCCGAAGCCGGCGACGATCACCTGGGCCGGGTGCTGGAAGTGGGGGAGAATGCCCTGCGACCGTCTCATGAGCCGCCCGTGCCGACGCGGCGGACGAGGCCGGCCACGAGCGTGATCGGCGGTAACAGGCCGGCGAACGCCTTCATGAGCATGTGCCTGTCGACCTCCGGCCGGCGTCGGCGAACGTGAACCTGCCGACCAGGCTTCCCGGCGCACCGCGCCCTACCGTAACAGGAACGAGATGGTTAGCGCCTCTATGGGTGGATAAAGGCGGATTTTCCGAGGCCGGCGAAGGAAAGCACCCCGGCGAGAGCCTTGCAGGCCGGAGCGCGGCGGACAGGTCATGGAGCGACCCAACCCTTTGCCGATCATGGGCGTCGGTAACGGGGGAGAGGAGTCATCTTGGACCCCAATGACAGCTTCCGTGAGTTCATGGCCGCCCATCAGCAGTCGCTGATGCGGACGGCCTACCTGCTCACGGGGGACGCCCACCTGGCCGAGGACCTGCTGCAGAGTGTGCTGCTGAAGGTGCTCAGCCGCTGGCCCAAACTGGCGGACGTCGCCAGTCCGCAGGCGTACGCCCGCAAAGCCCTGATCAACCAGTACATCTCCTGGCGCCGCCGGCTGGCCAGGGCGACCGAGCTGCCGAGAGCCGAGCCGCCGGATCGACCGTATTCCACCGAGGATTCCACGGTCGTCCGGATCGCCATGCTGCGGGCGCTCGCGCAACTGCCGCCCAGGCAGCGGGCCGTGATCGTCCTGCGCTACTACGAGGACCTCACCGAACACGAGACCGCCAAACTGTTGCGCTGCTCGCTCGGCACGGTCAAGAGCCACGCCCATCATGTGCTCGCCCGGTTACGAGTGCTCGCGCCTGAGCTGGCGCCGAAGTTCGCCGAGACGGAAGACCTGAAGGGAGCACGCCGATGACCTGGCTGAGAGATGTGCTGGACGACGTGGCCCACCACGCGCCCCAGGTGGACCTGACCGAGCGGACGATCGGGATCCGCAGGCGGCGCAGGCGCAGGACGACCTCGATCGTCGCGGCCGCCGCGGTCGTCGCCGTCGCGCTCGGCGTGACGACCGCCGTACGGCTGCAACGCGCGCAGCCGCGCCCCGCCGCCGCGCCGGGAGCCGTGACCGACCTGCCGGCGCGAGGGGTGGGGCCGTTGAGCCACGCCTTCATGACGTTCTGCCGGCCGGAGGGCGGCAAGGCGCCGGCGGGATGCGTGAACGGCGGCTGGCGGGTGGTCACCCGTGGCGGCAAGACGTACCGGGTGGCGCGGGCCCTGTCCGGTTCGCCGTCCAAGCTCCGGCCGAGCCCGCTGGCGATCAGCCGGAACGGCCGTAAGATCGCGTACTACGACACCAAGGCCGGCACCTTCGCGGTGCGCGACCTCGCCTCGGGGAAAGTGACCACGGCGCCGGCGAAGGTGCCCACGGCCTGGCTCGGCAGTATCGCGCACCTCCTGCTGTCGGACGACGGCCGCTTCCTCGCCTTCACCAAGAGCCCGGCGCTCAAGGACCCGGCCATGCTGTTCGACATGCGCGAGCGCATGGCCCGGCCGCTGCCGAACGGCTGGAACCCCATCGGCCTGTCCCCGGACGGCGACACGATCACCCTGGCGGAGTACGCCCCCAAAACCCGTCTGCAGACCATCACCCGGCTCTGGCAGACGTCCACGGCGGGCAACTCGACGACCGTCGACGTCGCCGGGGACTACTCGATCGGCGCGCTCGGGCCGGACGGGCACAGCGTCGTCGCGGTGGAGAGCGTGAACGCGGGCGTCGTCGGATGCATGAGAAGCGGCCCCGACCTCGTGCACCTGGACAGGAAGACCGGCAAGGCGCTCAGGAAGGTCCCCGTGCGGGGCCTGTCCATGACGGCCAACCAGGTCTACCTGCGCGGCTGGACCGGCCCTCACGAGATCACGGCCCTGGCCACGCCCCTGGTCTGCCATGAGCGGGACGACGACGCGCCCGCATCGGACCTCGACCCGCCGTACGTTCCCTTCACGGCGTACGCGGTGAACGTCGAGACCGGTGTGGCCAGGAAGCTCGCCACCTACACCGCTCAGGGCTTCTTCCACCTCGTGCTCCCGGGCTTCCCCGGCACCCTGTGACGGACCTCCGGGGCGCGAGGGACACATGAGCTGTCGGCGTCGGACCGGCCGCTCCGTCAGCGGGAACCTTGGTGGCCGTCCGCGCGGGCCAGGTCCCGCAGCCGTTCCTTCATGACCTTGCTGGAGCCGGTGCGGGGCAGTTCGGCGACGAGGTCGAGGCGGGTGGGGATCTTGTACCGGGCCAGTCGTCCGTCGAGGAAGGCCCGCAGGTCGCCGAGGGTGAGGGTGGCCCCGGGAGCGGTGACGACGAAGGCCCGGCCGCTCTCGCCCCACTTCTCGTGGGGCACGCCGATGACCGCCACCTCGGCGACCGCGGGGTGCTCGAAGATCGCCGCTTCGACCTCGGCGGGATAGACGTTCTCGCCGCCGGAGATGTACATGTCCTTGACCCGGTCGACGATGTGGAAGTGCCCGTCGGCGTCGACGTAGGCGATGTCGCCGGAGTGGAACCAGCCGCCCGGGGAGAACGCGCGGGCGGTGCCTTCGGGATCGTGCCAGTAGCCGGGGGTGACGTTGGGGCCCTGGATGATGATCTCGCCCGGCTCGCCGGGCGCGGTGTCGGTCAGGTCGGTACGGACGCAGCGGACGTCGGTGAAGAAGACCGGCACCCCGGCGGATCCGGCCTTGCGCCGGCTCTGTCCCGCCTCCAGGAACGTCGCCCCCGGCGCGGTCTCGGTGAGCCCGTAGCCCTGGCAGAAGGTCAGCCCGCGTTCCTGGTAGGTGCTGATCAGCGCGGGCGGCACCGCCGCGCCGCCCGCCATCAGGCTGCGCACCGAGGACAGGTCGGCGTGCGCCCATCGCGGTGAGCGGGCCAGCTCGGCGTACATGGTGGTCACGCCGAACATCCAGGTGACGCGGTGCTCGGCGATGAGGTCGAAGCAGCCGCCGGTGTCCCAGGACGGCATGATCACCGAGGTGCCGCCCTTGAGGAAGGTCGGCAGCAGGCACTGGTTGAGCGCGGCCACGTGGAACAGCGGCGCGCTGACCAGCGTCACCTCGTCGCCGGCGACGTCCACGCCGATGAGCAGGTTGTAGCAGTTCCAGACGAGGTTGCCATGGGTCAGCATCGCTCCCTTGGGGCGGCCCGTCGTCCCGGACGTGTAGAGGATGGTGGCGACGTCGTCCAGCGTGACGGGCACGTCGATCGGCGTGGCCTCGCCGCCCGCCAGCCACTCCTCGTAGTCGTGTTCGCCGGGATCCGGCCGGGTCAGCGCCACCACGGTGTCCAGCTCCGCGACCCGCCGGGAAGCGCGGACGACGGGGGCGCACTCGGGTGCGTAGATCAGGGCGGACGCACCGCTGTGGGCGAGCATGTAGTCGATCTCCGGCGCGGCGAGCCGGAAGTTCAGGGGGACGAAGACGCCGCCGAGCAGGTGGGTGGCGAACATCGTCTCGACGAAGGCCGGATGGTTCGGCCCCAGATAGGCGACCCGGTCCCCGTGGCCCACGCCGGCGGCGCGCAGCCGGTCGGACAGCCTGGTCGTGCGTTCGTGCACGTCCGCGAAGGACAGCCGGCGTTCCCCGAACACCAGGGCGGTGTTCCGCGGCGACATCAGGGCCCGCCTGGCGGGCCAGACGCCGAGTCCGTTGTTGCGCATGTTCTTCCCGCGCGCCGCGGTCAGGCGTAGTGGCGGTAGATGACGCGGGCGACGCAGGCGGGCTTGGCCGATCCTTCGACCTCGACGGTGAAGTCGCACACCATCTGCACGCCGTCGCCGGGCACGTCGGTGACCTCGGCGACCACGGCGCCGAGCCGGATCCTCGATCCGGTCCGCACGGGGCTGGGGAAGCGGACCTTGTCCAGGCCGTAGTTGATGCTCATCCGCACGCCCTCGATGGCGAGCAGGTCGTTGAAGAGCGGGATGACCAGGGCGAGGGTGAGGTAGCCGTGCGCGATGGTCCCGCCGAACGGGCCGTCCCCGGCCCTGCCGGGATCGGTGTGGATCCACTGGTGGTCGCCGGTCGCGTCGGCGAAGGTGTTCACGCGTTCCTGCTCGACGGGCAGCCACTGGCTGTGGCCCAGGTCCTTGCCGGCCAGAGCCCTGATCTCCGTCAGGCCGTGCGCGGTGGTGGTCATGCTGGTGTCTCCTTGGAGGTGAGGCCGAGCAGGCGGGCGGCGTTGTCCTTGAGGATCTTGGGCCGTACCTCGGGCTTGATGTCGAGCTTGGCGAAGTCGGCCAGCCAGCGGTCCGGGGTGATCACGGGGTAGTCGGAGCCGAAGAGCACCTTGTCCTTGAGCAGGGTGTTGGCGTAGCGGACGAGCTGCGGCGGGAAATACTTGGGCGACCATCCGGACAGGTCGATGTACACGTACGGCTTGTGGACGGCCACGGCCAGAGCCTCGTCCTGCCAGGGGAAGGACGGATGCGCCAGGACGATCCGCAGTTCGGGGAAGTCCACGGCCACGTCGTCGACCAGCATGGGGTCGGAGAACTTCAGCCGGATGCCGCCGCCGCCCGGCACGCCGGCGCCGATGCCGGTCTGGCCGGTGTGGAACAGCGCGGGCACCCCCAGTTCCTCGATGGCCTCGTACAGCGGGTAGGCCATGGGGTCGTTCGGGGCGTAGCCCTGGATGCTGGGGTGGAACTTGAAGCCGCGCACGCCGTGCTCGGCGACCAGCCGCCGCGCCTCGCGGACGCCGGCGCGGCCCTTCCACGGGTCCACGCTGGCGAACGGGATCAGCACGTCGGGGTGTTCGGCGCAGCTCTCGGCGACCTCCTCGTTCGCGATGCGGGGATGGCCGGTGGCGTGCTCGGCGTCGACGGTGAACACCACCGCGGCCATGCCGCGCTCGCGGTAGTAGGCAGCGGTCTCCCCGATCGAGGGCTGCCGGTGCCCGTGCGCCTTGAAGTACTCCTCGGAGGCTCCGAACAGCTCCGGGCTCAGCGACCGGTGGCCGGAGCGGGAGATCTCGGCGTGCGTGTGCACGTCGATGGCCGTCAGCCGGTCGAGGTCCATCGCGGTCATCTCATGCCTCCGGTGCCCTGAGGAGCCTTGGGAGCGGGGATGCCGTAGGTCTCCGGCTGCGCGCCCACGCCGGTGCTCCACTGCGCGGCGATCGCCTCGGCGCTCCAGCCGCCGTCCTTGACGGCGACCGCCTTCTCCTGGGGATGCGTCCAGAGGGCCAGCCGGTCGCCGCCGATGCCGATGGCCTGCCCGGTCACGTCCGCGGAGGCGTCCGAGGCCAGGAACGTGATGAGCCCGGCCACGTCCTCCACGGTGCCCAGTCCCTCGTCCTTGCGCAGCCAGCCGGGCAACGGCCTGCCGGTGCGCTCCGCCTCCTCGATGACCGGGGCGAACGCCGGGATTGTCCTGGTCATCTCGGTGGCCGCCACCGGCACCACGGCGTTCACCGTGATCCCGGCCCTGGCCAGCTCCAGCGCCCAGGTCCTGGCCATGGCGACGATCCCCGCCTTGGCCGCGGCGTAGTTGGCCTGGCCGAAGTTGCCGCGTTGCCCGGCGGGGGAGGAGATGAGCACGATGCGGCCGCCGGTGCCCTGCTCGCGCATCCGTACGGCCGCCGCCCTGGCGCAGGTGAAGGTGCCCCGCAGGTGCACCCGCACCACCGCGTCGAAGTCGTCGTCGGTCATCTTCCACAACACCCGGTCACGCAGGATGCCGGCGTTGGTCACCAGGACGTCCAGCCGTCCGAAACGCTCGACCGCGGTGGCGACCAGCTCGTCCGCCGCCGGCGTGTCGCCCACCGCGGCCACGACGCCCGCCGCGCGGCCGCCCGCGCGGGTGAGCCGTTCCACGGCGGCGTCCACGGCCTCCTGGCCGACGTCGTTGACCACCACGGCCGCGCCCGCGGCGGCCAGCGCCTCGGCGTAGGCCAGGCCCAGCCCGCGTCCGCTCCCGGTGACGATCGCGACCTTGCCCTTGAGATCCATGTCCTGACTCCATCCCGATTGACAGGAAACCTGTCGATCAGGAGGGTTGCATCGATCAGGATTCCTGTCAATGGCCTAGGGTGGGAGCCCGGGCGGGGAGCAAGGTGCAGGGGCGATGACGGAGATTCAGGCAGGACACGCGCGGCGGGAACGGGCCAAGGCGCCCGCGTCGCTGCTCTACATGGTCAAGCGGCTGGAGCTGGCCGTGCGGTCACGTCTCGACGAGGTCGTACGCCCCGCGGGCATCACCGCGCTGCAGTACACGGCTCTCACCGTGCTGGAACGCCACGACGGCATGTCCGCGGCGCAGCTGGCCCGCGACTCCTTCGTCACCGCCCAGTCCATGGCCGACATGATCCGCGCCCTGGAGAACCGGGGCCTCGTCCGCCGCGAGCGCAACCCGGCGAACGGCAGGGAGCTGCTCATCCACCTCACCGACGACGGTCACGACCTGCTCGCCACGCTGGCCGGGTCCATGGCCGCCCTGGAGGAGCGCATGGTCCTGGCGCTGTCGTCCGAGCAGGTGGGCGAGTTCCGTCACGCGCTTTCGGAGTCCTGGCGCGCGCTGTCCGACCGGGGATGACCTGGCGCCATACACACGTCGTCCTGCTGACGTGCGTGGCCGGAAATGTCTAGACGGCCGCGCTGGAGTCCTCGGGTGTGCGCGCCCGCTGCCCTGTCCGGGCGAGGCCGGCACGCCGTCAAGGCTTGCCCCCGGCGTGAGACGTACGACGAATCGATTGCGTGCGTATGAGGAAGCGTTATCCATATACTCCTGTGATGACTGACGGTGCAACGGTCGAGGCAGGCGATGTCGATCTCCCGCGCTTCCAGGTGGGCGCGCCCCCGCAACACCTGATCACGACGCTGCTGGGCGACTACTGGATCAGCCGGCCCGAGCAGCTGCCGTCCGCGGCGCTGGTGCGGCTGGCCGAGGAGTTCGGGGTGTCGGCGGTGGCCGCGCGGGCCGCGCTGAGCCGCCTGGCCCGGCGGGAGCTGCTGGAGTCGTCCAAGGTGGGGCGGCGCACCTACTACCGGCTGACCGACCGGGCCGCCGCCGTCCTGCGCGACGGCCGGCAGCGGATCATGTCCTTCGGGCTCGACCAGGGGGCGTGGGACGGGACATGGGCGGTGGCCGCGTTCTCCATCTCGGAGGAGCAGCGCGACCTGCGCCACGCGCTGCGCGGGCGGCTGCGCTGGCTGGGCTTCGCCCCGCTCTACGACGGGCTGTGGGTCTCGCCCAGGGCCGGCGCCGACGAGGCGGCGGCGGTGCTCGCCGAGCTGGGGGTGCCCACGTCCACGATCTTCCGCGCCCAGGCCCTGGACCTGCCGGGTCTGCGGGCGCCGCGGGAGGCGTGGGACTTCGACCAGCTCCGGCGGACCTACGAGGGGTTCGTGGCGCAGTACTCGCCGCTGCTGGTGCGCGTGCGCAACGGGACGGTGGGGGCCTCCGAGGCCCTGGTGGCGCGTACGGGGATCATGGACACCTGGCGCACCTTCCCCAACCACGACCCCGACCTGCCGGCCGAGCTGCTGCCCGCCGACTGGCCGCGTGGGGCGGCCCGTGACGTGTTCGTGGAGATCTACGACACGCTGGGCCCGCTCGCCGAGTTCCGGGTCAAGCAGATCGTCGGCGAGTTCGAGCCCGCCCTCGCCGAGCTGGTGGCGCACCACCGTACGGGCCTGCCGCTCGCCCCGCGCTGAACCGCTGTTCTTCCGCACCGGGACCTCTTGACAGACGTGCGGTCGTACGTGACATTAATGCGAACGATCGCAACGAGAGTTGCCAAATGATCCGGGTTGCTGGAGGAACACCATGGAATTGCCCAGGATCACCGTCGCGGCCGTGGCTGCCCTGACCCTTGCCGGTGTCGCGGCCTGCGGCGGAAACAGCGGCGGGACGGCTGGAGCGGCCGGCGGGACGGCCCTCTACGACCGCTTACCCGAGGCCATCAAGGAAGCGGGCGTCATCCGATTCGCCGGGGATTCCCACCCTCCCTACCGGATCGTCGGCAACGACGGCAAGACGGTGACCGGGATCGACAAGGAACTGCAGGACGCCCTCGGCAAGGTCCTGGGGGTCCGCACCGAGATCTCGATCGTCAACGGCCTGCCCGCCGCGCTGTCCGGCATGCTGGCCTCCCGCTACGACGCCTTCAACGGCCCCGTCAAGGACACCGCGGAGCGCGAGAAGCAGTTCGACGCCATCGTGTGGATGGTCAGCCGCACCTCCTACCTCATCCCCAAGTCGGGCTCCGCCGCCGTCGCCAGTTCCGGGGACCTGTGCGGCAAGCGCGTGGCGGGCACCGCGGGCAGCATCGTGGAGGACCAGGCCAAGCGGCTGAGCGAGTGGTGCGCCACCCAGGGCAAGCCGGCGCTCACCTTCATCGGGCTCGCCGACACCAACGGCACGATCCTGGCGGCCAAGTCCGGCCGCGCCGACGCGGCGGGCATGACCGAGAGCGCCGCGATCGACGCGATGGCCAAGGAGAAGGACGCCTTCACGTACGTCACGCAGACCGACGAGCAGGGCGCAGGCATCGACCGGCTCGCGATGCTGGTGCCCAAGAGCGGCGGCCTCGGCCCCGTGATGCTGGAGGCGTTCAAGGAGATCTTCGACAACGGCGAGTACCGGCGCATCGTCGACAAGTACGGCCTGCAGAAGGTCGCCGTGGACAAGCCCGCGATGAACACCGCGGCGACACCGTGAGCCAGGTCGCCGGCCCCGCCGACGTCGCCACCGCCCGCCCGCGGATCCGCCCGCTGCGGTGGCTGGCCGGCGCCGCCCTGCTCGTGCTCGCCGCCCAGCTCGCCTGGTTCCTGGTCACCAACCCGCGCTTCGAGTGGCCGGTCGTCGCCGAATACCTGCTCGACCCCAACATCGTGGCAGGGCTCGGCATGTCGCTGCTGCTCACCGTCATCGCCATGACGCTGGGCAGCGGGCTGGGCGTGCTGCTCGCCGCCGGCCGGCTGAGCGGTTTCCGTCCGCTGGCGTGGGCGTGCGGCGTGTACGTGGCGGTCTTCCGCGGCATCCCGCCGCTGGTCCAGCTCATCTTCTGGTTCAACCTCGGCTATCTGCTGCCGCGCATCTCGCTCGGCGTGCCGTTCGGGCCGACCTTCGCCTCGTGGCCGACCAACGCCGTGATCAGCTCGCTGACCGCCGCGGTCCTCGGGCTCACGCTGCACGAGGCCGCGTACATGGCCGAGATCGTCCGGGCCGGCATCCTGGCCGTGGACGGCGGCCAGCGCGACGCGGCCCGCGCCATGGGCTTCACCGCCACCCAGACCTTCGTCAAGGTGGTGCTGCCGCAGTCGATGCGGGTGATCATCCCGCCCACGGGCAGCCAGTTCATCAGCCTGCTCAAAGGCACCTCGCTGGTCAGCGTCATCGCCATGGCCGACCTGCTCTACTCGGTCCAGGTGATCTACAACCGGACCTACCAGATCGTGCCGCTGCTCATCGTGGCCTGCGCGTGGTACCTGGCCGTGGTCACCGTGCTGTCGCTCGGCCAGCGGCGCCTGGAGCGGCACTTCGGGAAGGGGCAGTGATGAGCCCGGTCCTGCGCGTCCATGACGTGCGCAAACGCTTCGGCGACCACGTGGCGCTCGCCGGGGTGAGCCTCGACGTGCACGAGGGCGAGGTCGTCACCGTCATCGGCCCGTCCGGGTCCGGCAAGTCCACCCTGGTCCGCTGTATCCACCAGCTCGAACCCATCGACGGCGGCTCCATGTACCTCGACGGCGAACTGCTCGGCCACGAGCTGCACCGGGGCCACCTGCGGCCGCTGCCGGAGCGGCGGGTGGCCGCGCAGCGCGGCCGGATGGGCATGGTCTTCCAGCAGTTCAACCTGTTCGCGCACTGGAGCGTGCTGCGCAACCTCACGGAGGCGCAGGTCGCCGTGCACGGCCGCACGCCGGACAAGGCGCGCGAGGAGGCGCTGCGGCTGCTGGAGCGGGTGGGGCTGGCCGGCAAGGCGGACGCCCATCCGCGCCAGCTGTCGGGCGGGCAGCAGCAGCGCGTCGCCATCGCGCGCGCCCTGGCGACCGAGCCGCGGATCATGCTGTTCGACGAGCCGACCAGCGCGCTCGACCCCGAGCTGGTGGAGGAGGTGCTCGGCGTCGTGCGCGACCTCGCCGCCGGCGGCATGACCATGATCATTGTGACGCACGAGATGGGCTTCGCCCGTGAGGTCGCCGACCGCTGCGTCTTCATGGAACACGGGCGCGTCGTCGAGACCGGCACGCCCGAGGAGTTCTTCGACCGTCCCGGGTCACCGCGCCTGCGGGCGTTTCTGTCCCGGTTCTCGCAGGAGCGGACGCCGGAGGTCCCCGCGGGACAGGCGCTGAAGGAGGAGAAGGTCCGTTGAGCGCGCTCACCGTGATGTCCGTCGGCGACCTGGTCGTGGACGAGCCCGGCCCGGCCTCGTTCTTCGCCCCCGCGAGGGACACCCTGCTGCGCGGCGACGTCGTGATCGGCCACGTGGAGGTGCCGCACAGCACCTCCACCGCCCAGGTCAGCACCGACGTGCCCGCCCCGCCCGCCGACCCCGCCGCGCTGACCGCGATCGCCGAGGCGGGCTTCCACGTCGTCACCCTCGCGGGCAACCACGTCTACGACGCCGGCGACCAGGGCGTGGCCGACACCCTCACGCACGCCGCGCGGGCCGGGCTCGCCACCGCCGGCGCCGGGCTCACCCTCGACGAGGCCCGCAGGCCCGCCGTGGTGGAGCGCGGCGGGCTGCGCGTCGGCGTGCTCAGCTACAACTGCGTCGGCCCGCGCGAGTCGTGGGCCACCACCCGCAAGCCCGGCTGCGCCTACGTCAAGGTCCTCACCCACTACGAGCTCGACCACGCGAGCCCCGGCGGCCCGCCGGCCGTCTACACCTTCGCCGACCCCGCCGGCCTGGAGCGCCTGGCCGGCGACGTGGCGAAGCTGGCCGCCGAGGCGGACGTCGTGCTGGTGTCGCTGCACAAGGGCGTCGGCCACACCCCCGCCGCGCTCGCCATGTACGAGAAACCCGTCGCCCGTGCCGCGATCGAGGCCGGCGCGCACGCCGTGTTCGCCCACCACGCCCACATCATGCGCGGCATCGAGATGTACCGGGGCCGGCCCATCTACCACGGCCTCGGCAACTTCGTCACCGTCACCCACGCCCTCACGCCCGCCGACGGGGACGCCGGGGAACGCGCCGCGTGGGCCCGCCGCCGCAAGGAGCTGTACGGCTTCGCCCCCGACCCCGCCATGCCGTTCTACCCCTTCCACCCCGAGAGCAGGAACACCGCCATCGCCGTCTGCCGCTTCGACCGCGACGGTCTCGTCTCGGCCGGGTTCGTGCCGTGCTGGATCGACGACGCCGGCCGCCCGGTGCCGCTCGGCGACTCCGCCCAAGGCCGGCGGGTGGCCGCCTACGTCGAGGACATCACCCGCCGGGCCGGCCTCGACACGGAGTTCGGCTGGGACGGCGGCGAGGTGGTGCTGCGTGGCTGAGGGGCCGCTGACCGGGCGCACGGTCATCGATCTGACGACGGCGCTGTCCGGGCCGTACGCGACGCTGCTGCTGGCCGGGCTCGGCGCCCGGGTCATCAAGGTCGAGAACCCGCTGACCGGCGGCGACAGCTCGCGCAACAACTCGCCGTACGTCGGCGCCGGCGGGCTCACCACCGTGCGGCGCGAGGCGGACGACATGTCGGTGTCGATGCTGCTGCGCGGGCGCAACAAGAGCAGCGTCACCCTCAACCTCAAGCATCCCAAGGCCCGCGACGTCCTCGCCGGGCTCGTGCGCGTGGCCGACGTCATGGTCGACAACTACAGCGCGGGCGTCACGGACCGGCTCGGCATCGGGCACGACTGGGCGAGCACGATCAACCCGCGCATCGTGTGCACGTCCATCAGCGGGTTCGGCGCGCAGGGCGGGCCCGGCTCCGGCAAGGCGATGGACACCATCGTGCAGGCGCTCAGCGGCGTGATGATGACCGCGGGCGCGCCCGGCGAGCCGCCCGTCCGGTTCGGCCTGCCGGTCGGCGACCTGGTCGCGCCGCTCTACGCGGTGATCGGCACGCTCGCCGCCGTCATCCAGGCCGACGCCACCGGGCGGGGGCAGCACGTGGACGTGTCCATGCTCGGCGCGCTCACCTCGCTCGTCGCGTGCGAGCCGTTCGACGCCTACGAGCGGCTCGGCCTGCCGGCCCGTACGGGGACGACCGTGCCCAGGCTGGCGCCGTTCGGGACCTTCCCGGCGGCGGACGGCTGGTTCGCGCTGTGCGGGCCGACCGACGCCTTCGCGCGCGGCCTGTTCGCCGCCATGGAGCGGCCCGAGCTGGCCGCCGACCCGCGCTTCGCCACCCGCGACGCCCGCGTGGCCGCCGCCGGGGAGCTGCACGCGACGGTCGCGGCGTGGGCGGCGCCGCGGCCCCTCGCCGAGGTGCTCGACCTGCTCGCCAGGAACGGGGTGCCCGCGGCCGAGGTCCGCGAGCCCGTCGCCGCCGTCCGCGATCCGATCGTCGTACGGCGGGGCGAGGTCGTGCCGCTGGAGCACCCCCGCCACGGGGACGTGGCGGGACTGGTGGGGACCGGCGTCCCGATCCGCTTCTCGGCCTGCGAGGCCGCGCTCGACGGGCCCGCGCCGGGGCTCGGGGAGCACAACGCCGAGATCTACGGCGAGCTGCTCGGCTACACCGGCGAGGAGCTCAAGGCCCTGGCCGGCGAAGGGGTGATCTGACGTGAGCCCGGCGCTGGCCGCCCTGGAGGCGGCCTACGCGCGGCCGTGCGTCCCTGGCGGGCCGGCCATCGGCTACGTCGGCGCGGATGTGCCGGTCGAGCTGCTGACCGCCGCCGGTTTCCACGCCGTCCGCCTCACCGGCGACCCCGGCGGCGACGCCGCGCCCGGGGACCGCTACCTGGGCCGGGGCGTGGACCCGATGGCCCGCTCGATCCTCACCCGGCTGCTGACCGGCGCGTTCGGCGAGCTGGAACGGGTCGTCGTCTCCCACGACTGCGAGGCGTCGCTGCGGTTCTTCTACGCCCTGCGCGAGCTGCGGCGGATCGAACCGGGGGCCGGGGTGCCCGAGGCGTACCTGGTGGACGTCCTGCACCTGCCGCACCGCACCACCGCCCGTTACAACCGCCGCAGGATCGGCGAGTTCGCGGCCCGGCTGGCCGCCTGGAGCGGACGCCCGCTCGACCTGCCCGCCGCGATCGAGGCGCACGACGAGCGCCGCCGCCTGCTGGCCGCCGTCGCCGAGCTGCGCCGCGCCGTGCCCGCCCGGCTGACCGGCGCCCAGTTCCTGGCCGCCGCCAACGCCGACCTGCCCCTGCCCGAGCACGTCGCCCGGCTCCGGGAGCTGCTGGCCCAGAGCGACCGGCTGCCGTCGTGGCGCGGGCGGCGGGTCTTCCTCAGCGGCTCCGACCACGACACCCCGCACGTGTACGAGACGATCGAGGCGGACGGTCACGTGATCGTAGGCGAGGACCACTCCTTCGGCGACCCCCAGGCCGAGCGCCGCGTCGGCCGCGGCGACCTGGACGCGCTCACCGAGCACTACCACGAGTCCGGCCCCACCGCCCACCGCGCGACCGCCGCCGAACGCGCCCGCCACGCGGCCACGGCCGTCCGCCGCTGCCGCGCCGAGCTGCTGGTCGCCTACGCCAGGACCGGCGACGACGCCCCTGCCTGGGACTTCGCGGCGCAGCGGGCCGCGCTCGACGTCCCGGCCGTGCTGCTGGACCGGCAGGACTACGGGCGCGCCGACCTGGCCGCCCTGCGCAAGGAGGAGACGTGACGAAGCTCGCGACGGCCACCGAGGTGGGCAGGCACCAGCGCGAATGGTTCGCCGACCTGCGCGCCAGGGTGGCCGCGGGCGAGCCGCTGGCCGTGGTCAACGCCGACGTGCCGCACGAGATCTTCCGCGCCATGGACATCCCGTACGTGGTCAGCCAGTGGTGGGCCTCGGTCGTGGCCGCGAAGCGGCGCTCGGCCCACTACCTGGACCTGCTGCGGCAGCGCGGCCTGCCCGACTGGTCCGAGCAGTACAACGCGGTCACGCTCGCCTCGGCCTTCGACACCGAGGAGGGCCCGTGGGGCGGCCTGCCGAAGCCGAGCATCGTGGTCGGCGACGCCTCCGGCGACGTCACCCGCAAGATCTTCGACATCTGGGGCCGCGAGCCCGGCGTCACCTTCTACCCCCTGGAGAGCGCCGCCGAGAACGAGGTGCCCGCGAACTGGTGGGAGCTGATGCCGCACCGCTGGGAGGAGGCCATCGGCCCGGCCCGCCTCGACCTGCTCACCGCCGAGCTGGAGAACCTCGTCCGGTTCCTGGAGACCACCACCGGCAGGCGGCTGCGCGAGTCCCGCTTCCGTGAGGTCATGGCCCTGGTCAACGAGCAGGAGGAATGGAACAGGAGGACCCGCGACCTCATCGCCCGTACCCGGCCCGCTCCCGTCTCCGTCGCCGACGGCATCCCCAGCGTCATGCTCCCGCAGTGGCACCGCGGCACCGAGTGGGCCCGTGACGCCGCCCGCCGCTTCCACGACGAGGTGCGCGAACGGGTGGACTCCGGGCAGGCGGCCTGCCCGGGGGAGCGGGCCCGGCTGATGTGGATCGGCCGCGGCCTCTGGTACGACATGGGCTTCTACCAGCGCTTCCAGGACGAGTACGGCGCCGTCTTCGTCTGGTCGATGTACCTGGCCATCGCCGCCGACGGTTACATCCGCCACGGCGACGACCCCATGCGCGCCCTGGCCGCCCGCTTCGCCGCCTTCACCGACCAGCTCTACACCCCGCCCTGGTCCAGCGAGTGGTACGTCAAGGAGGCCCGCCTGCACGGCATCGACGGCGTGGTGCACCTGGTGTCCGACGACCCGCGCGGCAGCTACTTCACCGCGCGGGCGCTGGAGTCGGCCGGGTTCCCGGTCATCGAGATCGAGGCCGACAACGTCGACACCCGCACCTACGACGGCGACCGGGTGGCCGGGCGCATCGGCCGCTGGCTGCAGGACGTCGTCCTGCGCTGAGACGCGTCGGTGTTCCTGAGGCCCGCCGAGACGATCATGAAGACGTACGGGACCTGGCAGGTCGTGCAGACGAAGATCAGGCCGTACCAGGAGTGCACGTCGATCGGGCCCTGCGCGCCGCCGAGGCCGAGCCGCAGGAGCTGGTTGAGGTAGCCCGAGCGTTCCGGCCCCAGCAGCGACCAGCCGATCGCGCCCGCGCTCGGCGGCAGCAGGAACGGCACCAGCGGCACCACGTCGGTGAGCAGCCCCATGCGGGCGCCGCGGACCGGAGCCGATGCCGCCTCATCTCTCCGGCGTCGGACCGCTGGGCGGCGTGAAGCGGGGCACATTACGTGGGAAGGGAGGTCACCCATGAGCAAGGCACAGTTTCCGCTCACTCTGCGCGTCACCGTCAGCGGGGCGACTCCGGACGAGATCAGGGAGAACGCAAGGGCGCAGGCACTCAGCTTCTTCGGCCCCACCGCGGAACTCGACGTCATCAGTGCCGAAGCCCAGGCGGACGGGGAGCATCACAACCGCTACCACGCGACCGTCATCTTCCGGCGGATCGCTTGACGGACGCGGGCATCGCCGGGCGGCCGGGCGGTGGCCTGGCGCTGTCGTGCTCCGCCTCCGCCGTTCATCGCCGCAGATGATGAGGCCAGCTCGGATTGCGTCTTACCGCCTGTTCGCCGATCGCCTTGACTGGTGGATGAACAGACGGCGCAGCTCGCGTCGCTGCCCTTGAGGGGGTCTCGTCATGACCCTGGACGCGCAAGAAGCGCACGCGGCCCGCCGCACCGGACTGAACGGCCAGGCCCCGCGCTGCGATCATCTCGACCAGCTCCCCGCTGTGGAGCACGGACGAGCCGAATGTGAGGAATGTCTGACCCTCGGCCAGACCTGGACCCGCTTACTGGTGTGCCTGACATGCGGGCGGGTGGCCTGTTCCGACGACTCACGGGGCGGTCACGCTCGCGACCACTACGAGGAGACCGACCACCCGGTGGTCGCCGCCCTGGATCGAAGATCGACCTGGCGCTGGTGCTACGTGCACCGCCGCACCGTATGAACGAGACGAAGGAGACGTATGACTATTTCCGAGCAGGCGGCGGAACGCCGTCAGGACTACGACGGCGCATCGCCCTTCCCCGGGGCGGAAGAGCACGTCGCGGCGGGCAGGCTCCAGGCGGGACTGACGGCGGCGATCGTGGTGCTGCCGTTCGTCGCGCTCGGCGTCGCGATCTTCCTGGCATGGGGGCAGGGGGTCACGCTCACCGATCTCCTGCTCGCCGCGGTCCTCTACGTGGTGACGGGCCTGGGGGTGACGGTCGGGTTCCATCGGCTGCTCACACACGCCTCCTTCACCGCCCGGCCGTGGTTGCGCGCGGTGCTGGCGGTCGCCGGGTCGATGGCCTTCCAGGGCAATGTCGTGGACTGGGTGGCGGTGCACCGCCGCCATCACGCCTTCACCGACCGGCCGGGCGATCCGCACTCTCCCTACCGGTACGGCACCGGCCTGCGCGGGCAGCTTCGGGGGCTTGCCCACGCCCACCTGGGCTGGCTGTTCACCGACGACCGGACCCCCGCCGAGCGCTACGCCCCCGACCTGCTGGCCGATCCCGCCATGACGCGGGTGGCCCGGGCCTTCCCCGCGCTGTGCGCCCTGTCGCTGGCGCTGCCGTTCCTGGCCGGCTGGGCGATCACCGGCACCCTGTACGGCGGCCTGACCGCCTTCCTGTGGGCCGGGCTGATCCGGATCGCGCTCCTCCAGCACGTCACCTGGAGCGTCAACTCGCTCTGCCACGTCATCGGTGACAGGCCCTTCAAGACCCGGCGCCACGACCGGTCGAGCAACGTGTGGCCGCTGGCCCTGCTGTCCTTCGGCGAAAGCTGGCACAACGGGCACCACAGCGAGCCGTCCTGCGCCCGCCACGGAGTCGACCACGGCCAGTTCGACCCGTCCGCCGCCGTGATCGGCCTGTTCGAACGGCTCAACTGGGTGAGCGGCGTGCACTGGCCAGACCACGAGCGCATCGAACGCCGCCGCGTCGGCCCTCGCCCTAGAGTGGGGGAGACGCCCGGATAGGCGCAGCCCGGCCGGGAAGAGGTGGCGGACATGGAGTTGCGTCAGTTGCGCTATTTCGTGACCTTGGCCGAGGAGTTGCACTTCGGCCGGGCCGCCGCCCGCGAGCACATCGTGCAGTCCGCGCTGAGCCAGCAGATCCAGCGGCTCGAACGCGACCTCGGCATGCGGCTGCTGGACCGCAGCACCCACCAGGTCGATCTGACTCCGGCGGGTGTCGCCTTCCTGGTCGAGGCCCGTCAGATCCTCGACCACGTGGGCCGGGCCAGGCAGGCCGCCCGCAACGCCGCCACCTCCGCGCCCACGCTGCGCGCCGGCATCATCGACGCCGGCTACGACACCATGCCGCAGATCCTGCGCGAGCTGCAGCGCACCCATCCCGGCATCACGATCCACCAGGTCGAGGCAGGCACTCCCGAGCAGTACCGGCAACTGGCCGACGGCCGCCTGGACATCGCCATCGGACATGCCTCGCAGGCTCCGGCCGACGTGACCGGCAAGCTGGTCAGGCTCGATCCGCTCGGCGTGCTGGTGCCCGACGAGCACCGCTTCGCCGCGTCCGACGGCGTGCCCGTGGCCGCTCTGGCCACCGAACTCCTGCTTCTCGGCGAGGAGTCACAGACTCCGGAGCTCAACGGGTTCGTCATCACGCTGTGCCGCGCGGCCGGGTTCGCCCCCACCCTCTACGAGGGCACCGTGCAGAGCAGCCGCGCCGCCGCCGACCTCGTTCTCCAGCGCCGCTGCGTGCACTGCGTCCCCTCCTCCTTCCAGACCTCCAACCGGCCGGGCACCACCTGGCGACCCCTGATCGAGCCGGCCACGCACTACCCCTGGTCACTCCTGTGGCACCAGGACAACCCCTCTCCCCACATCGCCACCGTCATCGACAGCGCCCGGCACCTGGCCGAGCGGCTCGGCTGGCTCGAACCCCTCAGCTCCTCCATCGAGCCCGCACCCGTCGAAGACGCTCCGGGCGCCGCCATCGGCTCCACCGACGGTCCTGCCTGACCTTCCGGGCTCTTCTGGCCAGCGCCTGGCCGGCCTCCACGCCGAGCAACCGCGCGGCGCCGGCCATCCCGGCGAGCTGATCGGGCGTCATCGCCTCCAGGTGAACGGCGAGCCGCCGCCGATCACCGTCGAGGGCCATGTTCATCGCGGTCTTGAGGGCGAGAGCTCGCGAGGCTTCACCGATCGCCTCCAAGACGCTCGTCAGGGCCTGGTCCACACCCTCGTCGCGGTCCGCCCGCCGCGGAGGTCGAGCGTTCGACATCATTCACCTTGCCGTTCTTGAGTTCCGGAGGTGGCCGAGGATCCGGTTATCAGTTGAGGAGATGAGCTGCGCATGAATTGCCCGTTTCCTTCGATCATGCACTCCTGTGCTCTGAAGGGGACGATCGACGGCCCAGCAGGAGAAGACCATGAACGAGAGCACGGACACCCAGCATCCCATCGTCCTCATCCATGGGCTGTGGCTGACCCCACGTGCCTGGGAACGCTGGACTGAGCGGTACACGGCGCTCGGCCACCAGGTGTCCGCCCCGGCCTGGCCCGGCATGGAGATCGAGGTAGAAGCCCTGCGCAAGAACCCGGACGTCATGAACGGCCTGGGCGTCACCGAAGTGGCCGACTTCTACGAGAGGATCGTCCGCGAGCAGTCGCGGCCTCCGATCATCGTCGGCCATTCCTTCGGCGGCCTGATCACGCAGATCCTGCTGGACCGCGGCCTCGGCGTCGCCGGCGTCGCGATCCACCCCGCCCCGATCAAGGGCGTGCTGCGGTTGCCGCTCAACAGCCTGCGTTCGGCCCTGCCGGTCCTGTCCAACCCCGGCAACCGTTCCAGGACCGTGGCGCTGAGCCCCAGGCAGTTTCACTACGCGTTCACCAACACCCTGACGCCGCAGGAGTCCGAGGCGATCTACCAGCGCTATCACGTGCCCGCCCCCGGCCGGCCGCTGTTCCAGGTCGCCGCCGCCAACCTGCTCCGGCACGCCGCCACCCGGGTCGACGTGCGCAACGGCACCCGAGCCCCGCTGCTCCTGATCGCCGGCGGCGCCGACCACACCGTCCCCGTCACGCTGGTGCGGGCGACCTACCGGCTCTACCGCAAGTCCTCCGCGGTCACCGACTACCAGGAGTTCGCCCGCATGCCGCACTTCTCCCTCGGCGCCCCCCAATGGGAGAAAGTCGCCGACCACGTCGTCCACTGGGCGCGGCGGCACATCACGCGACAGGCCAGGAACAACCGCGGAGAGGCACGGTAGACGCGGCCGCGCCCGCGCCGTCACGCCCGACCCGGGCGGCGAGCCTCGCGGCGGGCGGCCGCCGCGGCCACGTTGAGCGGCATACGGCCGAAGATCAGGCCGTGGAAGGGCGAGACGGCCCACCAGTAGAGGTGGCCGGCCAGCCCGTGCGGGTGGAAGATCGCCCGCTGGCGGTAGACGGTCCCGCCGTCGGACCGGGAGACGCTCAGCTCCAGCCAGGCCAGCCCCGGCAGCCGCATCTCGGCGCGCAGCCGCAGCAGACGACCGGGGATCACGTCTTCCACCCGCCAGAAGTCGATGGCGTCGCCCACTCTCAGCCGGTACGGGTCGCGGCGCCCGCGGCGCAGACCGACCCCGCCGACCATCCGGTCGAGCAGGCCGCGCAGCCGCCATACGGTGGGCAGGGAGTACCAGCCGTTGTCGCCGCCGATGCTCTCGATGACCTGCCACAACGACTCTGGGGAGGCAGGCACCCGGATGGCGCGGCGATCGATGTACAGGCTGCCGCCCGCCCAGCCGGGATCGGTCGGCAGCGGGTCGCTCGGGGCGTCCGGCGTGGAGGCCGACGACCAGCGGGTGGCGACGTCGGCTTCTTTGATCTTCTTCAGCGCCAGGCGGACCGCGTCGCGGAAGCTGATCAGCCCGCCGTCGGGGTCGGGCACGTGGGCGGCGATGTCGTGCTCGGCGCACACGGCGTTGTTGCGCAGGGACTCCACCAGCGGGCGTGCGATGCGCGAGGGCACCGGGGTGACCAGGCCGACCCACAGGCTCGACAGCCGCGGCGTGAGCGCGCGCACGGGGATGATCACACGGCTGGGCAGGCCGGCGACGGCGGCGTACTCCCGCATCATGTCGGCGTAGGTCAGCACGTCCGGGCCGCCGATGTCGAAGGCGCGGTTGATCTCGCCGGGCACGCTCGCCCACGCGGTGAGGTAGCGCAGCACGTCGCGTACGGCGATCGGCTGCGTCAGGCTGGCCACCCAGCGGGGGGTCGTCATGACCGGCAGCCGTTCGGTCAGGTGACGCAGCATCTCGAAGGAGGCCGACCCGGACCCGATGATCACCGCGGCCCTGAGCACCACGGCCGGAGTCCGGCCGCGCAGGAAGATCTCGCCGACCTCGGCGCGAGAGCGCAGATGCGGCGAAAGATGTTCCCGCGGGGCCAGCCCGCCCAGGTAGACGATGCGGCGCACGCCGGCCAGGCCGGCCGACGTGGCGAAGACCTCGGCGGCCCGGCGGTCCTCGTCCGCGAAATGGCGTGATCCGCCCATCGTGTGGATCAGGTAGTACGCGACGTCGATGTCCTCCAGGGCCGCCGGCACCTGGCTCGCGTCGGCGGCGTCCGCCTTGACGATCTCGGTCCGCTCTCTCCAGGGGAGATCCCGCAGTCGCTCCGGCGACCGCGCCATGCAGCGCACCTCATGCCCGGCCGCGAGCAGCTCGGGCACCAGCCGGCCCCCGATGTAGCCGGTCGCTCCGGTGACCAGGCAGCGCGCCATGTCCGTACCCCCGATGTCGTTACAGGACGTCATATCCCCTTTACCCAGCGATCTGCCGACGTCGGCGTTCTCAGCCCGGTGACGGGGTCACGGCGACCGGGCAGTGGACTCCCGACAACGCGGCCTGGGTGACGGCTCCCAGCAGGGCGCCTGTCCCGGCGCCGAGCCCGCTGCGTCCGAGGACGAGCAACGTCGCGTCCCTGGCCGCCTCGACGATCGCGCGCGGAGGGCGCTCGCTCACGAACTCCGTGGTCACCGGCACATTCGGGTACCGATCGGTCAGCAGGGACACCACCTGCTGAAAGCGGGTCTCCGCTCCCGCGCGCATCATCGCCGCGTCCACGAAGGGGAGCCGGTCAGGCCCGGGCAGGGCTCCGGGATCCCACCACGCGCAGACGGCCGTCACCGTCCCGCCGCGCAGGGTGGCCTCACGCAGGGCGAAGCCGAACGCCGCCTTGCTCGCGGGAGAGCCGTCGATGCCGACGACGATCCGTGAACCGGGTTGATCGATCGGCTCGGCCGCGGGACGTACGACCACGACCGGCCGGGCACTGTGCGCGGGCACCTGCACGGCCGCCGACCCCACCCTCAGGTCCTCGAATCCGCCCACTCCCCGGGAGCCCAGAACCACGAGCTGGGCCTTTTTCGCGGCCTCCAGCAACACCGCCGAGACCGGGCCTTTGGCCAGGAGGGGCCGGACCTCGACGCCGGCGTGATGGTCACGTACGTGATCCACCGCGTGGTGGACCACGTCGGTGGCGATCTGCTCGACCTGCGCCAGCATCTGCTCGCCGACGGGTCGCAGAGGATACGGCCACTGCCACGCGTGGCAGACCAGCAGAGGACAGTGGCGCAGCCGCGCCTCCTCGGCCGCCCATCGCAACGCCTGCTCGCTCCCCGATGACTCGTCATAGCCCACCAGGATGGACCGCCCGCCGTCACGATCTTTCACTGCTGTTCCTCCGGAGGAAGGGAGAAGCTCGCCTGTTCCAGAGGGCACCTTCCCTCCACGGCCCCCGACGTCGTCGTGGACGACAAGAGTTTGGACATTCAGGGAAACGCCTTTCGGATGTCGTCGCTACGGCGCCTGCAGACGGAGGCCGGCCACCTTGTGCCAGCCGGTGAGCTTGAGCAGGCGTCGTACCTGCGGGGAGGGCGACCGCATGGTCAGGGCGTGGCCGGGGCGGAGGCCGGCGGCGGCGGTGACCAGAGCACGCAGCCCGCCGACGTCGCAGAACACCAGGCCACTGACGTCGATGGAGAAGCTGCCGCGACCTGACATCGCGGCCAGCGCGGGGAGCAGGACGGGCAGCGTGACGTAGTCGAGCTCGCCTTCGATCCTCAGGCCCACGAGCTCGACGAGCGGCGTGATGCGCAGGAGTTGTTCGGTGTTCGTGCAGGGTGTGAGGTCGCGCGTGGCATCTGGAGTGGTCATGCCGGCTCCTGCGGGCAGGAAGTACGGGTCACCGTGGCTGGAGGGACGCGCACGATCGCTTGAGCGTCGTGAGCGGGGCAGCCAGGTTCTGTCTGATCGTCTGACAGGCTGGATGAGGTGGAAAGCAGCAACTCGCGTCCCGCTTATCGCCGGTCGTGAACACCCGGCGACCCCGGCGGGCCGGCCGTCCTTCCCGGTGGACGCATCGCGCCGACGAGGGTGTCGAGCGGCACGCGGGCGAATCCGACGCGGGTGTCGCTCGCCCCGTAGGGCAGCCACACGGCGTCGCCGTGCAGCAGGCCGCCGCAGGAGTACACGACATTGGGCACGTAGCCTTCGCGTTCGGCGCCGTCGGAGGTGAGGAGCGTTCCGGGGAGTTCGGCGATGACCCTGTGCGGTTCGTGCAGGTCGAGCAGCAGGGCGCCGATGGAGTAGTCACGCATGGGGCCGACGCCATGGGTCAGGACGAGCCAGCCGGAGCCGGTCTCGATGGGGGATCCGCAGTTGCCCGCCTGGATGAGCTCCCAGTCCCAGCGGGGCGTGTGCAGCGGCGTCGGCGCTCGCCAGCTGTTGTGCCGGTCGAGCGCCGTGAGCCCGATGGTCTCGCCGTCGGAGCGGCACAGCGCCAGCGTCCGCCCGCCGACCGGCCGCGGGAAGAGCGCCATGCCCTTGTTGACGGCGGCCGGGCCGCGCATGGGAGTGATCTCGAAGTGGCGCAGGTCGTCGCTGGCGATCAGATGGGACCGGATGTGCCTTCCGTCATAGGCGGTATAGGTGGCCCGGTACGAAGGTGTGCCGTCCTGGTCGACGACACGGACGAATCGCGCGTCCTCCATCCCGTTGCACTCGGCCGCGGTCGACGGCCAGAGGACCCGCCGGTGCAGGGGGAGATCGGCGGGGAAGGAGACGGCGTAGTCGGACTGCGTCGCGCGGCGCATCTCCTCCAGGATCGGCTGGGTGGAGGTGCGGGTGAGCAGGTCGGCCGGGAGCCGGGCGACCGCGTCCTCGAAGTCGTTGTCGTCGAAACGCTCCGGCAGCGACCGCAGGACGGCGGCCGTCACCTCGTTGTCCCGGTCGCCGTCGCAGAGCCCGGCGGCGAGCAGGTCGCGCCGGTGGCGGCTCCGGAGCCGGCATCCGACGGACAGCGTTCCTGAGCGGTCGGCCATCGCCAGCGCGGAGCCGGGGCCGAGCAGCGCCGTGGCGAAGCCGATCGACGACAGGTGCCCCTCACCTATCTGCCGCAGGCTGATCGCCACACGGAGCTGTCCGGGGCGCAGGCCGGACTGGTCGGGATGGGGGACCATGGAGGGGTTGCACACCGCCGCGCCCTCCACGGCGTACTCGTGACTGAAGTAGGCGCCCACGAGGAGGCGGGCAGGAAGGGACAGGTCGACGTCGCGCGGGACGCGATGGCGGACCAGGTCGTGGTGATGGGCGAAGGTCGCTTCCAGGTCGTGGTGCCGGTCGCCGAATCGTCGCAGCGTCTCCTGGAGCATCTCGGTGGTCTGGTCCTCGCCCAGGAGCATGATGCGGTCGATCAGCGCGGCGGCCCTGGTACGGGTGAGCGCGGCGTCCTCGCCCGGCACGAAGAGCTTGATGATCACCCTCCGCGGATCGGGAGTGAGGGCCGGGCCGAGCCGCGTGGCCAGATCCCTGATCGTCACGGGAGCCACCTTGCATGCTGCATGGTGGAGATCAGCGCGATGGTCGACTCCGCTCCCTGGTTGAGGTTCGGGCCGTGCTCGGTCAGGCCGTCGTAGCCGCCGCCGGTCGCCGGGTCCCACATCGGGACGCCTGCGTCGTTGGCTCCCCTGAACCACGCCACCGACCGTCGTACCGGCTCCTGCCACGCCTTGTCGCCGGTCACGTGGGCTGCGGTGGCGCAGGCGTCGGCGAGCGCGGCCACCTCGATCGGCTGCTGGTCGTAGCGGCTCCGGGGCGCGTCCTGACGCCAGCCGGCGGCAGGCACGACCGCGAGCAAACCGTCCTCGGTCTGGATGTCCGACAGCCAGGCCAGCATGCGCAGGCCGGTGGTGAGCAGCCCCCGGTCACCGCTCAGATCACCGGCGGCGATGATCACTTCGGCGAGAGCGGCGTTGGCGTAGGTCAGGTGCGGTTGCGGCCACGGCCAGGAGGGGTTCTCCGAGGGCACGCCGATCGCCTCCACGGCGTCCGTCAGCAGGGAGGCGGCCACGGCGCTGTCCGGGGCGGTGCGCAGGACCTCCGCCGCGCCGAGCCCGGCGAAGGCCATGGCGCGTGGATGTGGGGAGCGCTGTCCGGCGCCGAGTACGAAGGCGGTCAGCGCGTCCTCCCGGATCCAGGGGATGGCGCTGCGGGCCGCCGCGGTGCCCAGGCCCCACATCGCCCGTCCCCACCAGTCGCCGACGCCCGGCGACTCGCTCCAGCGGCGGTCGAAGGTGAGCCGGTTGCGGAAGGCGCCGGAACGATCCTGCGCGTGGGTGAGGAAGGCCAGGTAGCACTCGGCGAGCCGGGTCAGCCGGTCGGCGGGGCGCGGCTCGCGGCTGGCGATGACGAGGCCGCGGGCGACGTCGTCGGTGCAGTAGCCGTGCTCGCGGCGGACCACGGCGTGCCGGGCATGCTCGAACAGGCCGGTGTCGTCGCTCATCCGGATCAGGTGCTTGAAACCGGGCTCGGCGGTGCTCACGGCAGCATCGCGGCCGGCCGCGCCGCGACGAGCGACCGGCCGAGGTCGTCGTACCGGGCCGCGACCGCCGGCCACAGCAGGGCCGGGATCAGGGCGCGGGTACGCCCGGTGAGATCGTCGGCCAGCCCGGGCCGCGTGAGGAGATGGCGCAGGGCGGAGGCCAGCGCGGCGGGGTCGCCGTGGGGCACGAGCAGCCCCGGGCCGCCGGCGAGCAGTTCCACGGCGTGCGGGAAGGGGGTGGCGACGACCGGCACGCCGGCGGCCACGGCCTCGATGAGGACACCGGACGTGACCTGCTCCGCCGAGTCGTAGGGCAGGATGACGGCATCCGCCGAGCGGATCAGCCGGCTCAGCGAGTCCTGATCCCGGTAGACGGGGTCGTGCCGGACAGCCGTGGACACGCCCAGCCGGGCGGCGAGTGCGCGCAGGCCGTCGCGATAGGCCTCGCCCTGCAGTTCCAGCACCTTGGGGTGGGTCTTGCCGGCGATCGTGTAGATCGGCGAGGGGTCGAGGTCCGCCAGGAGTGCCAGGGCACGCACCGCCCATTCGATCCCTTTGCCGGGCCCGAGCAGCCCCCATGTGAGCAGGTGCGGACGGGTCCGGCGCTGAGCCGGGAACCGCAGGTGGTCGGCGGCCCCGTGCGGAATGACGGACACCTTGCCGGCATCCACCCGGTAGCCGGCCTTCAACCGGTCACGAGCGGTGCCGGTCATGGTCACGATCGCGTCGGCGGCGTCCCCGATCTCCTCCAGCAGGGCCTTCTGCGGGGGAGTCGGCCTGGCCAGGACGGTGTGCAGGACCACGATGCTCGGCACGGTGAGGCGCCGCAGCAACGGCAGGACGTCCTGGCCGTCCGGACCGGGGTAGATGCCGTACTCGTGCTGCACGACGGCCACGTCGAAGTCCTCCAGAGCGGAGGCCGCGGCCTGCCAGCCGCCGGGCCCTCCGGGAGTCCAGGTGTGCACGACCCCGGGCCGCGGCCGTACGTCGTCGCCTTTCGCGGTGACACGGACGATCCCGCCGGACATGCCGCCCCTGGCGAGATGGGTGGCCAGGGCGGAATTGAAGGTCGCCAGCCCGCACTCGGTGGGCGGGTGGGTGCTGAGAAATCCGTACGTGAGGACCAACTGCCTCGCCTTTCGGTCATCCGGCCGCACCCTGATGGAGTCGGGTGCCGCTCGCTCGGTGAAGAGGATCCGTCTGCCTGTGCGTGTGCGGTGGAACCTGGAGACTTCACCGGGGGCCCGTCCTCATGCGGGGGCCCGGCCGACGCGACCGATCAGCTGATGGCGTGGTCCGCGTCTCTTGACACTATCAGTCGCTATTTTTGTCCTAAAATTTCGCGATAGATCCTCAGATAGCTCGCCACCATGCGATCGGCGCTGAACCTGCGTTCCGCCTGCGCGCGGCAGCGCTCGCGGTCGATCGTCGCGATGCGCGCCACCGCGGTGACCGCCTCGTCGAGGGAGTCCACCAGGAAACCCGTCACACCAGGATCCACGACCTCGGCCATGGATCCGCGCCGGTAGGCGACGACGGGCGTGCCGCAGGCCATCGCCTCGACCACCGACAGGCCGAAAGGCTCGTCGAACGTGATGGGATGCAGCAGCGCGGCGGCGCCCCCAAGGACCCGGCCACGCCGCTCCGGCCCGACCGGGCCGAGGAAGCTGACCCGCTCGCCGTCGACCTTCGGCGCGATCTCTTCTTCGAAGTACCGCTCGTCCTGGACGATGCCGCGAAGAGCCCCTCGGCGAGCAGGCTCGTCACCTGTTCCCACGGGCCGTAATGGCGTGGAGGCGTGCGCCAGGCGATCGGTCCCAGCAGCGCTGTCCTCACGTGACGACGTCTTCGCTCCGGCGTACGTCTGGCATCGTGGCTGCTCTCCCCGAGGTGGCGTCCCGCAGGAAGGCGCCGCTGTGCCTCACCTTCCTGCCTTGCCCTGCCGAGTCAACGCCACGGCGGGCCGTCCGGAAACAACCGATGCCGCAAACGGCCATCACGACGGCTGATGACCCGCCGGGATGCGTATGGATGAAGCCGGTCGGTGAGATCTTCCAGGGCGGTCACATGCGCCGCGAGGCCGTCCGCCGCGTCCCGGTCGCTCGCGTCGCCGGTGAACAGCACCGTCATACCGGCCACCTCGCCGTCTCTGGTCACGGGATCGCTGAACCAGGTGACCGGGATGACGTATCCGTCACCGCGCAGGAAGCTGTCCACCTCGCGGGCGCTGGAGGCGGCCGGCTTCCCGGTCATCGAGATCGAGGCCGACAACGTCGAGTACGTGCCTACGACGGCGACCGGGTGGCCGGGCGCATCGGCCGCTGGCTGCAGTCAGATGCCCGGCTCTCCAACCGGGAACTCGCCCGGCAGCTCGGCATCGCCCCCTCGACCTGCCTGGAACGGGTGCGGTCACTCGCCCGCCGCGGTGTGATCAAGGGCTACCCTGGGTCGTCCGCAGTGCTCCGGCCTTCAGGCCGGGGGTGAAGCGGACTCTCCCGCGTAGCGGGGCGGGGAAAGCCGGATCGCCCCCGGGTGATCCGGCGTCTACCCGGCTCGGACGGGGCGGTTCTGTTGCTCGATGTACTGCCGCAGGACACTGATCGCGGCGCCGCCCACGCTTCCTGCGAAGTAGGAGCCCGACCACAGCTTGTTCGCCCGGTAGTAGTGGCGGGCCAGTTCGGGGAACTCGGTGCGCAGCCGCCTGGAGGACACCCCTTTCAGGGAGTTGACCAGGCGAGACAGCGCGACCTTCGGCGGGAAGTTCACCAGCGGGTGGGCGTGGTTGCTCTCGCCGTTGAACTCGGCCGGCTCGCACTCGAAGTCCGCGCACACCTCCCGCATGATCTGTTCCATGCGCTCCAGGTGCGTCCCGGTGAACACCCGATGCCGGAACTTTGTCACGAAAACCAAGTGTGCGTGCAGGACGAAAACGCAGTGTCTGCCTGTTCTGATATCGCCATGTTCACCCATAGGCCAATGGTATGATCATGGTGTGCGGCTTCGGTACAACTTCCGCCTCTACCCGACCGCCGGTCAGCGCCAGGCGCTGGCGCGGGCGTTCGGGTGCGCGCGGACGGTGTTCAACGACGGGCTGCGCTTACGGCAGGAGGCCCGGGAGCAGGGGTTGCCGTACGTCTCGGACGGGGACCTGTCCAAACTGGTGATCACGCAGGCGAAGCAGACGCCGGAACGGTCCTGGCTGGGCGAGGTGTCGGCGGTCGTCCTTCAGCAGGCGTTGGCCGACCTGAACACCGCGTACCGCAACTTCTTCGCCTCGATCTCCGGCAAGCGCAAGGGGCCGAAGGTGGCCGCGCCCCGGTTCCGGTCCAAGAGGGACAACCGGCAGGCGATCCGGTTCACCAGGAACGCCCGCTTCACGGTCACGGCGGGCGGGAAGCTGCGCCTGCCGAAGATCGGCGACGTGCCGGTGCGATGGTCTCGTGATCTGCCCGCCGAGCCCTCCAGCGTGACGGTCATCAAGGACGCGGCGGGGCGGTACTTCGCCTCGTTCGTGGTCGAGACCGGCGCAGATCCGTTGCCGCAGACGCCGGACGAGGTCGGTATCGACCTGGGGCTCACCCACTTCGCGGTGCTCTCAGACGGCCGGAAGATCGACAACCCGAGGTTTCTGCGCCGCGCCGGACGACGGTTGAAGAAGGCTCAGCGGGCCCTGTCCCGCAAGGCCAAGGGGTCGGCGAACCAGAAGAAGGCCGCGGCCCGGGTCGCCCGTGCTCACGCCAGGGTGGCCGACGCGCGCCGGGACTTCGCGCACAAGCTCTCCACGCAGATCATCCGCGACAATCAAGCGGTGTATGTGGAGGACCTGTGTGTGAAGGGCCTGGCCCGCACGAGGCTGGCCAAGAGCGTGCACGATGCGGGCTGGTCGCAGTTCGTGGCCATGCTGGAGTACAAAGCCGGACGGTACGGCCGCACCTTCGCCAAGGCCGGCCGGTTCTTCCCCTCCAGCAAGCTGTGCTCGGCGTGCGGCGCCGTGGCGGGCACGATGCCGCTGAGCGTCCGGTCGTGGACGTGCCCGTGCGGCGCGGTCCACGACCGGGACGTCAACGCCGCGATCAACATCCTCGCCGCCGGACGGGCGGAGAGGCTAAACGCCTGCGGAGGGACTGTAAGACCCGCCGCCTAGCGGAGGGCCGGACCCAGCGAAACAGGAAGCCACAGAGGTGCCGCACGTGCGGCACGGGCTGAATCGCCGACCTTCAGGCCGGAGAGCGCGTCAACACGCCGAGATCGACCCCGCCGTGCTGAACCGCGGCGTGCAGGCGATGGTCGCCGTGCAGGTCCGGCCGTTGAGCCGGGACGTCATCGACGCGTTCAAGGCGTCAGCCGCGAAGATGCCGGAGGTGCTCAGCGTCTTCGTCCTGTCCGGCGGCGACGACTTCCTGCTGCACGTCGGCGTGCCCGACCTCGACGCCCTGCACGCCTTCCTCCTCGACCGGCTGAGCAAACGCCGCGAGGTCACCGGCTTCCGCTCATCCGTGATCTTCCAGCAGGTCGGCAACCCGGCCCCGAGCCGCCTGGCCCCGTCCTCCTGAAGCGGCGAGGCGGGGGCGGCCAGAACGCCTGCCGCGGCCCCTTGGTGCAGGGGCCGCGGCAGTGGGGGCAGCAGAAGCCGTGGGTCCGCCCCGGGAAAGCTCAGAGCCGTCAGGGGATCGGGGTGGCGTGGGCCCGCGCGACGGCCTCGGCGTGGTCGGCGGGCAGGAGGTGGCCGGCGGCGAGGGACCGGTCGGCGGCCCGGGTGAAGGCGGTGACGTAGTCCTGCCGGGTGGGATAGAGCTGGAGCAACCGGGCACTGCTGAACGGGGTGGTGGAGCCGAGCAGCAGGCACGCGCCCGTGATCTCGCCGCCGCTGTTGGTCGGCCCGTAGGCGGCCAGCGGCGCGTCCAGGTCGGGCAGCCGCACGCCGCCGAGCGCGTTGCCGTCACCGTCGCGCCGGATGGTGCCGAGCAGCAGGCTGATCTGCGGCCCCGAGGGTGGCGCGCCCAGCCCGCGCACCCACCGGTCGAGGTGGTGGTAGGCGGCGTTGGACGCGTACCGCCAGGTCATGGCGTTGACCGGCCGGTCGCAGGAGATGGGACGCCCGTCGTTGATGGCGCGGTCGCGCGCGTTCTGGGCGTTGTACTGGGCCAGTCCGTACGCGTCGGCGTGCGCGGTGCCGGCGACCTCCCACGTCCGGATGCGGGCGCCGTCGGACTGGCGGGCGTCGGCGAACGTCCTGACGTCGGTCTCGGACTCGACCTGGAAGACGGGGACGGCGGTGTCGGTGCGGATCCTGGCGGTGAGGGGCAGGGCGATGACCCCGTCCCCGATGGGCGCGGCGCCGGCGCCCCGTCCGTGGATGAGGAACCCGTCATAGGCGGGGATGATCGGCTGGATCGCGTTCGCGAAGGTGGCCAGGCGTCCGGCGGACTGCGAGTGGCCCGCGGCCAGGACCTTCGCGGGCGCGCCCGTCCCCAGCAGCGCCGGCGCGTGCGCCCGCACCGCCTCGGCGGCCTGCGCGAAGATCGAGTACGACAACGCGTCCGAGGCCAGCGAGACCTGCCCGTAGCGGGCGGGGTCGAGGCTCCTGAGCTTGTCGGCGCCGACCTTCTGCGTGGTGACGCCGACGTAGGCGTACCCGGCGCGGGTGTACAACTCGTGCGACTGCGACCACTCCACGCCGATGTCCACCCCGAAGCTGACGTTCAGCCATTCCATGATGACGGTGCCGTTGAACCGGGCGGGGTCGGCCGGCCGCTCGACGAGCAGCCGGGTGGTGTACGCCTGGACGGTGCCGCTGCGGCGGGCACCCCACTGGCCGTTGGAGTACCAGGTGCCGGTCTTCTGGAAGGTGTCGGCGCTGCCGCTCATCAGGAACTCGCGCTCCTCGTACCCGCGGGCGGCGAGGTCGGTCACGGTGGCCCCGATGATCCTGCCCTGGCCCGCGCCGGCCGGGATCTCGGCGACGCTGACCGCCGCCGCATCCGCCCGCGCGGGGGCGGTGGGCAGCAGGAGGACCGCCGCCCCCCAGATGGCCACGGCCCGCGACAGGCCGTGGCGAAGTCGCTCGAACATGCTGGATCTCCTCCTCGGAGGACGGCGGCGGGGAACAGACGCCAGTCTCCGACGGGGGCCGCCCCCCGTGCATCGGGGAAATCACCAGTCAGGTCCGGGGAACAAGCGCTATCGGTCACGTGTCCCGAGGCTCGCCTGATCGGCGGCGGTACGGCCGGCCGCCCAGCCCTCCCGGTCCCAGGACGTGCGGACCGCGTGCGAGACCAGGTTCGGGAACATGCGCTCGACCGCCTGCTCCACCTGCTGTTCGCGGGCCGCCAGCACCGGCACCAGGTCGGCGCCCCTGCCGGCGCTCTCCTGCGCGACCGCGGCCGCCGTGGCCTCGGCGAGCCGCTCCCCGATCCTGGAGGCGAACGCCGACAGGAACGACTGGCGGAACGTCCTGTTCTTCGACCGGCCGGTGCCGTGCTTCCTGGTGCCCGTGTTCACCAGCGCGGTCTGCGCCTGCACCAGCAGCGAGGTGAACAGCATCTCCACCCACGACAGGTCCGCCGCGAACCCCAGCACGGTGGCGAACCCCAGCTCCTCGGACCAGATCACCCGGCACCTGTTGGCCTCGGCGACGAGGTTGAGCAGCACGGCCTTGGGCTGCTCGTACGGCGCGTCGATGCCGACCCGGATGCCTCCCGGGGCCTCACCCCCGCCTGGCTGCGCGTCGAGCATCGCCGCGTCGATGCTGTACTTCGCCATCAGGCTCTGCGCCGCCGACGTGAACGTCCGCGCCTCCGCCTCGTACGTCGTCGACTCCGCCTTGGCCAGCAGCGCCCGCACCCGCGCCAACGTCTTCTCGCTGACCGTGTGCGAGCGTGCCAGGACCGTACGGCGAGCGGCCCCCGGCGGCGGGCCCAACGACTCCAGCCGGGGCAGCCCGGTCAGCAACCCCAGCAGTTCCAGCACACCGGAGACGGTCACCAACCGGCCGGCCCCGTCGCGCGCCTGCCGCGCCGCCAGGTAGCCGCCCGTCCACCACACCGCGGCCTGCAGGCCGGCGAGCTGGCCGCGCCAGCGCTCATCCACCGTGGCCGGCGCGTAGCCGCGCAGCTCCCAGGCGATGAGGTCGGCCGCCGCCCGCCCGTGCCAGTCGCTCAGCCGCCTGGCCGCGATCCTGACCACGTCGGCGGGCTGCCAGCCGTTCCGCCACAACCCCGACACCGTACGGGTCACGACCTCCACCAGCACCCGATCGGCGTCGTCCCGGTCGGCCAGGAAGGCGGCGGCGGAGTCGAAGGCCGCCTCATCCGCACGCGCAAGCGCCTCCAACGCCGCGCCGATCAGCTCATCAGCCTTGCTCACACGTGCCGTCCACCCCTGTAGAAGGTCCGCCAGAACTTTACCGTGACGGAGCCTCCGTCCCTGCCCGCCCGCCGCGGCGGACGGCGGCAAGGTCCTGACCGGCCCCGGCTGTGCCGGCGGATCCAGCCAGGGCGGCCGGGGCTGGGCCGGAGCGGCCGGCGGAGTAGGTTCTTGCGCGTGACTGACATTCGACTTCTCGATCCGGCGGAACTGCCCCTGTGCCAGCGGCTGGAAAGCGATCGCGGGTGGTCCACCGACGAGGCCAAATGGCGGCTGATGTTCGAGGCAGGCGAGGTCTACGCCGTCGACGCGGCCGACGGCGACGGCCTGGCGGGGTGCGTGGTGGTGACCCGCTACGGTGACTCGCTGGCCGGCGTCGGCATGATGCTGGTCGCCGGCAGGTACGGCAGGCAAGGGCTCGGTACGCGGCTGATGGAGCACGCCCTGCACGTCGCCGGTGACCGCGTCGTGGAGCTGACCGCGACCCGGTTCGGGCGCCCCGTCTACGAGCGGCTGGGTTTCCGGCCCACGGGCAGCCTGACGATCACCATGGGCCCGATGGAGGGGGCGGCGTGCTCGCCCGGAGTCCGCGTGGCGACACCGGAGGACCACGCCGCGCTCCTCGACCTGGACGCCGAGGTCACCGGCGCCGACCGGAGCAGGGCGCTGACCGCGCTGCTGGCCACGGCCGAGCGTACGGTCGTCACCGACGGCGGCTTCGCCGTGGCCTGGAACGCCGGCCCGCACCGCGTCATCGGCCCCGTCGTCTCACCCTCGGAGGAAGCGGCCCGCGAGCTGATCCTGGCCGCCGCCCACGGCTCCGACCGCGACGTGCGGATCGACCTGCTGGACGCCTATCCGGGGCTGCGCCCGTGGCTCACCGGGCTGGGGCCCGCGGAGGGACCCGCGGCCCTGCCGACGATGGTCCACGGAGCCCGCCGCCACCCGGGCGACCGTGGGCGATACGTCGCGCCCATCCTCATCTCGATGGGCTGACCGGCCCTCAGCCGGCTGCGGCGTCGGCGACGCCCCACTCCTCCAGGACTTCGAGCGTGTGCCGGCCCGGCGCCGGCGGCGGCGTGCCCAGCGCGGTGGGCGTCCGGGAGAAGCGGGGCGCCGGGGCGGGCTGCAGCAGTCCCTCGTGCTCCACGATGGATCCACGCGCCTTGATGTGCGGATGGTCGGCGGCCTCGCGCAGGCTGACCACCGGCGCCACGCAGGCGTCGGACCCGGCGAAGACCGCCGACCACTCCGCCTGGCTCCTGCTCGCGAAGGCGGCCGCGAGCTTGTCGCGCAGAGCGGGCCAGTGCGCCTTGTCGTGCTGGCGCGCCGGGTCCTCGTCGAGCTCCAGCACGGCCAGCAGTTCCGCGTAGAACTTGGGCTCCAGCGCGCCGACGGCCATGTGCCGGCCGTCGGCGGTCTCGTACACCGCGTAGAAGGGCGCACCGCCGTCCAGCAGGTTGACGCCGCGCTCGTCCGCCCACGTGCCGGTGGCGAGCATCATGTGGGTGCCGGCCAGAAGGTGCGCGGTGCCGTCCACGATCGCGGCGTCGACGACCTGCCCCTGCCCGGAGCGGTCCGCCTCGCGCAGCGCCGCCAGCACGCCGATGACCAGGTAGTTGCCGCCCCCGCCGAAGTCGCCGAGCAGGTTGACCGGGATCTGCGGCGGCCCTCCCGCCGCGCCGATGGCGTGCAGGGCCCCGGTCAGCGCGATGTAGCCGATGTCGTGGCCCGCCTGCTGCGCCATCGGGCCGTCCTGCCCCCAGCCGGTCATCCGGCCGTACACCAGGCGGGGGTTGCGCGCGTGGCAGGCTTCGGGGCCCAGCCCCAGCCGCTCGGCGACACCGGGACGGTAGCCCTCGATGAGCACGTCGGCCACGGCCGCCATCGACAGCACGGCCGCCACCGCCTCGGGCCGTTTGAGATCGAGGACCACCGATCTCTTGCCGCGGTTCAGCAGGTCCAGGTGCTCCATGCCGGGGAAGAAGGCGCCGCCTCCTGGCCGGTCGACGCGCACCACGTCGGCGCCCAGGTCGGCCAGCATCATCCCGGCGAACGGGCCGGGCCCGATGCCGCCGAGTTCCAGCACTTTGACGCCGGACAGAGGACCGCTCATCGTCAACACTCCAGTCGGATCGGTCGTACGGACGGAAGAAGGGTGAGGAACCCCGGCGGGTCAGGACGTGCGACGGGTCGTTCCGCGCGCGGTGTCCCCGGCCTCGTCGGCCAGTTGTGATCGGCTGCTGAGGCCGTGCCGGACCAGGGACTGGGCGGTGCGGAGGACCGTCTCGTAGGTGTCGCGTCTGGGGTTCCACCACTCGGCCGCCCAGTTGAGCGCGCCGATGACGAGCAGCTGCGCGGTGCGGGCGTCGAGGTCGGGCCGCAGCCGGCCGTCCTCGTGGAGGTCCTGGAAGAGGTTGCGCCACAGCTTGCCGTAGGCGGCTTCCTCGGCGAGCTGCCGGGTGCGCAGGTGTTCGGGCATCTGTCCGGAGTTGCGGATCAGGGCCGTGGCGAAGTCGGACAGTTCGAGTTCGAGGTGCAGGTGGGCCTCGACGGCGGCGCAGATGCGGTCCACGGGGGTGGTGTCGTCGGGGAGTTCGTCGAGGACCTTGGTGACGTGTTCGCGGACGCGCTGGGCTCCGGTCCACATGACTTCCTCGATGAGTTCGTCACGGGAGCCGAAGTAGTAGTAGATGGCCGGTGCCTGCAGCTGGGCCTGGTCGGCGATGTCGCCGAGGCGGGTGCCCGCGTAGCCCTTGCGGCTGAGCACGTGCGCGGCCGCGTCGAGGATCCGCTCGCGGGTGCGGCTGGACTTGGAGGGGGCGTCGTCGGCCGGGGCCGCCCCGTCCCCGGCCTTCTGCCTGCGGGCCCTGCGCGCTGAGGGGTGTCCCGGCGTCAAAGGTCCAGGCCCCCTCGGCGGACGAGCTGGGAGGCGATGACGTTGCGCTGGATCTCGTTGGTGCCCTCACCGACGATCATGAGCGGGGCGTCGCGGAAGTAGCGCTCGACGTCGAACTCGGTGGAGTAGCCGTAGCCGCCGTGGATGCGGACGGAGTTGAGCGCGATCTCCATGGCCGTCTCGGAGGCGAAGAGCTTGGCCATGCCGGCCTCCATGTCGCAGCGCTGCCCGAGGTCGAGTCGTTCGGCGGCGTGCAGGGTGAGCTGGCGGGCGGCGGTGAGCTTGGTGGCCATGTCGGCGAGGTAGTTGCCGATCGACTGGTGCTTCCAGATCGGCTTGCCGAAGCTCTCACGCTCCTGCGCGTAGCGCAGCGAGTCCTCGAACGCGGCCCGGCCGACGCCGAGGGCGCGGGCGGCGACCTGGATGCGGCCGGTCTCCAGCCCCTTCATCATCTGGCCGAAGCCGCGGCCCTCGACGCCGCCCAGCACCGCGGAGGCGGGGGCGTGGTAGTCGTCGAAGGAGAGCTCGCAGCTCTCCACGCCCTTGTAACCGAGCTTGGGCAGGTCCTTGGAGACGGTCAGGCCGGGCCCGTGCTCGACGAGCAGGATGCTCATGCCGCTGTGCGTGGGCCGCGCGGCCGGGTCGGTCTTGCAGAGCAGGGCGATGAGCTGGGAGCGGCGGGAGTTGGTGATCCACGTCTTGGCGCCGTTGATCACGTAACCGTCGCCGGAACTCCGGGCCGTGGTGGTCATGGCCTGCAGGTCGGAGCCGCCGCCCGGCTCGGTGAGCGCCATGGTGGCGCGGACCTCGCCGGTGGCCATGCGCGGCAGGTAGCGCTGCTTCTGCTCCTCGGTGCCGAAGGCCGAGATGAGCTTGGCGACCACGGTGTGCCCGCCCATGGCGCCGGCCAGGCTCATCCAGCCGCGGGCCAGCTCCTCGGTGACCATCACGTAGCACGCGGTGGAGACGAGAACGTCCCCGTAGGGCTCGGGGACGGCGAGCCCGAAGATGCCGAGCCGCTTCATCTGCTCGATGAGCTTCTCCGGGTACTCGTCGGCGTGTTCCAGCTCGCGGGCCACCGGTCTGACCTCGCGGTCGACGAAGTCCCGCACGGTCTCCACGACCGCCTTCTCCTCTTCGGACAGTGCTGTCATCTCGGCTCCTCTCGTACTGCCGCTGCGCGGCTCCGAGGCCGCCTTGTGAATCTGGATGAGAAAGTGTGGTGGGGGCGAAGCTCAGGATCGCGCGGCGAGGTCCCGGCCGATGATCTCTTTCATGATCTCGGTGGTGCCGCCGTAGATGGTCTGGATCCTGGTGTCGGCGAAGGCCCGGGCGACGGGGTACTCCAGCATGTAGCCGTAGCCGCCGTGCAGTTGCAGGCACTGGTCGACCACGCGCTTCTGCAGCTCGCTGATCCACCACTTGCCCTTGGCCGCGTCCACGGGCGTCAGCTCGCCGGCGTTGTGGGCGAGCACGCACCGGTCGGTGTAGGCCTGGGCGATGTCCAGCTCGGTCTCCATCTCCGCCAGGGCGAAGCGGGTGGCCTGGAAGTCGCCGATCCGCCTGCCGAACGCCTCCCGCTGGAAACAGTAGTCCCGGGTCAGCTCGTAGACGGCACGGGCGCCCGTCATGGACTGCGCGATGATCCCCAGCCGCTCGCGGGCCAGATGGCTCATCAGGTAGCGCAGCCCCTGGCCCTCGGCGCCCAGCAGGTTCTCAGGCGGCAGCCGGACGTCCTCGAAGAACAGCTCCGCGGTGTCCTGGCCGTGGAGCCCGAGCTTGTCGAGCTGCCGGCCACGGGTGAAGCCGGGCATCCCGTCCTCGACGACGAACAGGCTGTACCCGCGCGAGCCCGCCTCCGGGTCGGTCCGGGCCGCCACGATCACCAGGTCCGCGGTGATCCCGCTGCTGATGAACGTCTTCTGCCCGGTGAGCAGCCAGGAGTCGCCGTCGCGCCGGGCGGCCGTCCGCATGCCCTGAAGGTCGCTGCCGGTGCCCGGCTCGGTCATCGCCAGCGCGCCGATCACGTCGCCGCCCGCGAACCCCGGCAGCCAGCGCCGCTTCTGCTCCTCGGTGGTGAGGTCCAGCAGGTAGTTCAGGACCAGGTCGTCCTGGAGTCCCAGGGTGACCGTGAAGGTCGTCGCGTGGACGCGGGCCACCTCCTCGCACACCACCATGCGGTAGCGGTAGTCCTGCACGCCGGCGCCGCCGTACTCCTCGGGGACCTCGAGCCCGGCGATGCCCTGCCTGCGGGCCGCGGCCAGGACGCCGCGGTCCATGCGGCGCTCCTCCTCCCAGCGCCGGTAGTGGGGGACCACCTCGCGGGCCAGGAACTCCCGAACCGTCTGCCGGTACTCCTCGTGGTCCTCGGTGTAGAGCTCTCGCCTCATGCTCAGCCCAGCCGCTCGATGATGGTCACGTTGGCCTGGCCGCCGCCCTCGCACATCGTCTGCAGGCCGTACCGGCCGCCGGTGCGCTCCAGCTCGTGCAGCAGCGTGGTCATGATGCGGGCGCCGGAGGCGCCGAGGGGGTGGCCGAGCGCGATCGCGCCGCCGTTGACGTTCACGCGGGCGGGGTCGGCGCCGATGTGCTTCTGCCAGGCCAGCACCACGCTGGCGAACGCCTCGTTGACCTCGGCGAGGTCGATGTCGCCGATGGTGAGGCCGGCCTTGCGCAGGGCGTGCTCGGTCGCCGGCAGCGGCGCGACGAGGAGGTTGACCGGGCTGGCGCCGCGCACCGACAGGTGGTGGATCCGGGCCCTCGGCACCAGGCCGTGCTCCTTGACGGCCCGCTCGGAGGCGATCAGCATCGCGGCGGAGGCGTCGGAGATCTGGCTGGAGACCGCCGCGGTCAGCCGTCCGCCGGGGGCCAGCGGCTTCAGCCCCGCCATCTTCTCCAGCGTCGTGTCGGCGCGGGGTCCCTCGTCGTGCTCCACCCCTTCGCAGACGAGGATCTCCCGGGCGAAGCGGCCCTCCTCGCGTGCCGTGAGGGCGCGCCGGTGGCTTTCCAGGGCGAAGCGCTCCATGTCCTCGCGGGAGAAGCCCCACTCCTCGGCGATCGTCTCGGCGCTGCGGAACTGGGAGATCTCCTGGTCGCCGTAGCGCGCCTGCCAGCCCTTGCTGCCGGTCCACGGGTCGACCGCCCCGTACGGCTCGCCCGCGGCGAACGACGACAGGATGGGGAACTGGCTCATCTTCTGCACGCCGCCGGCGATGACCAGGTCGGTGGTCCCGCTCATCACGGCCTGGGCGGCGAAGTGGACCGCCTGCTGCGACGAGCCGCACTGCCGGTCGATGGTGACGCCGGGGACGGACTCGGGCAGCCCGGCGACGAGCGCCGCGGTGCGGGCGATGTCGCCGGCCTGCGAGCCGATGGCGTCGATGCAGCCGTACACGACGTCCTCGATCGCCTCGGGGTCGACGTCGTTGCGCTCGACGAGCGCCCGGATCGGCGCGGCACCGAGATCGGCGGGGTGGACGCCGGCGAATCCGCCGCCGCGCCGGCCGGTGGCGGTCCTGACGGCATCGACGATGTAGGCCTCGGGCATGTCTTCCTCCATGTACGGGATGATTGGGGAGATTGAGGGGATCGGGCGGCAGGGGCGATGCTCAGGGCATCGCGTAGCCGCCGCTGACCGAGATCACCTGGCCGGTCACCTGGCGGGCGGCGGCGGGGGAGGCGAGCCAGAGCACGGCGCCGGCGATGTCCTCGGCGGTGGTCAGCCGGCGCAGCGGCGTGGCCTTGAGCATGTGGTCGACCTGCCGCTCGTTGAAGATCGCGTCCTGGCCGCCCGCCCACAGGCTGGTGGCGCCCACGGCCTCCGGCCCCTGCGGGATGACCAGGCCGGGGCACACGACGTTGGCGCGGACGCCGTGCCGGCCGTGCTCCTTGGCGGTGGTCCTGGCCAGGGCCACGATCCCGGCCTTGGAGGCTCCGTAGACCCCCTGGCGGATCTCGCCGAACGCCGCGTCGCTGGCGATGTAGACGAGGGCTCCGGCGCCGGCCTCGCGCATGGGCGCGAGCGCGGCCTGGGTGCCTTCGATCGCGGCGAACAGGTTGACCTCGAAGGTGCGCTGCCACTGCGTCCGGTCGGTGTGCTCGGCGATGAACCCCGGGATGCTGATGCCCGCGTTGCTCACCAGCGCGTCGATGCCGCCCCAGAGCTCCAGGACGCGGCCGACGGCGCGGGCGGCGGCTCCCTCTCCGGCCAGGTCGGCCTGGACCACCTCGGCGGCGGCGGCGCCGCGCTCCAGCGCCTCGCCGCGGACCCGGGCGGCCTGCTCGCCGTCGAGGTCACAGATGGCGACCCGGGCGCCTTCCGCGGCGAACCCGTGCACGATCCCCCGGCCGATGTTGGAGGCGCCCCCGGTCACCAGGACTCGGGCGCCCGCGAGACCAAGATCCATGCAGCTGCTCTCCTTCGTACCGGGATCGGACCGGTTGTCGTCAGTTTCTTATTTAATCTAGATTAGAACACGGTACGCGAGGTGCAGCACCCACCAGGAGGAAAACTTGAGGATCTTCACCACCCTGGACGAACTCGTCGAGGCGCGCGGCGAGACACTGGGCACCAGTGACTGGCTCACGGTCGAGCAGGAGCGCGTCGACGGGTTCGCCGACGCGACCGGCGACCACCAGTGGATCCACGTCGACGTGGAGCGGGCCAAGGACGGCCCCTTCGGGGGCACGATCGCGCACGGCTTCCTCACGCTGTCGCTGCTCCCGGTCTTCTTCCAGCAGATCTACCGGGTCGACGGGGTCCGGATGGCGGTCAACTACGGGCTCAACAAGGTGCGCTTCCCCGCGCCCGCCCGGGTGGGCGCCAAGCTCCGGGCCACCTCCCGGCTCGTGGAGGTCACCCCGATGGACGGCGCGGTCCAGGCGGTGCTGTCCACGACCATCGAGGCCGAGGGCGGGCAGAAGCCGGTGTGCGTGGCCGAGTCGGTCGTGAGGTACTTCGCATGACCGGCACGGGACTGGTCGCGGGGCGCACCGCGATCGTGACGGGGGCCGCGCGGGGGATCGGGCTGGAGATCGCCCGCCTGCTGCGCGAGCACGGCGCCCGGGTGGTCCTGGCCGACCGGGACGCCGAGGAGGCGGCCGCCGCGGCGGCCGGGCTCGGCGACGAGGAGTCGGTGTGGTCGCGTGCCTGCGACGTCACCGACGAGGCCCAGGTCGACGCCCTGGTCACCGAGACGGTGGAGCGCTTCGGAGCGCTGCACGTCATGGTCAACAACGCGGGCATCACCAGGGACGCCTCCCTGAGGAAGATGACCACGCAGGACTTCGACGCGGTGATCGGCGTCCATCTGCGCGGCACCTGGCTGGGCGTGCGCGCGGCCTCCGCGGTGATGCGCGAGGCCGGGACCGGCTCGATCATCAACATCTCCTCCCTGTCCGGCAAGTCCGGCAACCCCGGGCAGACCAACTACAGCGCGGCCAAGGCCGGCATCGTCGGCCTGACCAAGGCCGCGGCCAAGGAGCTGGCCCATCGCGGCGTCCGGGTCAACGCCGTCCAGCCTGGGCTGATCCGTACCGCCATGACCGAGGCGATGCCGCCCGACGTCTTCGCCGCCCGTGAGGCCGACATCCCGATGAAGCGGGCCGGCGAGCCGCGCGAGGTCGCGGGCGCGGTCCTGTTCCTCGCCTCGGACCTGGCGAGCTACATGACCGGCGCGGTGCTCGAGGTCGGCGGCGGGAGGCTCATGTGAGCGGGGTGGTGCTGACCCGGGTGGACGGTGCGGTGGGGCACGTGGTGCTCAACCGCCCTGAGGCGATGAACGCCATCACCGTCGAGCTCGGCCGCGAGCTGGAGGAGGCGCTGGTCCGGCTCGCCGGGCAGGCCGGCGTCATCGTGGTGCGCGGGGCCGGAGGCAACTTCTCCGTCGGCGGGGACTTCCACGAGCTCGAACGGCTGCGCGCCGGGGGCCGGGAGGCGATGCGGCCGCTGTTCGAGCACTTCGGCCGGGCCTGCGCCGCCATCCCCGGGCTCCCGGTGCCGGTCGTGGCCGTGGTCGAGGGATACGCGATGGCGGGCGGGTTCGAACTGATGCAGGCCTGCGACATCGTGCTGGTGCACGAGAACGCCAAGATCGCCGACAACCACGCCCGGTTCGGGCAGGTGCCCGGCGGGGGGAGCACCCAGCGGCTGCCCCGGCTGGTCGGGCGGCAGCGCGCCCTCGCCCACATCCTCACCGGCGAGCGACTCACCGCGGCCGAGGCCGTCGCATGGGGGCTGGCCTACCGCGCGCTGCCCGCCGACGGCTTCGACGAGGCGGTGGCCGCGTTCGTCGCGAAGCTGGCCGGCCGTGACCGTGACGCCGCGCGGCGCGTCAAGCACCTGGTGCACGCCGGCCTGGAACTGCCTCCGGCCGAAGGGCTCGCGCTGGAGCTGGAGACCGTGCTCGACCATCTCGGCGAGGCGGCCGCGGCCGCGGGCATCGCCGCCTTCAAGGGAGCCTGACGTGACACGCGAACTGATCGGCTCCGGCCCGGTGCTGCTGGACCTCGACGACGACGGGGTGGCCCGCCTGCGGCTCAACCGCCCGGAGGCCTCCAACGGGATGGACGTGCCGCTCCTGCAGGGGCTCTACTCGGCGGTCATGCGCTGCCACGGCGAGCCGGACGTGCGCGCGGTGCTGCTCACCGGGGAGGGGAAGAACTTCTGCGCCGGCGGCGACGTCAAGACCTTCGCGGCCAAGGGCGAGGCCCTGCCCGACTACCTGCGCGAGGCCACCTCGTGGCTGCAGATCTCGACCTCGGCGCTGATGCGCCTGCAGGCCCCGGTGATCGCCGCCGTGCACGGCTTCGCCGCGGGCGGCGGCGGGTTCGGCCTGGTGTGCGCGGCCGACCTGGTGATCGCCGCCGACTCCGCGAAGTTCCTGGCCGGAGCCACCCGGGTGGGCATGGCGCCCGACGGCGGCGTCTCCGTCACGCTCAGCCGGCTGGTCGGCCTGCGCAAGGCGATGGAGATCGTGCTGACGAACCCGGTGCTCACCGCCGCCGAGGCCCTGGAGATCGGCCTGATCAGCCGGGTCGTCCCCGCCGGCACCCTGGCCGACGAGGGGCTCGCGCTGGCCCGGGAGCTCGCCGGCGGCGCCCCCAAGGCCCTGGCGGCCGCCAAGCGCCTGATCTGGGACGGTCTCGGGGCGAACGTCGAGGCCAGGCTGCCCGAGGAGGCCCGCACGGTCGCCGAGCTCTCCGGGACGCGGGACGCGCGCGAGGGCCTGGCCGCCGTCATCGAACGCAGAAGCCCACGCTTCACCGGCCGCTGACGCCCGCCCGGTGAGGGCGGGCTGACCGGCCGCCACGCGGCGGTCGCGGTCAGGACGGCGCGCAGGTCCTCAGGACGGCGCGCAGGTCCTCAGGACGGCGCGTAGGTCCGGACGCCGTCCTGGTCGGCGGCGGCGAGCACGCCCTGGTCGGCGAGGACGTCCAGATGGGCGTCGGTCTCCAGCACGGCCAGCATCTGCCCCATCACGTCGAGGTCGTCCAGCCTGCGCGCGCGGCGGGTCCACGGCAGCGCGGCCGCCACCTCGTACGCCGTCCGCGCCCCGGACCTCACCTCGCGGGCGGCGGCCTCCAGCCGCTCCTCGTGATGGACCAGCAGCTCCTCGACCCGGGTGTGGACGCTGGGGGTGACCGGCCCGTGCGCGGGCAGCAGCAGCGCGTCGGGCATCCCCTGGAGCAGCCGGAGGGAGTCGAGGTAGCTGCGCAGCGGCTTGGCCGAGGGGACGACCTCCAGCCCGAGGGACGGGGTGATGTGCGGGAGCACGTGGTCACCGGCGAAGAGCAGGCCGGCCGCGGCGTCGCGCAGCACGACGTGCCCCCTGGTGTGCCCGGGCGTGGCCAGCACGTCGAGCTCGACCGCTCCGAGACGGACCCGCTCGCCGTCGTCCAGCCAGCTGTCGGGGAACTGCCACGGCATGTCCCGCTCGTGGGAGGAGAGCTCCAGGGTGGCGACGCGGCCGGCGAGCGCGGGGGCGCCGCAGGCGCGCAGCAGCTCGATCTGGCGGGGGTAGAGGCCCTTCGCGGGGTCGAACGCCTCGACGCAGGGGCGTTCGCCGCGCCCGAGCCGCACCCGGGAGCCGAACGCGCCGCGCAGCGCCAGGGCCTGGGAGTAGTGGTCCCAGTGGGCGTGGGTCACCAGGACGCAGGCGACGTCCGCCAGGTGGTGCCCGAGCGTGGAGAGGGCGTGGGCCAGCGACTTCTCGGTCTCCGGCATGGCCCAGCCGGAGTCGATGACCACCGGCCCCTCGGGGCTCTCGATCACGTAGGCGTTGACCGCGTGCAGGTCCTTGGAGGGCAGCGGCAGCGGCACGCGGTGCACTCCCGGCTTCACCAGGTGGGCGCCCGGCTCGGTCCAGTCCTCGGGCTGCTCGCCGATCGTCATGGGCGTCTCCTCACTGCTGGGGTCTTGTCTCGCGGTCCTGGTCACAGCTACTCTATTATTTGAAATTAGATTCAAAAACCTGGGTAGGCAATATGTCGCAGAAGGCGGAGGCCGGCGATGCCTGCGTTCTCGTCGCGGATCGCGGTGCCGTACGGGTGCTGACACTCAACCGGCCCCGCCGGCGCAACGCCATCGACCTCGAACTGCGGGTCGTGCTGGCCGAGCGGATCGAGGAGGCGATGGCCGACGCCGGGGTGCGGGTGATCGTGCTGACCGGGGCGGGAGGCGTCTTCTGCTCCGGCGGCGACATCTCGACCATGAGCCGCCAGCCCGCCGAGCGGACCCGCCCGCGGGCGGAGGCCGCGCAGCGCATCGTGCGCGCGATCTGGTCCGGCCCCAAGCCCGTGCTCGCGGCGGTCGAGGGCTTCGCCTTCGGGGCCGGCGCGGCGCTGGCTCTGGCCTGCGACCAGGTGGTCGCCGCCTCGGACGCCACGTTCAACCCGACGTTCACGCGCGTGGGGCTCGCCGGTGACCTCGGCGTCTTCTGGTCCCTGCGCCGCCGTGCCGGGCTCGCCGCCGCGCGACGGCTGCTCATGCTGCCCCGGGCGGTCGGCGGAGCCGAAGCGGTGGAGATGGGGCTGGCCGACGTCCTGGCCGAGCCCGGTGCGGCGCTCGAGACCGCGCTGGCGGACGCCGAGCGGCTCGCCGCCGGGCCGCCGCTGGCTCTCGCCGCCATCAAGGAACTGCTCGTCGCGGGGCCGTCCGACCCCTACGAGGTGCTCGCGCGCGAGGTCGACAACCAGGTTCGCCTGTTCGACACCGACGACTTCGCCGAGGGGGTGGCCGCCTTCCACGAACGCCGCCCGCCGATCTTCCGCGGCAGGTAGCACCGTCCCGGCCGCAGGGGCGCTCCACGGCGACGGCCGCAGACGACCCCTTATTTTTTTAATTCGAATTATGTAACCTGAGTCACCCTCGCCCGCCGGCCCTTGTCGCCGGTGCTCCTGCGGCGTGGGTAGCTTCGTACCAGGAGGGTGTGACCTGTGACCACTGACCGCAATGCCGGCTCGACGGTGGCGCTGCCGCTCAGCGAGTCCCTGTGGCCGCGCGACACCAGCGTGGCCCTGATCGATCACACCGTCGGCTCCCTGCTCGCCGAGCGGGCCCGTACCCATGCCGGCACCCTCGCCCTCGTGGGTCACGCGCACGGCACGGGGGAGGAGCGCCGGCTCAGCTACGCGCAGCTGTACGCCGAGGCGCGGCGGGTGGCCGCCGGCCTGGCGAAGCTGGCCGAGCCGGGCGAGCACGTCGCGATCTGGGCGCCCAACGTCGTGGAGTGGCCGATCATCGAGTACGGCGCCGCGCTGGCCGGCGTGGTCCTGGTGGCGCTGAACCCGGTGCTGCGCCCCGACGAGCTCCGCTACGCGCTGAACCACTCGCGTGCCGTGGTGCTGCTGCACGCCGACCGCAGCCGCGACTACGACCTGGCCGCGGTCGCGTCCGAGGTCGCCCCCGGCTGCCCCGCGCTGCGGCACACGATCAGCCTCTCCGACCGGGAGCGCTGGACCGCCGAGCCGGGGGACTGGTCCGGTCCGGAGATCGACCCGGACTCCGCGGTCATGCTGCAGTACACCTCGGGCACGACCGGCAGGCCCAAGGGCGTCCTGCTGTCGCACCGGGCCCTGGTCAACGTGGCGAAGCTGACCGTGGAGACCGCCGAGGTGCCCGCCGGGGCGGTGTGCGCCGCGCCGCTGCCCATGTTCCACACCGCCGCGTGCGTGATCTCCACGCTCGGGCCGCTGTGGCTGGGCGGCACCATGCTCCTGGTCGAGAAGTTCGAGCCCGCCGGGGTGCTGCGCCTCATCGAGCGGGAGGGGGCCACGGTCCTGTTCTACGTGCCGACGATCCTGATCGCCGTGCTGGAGGCCGCCCGCGCCGGAGCGGGGCCGACGCCGCGGCTGACCGCCGTGGTGGGCGGCGGGGCGAACGTCCCCGGCCCGGTGATCGACGCCGTCGCGCGGGAGTTCGGCGCCTCGGTGCACAACCTGTTCGGGCAGACCGAGCTGGCCCCGGTGCTCACCCTGACCCGCAAGTCGGACACGCCCGAGGACCTGGTCACCACCGTGGGGCGGCCCATACCGCAGGTCGACTGCAAGATCGCGGACCCGGTCACCGGAGAGGTGCGGCCGCTGGGCGTCGAGGGCGAGATCTGCGCCCGCGGCTACCAGCAGATGATCGAGTACTTCGACGACCCCCAGGCGACCGCGCTGGCCGTCGACGCCGAGGGCTGGGTGCACACCGGCGACCTCGGCACCATGGACGATCGGGGCGTCGTCACCGTCACCGGCAGGCTCAAGGACCTGATCATCCGTGGCGGCGAGAACATCGCCCCGGCCGAGATCGAGTCGTGCCTCATGGCGCACGAGGCCGTGGTGGACGCCGCGGTCGTGGGCGTCCCGGACGACCGGTGGGGGGAGACGGTCGGCGCGGCGGTCGTGCTGCGCGCGCCCGCGAGCGCGGAGCTCAAGGAGGAGCTGGCCGCCCACTGCCGGGCGCGGCTGTCGCCGTACAAGGTGCCGCAGCACTGGTACTTCACCGAGGGCCTGCCGCTCACCGCGACCGGCAAGACGCACAAGCCCACGCTCAGGTCGTCCATCGCGGACGGCGTGCTGAAGCCGGCCGGCTGACCGGCGTCCGTGCGGGGATCCGCACGCCTTGACGAATTAATCTAATTAAGATTAAATAATTCTAGGAGGGTCACGTGATTCCGAGTGTCGACGAGCGCAGGGCGTCGCTGAGCGAGCGGTTCCCCGAGTGGACGCCGCTCACCCTGGATGCCCGGCTCGACCGCTGCGCGGCGGAGTACGGCGAGCGCCCCTTCGTCCTGACCGACGATCGGACCCTGACCTACGCCGAGACCGCCGCCTGGGCCGCCCGGCTGGCCGACGGCCTGGTCGCGCTCGGGGTCCGCCCCGGTGACCGGGTCGGCCTGCTGATGGCCAACTACCTCGAGTTCGTCCCGCTGAAGTTCGCCATCGCGCGGGCGGGCGCCGTGGCGATCCCGTTCAACTACCTGTACCGGCAGGAGGAGCTCGCGTACGTCCTGGCCCAGTCCCAGTGCAACGCGCTGATCAGCATGACCGGCTTCGCCGGGCTCGACTACCTGGAGATGCTCGACGGCGTCGCCCCCGGCTGGGACGGCGGCGGCAGCGAGGCGCTGCCCGACCTGAGGAGCGTCGTGCTGCTGGCGACCGACGGCCGCACCTGTGAGGGCGTCCTCACCGTGGACGGTCTCGGCGAGCTCGGCGGGCGCAACCCCGGCGCCGCCGCGCCCGGTCTGCGGGCCCCGGACGACCTCGGCGACATCCTCTACACCTCCGGCACCACCGGCTCGCCCAAGGGCGTCATGGTGACCCACGACGCGGTGCAGCGCACGGGCTACGCCTCCGCGCTGAGCAGGGCGTTCGAGGACGGCCGCCGCATCCTGTTCTCGCTGCCCTGCTACCACATGTTCGGCTACGTCGAGGGCCTGCTGGCGGCCATGATGGTGGGCGGGGCGATCATCCCGCGGACCGCCTTCAGCCCGGCCGACTACTTCGAGGCCATCGAACGCCATCGGGCCACCGAGATCCTGTGCGTGCCCACCATGACGGTGGCCCTCCTGGAGCACCCCGACCGGCTCAAGCGCGACCTGTCCTCGCTCTTCTCCGTGCTGTCCGGAGCCGCGCCCTCCCCGGTGTGGCTGTGGGAGAAGGTCCGGGCCGAGCTCGGCGTCACCGAGGTGGTCACCGGCTACGGCATGACCGAGTGCGGCGGCGCCATGACCATGTCCCTGCCGGAGGACCCGCTGGAGCGGGCCTCGGACACCGTGGGCCGGCCCAAGCTCGCCGGCGTGGCCGGGATGCCCGGAGACCTCTGCGTCTACAAGACGGCCGACCCGCTGACCGGCGAGTTCCTGCCGGCCGGCGTCGAGGGCGAGCTGGTCTCCACCGGGCCGACGCACATGCTCGGCTTCTGGAACAAGCCGGAGGAGAGCGCGCTCGCGCTCCGCGACGGCTGGGTCTTCTCCGGCGACCTCGGCATCGTCCGCGAGGACGGCTACCTCCAGATCACCGGCCGCAGCAAGGAGCTCTACAAGAGCGGCGGCGAGCTGGTGATGCCCAAGGAGATCGAGGACCTGCTCACCGCGCTGCCGGGCGTCAGCCAGGCCTACGCCATCGGCGTGCCCGACGACAGGTGGGGCGAGACCGGGTGCGTGTGGGTCGTCCCCGAGCCGGGCGCGACGCTCGACGCCGGCGAGATCATCGCGTTCTGCAAGGAGAACCTGGCCCGGTTCAAGGTGCCCAAGCACGTCTTCTTCGCCGAGCCGTCGGAACTGCCGGCGACCCCCACCGGCAAGATCCAGAAATTCCGGCTTGTCCAGCAGGCCAAGGAACGCATCGAAGGAGGCACGTCGTGACCGTCCAGTACTCGGAGCTGATCCAGCCCGAGAGGGTGCACGGTTCGCTGTACACCGACCAGGACATCTTCGCCGAGGAGCTCCAGAGGATCTGGTACCGCACCTGGGTGTGCGTCGGCCACGTGAGCGAGGTCGCCCGGCCCGGCGACTACGTCCGCAAGAAGGTCGCCTCCCAGGACGTCATCATGACCCGGAGCAAGGACGGGGAGGTGAGCCTGCTGCTCAACCGGTGCGCGCACCGGGGCAACCTGGTCTGCGAGGACCAGCGGGGCAACTCCAGCACCTTCCGCTGCCCGTACCACGGCTGGACCTACCGCAACACCGGCGAGATGCTCGGCTACCCCTACAACCAGGGCTACGGCGGCAAGGGCAAGCTGTCACTGAACCTCGGCCGGGTGCCGCGGGTGGACACCTACCAGGGGTTCGTGTTCGCCAGCTTCGCCGCCGACGGCCCGAGCCTCAAGGAGCACCTCGGCGCCGCGGCGGGCGAGCTCGACCGGCTGGCGAGGCTCTCCCCGGAGGGGGAGATCGAGCTCACCGCCGGCTGGCTCCAGCACCGCGCCAAGGCCAACTGGAAGCTGCTGGTCGAGAACGAGACCGACGGCTACCACCCGCAGTTCGTGCACGGCTCGGTGTTCAGCGTCACCGGCAGCCACATCGGGACCCTCTACAGCGACAAGTCGGCCGCGGTCACCCGCGACCTCGGCGGCGGCCACAGCGAGAACGACCTGCGCCCGGAGTTCCGCAAGATGGAGCCGATGAACTGGTTCGGCACGTCCGAGGCCAGGGTGCCCGACTACGTCGCGAAGATGCGCGCGCTCCACGGCGAACAGGCCGAGGAGATCCTCATCGAGGGCGCTCCGCACGTCATGGTCTTCCCCAACCTGTTCGTCGCCGAGATCAGCGTCTTCATGATCAACCCGGTGGCCGTGGACGAGACCGTGCAGAACGTCACCGCCGTCCAGCTCAAGGGCGCGCCGGAGATGAACCGGCGGCTGCTGTCGCAGTGCATCGGCTCGGTGGGACCGGCGGGCATGCTGCTGGCCGACGACTCGGAGATGTACGAGCGCAACCAGCGCGGCGTGGCCGCGCGGGTGCCCGAATGGCTCGACATCCGGCGCGGCGCGCACCGCGAGCGCATCGACGAGAACGGCTTCCGGATCGGCGCCGCCAACGACGAGACCGGGATGCGCGGCTTCTGGTCCCACTACCGGAGCCTGATGGAAGGGAAGGCGCGATGAGCGGCGTGGCCGGGCACATCGGCCTGGACGTCCGTGAGGCCGAGCGGTTCCTCTACCGGGAGGCGCGGCTCGCCGACGAGCACGACTACGACGGGTGGGAGGCGCTGTGGACCGACGACGCGCTCTACTGGGTGCCCGCCGGGGGTGACGACACCGATCCCGAGCGGCAGATGTCGGTCATCTACGACAACCGCCACCGGATCGCCACCCGGATCAAGCAGTTGAAGACGGGCAAGCGCTACGCCCAGTCGCCGCCGTCCAACCTGCGGCGGCTCATCTCCAACGTCGAGATCGTCACGGTCGAGGGCACCGACACCGTCGTCGGGGCCAACTTCCTGATCGTCGAGTCGCGCGAGCGGGGCACCACCATGTGGGCCGGGCGCGCCACCTACCGGCTGCGCCGCGCCGGCGACGACATCAGGCTCGCCTACAAGAAGGTCGTCCTGGTGGACAGCGCGCAGGCGCTCTTCACCCTGGCGTTCCTCATCTGAGGGGTCACAGCGTGAATCAGTGGATCATCGCAAGCGAGTTCGCGGAGGTGGCGGTCAGCCTCGACCTGGACGCCAACGGGCCACGGCTGCGGCTGGAGGATCTGCGGAGCGGCCACGTCCGTCATCTCGACGCGCTGGAGCTGGAGAGCATCGCCTGGGCGCCGGACGAGCGGCTGCGGGAGCTGATGGACCCGTCGGCCGGACGCTGGAGCGACAGAGCCGGCGATGCCTGAGGCGCCGGACCAGGCCGGGCGGCCGGACCTCGCGGCCCATATCCGGCCCGGTGACACGGTCCTGTGGGGGCAGGCGTGCGCGGAGCCGCTCACCCTCACCGAACGGCTCATGGAGCAGCGCGCGGCGATCGGCGGCCTGCGCTGCTTCGTCGGGGTGCCCGCGTCGGGCACGGTGCGCCCGGAGCACGCCGACCACGTGTCGTTCCTGTCCTACTGCGGCAGCGGCGGCAACCGGGCGCTGCACCGGGCCGGCGTCCTCGATGTCCTGCCCGGCCACTACTCCACGCTTCCGTACCTCATCGAGAGCGGCGCCCTGCCCGTCGACGTCGTCCTGCTCCAGCTCTCGCCCGCGGACGGGGCCGGGCGGCACAGCCTCGGCCTCGCCGAGGAGTACCTGTCCGCCGCCATCGACCGGGCCCGCGTCGTCATCGCCGAGGTGAACGACCAGGTGCCCTGGACGTACGGGACGCGCACGCTCACCGCGGCGGAGCTGGACCTGGTGGTGCACACCTCCAGGCCGCCGGCCGAGCTCGCCGCGAAGCGGGCGGGCGCCGCCGAGCGGCGGGTGGCCGGCCACGTCGCCGCACTGATCGAGGACGGCGCCACGCTGCAGCTCGGGCTGGGCGCGCTGCCCGAGGCGATCGCCGCCCGGCTGGCCGGGCACCGCCATCTCGGCGTGCACTCCGGCCTGATCGGCGACGCCGTGGCCGACCTGATGGAGGCCGGGGTGATCACCAACGCGCGTAAGACGCTCGACCGGGGCCGCACGGTCACCGGGGCGCTCATGGGCACCGCCCGCCTGTTCGGCTACGCCGGCGGCAACCCGGCGATCGAGCTGCGCGACACCCGGTACACCCATGATCCCGAGGTGCTGGCGGCGCAGGACCGCTTCGTGGCGATCAACTCGGCGATCGAGGTGGACCTCACCGGCCAGATCAACGCCGAGGTCGCGCGCGGCGCGTACGTCGGCGCCGTCGGCGGCGCGGTCGACTTCCTGCGCGGGGCCGCCCGGTCCCGCGGCGGCCTGCCCATCGTGGCGCTGACCTCCACCGTGCAGGCGGCCGGGGGAGGGACGGCGAGCCGGATCGTGGCGAAGCTGAGCGGGCCGGTGAGCACGCCGCGCTGCGACGCCGGGCTCATCGTCACCGAGCACGGCGTCGCCGACCTGCGCGGCCTGCCGCTCGGCGAGCGCGTGGCCGCCATGCTCGCCATCTCCCACCCGGACCACCGTCCCGCGCTCGAGAAGGAGTGCCCCCTATGAGAAGAGCCGCGATCGTCGCCCCGGTCCGCACCCCGGTCGGAACGTTCGGCGGATCCCTGCGCCCGGTACCGGTCGAGGACCTGGCCGCCACCGTCATCAAGGCCGTGGTCGAACGCTCGGGCATCGACCCCGGGCGGATCGAGGACGTGGCGATGGCCCAGTCCTACGCCAACTCCGAGACGCCGTCCATCGGCCGCTGGGCGGCCCTGCACGCCGGCCTGCCGGTCGCCGTGCCCGGCTTCCAGCTCGACCGGCGCTGCGGCGGCGGCCTGCAGGCGGTGGTGACCGCCGCGATGATGGTGCAGACCGGCGCCGCCGACGTCGTGATCGCCGGCGGCGTGGAGAGCATGAGCAACATCGAGCACTACTCCACCCAGGTCCGCTGGGGCAGCCGGTCCGGCGGCGTGCAGCTGTACGACCGGCTCGACCGGGGGCGTGAGCGGTCCCAGCCGGAATGGCGGTTCGGCCGCATCTCCGGCATGATCGAGACCGCCGAGAACCTGGCCCGCGACTACGACATCAGCCGCGAGCAGGCCGACGCCTACGCCGTGCGCAGCCATCACCGGGCGGCGGCCGCCTGGGAGGCGGGCGCCTTCGCCGAGGAGGTCGTCCCGGTCCAGGTGCCGGTGCGGCGCGGCGACCCGGTGACCTTCTCCCGCGACGAGGGCATCCGCCCCGACTCCGACGTCGAGACGCTGGCCGGGCTGCGCACGCTCACGCCGGGCGGCACCGTGACCGCCGGCAACTCCAGCCAGCAGAACGACGCCGCCGCCGCCTGCCTGGTCGTGGCCGAGGACAAGCTGGACGAGCTCGGGCTGGAGCCGCTGGGATTCCTGGTCGGCTGGGCGGCGGCCGGCTGCGAGCCGGCCACCATGGGGCTCGGCCCGGTGCCGGCCGTCAGCCGGCTGTTCGCCAGGACCGGGGTGGGGTTCGACGACCTCGACCTGGTGGAGCTGAACGAGGCCTTCGCCTGCCAGGTGCTCGCGGTGCTCAAGGGGTGGGGGTTCGATGACCCCGCCGAGCTGGACGACCGGCTGAACGTCAACGGGTCGGGCATCTCGCTCGGGCACCCGATCGCCGCGACGGGGGTGCGCATGCTCACCACGATGCTGTACGAGCTGCGCCGGCGGGGCGGCCGCTACGGCCTGGAGACCATGTGCGTCGGCGGCGGCCAGGGGATGGCCGCCCTGTTCGAGGGAGTGTCATGACCGGGCACGGGATCGTCGCCTACGCCTGCCACCTGCCGCGGCACCGGCTGCGGCACGCCGACCTGGGCGCGGCCCTCGGGGTCAGGTCGGGGTCAGGATCGCGGGTGGCCGCCTCCTTCGACGAGGACAGCACCACGCTCGGCGTCGAGGCCGCCAGGCGGGTGCTGACCGGCCCGCCCGGGGCCGTCTTCTTCGCCACGACCTCGCCCGCGTACCTGGACAAGACCAACGCCGCGGCCCTGCACGCGGCCCTGGGGCTGGGCCGGGACGGCCTGGCGGTCGATCTGGCGGGGTCGGCGCGCTCCGGCACGGGCGCACTGCTCGCCGCGGCCGCCGCCGGCGGGCTCGCCGTGCTCGCCGACGTGCGGACCGGCCTGCCGGGCTCGGCCGACGAGCGGGGCGGGGCGGACGGCGCCGCGGCGTTCCTGTTCGGCCGGCCGGACGAGGCGATCGCCGAGATCGCCGCCCGCGTGTCGGTCACGGCCGAGTTCCTCGACCGCTGGCGGCTGCCCGGTGAGGCGGCCTCCCGCCGGTGGGAGGACCGCTTCGGCCTGGAGAGCTACCTGCCGCTGGTGACCGAGGCGGGTCGGCGGGCGCTGAAGGAGGCCGGCGTCACCGAGCCCGACCACGTCGTGGTCACCTCGCCCAACCCGCTGGTGGCCAGGCGGGCGAGCGCGCTCTTCCCCGCGCGGGTCCCCGCCGGGCGGCTGCCGGGACACGCCGGCGCGGCCGACGCCGGGCTGGCCCTGGCGGAGGTGCTGGACCGGGCGGCGCCGGGCGAGAGCGTGCTGCTGCTCGCCGCCGCGGACGGCTGCGACGCGCTGGTGCTGCGCGTCACCGGCCGCATCACGCACGGGCGGCAGGCGCGCCCGCTGGCCGCCCAGCTCGCCGCCGGCCGCGACGTCCCGTACGCGACCTACCTGACCTGGCGTGGCCTGCTGGAGCGGGAACCGCCGAGACGGCCGGAGCCGGACCTGCCCGCCGCGCCCCCGTCGGCCCGGTCGCAGGCGTGGAAGTTCGCGTTCACCGGGTCGCGCTGCGGCCGCTGCGCGTTCGCGCACCTGCCGCCGGCACGGGTGTGCAAGGGCTGCGGAGCCGTGGACGCGATGGAGCCGCTCCCGCTGTCGGCCACCCGGGGGACGGTGGTCACCTTCACCGCCGACCGGCTGGCCTACTCGCCCTCGCCGCCCCTCATCGACGTGGTGGTCGACTTCGACGGCGGAGGGCGGTACACGATGGAGCTGGCCGACGCCTCGCCCGCCGAGGTGGCGATCGGGATGCGGGTCGAGCCGACGTTCCGCAGGCTCTACACGGCTGGTGGGACCCACAACTACTTCTGGAAGGTCCGGCCCGTGGAGGAGGAGCGATGAGCGCCAGAGGGATCAGCGACCGGGTCGCGATCGTCGCGATGGGCTGCACGCGGTTCGGTGAGCACTGGTCGGCGTCCACCGACGACCTGGTGATCGACGCGGTACGCGAGTGCCTGTCGGCCGTGCCGGGCACGGAGCTGGCGGACGTGGAGGCGTACTGGCTCGGGACGCTCGGCTCGGGCCAGTCGGGCCTGACCCTCAGCCGCGCGCTGGCCCTCGACCACCGGCCGGTCACCCGGGTCGAGAACTACTGCGCGACCGGCTCGGAGGCGTTCCGCAACGCCTGCTACGCGGTGGCGTCCGGGGCGTACGACAGGGTCATGGCGGTCGGCGTGGAGAAGCTCAAGGACTCCGGCTTCTCCGGCCTGACCCGGTCCGACCCGCCGGGGGACGGCACGGCGCCGGAGAACACGCTCACCGCGCCGGCCGCGTTCTCGCTGCTGGACCCCGCCTACTGCGCGAAGTACGGCGTGGACCCCGCCGACATGCGGGCCGCCATGACGCACGTGGCGTGGAAGAACCACGCGAACGGGGCGCTCAACCCCAAGGCGCAGTTCCGCGCGGCGGTGTCGAAGGAGAAGATCGGCGCGGCGCCGCTGGTGGCCGGGCGGCTCGGCGTGTACGACTGCTCGGGGGTCTCCGACGGCGCGGCCTGCGCGCTGATCGTCCGCGCCGAGGACGCCCACCTCTACACGGGCCGTCCGGTGTACGTGAAGGCGCTGGCGCTGTCGGCCGCCCCGGGACGCGCCGCGATGGACACCGGCTACGACTACACCACCTTCCCCGAGGTCGTGCGCAGCGCCGAGGACGCCTACCGGCAGGCCGGGATCACCGATCCGCGTACACAGATCTCGATGGCCGAGGTCCACGACTGCTTCACGCCGACCGAGCTGGTGCTGATGGAGGACCTGGGTTTCGCCGGGCGGGGCGAGGCGTGGCGGGACAGCCTCGACGGCGCCTTCGACCGGGGCGGCCGGTTGCCGGTCAACCCGGACGGCGGCCTGAAGTCCTTCGGGCATCCGGTCGGCGCGAGCGGCCTGCGCATGCTCTACGAGTGCTGGCTGCAGTTCCGCGGCGAGGCGGGGGAGCGGCAGCTCGCCGATCCCCGGCTGGCCCTGACCCACAACCTGGGCGGGCGCCCGGGGGCGTGTGTGTCCTTCGTCTCCGTGGTCGGTTCCGAGCTCGGCTGATTGGCATGCGCCGATTTTTTAGTCTAGATTAGATTAAATACGAGTGGAGGAACTCACGATGAAGGACGTGCAGGCGGCACGCGATCTCTACGTCGCGCTGACCACCGGTGACCAGGCCCGGCTCGCGCACCTGCTGCACCCGGCCTTCGTCGCCAGGACCACCGACGGCCTGCCCTTGGACCTCGGCGGCGTCTACAGCGGCCCCGACGAGGCGTGGCGGGAGTTCTGGGGACGCATCGGGCAGCACTACCGCGTCCGGGCCGAGCCGCAGGACTTCCACGAGCTCGCCGGCGGCGGGCTCCTGGTGACCGGCAGGTACGTGGGCAAGGCCCGCGCCACCGGGGCGCCCGTCGACGCGGGCTTCGCCCACGTGCTCCGCTTCACCGGCGGCCGGATCTCCGAGCTGGTGCAGTACACCGACAGCGCCCGCTGGGCCGAGGCGCTGCACGGCCGCCCCCCGGCGGACAAGGCCGGACGCCGGGAGCTGACGGTGGTCCGCTTCGACGTCGACGACGGCCTGGCCCGGGTCCGGCTCGACCGGCCCGCCGCGCGCAACGCCCTCGACCTCGACATGGCGCTCGACCTCCAGGAGGTGTCGCTGCGCTGCGCCGAGACCCCCGGCCTGCGCGCGGTCCTGCTGACCGGGGAGGGACCGGCGTTCACCGTCGGCGGCGACGTCAAGCTGTTCGCCTCCACCCCGCACGCGGAGCTGGCCGGCCTGGTCGACACGATGATCACGCCCTACCACGAGGCGCTCGACCGGCTGGCCCGGCTGGACGTCCCCATCGTCTGCGCCGTCCACGGCGCCGCGGCGGGCGGCGGCCTCGGCCTGATGCACTGCGCCGACCTCGTGCTCGCGGCCGAGGACACCAAGTTCGCCCTCGGCTTCAGCGCCCTCGGACTGTCCGGCGACGGCGGCAGCACCTGGTTCCTGCCCCGGATGATCGGATCCCGGCGGGCGGCGGAGCTGTTCCTCGAACCCCGCGTGCTGAGCGCCCGCGAGGCGCAGGAGTGGGGGATCGTCACGCGCGTCGTGGCGGCCGGAGCGATCGAGGACGAGGCGCTCGCCGTGGCCCGGCGGCTCGCCGCCGGCCCCACCCGCGCCTTCGCCGAGCTGCGGCGGCTCCTGCGCGAGAGCTGGCACCACACCCTGCCCGAGCAGCTGGCCGCCGAGCAGCGGGCCCAGGGGCGGGCCACCGCCACCGCCGACTCGGCCGAGGGCATCGAGGCATTCAAGAGCAGGCGCGAACCCGACTTTCAGGGACGGTAACCCATGAACATAGACACCGACGAGCACCGGCTGCTCCGCCAGAGCGTCGGCAAGATCGCCGAGCGGTACGGCCACGCCTACTTCGCCGACCGCGCCCGCGCCGGCGGCCGGGTCGACGAGCTGTGGGCCGAGCTGGGCGAGGCCGGATTCCTCGGCGTGCACCTGCCCGAGGAGTACGGCGGCGGCGGAGGCGGCCTGCGCGAGTACGGCGTGGTCCTCGAAGAGCTGGCGGCGCACGGCATGCCGCTGCTGATGGGCGTCATCTCGCCCGCCATCACCGCCTCGATCGTCTGGCGGCACGGCTCCGAGGAGATGAAGCGCGACTGGCTCCCCGGCATGGCCGCCGGCACCAGGAAGATGGCGTTCGCGCTCACCGAGCCGGACGCCGGCACCAACAGCCACGCCGTCACCACCACCGCGCAGCGGGACGGCGACGGCTGGCGGCTGACCGGGGCCAAGTACTACATCTCCGGGGTCGACGAGTCCGAGGCGCTCCTGGTGGTGGCCCGCGACGGCGAGGAGCGACCGCCGGGACGCAGCCCCCTGTCGCTGTTCGTGGTGCCCGTCGACGCCCCCGGCCTGCGCGCCCAGCAGATCGTCACCGAACTGGTCGTCCCGGAGAAGCAGTACACCGTCTTCTTCGACGACGTGCGGATCGGACCGGAGTCACTGATCGGCGAGGCCGGCCGCGGCCTGCGCCAGGTGTTCGCCGGCCTCAACCCCGAGCGCATCCTCGCGGCCTCGCTCAGCAACGGCATCGGCCGCTACGCCCTGGACAAGGCCGCCCGCTACGCGCGCGAGCGGCAGGTGTGGTCCACGCCGATCGGCGCCCACCAGGGCGTGTCGCATCCGCTCGCGGAGGCGTACATCGCCGTCGAACTGGCCCGGCTGGCCACCGCCCGCGCCGCCGAGCTGTACGACTGCGGCGAGGACGCCGCCGAGGCGGCCAACATCGCCAAGTTCGCCGCCGCCGACGCCTCGCTGAAGGCGCTCGACCAGGCGATCCAGACGCACGGCGGCAACGGGCTGTCGCGCGAGTACGGCCTGGCCGACCTGTGGTTCGCGGCCCGGCTGCTGCGTACCGCCCCCGTCAGCCGGGAGATGGTGCTCAACTACGTCGCCCAGCACAGCCTCCAGCTGCCCCCTTCCTACTGACCGCACGCTCCCCAGAGACGAAAGAGGTTCCATCGATGGCAGGTGTAGAGGACCGCGTGATCGCCGTGACCGGCGCCGGAGGAGGGCTCGGCCGCGAGTACGCGCTGCTGCTCGCCCGCTCCGGGGCGAAGGTCGTGGTCAACGACCTGGGCGGCGCGCGTGACGGCACGGGCTCCGGCAGCGCCATGGCCGACGCGGTGGTCGCCGAGATCACCGGCGCGGGCGGGCAGGCCGTGGCGGACTACCACAGCGTGGCCACCGAGGAGGGCGGCGCCGGCGTCGTCCGTACCGCGCTGGAAGCCTTCGGCCGCATCGACGGCGTGGTGAGCAACGCCGGGATCCTGCGCGACGTGGCCTTCCACAAGATGACCCACGAGCAGTGGGACGCGGTGATCCAGGTCCACCTCCACGGCACCTACCACGTCGTGCGCGCCGCCTGGCCGCACTTCAGGGAGCAGGGGCGCGGCAGGGTGGTGGTCGCCACCTCCAACACCGGCCTGTACGGCAACTTCGGCCAGGCCAACTACGGCGCCGCCAAGCTCGGCATGGTCGGCCTGATCAACACCCTCGCCATCGAGGGCCGCAAGTACGACATCCTGGCCAACGCGGTCGCGCCGCAGGCGGCCACCCGCATGACGGAGGACATCGCGCCGCCCGAGCTGCTGGCCAAGCTGCCGGCCGCGCACGTCGCGCCGATCGTCGGCCACCTGCTCACCGACGAGTGCGCCGACAGCGGCACCGTGGTCGTCGTCGGCGGCGGGCTCTGCACCCGGGTCCAGCTCTACGAGTCCAAGGGCGTCACCTTCGCCGACGTGCCCACGATCGAGCAGGTCGGCGAGCGGTGGGCGGAGATCACCGACATGAGCGGGGCGGTCGCGGCCGTCAACAGGGTGGGCTGAGCCGATGGCAACGACCGACTTCGACGTTCTCGTCATCGGGGCCGGCGCCGGCGGCCTGTGCGCCGCCGCCCGGCTCTCGCACCTCGGTTACCGCACGCTCGTGGTGGAGCGGCTGGACCGGGTCGGCGGGCGCGCGTCCACGTACGACATCGACGGCTTCAAGGTCAACAACGGCGCCATCGTGCTGGAGCTCGGCGGGGTCACCGAGGAGACCTTCGCCGAGGTCGGCGCCCCCTACGACGTGCGCATGCCCAAGCCCCCGATCCTCTACCGGATCGGCGGCAAGGACATCGACGTCACGGGCGGCGGCTGGGGGTTCCTGCTCGGCAAGCTCACCCGGCAGGGGGCCAAGCTGGTCCAGGGCCTCGGCGCCGCCCGCGAGGACAGCGGGCTGCCGGACGCCGAGCTCACCACCGCCGAGTGGGTGTCGAAGTACACCAAGAACGAGAACGTGCACGGCATGTTCCGCAACATGTGCGCGTCCATCTTCGCGGTCGGCTCCGAAGAGCTGCCCGCCCGGGTCTTCCTCACCTACTTCACCCGCAAGAGCGCCTTCAAGAAGTTCGGCTACCACCCTGAGGGCACCATCGGCGTCTGGCGGGCGCTCGCCGACGTGGTGACCAGGAACGGCGGCGAGGTCTGGCTCGACAGCGAGGTACGGTCGCTGACCCTCACCGACGGCCTGGTCACCGGAGCGGTGGTCGCGCGCGGCGGCGAGAGCGTCGAGGTCGGCTGCCGCGTCGCCGTCAGTGACGCCGGACCGGTCGCCACCGTGGACCTGGTCGGCGTCGGCCACCTGCCCGCCGGCTACCTCGAGGAGGTCAGGCGGCGCGACCGCCCCTCCTCGATGATCACCGTCAACATCGCCAGCAGGGAACGGCTCATCGAGGCTCCCGGCATGCTGAGCTTCGGCAAGACCCGGCGCCTGTGCTACATCGCCAACTTCACCGACCTGTGCCCCGGGATGGCGCCGGAGGGCTGGCACCTGTACGCCGCGGCCGGCGTCCCCAAGCCGGCCGTCGGCGACTTCGACGAGGCGGCCGAGACCGAGCTGATCATGGAGGACCTGCGCGAGCAGGTGCCCGGTTTCGACCGGGCGCGCGTGCTGTCCACCGCCGTCATGCGCGACTCCTGGCCGCCGCAGCGCGCCGTCGCCGGTTTCGACCTGGCCCCGGCCACCCCGATCCCGAACCTGTGGAACGTCGGCGACGGGGTCAAGGAGTACGCCAACGGCGGCACCACCGCCTGCGCCGAGACCGCCAAGCTCGTCGTCGAGCAGATCGCGGCCCGGCACCCGGTCGCGGCCGGCCGCTGAGCCGCCGCCCGCGTTCACCAAGGAGAGACAGATGAAGATCATCGTAGATCGGAGCGCCTGCACCGGCCTGGGCATCTGTGAGTCGCTGGCCCCGAACTGCTTCGAGGTCGACGACGCCGGAGACCTGATCCTGCTGACCGAGACGGTGTCCGAGGAGGACCTCGAAGGCGTCAGGCAGGCGATCGAGGGCTGCCCCACCGAGGCTCTGCGGCTGGAGTCATGAGCGGCCGCCGGCTCGTCGTCGTCGGCGCCTCCCTCGCGGGGCTCCGGGCCGTCGAGGCGGCCAGGAAGAGCGGCTTCGACGGCTCCGTCGTGCTCATCGGCGCCGAGCCTCATCTGCCCTACGACCGGCCGCCGCTGTCCAAGGCGTTCCTCGACGGCGCCGATCTGCCCGCCTTCCGTACCGAGGAGGTGCTGCGCGACGAGCTGGGCGTCCGGCTCGCGCTGGGCGCGCCGGCGACGGCGCTGGACACCGCCGCCCGGGTCGTCAGGGCGGGAGAGCGGGAGTTCGGCTACGACGCCCTCGTCATCGCCACCGGAGCCGCGGCCAGGACCCTCCCGGGCACCGGCGGCCTGACCGGGGTGCACACGCTGCGCACCCGCGACGACGCGCTCGCGGTGCGCTCGGCGCTCGACGACGGCGCCCGCACCGTCGTGGTCGGAGCCGGGTTCATCGGCTCCGAGGTCGCCTCGGCCGCCCGCAAGCGGGGCCTCGACGTGACGATCGTCGAGGCGCTGCCCACCCCGCTGGTACGCGCCGTCGGCGCGGCCATGGGCCGGGCGTGCGCCGCCCTGCACGCGCGCAACGGCACCACCCTCAGGTGCGGGACCGGCGTGGCGGCCGTGGAGGGCGACGGCAGGGTCGAGCGGGTCCGGCTCACCGACGGGACGGTGCTCCCGGCCGACCTCGTGGTGGCCGGCATCGGAGCGGTCCCCGCCACCGGCTGGCTCGCGGGCGCGGGCCTGCCGCTCGACGACGGGGTCGTCTGCGACGAGACCCTGTTCACGGGGGTTCCGGGCGTGTACGCGGCCGGCGACGTCGCCCGCTGGCACAACCCGGCCTTCGGCCGCCCCATGAGGCTGGAACACTGGACCAGCGCGGCCGAGCAGGGAGCCGTGGCCGCGCGCAACGCGCTCGACCCGGCGAACGCCAAGCCGTACTCCACCGTCCCGTACTTCTGGTCGGACTGGTACGACTCCCGCATCCAGTTCGTCGGAGTGCCGGCGGCCGAGGAGGTCCGCGTGGTCGACGGGGATCCCGGCGGGCACCGCTTCGTCGCCCTCTACCGGGAGGGCGACCGGCTGGCCGGCGCCCTCACGCTCAACGGCCAGCCACAGATCATGAAATATCGTGCTCTGATCATGCGGGGCGCCTCCTGGGCGGACGGACTGGAGTTCGCCGACCGCCGCCGCGCGGCCCTGAAGACGGCCTGACCACCCACCTCCTCGACCGGGCAACGTCGTCGACCGGCGAGACCGCTGATCCCCGCCCGGGATCAGCGGGACGACCGCCTGCGCCGCCCGGTGTCCCCGGCCTCCTCCACCAGTTGTGATCGGCTGCTGAGGCCGTGCCGGACCAGGGACTGGGCGGTGCGGACCACCGTCTCGTACGTGTCGCGTCTGGGGTTCCACCACTCGGCCGCCCAGTTGAGCGCGCCCATCACCAGCAACTGCGCGGTGCGGGGATCGAGGTCGGGCCGCAGCCGGCCGTCCTCGTGGAGGTCCTGGAAGAGGTTGCGCCACAGCTTGCCGTAGGCGGCTTCCTCGGCGAGCTGCCGGGTGCGCAGGTGTTCGGGCATCTGTCCGGAGTTGCGGATCACGGCGGTCGCGAAGTCGGACAGTTCGAGTTCGAGGTGCAGGTGGGCTTCGACGGCGGCGCAGATGCGGTCCATGGGGGTGGTGTCGTCGGGGAGTTCGTCGAGGACTTTGGTGACGTGTTCGCGGACGCGCTGGGCTCCGGTCCACATGACCTCTTCGATGAGTTCCTCGCGGGAGCCGAAGTAGTAGTAGATGGCCGGTGCCTGCAGCTGGGCCTGGTCGGCGATGTCGCCGAGGCGGGTGCCCGCGTAGCCCTTGCGGCTGAGCACGTGCGCCGCCGCGTCGAGGATCCGCTCGCGCGTCCGCGCGGACTTGGAACTGTCTTCCGAACCGGCAACTCTCCTGGACACCCGGCGATTCTACTGCCGGCCACCGTCCCCGACGCCCCCTGTGGGCGAGTCGTCCACGCGGACTTCCTTTAACCTAATATAGATTAAACACTTTCTCCTTAGGAGAGCCGAATGATCGATGCCGTCCCACCTCGTTCCTGCCTGTCCGTGCCGGGCACCGACGACAGGAAGATCCGCAAGGCGTGGGACTCCACGGCCGACGAGGTCGTGCTCGACCTGGAGGACGCCGTACGGGCCACGCGCAAGGACGAGGCGCGCGGGATGCTCGCCGCGCTTCCCCGCCGCGCGGCCGGCCAGGTCGCGATCCGGGTGAACGCGCCGCGCACCGCGTGGTGCCACCTGGACGTCATCGCCTCGGCGGGGCCGGACGGAGTGCCCGCCTCCCTCGTGCTGCCGAAGGTGGAGAGCGCGGGAGACCTCGAGTTCCTGGACAGGCTGCTCGACGGCGTGGAGGCGGCGGCGGGACGGGACCGGCCCATCGGTGTGCAGGCATTGATCGAGACCGCCAAGGGCCTGGCCAACCTGCGGGAGATCGTGACGGCCTCGCCGCGGCTGCGTACCCTCGTGCTCGGTTACGCCGACCTCGGAGCATCACTCGGCCGGACGGCCGACGACTGGTCGTACGCTCAGGATGCGGTCCTGATCGCCGCGCGCAGCGCGGGGCTGGCGGCCATCGACGGTCCCTGGCTGGGCGTCGCCGACGACGAGGCGTTCCGGCGCGCCGCGCTGCGCGCCCGCGAACTCGGCTTCGACGGCAAATGGGTGATCCACCCACGCCAGCTCGGCACCGTCAACGGCGTCTTCACCCCGAGCGCGGACGAGGTGGCCCAGGCCCGCGCGGTCCTCGACGCGCTGCACGGGTCCGAGGCGGGAGCGGTGGAACGGCAAGGGCAGATGATCGACGAAGCGGTGGCGGTGGCGGCCAGGCGGGTCCTGGCCCGGGTGGAAGGAATGCAGGGATGACGACGATCGCCGAAGGGCCGTACTTCGAGGAGCTGACGGTCGGGCAGGTCTTCGACGGCGCGCCGGGCCTCACCCTGACGGAGGGGCACGGCGCGACCCACCAGGCCATCGTGGGCGATCGGCTCCGCCTGCCGCTCGACTCCGGCCTCTGCCGGGAGGTGACGGGAGGAGGGCCGCTGGCTCATCCGGCGCTGGTGTGGGACGTGGCGATCGGGCAGTCCACCCTCGTCACCCACCATGTCAAGGCGAACCTGTTCTACCGCGGCCTCGCCTTCCGCCGTCTGCCGGTGGTCGGCGACACCCTCCGCACCTCCACCCAGGTGGTGGCGCTGCGCCAGAACCGGGCCAAACCGGGCCGCCACCCCACGGGACTGGCGGTCCTGCGGATGACCACCGTGGACCAGCGAGGACGCCCGGTCCTGGACTTCTGGCGCTGCGCCATGCTGCCGCTTCGCGACCCCGCGACGCTCACGGGTCATGACGCCGACCTCGACCAGGTGGGGGAGCGAATCTCCGACGCCGAACTCGCCGCCAGGACGGCCGAGCTGCTGAAGGGCTGGCGGCTCGACCACTTCAGGGACCGCGTCCCGGGCCGCCACTTCACCGACGTCGCCGAGGGCGAAAGCTGGCAGGTGGGCGGGGGAGACGTGGTCTCCAGCGCTCCGGAACTGGCCAGACTCACCCTCAACGTCGCGCAGGTCCACCATGACGCCAGGGCCGCCGGAGGCAGCCGGCTGGTGTACGGCGGCCACACGATCGGTCTCGCCCTGTCGCAGGTCGCACGGGCTCTGCCGAACCTCGTCGCGGTTGTGGCCTGGCACGGCTGCGACCACCTGGGGCCGGTCCGCGAGGGCGACACGCTGTCCAGCGAGGTGGTGGCCGAGCGCCGCCAGGCGCTGCCAGGCGGCGGCGGGCTGGTCCATCTCCGCTCGCTGGTCAGAGCGGCGGCCGGCGACGGAGAGCCGAGGGACGTACTGGACTGGCGCTTCGTCGCCGTGATGGCGTAGGCCGGGCGCGGCGGTCGTCGTGCAGGCGCGCCCGCTCGCCGGGCAGCAGGCCCTCGCACACTCTCACCGCATCATCGGTATAACGATGGGCGGTCCCGGATGATCAGGGGCCCCAGGTTGTCGCCGCTGTCGGGCATGATCACCTGCCATGAAGCAAGCACTCCTCGCCATCGCGGCCATCGCCGCGCTGACCGTGCCCGCGCTGCCCGCGCACGCGGCGCCCAAGGACCCGGTCAAAGTCCTGAACGCGACGATCGTGCCCGGGCACGGCGTGCGGTACACCGGCAGCGTCACCTGGATGGACGGCACTGACCAGCGGGGCGCCCGCGACCTCAAGGGCGTCTTCCAGTTCGGCAAGAAGGGCGTCGCCGCCTTCGACATCACCCTGAAGGACGGCGACGAACAGCAACGTGTCATCGGCATCGGCAAGACCGGTTACTACTCCGGCGGCGTGATCGGCGGCCTGCTGCCCGAGGGCAAGACCTGGTACAAGGAGAAGAACCGCGGCATGCCCGACTCGTGGTCGCAGTTCATCAACCCGGCCGAGACGAAGACTCTGGCCCGGCTGCTCAAGAACGGCACGACCAAGGGCGGCACCGTCTCCGGCTCGATCACTCTCAAGGAACTCAAGGCGGTCTCGACCTGGGTCTCGGCCGCCAAGCTCGGCAACGAGCACGACGGCGTGAAGATCTCCTACAAGCTCACCCTGTCCTCGGCGGGCCTGGTCACCCGGGTGACATCCAGCTACACGCTGACAGAGGACGGCACCCCCTACACCAGCACCGTGGACACCCGCTATACCGGGTGGGGCGGCAAGGTGTCGGTCAAGGCGCCGGCGCCCTCCACCGTGACCACCAGCATTCGCTGACCTGATGTCCCATCGCCTGCGGTTCGTCAGGCAGGCGGCCACAGGCGTTGGCGGCATCCCAGCTGCTTCGCCCTCGCGGGCAAGGACGCCGGCGACGTACTCCAAGCTCCCCAGACTGCTTCTGGCATGACCATTCTCACCAAGGGTGAGGTGACGCCCTTGCGATCGCGGCAGCCGGCCACGTCACCAGTGACGCGATGGCGGTGACCTTCCAGGGGCCACGCCGGACGACAGCTAGTTCTCGACGCTTCCAGCAGCCCGGTCGGAAGGACACCCCGTACGTGCAACTCTTCCACGACGTGGTCACGACCGGCGCGATCTTCGACGATGAGCACATGATCGCCTACGGCGGGCCGGCCCCGGCAATGCGGCTGGCCGGCCGGTGCGGACTGGCCGCCGCGGTTTGGGGTGCGGGTACGCCTGCGGAACAAACTCGAACTCAACGTCCCTGACCCGGGCCGGCTGGACGACGTGCTCGTGCCCAGCCTTGGCCCCGGCGACCAGAGGCAGCTACTTGACCTTTGCTGTGGCGTTTGCTTGATAGTAAAAACCGACGAATACTGAGTATTCACCCCTATCACAATCTTCTGGATGTATCCAAATATCTGTGTAGGGTCCTGTCTGAGTTCTCTTCAACGTCCGGCCGGAGCTGTCCTCATGGATAACCGGAGTCCCGCCCGGCTTGTGTGCCCAAAGCCACTCGTCCCCATTTGTTACCAAGCGGTACAAGTGGTAGTCGTAACCGGGCCAAATCGCTGCTGCAATAGTCAACCCGTCTGGTTGCTGGCAGGTCTCCCTCCAGCCGTCAGCATCCAACCCCGATGCTATCTGTCCGACTGACATACTCTGGGCCGGCGCCCCTCCTCTGAGCCCGGGCAGGGCATAGCGACGGTTTGCGATATGATTAGCGGCGAAGCAGTAGCAGTTATTCTTCTCCACGACGCCTGGGGCGTTGAACGTGGCATAGTTGTCCCAATACAGGGAATTGGCGTCCGGGCAAGGGTCTAGCCAAACTCCGCGTATACCCTCGAATGATTGCTCCTGCTTGCTCGCCCGGGAACCTCCGGACTGAGGCGGCATATCCTCAGGTGGCGGCGGAATGAGATTTACCCCCCGCGAGGCGGATGACAGCAGCTCGTCGTCCACCCCCGCCCGCCCAGCAGACGTTTCGAGCAGCCACTGAGCGACAGATGACCCCGCATCTGTGGGCACATTTCCTACCCGAAACTCATGGGGAAACGGAGTTTCCCTGGTCGACTGATATCGACTCCAGGGGCCGTTGTCGTCCTTGATCAGACGCACGATGAACCCGCGATAACCGAGACCGAAGGTCTGCCCGCTCGGATTTAGCGGCGAAACCTGCTCCGGGGCGGCCTGAATGCGTTCTGTCAGCTCACCCTCCTCCTCGTAGGTGAGGGTCCACGTAGGATTCGGCATTCCGGAAAAAATGTCGAGTTCGACTTCCAGCATGATCTCATCACCTCGTTATCGTGGGCCGAATGATTGAGCCGGCGGGGGAGGGGGTGGCGGCAGTCGCTGCTTTACATTCTTTCCCTTCACATAGTGCCTGAAGCGACTTCTAAGCCCAATTTGGAGCAAAAGGGCTCTTCGCCGGCGAGGGTGTGGTCGCGGCCTGAAGCCGCCGGTCTTGAGCAGGGGCATAGCGGTGTAGCTGGTGAGGTTGCGGGAGCCGAGAGCGGAGCCGCGTGGATGTTCGGGTCGTCCGTTGATCGCTTTGGTGCTTCTTCAGCGTCCGGCTGAGCGCGACGAGCTTGGTGAGGGCAGCCGGGACGCCGCGCCGAGGGAGTCGATCAGCTTCTCCGTCAACTCCTTGCCGAGCTTGCGGTCAGGCTCGCGGCAGGCGGCGATCATCCGCTGGTAGACCCCCAGGCCGTCTCGACTTCGACGTGCGCCGGCGTCGAACAGGTCGGCGAGGCGGCCCTTCTGCTTGTCGGTGAGCAGGTCGGCGCCGGTTCTGCAGGGGCCGCCGTGCCCGGTGGAGCGCCTCACCGGCCAGTTGTACGACGTGGAAGGAGATCCGTCACCGCGACCGCGTCGGGAAGCTCTTCGGCGGTGGCGGTCTTGCCGCCGGTAAATCCGTCCGTCCATCGCAACGACTTCGACCCCGTCGCGCCGAGCCTTGGGCCGTGCGGCCAGCCAGGTCTTGAACGCCTGCTTGGAGCGGCCCTCGACTATGTCCAGCAGCGGCGCCGGCCCGGTGCTGGACCACGATTGCCTCAAGTGCCCACCGCAGCCCGCGGTGCGAGGGCTTCGCTCGTGGCTCGGCGGCACGGGTGGTGTCCTGGCGCCACACGCGCCCGCAGCCGCCGCCCCGGTAACGGCGGATCGTGACCAGCGGCGTCGTGGGACGCCACCCGAACACCTCGTGAGCAAGGCGCCTGGTCACGGTGTCCGCGGCGATCCCTCCGACCCGCACGGCCGATGATCGTCCGGGCGTGTTCGGCCTGTCAGGCGCGATCGTGGAGAGTGATCTGGTAGCCGTCGGGGTCGGCGAAGGTGAATGTCCGACCGAAGGGGCCGTCGATCGGTGCGGAGACGATGGTGTGGCCGTCGGCGACCAGAGCATCGTGAATGGCCTGGACGTCTGTGGCGTGGAGCCAGATCGCGGCACCGATGCCGGGTTGAGCAGCGGATGCGAGATCGGTGCCGGGAACGATGTCGCGGAGTGCGAACGCGATCGGCCTCGTCTCGAAGACGACGGCGTGCGGAGGTCCGCTCTGCGAGCGGACGAGGCCGAGGTACTGCTCGTAGAACGCCTGCGAAGCGTGGAGGTCGCGCGCTTGGAGCGAGATGAAGTCGGGGCCGGTGACGGGCATGATGATGCTCCTTCTCTCTGTGTCAGTTTTCTGACACAGGCGAATCTATGTCAGAATGCTGACATGAGTCAAAACGGTGTCGGCGTCGACCTGGAGACGTCACTGGGCTACCTGCTGAAAGAGGCGTCGAGCGCCCTCCGTGCAGCCATGGAGGAGGTGCTGCGGCCGCTCGGGATGAGCGTGACGCACTACTCCTGCCTCGAACTGCTGGCTCAACGACCGGGCTTGTCGAACTCCGAGCTCGCGCGGGGCGCGTTCGTGACCCGGCAGACGATGAACGTGCTGCTCCAGGCCCTGGAACGGGACGGCTACGTGACCAGGCCTGCGGAGGCACCCGTCGGGAAGGTTCTTCCCACGCGGCTCACGCCTCGCGGCCGCCGGAGCCTCAAGAAGGCGACCGTAGCGGTCCGGTCCGTCGAGGTCAGAATGCTGGCCGGCATGACCGAGACCGAGAGGGCCGACGCGTTCCGGATCCTGCGGAGCATGATCCATTCACTGCGCGATGGCAATGACGGTGCATAGCTCGTTCCCCGGCGCACGTCTCGTCGCGCTCCGATAGGAATGCCGCCGAGCGTGGAGATCCGCGGGCGCCGGGTCATACGCCTTGTCACCCACGACGGTCCGCCAAGGCGGACCGTCATCCCGAGACCGGCCGGCGCGCCTTCGTACAGACATGCCCTGGGCCGGCAGCAGCACCATCGGCGCCCGCCGCCAGGTCACCACCGACCCGCTGCCACGCCGGATGATGTGCAGGAGCCGGTTCCCTCATCGTCATCGATCTCGCGTACACGAACCTGTCCAGCCACGAGCGGAGTCTGAAGCGATCACGCCGACCGAGGTGGGACCTTGATCGGCGTGGCACCGTGAAACGGGGCAAGCCCTGGCTGCCTGCTACGAGCTAGTGCCCATCAGGTGCAGGTGCTGATCGAGTTGGGCAATGACGTGTTCAGGGACCGCGCGGCCAAGGTCGTCCCACGCGGCGATCTCCTCGTCCGAGGCCAACGGCGCCGTCGGATATCGGAACTGTCCGAATGCGTCGGCTGTAGATGGTGATCTTCAGTTGGGATCGCCGGCTCCGTCGGCGGGGGCGAAGCGTGAGCGCTGGGTGGAGGGGAAGCGGTGTCCCTCTGGGTCCAGGAGGTCGATCAGGTCGATCAGTTGGTTCTGGAGCCTGGTCAAGCGGCCTTGCGCCATGTAGGGCTGACGGGCTGCCAGTTCAACGTGATCGAGGAGTACCTGCCCCCACTCGGAGAACGCCTCGTCGGCAGCGAGCTTGGCGCAGAAGGTGGCGTAACCGATGCATCTGCGGTCTCCGGGTTTGCCGTCGGGTTCGATCATGAGCTCGCCGAGCGCCCTCTGATCCGAGCGGAAGATCATGAAGCACTCTGTATCTGGGATGTTCGCCTCTCCGAGAGTTCTGCTGATCTTGGTGAGAGCGAACATGATCTGCTGGTTCGCCGCGTTCTTCCCCAGGTCGAGAAACTGAAGATCCCGGCGGAAGATCTCGACCCATCCCAGATACTCGGCGAACAGGAAGGCGGTGCTTCTCTTCACGTAGAGCGCCTGCCGCTCGGTACCCTCCAGCAGAAATGCGGTCGTGAACCCCCTGTGTCCCTGGCGGCGGTCGGTTTCATAGCCGTGGAGAATGTTGTAGAGCCTGCTCTGAAGATCGAAGGCTGCCCACAGCATGGCGTCGCGGTACCGGCTCATATAGTCCAGGCGCTCGCGGGACTTCGCCTGGGTCTGCAGCCGATAGCTCAGTACGGCCGTAACCACCGCGCCTAACACCGCAATCACGGCCGATATCACGCTGATCACAGGGTGGCTCCTTCTCCGAACCGAACTTCTCGGGATACGCCGCGCACTGTTTCCGATGGTCGAGTTGTCTCATTCACCTTGCGATCTCCGCCCTCCTGCTCCCGACTCCACCGCCGCCTGAAGGCGACGGTCCCCTCGGGAGGAACTGATGGGGGAACTCGACGACTCCTCATCACGGCAGTTCTTGATACGTTGTCCCCAGGTGCGCCGGGAAGTCTGGTCGGCAGGTCCTTTCCGACTGACCCAGAAGGATGTGCTCGTGCGCGCCCGAGACCTGCTTGCCGATTTCCCCACGGTTGGCCTCGACTCTCCTGTCATCGACGCGGCCCGGATGCTGGCCGATCATGATCTGCCCGGTCTCATCGTCGTCGACGACGACCGCACACCGTTCACCATCCTGCCCGGAACCGAGGTGCTGCGGCTTGCCGTGCCCACCTACTGCCTGGACGACCCGGCCCTGGCCCGGGTGGTGGACGAGGCGCACGCCGACACCTTCCTGGACGGACTCGACGGTCGTACGGTGCGCGAGGCGTTGCCGCAGCGGCCACGCGAACTCCCGCTCACCGACCCCGATGCCACCGTGCTGGAACTGGCCGCGCTGATGGCCCGCACCCGCAGCCCCCTGGTCGCCGTCGTCACCGACGATCAACGGCTGATCGGAGCGGTGACCCTGCAGGCGCTGCTGGACCGGGTGCTCGCGGCGTGAGCGTGCTCTCCTGGGCGAGCGTGGCGGTGTTCGTGACGGCCTACGCGCTGATCGCCACCGAGAAGGTCCACCGGGTCGCGGCCGCGCTCGGCGGGGCGGGGATCATGCTGCTGATCCACGCCACCGGCGCCGAGGCGGCGTTCTTCTCCGAACACACGGGCATCGACTGGAACGTCATCTTCCTGCTCCTCGGCATGATGATCATCGTCGGGGTGCTGAAGGAGACCGGGGTTTTCGAGTTCCTGGCGATCTGGGCGGCCAAACGCGCCCGCGGCCGGCCCTTCCGGCTCATGGTGCTGCTGGTGGTCATCACCGCGGTCGCCTCGGCGCTGCTCGACAACGTGACCACGGTGCTGCTCATCGCGCCGGTGACGTTCCTGGTGTGCGAGCGGCTGGCGCTGCCGGCCGCGCCGTTCCTCATCGCCGAGGCCCTGGCCTCCAACATCGGCGGCGCGGCCACCCTGGTCGGCGACCCGCCGAACATCATCATCGCCAGCCGGGCGGGCTTGAGCTTCAACGACTTCCTCATCCACATGGCGCCGATGGTGATCGTGCTGATGGTCGTGTTCGTCGGCCTGTGCCGGCTGATGTTCGCTCGCGTCTTACGCTACGACCCCGAACGCGCCGAGGCGATCATGGTGCTGGACGAGCGTGAGGCCATCGCCGACCGGAGGCTGCTGTGGCAGTCGCTGGCGGTGCTGGCGCTGGTCATGGCGGCGTTCGTGCTGCACCCGGTGCTGCACTACGAGCCCTCGATCGTCGCGCTGCTCGGCGCCGGGGCGCTGGTCGCGGTGACGAAGATCCGTACCGAGCAGGCCATCGCCGAGGTGGAGTGGCCCACGCTGGTGTTCTTCGCCGGGCTGTTCGTCATGGTCGGCGCACTGGTGGAGACCGGCGTCATCGGCACGCTGTCGAAGAGCGCCGTCGCGGCCACCGCCGGGCAACCGGAAGTGACCACGATGGGGCTGCTCGCCGGCTCGGCGATGCTGTCGGCGATCGTCGACAACATCCCCTACGTGGCCACCATGAGCCCCATCGTGGAGCAGGTGGTCCAGGCCAACGAGGGCCGGCATGTGTTGTGGTGGGCGCTCGCCTTCGGCGCCGACCTGGGCGGCAACGCCACCGCGGTCGGCGCCGCGGCCAACGTCGTCGTGCTCGGCATCGCCGCCCGCAACGGCACCCCGATCAGCTTCTGGCACTTCACCAAGTACGGCCTGATCGTCACGGCGGTCACCGTCGTCCTGGTGGCGCCGTACCTGTGGCTGCGTTACCTCGCGTGAGGCGGGGACGGCATCTGTCCACGTTCCCGACGCACACGTCAACCTGGCTTCACGGCAGGCAGGGGCGGGGCGGGACGGTCGCCGGCGGTTGTCTGGTTTGCCGGGCGGGATGTGGCCGCGGCTCGTGGCAGGGGACGCGCGTGGTGGCACCTGCTGCGTAGCGGTCGAGGTGGGCCGGGCGGCAGGTCTCGCCGGTTCGGGGGCACGGGGCGGCGCAGTGGGCGTCTCCGGTCGAGGTCGTGGAGGTGCGGTCCGGACGGTGGCGTCCGGTGTCGTGCCGCTTGGGCGTGCGGCGGAGCTCGGGCGTGAGCTTCCGGTCAAGGTGCTGGCGGGAGCAAGGATCCGGGGCGGCTGTGCGGTGGTTCCAGCCGGTGTGGCGGCGGGGCGGACTGCTGGAGCGAGGCGGACGGCGTTTCCCGGATTCCCTTCTATGAAGGATTCGTCTGGGCTCTCGCCGCTGAGGTCGTCAACCGCAGTAGAGGGGCGACGCCCCCGCCGTACTGAGCCCATTTCCTCCCCGTGCGGCGGGATGGCTGGCCAATGCCGTTCAGATAGCGATCTTGCTGACAGCCTCCGTTGGCCTCGATTCTTCAGCCGGTCGGGTTGCGTGAGTGGCTTCGCGGGTTTGCCCGTGATGTCCCCGAGGCAGTTGCGGCGGGCCGTCGCATGACGCTGCGGGGGCGCCGGGTTCCACGGGCCCGGATGAGGCTCCTTCCTGGATCTTTGTGGTCGGGTCCGGCTCTCAGGCGAGAGCGGGCAGGTCGGTCAGGCGCCGCCAGGCCAGCACGAACGCTTGAGCCCAGGGCCAGGTCCGTTCGATGCGCAGATGGCGGCGGCGGGCGTGGGCGGCCGGCCGGGCGGGCAGGTGGTAGAGCCGGTAGCCATGGCGTCGGGTTCGGCGTGTTCCAGCCCGGGCTGGTCGTGGAAGGTCAGCAGACGTAGCCAGCCGTCCAGGTCGTGGCCGAGGTTGGCGGCCAGCATCCAGCCGGCGTTGACGGTCCAGTTCTTGCTGGGCAGGTTACGCAGGCCCATCGCCTTGCCGGCGCGGACGCGGTCCTCGACGACGGCGTGGGTGCGGGCCAGGGCGTCCAGCCATTGCGGGTGGTGGGAGCCGGCGATGCCCCACATGCGGCCGATGTTCGTGACGACGATGGAGTACTTCCAGCCGGTCCGCATCTCGAAGGCGGCCAGGTTCTTGCGGTGGCGGGCCGAGGGGTGAACCCGGCGCACCAGCGTCGCATGCCCGCGGGCCAGCCGGTCCGCTGGTTGAGGCCGGTGAGTTCGGCCACGTGGTAGCCGGGCTGCAGGTCGCCGTCCTGGTCGAGGGAGTCGGTCCAGGCGGTGGCGGGCAGCCGGGCGATCGCCTGCGCATCGAGTCGGTGATCATTCAGCCGACCAGGTAGGCGCACCGTACGGCGGGCGGTGTTCAGTCCTTCCAGATGAACCAGCAGGTCGTGAGTGGCCCCCGCGCCGTCGACGCGCACGAGGATCTTGGCCGGCAGGAGTTCGGGATCTGGGCCAGCGTGTCGGTGAGCACCCGCAGGTGGTCGGCCACGGTGTTGCTGCCCGCGTTCCCGGGCCGCAGCAGCATCGCCAGCGCTTCCTGGGTGTTGGCGCACCAGCAGGCCAGCGGGTGAAAGCCGTAGGTCTTCTTGAACGTGACCGCCGCGCCGTGCTTGTCGGAGGCGGCGGTGATGACGGTGGCGTCGATAGCAACGCTCTGCGTGGCGAGGGCGCTGTGGCAATCTCGCCGTAGAGCTTGGCGGTTCTGGGGCGCGACCCTGTGGCGAAGCCGCTCGTTTGGGCCGTGGGACACGATTCCTACCAGCACCCCTTGACGGGTGAGGACGGCGCCCTTCACCTTGGACCAGTGTCGTCGTCCCGGGTTCTGGCCGGTCTTGCCCTGGCGTTGGCACCGCTGATCTCGGCGTGCACGCAGGACGTGGATCACGTCCGGCCGTCGGCCGCACCGGCCTCTTCGACGGCGGCTCCTTCGGTGGCGACGCCGGAGGGCGAGCACGAGGAACTGGATGCGACGGCGTACGTAGAGGTGTGCGCCGATCGCAAGACCGAGATTCGGGTGCGGTACCGCCCGTGTGACGATGCGCTGCCCGGGTTCGTGTTGCGCTACTACCTTCTGGGCGGCCTCGCCCGGGTCCCCGGAGTGGGCGAGAAGATCACGGATGCCTCACCGACGCCACGTGACGACTACATCCATCGTTTCCGGGCACCCGCGCAGGGCGGCCGGAGCCGATTCGTGATGGTCGAGGTCGGTGTCGTTCCCCGGGTCGTGGTCTGTGTCCGGAAGGTAACGCGCATTCGCGTCCCGGGCTCCCGGTGCACCGCCAAGGGCTCCGCTCACGCCTGGTACTACCTCAGGCTCGACGGCCACGTCCCGGCGATCGATGAGCAGGCCGCGGATGGCTCCTTCCTCGTCCCCGATGGCGACATCTACCGGGCACGGCGCAACGGCGGCCGCGGCAGCGACGCCGCCGTCGGTTACAAAGGCTGAAGCCACATGGTCCGAGGCGGCGGGCGGCGCGCAGCGCGGCTGCTGCCGGCCAGGCAGGCGACCACACCTATTGACTTGGAACACACGAAAGGGCCTCCAGGAGATCAGCTGTTCCTGGAGGCCCTTTCGCGGTGTGCGGGGCTATGCGATCAGGCGCTCGGTGTAGCCGCGCTCCACGAGCCTGGGTGTCACCAACCAACATGTTCACGACGCGATCGGGGTCCCCGATCGAGGCCACGTAGTCGTCGATGGCCAAGGGGAGAAAACTGCAGATCACCTCTACCTCAGGCCGAATCTTCCGGCACGTGGCGTAGGCCCGGCGCTGCTGGTAAGGGCGTTCTACGACTATCCTGCGGAGCACTGGGTCCACCTGCGCACGACCAACCCGATCGAGTCGACGTTCGCCACGGTCCGGCACCGCACCAAGGTCACCAAAGGGCCGGGATCGCGGGCGGCCGGGCTGGCGATGGCGTTCAAGCTGATCGAGTCGGCCCAGGCACGCTGGCGCGCGGTCAACGCTCCCCATCTCGTCGCCTTGGTCCGCGCCTGCGCGACCTTCATCAACGGCCAACTCGTCGAGCGTCCAGAAGGGGTCGCAGCATGAACAACAAGGTCACCACCGGAACACTGCACCACGTCGAGATATGGGTACCTGACCTCCAGCGCGCTGTCGTCAGCTGGCAGTGGCTACTGCAGGCGCTCGGCTACGCCCTCTTCCAGGACTGGAGCGATGGGCGCAGCTGGCGGCTGGGGGCCACCTATCTGGTCCTGGAGCAGTCACCCGCGCTCAGCGCCGACCGGCACGACCGTTGCCGTCCTGGATTGAACCACCTGGCCTTCCATGTGGAAAGCCGCGCCATGGTCGACGCTCTGGCCGAGCAGGCGCCTGCACATGGCTGGACCCTGATGTTCCCCGATCGGCACCCGCACGCCGGTGGCGAACAGCATTACGCCGCCTATCTAGAGGACACGGACGGGTTCGAGGTCGAGCTCGTCGCCACCGACGGAACAGACCAGCCCTGAGAATCCTGCTTTAACCGATCCACAACTCTTGACGATTACTCGCATGATCGAACGCGGGGTAATCCCCTGACCGGCCAGCAGTTCCCGCGTGAGGTGAGGTTCTCGCCGGTGTTGGTTGCGGCGGGTTCGACCAGGATCGCCTCGTCCGGAACGCCCAGGGAGCGAGCATGCTCGCGATGGTGGACAGCCTCGGGCACAAGTGCCAAGCCCGCAGAACCGCCAATCCGACGAAAAGTCGATCTTTCTCAGCAGGCCGATGCCGCAGGGCTCGCAGATCGCGTAGCGGACCTCCCCGAGCGTCGGATAGTCCTCCCCCGCGGCGATCGCAAACGCATACCACAAGGTTGACGAGCGGGAGAACTCACGCTTGCTGGGCGTGGCGGTGGCGTGCGTGATCGCTTCGGCTCTGATGCGGCTGGCGGCGTCATCACCATGCCAGCACCGTAGTGCGCGGCCTCGTGCGAGGGTACCGGGTCAGAGATCCTCGATATAGCCGGCGGCGATGTCCTCGGGCGGGTTGGTATACAGCCGCAAGTAGCGGTCGTTGGCGTGGCCGAGGCGGCGTTCGAGCTCGGCGCGGTTGTGGCCGCTGGCTTGGGAGAGCTGGAAGGCGAAGGTGTGGCGGGCGTCGTGCGGGCGCAGGGCGCCGAGCTTGCGGTCGGGGTCGGGGGTCTGGGCGTCGTGCAAGCGCCCGATCTCGGCGACGACGGTGTTGATCGAGCGCGCCGAGAGGCGGCCGTCGGGGCGGGCGGCGGCGATGGAGGAGGCCGACAGCAGCAGCGCGGGCGCCGAAGTGCTGGCGGCGGCGTCGCCGGGCCGCTCCGCCTCCAGGTAGTCGGCCAGCGCCTGGCGCGCGTCGCGGCCGCGGTTGCCGGCGGCGGCCAGGTGGTCGCGCCAGGCGCTCACCCCACGCCGGCAGGCTGTCGTCGGCCGGATCGAGGCGCTCGGAAAGCCCGACCACCTTTCGTGAAGTGATTTCGTCGCGATCCGGAGCCGGGCCGAGCGAGGCCGAGCTGGGCGTGGAGGATGGGCTTTCCCGGGGCTGTGCCCCGGGGTCTTGCCGGCCGGAGCGGCGATCGGGCAGGACCGCCGCCCCGATATCGCCGGCAGTTCAGAGGATCCTGATGCCCTGGATGCGGACCCCACCGGGATGGTTCGGCCAGGTGAACACGGTCCACTTCGGGATCGGCTGAGCCGGCTGCCACCTTCCGTCCCCGTACCACTGGACGCGGTTGTTACCGGTCGAGATCCGGATGACCCACCAGACATCCTGGACGTACATATCCGTTCCGGCGTTGGCGTAACAGTAGTCGGCTGACGCGTCGCCAGTTGCGTGGATTGTGGCGCGCACGAGGTCGGTCCGGCCGGCGCACGGGACCTCATTGATCGCGTACGCGGCCGTCGGGAGGGCGACGGTAAGTGAGGCCGTCACCGCGACGGACGCCAGAGTGACCTGCAACGTCCGCTTGAGTGTCTGGTTCATACATGTTCCCTTGTTCGGTGGTTGAGTAGTGCGGTAGGGCATTATCAATAGGGCGGCTGGCACGATCGCCGATCTCGTGCTCGGTGACACATCGCGGGCACGGGCCGCTCACGCTTTTGCCGTATGGGCGGGCATGGAGCCGGACTATCCGCGCGGACTTGGCCAGGAGGTCTCTGGCCACCTGCCGGGTGGCTGTCTCGCTTCCCATAGGAACACCACGGCTCACGACCGGCTGCGACACCACAGAGTGTCAGATCTGCCTCAGGCAGGCTGGCCGATCGGCCGGATGGTCAGGGTGTTGAGGTCGACGTCGGACGGCTGGCCGAGGGCGAAGCAGATGGCCTCGGCGACGGGCTCGGGGGACAGGGCGAAGGGCGGGGCACCGCCTTGCCAGAAGGCGGTGTCGGTCATGCCGGGGTTGACGAGGGTGACGCCGATGCCGCGGCTGGTGGCGTACATCCGCAGGTTCTCGGCCATGCCGGTGATGGCCCACTTGGTGGCGGAGTAGAGGTTGGCGGGGCTGTTCTTCAGGCCGGCGACGCTGCCGATGAGCACCAGGCGTCCGCCCGTGGTCTCGAGGTGGGGCAGGGCGGCGTTGGCCAGCAGGGCGGGGCCGAGGACGTTGGTGAGGACCATGGGCACCCACAGTTCCGGGTCGCCGTCGGCGATGGTGCGGGGGTGGTCGGCGGGGATGAAGCCGGCGTTGGCCACCGCGGCATGCAGGGCGCCGAAGTGTGACACGGTGCGGGTCACGGCGGCTTGGGTGGCCGGCCAGTCGGCGGCGTCGGCGATGATGCCGAGCAGCCGGTCGGGGTGGCCGGTCTCGTCGAGGAAGGACTTGAGTTTGCTCTCGTCTCGGCCGGTGACGGCCACGCGGTGGCCGCGCTCGAGGAGCAATCGTGCGGTGTGGGCGCCGATGCCGCTGGTCGCGCCGGTGATCAGTACGGTCTTGCCGGTCATGGTCATACTCCCGGGTGCTGGAGGTCCTGGTGGGTGCATCACAGGAGGGCTTCGACGGTGATGGGCGGGCCGATCACCGCTACAAGAGCTGGTCGGACAGGGTCCATCTCCGTGTCGCAGGTCGCGTTCGATTTGCTGATCCCAGGAAACCCGCCTGGCTTGGCGCGAGGCAGAGCGCGTTTATGGGGGGATAAGTTCAACCCCCTTACGGCCAGCGCCTGCGCGAACCCTGCGGTTACCGTGGGGGCATGGACGACCGGCCCGACCACCGTGCCCAGATCCGGGATTTCCTCGCCACCCGGCGAGCGAAGCTGACCCCGGAGCAGGTCGGGCTGCCCACCAGCGGCCGGCGCCGGGTCCCCGGGCTGCGCCGCGAGGAGGTCGCGGTGCTGGCCGGTGTGAGCACCGAGTGGTACACGCGGCTGGAGAAGGGCCACATCAGCGGCGTATCGGAAGAGGTGCTCGACGCGGTGGCCCAGGCCCTGCGCCTGGATCAGGACGAACGCACCTACCTGTTCGATCTGGCCCACGCCGCCCGGCCCGCCGGTCGGGCGCCTTCGCGCCGCAAGGACGTCCAGGTCCCGCCGCAGGTCCAGTGGCTGCTGGACTCGATGACGATGTCGGCGGCGTTCGTGCGCAACGGCCGCCAGGACATGGTCGCCCACAACGCGCTGGCCCGGGCCCTGCTCGCGCCGGTCTTCGACAGCCCTGCCACCGCCCAGCACGGCCGCGCCAACCTCGCCCGCTACGTCTTCCTCGACCCAGGCTCCCAGCAGTTCTTCGTCGACTGGGACGCGGCCACCGCCGTCAGCGCCGCGCTGCTGCGCGCCGAGGCCGGACGCGAGCTCCACGACCGGGCGCTACGCGACCTCGTCGGCGAGCTGTCCACGCTCAGCACCGCGTTCCGCAGCCAGTGGGCCGCCCACGACGTGCGCATCCGCCACGCTGGCAGCAAGCGGCTGTGGCACCCGCAGGTCGGCGACCTGGAGCTGACCTACCAGTCCCTCGACCTGCCCGTGTCCAGCCGGACGGTGTACGGCCTCACCATCTACACCGCCGAACCAGGCAGCACCTCCGAAGAGCGGCTCAAGCTCCTGGCCAGCCTGGCAGCCACCCAGCCGGCACACCCCACCAGCCAGCCGGGTTGAAGCGCCGACCTGCTCACGGCCTGCAGCACTGGTCAGGGTGGCGGCTCGCCGTAGCTAGAGGAGGTCTAGGCCACGTCGGGGTTCAGTCGCTCTCGCTCCACCAGTCGCTGTCGTACGCTTCGCCGGCGGCGATTCGCTCGGCACGCAGCCGCTCGCGTTCGGCGTCGGTAATCCCCGTGATGTACTCCCACATGCCGACCCGCTGCACCTTGCCCCGAGCCAGGTCGTGCTGGAGGACGATGCGTCAGGAGCGGCCCATCTGATCTTCCCGGACCACCCACGGGTCAGCCGCCTCCCAGGGAACGTCCTTCCAGTTCGCGTCGTCGGCGATCTCGACCGCCGCCCGGTGGGCGGGCGCGCCATGCTGGCGCGGTCCGTCGTTGAGGGGTTCCCAGCAGGAGGCGCACCGGACCCAGGCGATCTTGTCAAGCTGGCCGGCGTCGGTATCGACGGCGACGACGTACACACCGCCGGCTGGGTCGGCGGTGTTGACGGAGCACGACGAGCATCCGAACGAAAAGTCCCGTCAGCAGGGCAGCGTTGAGCGGCTTGCCGTGGCTTTCCGTTCAAATGCGTCTCGCTGAAGGGTTTTTCGCAGCTCATGAGGGATGCAGTGGGGTGGCCTGAACGGCTGTGACACGGGCGGCGTACACGCGGTGCGCCTTGCGCTCGGTCGGGTCGGCCTCGGCGAGGGCGGCGCTCTGTTCCAGCGCGACGCGGTGGAGTGTGAGCGGGGCCGTGATGCGGACCGAGTAGCCGTGGCCGCGGCGGATGGTCTGCCCGGAGGCGAGGGCCTGGCGGACGGTTTCATCACCAGTGGTACGCAGGTGATCGGCGAGTGAAAATGATCTTGATGGACGTGTGACGTCCGGCTTCGGCGTGATCGCTCTACCTGGGGGTTTCTGGCCCGTGGATGATCCGATGGATGGTGGAGCGTCCGACGCTGTACTCGGTGGCCAGGTCGGCCAGGGACACCTCGCCCTCGGCGTAGCGTCGGCGGATGGAGCGTCGGGCGGGTTCGGGCAGTTTGGGTGGCTTGCCTTTGAGCTTGCCGTTCTTTTTGGCCAGGGCCATGCCTTCGCGGGTGGGCATGTGCCCGAGGTTGGCCTCGAACTCGGCGACCATGGCGAGGGTCTGCAGGAAAAGCCGTCCGAACGGGTCGTTCCAGTCGTAGACGGATGCGCCCAGGCCGAACAGAACGCCGCGTCCGGACAGGTCGGTGAGGATCTGGTTGGCCTCGGCCATGTTGCGGGCGAAGCGGTCGAACTTGGTCACGGTGAAGACGCTGCCGTCCCACACGGCGGCGAGGGCCTGGTCGAGGCCGGCGCGGTTGCGGCGGGTGGTGCCGGAGAAGCCGCGGTCCTCGTCGGTCGAGCGGCGGGCGTAGCCGGCGCGGGTTCCGTTCACGCGCTCAAGCGTTCCGGATAGGGGGCCTTCGCCGGAACAGTACGCGGAACACCTATGCGGAACACTTCGACCTGGGGTGCCGTCTCGGCTGGCGGGTGTTCCGGTGGGGGATCCCCTTACGGAACACCGCCACGCTCACGAGGCCGTCAGCCACGGCGGCACGCGGCCCAGACCGCGACATGGCCCATGGCTGGTTCAATATCCACTCATGCAGACCCACGATGTGCAGATCGACGGCGACCTGGTGCGCAAACGCTTCATCGACGGCAAGCCTGGCGGGGCCGAACGGGAATGGCGGGCGCTGCAGCTGCTTGCGAAGCACGCGCCTGGGCTCGCGCCTTCACCCGTGGAGTACGGGACCGATCTGGTGGTGATGTCGCGCATCGAGGGCACGCCGCTCTTCCTGCTGCCTGCCGTACCGGAGAAGGAACTGGTGGAGGCGGTGGACCTGCTGCATAGCGCCGTGCCCCGGCAGGCACTCGACCGGGTACCGCAACGATTGTGGCCGGTGGAGCGGATCAGGGATCAATTGCTTACGTGGGCCGGGCGATGGCAGCCGAAGAACGAGCTCGCAGACCAGGCCGTCAGAGAGGGCGCGCGGTGGCTGTCCGGGTGGGAGCCGGGCGAGCGTGGGGTTCGGCCGGTGTTCGGGGCCAGTGATGGCAACACGGCGAACTTCCTGTGGGACGGGATGCGCGTCAGGATTGTCGATTTCGAGGAGTCGGGGCGCAGCGATCGGGCGACCGAGGTCGCGGAGATGGCCGAGCACGTGTCGTGCTGGGTGCATGGGGAGAGCGAGGTGTGTTTCGAACTCGACTCCGCTGAGGAGCGCAGGCTGTTGGAATGCCGCAGGCTGTTTGCGTTGCTGTGGGTCTTCCTGCTGAAGGATGAGGGACCGAGAAATCCGCCCGGTACGTTTATGCGCGCGGTCGGGCGGGCTTTAGATCGGCTCGGTTCGGCACGGCCTCCGCCCAGAGCCCGCCCGCTTGTCGATCCCGCCCTCGGGCTGCCATCTTCCGTCTCCGTACCACTGGACACGGTTGTTGCCGGTCGAGATTTGGTCAAGCCATTGCGTGTCGCCGATGTGCCAGCCTGTGAAGTCGTATTCCCCGCCATTGGCGAAACACGTGACGTGGTAACCGGTGCCCCCGTGGATGTTGGTGTTGTGCCAATTCACCTTCGTGTATTCGCTTTGATTGCACGGGACTGTATTGATCGCTAAGACGGGTGCTGCGGGGATGGCCGGTGCGACTGTGGCCGGGGCGGCGCCGACGGCGAGGAGTCTGCGGAGGATTGATGTCATGAGAGCATCCTTTGCCGCAGGGGTGTCGAATTGACAGTCCAGTTTGTATCCGCTTTCCCACCTCGATCTTTTGTACGCCCGGCAGGGCAGAGATGAAGCTGTGACGTAGCGGCTGATCTGTCTGTTCGCAGTTCCCCGCGGCCCGTTTCTGCCGTATTCCGGTGGCACCCCTCGTACGCGGTCAGGCCGGGCGGCAGCGCGCCCACGGTCGTCAGCGCCGAGATGACCAGGGGCTGGCCGGTCCGGCCGTAGTCCAGGACGAGGCCGATGAGGTCGGCGTCGCCTCGCGCGATCTCCGCCAGGACGCCGGCATCGAGGATGCGGGGAGCCGGCAGGGCCGCGCTGAGCGACCGACCGGAGCCCGGCTCGCCACGCGAGCTGCCTTGGTCGGCGAGATTCGTGAGCTGCCGGCGCAGATCGGGCCGGTTGCCGAAGCCCGGACCGCAGGGGCGCGGCGGCGCGGTTGGAGGTTGATGGCGGTGGGTGCGACCCGGGCGAGCTGCATGTGTGGGTGGTGGAGCACCGCATGGACGACTTGGGCCGCGACCCGGATCAGCGCTACCGGCTCATCCCTGCTGTGAGAGCGAGTCCGATGACCGGGCTGTCACCTTTCTCATCGACGCTCGTACACCCGAACAACTGGACGCGCTGGAGCGACAGATTCGGGGAGCCGATCACGATCATCATTTCCTGACGGCCATCGTCAGGGCAAGATTGGCGTCCATTCCCGCAGCACTGCGATGTCGTACGCGTCCACCGCCGTGTACGGGTCACGGCTCAGGATTTCACGGAGTTCCGCCTCGTCCGCGACCTCATAGATGTGCAAGGCGCCCGTGTCATCCGCCCACGGCCCAGCCGTGATCAGCTGGCCCTTTTGAAGGAGCGCCTGGAGATGTTCACGATGAGCTGGGCGCACCTCCAGGCGCTCCGGCTCGTTCTTGAACACCATGTGCAACACGAATCTTGCCATTGATGGTCAGGGGGACGTGCCGTAAAAGCCCGCTCCCCATCTCCTTTCAGCTTCGTACGTTCGGTTTCCCCAGGCGATGTGTCCGGCCTGCGTCCGCTGGACAGCAGCCGGCATGTGGACGACGCGTACCGGGCACGATTCCCGGGTGAGCCGGACACGTCGCCCCTTCACGCCGGTGAGGAACTGGTGAAGCCAGGTTGCTATGCAGGCGTGCACCACTTCCGCGCCGAGTCATGACCATATTTTGCCAGAAGAAGATCATCGGTACTTCGATTTTCGTGCGCCGGCGGAGCGGAGGTGAAGCCGTGGCGTAGCGGCTGGAGGCCCGGGCGGACAAGGCCGATCCCGGGCACCCCGGGCCAGGTCAAAGGACCGGCTGCCCGCTGACGGTGTCGTCTGCCTTCCGTCCTCGGACTCGGCCTCGCATGATTGAACCAGGACATGGTTCCGCTACGCCGAAGCGCTGCCCCGTTCCGATCGGAGGCGTCGAATGCCTGGTGGGCCGCGCCTCCCTCTTCTTCGGTCCCGGTCTCCGCCGGGGAGGGGCGGGTTCTAGGCAAGAAGACCACCTTCTCCCAGCGGTGGCCAAACGTCGACCTGCACCTGCGACCTCTACGGCCGGCTGCCCGGTGAGGAGGGAACGGCCGGTACGGCATCCAGTGGCGGCCGCATGGGCCTGGGCGGCGGGTTCAGCGCGACGGTGCTGGCATCGGTCTCTCGGGGCGCACGGACTGCCCTCTTCCGCTTCTTCGATGAGCCCGTGGTGACTGCTTGCAAGGGCTTGCGGCACCGGCGAACGCCGTCGTCCGGGGGACCAATGGCACTGGCGGCGCGCGCCGCCCGCGCGGACGCTCGAAGTGAAAGGAGGTGGCACGATGAGACTGACCTGGAAGGACGCCCTCGCGACAGTGGCCGCCGGCGTCAACGTCGCCGTCTACGTCGCCTTCACCCAGGGAGCTGACCTCCCGATCGTCGACAGCGTTCGCGGCACCACCGGGACGATCCTGCTGCTGGGCGTGGTGGGCGGCTGCATGCTCGGCGCGGCGCCGGAGACGTTCCAGCGCGGAGGCCTGTACCGGGGGGTCGCCGGAACGCTGGGCGTCGTCGCGCTCCTGTCGGGTGTGATCGCGCTGATCACGGCCGGGGAGTTCGCTCTGGCTGTGCTGTTCTACACCACCATCGCGCTGTGGCTGATGGCCACCGTGCGGCACGCGTTCACCCCGGCGAGGACGCCGGCACTCAAGTGAGGAACGAGCCGGTCATGTCGGCGCGGTGCTGATCGCCGGGGCGTCCCCGGAGGGTCTGCGCGCCCAGCCCTGTGGGCAGGCGCCCCGGCGAGGTGCTGCGTGAGCCGTAAGGACCTTTGGTCCGGCGATCGGGGACGTTCGCCGCTGACCTCGCCGGTTCGTGGCGCGGGAGCGTGAGAGGCGGAAGTGGGTGGGCGTCATGTCGATCGAAGTCCAGGACGTCATGGGACGGGCGGCTGTCGCGGTGCCGGCGGACGCCTCGTTCGCCGGCGTCGTGGCCGCGATGGAGCGGTTCACGGTGGGCGCGGTCACCGTGACCGACGCCGGCCTCCGCGCGACGGGCGTGGTCTCGGAGGACGATCTTCTGCTGAAAGAGATCGGCCAGGTGCGGCAGGGCGTGGTGGGCGAGGTGGTTCCCTCCGCCGGCGACCTCGTCGTCGTCGTCCCGTCGTTGATGTAGGAGCACCGTCGTGGACACGGCATGGCGGATCGAGGTGCGCGGCATCGTGCAGGGCGTCGGCTTCCGGCCGTTCGTGTACCGGCTGGCGACGGCCATCGGGATCCGGGGAGAGGTCAGGAACGCCGGCGGGCACGTGGTCATCTCCGCCACCGGCCCGCCGGCCGCGCTGGAGGCGTTCGTCTCCGGCCTGCGTTCCCGGCCGCCCAGCGCGGCCCGTGTCCGGGACGTGCGCGTCGAGCCGATGCGGCCGGTGCGGCAGGCGCCCGGCTTCGTGATCGCGGGCAGCGACCTCCTGCCGGCGACCGGCGGCGAGATCCCGCCGGACCTGGCCACCTGCGACGACTGCCTGCGCGAGCTGTTCGACCCGGCCGACCGCCGCCACCGCTACCCGTTCATCAACTGCACGGCGTGCGGCCCGCGGGCCACCATCATCGAGAGCCTGCCCTACGACCGGGCGCGCACGTCGATGCGCGGCTTCGCGATGTGCCCGGCCTGCGCCGCCGAGTACCGGGACCCGTCGGACCGGCGTTTCCACGCCGAGCCGATCGCCTGCGCCGCCTGCGGCCCCCGGCTGCGCTGGCAGTCCATGACGGGTGAGGCCGCGCTGCGGGCCGCCGTGGACGCCATCGCGGCCGGTGGCGTCGTCGCCGTCAAGGGGCTGGGCGGCTTCCACCTGGTCTGCGACGCCGCCGACGGTGAGGCCGTGTCCCGGGTGCGCGTGATGAAGGGCCGCGACGGCAAGCCGCTGGCGGTCATGGTGCGGGACACGGCGATGGCTGGAACGCTGGCCGACCTCACCGACGGTGACCGCGCCCTGCTCACCGGCCCGCCGGCGCCCATCGTGCTGGCGCCGCGACGGCACGGCGCGTCGCCGCTGTCCGGAATCTGCCCCGGAGTATGCGACGGCATGCCGGACATCGGGGTGTTCCTGCCGTACACGCCCCTGCACCACCTGCTGCTGGACGCGCTGCGCCGCCCTCTGGTGGTGACCAGCGCGAACCATGCCGACAGCCCCATGCCGACCGGCGAGATCCCCGATCTCGCCGTGGACGGCGTCCTCACCCACGACCGGCCCATCGTGGCCCGCCACGACGACTCGGTGATCCGCTCGTTCGGCCGCGGCTCGATCACGATCAGGCGCGGACGCGGGCTCGCCCCCGCGCTGCTGCGCCTGCCCGCCGCGGCGCCGCCCCTGGTGGCCGTGGGGGCCCAGCTGAAGAGCACCTTCACCCTCGCCGACGGCGAACGGGCGGTGCTCGGGCCGCACATCGGCGACCTGTCCGACGCCGAGACGCTGGAGGCCTACGACGAGTCGCTGGAGCACCTGAGCCGTCTTCAGGACATCGAGCCACTGCACGCCGCGCACGACCTGCACCCCGGCTACCTGTCGACCCGCCTGGCTCGGCGCTGGGCGAGCCGCGTCCCCGTCCAGCATCACCACGCCCACGTCGCGGCCGTCGCCGCCGAGCACCGGCTGCAGCCGCCCTTCCTCGGCGTGGCCTACGACGGGCTCGGCCTGGGCGACGACGGCACGTTCTGGGGCGGCGAGCTGCTGCTCGCCTCCTACCGCGGCTACCGGCGGCTGGCCCGCTTCTCCCGTGCTCCCTTGCCCGGCGGCGAGGCGGCCGTGCGCAGGCCCGCCCGCATGGCCCTCGGTTACCTGCTCGGCGGCGAGATCAGCACCGGACCCGCGCCCGGCGGACTGCCCGGGGAGGAGGTCATCGCCCGCATGATCGCGCGAGGCGTGAACTGCCCGGCCGCGTCCAGCGCCGGCCGCCTGTTCGACGCCGCCGCCGCGCTGCTGGGCCTGTGCGAGGTGAACGGTTTCGAAGGTGAGGCCGCCACCCGGCTGGAACAGGCGGCGGGCGCCGTGCGCGGGGTGGATCCGCTGGCCTGGCGGCTGGAGCGCCGCGACGGGTTGTGGGTGTACGACGGGGTGGCGACCCTGCGCCACCTGCTGGAGGCCAGGGCGGACGGCGAGCCGGTGGGCCGGATCGCCGCCGCCTTCCACGCCACGATCGCGGCCGTCACGGTGCTGCTGTGCGAGCGTGCCGCGGCCGAGCACGACGTGACCCAGGTGTGCCTGTCGGGCGGGGTGTTCCAGAACCGGCTGCTGGCCACCAACGTGCTGGCCAGGCTGACGACGGCGGGCTTCGAGCCGTACGTCGGCGAGCGGGTGCCGGTCAACGACGCCGGCATCAGCTACGGTCAGGCGGCCGTGGCGGCGGCGCGGCTGGCGCGCCGATGACCCGTCATTCCTCGCGGGCGGCGCGTGGCCGCGGATCCCTGGTCGCGACCCGATCAGGGTGCGCGCGGGGTCCCGGGTGGCGGCTGAGGGCATGCCGCTGCGGTACGGCGGCGCCGCAGGCGGTCCTGTGCGGCCGGGGGACGAAGGTCCCCGCGCGCCAGGCCCTACGGCACTGCTGCGCGAGCCGCGCGAGCGGTGTGCTTGGCACGAACACGGAAACGGCGAATCACCCCGCGGAAGGGGGGCCGTCATGGCTCGGCGGCTGCTTCCGCCGGAGCCGGCACCGCGCTCGGGCTGGGCGGCCTGCCCGCCGTCCGGCGCGACGCCTGGCTGAAGTGGTGCGCGCGGCGCACGCGAACAGAAGAAGGCGAGGGAGGCTGGTCGGGATGTGCCTGGGCGTACCGGGAAGGATCGTGGCCCGCGACGGCGAGACGGGCATCGTGGACTTCGACGGGCTGCGCCGGGAGGCGTGCCTGTCCTACACCCCCGAGGCCGGGCCGGGTGACTACGTGATCGTGCACGTCGGGTTCGCGATCTCCGTGCTGGACGAGGACGAGGCGCTGCGCACGCTCGCGGTGCTGCGGGCGATCCCGGGAGGGCTGGATGAGATATCTCGATGAGTATCGCGATCCCGTGCTCGCCCGCCGCCTCGTACGGGAGATCCGGGCCGCCGCCACCCGGCCGTGGTCGATCATGGAGGTGTGCGGCGGGCAGACGCACACCATCGTCCGGCAGGGCATCGACGAGCTGATCCCGGTGCGCATGGTGCACGGGCCCGGCTGCCCCGTGTGCGTGACCCCGCTGGCCATCATCGACCGGGCGCTGGCCATCGCGGCCCGCCCCGAGGTCATCTTCACCTCGTTCGGCGACATGCTGCGCGTCCCCGGCTCCGGCGCCGACCTGCTGTCGGCCAAGGCGCGGGGCGCGGACGTCCGCGTGGTGTACTCGCCGCTGGACGCGGTCGGCCTGGCCCGTACGAACCCGGACCGGCAGGTGGTGTTCTTCGCGGTCGGTTTCGAGACCACGGCGCCGGCCAACGCGATGGCGGTGCTGCGCGCGGCCGAGGAACACCTGGGCAACTTCAGCGTGCTGGTCAGCCAGGTCCTGGTGCCGCCGGCCATGGCCGCGATCATGGAGGTCGCCGCGGTGGACGCCTTCCTGGCGGCCGGGCACGTGTGCGCGGTGATGGGCTGGACCGAGTACGAGCCGCTGGCCGCCCGCTACCGGGTGCCGATCGTGGTGACCGGGTTCGAGCCGCTCGACCTGCTGGAAGGCATCCTCATGGCGGTCCGCCAGCTGCAGGAGGGCCGGTTCGAGGTGGAGAACCAGTACGCGCGGGCCGTCCGCCGCACCGGCAACACGCACGCCCAGGAGGCCGTGCGGCGGGTCTTCCGGGTGAGCGACCAGACGTGGCGGGGCATCGGGGAGATCCCGGCCAGCGGGCTGGTGCTGGCGCCGGAGTTCGCCCGGCACGACGCGACGCTGCGGTTCGGCGTCGGTGACCTCGGCGCGGACGAGCACCCCGCGTGCATCGCGGGGGAGATCCTGCGCGGCACCCGCACCCCGCTCGACTGCCCCGCCTACGGCGACGCCTGCACGCCGCGCAGACCTCTGGGCGCGCCGATGGTGTCCGCCGAGGGCACGTGCGCCGCCTTCCACAACGCCGGCCGTACCCGACAGGAGAGGCCATGACCACGCGCTTCGACCCGGTCGCCGCCACCTGCCCCGCCCCGCTCGCCGAGAACGAGCGGGTGCTGCTCGGCCACGGCTCGGGCGGTCAGCTCATGGCCGAGCTGCTCGCCGACCTCACCCCCCGCCTCGGCGCCGGCACGCTGGAGGACGCCGCGATCGTCGCCACCGGCTCGCCGGAGATCGTGATGTCCACCGACGGCTTCGTGGTCACGCCCCGCTTCTTCCCCGGCGGCGACATCGGGTCGCTGGCCGTGCACGGCACGGTCAACGACCTGGCCATGCGGGGCGCGGCGCCGGTCGCGCTGAGCCTGGCCTACATCGTGGAGGAGGGACTGCCGCTGGAGGAGCTGCGCCGCGTGACCGCCTCCGTCGCCGAGGCCGCCCGGGACTGCGACGTGCGCGTCGTGACCGGCGACACCAAGGTCGTCGGCAGGGGCGCGGCGGACGGGCTGTTCGTCACCACCACCGGGATCGGCGTGCGGCTGCCCGGCGCGCACGTCGCCGCCGCCAACGGCCGTCCCGGTGACGCCGTGCTGCTGTCCGGCCCGATCGGACTGCACGGGATCACCATCCTGAGCACCAGGGAGGGGCTCGGGTTCGAGAGTGCGCTGGCCTCCGACAGCCGGCCGCTGCATCGCCTGACCACGGCGATGATCACGGCGGGCGGCCGCGGCGTGCACACGTTGCGCGATCCGACCAGGGGCGGGCTGGCCGGCGCGCTGAACGAGCTGGCCGCCGCCTCCGGCGTGGGCGTGGAGCTGGACGAGCCGGCCATCCCCGTGCCCGGCCAGGTCGCCGCCGCCTGCGACCTGCTGGGGCTGGACCCGCTGCACGTGGCCAACGAGGGCTGCCTGGTGGCGTTCGTGGACCCGGCCGGGGCCGAGGCGGTGCTGGCCGCGATGCGGGCACTGCCGGAGGGGGTGGCCGCCGTCCGGATCGGCACCGTGGTCGCCGGCCCTCCTGGGCGGGTCACCACGCGTACGCTCGTGGGCTCGCGCAGGGTCGTCGACATGCTGGTGGGGGAGCAGCTCCCGCGCATCTGCTGAAGTCACGGCCGGGCTCATGGGCCGGGCTCACGGGCCGGGCTCATGGGCGAGGTCGCGTGCGATCGTGCGCGCGAGGGCCGCCGTCGCGGCGGCCACCGGCTGCGACAGACCCTCGCCGAGCGCGAACGTGGCGCCCTCGACGGTGTAGACGACCAGCTCGCCGGGCATCCGGCCGAGCACGCGCGCCAGCTCCACGGCATCGGCCAGGGACAGCGCGTGGCTGCTCGCGCCGGCGCGCGACGGCGGGAAGACGCCGTGGAAGCGGCGGACGACACCCGGCGGCTCGCCCGAGCGCGCGGCGTCGATCACGACGGCCACGTCCGCACCCGCCCACGCCTCGATGAGCTCCGCCGGGTCGCCGCCGTTGTCGGCCGCCGGCACGCCGAGGCCACGCAGCAGGCGGGCGGTCACGAGCCCGGCGCCGTCGTCGCCGCGGTAGTCGTTGCCGAGCCCGATGACGACCGTCTCAGCCATGGCGGAGCGACAGGTCGAGGAAGTGCGCCGAGCAGGAGATGCACGGGTCGTGGTTGCGAATGGCGCGCTCGCACAGCTCGGTGAGCCGGGCGACGGGCAGGCCGAGCCGGGGTTCGACGAGGGCCCGCAGGTCGTCCTCGATGCGGGCCTGGTTCTGCGCCGTCGGGGGGACGATGTCGGCCTCGGCGATCAGGCCGTCCTCGTCGATGCGGTAGCGGTGGTAGAGGGTGCCGCGCGGCGCCTCCGACGCGCCGTGCCCGACCCCGGGGCGGGCGGCGACGGGCATCGCCGGCTCGTCCGGCGGGACGTACCGGTCGATGAGGCGCAGCGCCTCCTCGCACGCGTGCACGATCTCCACCGCGCGCACCACGATGCTGCGGAACGGGTTGCGGCACACCCTCCCGAGCCCGGCCTCGGCGGCGGCCCGCAGCGCCAGCGGCGACAGCAGCGGCGCGTTGAGCGCGTAGCGGGCCAGCGGGCCCGTGAGGTAGCCGGGGCGGCCGTCGAGGCGGGCGTGCAGCGCGGTCGAGTGCCGTACCTGCTCCTCCACCACGTGGCGGGGCCAGTCGTGGACGGGGAAGGCGGTGCCGTCGCTGACGGCGACGTCGCCGGACAGGATCGCGTACTCGGCGGGATGGCGCAGCGCCAGGAACCGGTAGTCGTGCTCCACGTCGGGGAAGTCGAAGCCGCTGACCCACTCCACGGTGTCGAGCGCCGCGCGCAGGGCCCGCCGGAGAGGTCCGGCGAGCGGCGTCAGGTCGGCGGGCACCCGGTGGAAGCCGCCCAGCCGCACGTTGACCGGGTGGATGGCGCGCCCGCCGACGGCGGCGACCAGCTCGTTGCCCGCCTTCTTCAGCGCCAGCCCGCGTTCGACCGCCGGGCGGTGGCTTGCGGCCATGGCCACGCCGCTGGGAAAGCCGAGGAAGTCGGGGGCGTGCAGCAGGTAGACGTGCAGGGCGTGCGACTCGATCCATTCGCCGTAGTAGAGCAGCAGGCGCAGGTCGCGCAGCGCGCCCTCGACGGTGACGCCGCAGGCCGACTCCAGGGCTTGGCAGGCGCTCATCTGGTAGGCGACCGGGCAGATGCCGCAGACGCGGGCGGTGATGTCGGGCGGCTCGTCGAAGGCGCGTCCGCGCAGCAGCGCCTCGAAGAAGCGGGGCGGCTCGTAGATCTTGAGCTGCAGGTCGGTGACGCGGCCGTCGCGGGCCCGCACCAGCAGCGCGCCCTCGCCCTCCACTCGGGTCAGGCCGCCCACGCGGATGGTCTTATGCGTCACTGCTGCCTCCGAAGGAGGTGACGTTGAAGGTCCGGTAGACGCGTGCCAGCTCGTCGCCGGTCATGCCGGCGGCGCGCAGGCGGGCGTTGAGCGCGGCCGCGTTCGGGCTCTCCATGGGTCCGAAGCAGCCGAAGCAGCCGCGGTTGAACGCCGGGCACAGCGCGCCGCAGCCGGCCTGGGTGACCGGGCCGAGGCACGGCGTGCCGTGGGCGACGAGCACGCACGGGTTGCCGCGGGCCTTGCACTCGACGCAGACGCTGTGCGCGGGCACGGCCGGCCGCCGCCCGGCCAGGAAGGCGCCGATGACCTCCAGCAGCTGCCGTTTGTCGATCGGGCAGCCGCGCAGCTCGAAGTCGACGGGCACGTGCGCGGAGATCGGGGTCGAGCGTTCCAGGGCCTCGATGTGATCGGGACGGGCGTAGACGACGGCGGCGAACTCGCGCACGCCGGCCAGGTTCCGCAGCGCCTGCACCCCGCCGGAGGTGGCGCACGCCCCGATCGTCACCAGGTGCCTGGAGACCCGGCGTACGTGCTTGATCCGCTCCACGTCGTCCGGCGTGCTGATCGACCCCTCCACCAGGGACAGGTCGTAGGGGCCCGCGCCGCGGGCGCTGGAGGCTTCCAGGAAGTAGGCGAGGTCGATGGTCGCGGCGACGGACAGCAGCTCGTCCTCGCAGTCGAGCAGAGTGAGCTGGCAGCCGTCGCACGAGGCGAACTTCCACACGGCGAGCTTCCTCACAGCTGCCTCACCTCCAGCAGAGCGGCGACCCTGTCGTAGGTGAGCACAGGACCGTCCAGACACGTGAACAGCGGGCCGAGCTGGCAATGGCCGCACCGGCCGATGCCGCACTTCATGTTGCGCTCCAGCGACAGCGCGATCCGCCCGGCGGGCACCCCGCGCCGCAGCAGCTCCCCGGCGGTGGCCCGCATCATGAGCTCCGGGCCGCACACGAACGCGTAGGTGCGGCCCGGGTCGAACACGATCCGGGCGACGAGCTTGGTGATCAGCCCGGTCGGGCCCGTCCACGTCCGGTCGGGATGGTCCACGGTCACCTGGACGTCGAGGTCACGGCCCCAGCGGGCCAGCTCGCGCGGGTAGATCAGGGTCGCGGGGGTCCGGGTGCCGGCGATCAGGCTGATCCGGCCGTAGCGGGCGCCGTGCGCGACCAGCTCACGGATCACCGGCCGCAGCGGCGCCAGCCCGAGGCCGCCCGCCGCGACCACCACGTCCATCCCGCGCGCCCGCGACAGCTCCCAGTGGGTGCCGAACGGGCCGCGCACGCCGACGATGTCGCCGCGCCGCGCACGGCACAGCGCCCGGCTCACGGGGCCGACCGCGCGGACGGTCTGCACGTACCCGCCCGAGCGGGCGTGCCCGCTGACGGAGATGGGGATCTCGCCGACGCCGGGCGCGTACAGCATGGTGAACTGGCCGGGCAGGAACGGCGGGCAGGTCCCCTCGACCGGCTCCAGGGTGAGCGTGACGGTGTCGGCCCGGTCGGGGCGGCGTGAACGCACGCGGTACGGGGCCGGGATCATCGCAGCCGCTCCAGCTCTTCGGTGATGTCGATGCCGGCCGGGCACCAGGTGACGCACCGGCCGCAGCCGACACAGCCGTAGGTGCCGAACTGGTCGACCCAGGTGGAGAACTTGTGGCTGAGCCACTGCCGGTAACGGGCGGCGCCCGAGGAACGCAGCGGCGCGCCGCCCAGCTCGCTGAACCCCAGTGTGAAGCAGGAGTCCCAGCGTTCGGCGCGTTCGGCCGTGCCGTCGGCCAGGTCGACGCCGTCCTCGACGGTGACGCAGAAGCACGTCGGGCACACCATCGTGCAGGCGGCGCACGTCAGGCAGCGGGAGGCGATCTCGTCCCACAGCGGCGACTCGCGCCGTTCGATCAGGCGTTCCCTGACGCCGTCGAGGTCGACGCGGCGGCCCATGCGGGCGGCGGCGGCGCCGACCTCGCGAGCGGCCGCCCGGTCGGCGTCGCCGGCCGGACGGGACGGCAGCGCGGCCAGCAGCTCCGCGCCGCGCTCGCTGCCCGCCTCGGCCAGGAACCGGTGCGGGCCGGTCAGCTCGGTCAGCGCCACGTCGAACCCGGAGGTGGGACGCGGGCCGGTGCCCATGGAGGCGCAGAAGCACGTCCCACCCGGCGCCGCGCAGGTGACCGCGATCAGGAACAGGGCCTCGCGACGCTCGCGGTACGCCTCGTCCGGATGCCGGCCGCCCAGGAACACCCGGTCCTGCACGGCCAGCGCGGCCAGGTCGCAGGCCCGCACACCCAGCAGCGCCACCTTCCCGGCCCGCGGCGGGACCTTCTCGGGCACGCCACCGCGCATCCGGAACAGGACGGAGCGCGGCGGATGCGTGTAGCGCTTGACCGCATCCGGGCTCGCGGCGAAACCGAAGACGAGCTCCCCGCGCTCGTGCAGGCGGTAGAAGCCCGGCGCCTGCTCGTCGGCCAGGCCGCGGGGCAGATCGGCGGCGGAGCCGAGTTCGGCGAAACGGATCACCCCGTCGCGGGCGACGGGCCCCACGACGGCGAACCCGCGTTCGCGCAGCGCGCCGACCAGCGGATCCAGGTCGTCCAGGACGGCGGCCTCCCCGCCGTCCTCCACTCCGTGCGGGCACGTTCTCATGTCCGCCTCCTTCAGGTGATCTCGGGCACCATCGTGATCGCGCCCGCCGGGCACTCGCTCACGCACAGCCCGCAGCCCTTGCAGAAGTCGAGGTCGATCTCGTACCGCGGCCCGGGCCCGAGCTCGATCACGGCGTTGTCGGGGCAGACGCCGTAGCAGTTGTCACAGGCGAAGCAGTTGCCGCACGACAGGCAGCGGCGGGCCTCGAACAGCGCCGTCGACTCCTCCAGGCCGCCCTGCACCTCCTCGAAGGTGCTCATCCTGCGGGCCAGGTCCAGCTTCGGGCGCACGCTCGCCGGCGCGTCGCTGTAGTACCAGGTGTTGAGCAGGTCGAACGCGGCCATCGGGTGCCGCGGTGGCGGCCGGTGGGAGCCGCCGCGCAGCCAGGCGTCGATGTGACGGGCCGCCTTCTTGCCGTGCCCGACGGCGACCGTGACCGTCCGCTCGGCCGGCACCATGTCGCCGCCGGCGAACACGCCGGGGCAGCCGGTCATCAGATCGGGCCCGACCTTGACCACACCGCCCTCGGACTCGACGCCCGCCAGCCCGGCCAGCAGCGACAGATCGGCCTCCTGGCCCAGCGCCAGCACCACCGAGTCGGCGGCCAGCTCCTCGAACTCGCCGGTCGGCTGCGGGAAACCGGACTCGTCCAGGCGCATCCGCTCGATCGTGACGGTCCCGCCGCCGGCGTACGCGATCGTGGACAGCCACTTCATCCGCACGCCTTCCTCGGCCGCCTCGACGACCTCGCTGTCGTGCGCGGGCATGCGGTCGCGGGTGCGGCGGTACACGACGACCGCGTCGCTCGCGCCCAGCCGCCTGGCGGTCCTGGCGGCGTCCATGGCGGTGTCGCCGCCGCCGTAGACGACGACGCGGCGGCCCAGCAGCGGCGCGGAGGCGTCCTCCATGCCGCGCAGCACGGAAACCGCGTCGAGGATGCGGGCGGAGTCGCCGGCCGGGATGAAGGCGCGCCTGCCGATGTGCGCGCCGACGGCCAGGAAGGCGGCGTCGAAGCCGCGCATCGCCCCGGCCAGGTCGGTGACGGTCCGGCCGAGCTCCAGGGCGACGCCCATGTCCAGGACGCGCTGGATCTCGGCGTCCAGGACGTCGCGGGGCAGCCGGTAGCGGGGGATGCCGAAGCGCATCATGCCGCCGGGCGCCGGCCCCGAGTCCATCACCGTGACGGCGTGGCCGAGCAGGGTCAGGTGGTAGGCGGCCGACAGGCCGGCCGGTCCCGCCCCGACCACGAGCACCCCCTTGCCGGAGGGTCCGGCCGTGGCGGGCACCATCCAGCCGTGCGCGATCGCCTCGTCGCCGAGGAAGCGCTCCACCGCGTTGATGCCGACGGCCTCGTCCAGCTTGCCGCGGTTGCACGCGCTCTCGCAGGGCCGGTAGCAGACCCGGCCGGTGATCGCCGGGAACGGGTTGTCCCGCATGATCTCCCGCCAGGCAGCCTCGTAGGAGGGCTCCTCGGCCAGGGCGAGCCAGCGCTGGATGTTCTCCCCTGCGGGGCAGGCGTCGTTGCACGGCGGCAGGCGGTCCAGGTAGACCGGCCGTTCGGTACGCCAGGCGCCCGTCTTGTTGGCCTGGCTGCCGCCGGCGCCCAGGGTGATGGCGAAGGGCTTGTCCATGATCAGTCCACCAATCCGAAGCGGCGGATGTTGCGGTCGGCCGACGCCTGGATGCGGGCGATGACATCGGCGCGGGGCGGATCGCCGAACAGGTGGGCGTAGCGGCCCTGCGACCTCAGGTAGTCGTCGACGGGGACCCGCCGCCTGATCTTCGTCACGCCGGTGACCTCGCCGCGCTCGGCCTCGAAGACGGGGAACAGGCCGGACTCGGTGGCCAGGCGAGCCACCCGGATCGTGTCGCGGGCCGCGGCGGCCCAGCCGAGCGGGCAGGGCACCAGGATGTGCAGGTAGCGGGCGCCGCGGACCTCCATCGCCCGGCGCACCTTGTCCTCCAGGTCGCGCAGGTCGGCGACGGTCGCCGTGGCCACGTACGGGATCTCGTGCGCCATCGCGATCAGCGGCACGTTCTTGCCCTGCCCGAAGGCGTTGCCCGGCAGGGGCGTCGTGGCCGTGCGCGCGGCCGGCGGGGTGGCGCCGGAGCGCTGCACGCCGGTGTTCATGTACGCCTGGTTGTCGTAGCAGATGTAGAGCACGTCGTCACCGCGCTCGAACATGCCCGACAGGCAGGCGAAGCCGATGTCGACCGTGCCGCCGTCCCCGCCCTGCGCGACGACCCGCACGTCCGTGCGGCCCTTCGCCTTCAGCGCCGCCGCCACCCCCGTGGCCACGGCCGGGGCGTTGCCGAACAGGGAGTGGAGCCACGGCACCTGCCAGGCGCTCTCCGGGTAGGGGGTGGAGAACACCTCCAGGCAGCCGGTCGCGTTCACGGTGACGATCCGGCCGCCGGTCGCCCGGATGGCCGCGTCCATGGCGTACCGGGCGCCGAGCGCCTCGCCGCAGCCGCGGCAGGCGCGGTGCCCCGAGGTCAGCGCGTTGCCGCGGTCCGGGGCGGCCTGCACGGCGCGCTGCTCCGGCGGCAGCAGCCGGTTGCCGACCGCGAAGCTGCCCACCTGGTAGAACTTGGTCCGTGGCGCGGGCATGATCAGCCGCCTTCCGCAAGATCGCGCAGCATGTTCCCGGCGCTCGGACCCGGCCTGCGCCGTGCCCGGGCCCTGGCCAGTTCCCTGGCGACGAGGTGGTGGTCGAGGTCCAGGAAGGTCAGCGGCGGTGGGTCGTCGGCGGTGAGCGCCCGGTGCAGCGCCGCCTTGGTCACCGGCCGCCCGCCCAGCCCGGCCACCACGGTCCGCAGCTCGGCGTCCGGCAGGGCGGCGCGGACGTCGGCCGAGACGATGCCGCCCGCGCCGGTGGAGAAGGCCCGTTCGAGCACCACGACCTTCCGTTTCCCGCCGAGCAGCGCGCGCAGCGCCTCGGACGGGAACGGGCGGAAGGTGGTCAGCGTCGCGGCGCCCACGGCCGCGCCGGACTCGCGCAGCTCGTCGACGACGTCCTGCAGCGTGCCGAGCACCGACCCCAGCGCCAGCACCACCGTGTCGGCGTCGCCGGTCCGGTAGCCGCGCACCAGCCCGCCCGACCGGCGTCCGAAGGCGCGTTCGAAGCGGTCGGCGACGGCCGGGATGCGCTCCAGAGCCTCCAGGTGGCGGGCGTGCGCGAGGAAACGCACCTCCGTGAAGGCCTCGGGCCCGACCATCGCGCCGATGGAGACGGGATCATCGGGGTCGAGCAGCTGGCGCGGCTCGAACGCGGGCAGGAACGCGTCCACCTGCTCCGCCGAGGGCAGGTCGACGCGCTCGAAGGCGTGGGTCAGCACGAACCCGTCCATGCACACCATCACCGGCAGCGACAGCTCCTCAGCCAGCGCGTACGCCTGCACGTGCAGGTCCGCGGCCTCCTGGTTGGTCTCGGCGTAGAGCTGGATCCAGCCGCAGTCGCGCTGCGACATCGAGTCGCTGTGGTCGTTCCAGATGTTGATGGGGGCGCCGATCGCCCGGTTGGCCACCGTCATGACGATCGGCAGGCCCAGCCCTGAGGCGTTGTAGAGCGCCTCGGTCATGTAGAGCAGGCCCTGGCTGGCGGTCGCGGTGTAGGTGCGCGCCCCGGCCGCCGACGCGCCGATGCACGCCGACAGCGCGGCGAACTCCGACTCGACGTTGACGTACTCGCAGGAGCCGAGCCGCCCGGCCCGCGTGATCCTGCTGAGCGCCTCGACGATGTGCGTCTGAGGGGAGATCGGGTAGGCGCAGATCACCTCCGGCCGGCACAGCGCGACCGTCTCGGCGACGGCCTGGGAGCCTTCCAGCTGTCTAAGCACGAGCGGCCTCCTTCAGCCAGGCATGAGCCTCGGCCGCGGCGGCCGCGTTGGCCTCGGCCACCGGATGCGGGAACACGGAGCGGATCGCGGCCTGCACCGACTCCAGCGCCAGCACGCCGGTCAGCGCGCAGAAGGCGCCGAGCAGCGCCGCGTTGGGCACCGGCCTGCCGAGGCGCCGCGTCGCGATCTCCGAGGCCGGGACGGTGACGCCGGGGACGCCCAGCTCCGCCGCCGTACGGGTGGAGTTGATCAGCACGTGGCCGTGCGGCCGCAGCCCGGCCAGCACGTCGACGCCCCGCAGCAGAGTGGCGTCCTGGATGATGACGGCGTCCGGCGCGGTGATCGGCTCGCGCACGCGGATCGGCCGGTCGCAGATGCGGCAGAACGACACCACGGGCGCGCCCGTCCGCTCGGAGCCGAAGGTGGGGAATGCCTGGGCGTGCCTGCCCTCCAGGAACGCGGCCACCGACAGCAGCTCGGCCGCGGTGACGACGCCCTGGCCGCCCCGGCCGTGAATGCGCGTCTGGTACTCCATACCCCCGGTGTAGACCGGCGGCGGGCCGGGGCGGAGGGCCGAACGTCCCGGCCGGCGGGACTTTCGGCTCTCATCGGGCTCCTGCCGCGGCGGGACGCTCGATGGACAGGCAACCGCGAAGGAGAGGGGCGGCGCATGCTCAGCATCGGGATCGTCAAGGAGAGCGGCGCGGAGGAGCGCAGGGTCGCGATCACTCCCGACCTGGTGCCGCGGCTGCGCGCCGCGGGGCTCGGCGTGCTGGTGGAGGCCGGGGCGGGGGACGCCGCGGGCTTCCCCGACAGCGCCTACAGCGGGGCGGGCGCGCGGATCGTCGCCGGCGGGCCCGCCGGCGCCGACATCCTGGCCTGCGTGGACCGCCCGCCCGCGGGCCGCCTCAAGGCCGGGCAGCTCGTCGTCGGCCTGCTCCACCCCGACCCGGCCTACCTCGCGGAACTCGCCGCCGCGGGCGTGACCGCGGCCAGCCTGGACCGGGTGCCGCGCACGCTCAGCGCGGCCCAGCCGATGGACGCCCGCACCTCGCAGGAGAACGTGGCCGGCTACCGGGCCGCGATCCTCGCCGCCTACACCTACGGGCGGTTCTTCCCGCTGCTCGTCACCGCCGCCGGCACCGTACGCCCGGCCCGGGTGCTGGTGCTCGGCGCCGGGATCGCCGGGCTGTCGGCGATCGGCACGGCCCGGCGGCTCGGCGCGGTCGTCACCGGCTACGACATCCGGCCCGAGGCGCGGGCCGAGGTCGCCTCCCTCGGCGCGAACGTCCTGGACCCGCACGGCCGGAGCACAGGCCGGCACACGGGGGAGGGCGCGGGCGAGGGCACGGGCGAGGGCGGCTACGCGCGGGCGCTCGCCGAGGACGAGCAGCAGGCCGAGCGGGACGAGCTGGCCCGCCACGTGGCCGGCCACGACATCGTCATCACCACGGCCCTGGTGCCCGGCCGCCGGCCGCCGCTGCTGGTGGCCGAAGCCGCCGTCAAGGACATGCGGCCAGGCTCGGTGATCATCGACCTGGCCGGCGGCAACGTCGAGGTGACCAGGCCGGGGCAGACGTACGTCACCGGCGACGGCGTCACCGTGATCGGCGCGACGAACCTGCCCGCCACGATGCCCGCGGCCGCCTCCGAGGTCTACGCCCGCAACGTGTGCGCCTTCCTCGACCACGTGCTGCGCGACGGCGAGCTCGCCCTCGACCCCGCCGACGAGATCCAGCGGGCCGTGATCGTCACCGGAGGTGCGGCATGAACGCGCTGCTGTTCACCGACCTGAGCGTGTTCGTGCTCAGCCTGCTGCTCGGCTTCGAGGTCATCGGGCGGGTCCCGACGACCCTGCACACGCCCCTGATGTCGGCGGCCAACGCGGTCCACGGCATCGTCCTGGCCGGCGCGCTGCTCATCGCGCTCACGGCGGACGGCGTCCTGGGGTACGCGCTGGTGTTCGTGACCGCCGCGTTCGCCGCCATGAACGTCGTCGGCGGCTACGTGGTCACCGACCGGATGCTGGAGATGTTCCGGCCGCGGAAGGACACCCGATGACCACTTTCGACCTCGTGATCCGGCTGACCTACCTCGCCGTCGCGACCTGCTTCGTCCTCGGCCTGCACCTGATGAACTCCCCGGCCACCGCGCGCCGCGGCAACACCCTGTCGGCGGCGGCGATGACCGTCGCGCTGCTGGCCACCGCCGTGGTGCTCGTGCGCACCGGCACCGTACGGCCGTGGGCGTGGGCGGCGCTCGCCGCCGGGGCGGCGCTGGGCTCGGCCGCCGGCCTGCTGCTGGCCCGGCGGGTCCCGATGACGGCGATGCCGCAGCTCGTCAGCCTCTTCAACGCCGTCGGCGGCGGCGCCGCGGCGCTCATCGGCGTGCACGACCACGCCCGCCACGGCGCCTCCCTGCCGGTCGTGCTGGAGGTGCTGATCGGCGCGGTCACGTTCACCGGCTCCCTCATCGCCGCCGGCAAGCTGCAGGGCGTGCTGCCGGGCCGGCCGCTGCTGTTCCCCGGCGCCCGCCTGCTCACCGGCGCGCTCGCCCTGACCATGGTCACCGCCTCGATCCTGCTGTTCACCGGCGGCGGCGACGCCGCGTTCGTGGTGCTGGCCGTGGCGGCGGCGGCGTTCGGGATCAGCATGGTGGCGCCGATCGGCGGCGCGGACATGCCGGTGGTCATCTCGCTGCTCAACGCCTTCACCGGCACGGCCGTGGCGATGGCCGGATTCACGCTCGGCAACAGCGTCCTCATCACCGCGGGCGCCCTGGTCGGCGCCTCCGGCGCCATCTTGACCAAGCTCATGGCCGACGCCATGAACAGGTCGCTGACGGCGATCGTCGCCGGCGGCTTCGGCGGCGGCGACGGGCCTGCCGAGGCCGCCTCCGCCCAGGGACGCGTCAGGTCGCTGTCGGCCGACGACGCCGCCATCCAGCTCGCCTACGCCGCCGACGTCGTCGTCATCCCCGGCTACGGGCTGGCCGCCGCGCAGGCGCAGCACCAGCTGCACGAGCTGGCCGAGCTCCTGCGGCAGCGGGGCGCGCGGGTCCGCTACGCCGTGCACCCGGTGGCCGGCCGCATGCCGGGCCACATGAACGTGCTGCTGGCCGAGGCGGGCGTGCCGTACGAGCAGCTCGCCGACCTGGACGAGGCCAACGCCGCGATGCCGCGGACCGACGTCGCCCTCGTCGTCGGCGCCAACGACGTCGTCAACCCGGCCGCCCGCCGCCCCGGCACGGCCGTGTCCGGCATGCCCATCATCGACGCCGACCGGGCCAAGAGCGTGATCGTCATCAAACGTTCGATGGGGCACGGCTACGCGGGCATCGACAACGAGCTGTACACAGGCCCCAGGACCGGGATGTACTTCGCCGACGCCAGGCGGGCCCTCAGCGAGATCACGGCGGCCGTCAAGACACTCGTCGGCTGACGGCCGCGCCGTTCCCCGCGGCAGGCCGGGGTTCGGGCGGCATGGCCCGGGCACGAGGCCGTGCACCCCGCGTGGGCAGCGGCCGGTGAACAGCACGGACAGGGGTCCGATGAGGACCACCCGAAGAGGGTGTTCCCCCGGTCAGCGCAGCCGGCGCAGCAGCGGCGACGGCGGCTCGCAGGGCGCGACCCAGATCCGGGCGCCGGCCGCGACGACGCCGTCCTCGGTGACGATGACCGGATCGAGGTCCAGCTCGGCGACCTGGGGCAGGTCGCTCAGCAGGCGGCCGACGCGGGTGATCAGGGCGGCCGGCGCCCGGGCGTCCACGGGCGGCGCGCCCTGGTGGCCGTGCGGGAGCGCCGCGCGGCGCAGCTCCTCGACCATCCCCGTCGCGTCCGCCACCGGGGCGACGCGGAAGACCCGGTCGTGCGGCGGGCCGCCCGGGCCCATGCCCGCCATGACCAGGGGGCCGTACGACGGGTGGTTGACGCCTCCGACGATCATCTCGACGCCCGCCGGCCTGGACTGGACGTCCGCGCCGGTCTTCCCTGCGTCGGGGCCGTCCGCATGCAGCGCCACGCCGTAGCAGGCCAGCAACCGGGCGGTGGCGGCGGGGGAGAGCCGATGGCCCTCGGCAGGGGTGGCCGGATCCGCCTCGATGATCTTGCGCACGGCGCGGTCGTCCACGTCCACGTCCCCGTCCGCGTCCGCGGGTTCGGCCGGGCCGCGCCGCCATTCGGCGTAGCGCACGACATGCGACAGCGCGGCGACGGCCTGCTCGGGGGAGGCGTACGACGGGATCCGGCCGTCGATCAGGCCGTCGTGGCCGGCGAGGCAGGCAAGCGTGGCCTTGCCGGCCGTCCCGGTCGCCTCGGCGATGGCCCGCCTGGTCGCCTCCAGGCCGGAGCCGAACGGAGGGGCGCAGACGACCAGGACCGCGTCCACCTCGGGGGAGGCCGCCAGGTCCGCGACGGCGGCGCCGATCTCGGCGGCGGTGGCGCCGGCGGTCAGGTCGACCGGGTTGCCCGGGGCGGCGGCGCGGCCGTCGAGCAGCTCGGAGAGGGTCAGGCCGCGCCGTTCGCAGGCGTCGGCGGCCCTCGCCAAGAGGGCTCCCGAGTTGCCCACGACGGCGACCCGGCGTCCCGCCGGCAGCGGCGAGCCGGCCAGCAGCTCGGCGGCGCCGATCAGCTCGCGCGGGCTGTCGAGCCGGATGACGCCCGCGGCGCGGGCCAGCGTGTCCACGGCGACGCCAGGGGTGAGCGCCGCGGCGGCGCGCGAGTGCACCGCCCGGCGGCCCGCGTCGCCGCGCCCGCTCATGACCAGCAGCACCGGCTTCGTCCTGCCGACCCGGCGGGCGATGCGGGCGAACTTGCGCGGATTGCCGAACGATTCCAGGCACAGCGCGATCACGTCGGTGTCCGGGTCGTCCTCCCAGTATTCGAGCAGGTCGTTGCCGCTCACGTCGGCCTTGTTCCCGACGGACACGAACGACGACACCGCCAGCCGCTCCAGCAGGGCCGCCCCGGCCGTACCCGGCTGGGACATCAGCGCCAGCCGCCCGCGCACCGGCTGGTGCGGCAGGCAGGCGGCGTTCAGCCGTATCCCGGTGTTGATCAGGCCCAGGCAGTTCGGGCCGACCAGCCGCATCCCCGCCGCGCGGCAGACCCGCCGCAGTTCCTCCTCCGCGCCGTGCCGGCCGTCCTCGGCGAACCCCGGCGTCAGCACCACCAGCCCGGCGACCCCGGCCCGCGCGCAGTCCCGGGCGGCCTCCAGCACGTGCCGGGCGGGTAGGGCCACCACCGCCAGGTCCACCCCGTCGGGAACCCTGGTGTGGCAGGGGAGCCCGGCCACCTCGGCGGCGTGGGGGCCGACCGGGTGGATCGGGCCGCGGAAACCCGCGTCGAGCAGATTGCGCAGCACCTGGCGGCCCAGCGACCGCTCGTCGCCGCCGGCGCCGATCACGGCCACCGAACGGGGCGAGAGCACCCGCGCCAGCGACGCCCGGGCCGCTTGGTGGTCGCGCGCCTCGATGCCGGCCCGCAGCCGGGCGGTGGGCCGGGCGGCGATGTCGATGTGCGTCATGCCGCCCTCGAAACGCCGCGCCACGTCCAGGCCGAGGTCACGCAGCACCTGGATCATCGGCCGGTTCTCGGCCAGCACGTCGGCCACCAGCGTGCGTACCCCGTGGGCGGCCGCGTCCAGCGCGAGGTGTTCCAGCAGCAGGGTGCCCAGCCCGTGACCGTGCGCGGCGTCGTCGATGAGGATCGCCAGGTCGGCCTTGCGACCCTCCGCGGGGCCGCCGTCCACGGGGATGTACTCCGCGACCGCCACCAGCCGTCCCCTCAGCCCGGCCACCAGCGCGTGCCCGCTGTAGACGTCGGAGGTGATGCGATCCATGTAGGCGTGGGCCGTGTTGCGGCCGCCGGTGAAGAAGCGCAGGTAGGCCGAGCGCTCCGACGAGCGCTCCACCAGCTCGTGCAGGGCCGCGCGGTCGCCGGGACGCAGGGGGCGCACGTGCGCGATGCCGCCGTCGCGCAGCAGGACGTCGTAGCCGTCGGACATCGTGGCGCCTCCCGTCGATCGAGCTGGTGCCTCCTGCCTCCGAGGCTGATGGGACGCGCGCACCGCAGGCAGAGCCGGACGGCCCGGCCGCACAGCCGAAAGTCCTGCCGAAGGTGCCGGCACCGGGTCCGCGCGGAGTGGCCGGGAGGAGGGCGGAAAGTCCCCGCGCGCCGAAAGCGGACGAACCCCACGACGTTCGCGATCCCGCCCGGGAACGGGTCGAAGGCCCTGAGGTGCGGGACTTTCGGCGGTGGCGCCGGCCTCGCCCCCCGCGATGTGCTTGCGAGAGAGGCCGAGGAGAATGAGAAGGTGGTCGATTTGGCGGTGGACGGCTCGTGCCGGTCCCGGCTCATGCCGGAGGACGCTTTCGCCGAGGCCGCCCTGGGCCCCAGCGCCGCGGCGAGCCGGGGCCGAAGGCGACGGTGACGCCATGTCCATCGTGGTCAAGGAGACGCACACCGCCGTGGTCGTGCTGTTCGGCGGGCACGCGTACAAGCTGAAGAAGCCGGTGGACTTCGGCTTCCTGGACTTCACCACGCTGCGCGCCCGGCTGGCCGCCTGCCGCCGCGAGGTGGAGCTGAACCGCAGGCTGGCCCCCGACGTGTACGAAGGCGTGGCCGACGTGCTCGGCCCCGACGGCCAGGTGTGCGAACACCTGGTCGTGATGCGGCGCATGCCCGGGGAACGGCGCCTGGCCACGCTGGTACGCGCAGGCGCGCCCGTGGACGAGCAGCTGAGGGCCGTCGCCCGCGCTGTGGCGGGGCTGCACGCCTCAAGCCCGCACGGCCCCGGGATCGACCGCGAGGGCGGCGTCGAGGCGCTGCGCGGCCGCTGGACCGACGGCTTCGACCAGGTGCGCGGCCTGCCCTCGATGCCGATCGAACGCCCCGTGCTGGAGGAGATCGAACGCCTGGCCCTGCGCTTCCTCGACGGCCGCGCACCCCTGTTCGAGGCCCGCAGAGCGGCGCGCCGGATCGTGGACGGCCATGGCGACCTGCAGGCCGAGGACGTCTTCTGCCTGGACGACGGACCCAGGATCCTGGACTGCCTGGAGTTCGACGACCGGCTGCGCTTCCTGGACGGGCTGGACGACGCCGCGTTCCTGGCCATGGACCTGGAACGGCTGGGCGCGCCCCTGCTCGCGGAGCGTTTCCTGAGCTGGTACGTCGAGTTCTCCGGCGACCCGGCGCCGCCGGCGCTGTGGCACCATTACGTCGCCTACCGTGCCTTCGTCCGGGCCAAGGTCGCCTGCCTGCGCCACTGGCAGGACCGAAGCGACACGACAGGCAGCGACACGACAGCAGAGGCCCGGGCGCAGGCCGAGGCGGGAACGGAGGCCCGGCGGCTGGCCGAGCTCGCGCTGCGCCACCTGCGGGCGGGCGCGGTGAGCCTGATCCTGGTGGGCGGAGCACCCGCGACCGGCAAGTCCACGATCGGCGGGGCCCTGGCCGACCGGCTCGGTCACACGCTGCTGCGCAGCGACCGCGTACGCAAGGAACTGGCCGGGCTGGATCCGCTGCGGCCCGCCGCCGCGCCCTACCGGCAGGGCATCTACGACGCCGCGCACACCGAACAGGTCTACGCCGAGCTGCTGTCGCGTGCGGAGAAACTGCTCGGCTCCGGCGAGTCGGTCGTCCTCGACGCGACCTGGGGCGACCGGCGGCACCGGGACGCGGCTGAACAGGTCGCCCTCCGCGCCGCCGCCGATCTCGTACAACTGCGCTGCACCGCCACGCCGCGGATCATCGACCGGCGGCTCGCCGCACGGCGGCCCGGCCTGTCGGACGCGGACCCGGCCGTCTCCCGACTCATGACCGCGGACCTGGACGCCTGGCCGGACGCCGTCGAGATCGACACCGGCACCGCCCTTCAGGACAGCCTCGAACAGGCCCTGCGGGCCGTCCACCGCGCGGGACCGGAACCGTCACGGCGCTTCCGCCGCCCCCGGATCGAACCCGGCTGAGAGCGTGACGGCGGCGTGCTCGGCGGGGTGGACATGCCTGGGCCCGGACGCCGAGGCGGCGGTCCGGGCCCAGGTGGGTGCTGCCGGTTACGGTTCCAGGCTCCGTGGGACGGAGTCGGAAGGGCCGTAGGGCTGCTGGGTGTGCCCGCGGGCATCGTAGATCTTCACCCACTTGATCGACGGGAACTGCTTGAGGGTCGGCATGATCTCGTCGGCGATGGTGAACGTCGATCCCGCGCCATTGAGCCGGCCGGTCAGGTAGACCCTGGCGACGCCCTTCTTGACGGTCAGCTTGCTGAAGCCGGTGGCCTTGGAGGTGACGAAGCGCAGCCCTTGCGCCTTCTCGTCCTGGGTGGGGCCGGCGAACAGCCGCTGCAGCGCCCCATAGGCGGTGGCCGGTGTGACGACCGGCCGCTGCACCGCAGCCGTGTACGGCTGCCGTCCGGCGTCGTAGTTGGCGGTGTTGAGGAAGTAGTCGCGCACCGGAACGGTCCGGTAAGGGGTGGTGATGTCCACCACGACGCGGCTGGGCCGGATCAGCTTGTAGACCCGGTACGGACTCTGCCGGGCCAGCCCGACCCCGTAGGTGAGCTCGGAGTCGTACGGGGTGGCGGCGGCGACCTGGATGACGCCGGGCAGCGGGTAGGTGGTGCGCGCCGGAGCGGCGGCGGTGCTCGCCTCGTCGAAGCGGACCCGCAGCAGCGCGTCGCCCACCACGCCGACGGTGCGGCCGGTGGCCGGGTCGACGATCCGGCTGACGTAGCGGGTCTGCACGGTACGCGGGAGGCGGCCGCGGAACTCGAACACCAGCCGGTCGAAGCCGGGGTGGTGGGCGGCGCGGACGCCGGTCAACGTGGGCGGCACCGGGGCGAGCGGGCTCGCCTGAGCCGGCAGGGCCAGCGGGACCGTCACGGCCGCTGCCAAGGCGGCGCCGGTGATGAGGGGGCGGATCGGGAGCATGATGGACCATCTTCTTCCCCGTGAGTGCTCCTTGATCCAAGCATCCTGCGGGGCGGGAAGCCTCGGTAGGGACGAAGGTCCCGGCATCGGCGCCGTACTGCCGTGGCCGGCCGGACGCCCTGAGGCGGTGCGGACGCCGCCCTGCGCGGGCGGCGACCTTCAAGAGGTCGCCGCGAGCAGGCGGGCCGCTCCTGGCGGGGTCACCTCGGCTTCGCGCGACGGTTCCCGGCTGATGGCGGACAGCTTGCCGGCCAGGTCGTCGAGCGCGCGTGCCACGGCCAGTTCGTCGCCGATCTCGGGGACGGACCGGTCGGCCGGATTGCGGCGTGCCCGCCCCAGTCCGTCCACCCGCCCCCCGCCTCTGGTGACCAGCACCGCCCGCACGGACGTGTCGTCTCCGTCCTCGGTGACGAAGATCCGTACGGTCCACTGCTTGCGGTCCATCGCTGTCAACCTCCTGGGAGACCGATCCCGTCGCGTGACCGCGACGGGAACTTCACCGGGTCCGGGGCCCTGCCTCGTCACCACGAACGGCTCGGGACCGGTGGGCCGGCGAGCGCGGTGATGTCGCGCTGCGTGATGACGGCGAGTTTGTCGGCGAGGTCGGCCAGCGCCCGGGAGGCCGCCAGTTCGTCGCCGATCTCCGGCACCGACGCGTCGGCCGGGTTCCGCCGGGCGTGCCCGGCGCCCGTCAGCCGAGCCTGGCCGGCGCGGGTGGTCAGGACCGCTCGGGCATGGGTGTCGTCGCCGTTCTCGGTCAGGTGGATCTGCACCGTCCACTGCTTGGCTTCCATGATCGATCCCTCCACCGTCATCGCTGCAGGTACGTCCATCACACCGCCCGCCTGCGTCCTGGACCAGAGGCGAACGTCCCGACCTGGTGTGACGAGAGCCAGGGGTGCGGTCATCAGCCCAGGTCTCTTCGGCCGTGGCCGAGGCCGGCGCGCCGCTGGACAACGGGCGTGCGATCCGCTGACGCGAGGTGTCCGGTAGATGACCTCCCCGCACCCTGTGCCGGCACCCGCGGCCGCTGAAGGATGAAACGCGTCAGCCACGCCGACAGGCACGAAGGAGACGCGATGCGAAGGTTCACCCAAATCCTGGCCGCGGCGGCGGGCGGCGCGACAGCCCTCGCCGGACTCGCCACCCCTGCCCACGCCGAAGTCTGGAACTGCTTCACCTCCGTGAACACGACAACGAACGTGGCGGGGACGGTATGCGGCAGCGGCTTCGGCAGCTACCGGGTGGCCGCCAAGTGCAACTCGGCTCACTACCCCTACACGAGAACGGTCGTCGGCCCGTGGGTGACCAAGGTCTCCGGCCAGCCGGGACCGGCTTCCACCGTCTCCGGCGACTCCCAAGGCTGCCACGTCGTCGAGGCCTGGACGCAGTTCCCGTAGCCCGCATGCGTTTCCCCTGGAAGCAGACAGCCGACCGGTCGCCGCCCGACGGCGCCACTCGCGCGGCCGGTCGTCGGGAAGTCCGACCCACCACCTCGCCGCGACCGGTGTGCGGCCCCGGTCAGGAACGGGCCGAGGGCACCGCTTTGACCCAGACCCTGTCATCGGTCACGAACCGGTCCAGACGCAGCCCCGCCTCCTCCAGCGCGACCGCCAGCTGCTCGTCCGTCAGCCGCCGCGACGTGAACGACTGCGTCCACTCGCGCTCTCCCAGCACGCACCGCATGGTGGCGTTGACCACGCCGGGGGAGACCTCCTCCAGCGCCGCCATCTCGATCCGGATGTCGCCCTCGGTGCGGCCCGTGCCCACCTGCCAGGCGTCGTGCCGCTCGGGCGGCGTCCACTGGATCAGCACCACCCCGTCGTCGGCGACGTGCCGCGCGCACGCCTCCAGCAGGCCCTGCCGCCCGGTCTCGTCTGCGGTGTGCACGAGGTTCGAGGCCATGAGCACCCCGTCGAAGCGGCGTTCCAGCCGCAGGTCCTGGATACGGCAGCGCACGGTCTGCGCGCCGCGTACCTCGGCCAGCATCTCGGCCGACTCGTCGACCGCGACCACCTCGTAGCCCCGCTCGATGAGAGCGTGCGTGATCCGGCCGACGCCCGCGCCCAGATCGAGCACCGAGCCACCGGCCGGCACCTGACCGGCCACGACGTCCGGCTCCTCACCCGGTTTGATCATCTTGTAGACCTCGACGGAGGAACCGTCGGGCGTGATGGCGCCGGACCCGGTTCCGCTGTTGGGGATGATCTTCATGCTCCCGACTCTAACTCCGCGAAGCAGCGCCGTCAGTCGCCGAACCGGGACCACATCACCGGCCCCGGCGCACCACCCGCCCGCCATACGGGGCATGGGCGCGGTTGACCTCCCGCTTTCCCTGGAAGACAGCCAGGAATGGTGGCAATACGTTCGCATGGCGTCCGGATCGTGCCACTCGCGCCTGGCCTCCCTGCCAGGGCTCCGTGATCCTGTGAATCTACAGTGTAAAGGCGCGCAGGAGGGCGGCGGGGATCCGGTCTGCGGCGATGGAGATCGCTTCGGCGGGTGTGGAGACCTGGACCGGGGCAGGATCGTCGCGCCCTTCCCTGATGATGTAGCCGCCGGCTCCTCTTGGCGATTCAATCCAGACGAAGGGCGGGGAGAACGGGTAGTCGGGCGTGCTGGAGAAGCTCAGCGCCCAGTGGCTGGTGAAAGGGTAGAGCCTTCGCAGTGTCGGCTCGGCGTAGGCCGCGTCGATGAGTGCCTGGTACTCGGGCCAGTCGGCGTCGCGGGCGTCTTTGAGCATCCACTGCCACTCTGAGGCGATGATGTCGGCGGGATTGTTGTCGGGCACCTCGAATCGCCCGGTCAGGACGTCGAAGGGCGCGGCCTGCCCGATCTCGTCGAGGCCGGCTCCTTCGGCCCAGCCGCGTATCACGGGGGGAAGCTCACGCAGGTCCTTGGTGGCGCCGCAGATCATGAGCCTGTTGTGGGACGAGCCCCAGATGGTCCAGCTCCGTTCGAGATGCCACGCCGTGACGTAGGACCCGTGGCGATGCGGGGTGACGCTGGCGAACGTGGCATGACGCAGTGGATCGGATGGGGTGGCGGCCAGGGCGGGAAGGACTAGGCCTTGGTCGGAGGCTACGGCTTGAAGTGCCGCGGCGAGGCTTCCGTGGGCGGCCACGTCCGGATAGAGGATGGCTGGGTCTGGTTCGTGGTTCATCAGCTTCCAATCTTCCGCCTCTGAAGCCGGCGCGTCATGGGGGACGGCCACGACTATCAGGGTGGCAGAAGGAGAACTCTCGTGCATGTGCCGCCGGTCGGAAGGATTGGCGGCCGGCGACCTCGTCGGCGGACGATGTCGTTCCGCCCGCGCTCAGACGGACCCCATGGCTGTCTTGGGGACTGCAGTCCCTTGGAGTGCGAAAGCACGGGTGACGGCGAGCCGGGTCCCGCCGTCACCCCGGGCGTCGGGTTGCTACGCGGGCGGCTGGGAGACGGTGACCACGTGGGTGGTGCTCGCTGAATCGACGGTCGAGTTGCCGAACAAGGTGACGGTGTAGGTGTGTTCGCCGGCCGTGGTCGGCGTGTCGGAGAAGCTGAACGACCCGTCGGCGGCGGCGGCCAACTTCAGCAGCCCGTTCGAGGTGACGGTGCCGTCCGGGCTGACGACCTTGCGCGAGACGTTGAGGATCGTCCGCGGGAAGGTGATGCCGTCGGCGCCGAAGGTGCCGCTGAATTCGAGTCGCTCGCCGACGCCGCCCGTCGCCGGTCCGGTCACGGTGAGCGTCGGCTCGTACAAGGTCACCGTGACGGTCACTGACGAGCCGCTGCCCCGGAACCATGAGTTGCCCGGCCAGTACACCTGATACTTGAACGCTCCCGTGGACGGCGGGGCGTCGGTGAACCGGTAGGTCCCGTCCGCCGCCGTGGTGATCTCCTGGAACGGCCTGGAGGTGCCGTCGGGAAGCCAGCGGTACAGTTCGAGCGTCTGTACGCCGGGCGGCAGTCCGCTGCTCAGCGTGAGTCGTCCGCCGAAGGCCGACTGCTTGAGCGCGGTCACCTTGGGGGGAGCCGTCAAGGTCAGCGTGGAGGAGTGGTAGGGCGAGGGCGGCAGCCGCCAGAGGTGCATCCGCCCGGTGCCGGGCTCTTGCAGGACCGCGAAGGTGACGGTGCCGTAGAACTCGATGCTGCCCGCCACCACCGCCTTCCCCCGGTGGGCGGCTGTGTAGATGACCTCGGCGGTGGTCGCGTCGTACACCACGAGCTCCGCCGCGTCGCCCGTGGAGGAGTTCCAGCCGCCCACGACGTAGGCGTCGTTCGGGCTGGCCGCGACGGCGGTGGGGAGGCCGTGCTCGCCGAATCCGTTGCTGTCGTAGGCGCGGCCCCGGCTCAGCGCTGTGGTGTCCCAGGCGTCGAGCTGGCGGGTGTCGTTCGACGCCGACAGCGCGGCCGACCCGTGCTCGGCGAGGGCGAGATCCCGCAGGGCCGGCAGCCCGTTCGCGTCTCCGCGGATCTCGCCGCGCGACGTGACGGGCGTGGTGCTGATGTCGTAGATCTTGACCGTGGCGGGGCTGACTCCTGGCTCCGCGGCCACCAGGGTGTTCCCGGCGACGGCGACGAGCGGGGCCTGGGTGGTGGCCGGCCCGACCCGGACGAGGGTGGGTGTCGCCGCCGACGTGATCAGGCCGAGAACGCCACCCTCTCCCGCCTCGCCGCAGCCGAATCCGATCCACAACCGGTCGTAGGCCTGCGCCAGTCTCGACGGGCAGGGGTACGCGGTGAAATCGATACGTCTGGTGATGGCGAGTGAAGTGGAGTCGATCTCGATCACTTCGTGCGCATCGCGCAGCGCCGCGTACACCTTCCTGCCGTCCTCCGCCGAGGCCAGGGCCACGGCACCGGACAGGCCGGGGATCGTGTCGATGACCTTGCCGTCGGTGGACGTGACCACGATCTGGTCGCCGGCGGCGACGAACACCTTCCTGTTGCGCACCACCACGTCCCCGCCCTCACCGGCGACGCCGAGGTCGGTGACGGTCGCCGCGGCCGCGGCGGTAGCGGCGGTGGGCGCCTGAGCGACGAGCAGGGCCGCCGTCAGGAGCAGGGTTCCGGCCCAGGCGACTAATCGGCGGGACAGAGGAGCACGGGCAGAGGTTGATGCGCGCACAGGCACTCCGTTCTGGAGAAGAAGGGGGGAGTCGAGCATTCCCGGCATGACTACAAGGCCCGCCCCCGCTGACGATCTTCGTTAATCGAACACATATTCGCATAGTGTCGGATCGTCGTCCAGAGTGTCGGTCACGCGGCCCGTCACTGCCGCTCCCGCCGCCACCGCCCGCGTCTGCGCATCCCCGCGCCATGGCTCTGGTCCGGCCAGACCTTTACGGGGCCGGCACGCCTGCACCTCCTGCCGGCGCCAACCCGCCCCACCTCCAGAAAACGACCCCGTTCCCGGAGCCTGGCGAGCGTGCTGCCTGACATGTCGCTATAAATAACGATCTATGACTCTCAGGTGCGCTTGGGCGGCCAGGATCGGCATCGCGGCGTTACTCCTCGGCGGATGCGGGCTCGTGCCCCTACCGGGCGGCAGTTCCCAGCCGAGGCAGCCGGCCGCATCCGCCGCCACCCCGTCCGAAGCCTCCCGGGCGACGTCCGGCTCCGCCACCCCCGAGGGCTCCGCGCCCGCCGCAACGCCCGGGACCGCCGGCGTACCTGCCCTGGCCACCCTGTACGGCGATGGCCACGACGACGATCACGGCAGCGCGAAGATCGAGGTGATCGGGCTGGAGCGCACCACCCCCACCTCGGTCACCGCCCGCTTCCGGATCAGCACCGAGACCGGCATGGTCAGGCTGGAGGGCTTCAGGGCCTCCGGGCTGCCCGGAACCACGCTCTACGACTACACCCGCGCCTTCTCCGGCTTCTACCTGCTGGACCATCCGCGCCTGAGCGCGTACTACCCGATGCGCAAGAAGGACGTCGACACCCGGGCGCCCTGCCTGTGCAGCTATCCCGAGTTCTTCGCCAAGGCCACGCCCGGCGCGCCCGCCCAGCACTGGGCCGTCTACCAGGTCCCGCCGGAGACGACCAGCGTGGCGGTCGGCTTCCACCATGCGGGCATCACCGCGCCCCTGCCGATCAGCCCCGCGGGCACCGGCGCCCGGCTGGAGGACGAGCCTGACGCCGCGGCCATCACGGCGGCCTTTCCCACCACCGTCCCGCTCGCCACCCACCTGACCAGCGCCACGTCCTCGGTCGCAGAGTCGGACAAGCAGGTCGAGATCGCGCTCAACACCGACGTCCTGTTCGCCTTCGACAAGGCCAAGCTCACCTCCCAGGCGCGCGAGACCTTGCGCCGCACCGCCGACCGGATCGACGCCGAGGCCACCGGCGCCGTGCACATCGTCGGCCACACCGACGACGTCGGCACCGCACGCTACAACCTCGCCCTGTCCCTGCGCCGTGCCAAGGCGGTCGAACAAGCGCTCGCCGCGCTCGTCCCGGACGCGAGGTTCCGTACCGAGGGCAGGGGCGAGGACGAGCCGGCCGACAAGGACGACTCCGGCCAGGCCCGTGCCCGCAACCGGCGGGTCGAGGTGACGTTCGAGCGGGAGAGCGCCGTCGCGCCCCAGCCTCGCCCGGAGGCGACCACGGCCCCCTCTGGTCCCGAGTCCGCTTCTGCCCCCTCCGCCGCCCCAGCCTCCGCGACGCCCGGCCCGGCCGTGGCCACCGCCACCGGGCAGCGCAAGCTGACCGGCCTGTCGGCCGACCTCCTCGAACTGCGCCGGCTCAGCAGCAGGACGCTCATCGCCACCGTCGACTTCCGCCACACCGGCGAGGGCGGTCCGGTCCGGCTGGAGGACGGAGCCTGGGACCGGGATACCGAGGAGTTCGCGTCCGTGCTCAAGGTCAAAATCGACTTCTTCTGGCTCGCGCTGACAGACGCCTCCGGGACCCGCTACTTCCCGTTGATGACAGCCGGGGACCGCCACCCGGAACGCTGCGTCTGCTCGACGCCCATCCTGACCAAGGTCGGGCCCGGGGAGCACATCCGGATGTTCGTGCTCATGACCGCGCCGCCCGCCGACGTGACCAGCGTCGATGTCAATCTCTTCGGGTTCACCCCGATGAAGGGTGTGCCCGTCACCGGGTGACGGTTCTGCCGGTGGCCGCGGCCTACGGCGGGCAGCCAGCAGCCATCGCCGAGCGGGGACGCCGCCTCAAGGCCCGGAGCCAAGGGCAACGTTCTGCTGGGCGCCACCGGCACGGGCAGGACGGCCACCGGTGCCGATGGTGGGCATGGTCTGGTCCCCGACCGGCGGTAGGACGAGTCCCTGCGTGACCGGTGGAGGCCCGTGTCACAGGCCGTAGGCGGCCAGGACGCCGCCGGCGTAGGCGGCGATCGGCGCCGCCACGTGTTCGGCGTCGCGGTGGACGCCGCGCAGGGTGTTGGAGGCGAAGGAGCGCTGGAACTCCAGGCCGACGTAGCCGAGCCCGAGGTGGGTGGTGGACAGACCGCCGACGTGCAGGGGCAGCCCCGCCTCGTCGAGGGCGCCGAGTGGAGCCAGGTAGTCCAGGTGCGGCAGGTAGCCGGTGGCGTAGATCACCGTGTCTACGCGCTCGGGCTCGCCGTCGGCCCAGATGAGATGGTCGCCGTCGAAGGCGGTGAACATGGGGCGGCGTCGCAGGCGGCCGTCGGCCAGGGCGGCGGCGTAGTCGCCGGTGTCCATGACCAGGGTGCCGCTCGCGACGCGGGCCAGCCAGGCGGGCGGGAGCCGGTCGAAGCCGGTGGTGGTGTGCCAGTGGTGCACGTCCTTGCCGCCGACGATCTGCGGCATGAGCTGCAGCGGCCGGCGGGAGGCGATCGTGACGTCGGCCACCTCGGCCAGTTCGTACGCGACCTGGACGGCCGAGTTGCCGCCGCCGACCACCACGACGCGCTGCTCCGCGTAGTGCTTGGGGCTGCGGTAGCCGGCCACGTGCAGGGTTTGGCCGGTGTAGCCGTCCTGGCCGGGCAGGGCGGGGGTGCAGGGGTTGCCGAAGGAGCCGCTGGCCGCGATCACGCCCATGGTGCGCAGGGTGTCCCCGGCGGCGGTGTGGACGAGGAACCCGCCCGCGCCGTCGGCTTCCACGGCGGTGACGCGGGTGCCGGTACGGATCTCGGCGTCCAGGCCGTCGGCGTAGCGCCGCAGGTAGGCGACGACGTCGTCGCGGGTGGGGTAGTGGTCGCCGTCGCCGGGGAAGTCCTGGCCGGGCATGGCGCTGTAGCGGGCGGGCGAGAACAGCGTGAGGCTGTCGTAGTAGCCGGCCCAGGAGCCGGTGGGCGCCGGGCCGGCTTCGAGGACGACGGGGGTGCGGCCGGCGGCGCGCAGGGCGCGGGCGGCGGCGAGGCCGGACTGGCCGGCGCCGATGACGATGGTGTCCATGCCGCCGCATCATATCGTCAGATCCAGAAATGACAATTCGATGCGATAGAGTCGTCCCATGACGGCAGGCAGCGGCATCCAGCTCACCGACGCGGCGCGCGGCTTCCTCAAGGCCCTGGCCAGCGACACCCGCCAGCAGATCCTGTTCCTGTTCGAGGGCGGGGTGGAGCTGACGGTGGGGGAGGTGGCCGAGCGCCTGTCGCTGGCCCAGTCGGCCACCTCCACGCACCTGGCGACGCTGCGCGAGGGCGGGGTGCTCGCCTCCCGGCGCGAATGGAAGACCGTCTACTATCGCGCCGATCCCGACGGGGTCCGGCGGGCGCTGGCCGACCTGCAGGCGGCCTTGGCCGCGTGCTGCCCGCCGGGCGATGGTCCCGCCGCCGGCGGTTGTGGCTGACGGGGCGGAGGTGGCGGCACGTCCCGACGCGGCCCTCGTCTGATTTGACATTCCTCTAAGTAGTGGTCCAGAATCTGAGCTGTTTAGATGAGTTTCTATTCAGGAGGTGCGCGATGCGCGCTCTGCTCAACCGCCTGCGCCGCCCCGCCGACGTCTCGGGCATCACTTTCAACGAGGCGACCTCGGAAGTGTGTGACCGCACCTGCCGCGCCGAGGCCGCCGTCGAGCGTGCCCGCACCTTTGGCCTGTCCTTCCGCTAATTCGCGCGCCCATCTGGAGAGCCGTCATGAGTGACAGTTGCTGCGGCACCGTTGCCGTCGAGATCGAGCAGTTCGCCACCCCTCAGCAGACCGCCGTCTCCGGGCAGCTGAGCAACCTGCCCGTCGTCGTGATCGGCGCCGGCCCGGTCGGCCTGGCCGCCGCCGCGCACCTGGCCGAGCGCGGCATCGACTTCACGATCCTCGAAGCCGGTGACCGGGTCGCCGCCTCGGTGGCGCAGTGGGGCCACGTACGGGTGTTCAGCCCGTGGAAGTACAACGTCGACGCCGCCGCCCGCCGACTCCTGGAGGCCGGCGGCTGGAGCGCCCCCGACCCCGACTGGCTGCCGACCGGCGCCGAACTGATCGACGACTACCTCGCCCCCCTGGCCAGGCTGTTCGGCGACCGGGTCCGGCTCGGCGCGAAGGTGGGCGCGATCAGCCGCCTCGGCTACGACCGGGTCCGCGCCGCAGGCCGCGAGCAGGCCCCGTTCCTGATCCGGCTCGACGACGGCGCCGAGCTGCGGGCCCGCGCGATCATCGACGCCTCCGGCACCTACGCCAGCCCGAACGTGCTCGGCGCGAGCGGCCTGCCCGCCCACGGCGAGAACGAGGTGTTCGTCGACCACGCCATGCCCGACGTGCTCGGCGCCGACCGCGACCGCTACGAGGGCAAGCGGGTGCTGGTCGTCGGCGCCGGCCACTCGGCCGCCACCACCCTGCTCGCGCTGGCCGAACTGGAGCACACCCCGATCACCTGGGCGATCCGGGCCGGCGACGCCACCCGCACCTACGGCGGCGGCGAGGCCGACGCACTGCCGGCCCGCGGCGCGCTCGGCACCCGGCTGCGCGCCCACGTCGAATCCGGCCGCATCCAGCTGCTCACCGGCTTCTTCACCCACCGCGTCAACGCCACCGGCCAGGGCGTCGAGGTGGTCAGCCGCGACCCGTCCGGCCGTGAGCAAGCGGTCACCGTGGACCGGATCGTGTCGGCCACCGGCTACCGCCCCGACCACTCCATCGCCTCCGAACTCCGCCTCGACCTCGACCCGGTGCTCGGCTCCACCCGCGCACTGGCCCCGCTGATCGACCCCAACCAGCACTCCTGCGGCACCGTCCCCGCCCACGGCGTGGACGAGCTCGCTCACCCCGAGCCCGGCTACTACGCGGTCGGCGTCAAGAGCTACGGCCGCGCGCCGACGTTCCTCATGGCCACCGGCTACGAGCAGGTCCGCTCGGTCGTGGCGGCGCTGGCGGGGGACTGGGAGGCGGCCAGGGACGTTCAGCTGGACCTGCCCGAGACCGGCGTGTGCTCCTCGAACCTGGCCGAGGCCCAGGAGCAGCGGGTCGGCCTGGCGACCGGCATCAGCGGCGGCCTGCTGTCCACCCCGCTCCCTCTCGCCACGGTCTCCGCCGGGGACGGCGGTGGCTGCTGCGGCTGACCGTCGCCTATAATTTTGACAGACTTCGAATCAGGAGGGTGTCATGACCGTCCCCACCGGCCAGTGCTGCGCCCCGATCGCCCGCGAACCACTGGCCGAGGAGACTGCCGCCGAGCTCGCCGTCATGCTCAAGGCGGTCGCCGACCCGGTACGGCTGCGCCTGCTCTCCATGATCGGCTCGCACGCCGGCGGCGAGGCGTGCGTCTGCGACCTGACCGGCACGTTCGACCTGACCGCCCCCACCATCTCCCACCACCTCAAGGTGCTGCGCACGGCCGGGCTGATCGACGGCGAGCGGCGCGGCACCTGGGTCTACTACCGCATCATCCCTGAAGCGGTGAACCGGCTCGGCGCCCTGTTCGCCCCGCTCACCGAGTCCGCTCCTGGGGCCGCTCCCCAGCCTGCGGCGGGACGCGCCGAGCTGGACCTGCTGCCCGCATGACGGCCGCCCCCAGGCCCGTCGACGTCCTCGTGATCGGCGGCGGGCAGGCGGGCCTGGCCGCCGGTTACCACCTGCGCCGCGCGAAGGCCGACTTCGTCATCCTCGACGCCCAGGACAGCGCCGGTGGCGCGTGGCGGCACGCCTGGGACAGCCTGCGCCTGTTCTCGCCCGCTCAGTACAGCTCGCTGCCCGGCCGCATGATGCCCGTCCCGCCCGGCGGCGGCTGTCCGAGTGCCGCCGACGTCGTCACCTACCTGGCCGACTACGAACGCCGCTACGAGCTGCCGGTGCTGCGTCCGGTGGCGGTGCACGCGGTGCGGCGCGGTGACGGCCACCTGTCGGTCGAGACCGGTCACGGCACCTGGCAGGCCAAGAGCGTGATCAGCGCGACCGGCACCTGGTGGCGCCCCTACGTCCCGCACTGTCCCGGCCTGCGCGACTTCGGCGGCGAGCACCTGCACACCGCCGGCTACCGCGGCCCCGAACCGTTGCGTGGCAAGCGCGTGGTCATCGTCGGCGGCGGCAACTCCGCCGCCCAGCTCCTGGCCGAGCTGTCCCCGCTCGCCGAGGTCACCTGGGTGACCCAGCGGCCGCCGCGCCTGCTGCCGGACGACATCGACGGCCGCGCCCTGTTCGACCTGGCCACCCGCCGCCACCGCGCCGTCCAGGCGGGGGAGCAGGCCGAGGGCATCGCCGACCTGGGCGACATCGTCGCCGTCCCGCCCGTACGAGAGGCCCGCGACCGCGGCGTTCTGAAGGCCGAACCCATGTTCGCCCGCATCACCTCCCGCGGCGTCGCCTGGGCCGACGGCAGCACCCTGTCCTGCGACGTGATCCTGTGGTGCACCGGCTTCCGGCCCGCCCTGGGCCACCTGGCCCCGTTGCGCCTGCGTGGCCGGGACGGGCTCATCCCGGCCCGCGGCACCCAGGCGGTGGGCGAACCCCGCCTGCACCTGCTCGGCTACGGCGACTGGACCGGGCCCGCCTCGGCCACCCTCATCGGCGCCGGCCGGGCGGCCAAGAAGGCCGTGGCCACGATCGTCGAGCAGGTGAACGACGACCGCGACCGCGGCAGCTGACGTCCGCCGCTCTCGTCGTTCGCGCGGCCCAGTGGCCGCCGGGCGGGCTTGACCTTGTCGCAAGGACATGGGTTCTACTGTTCGCCATGTTGCTGATAGGCGAAATCGCCAAGCTCGCGGGCGTGACTCCGCGGACCGTTCGTCACTATCACCGTATCGGGCTGCTGGCCGAGCCGGAGCGCACCGCCGGCGGCTATCGAAGCTACGGCATGAGCGCGTTGAGCCGCCTGCTGCAGATCCGCAGGTTCACCGCGCTCGGCATGGGACTCGGAGAGGTCGCCGACGCCCTGGAGGAGACCGGCACGGTGGACCTGAGGGAGATGCTGGCCGAGCTGGACGCGGAACTGGCCGGCGAGGAGTCGGAGATTCGGCGCCGCCGTGCCGTGGTGGCGCGCCTCCTCGAATCCGGGGACGATCCGACGCTGTCTCCCGAGCTCGCCGCGGCCGTCCGCGATCTCGATCTGCCCCAGGGCGACATCGGGATCCTCCGGGCGGCAGAGGTGGCGCTGCCCGAACTCGTGGACAGCTATCTCGCCGGTGTCGGGCAGAGCTCGCCGTGGGAGGAGTGGGGCCTGAAGCTGGGCGCGTTGGCGGACGCCGACGCGGACGACCCTCGCGTCGACGAGATCGCGGGTGAGCTCTACGCGATGCTGCCGGGTCTGCTGCCCGCGGACGTCCCTGCCGAGCTCACCTCGGACCAGTCGGCCGCCGTCGCCGCCACGGCACGGTTCGGGCAGATGATGGTGACCGATATGAGCCCTGGCCAGCGGCGGGCCATGGAGCTCCTCGTCGAGTACGGACGACGAGAGCCGGAGAAATGGGGACAGTGACCCGAACCGTGCGCGGACGCGCCGCCTCCTATTTCGACATTCTCCTATCTTGACGTCTATCGAATCATCTGAGATCGTCATTCTGCTTAGACATCCATCTAACTGGTTCGGGCGGAGGCCGCCGTGCCTCCGCTCGACGGTGAGGAGACATGATGACGAACTCCGCAGCGAACGGCGGCTTCCTCGGCGACCTGGAAGAAGCCTTCACCCCGCCCGCCGCCGGAGGCTGCTGCGGCACCCCCTCCACCTCCACCGGCGAGCCGTCCGACGTCGCCGGGCAGGCCACCCGGACGACCGCTGAGGCGACGGCCTGCTGCGGCAGCCCGGCCGCCGCCGAGGAGGCCGCCCAGAGCGGGTGCTGCGGCCAGGCCCCGGCTCCGGCCGGCCCCCAGGCCGGTGTCACGAGCGCCGCCGGGTGCTGCGGATGACCACCGCGGCACCCCACCTCGGCCAGGGCGGGCCGGAACTGGCCTCCCTGGTGGAGGCGGTGTCGGCCACCCGCATGCAGGCCACGGTGCGCGAGCTGGCCGGCGACCGGTTCGCCGGGCGGCGCGTGGGCTCGCCCGGCGGCCGGGCCGCCGGGACCTGGCTGGCCGAGCGGCTGGACGTCCTCGGCGCCCGGGTGCAGGTGTCGGAGTTCGACGTCGCCGGCGTACGCGAGCTGCACGCGACGCCCGTGCTCCAATGGACCGGAGCCGGGCAGACGCACCGGCTGGAGCACCGCCGCGACTTCGTCGAGCACCTGGCCTCCGCCGAACTGCCGCACCCGCGCTCCGCACCCCTGGTCAAGGCCCCCGAAGCCGGCTCCGCGGGGACCGGGTTGCGCGAGCGGTGGGTGCTGGCCGAAGCCGCGAACTGGGGGCGGGCGTGCGAGCCGGCCGAGGCGCAGGGCGCGGCCGGAGTGCTGACCGTACGCGGCGCCGACGCCGAAGGCTGGATGCCCAAGATGATCGCCGGGCCACCCGCTCGCGCGGTGCCCGTCATCGCCGTGCACCCGGACGTCCACCGGCGCCTGGCCGAAGCGCTGGACGACGGCCCGGTCCAGGTGACCGGCTCGATGCCGCTGCGGCAGATCACCACCCGAGGCCGCAACGTCTACGCCCGCTTCGGCAGCAGGCAGGCGGTGTCGCGGGTACTGCTCTGTGCGCACTACGACGGCGTCGGCGACGATCCCGACCGGCGCCTGCCCGCGGCCGCCGACAACGCCTCCGGGGTGGCCGCGGTCCTGGAGGCCGCCCGCGTGCTGGCGGCCGCCGCGCCGGCCGGGGCGCTGGAGCTGACAGTGGCCTTCCTGGACGCGGAGGAGGCGGGCGCGTGGGGCTCGGCCCACCACGCCCCCACCGTGCCGCCCGGCACGCACGTGATCAACCTCGACGGCGCCGCGCACCTGCACCAGGCCGCCGCCGTCGAGGCGGGCGGCCCCGCCCACGCGCTGCTCGCCGCCCTCGACCAGGCCGCCCGCCTGACCGGCGTGCCCTTGCGGGCGGGTGCGATGGCCTCCGACAACCGCCGCTACGCCGCCGCCGGCCTGGCCGCGATCGGCGTCGGCATGGGCATGCCCGGCTACCAGACCCCCGCGGAAACCCCCGACCGCGTCCAGCCGGACACCCTGGTGGCGGCGGCCCGGCTGCTGGTGGCCACCGTGTGGCTCCTGGCCCCCTCGGTCACCTCAGCACCGTGACGGGGGAGCGCACCACTCTTCGTGCGCAGGTGCGGCCCGACGTCGCCGAACCGCGACTCAGCTGATGCTGTCCAGCAGGCTCTGGCAGGCCTGCTCGCAGCGGCGGCAGGCGTCGGCGCGGGCGGTGCAGGCCGGTGCGCAGCGCTACCCACCGATCTGCCGCACCGCCTCCAGCTCCCGCTTGCGGCGCAGCAGCGCGGCACGCCGGACGTGAGCCCGTACGACGAGGACGCCGGACACGGCGATGACGACCGCACCGGTCGCCAGGGCGGGAGCGAGGCCGGCGCCCCGCTGGACGGCCGCCACCGCGATGATCACGGTGGTGGCGATCGACGCGGTCAGCGCGAACCATCCCGCGATGACCCGGTCCAGCGCCAGCAGCGGTGTCCGCCGGGTGACCAGCCAGGCGCCGTACCCGGCCCAGGCCAGGCACACCAGGGTGAAGACGGCGAAGGCCAGGCGGGTACGGCCCGGCAGCACGGCAGGCTCGGTCGCCCACAGCGACCCCGCGCAGACGGCTCCGGCGAGCCCGCTCACCAGCGCCACGACCCCGCGCAGGCGCCGCCACGGCGACAGCACCGGCGACAGCCGGCCGATCATCTCCTCGGCGGGCAGGTTCGGCTCGTCGTTCATCGCTTCGTTCCCTTCTCCGTCAGGTGGTCGCGCAGCATGCGACGGGCGCGGTTGAGCCGTGACTTGACCGTGCCGACCGGGACGGCGCAGATCTCGGCGCAGTCCTCCAGCGACAGGTCCTCCAGGTAGAACAGCACCAGAACCTCCCGCTCCCGTACGGGCAGGCAGGACAGGGCGGCGATCAGCGCGGCGCGCTCCACCACGACGCCGGCGGCGTCCTCGGTGACCGGCTCCTGCTGCGCGCCGGCCTCGGGCATGCCGTACTCCTGGCGCAGCCGGTCGGTCACGGCCCGCCTGGCGATCGTGAACAACCAGGGCGCGAACCGGCCCGGCTCCCTCAGCCGCGGCAGCCCGCGGATCACCGCCAGCCAGACCTCCTGGGTCACGTCGTCGGCGCGTTCGGCGCCCAGCATCCCGCGCACGTAGGTCCGCACCGGCTCGTGCCAGGAGCGCACCAGCTCGGTGAGCGCGTCGTGCTCGCCGAGCTGGCAGCGCACGATCAACAGCTCGTCGGTCATCCCGTCCTCCCGTCGTCCACCGGTACAGTCGGGAAACTCCGCCCCCGGGTTCACGACCGGCCCGCGTAACCTTGCCGGCCGGTGGACGTCCGGACACCGCGCAGGGAATGATCGCCACCGGTCCCGCGTACGTGCACCTTCCCGCGCCCGAGGTCACCGATGGCATGGGGCGGGTCGGATGACGGCGATCGGGAACGCGCGAGGCCGGTCCGCGTCAGTCCCAGGCCAGGCGTCGCTCCAGCAGCGCATGCTGGGCCGGGTTGGCGGTCAGCTTCAGCGCCCGCTCATCGGCCCGCCGCGCTTCCTCCCGGCGCCCCAGGCTCCGCAGCAGCTCGGCGCGGGTGGCGTGGAGGAGCGGATAGCGCTCCAGCGCCTGTCCGAGCTCCTCCAGCTCGGCCAACGCCGCCTCAGGGCCCTGTACATGGCGCAGGGCGACGGCCCGGTGCAGCCGCGTCACGGGCGAGGGCGCCAGGTGCAGCAGCATGTCGTACAGCACCAGGATCTGCGCCCAGTCGGTGCCGGCGAAGCTCTCGGCCTCGGCGTGGCAGGCCACGATCGCCGCCTGCAACTGGTACGGCCCCGCCCGGCGGTGAGCGCGGGCGGCCCGCGTCAGCAGGGCAGTGGCGTCCTCGATGGCCTGGCGGTCCCACAACGAGCGGTCCTGGTCGGCCAGCAGCACCAGCCGCCCGTCGGGATCGAACCGGGCGGCGCCGCGGGCCCGGTGCAGCCGGATCAGCGCCAGCAGCCCGGCCGCTTCCGGCTCCTTGGGCATCAGGTTCGCCAGCAGCGCGGCCAGCCACTCGGCGTCGTCGACCAGGTCGCGGGCCTGGGCCCGTTCGGCGGTGCTCGACAGGTAGCCCTCGTTGAACAGCAGGTAGATGACCGCCAGCACCTCGTTGACGCGCTGCGGCAGCTCCTGCTCAGCGGGGATGCGGTACGGGATCGCGGCCTCGCCGATCTTGCGCTTGGCGCGGGTGATGCGCTGCGCCACCGTGGATTCGGGCACGAGGAACGCCGCCGCGATCTGCGCGGCCGACAGCCCGCACACCACGCGCAGCGTGAGCGCGATCTGCGCGGCCCGGGACAGCGCCGGGTGGCAGCAGGTGAAGATCAGCCGCAGCCGGTCGTCACGCGCGGCGGGCGCGGGCCGGCGCAACCGGGCGAGCTTGGCCCGGTGGTTCGACTCCCTGCGCAGCACGTCCAGGCCGCGCCGCCGGGCCACGGTGAACAGCCACGCGTCCGGGCGTTCCGGCACTCCCTCGACCGGCCAGCGCCGCAGCGCGGTCTCGACCGCGTCCTGGACCAGGTCCTCGGCGGCGGAGAAGTCGCCCAGCAGCGACACCAGGGACGCGGCCAGCCGGCCCGCGTGCTCGCGTACCACGCGGGCCAGCACGTCCTGGCTCGGGTCAGCCTTCATGAGACGGGGCGGATCTCCACGACCGGGCAGGCCGGCCAGGAGCGGGCGATCCTCAGCGCCTCGTCCAGGTCGGCCACCTCGACCTCGGCGAAGCCGCTGACCACCTCCTTGCCCTCCACGAACGGCCCGTCGGTCACCACCGGCTCCCCCTGGCCCGGGCGCACCGTGGTGGCGGTGTGCACCGGCGCCAGATGCGTATGGTGTGTGATCTTGTCGGCGTGGTCGGCGAACCACTGACCGACCGCCGCGTAGGCGGCCTGCTGTTCCAGCTCGCCCATCGCCTCCAGCTTCTGGGCGAACTCCTCGGTCTCGACGAACATGAGCACATATTTCACGTCGTTCTCCCCAGTGGTGTCGTGGTCAGCGTGCCGGTAGGGCGGCGTACAGGTCGACGCCGTTGCCGTCCGGGTCGGCCACCGTGGCATAGCGCATCCCCCAGAACGCGTCGAACGGCTCAGCGATCCCTTGGTATCCGGCCGCGACGAGCTCGGCGTACGTGGCGTCCACCCCGGCCGGGCCCTCGAACTCGAAACACAGCAGCGTACGCGGCCCGCCGGTCGGCGCGCTCCAGCCGGGCAGGAACGGCGTGCGGAAGCCCTCGGTGTCCAGCATGACGTGCAGCCCGTTCGGCAGGTCGCAGCCGGCGTGCTCGGGGGAGTGCTCGTCGAGCTTGAACGTCAGGCCCAGACGGGCGTAGAAGGCGATCGAGGCGTCCATGTCGGAGACCACGATGTCGATGGTGTTCAGGATGGGATGCATGATGCGCTCCTTCGGGTCCCGGCCGGTGAGGTTGAGGGTCAGCCCGCCCGCTGACGGCCTGACCCTCACTTCACAGACGATCGGCTGATGCCCCGACACGACAAGGGCCCCGCCGCACCTCTGGCTGATCTTCGCGGGGCGACCCGCGGCGCTGACGCGACGTCGAAGAAAAGTACTCATGGGATGAGCACTTTGGCTGGCAGCATCGATCTCACAAGCCACCCGGCAGAAAGCAGAGAGACATGCTCCGCGGACTCACCACCATCACCTTCTACGCCCAGGACGTCGCCGCCGCCCGCGACTGGTACGCCGAGCTCCTCGGCATCGGGGCCTACTTCCAGCGGCCCGAGCAGGGCGACCCGGCCTACGTGGAGTTCCGCGTCGGCGACTACCTGCACGAGCTCGGCATCGTCGACGCCCGGTACGCCCCGGACGGCTGGAGCTCCGAGGACGGCGGAGCGATCGCCTACTGGGCCGTCGACGACCTGGAGGCGGCCTGGAAGCGGCTGCTGGAGATGGGGGCCATCCCGTACGACGAGCCGACCGAGCGCGGGCCCGGGTTCGTCACCGCCTCGGTGCGTGACCCGTTCGGCAACATCCTCGGCGTCATGGCCAACCAGCACTACCTGGACGTCCTCGCGGGCCGGAAGGGCTGACCACGATGACCGACGACGCCCTGCTCCTGGACGACGCCGCCGCGTGGAGGGCCTGGCTGACCGAGCACCACGAGACCGCCCGTGACGTCTGGCTCCTGATCGCCAGGAAGAACGGCGGCGCGACGACCGTCACCATCGACGAGGCTCTGGACGAGGCGCTGTGCCACGGCTGGATCGACAGCCACCGCAGGGCGTTCGACGGCGTCTACTACCTGCAGCGTTACTCGCCGCGCACCCGCCGCAGCCCTTGGTCCAGCATCAACGCCGCCAGGGCCGAGGCGTTGACGGCCGCCGGCCGGATGCGCCCGGCAGGCCACGCCGCGATCGAGGCGGCCAGGACCACCGGCCGCTGGCCCGCCCGGCGATGACCATGACGCGTTCCTTACCGGCGCCCCGATTAGCCGCGGCCCTCCGGAGAAGGGGAGGGCCATGACTAAATCCGCGCTCGTCGTCATCGACATGCTGAACCCCTACGACCATCAGGACGCCGACAAGCTCATCCGGCACGTCGAGCCGATCGTCGAGCCCCTGGCGCGGCTCGTCGCCCGCGCCCGCGAGCGTGACGACGTGGAGCTGATCTACGTCAACGACAACTACGGCGACTTCTCCGCCGACCGGCACGAACTGGAGAAGCGGGCGATGGAGGGGGAGCGGCCGGACCTGGTGGAGCCGATCCTGGCGCCGGCCGAGTGCGCCTTCCTGCCCAAGGTGCGCCACAGCGCGTTCTTCGGCACGTCCCTGGAGTACCTGCTGTCCCACCTGGAGATCGGGACCGTCGTGCTGGCGGGGCAGGTGACGGAGCAGTGCGTGCTCTACAGCGCGCTGGACGCGTACGTGCGCCACTACGACCTGACGGTGCCGCCGGACTGCGTGGCCGCCATCCACCAGGATCTCGGCGAGGCGGCGCTGCGCATGATGGAACGCAACATGTCAGCGCGCCTGACACTGTCCCGCGACGTCTTCGCCTCATAAATCTACATTGTAAAGGCGGTCGATCCGTGAGCCTGTGCCGAAAGGTCCTGCCAGTCGGCCCACGTCTTGAGCCGGTCGGCGTAGACCTGTTGGAGCATCGGGTAGAAGCCCTGCCCGAAGAGCACGCGCAGGGGCGGGTTACCGGAGTCGACGATCTTGAGGAGTGCCTGGGCCGCGGCGGCCGGGTCACCGGCGGGCTGCTTTCCCGCCATCGCGGCGATGCGCCGGCGAAGGCCGTCGTAGATCGGGTCGGGCTCGGCCATGTGGCCGTTGTCGAGGGGATCGGGGTTCTCGCCGGAGCGGGTGGCGAAGCCGCCGGGCTCGATCACGGTCACCTTGATGCCGAAACCGGCGACCTCGTGGGCGAGGGATTCGTTCAGGGCTTCCAGGGCCCACTTGGAGGCGCTGTAGGCGCCGCTGAGCGGGAACGCCATCAGCCCGGCCGCCGAGGACAGCTGGATGATGTGCCCGCCGCGCTGCTCGCGCAGGTAGGGCAGCGCGGCCTGGATCACCCACACCGCGCCGAACAGGTTGGTCTCGAGCTGGTCGCGCAGCTCCCGCTCGGTCGTCTCCTCGATCGCGCCGACATGGGCGTAGCCGGCGTTGTTGACGATCACATCGAGGCGGCCGAAGTGCTCGGCGGCCCGCTTCACGCTTTCGGCGACGGCGGCCTTGTCGGTCACATCCAGCTCCAGCGCCAGCACCGCCTCGCCGTGGGCGGTGACCAGCTCGTCAAGGCTTGCGGTGCTCCGGGCGGTCGCGGCCACTCTGTCGCCACGCGACAGGGCGGCCTCGACGAAGCTGCGGCCCAGGCCGCGGGAGGAACCGGTGACGAACCAGACCTTGCTCATGATGTCTTTCCGTTCTTTCCGAGGTGACGGCTGCGTGGCGTCCTGACGACCATGCGGCGTCCGCGCCCCGGGCTTTGTGACAGTGCGGTCATGTGACATGAGTCACCCGTCGCGGGTGTCACACAGCGGCAGGCGCGGACGCCTTGTGCATGGAGCAGGAGTCGCGGGCGTACAGGCAGGAGCCAGGGATGAACGAGCGCAGGGGCGCGACGGCGGGCACAGCCGGGCCGATGGCCGGTGACGGCCGGATGGACCTGGCCACCGAGGCATTCATCGCCCACCGCAGCCTGCTGTTCACCGTTGCCTACGAGATGCTCGGCTCCGCGGCCGACGCCGAGGACGCCCTGCAGGAGGCCTGGCTGCGGTGGGTCAGGATCGACCTCGGGCAGGTGTCCGATCAGCGCGCCTACCTGGTACGCATCGTCACCCGGCGCTCGCTGGACCGGCTGCGCGTCAGGAAGCGCCGTAAGGAGGCGTACGTCGGCCCGTGGCTTCCCGAGCCCCTGCTCACCGCTCCGGACGTGGCCGAGGACGTCGAGCTGGCCGAGAGCGTGTCGATGGCGCTGATGCTCGTCCTGGAGACGCTGTCGCCGACCGAGCGGGCCGTGTTCGTGCTGCGTGAGGTCTTCGACATCGGCTACGAGGAGATCGCGGCGGCCGTCGGCAAGACGCAGGCGACCGTGCGCCAGATCGCGCACCGGGCCCGCCGGCACGTCGATGCCCGGCGGCCTCGCGAGGCGGTCTCCCCGGGCCAGGCCCGGGCGGCTGTGGAGTGCTTTCGGCGCGCGCTCGAAACCAGGGACCTGCAAGGTCTGCTCGATGTGCTCGCGCCCGAGGTCGTCCTGGTGAGCGACGGCGGCGGCGTCAAGCAGGCCGTGCCGCGGCCGATCACCGGCGCCGGCAAGGTGGCCCGCATGATCGTCAGCGGCCTCGGCAAGGCCCAGGTCGTGCTCACCAGCGAGCCCACCGTGGTCAACGGCAACCCGGGGCTCGTTCTCCGCGTCAACGGCGAGATCGACGGCGTCATAGCGGTCCGGGTCGAGGACGCCCGCATCTCCGGCCTGTACTACGTCCGCAACCCGCGCAAGCTGACCCGCATCGCGGCCGAGACCCCGCTCACGCTGAAGTGACCCTTCACCGGCGACCACCACTGGACCGACAGCGGCGCCGTCGCCGACTTGGCCGCACACCGCGTCCGGTTTCATCCCGGGCGGCCCGTACACATTCGGGCCAGATCCTCTACCAGGAGGTCATTCATGACGAACAGCGTTGCCGGCGAACTCGCCGACCTGGAACTGCCGGTCGAGCGTGGTTGCCCGTTAGCCCCGCCCGCCGCCTACGAACGGCTGCGCGAGCAGGCGCCGATCAGCAAGATCCGCCTGGCCGGCGGCGGCGAGGCGTGGTGGGTGTCCGGGCATGAGGAAGCCCGGGCCGTCCTCGCCGACCCCCGCTTCTCCTCCGACAAGCGCAAGGACGGCTGGCCGCTCTTCACCCTGGACGCGGCGACCTTGCAGCAGCTCCGCAGCCTGCCGCCGTTGATGCTCAGCATGGACGGCGCCGAACACGCCGCGGCGCGCCGGGCGGTGATCGGCGAGTTCACCGTGAGGCGGCTGGCCTCGCTGCGCCCGCGGATCCAGGGCATCGTCGACCACTTCATCGACGACATGCTCGCCACCGGCCGGCAGCCGGTCGACCTGGTACGGGCGCTGTCCCTGCCGGTGCCCTCCTTGGTGATCTGCGAGCTGCTCGGCGTCCCCTACGCCGACCACGACTTCTTCCAAGGTCGTACCTCCGTGCTGGTACGCCGGACCTCCCTGGAGGACCGGCAGCGAGCCTTCGCCGAACTGCGCGCCTACCTCGACGACCTGATCATCCGCAAGGAGTCCGAACCCGGCGACGACCTGTTCAGCCGGCAGATCGCCCGGCAACGCCGGACGGGCGCCCTCGATCACGAGAGCCTGGTAAGCCTGGCCTTCCTGCTGCTGACCGCCGGACAAGACCCCCATGGCCGTGGAGGAACTGCTGCGCTACTTCGCCATCGCCGACGGGGTCACCTCCCGGCTGACCACCGAGGACGTGGAGATCGGCGGGGCGAGCATCGGGGCCGGTGAAGGCGTCATCGTCTCGACCCTGTCGGCCAACTGGGACCCGGCGGCGTTCAAGGATCCGGCCGAACTGGACGTCGAGCGCGGCGCCCGCCACCACCTGGCCTTCGGGTTCGGCCCGCACCAGTGCCTCGGCCAGAACCTGGCCAGGATGGAGCTGCAGATCGTCTTCGACACGCTGTTCCGTCGCATCCCCACCCTGCGGCTCGCCGCGCCGGCCGAGGACCTGCCGTTCAAGAGCGACGCCGTCATCTACGGCATGCACGAACTCCCGGTCACCTGGAGCCAAGGCGAACGGAGCCACCGCCACTCACCGGTCCGACGCGAGGACGACTGAGCGCCACCACGCCCCGGTCGCCCTTAGGTGTCGCCACCACGCCCCGGTCGCGCCACGGTGTCGCGGCGAGGTGAAAGTTTCAGGGAGAAGCCGCAGGTCGGTCGTCGCCGCGTCCGCGTGCCGGTTGACGCCCGACCGGTGGCGTGCGATCAAAGCTCGCACGGGACGACGGAGTCGCGTATCAGGGCATGTTAGCGCTACCAAAGGGGACCCGATCCTATGAGACGCCTGGCCATCCTGCCCCTCCTGCTGCTCACGACGTTACTTCTCCCGCTCCGGCAGGCCGCGGCGGACACCAACGTGGCCCGCTCGGCCACCCCGACGGCGTCCTACACCTCGCCGTGGGAGAGCGTGGCGGCGATCAACGACGGCATCGACCCGTCACGGTCGAACGACACCGTCAACCGCCGCTGGGGCACCTGGCCGCAGACCGGCAGCCAGTGGGCCGAGCTGACCTGGGCGTCGGCGCGGACCCTGCGTTCGGCCGACGTCTACTTCTTCGACGACGGCGGCGGCGTGCGCGTCCCGGCGTCCTGGAAGCTCCAGTACTGGACCGGCAGCGCCTACGCCGACATCTCCGCCTCCTACCCGGTGGCCGCCGACACCTACAACACCGCGTCCTTCGCCCAGGTCAGCACCACCCGCCTGCGGGTCGTGCTCCAGAGCGGCCAGGCGTCGGTGGGGCTGCTGGAGGTGCGCGCGTTCACGCCGGACTCCGGCGGCGGCCCGAGCGGCTGGAACCCGCCCGCCTCCCTCGTCACCCCGCTCGACGAGGTCTGGCGGCACGTCGAGTCGACCTATTCCAACCTGTACGGGTTCCGCAACTACGGCTGGGACCAGGTCATGGCCAACCGCGGCTCCGTCAACTACTGCGTCCGCTGGGACTCCAGCGCGACCGTGACCGCCGCCCAGCGTGACCAGATCCACGCCGCGCTGGCCCGCCAGTTCAAGAAGTGGATGGACGTCATGGCCGGCCACAACGACTGGCCGTACGCGGACGTGCCGCTCAAGGTCGTCGGCTGGGCCGTGCGCGACCGCGCCCAGCTCCAGTGGAGCGACACCAGCGTGGACGTCTACGTCAACAACATCCGCGAGAACGCGCCCCAGTGCGCGGAGCCGTGCGGCCGCTTCTTCAACCAGGGCGGCACCTATCCGAACTGCCCGGGCGGCGCGTCCCACCACTACGACATGTCGCTGTGGCTGACCGCCGGGTTCTCCGGGGGAGCGGGCGGCGACTGGGGGCAGCGGGTCGGCAGCGAGTACTACATGTCCAACCTGAACACCGCCGACATGCACATCCTGCTGCACGAGATCGGCCACTCGTTCGGGCTGGACGACTTCTACGACTGGACGCCGACCGGCGTGTGCTGCTTCCTCATGAAGGCGGGCAGCGCGACGTCGATCACGGACTTCGACGCGTGGATGTTCCGTGACTGGTGGCGTCACTTGAAGAGCCGCTACGGGCTGTGACCGCCGCCACCAGGGCCGCGACGGGTGCCACGACGAGGGCGAGGAGGACGGTCAGCAGCGCCAGCAGGTACGGGCCGCTCTGCGTGCTGTGGTCGTAGGCCCGGGGCCCGACCGCCGCGTAGACGGACCAGACGAGGAGGGGCCCGACCAGGCCCGCGGCCAGGCCCGGCCCCGGCCTCGCGGCCCGCCGCGCCGCCCGGGCGGCGGCCACCGCCACGACGGCCAGCGACGCCGGCAGGAGCAGCAGGTCCACCACGTTCTCGACGGCCTCCGGCCAGACGTCCGGCGGCATCCGGCCGAGGGGGTACAGCACGACGAAGCACACCAGCCCCCATCCCGCCTCCGGCCGCCGCAGCGCGACCGCTCCGGCGGCCACCGACGCCAGCACGACCGACGCGGCCGGGTACCACAGGGCGGAGGTGACGTCCCGATACCAGCCGGGCCCGTCGTAGGGGTGGTAGTCGGTCCACAGCGTCATCCCGAGCGCCCGGGCGGCGACGAGCTGCCCCGCCGCGAGCGCCGCGCCCGCCACGGCGGCCACCGCCACCGCCGCCGGTGAGGGCCGCGCGCCCAGCGGCACGTGCCGCCAGCGCGGGCGCCACCAGCCCGGCGACGAGCACGGCCCGTACGTTCGGCATCCGCCCACCCAACCACATCGGGCTAGACCGTGACAGGCGTACGCATCCCGGTGCGGGCGGACTCCAGGGCCGCCGTCACCATGGCCAGGCTGCGGATGTTGTCGTGGCACTCGCCCTGCGGCGCCCGCCCGGTGCGCAGGCCCGTCACGAACTCCTCCAGCCCTTCGGCGAGCCCGCCGAAGCGGCGGCGCCGCTCCGGGTAGGGGTCGTCCTCGCGTTTGTGGGCCCGTACGACCTCGCCCTTGGCCGGTTCGGCCACCGGGTCGCCCTCGCCGTCCCACAGGGCGGTGCCGCGGGTGCCGGCCGCCCGCCAGGAGCCGGTCCACGACGTCGGCGGGCCGGGCGCCGACCAGCTCCCGGTGAAGGTGTAGCGCAGCCCGCCGGTCATCTCGAAGATCGCCGTCGCCGAGCACGCGCCCGGGTACCAGGTCCACGCCGGCCGGAACGATTCGCAGTACACCGCCACCGGATCGGCGCCCGACACCGCCCGCGCCGCGTCGAACAGGTGGATCGCCATGTCCTGCAGCAGCGGGTGCTCCAGCGTGGACAGGAACGCCGCCCCCCGGTACGGGATGAAGAACTCCGACGTCATCATCCCGAGCGGCCCCAGTTCGCCCACGGTGCGCCGGTAGGCGACCAGGCCGCGCAGGTGGCGGCGGTTCTGGCTGACGGCGAACAGCCGCCGGGACTCGTCGGCGGCGCGCACCATGGCGCGCGCCTCGTCCAGGGTGACCGCCATCGGCTTCTCGCTCAGCACCGACACGCCGCGGCGCAGCGCCGTCACCGTCACCTCGTGGTGGGCCTGCGGCACGGTGCAGTTGACGATGAAGTCGGGCTCCTCGCCGTCGAGCAGCGAGGTCAGGGACGTGCCCGTAGGCAGGTCGTCCAGGCCCAGGGCGCGGGCGGCGGCGCGGGCCCGTCCGGGCGCCACGTCCACCCAGCCGGCCAGCTCGACGCCGGGGTGGGCGAGCAGTTCGGGCGCCCACTGGCCGCCGATGAACCCGGCTCCGGCGATCACGGCGCGCAGCGGCCGGTCGGCGTCCACGGTCGCGAACGTCGCTGACGTCATCGTGCCCCCTACCAGGTGATCGGGGTGTGGGCGTTCTGGAGCGGCTCGCCGGTCCCGGCGTCCGGGGCGGCCCACAGGACCGCGTTGGCCAGCACCCGCCGTACGTCCGGATGGTGGTAGACCGGGTAGTTCTGGTCGCCGGGGCTGAAGTAGAAGACGCGGCCGAGGCCGCGGCGGTAGCAGCAGCCGCTGCGGAACACCTCGCCGCCGGCGAAGCCGCTGACGAAGACCAGCTCGTCGGGCTGGGGGATGCCGAACGGCTCGCCGTAGGTCTCCTGCGCGTCGATGACCAGCGGGTGGGGGACGCCGCGGGCGATCGGGTGGCCGGGGGAGACCGTCCAGACCAGCTCGCGTTCGCCGTAGTCACGCCAGTTGAGGGTGCACGTGGTGCCCATGAGGGTGCGGAAGATCTTGGAGTAGTGGCCGGAGTGCAGCACGAGCAGGCCCATGCCGCCGAGGACGCGGCGCCGTACGCGGTCGACGACCTTGTCGTCCACCTCCTCGTGGGCCATGTGTCCCCACCAGGTGAGCACGTCGGTGGAGGCGAGGGTCTCGTCGGTGAGCCCGTGCTCGGGCTCCTCCAGTACGGCGGTGCGGACCCGTACCCGGTCGCCCAGCGTCTCGCGCAGCCCGTCGGCGATGGCGCCGTGGATGCCGGTGGGGTAGCGGCGGCGTACCTCCTCCTCGCGCGGCTCGTGGTAGTTCTCGCTCCAGACGGTGACGTTGAGCGGGACATCGGCTGGGGGCAGGACGTGGGGCGCCATCCGTTTCCTTCCGGTCGTCGGTCGTCGCCCCTGTTCCTCCCCCGCCGCCCCCGTACCGGAACTAGTGATCTACATTGTAAAGGGCATGCGGCTTTACCGATCAGAAATCCTCTGCCACATCGTCAGACCTGTCAGCCCTGTCGCACCTGTGGAAGGATTGACGACCCATGACCGACGCCAGACTGCCGGGCGCCGACGAGGCCGCGTTCATCGCGGCGGTCCGCTCAGGCGACCCGGAGCGGTTCGCGCGCATCACCGAGCGCCACCGGCGCGAGCTGCAGGTGCACTGCTACCGGATGCTCGCGAACTACGAGGACGCCCAGGACCTGACGCAGGAGACGTTCCTGCGGGCGTGGAACAAGCGTGAGTCGTTCAAGGGCCACGCGACCCCGCGGACCTGGCTGTACCGGATCGCGACGAACGCCTGCCTCGACTTCCTGGAGAAGCGCAAAGACCGCGCGCCCCTCCCGTCCGGGCTGCCGGGCCCCGGCTTCGAGGTGCTGTACCTGCAGCCGTACCCCGACCGGATGCTCCCCGAGGACCCGCAGGAGTCGGTGGTGGCGCGGGAGACGATCGAGCTGGCGTTCATCGTCGCCGTCCAGCACCTGCCGCCCCGGCAGCGGGCGGTGTTCGTCCTGCGCGACGTCCTCGGCTGGCCGGCGTCGAAAGCCGCCGAGGCCCTGGAGCTGACCGTCGCCTCGGTGACCAGCGCACTGCAGCGGGCCCGTGTGACGATGCGCGAGCAGCTGCCCGGCCGCCGCCTCGACTGGCGGAGCCCCGCCACCCACGAGCTGTCGGACGACGAGCGCGGCGTGGTGAGGTCGTACATCGACGCCCATGAGCGCAACGACCTCGACGGGCTGACGTCGCTGCTGCGCGACGACCTGCGCTTCGTGATGCTGCCCGAGCGGGGCACCTTGGTCATGACGGCCAAGGACGCGGTGGACGGCTGGGTCTCCGGAGGGCTCTTCCAGCGCGGGCGCGACGACTGGCGCTGTGTCACCACGACGGTCAACCGCATGCCTGCCGCCGCGCTGTACCTCCGCACCCCCGGCGACCTGGAGCACCGGCTGTTCACCATGGCGGTCCTGCACGTCGTCGACGGGAAGATCGCCGAGCTCACCGGATTCGACGCCACCGGCAAACCCTGGCTGGGCCTGCCCCCCACCCTGTGACGCAAGGGGCCAGGGAACCTTTCCCTGGCCCCGTCCTCATCGTCTCGTCTCGTATCGGGTCAGCACCACGCCGCCGGGAAACGTCCGCGTCTCCACCAGGTTCAGGTTCACCCAGTTGTCCAGCGCCGTGAAGAACGGCGTGCCGCCGCCCACCAGGGCCGGGTGGCTGACCAGGGCGTACTCGTCGATCAGCCCGGCCCGCATGGCAGCGCCGGCGAGCGTTGCGCCGCCGATGCCCATCGGGCCGCCGTCCTCGGCCCTGAGCCGGGTGATCTCGGCGACGGCGTCGCCGGTGATCAGGCGGGTGTTCCAGTCGACCTTGTCGATCGTCGAGGAGAACACCACCTTCGGCGTGTCCCGCCAGTTCCGCGCGAACTCGATCTGCGCCGGGGTGGCGTCGGGCTGCTGGTCGCCGGTCGGCCAGGAGGAGCTCATCGTCTCCCACAGCTTGCGCCCGTACAGCGACAGCTCGTTCGCCTGTTCCTGGTCGAGCCACCACTGGAACAGCTCGTCGCTCGGCGGCCCGCTCCAGCCGATGTCGTCGCCGGTCGCGGCGATGTAGCCGTCCAGGGACATGTTCATGCCGAAGATCAGTTTCCGCATCGTGCCAGCCTTTCGTGAGGTGATCTGACACGTACAGACGGGTGCGGCGCGGAAACCTGATCGGTGTGCCGTCCGCCGTACGGGCAGCGGACGACGCACGATGCGCCTGCCCCCGTTCACTCGCGCCCGCCGCAGGCTTCTTGTGCGTCCGCGTAGTAGCCTGTCCACCGAAGCTATTTACTATGCACGTGGATAGGAGCGATGGGGGAGTGACGACACCACCACCCGACGCCGAGGACCTGACCGCTCGCGCGCGGATCAGAGACGCGGCCCTGCGGCACTTCGGGGAGCAGGGCTTCGACAGGGCGACCACCCGGGCGATCGCCGAGACCGCGGGCGTCTCCCCGGGACTGCTGCGCCATCACTTCGGTTCCAAGCAGGCGTTGCGCGAGGCGTGCGACGCCCACCTGGTCAAGCTGATCACCAGGATCAACGAGCAGGCCAGTGCCGACACGGCCGCCGGCGGCGTGAACGGCGTCAACTACGTCGCGGCCTCCATGGCGGCTCTCGGGCCCTACCAGCGATACCTGGCGCGCGCCCTGACCGAGGGATGGGCCGCGCCGGTGTTCGACGCGATGGTCCGGATGAGCGAGCAGTGGTACGCGCAGCTCGACGAGCGCCGCTCCGATCCCCCCTTCGCCGACCGCAAGGCCAGGGCGACGGTGGGCACGGCGATGGCCCTGGCCGTCGGGATCCTCCACGAGCACGTGTCCCGGGGGCTGGGTGCCGACGTGTCCAGCCCGGAGGGCGCCCACCTGCTCGCCCTGACCCTGCTCGACGTCTACTCCCACCCCTGGCTCAGCCCGGAGGAGGCCGCCGCCCACCGCGACGCCCTGGACAGGACCCGGGCACACGCCACAGCCCCACCGCGTTCGGCCGAGGAGCATCCCGATGAGTGACGCGATATCCGTGACAGGCTTGGTCAAGACGTTCGGCGCCACTCGCGCGCTGGACGGCCTCGATCTCGTCGTCGGCGCCGGCGAGGTGCACGGCTTCCTGGGGCCGAACGGCGCGGGCAAGAGCACCACGATCCGGATCCTGCTCGGCCTGCTGCGCGCCGACGCGGGCACCGCCCGGCTGCTCGGCGGCGATCCGTGGGCCGACGCGACGGAGTTGCACCGCAGGCTGGCCTACGTACCCGGCGATGTCACGCTGTGGCCCCAGCTGTCCGGCGGCGAGGTGATCGACCTGCTCGGGCGGCTGCGCGGCGGGCTCGACGAGCGGCGCCGCGCCGAGCTGCTGGAGCGCTTCGACCTGGACCCCCGCAAGAAGTGCGGCGCCTACTCCAAGGGCAACCGGCAGAAGGTCGCCCTGGTCGCCGCGCTGGCCTCCGATGCCGAGCTGCTCATCCTCGACGAGCCCACCTCCGGCCTGGACCCGCTGATGGAGGAGGTGTTCCGCGAGCTCGTCCGGCAGGAGCGGCGCCGCGGGGACCGTACCGTGCTGCTGTCCAGCCACATCCTGGCCGAGGTCGAGGCGCTGTGCGACCGGGTGACCATCGTCAAGGACGGCCGCACGGTCGAAAGCGGCTCCCTGGCCGGTCTGCGGCATCTCACCCGTACCTCCGTCCAGGCCGACCTGGCGGCGCCGGCGGAGAGGCTGGCGGGCCTGCGCGGGGTGCACGACCTGCGTACCGAGGGCAGCCGGGTGTGGTTCGACGTCGACACCGCCGACCTGGACGCCGTGCTGCGGCACCTCGCCGACTCCGGCGTACGCGCCCTCGTCAGCCGGCCCCCCACCCTGGAGGAGCTGTTCCTGCGGCACTACGACCGCGCCACCGGCAGGAGCGACGGGCGGCACGCGGGAGCGACAGCGTGAACGCCTTCGCCGGCACCGGCCACCTGGTCCGCCTGGCGCTGCGCCGCGAACGGGCCATCGCCCCGTGGTGGATCCTGCTGATCGTGAGCATGAGCCTGGTGATGGTGGCGTACATCAACCGCTACATGCGCACCGAGGAGCTGAAGCTCACCTACCTCGGGATCATCGCCAGGACGCCCCTGCTCCACGCGATCGGCGGCGGCCAGGTGGAGCCCCGGCTCGAGGTGCTCGCGACCTGGCGCAGCGGCGGCTTCCTGTACGTGGCCGGCGCGTTCGCCGCCCTGATGTCGGTCATCCGGCACACCCGCAGGGAGGAGGACGCGGGCAGGACCGAGCTGGTGCGCGCCGCCGTCGTGAGCCGCCGTGCCCCGCTGACCGCCGCCGTGCTGGTGGCGTCGGGTGTCAGCCTGCTCGCCGGGGCGCTGACCGCGGCCGCGCTGATCACGGCAGGGCTGCCGCCGATCGGATCGATCGCCTACGGTGCCGCCATCGCGCTGGCGGGGTGGCTGTTCGGCGGCGTCGCCGCGGTCGCGGCCCAGCTCGCCGCCGGCGCCCGCACGGCCACCACGATCGCTCTGTCGGTGCTCGGCCTCGCCTACGTGCTGCGGTTCTCCGGGGACGCCCTGGGACAGCCCTGGCTGAGATATCTGTCCCCCATCGGCTGGAGTCACCTCGTGCAGCCGTACCAGGGGGAGCGGTGGTGGCTGGTCGGTGCCGGGTTCGTGGTGGGGGCGGTGCTGTACGGGCTCGCGTACCGGCTGCTCGACCGCCGCGACCTCGGCGCGGGCGTACTGGCCGAGCGGCCGGGCCCGGCCACGGCCCCGCGGCTGCGCGGCCCGGTCAGCCTGGCCTGGCGGCTGCACCGCGGCCTGCTCCTGAAGTGGGCGGTGGGGGTCGCGATCTTCGCGGGGGCCGCGGGCGGGCTGTCGCCGCTGACGAACGACCTGCTCACGCGGCCGAGCGTCATGCTGGACACCATCATCACCATGACCGGGATGCGGTCGCCGTCACTCGCCGCGTACGTCTGGTACCTGATTATGATCATGGCGTACGCCGTCGCGCTCTACCCGGTGCTCATGGTCATCCGGCTCCGGGCGGAGGAGGTGTCGGGCCGCGGGGAGGCGGTGCTGGCCACCCCGCTGTCCCGTCTGCGGTGGGCGGGCGGGCACCTGCTCGTGGCCGGGCTCGGCACGGCCGCGCTGATGGCCGTCGCCGGTCTGGTCTTCGGCACGGTGTTCTCGCTGCTCGTCGGTGACCTCGCCGTCGACCTGCCCCGCTTCGTCGCGGGGGCGCTGACCACCGTGCCCGCGGCGTGGAGCGTGGGGGCGGTGTGCCTGCTCGCGTACGGGCTGGTGCCGCGGGCCTGCGTGGCGATCTCCTGGCCGGCCTGGGTCCTGACCGTCGCACTGGGCCAGATCATGACCCCCTTCTATGGGTTTTTCGGCGGTTTCCCCGTCGAGCCGTTCCACTACGTGGCGAACGCGATGACCGGGGCGCCGTACGACGTCCGTCCGACCCTCGGGCTCATCGTGGTCACCGCTCTCCTGCTCGCCGGCGGCCTGCTGTCCCTGCGTCGCCGAGACTTCGGCTGACCCTCCCCAGGCCGAACCCGGCCAGCATGTTCCAGGAGCGGCTCGACACCCCTCCGGCCCTGAACCTGCCGTACGACGGCCTGGTGCACCTGTAGGGGGTGGGCTCCCTCGTATCCCCGAACATGAGAGGGCTCTAATGAAGCCCTAACGGTGGTCTCACCCCGCGCCCCGAAGGTGGTGCCAAGCTCGCAGAGCATCCGGGGGGTCACCGATGGGTCGAGTGATGCGGCGGCTCCTGTCCGCCGGCGTGGCCACGTTCGTGTTCGCCTGCTTCCCTGTCGTCTTCGCCGATCCGAGCCGCCCCACGGGATCGTCGTCTCTCTTCGCCCCGCTCGCCGCTCATGCCGACGACGATGGCGGCGGCGGCAGCGATGACGATGACGGCGTCCAGAGCCACCACTCCCGGCGCACCACCCACCCCACGGAAACAGCCTCCCGCCCCCGCAAGCCGCCCCACAGCAGCACCGCCCCAGCCCCGAAGCCCACCCGACAGGTGCCCGCTCCGACCACCTCGTGCACAACCCGCCACACCCTGTGCGACACCATCACGACCAGCACCACGACCGGCAAGAGCGCCACCACCAGGACCGGCCGCGGCACGACCGCCGGCACGACCGGCCGCGGCTCCGCCGTCGGCTTCGACCTCGCCGCCACCTCACGCCCGCCCACCGGCATCAGCGCTGCAACGCCGGCGCCGACCGGCTTCGCAACAGCCCCCTCCCCAGCCACCGCCCCCACAGACGCCCCCGCAAGAGACCCCCCGCCCGCGGCGGCCAACCCCGGCGCCCCCTCGGCCACCCCCACCACCCCACCCACCAGGAACGGCCCACCGCCGACCGACACCGCCAGGACACGAAACGACTCCTCCGCCACCCCTGGCCCCGCTGCCGTCGGCCGCCCTCCCGAGCCCCGCAGCCACCTGCCGGACGCCCACCACCTCATCAGGAACGAAACCACCACGGGGGAGACCGGCTCGGCAGATCCCGGTCCCGGTCCCGGTCCGGGTCCCGGCGGCCCCGGCTCCCGCCACCTGTCCGATGCCAATCCCTCCCGCCCCGGCTCCCCGCCGAACCGCACAGGCACACCGGCCGCCGACCAACTGCGCTCACACCTCCCTCACCGGATCCTCGGACCCCACGCCGCCGACTCCGTGAGCAGCGACAGCCAGGCAGCCCTGCTCGGCCTGCTCGCCATCGCGGGCGTCGCCCTCTGCCTCAGCAGCGCCGCGTGGCTGGCGATGAGATACAACCCGCACCTGGCCTTCCTCCACGCGACCCGCCCCGCCACCCCCGCGCTGCCGGCGCCGGCGGACGCCCCACCAGCTAACCGTCTCCTGCGCCACGGAACGGGCTGGCACTGGCAGCGGGTCTGAGCCGCGGCCAGCACGTGACCCTGCTCCAGATCGATCGGCCGGCCCTGAGGGCAACGTGGGCCATCCACCACCTGGCCGAGCACGGTGTGCTGACGTTCACCAAGACCCAGAGGCCCTTGCGCCCCGCGCCGCGCCGCGCAGAATCGTGACAGCTTCCTGGTCCGCGGCGGCATCCCACTGGCGAAGGTGGTCAGCCGGTGGGCCAGCCGTCAAAACTGAGGGGGTGACCCCGGCGGTCCGCCACTCAGTTGATCAATGGGTACGGCCCTGTCCGGCACCACCCGGATTCCGATCGTGTCGCTTGCTCGGCCGGACGGCCCTCAGCCACGCTGAGGGCCGTCCGACGCATTCAAAGCGGGAGATCAGACGCCGAACGCCGCCGGGTAGCGGATGACGCCGCTCGGGACCGGCTGTTCCGGGTCGAGGGCGAGCGCCATCATGTACTTGTCCTCGACGTCGAAGGGCGGGCGGATGCCGAATCCGGAGGCCGGGGTGAAGCCGAAGCGCGGGTAGTACTCGGCGTGGCCGAGCACGAGCACGAGGTTCTCGCCCTGTTCACGGGCGGCTTGCAGAGCGGCGCGGATAGCGGCGGAACCCGCGCCCCGCCGCTGATGGTCGGGCTTGACGGCGCACGGGCCCAAGGTGAGGGCGGGTGAGTCGCCGACGCGGCAGCGGGTGAGCAGTGCGTATCCGGCGAGCTCGCCGCCGGGGGCCTCGACGAGCCAGGACAGGCCGGGCAGCCACGCCTGCGGGTCGGCCCGCAGCGCCTCGACGAGGTCGGCCTCGTGCGGGGTGGGGAAGGCGGCGAGGTTGATGTCGCGAATGACGGCGACGTCGCCGGCGCTCTCGGGACGGGTGGTGAGGGAAGAGGTCATGATCGGGTTCGTCTCCTTGTCCTGAGGTTGCAGGACATAGCCGGTGTACTGGGGGTCCGCGCCGTGGCGGATGAGGGGTCGGTGCTCCATGCTCGTACGGCATGGACGACGAGGCCGCGATCGGCGGCGGTTCGTGCCAGTTCGTCGAGGTACGGCCGATGCAGGTCGACCGCGGTGACCTCGGTGCCGGCCTGGGCCGGCACCAGCGAGGAGCGGCCCGGACCGCAGCCGATGTCCAGTACGCGCGGGTGCGGCGCCGGCGGCGCGGCCAGGGACGGCAGGTGGCGGGTGGTGCGGGCTTCTGGTGGATGGTGAGCAGCCGGGGAGGTCGGTGGGATGCGGCCGGTCATAGCTGCCGGTCCCGGAACCTGTAGGTGGCGCGCAGGTGACTGGTGATGGCCTTCTTCTGGTTGTCGCGCTCTTCGCGCAGCCGTGAATCGGTACGTGAGGCTGCCCAGGCGTTCTCCCGTTGCAGTTTGCGGTAGCTGCGCAGGCGACGTTCGGGCAGTTCACCCGCCTGGATGGCGGCCTGCACCGCACATCCTGGCTCGGTGTCGTGGGAGCAATCGCCGAAGCGGCAATCCGCGGCGAGGTCTTCGATCTCGGAGAAGACCCGCTCCAGGCCGTCAGCGGCGTCGTGCAGGCTGATCCCGCGCAGGCCGGGCGTGTCGATGAGCACCCCGCCGCCGGGCAGGGGGAGCAGCTCGCGGCGGACGGTGGTGTGGCGGCCCTTGCCGTCCTGCTCGCGTACCGTTCCGGTGGCCAGCAGCTCCTCGCCGAGCAGCGTGTTGCCGAGGGTGGACTTGCCCGCGCCCGATGGGCCGAGCAGCACGGTGGTGCCGCGCAGCAGCGCGGCCAGTACGTCGATGTTGTGACCGGTGGCGACGCTGGTGACCAGGACGTCCACACCGGGTGCCAGCGTGCCGGCCTCGGCGTGGACAGCCTCGGGGTCGGCGGCCAGGTCCGCCTTGGTCAAGACGATCAACGGCTGTGCCCCGCTCTCCCAGGCGAGGGCGAGCAGCCGCTCCAGTTTGGCCGCGTCCAGGGGCGTGGCCAGGGACAGGGTGATGACGACCGTGTCGACGTTGGCGGCGAGCACCTGTCCATGGGAGGACCTGGACGCTGACGAGCGCACGATCGCGCTGTGCCGCGGCAGCAGCGTCACCAGGTGCGGCTCAGCGCCCGGACGTAGCGCGGCCCAGTCGCCGGTGCAGGGCGTCAGGAACGGGTCGGGCGGGTGCGGCGCGGCGAACGTGGCCCGCACCAGGCCCGACGTGGTGATCGCCGTGCACAGGCTGCGATCGACCCGGGAGATCCGGGCCGGTACGAGGCCCGCTTCGTAGTGTTCGGTGAAGGTTTGGTCGAGTGCGCCGGTCCACCCGTACCGGGACAGGCCGGATGGATCGGTGTACGTGTGTGGCAACGTGAGAGACCCTTGCGGAGAAGGGGCCCCGACGAGACGCGGACATCACCCCGCCTGGCGAGCCGGATGGCTCAAGGCTGGGCGAAGAAGTAGGTCAGACCGGGGCCCGGGACGTGAGGTTGGTCCGGGCGCTGCGCGTGGCAGCGGTCTTCACCGCGGTCATCAAACCTCACCTCCCTCCCACGCCGATCCCATACTGAACGAACGGAAGCCTAGCACCCGATCAAGGTCAGTCGTACCGCTTGCCGGGCGCTGCGGCCAGCTGATCGATCAGCTCCTTCTCCGCCCGCCGCTCGGCGCGTGCGTTGATCTGGTGATCAACGCGATCAGCAGCTCCACCAGGCCGTCTACCCGCTCGGCCTGTCGGGCAACGCTCGTGCACCGCCTGGGCCAGGCGATCACGGTTCGTCTCGATCGGGCCCACCTTGTCGGCCAGCTACTGGGCCAGCCGCTCCCCATCGTCCTCGGTCGCCGGGTGGGTGCCGGATCGGTTGCGGATCTGAGCCCGGTGGCGCTCGATGGTCCGGCTCCGCCAGGAGTACTTCGCCAGCAGCTCCGGCTCGACCTCCATCAGCGACGCCACGTACTGCACCGCGGCCGCCGGAATCTCCTCGGTGTAGACGGGAAACTGCCCCTCGATCTCGTAGAACTTCAAGATCAACCGGCGTCCACGTGCTGATCAGCTCGTCCTGTTCCCAGGCGGTACGCGCCTCGGAGTTCCTCTCCAGGCCGGCGCTATCAGCGGCCCGATCACCAATCGCATATCCCCTCATCGGCCCTCAGAACTGGCCGGGGGTGGGATAGCGGCTCGCCGTAGCGTTGGTGGGAGGTCCAGGCCATCTCGGCGTAGCCACGTGGAGGGGACCTGGCCTCTGCTCGGGGGTCAGGGCGTCGATGGCGACGCTATCGGTTCCGGTGGACGATCTCCTTGTCGCCCTTGCCCGGGTACGCCATGATCAGCAGCCGCTGCCCACTCTGCGCCTCGCTCTTCCAGGGGAACCAGGCATAGTGCACGCGGATGCGGTAGTGCCCCTTACGCCTGTTGAGGGCGAGGTTGGGCAGCTCGGTGCCGCTGAGGCTGTCGTAGAGCACGATCTCGCCGCCCGGGCTGTAGTAGCCGACCTCGACCACCTTGTCCCAGCCCTTGATCTCGACGGGCGGCCGGCGGGTGTAGGTCTCCAGGGTGACGCAGAGGTCGAAGTCGGGATGGGTCATGACGGCCAGGATGCCGTGTGCGGAGGAAACCAGCCCGTTGCCGGGCTCCGTGTCCGGTTCGGTCTCCTCCTCTGCTTCCCCCTCGTACGTCTGCAGCACCCCGTAGTCGGTCCACTGCGGCTCCTTCATCCGGATCGCGCGGGCCGGCTTGATGCGCGGGCGGTGGCGCGGCGTGGCGTCGCACATGGCTTGGGAGTCGGCCTGCATCGCCGCGATCTCCTGGTCCTGCTCGGCCTTGGCGGCCCGCACGATGGTGGCGGCGCTGGGACAGATGCCGGCCAGCGGATAGGTGAGGGACGCACGGTTGATCTTCAGCCGGGACAGCTCCCGCGGGTCGTTGCGGGTGTGGACGCCGCACAGACGGCGTCCGTAGGCGAGCACGACCTGGTCGGGCGTGGTGGCGGGGAACACGTGCAGGCCCTGGGCGCTGAAGTCGCCGCGCAGGGAGCACACGAACTTCTGCTCGGCGGTCAGCTCGCGCGGCTGCGCCTCGCCCATGTCGATCTCCCACGGCTCGGGCATGGCGCAGTCCGTGACGGGGCCTCGGGCCTTGTCCGCCGCGGGCAGCAGGCACAGGGCCACGGCCGAGGCGAGACCCGCCAGCAGGACATGGTGACGGACGCGGTGGGCGGGCGGGGCGGCGTACAGCAGGAGCAGGATGAGGCCGGAGGCGGTGAGCGCGAGCGCGTACCAGAGCGGGGAGATGCCGGGGGACAGGAGCTGGTCGCCCTCGTAGGGGACGGTCGCGCCCTGCTCGACGTAGAGGCTTTCCGGGTAGAGCCACAACTCCCCGAAGAACGTGGAGTGCTCCCAGGTGAACGCGCTCACGGCGCCGGCCACGCCCAGCAGGAACAAGCTCAGTGTCGTCGCGCGCAGCAACGTGCGCGTCCGCCGCCGTACGGCGACCAGGATCAGCACCGCCGGCGCGCCGACGCCGACGAGGAGGTCGAGCGCGAACCAGTACGCGGTGGCCTCCGACCCGGTGTAGTCGCGTACCACGTCACTCAGCACGTTCTTCGGCCCGAGCCAGAACGGCACCCCGCGGGCCAGGTTGAGGGCTGCGGGGATCAGCGGGAGCACGATCGCCACGGTCGGCAGCGGCCACCGCCTGGCGCGCGCCCGCACGGGCTCCGTCCGGGGCGCGGGAGGCTGGAGAGTGCCCAGGTCGTGCGCGGACCGTGCCAACCAGACCAGCGAGAAGACCGAAACCGCGCCCAGGAGCGAGGGTATCAGCAGCTTCCACGGCACCACGTCCAGTGAGCCGCCGAACGCCACGATCGAGAGCGAGCCGGAGGACAGCAGCGAGAACAGGACCGCGATCACGCCGGCCCGTACCGTCGCGCCGCTCCAGCGCGGATCCCGCGCCTGCGCCACCAGCAGCGACGCCAGCCACGCCGACCACAGGACGTCCAGAGCCCAGGTCCAGTTCTGCCCGGCGAAGAGGTAGTTGCCTGTCTGGTAGGCGATGGTGGTCACCACGTCGTGCACCACGCTGAGCGTGCCGGTCACCAGCATGAGCACCCGCAGCCAGTTGCGGACGGTCTCCCGCAGCACGCGGAAGAACAGCCATATCGTCGCGAGCTCGATCACATCGGCGACCAGCGACAGCCACCACAGGTAGGGGATCGGCAGGTGCCAGGTCAGGACGTACACGACCGTGGAGTAGAGAGCGATCCGCAGCAATCGCACGTCCCGGCCGTGCCGCGCCGGTTCGCCGCGCAGCCGCCCGCGCAACACCTCCCAGTAGGCCCACGCCTGCACCGCCGCGATCGGCACGAGCAGGACGGGCAGCCACGGCCACGGCCGGATCTCGGCCGCCATGTATCCGTTTTGGTCCGCGACAACTCTCCACAGGGGGACGAGGTCGCCGGTGACCAGTCCGACGACGGCGAGGACGATCACGGCGGCCAGGTAGAGGGCGGCCAGGCAGGCGGCGAGCCGGCCGAAACGGTGGCGGCGCATGAGGGCACTCCGGGATGCGGGCGCGAGGAGGAAAGCGCCCAACCTTACTGATCTTCGACTAAGTGGATCAAGCGCCGAAAGTCAGCCCTCTCGGCATCAATCATCTAAGTCATCGAGATGGGGGAGTGGCGGCTTGGTGAGGGTTCTCGGCGGCTGTCGAGCCCGCGGAGAACCTGAACCTGCTCTGCACCCTGCTGACCAGGCCGGAGGAGGCGGGCATGACGGCGCACCTGAGGCTCGCGTCCGCTCCTCTCGGGAAGGTCTGTTCGAAGCTCCTTGAAGGTGAACGCGCCGGTGACGGTGTCTCCGCTCCGTATTGTGATCTACAACGTAAAGCTCCCGGGTTTTGCCACAACCATTCGTCTCTAGCAGATGTCCGAACGACTTACCAACGTCACGTACACCCTGTTCGCCGACAGAGCGACACATCTGCCATCGGGGTAGGGGGCTGCGGAGCTGCCGACCCCCGCACCACCGCCCTGGCGCCCTTCGGCGGTTTCGGCGTGGCCGTCGCAGCGGTGGCCTCGCGCGCGGTGCCGGCTTGGGCGCCAGTCGGCGCGGCGGCCAATCCCAGTGAACCGGCCGTCAGGCTCAGCCCGGCGATCGCAGTCATCACTTTTTTGCTCATCGCGATTCCTCTAGTTCTCGTCCGGCTATCTCGCCGAGAAACGCTAGGCCGGGCTGCAGCGGGGGCGCGTCGTCCGTTGATCGTCACTGGACTTTGCACCGTTCGCTGTACGCCTTACACCGATGGGGGTAGGTATCTGGCCTCGACAGACCGCATGGGCCGAGACTGTCAGGGCTTGAGGATGGGTACGTCCAGGCAGTCGCGCCGGGCATGACGTGGGAGGCCGGGGCTTCTTCGCCTTCGTTACTGGTGACTGGAGGCTGAGTGCAGAAGCTGGCGCCACGCCGGCGGCCGGAAGATCAGCCTGTCGGTGGAGACCCGCCGTGACATTCTCGCGGTGCTCGTCGCGGGGCCACCGACCTCGGGCTGACCCGCATGTCGGAGGCGTGTGGTGTCTCCTGCGACACCCTGGCCTGGACCCAGGAGTGGTACGCGGGGGACGAGACGCTCCGCGAGGCCAACACGGTTCTGGTCGACCACCACTACCAGCTGGAGTTGGCCAAGGAGTTCGGCGGCGCCACCAGGTCCTCCTCCGACGGGCAGCGGTTCCCCCTCCGCGGCAAGCCCCTCACCGGCCGGGACATGAATATCCGGTGAACTTCGGGCTGTTCGACCTCGTCGGCAAAGCCCTGACGCCGCGCTGTCGGCCCCTCTGCCCGACCCCGGTGAACGAGGCCGGCATCACCTTCCTTCTCAACCTCTCAGGTCGTCGCGTTGTGAACGGTCGGGCAACGGATGGACGCCTTGCCGCGCGGCACCGCGTGATGGTTGGGTGGCGCTTCGTAGGTCCACTGTCCGTCGAGGATGATCAGTAAGGTGCGCCCGGGCGATGATGCTCGGCGAGCATTTGCCGCTCACGGTGATTCGAGAAGCCGTCTGGTCTCCGGGCCCGCGAAGGCGTACCCAGGAGACTGTGCGTCCAGATACTTGAGGACTCGGATGATCACACATTCTCGGATCATGTTCGACGGATCGTCACACGTGAGGAGCGCTTCCGTCACTGCGTAGCAGCGTTCGAGCACTGGGACGTCCGCCTTGGAGACGGCAGGCTCGAACACCTCCCACCAGAAAACCTCGGACATCAACCCGTACACGTTGTCGAGGAACGGCTCATGGTCGTTGTCGGCGGCGTCCGCGATCTCCTTCGCTTCCCACGCGGCTAGGATCGGCCGAGCCTCGGGCAGCTCCGTCCGGAGGAACTCGCGCAGCGTCGCACCATCAACCATGGCGTGAAGCTACCTGATCAGAACCGGCCCCGCCTGGCCGGCCGAATCGCCCTGCGGCACTCCGCCGACAAGCAGGCCGACGCCCGGCAGCGGCATGCCCTGGCCGCCCTGCTCGCAGCCGGTGCCCCTGTCTGCGAGGGCCTCGCCACCTCCAGCCGTCAGCGGTCCCTGGACCGTGCAGGGTTCACGATGCTCCTGCCCGAGGCCGCCCGCCTGTTTTGCTCGGTCGCCGACATTCTCGCCCTGCGGCCGGTCCTCATCCGACGTGCCTGCGCCTGCGCGTCGCCTCGCTCTGACCTGCAAGAGAGATGGCTGGTGGGGCGTGGGTATCTTCTTCGATCACGCGGTGCTCATCGGGCAGGGCGTGCCCGAGATCGCGTCATTCTGATCTCCGGGGGCGCCTGCTGCGAGGGTGGTCAGTCGGTTGGTTCGGCTCCTGGGCGTCCTTGTTCGGTGCTGGTGTCGGTGTTCTTGGCCGCTTCGTGGCGTTCCTGTTCGGCCTTGCGTTCGGGGTTGGGCGGGGGCTCGATGGGTTCGGCGGGTACGGGGCGGGGGGAGGAGGTGTGGACGTCGCCTCCGGAGCGTTCGGCGACGATGTCGCTTTCTCCGTTGACTCGGCCTACTGCCGCGGGGAGGTCGGTATTTGTCCCGTCTTGTGCGTTCATGACCGGCATCTGCCCTATGTGTGGCAGGTGAAGCGTGCGGCGGGACGAGGGGGTGTACTTCCGGTGTCGTACGCGGGCCGGTCGTTGGTTCCGGCGGGGTAGGGGAAGTTCGCTTCACTCGCGGGATGTCCCCGGGGCGTGGCCGGCGAAGAATTCCCGGTCATGGGGGCCAAGGCCCGAGTGATTCCGAGGGAGGGCGCTTCGGTATGCGTGTGACCCCGATCGATCTCTTCGCCTCGTCCATCCACCTCGATCAGGAGGGCCGGATCCGCGCGGGGAGAAGGACGGCCGACCCCGACCAGGACGGCTGGCGGCTGACGGCGTTCCATGCCAAGACGGGTGCGGACGTGCATGTCGGTCATTGGGAGGTTCATCCGGAGGCCGAGGAGATCGTCTCCTGTCTGGTGGGGAAGATTCGCCTGTTCCTGCGTCCGGAGCGGCCGGGGGAGCAGGAGGAGGAGGTGAGGCTGCCGGCGGGTACGGCCGCGATCGTGCCTCGTGGGCGGTGGCACCGCATCGAGCTGGACATTCCCAGCAACATCATGGCGGTGACGTTGCCGCGGGGCAGTCGCCTGGAGCGGCGGGCCGAGGTTCAGGCGCCGGCCCGGCCGCGCGCCTGAACTGCCGGGATTGCCGATTCCTCGCCGCGTCGCCGATTTCTCTTTGCCGTCGCTCCGGGCAGGAACGAAGGGGAGGCGACGGAGGGAGCGGTGGGATGCAGATCGTCGTGGACCTCACCCGCTGCCAGGGCTACGCGCAGTGTGTGTTCCTCGCACCAGAGGTGTTCCAGTTGCATGGGGAAGAGGCGCTGCTGTACGACCCGGCCGTCCCTGACGACCAGGTGGAGCGGGTGCGTGAGGCCGCGGTGGCGTGCCCGGTCCAGGCCATTCTCCTCGGTGAGGAGGTGGGGTCGGGTGGATGGTGATCCGCGTGAGGGCCGTGTCGTGGTGGTCGGCGCGTCGCTGGCGGGGCTGCGGGCCGCCGAGTCGTTGCGTGAGCAGGGTTTCACCGGTTCGCTGACCGTGGTGGGCGATGAGCCTCATCCGCCGTATGACCGGCCGCCGCTGTCGAAGCAGGTGCTGCTCGGTCAGGCGGCGGCGGACTCGACGGGGCTGCCGATGCGGCGGAACCCGGATGCCGAGTGGCGGCTCGGGGTGCCGGCCACCGGTCTGGATCCGCTCCGTAAGCGGGTGCTGCTGGCGGACGGTGAGTGGCTCGCCTATGACCGGTTGCTGATCGCGACCGGGACGCGGGCGCGGCCCTGGCCCGACCGGGAGGAGGCGGCTCTGGACGGGGTGTTCACCTTGCGGACCTGTGGCGACGCCGGGCGGCTGGCGGAGCGGCTGGCGGCGGGGCCGCGGCGGGTGCTGGTGATCGGTGGTGGTTTCACGGGTTCGGAGATCGCCTCGGCGTGCCGGGAGCGGGGGCTGGAGGTGACGGTCACCGAACGCGGTCCGGCGCCTTTGGTGGGGGCGCTCGGCGGCACGTTGTCGAAGCTGGCCGCCGGGGTGCAGCGTGCGCACGGGGTGGACCTGCGTTGCGGGGTGACGGTGACGGCGCTGCGCGGGGACGGGAGGGGCCGGTTCGTGGGGGCGGATCTGTCGGACGGTGGCCGGGTCGACGCGGAGGTGTGCGTCGTGGCGCTGGGGGCGGTCCGCAATGTCGAGTGGTTGGCGGATGCCGGGTTGGCGGCGGGTCCGCGCGGGGTGGCGTGCGACGCGGGGTGCCGGGCTTTCGACATGTACGGGATCGTCACCGATGACGTTTTCGTCGCCGGTGACGTGTCCCGTTTTCCGCATCCGCTGTTCGAGTACCAGCTGCTGTCGCTGGAGCACTGGGGCAACGCGGTGGCGCAGGCGGAGGTGGCGGCCCACAACATGATCAGTCCGGGGCCGTTGCGGCGTCCTCATCTGTCGCTGCCGGCGTTCTGGTCGAGCCAGTTCGGGCTGAACATCAAGTCGGTGGGCGTCCCCACCTTCTCCGACCAGATCGTGCTCGCGCAGGGGTCTTTGGAGGAGCGCCGGCTGGCCGTGGTGTACGGCTACCGGGGGCGGGTGACCGCCGCGGTCACGGTCAACATGGCCAAGTCGCTGGAGTACTACCAGCAGCTGATCGAGACGGCCGCGCCGTTCCCGCCGGGGCCTGGTGCGGCGGACCGGCCGCTCGCCGCGGAGCTGACGCTTCCCTCCGACGTGCCGGACCCGAAGAGGTTGTCGCACGGCCCGACGGTCGCGCTCACCGGTCATCTGCCGGATCGCCGGCTGACCTTGGTGCGGCATGCCTGATTGTTCCGCCCGTCCACGAGGAGCCGAGACGCCATGACCGCCGATACCCTGCTGGAACGGATCACGGACCACGCCTGCCGCGCCGACCCCTACCCTTTGTACGCGGAGCTGCGTGAGGCCGGTCCTGTGGTGCGGCAGGCGGACGGCAGTCATCTGGTCGGCACCTATCACGAGATCAACGCCCTGCTCCACGATCCGCGGGTCAGTGCCGATCCTCGTTACGGCCTGGCGGGTGACCCGGAGCTGGTGGAGGGGGAGCGGCTTCCGTTTCTCGTTCTCGACGATCCCGCGCATCACCGGTTGCGGACGTTGGCGATGCGGCCGTTCGGGCCGCCGCACACTCCGGGCCGGGTCGACGCCATGCGGGGTCGGATCGCCGAGCTCACCGGGGAGCTGGCCGGCGGGCTCGGTGATCGGGCGGAGTTCGATCTGGTCGACGACTTCGCCTATCCGCTGCCGGTCACGGTCATCTGCCGGTTGCTCGGCGTTCCGCGGGAGGACGAGCCGCTGTTCCGGCGGTGGTCGGACGTGATCGTCGCCTCGGCCGACGTGCAGCCGGGTGAGGAGGCCGCGGAGCGGGCGCGTACGGGGCGGCGGGCGCGGATGGAGATGGGCCGGTACCTGGTGGATCTGGCCGAGCAGCGTCGCGGCCGCCCGGGTGACGACCTGCTGTCGGCGTTCGTCAACGAGCCGGATCCGGCGCTGCGGCTGACGCGGGAGGAGCTGGCGGAGACCGCCGTCCTGCTGCTCATCGCCGGTCACGAGACCACGGTGAACCTGATCACCAACGGGGTCCTGACGTTGCTGCGCCATCCTGACCAGCTCGACCGGCTGCGCGAGGACCCGGGTCTGCTGCCGGGCGCGGTGGAGGAGCTGTTGCGCTTCGAGCCGCCGGTCCAGCTGCGCAGGCGTGTCCCCCTCGCCGACGTCGAGGTCGCCGGCTCGGTGGTGCCCAAGGGCGAGCCTTTGGTCCTCGTGATCGCCTCGGGCAACCGCGACCCCAGGCGGTTCCGTGACCCGGACCGGTTCGACCCGGCACGGGCGGACAACCAGCATCTGGGTTTCGGCGGCGGCGTCCATCTCTGTTACGGCGCGCCGCTCGCCCGGATCGAGGCCCTGGCGGCGCTGGGGGCGCTGATCCCGCGTCTCGGCGAGGTGACTCTGGTGGAGGATCCGCCGCCCTACCGGCGCAATGCGATGCTGCGCGGTCCGCGCCACCTGCCCCTGCGGGCGCGGCAGCCGGCCTGATCACCGTGGGGCCGCGGGGCGCTAGTGGACGAAGAAGCCGCCGTCGACGAACAGCATCTGGCCGGTGACGAACGCCGAGGCGTCGCCGGCGAGGAACACCGCGGCGCCGGCGAAGTCGGCGGGGACGCCGTTGCGGCCGAGCATGTGGCGGGCGGCGAGGGCCTCGATCCGGCCGGGGACGGCCTGGGCGGGGGCGGTCAGGGGGGTGAGGACGAACCCGGGGATGATCGTGTTGACGCACACGCCGCTGGGTGACCAGGCCTCGGCCTGGGAGCGGGTGAGGCCGGCGAGTCCGGCTTTGGCGGCTCCGTAGGCGCCGCTGTCGCCGAAGGCGCTGACGGACTGCTGGGAGCCGATGTTGATGATGCGGCCCCAGCCGCGGGCGGCCATGCGGGGGCCGTAATGCTGGCCGAGCAGGTAGGGGGCGGTGAGGTTGACGGCGAGGGTGAGCTCGTAGTCGTCGGTGGTCAGCTCGGCCATGGGTTTGCGGATGTTGTTGCCGGCGTTGTTGACGAGGATGTCGATGTCGCCGGCGGTGTCGCAGACGCGCTGGACGTCGTCGCGGTCGGCGAGGTCGGCGCTGATGCAGGTGGTGGTGACGCCGTGGCTGCGCAGGTGGCCGGCGGCCTGGTCGAGTTCGGCGGGGCGGCGGGCGACGAGGACGACGTCGGCGCCGGCGCGGCCGAGGGCTTCGGCGATGGCGTGGCCGATTCCGGAGCTGCCGCCGGTGACGAGGGCGCGGCGGCCGTGGAGGGAGAACAGTTCCTGCAGATAGTGCGGCACGGTCGGACAAGGTAGCACCTGGGTGGGGGCGGGTGGTGCGGGGCGCTCGTAGAATCGGTGGGTCCGGAAGGGGAGGCGGGGGATGGCCACGCGGGAGCGGCCGCGTCGGGTGACGATCGCCGATGTGGCGCGGCATGCCGGGGTGTCGACGACGGCGGTGTCGAAGGTGCTGCGCAGTGCTTACGGGGTCAGTCCGGCGATGCGTGACCGGGTGAAGGCGGCGATCGAGGAGCTGGGTTATCGGCCGCATGCGGCGGCGCGGGCGATGCGGGGGCGTACGTTCACGATCGGGGTGTTGCTCCCCGACCTCCGGAATCCGTTTTTTCCCGACATTCTGGACGGGTTGAACGAGCGGCTGGCTGGCACCGACTACCAGGCGATCATGGTGCAGGGCGGGCCTGGCACCGAGGCCGAGGCGCGGGCGATCGAGGCGCTGGTCGACCGTCAGGTGGACGGCATCCTCATGATCGCCCCGGAGCTGGGGCGGGCGCGGCTGGAGGAGGTCGCGGCGCAGGTCCCGACGGTGGTGCTGGGGCTGCACGAGCGGTCGGCGGTGTACGACGCGGTGCACGACGACGACGAGCTGGGCGCGGAGCTGGTCGTGCGGCACCTGATCGGGCTGGGGCACCGGCGGATCGCGCACATCGGGCACCTGCCGGGCGGGCGGGTGCGGGCGTCGGCGGCGCTGCACGCGATCAGGGCGGCGACGTACGAGCGGGTGATGCGCGAGCACGGGCTGGAGGGCGAGATCCCGGTGGCGCTGACCTCCTACAGCGAGGAGGGCGGCTACGAGGGGGCGCGGCGGCTGCTGGCGCGTTCGCCGCGGCCGACGGCGATCTTCGCGGGGGCGGACTCGGCGGCGCTGGGCGCGTTACGGGCGCTGCACGAGGCGGGGCTGTCGGTGCCGGCGGACGTCTCGCTGGCCGGCTACGACAACACGCGGCTGGCGGCGCTGTCGAGCATCTCGCTGACGAGCGTCGACCAGGACGGCGAGGAGATGGGGCGGACGGCGGGGCGGCTGCTGCTGGAGCGGATCGAGGGGCGTGGCTCGTCGGTGCGGTTCTCGGTGACGCCGACGCTGGTGCCGCGCCGCTCGACGGCCCCTCCCGGATCCTCGGGGGAGCGGGCGCGCTGACGCGACACCGGCCGAGGACAAGATCGTCCTGGACGGCATCGACTTGCGCCACACGCTGGGGGCCTGCCGGCCCGCTACGACGTCATGTTCGGGAGCCTCGTGGCCCTCCGGGCTCGGCCTGGCGCTGGCCGAGGCGGTGCTGGCCGCAGGCGAGCAGGTGCTCGGCACGGCGCGGCGAGCCGGTCGGCTGACACCTCATGCGCTCACGGCCGCCTGATCGCTCGTGCCGGCCGGGGCCGGTGGTTGGGCGGGGTGGAAGACCGCGAGGATCTCGCCGATCTGGTGGTCGCGTTCGAGGGGGTGACGCAGAGGCAGAGCGGGGTTGATGCGGTAGTGGTTGCGCCGTCCTTCCCGGGTGGCGGTGAGGTAGCCGGCGGCGGTCAGGTCGGCCAGGATGCGCTGCGCGGCACGCTCGGTGATCTCGACGCGGGCGGCCACGTCGCGGATCCGGATGCCGGGGTCACGGGCGATGCACAGCAGCACGTGGGCGTGGTTGGTCAGGAAGGTCCAGTCGGGCATGCCCACCAGCCTACAAAGCACGCTATCGATGTCACGAACAGCAGGTGGTGAGTTGGAAAGCGTGAAGCGGCGGGCCCCCTGGCGTTTGCTGCGTGGCATGGACGGGTCGGGACGGCTCAGCAGGGACGGTCACTGATCGGTTGCCGCGGACGCTCGGGCGGAGCTCCGTGCGTGCTCCGGCGCCTCGCCGCAGGCGGCCTCGGCCGGCTGCGCGCCGCCGTCACCGCTGCCGGCGGCGCTGCGGGTGGCTGCGCCGGAGCCGGGGGTGCGGCGGGTGGCCAGCATGCTCCAGGCGATGGAAGCGCCGATGGTGACCACGATGACGCCCAGGGTCAGCGGGATCGGCAGCTTGCCGACCGAGGTCTCCGAGGCGATCAGCTTGACGCCGGCGAAGGCCAGCAGGAGGGCCAGGCCGTAGTGCAGGTGCACGAACCGGCGCAGCAGCCCGGCCAGGCAGAAGTACAGGCTGCGCAGCCCCAGGATGGCGAAAGCGTTGGCGGTCCAGACGATGAAGGTACTGGTGGTGATCGCCAGGACGGCCGCGACCGAGTCGATCGCGAAGATCAGGTCGGTGGCCTCGATGGCGATCAGCACCACGAACAGCAGCGTGGCCACCCGCCGGCCGCCGACGCGGGTGAAGAACCGGTCGCCGTGGTAGCGGGCGTCGGTGGGCACGATGCGGCGCACCAGGCGTACCAGCGGGTTGTGCTCGGGCGGCGCCTGCCGGCCGTGCCGGAAGGCCATCTTGTAGCCGGTGTAGATGAGGAACGCGCCGAAGAGGTAGGCGGTCCAGAAGAACCGCTCCAGTAGTTCGGCGCCGAGGAAGATGAACACCAGCCGGAAGGCCAGCGCGCCGATGACGCCCCAGAACAGCACCTTGTGCTGGAGCGCGGCCGGGACGGCGAAGGCGGTGAAGATCATCGCGAAGATGAACACGTTGTCGATCGACAACGCCTTTTCGATCAAGTAGCCGGCGAAGTAGGTGCCGGCCGTCTCGCCGCCCTGCCAGCCCCACAGGATCACGCCGAACAGCAGGCCGGCGGCGATCCAGACGCCGGACCAGGCGGCCGCCTCACGGAAGCCGATGACGTGGTTGTCGCGGTGCAGGAACAGATCGATGGCCAGCATGACGGCCACGGCCAGCATCACCGCAGCCCAGACCCACCATTCAGCAGACAACGGGGAAACCTCCTCGACCAGCCGCCGGCGGACGCGGCGGCGCCGGTGGTCGACGGTCTCCCCAGGCCGCCGGTGAAGGGCGGCTACAGCGCCGGAGCCCGGATGGGCCGGACCCGTCTTGACGGCGGTGCGTGGTGCGTTGGGTACTCCCCCTCGATCTACACACCATTATTCATGACATAAAAGACATGTGTCAAGCGTCAGGTATTCACGGGTGCGGGCTGTACGGGTCCAGCCGAGATACGGGGAAAACCGGCCATGGGTCGATCTTGAAGCTCGTTTCCGCTGGCAGGCGTACGGTCAGCCGTCGACCGTCGCCCAGCTTCGCTCCTGCAACGCCTCCGAGGTCGCCGCGATGATGGAGGGCGTGCTGCGGCACTGCACCGACGCCGCCATCGACCGCCAGTACACCGATAGTCATGGCCAGTCCCTGGTGGGGTTCGCCTTCTCCTACCTGCTGGGATTCAAGCTGCTGTCGCGGATGAGGAGGATCGCCCACCAGAAGCTGGTCAAGGCCGATGCCAGCGGCCAGGTCCCGTCCAGCCTGAGCGGCATGGTGGCCGACAAGCCGATCGACTGGACGATCATCGCCCAGCAGTACGACCAGATGGTCAAGTACGCCACCGCCTTGCGGCTGGGCACGGCCGAGGCCGAGCAGGTGCTGCGCCGCTTCACCCGCGGCGGTCCTAAGCACCCCGCCTACAAGGCCATCGAGGAGCTCGGCAAGGCGGTCAAGAGCATCTTCGTCGCCGAGTACGTCGCCGCCTCAGAGCTGCGCCGGGAGATCCACGAGGGGCTGCAGGTCGTGGAGAACTGGAACTCGGCCAACGCAGACCTGTTCTACGGCAGCGCCGGCACCCTGCCCGGCAGCGACAAGGAGCACCAGGAAGTCTCCATGCTCAGCCTGCACCTGCTGCAGTCCGCGCTGGTGTTCATCAACATCCTGCTGGTTCAGTCCGTCCTGAAGGACCCCGCCTGGCAGGAGAAGATGACCGACGTCGACAGACGCGGCCTTTCGCCCCTGTTCGGTCCAACGCCAACCTCTACGGCCGGATCGACATCGACATGGACCGCCGCCTCGACCTCGGCTTGGCCGCCTGAGATCCGCCGGGATCCGCCTATGGCCCCTGCACATGCGTGCCCGTCTTTGGTGGGTGCTCGAAGAGTTCGGCGTCAGGCTGCCATTTCCGTGGTGACGGAGGGCGCAAGGGTTCGTTCACGTCTTCCGCTTCCAGATCGATGCTCCAGCGCAGATGAGGCCGATCAGGAACGGGTGAACGGCGCCGCGTTCGATGAGGCCGATGATGCCGATGGGGGTGTCGCCCGTGGTAAAGATCATCGCGAGGTAGAGCACCATCGAAAGCAGACCGATCACGCCGACCGTGATCAGTGCTCGCCCCATTCGCGGAGAGATGCCGATGCGCCGCCACCTGCTTCCGAGCACGATGGCCAGCGCGTTCCCACCGACGAAGCCGGCGAAGGCTCCCATGCTGTGGTACTCGCCGGTGCCGTTGTTGATTGCCTCGCCAGATCCGGGAAACAGCGCGAGCAGGACGCCGCCGACGGCCAGCAGCGTCGCGGGGGCGAGCATGGCCCAACGGCGGCTATCCGACAGATCGCGCAGCGTGGCCACTCCGGCCAGGATCGTGATCCCGAAGAGGAGGAATCCGGCGTTCATTACCCAGGCCAGGGGCGAGTACATGTACTGCCCGAACAGAGTCGAGGGCCCGTGGACTCCGAGGTTGCTGATGAAATGGTGTGTGTAGCTGTAGGCGGGGTCGGTCCACGCTGCGGCGGCGACAAACTCCCCGAGCAGGAAGATCGCCGGCCCGGCGATGAGCAACGCTCCCGCCACTCGGCGCTGCGCAGGCAGGCACACGTGGGAGGCAGGCATCTCGCGACTTTTAGACCGTGAGTCAATTGCTTCGGACATGGTCGGGTCCCTTTCTGGTAGCCGGGTTGGCGGGAGGGCCCGCCGGAGATTGACGCGGCTCGCTTGTGCCTGCAACTCCCGATCGGCGGCGGCCGGGGAGGCCGAGTGGCTGGGCTGAAACCTCATGGCTTGGAGCCCGGTAACCGTCAACGAGTACGCCGTGAGCGAGAACCTCGAACTTCACCCACTCACTCACTATATCGAGACTACTTTTACTGTCAATGTTCTTAGTGTTCGGGTGTAGAGTATGCGCCATGGTGGATGCAGCGACGGCAGGGCGACGTGAGCGCAAGAAGGCGGCGACGCGGGCGGCGATACTGGAGGCGGCGACGACGCTTTTCCTCGCACGCGGCTTCGATGCGGTGACTGTGCGCGAGATCGCGGATGCGGCCGATGTGTCGCCCAAGACGGTCTTCACACACTTCCCACACAAGGAGGCGCTTGTCTTCAGTGACGAAGGTGAGCGGCATGAACGCCTGATTGCTGCGGTGAGTGGCCGCATGGCGGGGACCTCGATCTCCGACGCGCTGAAGGCCCACTACCTCTCCGAAATCGCCGCGCTCAAATCCGGGCCGCAGAGCCAAATACTCGCGCTCATGGAGGAGACGCCAGCTCTGGTCGACTACGCGGAGAAGATGTGGTTGCGCCACGAGGATGCCTTGGTCGCGGCGATCACCGAGGAGTTCGGGCTGGAGGAGCCAAGCGAAGAGATCCGCTTCTACGTCCGGTTTGCCCTGCAGATTCAGCTCATGGCCATCCGTGAGCCCGATCCAGCGGCGGCCATCGATGCGGGGTTCCACCTTCTCGATAAGGGGTGGGCGCCCTACGACGAGGCCGGAGGGGGATAAGCGCAGCCGCAAGGAGTCGTGAGCCGCCGCCATCCGGGCAGCTGGGGAGGAGAGTCTCTAGTACTCCAGCCGCACTTGAGGCCTGGGGGTTGGCGAAGCGACGGACATGAAGCGGCCACCGCCGTGACCATGGATGTGTGAAGATCGATGACCAGGCGGTGGCCGTGCCGTCCACGGTAGCCCAGGGTGTCCCCGCGCGGTGGGACGATGCGTTGGATGAGTTGTTTTCGCAGGTGCTGGCACCGTTCTTCGTCCGGAGCGAGCCCCGGTTGCGGGCGCGGGCGTGTCTGGATGGGTTGCTGAGCAGTCTGGAGCGGAAGAACGGCTGGTTGCTGGCCGAGTATGCCGGGAACGGCACACCGGATGGGATGCAACGGCTGTTCAGCCATGCCCGCTGGGATGCTGATGAGGTCCGGGACGCGCTGCGGGCGCAGGTGGCCGAGCGGCTCGGCAGCCGAGACGGGGTCCTGGTAGTCGACGACACCGGGCTTGAGAAGAAGGGTCGCTGCTCGGCCGGGGTGCAGCGGCAGTACACCGGCACCGCGGGGAAGATCACCAACTGTCAGATCGGGGTGTTCGCGGCCTACGCCGTCCCGGGCGGGCAACGAGTGCTGATCGACCGAGAGCTGTACCTGCCCGCGTCCTGGTTCGACGAGCCCGCCCGGCTCGCCGGCGCCGGTGTCGGCGCGGGCGTGGTGTTCGCGACCAAGCCCGAGCTTGCCTGGCGGATGATCGAACGTGCTGCCGACGACCCGCTGCTGACCTTCGCCTGGGTAGGTGGTGATGAGTCGACCGGCGAGGTCTCCACCATGATGGTGCGCAAGCACGGACGGGCCCTGCCCCCGATGTGTGGACACCTTGAGTACCGGATGATGGAGATCCGGAGACAAGGAGTTCCACGTGGCGATGAAGTCGTATCCGCCGGAGTTCAAGGCGGACGCCGTCGCGTTGTATCTGTCCGATCCGGGACGGACGCTGGCATCGGTGGCTGAGGACCTGGGGATCAGCCGGGAGACGCTGCGTAACTGGGTGCGTCAGGCGCAGGCGGACGGCAGCGCGGGCGCGAAGAAGCGGGCCCCGCACAAGCGGCCGGCGCAGGGCCCGCTATCGTTCGACGACGTGCTGGAAGAGGAGAACAAGCAGCTCAAGGCCCGGATCCGGGAGCTGGAGCTGGAGCGCGAGATCCTGCGCCGGGCGGCCAAATATTTCGCCGGCGAGACGAACTGGTGAGCCGCTTCGAGTTCGTCGACGACCACGCGGGCGCCTTCGGCGTGAAGCGGCTGTGCCGGGTGCTGAAGGTGTCGCGCTCGGGCTTCTACCGGTGGCGCAAGGCGGCGCCGGCCCGGGCGGAGCGGGCCGCGGCCGATGCCGCGCTGGCGGAGGAGATCAGGCAGATCCACGGCGCGTTCGACGGCAGCTATGGCAGTCCGCGCATCACCGCCGAGCTGCGCGCCCGGGGCCGGAGCAATAGTCAAGACCTGTGGATTGTGAGTTCCTAGGCGGCTGTCGGGACGGGTGATTCAGCGGGGCGTTCGACGAGCTTGCCGTCGATGAAGACCGCTCCGGCGCGGACCAGGGCGACCAGGTGGGCGCCGTTGACCGCGCGCCAGCGCCGTTGGGCGGACTCGATCAGCTTGAAGGCCATGGCCAGGCCGGCGGCGCGGGAGCCGGGGCCCTTGGTGACCTTGGTGCGGTGCCGGACGGTGGCGAACGTCGACTCGATCGGGTTGGTGGTGCGCAGATGCCGCCAGTGCTCGGCCGGGTAGTCGTAGAAGGCCAGCAGTTCCTCGACATCGTCGGTGATCTTGGCGGCGGCCTTGGGGAACTTGGCGCCGTAGGCGGCCTCGAAGGCGGTGACCGCGGCCAGGGCGTGGTCCTTGCCCTCGGCGTTCCAGATCTCGGCCAGCGCCTTCTTCGCGCCGGGGTGGGCCGACTTCGGGAGCGCCCCGAGCACGTTGGCGATCTTGTGAAACCAGCAGCGCTGTGCTCTGGCCTGCGGGAACACCTCCGACAGCGCCGACCAGAAACCGAGCGCGCCGTCGCCGATGGCGAGCACCGGGGCGCGCATGCCGCGTCGGGCGCAATCACGCAGCAGATCCGCCCAGGACTCGGCCGACTCGCGGTAGCCGTCGGTCAGCGCGACGAGTTCCTTGCGGCCGTCGGCGCGCACCCCGATCAGCACCAGCAGGCACAGCTTGTGCTCCTCCAGCCGGATGTTGACGTGGATGCCATCGGCCCACAGGTAGACGTAGTCGACACCGGACAGGTCGCGGGCGGCGAAGGCGCGTTGTTCGGCTTTCCACTGCTCGGTGAGCTTGGTGATGACCGGGGCCGACAGCCCGCTGCTCGAGCCGAGGAACTGGCCCAGCGCGGGGACGAAATCGCCGGTGGACAGGCCGTGCAGGTAGAGCAGCGGCAGCACCTCGGTGATGGCCGGGCTCTTGCGGCACCACGGCGGCAGGATCGCCGAGGAAAACCGGTGCCGCTCGCCGGTGGTCTCGTCGATGCGCTTGTCGTTGACCCGAGGGGCCTGGACCTCGATCGCGCCCGCGCTGGTCAGCACGGTGCGGGGCTGGTGGTGGCCGTTGCGCACGACCAGGCGGCGGCCGGCCTCGTCGCGCTCGTCGGCGAAAGCGGCGATGTAGGCGTCGACCTCGGCCTTGAGCGCTTCAGCGAGCATCCGGCGGGCACCTTCGCGGACCAGCTCGTCGATGAGCGCCGGCGTCGGGGCGGGGGTGGTGGCGGCGCGGTCGCCGCTGGCGGGATCAGGGACTACGGTGAGCACGGGTGTGCCTTTCCGGCCGACGTTGGCGCGTCGGTCATGCTTGGTGGAATCACATGATCACCGGGAAGGTACACCCCTTTCCCGGCGATCCACAGATCTCAAGCATTGCTCCGGGGCGGGCGGTCAACCACAAGCGAGTTGCGCGGGTGATGCGCCGTTTCGGCATCGTCGGGCTGCACTTGCGCAAGAAGGTGCGCACCACGGTTCCGGAACCCTCGCATCAGAAAGTGCCCGACCTGATCAAGCGGGACTTCACCGCGCCGGCCCCGAACCAGCGCTATGTCGGCGACATCACCCACCTGCCCGTCCGTGAGGGCCGGTTCCTGTATCTGGCGACCGTGCTGGACCTGGGCTCGCGGCGGCTGGCGGGCTGGTCGATCGCCGATCACATGCGCACCGAGCTGGTGAGCGACGCACTGCGCGCGGCCGCTGCGACACGGGGCAGCCTGCACGGCGCGATCTTCCATGCCGATCACGGGGCCCAGTACACCTCGGCCGAGTTCGCCAAGGTCTGCGCCGAACTCGGGGTACGCCAGTCCATGGGAGCCGTCGGCACCAGCGCCGACAACGCCGCGGCGGAGGCGTTCAACGCCACCCTCAAACGCGAAACGCTGCAGGGCGCCAAGCGCTGGCCGTCGGCGCGCGAGGCCCGCCTGGCCGTCTTCAAGTGGATCACTCGCTACAACACCCGAAGGAGACACTCCACCCTCGGCTACCTCAGCCCTATCGACTACGAGCAGCAAACCACCGATAAGGTGCTGCTCGCCGTATAACACCCCGTGTCCACACTTCGGGGCGAGCCCCCGCCATCATGTCGCCCTACCAGGAGGACAACGTACGCCGCTTCGGTGACTACATCTACGACCTGACTGCGCCGCTGGAGAACATGGAGGTGCATCGCAACCTCGGGGAGGAGACCAACGTGGCCACAAGCACGTCATCACCGGCCTGAGGCGGTCTGATCGGATGCGGTGGCCCCAGCCACCAGGACATTCCACGTCGAACTTTCACAATGCGGACCCCATCGCTAGCCGGCGCCGCAGCGCTGCTCGACCTCGGCATCCATCATCATCTGCGCCATCCGCACGACCATCTCGCGCAGCACATCGGGCGAAGCCGCGGCGAGGGTCTCGTCGAACCACTCACCCTCAGCAGGCAGAATGTCTTTAGCGGCCACTTCTCGTTCTCCTTCGTATGCCTAGTCAGCTGTGAAGGATCGCGGAGTGGCCGCCCTCATGTCACATCGATCTTCCCTCGCCCTCTCTGTCAGACTGCTGTGAGACATGGGATGAACGAGTCCTTTTGATACGAAGCAGGGCGAGACAGGACGATCGAGACAGTGACGATGACCCTCGCCGACCAGGCCGCCATGAGCGGGCAGAACGGTCAGGCGACCGACAAGCAGGTGAGCCGGCCGACGCGCCGGACGTTCACCGCGGCCTACAAGGCACGGATCCTGGCGGCCTTCGACGCTCTGCCCGAGGGCAGCTCCGAGCGTGGCGCCCTGATGCGCCGGGAAAGGCTGTATCACTCGCACATCGAACACTGGCGAAAGCAGCAGGAGAACGGGACGCTGGCCTCCTCGACAGGTAAACCGAAGAAGGACACGGAATCTGAGGAACTGGCCCGGCTGCGGGCCGAGAACAAGAAGCTCAAAGCCGACGCGGCCAAGCTTGAGGCCAAGAACGAAAAGCTCACCAGCGAACTGGGGAAGACGAAGACCGCGCTGAATATCGCGGGAAAAGCATTCGCGCTGCTGGACGACATCTCACGCAGCGCGGACTCCGACGAGACCTGAACCGCATCATCGACGAGCATTTCCCGGGCATGGAGACGGCCGTCGGCACGACCAAGGCGTGCGAGGTACTCGGCAAGGCCCGCGCCAGCCTGTACCGGCAGCGAAATCCGAAGCCGCGCAGGCAAGGTCCGCGCCGGCCGTTTCATCACCCGGCGGAGTTGTCCGAGGAGGAACGGGCGCAGGTGCTGGCGGTGCTGGACTCGTCCCGGTTCGCCGACAAGTCGGCGGGCCAGGTATGGGCGATCCTGCTGGATGAGGGCACCTACCTGTGCTCGCAGGCCACCATGTACCGGTTGCTGCGCGAGCGCGGCCAGTCCGGCGAGCGGCGCGCGCAGGCCACCCATCCGGCGAAGAAGAAGCCCGAACTGGAGGCCGACGGACCGAATCAAGTATGGAGCTGGGATATCACGAAACTGAAAGGCCCGGCGCGCGGCGTCCACTACCTTCTCTACGTCATCCTCGACATTTTCTCCCGCAAGGTCATCTGGTGGGAGATCTGGCCGACCGAGAACGGCACTCTGGCCAAGGAGTTCATCGAGCGCGCCATCGAGCGCAACGGCGGGATCGCACCTGACGCGATCCACGCCGATCGCGGCACGTCGATGACGTCGAACACCGTCACTGGCCTGCTCGCGCAGCTCGGGATCGATCAGTCGCATTCACGGCCGCGCGTGTCCAACGACAACCCCTACTCGGAGGCGCAGTTCAAGACACTCAAATATTGCCCGGCGTTTCCCGGGAGGTTCGGCTCGATCGAAGACGCCCGTATCTTCTGTGAGCAGTTCTTTGATTATTACAACAACGAGCATCGTCATTCGGGTATCGCGATGCACACTCCCGCGTCCGTGCACGACGGCACCGCCGTCAAGATCCACGCCCAGCGGGTCGCCACGCTGAACGCGGCCTTCCTGGCCCGCCCCGAGCGGTTCCGCGGCCGGCGCCCCTACCCGCCGTCGCTGCCGGCCAGAGTGTGGATCAACAGGCCACCTACGACCCTCCAGAGCGACGCTTCACCTCAAACCACACAAGTAGCCTGATGTCTCATTCGGTTTGACAGGCACCGTCGCGGGCGTCAAGGTGACGAACGGGTCCAAACCCGTACACCACTCCCGTGGACGCTAACCACGCTCTGCTCGTGACCGGATCCGTCAGCTGACGCTCCGATCCCGGCTGCTGCTGCACCCGGAAGTGATCGTGGAGGACGTCAACCGGTTCCTGCGCGGCTGGGCCGCCTATTTCCGGTTCGGTAACTCCTCCCGGCACTTCAACGAGATCAGGAGCTACGCGCGGATGCGGATGGCACTCGTGCTTCGCAAACGTCATCGCCGCTCGCGAGGGTTCGGCTGGTCGGTCGTGGCCTTCCAGTCCCCGGACCAACTCGGCCTGGTCACGTTGTCGGGAATCGTCGTCGCACCCAGGCCCTTCCGGGACTGGAGGGGGATGCCGAATGCCAGGCGGTGAACGACGTCGGTGAGCCGTGTGCCGGAGAACGGCATGCACGGTTCGACGGGCGGGGACTGGAAACGGAGCAACGAACCTGGTCACGGTCACTGGGGTGGCACAACCGACCGGGAAACCGGCGGAACATGAAGGCCCCAGGCCCTACCGCCAGGAGACGCCACCGCGCCAGCCCCCGACCCTACACGGTGATCGCCGGGGCACGCTGGGGTTTGGCCGGAGCCGAAGCCGTCCTGAAACTCCGCGCCCTGATCGCCAACGGTGATCTCGACGAATACTGGCGTTTTCACCTCGCCCGGCAACACGAACGTGTCCACCAGAGCGGCTACCAGGACGGATACTCCCTCACGGCCTGATCGCTGCGGTCACTGAGAAAGAGCTACACCCCTCAACGTTCGCGCTCTGATCCGCCGGCATGGCGGCGACCTGCACCTGGCCGCCCTGCAGCACGGCCCGCCTGCCTGCTGGCCACCACGGGCGCCAGGCCCGTGCTGACCGCGCACCACAGCGTGGAAGCGGCCATCCTCGTGGCCCTACACGCCAGCCAATCCCCGTGAGACCGGAGACCCGCCGGGGCCCATGCCCAGCGCTGCAGGCGGACGGGTCGGTGGGGTGAACGCCAGCTCCGGCCGGCAAGGGCGGCAGCGTGCGCACCGTCCTGCTGGACGACCGCGGCTACGTCACCCTGCTCAAGCTTTACCTGGCCCGCTCCGGTTACACCGCCGGGCCACTGTTCCGTGCCAGCATCAACGGCCGCGGCGGACCGCTGTCCTACGACGCCGCCCACCATCGCTGGCAGAACTACTGCACCGCCGCACGCGTCGAGATCGACATCCATCAACTGCGGCACGCCCACGCCACCGAGCTCATCAACGCCGGAGTGTCCATCGAGGCCGTTCGCCGCCGCCTCGGCCACGCCTCCACCGAGACCACCGAGCTTTACGCACTGCTGGACGACAAGGTCGCCGACGCCGAGATCCGCGCCGCCCGCCGACGCCGCGACCAAACGATCCACTGACGACAAATCGCTCTGGGCCATCGCACCCTCTTGCGTCATCAGCGCAGGTCAGAGATGGGTTCGTTGAATTTTCCGCGATTGCTACGAGGACCCCCCCGAGGTTGACGATGAGCAGCGCCGCCGGCATCGGCGGCAGCGTCAGCCGGGCGTACGGTGGCGTGCCCTCGAGGTAGTAGAGGTCGTCGATCAGCCCGTCCAGCGGCGGTCGCGGCACTCTGGACACGTACTCCACGCCCGCAGTATCGCCGACGCCCGGGGTTTCCGCAGTCATCGCCAGGGGCCGGATTGCGCGGTCATGGCGGCGCGGAGTAAGCTCGAACGCTTCCATAAACGCATGCGCTTCACAAGCTTCCCGATAGGAGTATACCAGCGGATGGCTAATCGTCAAGATGGTCTCGCCGAAGCCCTTGACACCGAGCAGCGGACCGTGTCGTGGCTGTACGGACTGCTCGACCTCGCCAGGGACCGCGCGCGGGCGACGCTGCGCCAGGTGTACGGCCGTGGCGGCGGCACCCGCCAGGCGATGGTCGAGCGCGAGGCCGCGGCCTCGGAGCAGGCGCGCAGGCTGGCGCAGCTCGACGCCGTGGAGCGGGGCCTGTGCTTCGGCCGCGTCGACGACCGGTCCGGCCGCAGCGCCTACATCGGCCGGATCGGGCTGCGCGACGAGCGGCACGAGACGGTCCTGATCGACTGGCGGGCGCCGGCGGCGCGGCCGTTCTACGTCGCCACGGCCGGCGACCCCGGCGGGCTGCTGCGCCGCCGCCACCTGCATCTGAAGGACCGCCGCGTGGTCGCGATCGACGACGAGGTGTTCGACCTGGAGCGGATGAGCGAGGGCGACCGGCGCACGCTGGTGGGGGAGGCCGCGCTGCTGGCGGCGCTGCGCCGGGGCCGTACGGGCCGCATGGGCGACGTCGTGGCCACCATCCAGACCGAGCAGGACCGGGTGATCAGGGCCGGCCTGCAGGGGGCGCTGGTGGTGCAGGGAGGACCGGGCACCGGCAAGACCGTCGCGGCGCTGCACCGGGCGGCGTACCTCCTCTACACCCACCGCGACGTGCTGGAGCGGCGCGGCGTGCTGGTCGTCGGCCCGAACGCGATGTTCCTGCGCTACATCGGCCAGGTGCTGCCGTCGCTGGGGGAGACGCAGGTGGTGCTGACGACGGTCGGCGAGATGTTCCCGGGCGTGCGGGCGGTGGAGGCCGACGCGCCGGCCGCCGCGGTGGTCAAGGGCGACCCGCGGATGAGCGAGGTGATGGCGGCGGCACTGGAGCTGCGCCGCCGGCCGCCGGAGGGCGACCTGGTGGTGGAGCTGGACGGACTGGAGCTGCGGGTGCCGCACGAGACGTGCGTACGGCTGCGCGAGCGGGCGCGGGCGGTGCGGCTGCCGCACAACATGGCCCGCAAGCTGTACGTGAGCGAGCTGCTCCGGGAGCTGGCCCGGGCGGAGGCGCGGGCGCTGGAGGAGTCGCTGCACATCGAGGAGCTCGCCAACGGCGACCCGGAGCTGGAGGAGCTGGCCCAGCCGCTGGACCTGGAGGGCGACCTGGACGAGCTGGACCTGGACCTGGCCTCGCGGCGGCTGTGGGGCGAGCCGGCCGTGCGCCGCGCCGTCGACGGCCTGTGGCCGGAGCTGACGCCGCAGCAGCTGGTCGCCGGGCTGCTGTCGGACCGGCGGGCGCTGGCCGCGGCCATGCCGCCCGGCCTGGACTGGACGCCCCTGCTGCGCCCGGCGGGCGCGCCGTGGACGGTGGAGGACGTCCCGCTGCTGGACGAGGCCGCCGAGCTGCTGGGCGAGGACGACTCGGCGCGGCGCGCGGCCTCCCGGCGGTCACGGGCCGAACAGGACGAGGAGCTGCTGTACGCGAGCGAGGTGCTGCAGAGCACGGGCGTGGCCGAGGAGGGCGTCTTCGCGCGGGCGGACGTGCTGGCCGAGCGGCAGGCCGACCCGGGCGCGGAGCTGACCACGGCCGACCGGGCGGCCGCCGACCGGAGCTGGGCCTACGGGCACGTGATCGTGGACGAGGCGCAGGAGCTGTCGCCGATGGCGTGGCGGATGGTGATGCGGCGGGTGCCGGCCAAGTCGCTGACGGTGGTGGGCGACATCGCGCAGACGGGCTCGGCGGCCGGCGCGCGGTCCTGGGGCGAGGTGCTGGACCCCTACCTGCTCGGCCGGTGGCGGCTGGAGCACCTGCGGGTCAACTACCGGACGCCGGTCGAGATCATGGACGTGGCGGCGGACGTGCTGCGGGCCTTCGACGCCGAGCAGGAGCCGCCGGAGTCGGTGCGCTCGGGGGAGTCGGCGCCACGCGCGGTGCGGGTCCCGGCCGGAGGGCTGGAGGAGGAGCTGGCGGAGCTGGTGGCGGGGGAACGGGCGGCGATCGGGGAGGGCCGGGTCGGGGTGGTGACCTCCGACGCGCTGCGTGAGCGGGTGGCGCGCGCGTTCCCGGCGGCGGACCTGGACGCGCCGGTGGCGGTGCTGACGGTGACGCAGGCCAAGGGGCTGGAGTTCGACGCGGTCGTGGTGGTGGACCCGGCGGGGATCCTCACGCAGTCGCCGATGGGCGGGCGGGACCTGTACGTGGCGGTGACGCGGGCGACGCGGCGGCTGACGGTCGTCCACGAGGGCGAGCTGCCGGCCGTGCTGTCCCGCCTGGCCGGCGGGACCCCCGCGTAGGGGCGGCCGGGGTCAGGGGCCGCCGAGCTTCTCCGCGGCGGCCCGGATCGCCCGGGTGACCTCGTCGAGCGCACGCAGGGTCTCGGTGTCGAGGTGGTCCATGATGCGGCGCATCTGCTGGCTGCCGACGCTGTTGACCTCTTCGAGGAAGGCGGCGCCGGCGGGGGTGAGCTCGACGCGGCGCACCCGCCGGTCGTGGGGGTCCTCGTGCCGGCTGACGAGGCCCTGGGCGAGGAGGCGGTCGACGATGCCGGTGACGGTGCCGGGGCCGACGCCGAGGCCGGCGGCGATCTCCTGGCCGCTGGCCGAGCCGCCGCTGGCCGACAGGAGCAGGACGACCTTGAACTGGCGCATCGTGAGGTTGGAGGTGAACAGGGGAGACGGATGCTGGGCGAAGACGCGCCCCAGGCTGCGTTGTGTCTCGTTGATCCGGCGGATCAGGTCTTCGCGTTCGTCGTTCACTTTCACCTCTCGCTTCCTGAGAAGGTTATCAGGAAGGTTTGATGTGTCTAAATATTCGTGCGATGCGAAGTGTTAGTCTTGGCCGAACTCTTGGAGGGGGCTTATGACCGCTTTCGCCAGGCTGAGCCTGGTCAACCGCACGCTTGTCATCCTGATCGCGGTCGTGCTCAGCGCGTTCGGCGCGTTCACGATCCCGCAGCTGAAGCAGCAGTTGCTGCCGTCGTTGTCGTTCCCCGGCGCGTTCGTGATCGCCCCGTACCCGGGCGCGTCGCCCGAGATCGTGGAGGAGCAGGTCACCAAGCCGATCGAGGACTCCTTCCAGGGGCTTGACGGCATGGAGCAGCTGACGTCCACCTCGCGGGAGGGCCTGTCGCAGGTCCAGGTGGCCTTTGAGTACGGCACCGACATCGAGGCGTCGCTGAACAGGATGCAGCAGGCGCTGAACCGGGTGACCCTGCCGGACGGCGTCGAGCCGCAGGTCGCGGCGGGCAGCACCGACGACATCCCGGTGCTGGTGCTGGCGGTCGGCGACGGCGGCGACGAGCAGGCGATGGCCGACAAGCTCAGCCGCATCGTGGTGCCGGCGCTGCAGGGCGTGGAGGGCGTGCGCGAGACGACGGTCACCGGCGTCCGCGACGAGGTGGTGACGATCGAGCCGGACGCCGGGAAGATGGCGCTCGCGGGCGTGTCGCCCGCGCAGATCCCCGAGGCGCTGCGGGCCAACGGCACCCCGATCCCCGCCGGCACGCTCGTCGAGGACGGCAAGGCGCTGACGGTCCAGGTGGGCACCCGCGTCGACTCGCTGGAGAAGCTGAAGAACCTCTACCTGACGCCGGCCCAGCCCCAGCAGCAGGCCCAGCAGCCCCAGCAGGCCCGGCAGCAGTCCCCCGCCCAGGCCCGCACCCCCACGTCCCAGGCACAAGCGCAAGCCCAGGCACAAGCTCAGGCTCAGGCCCCGGCGCGGCCGTCGCGGCCGGTCAAGCTGGGCGACGTGGCCACGATCACGCAGGGCCTGGCGGAGGCGACCACGATCACCCGCACCGACGGGCGCTCCAGCCTCGGCGTGTCGGTGACGATGACCCCCGACGGCAACGCCGTGTCGATCTCCCACGAGATCCGCGACCTGCTGCCGGACCTGACCAAGGCGCTCGGCGACGGCTCGGACACGGCCGTGTCGGTGGTGTTCGACCAGGCCCCCTACGTGGAGAAGTCCATCGAGAGCCTGACGACCGAGGGCGTGCTCGGCCTGGTGTTCGCGGTGCTGGTCATCCTGGTCTTCCTGCTGTCGGTCCGCTCGACGCTGGTGACGGCGGTGTCGATCCCGCTGTCGGTGGTGATCGCGCTGATCGTGCTGTGGGCGGGCGGCCACTCGCTCAACATGCTGACGCTCGGCGCGCTGACCATCGCGGTCGGCCGGGTCGTGGACGACTCGATCGTGGTGCTGGAGAACATCAAACGGCATCTCGGCTACGGAGAGGCCAAGCTGCAGGCGATCCTGACGGCGGTGCGCGAGGTGTCGGGCGCGGTGACGGCCTCGACGCTGACCACGGTCGCGGTGTTCGTGCCGATCGCGGTCGTCGGCGGCATGGTGGGCGAGCTGTTCAGCCCGTTCGCGATCACGGTGACGGTGGCGCTGCTGGCGTCGCTGGTGGTGTCGCTGACGGTGGTGCCGGTGCTGGCGTACTGGTTCCTCAAGGCGCCGCAGCTCACCCCGGAGCAGGCGCGCAAGCAGCGCGAGGAGGCCGAGGCCAAGGAACTGCGCTCGCCGCTGCAGCGCGCCTACCTGCCGGTGCTGCGCTTCGCGACCCGGTTCAAGCTGACGACGGTGCTCATCGGGGTGGCGGTGTTCGTCGCGACGATGGGCGTGGCGGGCGCGCTGCAGACCAACTTCCTCGACTCCTCCGGCCAGAACACCATCTCGCTGTCGCAGCGGATGCCGGTCGGCACCGACCTGGAGACCACCGACCGGGCGGCCAAGAAGATCGAGCAGGTGCTCGCCGACGACGACCAGGTCGAGATGTACCAGGCGAACGTGGGCGGCGGCAACGCGATGGCGGCCGCGTTCGGCGGGGGCGGCGGCTCGGACCGGGCGTCGTACTCGGTGACGCTCGCCGACGGGGCCGACACCCCGGCCGTGGAGCAGCGGCTGCGCGACAAGATCGGCAAGCTGAGCGGGGTCGGCGAGGTCACGGTCGGCGCGGCCGGCGGCGGCGGGTTCAACGCCGACGGCATCAGCGTCATCGTGCGCGGCCCCGACCTGCCGACGCTGCGCTCGGCGGCGGAGCAGGTCGCCACGGCGATGGGCGAGGTCAGCGGGCTGCGCGACGTCGCCTCGAACATGGAGGCGTCCGCCCCGCGCGTCGAGGTCGTCGTCGACCGCGAGAAGGCGGCGGCACGCGGCCTGTCGGAGGCGCAGATCGGGCAGAGCGTGGCACAGGCGTTCCGCGGCGCGCCGCTCGGCCAGGTGACGCTGGACGGCCGCAACAGCGACCTGGTGCTGCGCGGCTCGGCGGCGCCGGAGGACCTCAAGGCGGTACGGGACCTGCCGCTGATGACCGCCTCCGGCCCGGTGCGGCTGTCGTCGGTCGCGCAGGTCAAGGAGGTCGCCGGCCCCACCCAGGTGACCCGCATCGACGGCGAGCGGTCGGCGACGGTGACGGCCAAGGCCGCCGACGCCGGCGACCTGGGCGCGGTCACGCAGGCGCTGCGCGACAAGCTCGACGGGCTGCAACTGCCGGCGTCGGCCTCCTACACGCTGGGCGGCGCGTCGGCGGACCAGGAGGACGCCTTCGCCGACCTCGGCATGGCGATGCTGGCGGCCATCGCGATCGTGTTCCTCATCATGGTGGCCACGTTCCGCAGCTTCGTGCAGCCGCTGATCCTGCTGGTGTCGATCCCGTTCGCCGCGACCGGCGCGATCGGGCTGCTGGTCGCGACCGGCACCGCGATGGGCGTGCCCGCGCTGATCGGCATGCTCATGCTGATCGGGATCGTGGTGACGAACGCGATCGTGCTCATCGACCTGATCAACCAGTACCGCGAGCAGGGCATGGGCGTGGTCGAGGCGGTGATCGAGGGCGGCCGGCGGCGGCTGCGGCCGATCCTGATGACGGCCGTGGCGACGATCTGCGCGCTGACGCCGATGGCGCTGGGCGTGACCGGGTCGGGCGGGTTCATCTCGCAGCCGCTGGCGATCGTGGTGATCGGCGGGCTGATCTCCTCGACGCTGCTCACGCTGGTGCTGGTGCCGACCCTGTACACGATGGTCGAGCGGGCCAAGGAGCGGCTGCGCCGCCGGCCCGCGGCGCCGGCCAAGGAGGAGAAGGTGCTGGAGCCGACGCCGTCCTGACGGCACGGCGCGGAAGGGCTCGGCCGCCGGCGACGGCGGCCGGGCCCTTCCGCGCCCCCGGGCGTGCACCATGGCAGGTGGCGGTGCCTACACTTGTCGAACGTGACTTCCAAGCCGCGCATCCCGAACGTCCTGGCCGCCCGCTACGCCTCGCCGGAGCTGACCCGCCTGTGGTCGCCCGAGTACAAGATCGTCGCCGAGCGGCGGTTGTGGCTGGCGGTGCTGCGGGCGCAGGCGGAGCTGGGCGTCGCGGTGCCCGAGGGCGCCCTCGCCGACTACGACAAGGTCGTCGAGCAGGTCGACCTGGAGTCCATCGCCGCGCGCGAGCGGGTGACCCGCCACGACGTGAAGGCCCGCATCGAGGAGTTCAACGCGCTGGCCGGGCACGAGCAGGTGCACAAGGGCATGACCTCGCGCGACCTGACGGAGAACGTCGAGCAGCTGCAGATCCGCGACAGCCTGCTGCTGGCGCGCGGGAAGACGGTCGCCCTGCTCGCGCGGCTGGCGAGGCTGGCCAAGGAGCACGAGGCCACGGTGATGGCCGGCCGCTCCCACAACGTGGCCGCGCAGGCCACGACGCTGGGCAAGCGGTTCGCCACGGCCGCCGACGAGCTGCTGGTCGCCTACCGGCGGCTGGAGGAGCTGATCGCCCGCTACCCGCTGCGCGGCATCAAGGGCCCGGTCGGCACCGCCCAGGACATGCTGGACCTGCTCGGCGGCGACCAGGACAAGCTCGCCGGCCTGGAGGGCCGGGTGGCCCGGCACCTCGGGTTCGCCGGCGCCCTCACCAGCGTCGGCCAGGTCTACCCGCGCTCACTCGACTTCGAGGTGGTGACGGCGCTGGTGCAGCTGGCGGCGGCGCCGTCGTCGCTGGCTAGGACGATCCGGCTGATGGCCGGCCACGAGCTGGTCACCGAAGGGTTCGCCGAAGGGCAGGTCGGCTCCTCGGCGATGCCGCACAAGATGAACACCCGCTCCTGCGAGCGCGTCAACGGCCTGGCGGTCGTGCTGCGCGGCTACGCCTCGATGACCGGCGAGCTGGCGGGCGACCAGTGGAACGAGGGCGACGTGTCGTGCTCGGTGGTGCGCCGGGTGGCGCTGCCGGACGCGTTCTTCGCCTTCGACGGGCTGATGGAGACGATGCTGACGGTGCTGGACGAGTTCGGCGCCTTCCCCGCGGTGATCGCCGCGGAGCTGGACCGCTACCTGCCGTTCCTGGCCACCACCAAGATGCTCATGGCGGCCGTGCGGGCCGGGATGGGCCGCGAGGCGGCCCACGAGATCATCAAGGAGCACGCGGTCGCGGCGGCGCTGGCGATGCGCTCGCGCGGCGCGGCCAACGAGCTGCTGGACCTGCTGGGCGGCGACGAGCGGTTCCCGCTGGACCGGGCGCGGCTGGAGGAGCTGCTGGCCGACCGGGTGTCGTTCACCGGGGCGGCGGCCGAGCAGGTCGAGGAGGTCGCGCGGCGGGTGGGCGAGGTCGTGGCGGCGCATCCGCAGGCGGCTGCGTACCGGCCGGGCGCCATCCTCTGACCCGCTGAGGAGCCCTGCGGTGACACGGGAGCTGCGCACACCGGCCGAGGTGCGCTCGGCGTGCGGGAACGACGACCTGGTGATGTGGGCGGCCCAGGGCCTGCGCGCGGGAGCGCGCGCCTGGGCGGCGGGCGGCGCGGTCGTGGCCGGCTGCCCGCGCATCTCCCGCCGGGACCGGCTCGTGGTGTGGGGCCGGCCGGGCGACGCCGCGCCGCTGGTCCGGCACGCGCTGGCGGAGCTGGGGCCGTCGTACCGGCCGCTCGGCGAGGCCGGGCTGATCCGGCAGGTCGCCGGCGCGGTCGAGGAGCTGCGGGCGGGGCCGTGCTTCTCCTGGATGAGCCTCACCGGACTTCGCCACGACGGCGGCGGGGACGGGGTGGGGTGGCTGGAGGGCGCGGACGCCGAGATCGCCGCGCTGCTGGCCGCCGACGCCCCCGACGCCTACGCGGTGCCCGGCGACGCCGGGGTGCTGCGGTGGGCGGGGCTGCGCGACGGCGACCGGCTCGCGGCGGTCGCCGCCGACGCCTGGTCGGCCCCGGACGTCGGGCTGCTGGCCGGCGTCGCGACCGGCTCCGCCTACCGCGGGCGCGGCCTCGCCGAACGGGTGTGCCGGTGGGTGTCGGGGCGGCTCATCGACACCTACGGCCGGGCGGCGCTCATGGTGGACGACGACAACCCGGCCGCGATCCGCGTCTACGAGCGCATCGGCTACCGGCGCCGCCCCGTCATGACCTCCCGCGTCACCGCCTGAACGCACCCCCGGACGGGCGGGCGAAAATCGGGTGAGGTTCCGGCGGTGCTGGTGCAGAGTTGACGGCGTGATGTCCGATTTCATGCCGGGTATTGAGTTGTCGCGGGCTTTCTACCACGAGGTGGTGGCGCCGCTGGTGCCGGCGATCCCGCACAGCGCCGCGCTGGTGGGGCCGGGGTCGGAGGTGCTGGAGTTCGACACCGCGCGCTCGGCCGACCACGACTGGGGGCCGCGGGTGCTGCTGTTCGTGCCGGGCGAGCAGGTGGCCGAGGTGGAGGCGCGGGTGCTGGCGGGACTGCCGGAGCGCTTCCGCGGCCTGCCGACCGTGTTCCCCTATCACGGCCGGACACGGGCCGGGGTGCGGGTGTGCGAGCCGGGCGCGTGGCTGCGCGAGCACCTCGGGTTCGACCCGCGGGCGGGCATGTCGTTGCTGGACTGGCTGTCGGCGCCGTGGCAGCGGCTGGCGGAGGTGACCCGCGGCGAGGTCTTCCACGACGGCCTCGGCGCGATGGAGGCGGCGCGGGCGGCGCTGCGCTGGTATCCCGAGGACGTGTGGCGGTACGTGCTGGCCTGCCAGTGGCGGCGCATCGCGCAGGAGGAGCCGTTCCCCGGCCGGTGCGGCGAGGTGGGCGACGAGCTGGGGTCGGCGGTGGTGGGGGCGCGGCTGGCCCGCGAGGTGATGCGGCTGGCGCTGCTGCTGCGCCGCCGCTACCCGCCCTACGCCAAATGGCTCGGCAGCGCCCTGGCCCGGCTGCCCGGGTCGGCGGAGCTCGGCGAGTGCCTGGGCTCGGCGGTGGCCGCCCGGTCGTGGCGGGACCGCGAGGAACGGCTGGCGGGCGCCTACGCGCGGCTGGCGGCGCTGCAGAACCGGACGGCGCTGGCCGCGCGGCTGGACGAGGGCGTGCGCGCCTTCCACGACCGGCCGTTCAAGGTGATCGGCGGGGACCGGTTCGCCGAGGCGCTGCTGGCGTCGGTGTCGGACCCGGCGATCCGGGCGCTGCCGATGGCGGGATGCGTCGACCAGCTGTCGGACTCCACCGAGGTGCTGGTGGAGTCGGGGCGGGCGCGGGCGCTCACGGCGGCGGCACTGGGCCTGACCGCCTGACCGCCCGCACCCGGCCCTTCACGGTCAGTCGGTGGCCGCCGGGTGCGGCGCCAGGAACGGCCGCAGCTCCAGCCACTCGTGGATCGGCTCACCGCCGGCGCCCGGCGCGGCCGACAGCTCGGCGGCCAGCTCCAGAGCCCGCTCGTAGGACTCGACGTCGATCACCATCCAGCCGGCGATCAGGTCCTTGGTCTCGGCGAACGGCCCGTCGACGACCGGCGGCCGGCCCTCGCCCCCGTGACGGACGAACACGCCGTCCGGGGACAGCGCCTGGCCGTCGACGTACTCGCCGGTGCTCCTCAGCCGGTCGGCGAAGTCGTCCATGTAACGCACGTGGGCGGCGATCTCCTCGGGCGTCCACCGGTCCATGGGCACGTCGTTGACCGCCGCCGGCGCGCCCCGGTAGTGCTTGAGCAGCAGGTACTTGGCCATGTGGTCTCCTCAGGCGGGCAGGCGCGCGTCGCGGGCGCGGACGAGCTCCTCGACGGCGCTCGGCAAGGTGTTGTCGAAGTCGATGAGCTTGGCCCAGGCGGGGGTGACGAGGATGCGGACCATCCCGCCGGTGTAGAGCGAGCGCACCTCGGCCTCCCAGTGGACGCGCTGCTCGGGCGTCATCCGGTAGCTGCCGTTCATCTGCAGGTACTCCTCGGGGATGCCGTCCACGGGGTCCAGCTCGGCGCGGCCGCGGATGAGCAGGATGGAGGGCGGGTGCACCTCGGTGTCGATGGTCAGCGCGACCGCCGGGTTGCGGCGCAGCGCGGCGAGCTTGGGGGCGTTCGGCGTGGTGCACAGGACGATGTGGGTGCCGTTCCAGGTGAACCCGATCGGGACGTTGCGGGGCGTGCCGTCGGCGGCGACGTAGGCCAGGCGGGTGATGTCGCGCGACAGCAGCTCGCGGCTGCCCGGCAGGTTCAGGATCTCGGCGACTTCGTGCGGGTGCATGCTGGGTTCTCCTTTCCGATGCCCCTGGGACGGAGCCGGCGGCCCGTTCTCGACATCCGCGCCGAGATTTTTTTCAGATCTCCTCGGCGAGTTCGGCGGCCACTTCCGCGGCGCGCGACCGCCAGGCGTCCGGCGCGGCCGTCCCGCCGGTGCACGTCAGGACGAGCCGGGCGCCGTGGCCGGTGCCTTCGCCCAGCTCCCAGCGGACGCTGCCGCCCGGCGTCGCGTACTGCAGGAGCCTGCCGGGCTCGGCGCGGGTGACGGGGCCGGCGGGGACGGAGGGCACGGTGAACGGGGCGGGCGGCGGCTCGCCGACGGCGGCGCGGTCACCGTCCAGATGCCGCCACACCTGAGCGGCGGGGCGGACGAGCTGGCGTTCCACGCGTACGGTGCCGCCGTCGCGGGTCACGGCGCCGAGGCCGAGGATGTGGACGTAGTCCTCGTGCAGGCGGCCCATGTCCGCCGGGGCGGCGGCGGGGGAGCGGCCGTCCAGGTGGGCGAGCAGGGCGATGAGGCAGGTGTGCCAGCCGGCGGCGAAGCTCGCGGCGCCGTGCCGGTCGGAGAAGGTGTGGGTGAGCGTGAGCAGGGTGCCGCCGTCCTCGTCGGGCTCCAGCTCCCACCGCAGGTGGTCCTCGCCCCAGGTGTGGGCGAGCAGGCGGGGCGGCTCCCGGTGGGTGACCCGGCCGCCGGGGCCGAAACCGTAGCCGACGCGGTCGCCGTCGAAGGTGACCTCCGCGGGGAACCAGGCGGCCAGGTGGCCCGGCTCGGTGAGGGCGCGCCAGACCTTCTCCGGCGGGTGCGGCAGGCGGCGCCGCATGCTCAGGGAGGTGCGGCCGTCGGGGTGCAGGGTGAGGCTCTCGTTCATCGCGCGTCCTTTCCCGGCTCGTCCGGCATGGCGTCCAGATGGGCTTCCAGGCGGTCGAGGCTGCGGGTCCACAGCCGGCGGTACGGGGTGAGCCAGGCGTCGATCTCGGCCAGGGGAGCGGGGGTGAGCTCGTAGAAGCGGCGCTGGGCGTCCTTGCGGACGGTGACGAGGCCGGCGCGGCGCAGGGCGCGCAGGTGCTTGCTGGTGCCGGGCTGGGTGAGGCCGAGGCCGGCGGTGAGCTCGGTGACGTTGCGGGGGCGTTCGAGGAGCAGGTCGAGGATGCGCCGGCGGGCGGGCTCGGCGAGGACGTCGAAAGGCATGCCAGCGAATATACCCAGCCAGTTATATGCCCGCAAGGGCATGCATCAGGGGTGGCGGGCGGCGTTCGCGTGGATGGCCTCACGCACGTAAGCCGCCAGGCCCGGCAGCACGGCGTCGAAGACCGCGGTGAAACGGGCATCGGCGACGTACAGGTCGCCGAGGCCGCGGTGCAGGTCGTGCCCGCAGTCGTAGAACCAGCGGGTGACGTGGCCGCGGTGACGTTCGGCCAGGTCCATCGCGTGCTCGCCGCCGGCGGGCAGCCCGGCCTCGCAGGCGGCGGCCAGCGCGCCCGTGATGGCCCCGGCCTCCGCCTTGAGCTCCAGCCAGTCGGCCTTGGTGTAGGAGGCGACCCGGCGGCGGCTCTCGGCGTACCGAGGGTCCGCGCCCCAGCGGGCGGCGGCCTCGGCCTCGTGCTCCTCCGGCCGGAAGCCGCCGAAGACCTCGAAACGCTCCTCAGGGGTGAGGGCGACGCCGCTGGTGTGCGCGTGGATGGCGCGTTCGACGGCGGCGATCACCTGACCGAGATGGCGGGCGCGGTCGGTCAGCAGCGCGTGCTGGCGGCGCAGGTGGGTCAGCTCGTCGGCCGAGGGCTCGTCGAGGATGACGGCGATCTCCTCCAGGGGGAAGCCGAGCTCCCGGTACAGCAGGATCTGCTGCAGACGGGACAGATCGGCGTCGGTGTAACGGCGGTAGCCCGCGCGGGTGCGCTCGGTGGGGGAGAGCAGGCCGATCTCGTCGTAGTGGTGCAGGGTGCGGACGGTGACGCCGGCGAGACGCGCGACCTGGCCGACCGACAGACTCATACCCCCCACGATGCACCCTCACGAAGGGTGAGGGTCAAATCCTTTGCGCGGGGAGTACGGGGACGCGGCGCGCACCTGACCTACGTAGGTACTCAAATGGGGATTTCTCACCTCTTGGTGGGGCGAGGTGTGCGCGCATGATGACACAGTGCCCCGGAATCGGGACACGCCAAGGATTGGGGGAATCCGACATGTGCCAGCACCGGCCTCCGTGCCCGCCGCCCGGAGACACCGCCCGCGACACCGCCCGCGACACCGCCCGCGACGCCGCCCGTGACGCCGCCCGCCTGGTGGCCCTCAGCGGCGGGCGGCCCGCATGACCCCGGCCCCCGCGGCCGTGCTCGCCGCCGTGCCCACGCTCATGCCCGCCCTCCTCCCGTCGCCCATGCCCACGCTGAAGCCCATGCTCGCGGCGTCATGGACACTGCCCGCCGCCGCCGCCTCGGTCCCGCGCGCCCGCCGCGCGGCACGCGGCCTGCTCGCCGAATGGGGCCCGCCCCACCAGGTAGGAGAAGTCGCCGAACTCCTGGTCAGCGAACTCGTCACGAACGCCGTCCAGCACGCGCACGGCCCCGTCGTGCTCAGCATGTGGGCACGCGACGGACGGCTGCGCTGCGAAGTGGCCGACGCCGACCCCCGCCCACCCCGCCCCCGCCAGGCCCGCGAGGAGGACGAAGGCTCCCGCGGCCTCGAACTCGTGCAGGCGCTCGCCGACACCTGGGGCAGCGCCCCCACCCGGCGCGGCAAGGTCGTCTGGTTCGAACTGGCCGCGCCGGGACGCGCGTGAGATTCCCCTGGTCACGCGCGCCCCGGCGTCACCCCATCAACAGGCAAAAACTTGCTGTGGGTTTTGGCAGGAACTGCCCCGGATAAGGGGCCGGACATAACCTGGGAACGACGGCGGGAGGCGACCCGGCACGTACCCCCGCCGGCCGGCCTTCCCCGTCACGCGCCTGCTCCGTACCACCGCCGACCGCGAGACCGCGGTCAGGGACGAAGGAGGAACGACCGCCATGGCAACGCACCTCGGCGCCCGCCGGACCGGCCCGCTCCGCGGCCGCAACCGCCCTCCAGGACGTCCCGGACCCGCCGGACGAGCCCGCGCCGACGCGCGTGGACCACGCGGACGACACCCGCTCCCGCACGCCGCGCAGCCGGCGCCGGAACGGACACGCGTGCCCGCCCTCGCCGCGCCACGCTTATTACCGCGCCGCGCCCGCAGGCTTCACCACCCAGGCCCCCGGCCCCGGCCGGACGCCCTGACCACTATGGCCGCCACAGCCGTTACGGCCGTTACGGCCGTAACGGCAACGCCCGAACCCGGCCGGCAACCCGAGCAGCCGCCCCACCACGCCGGCCGGCACAGCCGGCGACCCGAGCACGGCCACCGACCGGCCACGTCACTCGACCACCGCTTATTACCCGGGGTGCGCGCCGCGCACCACCCACAAGCCACCACGCGGACGATAACAATACCGGTGACGGTATAGAGTGAGCCCCATGGTGCGACCACCACTGACCCCCGAAGAACGACTCCGCGGCGAGCACCTCGGCACCATGCTCCGCCAGGCCCGCGGCGAGCGCAGCATCGTCGAGGTCGCCGCCGCCGCCGGCATGTCCGCCGAAACCCTCCGCAAGATCGAGACCGGCCGCATCGCCACACCCGCGTTCTTCACCATCGCCGCCCTCGCCGACGTCCTCGGCATCTCCCTCGACCACCTCGCCACCCGCACCACCCCCGCCCCCACCTGACCCCGCGTCAGCCCAGCTCAACCCCCTTGTTACCGTCGGACACATGGACACGGGGGAGCACCGCCCGCCACCGCCCAGGCCCAGCCTCTGGCGGCGCCTGCTCATCCTGACCGCCCTGGCCACGGTGATCCTCACCGCCGCCGCACTCGGCGCGGCCTCCTTCCTGCTCACCACCACCACCCGCTGACCACCGCACTCCGGATGCAGGTCTGATCACCGCCAGCGAAGAACCGCCCCCGACGACCACACTCGTCACCATGAGCACAACAGACCCCGCCGCCGGCCACGCCGACGCCTGGACGGTCATGCAGAAGTTCTACGAGGCCGAGGCCGCATACGTGGCCGCCGGCGGACTCGGCAAAGCCAGCTACGAGCACGTCGCCGCCCACCTCGACCCAGAGGTGACCCTGCACCAAGCCCCCGGACTGCCCTTCACCGGCACCGGAACCTGGCACGGCCACGACGGCATGGAACGCTTCCTGGCCCGCTTCAGCGAAGTATGGGAATCGATGGAGTTCCTCGAACAGGACCACTGGGGTGAACAAGACACCGTGGTCGTACGGAACCGCGTCCGCTTCCGAGCCCGCGCCACCGGACAGGAAGTCGACACCCACATCATGCAACTCATCACCACCAGAAACGGCCGCATGCTCGAATGCCGCCCCTTCTACTGGGACCCCCAAGCCATCGCCGACGCCTGCCGAACCCCCGACGCCCCCTGAACACCTGCCCGCGCCTCACCACGCGCGGGCAGCGCGGCCCGCGACCCCGCCCCCGAATCAGACGAGGGACAACTGCGCCACCCGCGGCTCCCGCCGCCGCGCCTCACCCGGCCCGAACGCCATCCCGTACACCCGGCACAACTGCGCGATCTGCCCCGTGATCCGCCGCTCGTAATCCGGCGACGGCAGCCCCGCCCGGTCGTACAACTCCTCGTAACGCTCCACCAGCCGCGGATGCGCCTGCCCCAGCCACTCCAGATACCACGCCCGCGTCCCCGGCGGCAGCCGCAGCACCACAGGCTCCACCGCCCGAGCCCCCGCACCCGCGATCCGCCGCACCGTCGCCCCGAGCTGATCGGCCGCGTCACTCAGCAACGGCAGCACCGGCGCCATCAACACCCGGCACTCCACCCCCGCCTCCGCCAGCGCCGACACCAGCTCCAGCCGCGCCTGCGCCGTCGGCGCCCCCGGCTCCACCGCCCGCCGGATCCGCTCGTCCACGAACGCGATCGACACCGCCACCCGAGCCCCCGCCTCAGCCAGCAACGCCGCGTCCCGCAACACCAGCGCCGCCTTGGTGTGAACGGTGAACGGCACCCCCGCCTCCGCCAGCGCCCCGATCACCCCCGGCATCAACCGGTAGGTCCGCTCCGCCTCCTGGTAGCAGTCACCGCTGACGCCCACCGCCAGCTCCTCACCACCCCAGCGCGCCAGATCCGCGCGCAACCGCGCCACCGCGTTCGGCTTGACCACGATCCGGGTGTCGAAATCACGCCCCGCGTCCAGCCCCAGCCGCCGATGACCCGCCCGCGCCCCACAACCCCGGCAGGCGTGCGCACAACCCCGATAAGGGGAGACCGCCCACCGCTGCGCGATGCCCGCCACCGCCGGCACCCGCTCGATCATCGTCCGGGCCTGCGTCTCGTAGAAGCCGTCGCGCAACACCGCGCGCCGCTCGATCAGCGGTCGCTCATCTGCTGCGTCAACCAGCGGAAGCGCGTCCCAACCCACACCTTCCAGTGGAACACGTATTCGACTGCGTTTTCAAGCAGTTCCGGCACACCCGGGGGAGCGGGCCCATCCCGGCCGCCCACGATAAACTGAGACACCCGTACCACTTCACCCCCCAAGGGACACCATGGCCTGGCTCCTGCTCGCCCTCGCCATCGCCTCCGAAATCCTCGCCACCAGCGCACTCAAACTCAGCAACGGCCTCACCCACCCCGGCTGGACCATCACCGTCGCCGCCGGCTACATCACCTCCTTCACCCTCCTCGCCCAAGCACTCAAACTCCAGCTCGACATGGGCACCGCCTACGCCGTCTGGTCCGGCGCCGGCACCGCCGCCATCGCCCTCATCGGCGCCGCCTTCATGGGGGAGACCCTGACCCCACTCAAGATCAGCGGCATCCTCCTCATCATCGCCGGCGTCATCGTCCTCAACCTCGCCGCCCGCACCCCATGAACCCCCACCCCACCACCCAGGCCCGCTCCCGCCGCCGCCGCGCCACCCTCCTCAACGCCGCCGTCGACCTCCTCGCCGAAGGCGGCTTCGCCGCCGTCACCCACCGAGCCGTCGCCCAACGCGCCCACCTCCCACTCGCCGCCACCACCTACTACTTCGCCTCCCGCGACCAACTCCTCGCCGAAGCCTTCGCCCAGCTCGTCGAGACCGAACTCACCACCACCGCCACCTGGATCAACCACCACGGCCTCACCGGACTGCCCACCGCCCTCACCACCGACGCCGACCGCACCCGCCAACTCGGCCTCTGGGAGCTGTACGTCCACGCAGGACGCGACCCCGTCCTGCAACACATCGCCCGCCGCTGGACCGACGGCTGCACCCACCTCATCGCCCAAACCCTCGACCTCCCCGACACCGACCCCCGCGCCCGCCTCCTCTACACCACCCTCTCCACCCTCTGGCTCGAACTCATCGTCGAACAACGCCCCGCCGACCACGCCACCACCCTCCTCACCCACGCACTCGAAACCCTTTTGCCACCCCGCTGACCACTCCCTACACTGCCCCCGTGCTGCAACCCACCTACCCCATCACCACCCCACGCCTCGCCTTGCGCCCCTTCACCACCGACGACCTCGACGCCGTCCACGCCTACGAAGCCCGCCCCGACGTCGCCCGCTACCTCTACTGGGAACCCCGCGACCGCGACACCAGCCGCGAACTCCTCGCCAAGAAAGCCACCCGCACCGCCATCCACCAAGAAGGCGACGCCCTCGACCTCGCCATCACCCACCGCCACACCGGCGAACTCATCGGCTCCGCCCTGCTCATCTGGACCAGCAGCACCCACCGCCAAGGCGAGATCGGCTACATCCTCCACCCCGACCACCACGGCCACGGCTACGCCACCGAAGCCGCCCGCGCCATGCTCACCCTCGGCTTCACCGGCCTGCACCTGCACCGCATCACCGGCCGCCTCGACGCCCGCAACACCGCCTCCGCCCGCGTCCTCGCCAAACTCGGCATGCGCCACGAAGCCACCCTCGTCGACAACGAATTCGTCAAAGGCGAATGGGCCAGCGAAACCATCTACGCCATCCTCGAGACCGAGGCCACCCCATGACCATCCACCACCTCGCCCTCGCCACCGACTGGCACCACGCCACCCACACGGGGGAGTACCGCATCTCCACCCTCGGCCGCACCCTCGACGAGGAAGGCTTCATCCACTGCAGCCGCGACCTCGACCAGCTCCACGAAGTCCACCACCGCTACTACACCCACGTCACCGAACCCCTGCTCGTCCTCGACATCGACCCCACCGGGCTCGACATCCGCACCGAGAACGGCTACCCCCACCTCTACGGACCGCTACCCGTGACCGCCGTCACCCACGTCCGCCCCTACACCACCTGACCGCCCAGCAGCGGGGGAGAAGCACCCCACATGGACACCCGCACCGCCGCCCACCGATTCGCCGACACCTGGCAGCACGCCTGGACCCACCACGACGTCCCCGCCATCACCGCCCTCTACCACGACGACGCCGTCCACACCAGCATGCCCTTCCGCCCCCCACACCACGGCAAAAAGGCCATCGCCGACTACATCACCTGGTCCTTTACCGGCGAGAGCGACCCCCACGTCACCTTCGCCACCCCCATCGTCGACGGCGACCGGGCCGCCATCGAATTCCGCGTCCACGCCCTCGACAACGGCCGCCCCGTCACCCTCGCAGGCTGCGTCTTCGCCCGCTTCGACCCCGACGGCCTCGCCACCGAGACCCGCGACTACTGGCACACCACCGACGGCCACCACTGACCCGCACCCGCCCGCGCGACAACCAACCCCGGTCAGCACACCCCGTCAACACGGCACCCGCCGAGCGCCCCTGAGCGCCCCTGCCCCTGAACGCCCCTTACGTCAGCGAACCACCCGCAGCGACGCCCCACCCGCCGGACGCGCCGTCATCACCGGCGGCATCACCGGCGCCGCTTCGGCCATCGGAACGGGCGCCTGCGCCGGCTCCGCCGGCATCACCGGCATGGCCGGCCGCGGGCGTGCCATCTCTCGCGTCCGCTCCTGCGCGACCCGCTCCGCGCAGTCACCCCCGCAATAACCGTTCGTCAGGATCAGCCGCCCCCGCAGCGTCGTGTACGCCTCCTTACCGGAAGCGGGCAGAACCCCCTGACACACCGGGCATAAAACAGACTCGGTCCCCACGTGCTGCTCCTCTCGCGGCGCGAATAGCAGGAGTTCCACCCTAAAGCCACACTCCCGCACAAGAACAGCTAATCAACACAAGGTCAACCTCACCGTCAGGCCCCACCAGGGCGGATCCGCTCTACTTGACATAATGTTCATTATCGAGCAAACACACATGTCCCGCATAAAGCCCACCACACCGGGAAGACGCACCGCATGTACCCCCTGGAGATCACGACCCCGAGCCTCATCGCGCTCACGGCCGTCATCACCGCAGCCGCCATCTGGCTCATCATCCTCGCCGTGCGCCTGACCCAGCGGCCGCGTAACCGGCTCAACCCGAGCATCGATCTTGTCGACCAGGCTCGCGAACTCAAGTCCCTCGGCCAGATCCAGGAAGCCGTGTTCCTGGTACGCGGCGAGACCGGCATGAGCCAGCGGGCCGCCGCCCGGTTCGTCAACCGGCTGTGAACCTGGTTTGGCCGGGCCGCTCCCCGGTGACACTGGGTAATGCCGGAAAATGACGCGATACCAGACAGAATGTGGGTTCTGTCTGGTATCGACCGTTTCGTACTTTTCTCCGGCATACGCCAGGAACGACCGTTCCTGGCGTATGTGCAGCGTCCGGTGCGTCTCCCACGCCGTCGCGCCTTCCCCTGAGCGTGTACGCGAGTCCCGTTCCCGCAGGCAGCCGACAACCTGCACGCCGACTCCCCCACCACCTGGCACGTTCGGCCCACGCGCCGACACGCAGTGTCACGGCACAGTCCGGGCGTTGCCACTGACTGCCGGAGCGGCAGCCTTCGCTCCCCCACCGCATGCTCTTGGCTGCGCTCACTCGTGGTCCCTGCCATCGCGCCCGGCACGAACAGTTGATCAGGGTATGAGCCGCTGTCTTTCATGCCGCTGAGGAGTGTCAGGTGTTGGTTCGTTCGGGAGGGGCATGGTGAGGGGCCGGCCTCTCCCCTGCTTCGGCGCGTCGGGGGGCTCCGGTCGTGGATGCATCTCATATGTGAGATATGGTCGGCTGTTATGACAGATGATTACCTGGTACGGATCGGCCGGTTGATTCGGGATGCTCGGCAGCATCGTGGATGGACGCAGTTGCAGCTGGCGGATGCGCTGGCGACGAGTCAGAGTGCGGTGAACCGGATCGAGCGGGGCAATCAGAACATCAGCCTTGAGATGATCGCCCGGATCGGTGAGGCGCTCGACAGTGAGATCGTGTCGCTGGGGTATGCGGGGCCGATGCATCTGCGGGTGGTGGGTGGCCGGCGGTTGTCGGGCAGCATTGATGTCAAGACGTCGAAGAACGCGTGTGTGGCGTTGTTGTGTGCGTCGTTGCTGAATTCGGGGCGGACGATCCTGCGTAAGGTGGCGCGGATCGAGGAGGTCTACCGGATTCTGGAGGTGCTGGCCTCGATCGGGGTGCGGGCGCGGTGGATCAACGAGGGCAGTGATCTGGAGATCGTGCCGCCGGCTCGGCTGGAGCTGGAGGCGATGGACACCGAGGCGGCGCGGCGTACTCGGAGTGTGATCATGTTCTTGGGTCCGTTGATGCATCGGACGGAGCAGTTCCGGATCCCGTACGCGGGGGGTTGTGATCTGGGGACGCGGACGGTGCAGCCGCACATGTCGGCGTTGCGGCATTTCGGGCTGGACATTACGGCGACGGGTGGGTTCTATCACGCGCGGGTGGATGGGTCGGCGGCGCCGTCGCGGCCGATCGTTCTGACGGAGCGGGGTGACACGGTGACGGAGAATGCGCTGCTGGCGGCGGCGCGTCATGACGGTGTCACGGTGATCCGTAACGCTTCGTCGAACTACATGGTGCAGGATCTGTGCTTCTTCCTGGAGGAGCTGGGTGTCCGGGTGGAGGGGGTGGGGACGACGACGCTGACGGTGCATGGGGTGCCGGTGATCGAGCGGGATGTGGACTACTCCCCCAGTGAGGATCCGGTGGAGGCGATGAGTCTGCTGGCGGCGGCGGTGGTGACGTCGTCGGAGCTGACGATCTGCCGGGTGCCGGTGGAGTTCCTGGAGATCGAGCTGGCGGTTCTGGAGGAGATGGGGCTGGACTGTGATCGGGGGCCGGAGTATCGGGCGGCGAACGGGCGTACGCGGCTGGTGGATCTGACGGTGCGGCCGTCGAAGCTGGTCTCCCCGATCGACAAGATCCACCCGATGCCGTTCCCGGGGCTGAACATCGACAATGTGCCGTTCTTCGCGGCGATCGCGGCGTCGGCTCAGGGGTCGACGTTGATTCATGACTGGGTGTACGACAATCGGGCGATTTATCTGACGGAGCTGACGCGGCTGGGGGCGTCGGTGAAGTTGCTGGATCCGCATCGGGTGCTGGTGGAGGGGCCGACGCGGTGGCGTAGTGCGGAGATGATGTGTCCTCCGGCGTTGCGGCCGGCGGTGGTGGTGCTGCTGGCGATGATGGCGGCGGAGGGGACGTCGGTGTTGCGGAACGTGTACGTGATCAACCGGGGGTATGAGGATCTGGCGGAGCGGTTGAATGCGTTGGGGGCGCGGATCGAGACGTTCCGCGACATCTGAGGTGGCGCGGCGTCTGAGGCGTGGCGGCGTCTGAGGCGGCGCGCGTTTTCGTCGGTGGGGTCGGTTACGGTCGGGGGTGATCGGGTGGCCCGTGCGGCGTGAGCGTTCGTGCGGGCGTCGGCTGTGGAGGGGGTTGGCGGGTGCGGCCTGCGGAGCTCGAGCGGTTGACGGTGGTGGAGGCGGCTGACCGTTATGTGGAGCTGGTGCGGGCGCGGACGGTGACGGGGGGTTTGTCGGCGTCGACGGCTGAGGTGTACGCGCGGGACGTGGCGACGCTGGTGGAGCTGGCGGGGGCGGATCGGGTGCTGGACGATCTGACGGGCGAGGACGTGGACGCGGTGTTGCTGGCGTTCGCGCGTAAGCCTGACGGCCGCTCCCCCGCCGGGTCGGGGGGCGGGGGGCAGTCGCCGTCGTCGCAGGCGCGGTTTCGCCGGTCGGTGTCGGCGTTGTTCAAGCATGCGGCGCTGGTGGGGTGGGTGCAGGTCAATCCGATGCTGCATGCGACGGTGACGGCGAAGGAGCGGGGCGGGTTGCGTCCGCATCGGCGGGCGTTGACGCGGGAGCAGGCGCAGGGGCTGATCGGGGCGGCGCGGCGGCTGCCGGAGGAGCCGGTGGGAGCGGGCAAGCGGCGTGATCAGCGTACGGAGTTGCGTGACGGGCTGATCGTGTTGCTGCTGGCGACGGTGGGTCCGCGGGTGTCGGAGCTGACGCGGGCGAATGTGGAGGATTTCTTCACCAACGGCGGGGTGCGTTATTGGCGGATCTTCGGCAAGGGCGGGCGTACGCGGGATGTGCCGTTGCCGGATGACGTGGCGCGGGTGTTGCAGGCGTACCTGGAGCGGGGCCGGTCCGCGGGGGTGGAGGAGAAGGCGTTGCTGCTGTCGTGGCGGGGGCGGCGGCTGGCGCGGGGCGATGTGCAGGCGGTGATCGACCGGGTGCTGGCGCGGGTGGATCCGGATCGGCGGCGGTCGGTGACGCCGCACGGGTTGCGGCACACGACGGCGACGCATCTGCTGGCCGAGGCGGTGGACATGGATGCGGTGCGGCGGGTGCTGGGGCACAGTGATCTGTCGACGCTGGGGCGTTACCGGGACGAGTTGCCGGGTGAGCTGGAGGTGGCGATGCGGACGCATCCGCTGCTGCGGGGTGAGGGGTCCGGTTAGCGGGGGGTGGTGGGGGGTTTGTCGAGGCCGGTCAGCCTGGCCAGGGTGGCGAGGCCGTCGTCGGTGCCCGGCCAGTGCCGGCGCACCGCCTGCGGGCCGGCGCGGCGGACCACGGAACGCAGTACGGCGATGACGATGATGGCGTCGTCGGCGTAGCCGAGGACGGGGATGAAGTCGGGCACCAGGTCGAACGGCAGGACCAGGTAGGCCAGCAGCAGTGCGAGCCGCACGCGCACGCCGCGTGGGAGGGTGGGGTCGGCGGCCAGGCGGCGTACCAGGCGCAGCACGTCGGGCAGCAGTCGCAGCGCCTCGCGCAGGAGTGTGCCGTGGGGCCGCAGGATCGCGAGCGTGCCGATCAGCGCCAGCCAGGCGACCAGCAGTGCGGCCGTGACCCCGATCAGCAGGTCCCATTCCCATGATCCGGTCATGTCTGCTCGCTCTCCCCTGGCGTCCGGCTCAGCGCTCCGTTTCGTGCGTGATCGTCAATTGTTTCGTGTCGGGGAACCGGAGGGGCAGAACTCGGCGTGGATCACGGTCTTGGCCATGTCGAGCGAGTTGTGCCGGCCGTAGCGGTCGATGTTGATGTTGGTGGTGATCATGCGTTTGGCGTCCCGGGTGCCCATCGCGAAGGAGAACCCGCCGGTGATGCCCCAGACCTTCACCCCGCACGACGGCTGCCAGGAGAAGACGCCGGTGCCGTACGTGGTGCTGGGGGTCCAGGTGTCTTTCCAGCCGGGACCCGGACGTCCGGGCACGCCGGGATCGGCCGTGACCTGGCCCTGGAAGCCGGGCAACCGCGCGCCGCTCGTCATGTGCGCGGGCCCAGGAACAGGCCGCCGCTGGCGTCGATGACCTGGCCGGTGATCCAGCGGGCGTCGTCGTCGCGGCCTGCGGCCGCTACCGGGGCGCGAACCGGTGGCTGCCGCTGCTCGCCGGGATGTGGTTCCCGGTGACGATGGTGGCCCAGATCTTCGGCGGCTCCACGGTCTCGGTGTACGTCAGCGCGGCGTGGCTGCTCGGCGCGCACGCCCATCTCGGCCTGCGTCTCGCCGCCCGCCCCGCTGTCTGAGGCGCGCCGTGGTCCCGGGGTCGTAGGTCCAAGGTCCCGGATCATGCCCGCCCAGCGTCCGATGCCGCCGGTTCCGGCGAGCGGCATGATCGGAGCCCGGACAGCGCGGGACGCGCGGGGAGGGAGGAGCGATGACCGGACCGGACGGGCCGAGCCCGGGTGCGGCCCATCCCAGCGCGCTGAAGGGGTGTGCCAACAAATGTCCGCCGATGCCGGTGCAGCCATGACAGGCCACTGGACCCATCACGGACGAAAGGCACATCCATGTCCCCACACCAGTCCCCGGCCCGCGGCCGGAGGCCGGGCTGGAGCCTCGCGCTGCTCGCGCTCGGGCATCTGATCATCAGTCTCGATTTCACCATCATCTTCGTGGCCCTGCCCGACATCGCGGCCGATGTCGGGTTCACGCCGCACACCCTGCCGTGGGTGGTCACCGCGTACGCCGTCCTGTACGGAGGTTTCCTGCTGTTCGGCGGCCGGCTTTCCGACCTGATGGGACGCCGGCGCATGTTCGTGCTCGGCATGACGCTGTACGGTGTGGCCTCCCTGCTGGGCGGCCTGGCCACGGTGCCGGCGGTGCTGCTGGCCGCGCGCGCCCTGCAGGGTCTCGCCGGCGCGGTGCTGTTCCCGGCGGTGCTGGCCCTGGTCAACACCGCGTTCGCCGAGGGCAGGGAACGCAACCGCGCGCTGACCGTCTGGGCCATGGCGGGCGCCGGCGGGCTCACCGCGGGCGCCCTGGCCGGCGGGGTGCTCACTCAGACGCTCGGCTGGCAGGCCGTGTTCTACGTCAACGTCCCGCTGGCCGTCGCCGGCGCCGCCGCCGCGTTCGCCCTGCTGCCCCCCGACGGCCCTGTCACCCGGGGGAGCGTCGACGTGCCCGGAGCCCTGACCGGCACCGCGGGCATCACGATGCTGATCTTCGCGGTCGCGCATGGCAGCGAGGCCGGCTGGGCGCGGACCGAGGTGATCGCCTCGGCTGTCGCCGCGGTGGTCCTGCTGGCCACGTTCCTGCTCGTCCAGGCCCGCGGGCGGACGCCGCTGATGCCGCTGCGGCTGTTCCGCAACCGGGCGCTCAGCGGAGCGATCATGGTCATTCTCGTGTTCGGGCTGACGATGCAGGCCGTGCCGTACTTCCTGACTCTCTACTTCCAGGACGTCCTCGGACTGAACGCCCTGGAGACCGGGCTGGCGTTCCTCGGCCCGACCCTGTCGATCACGGCCGGGAACTTCCTCAGCGAGCGGCTGAACCATCGTTTCGGCACCCGCAGGACGCTTCTCGCCGGCATCGTCGTCAACGCCGTGGGCGCCGCGCTCCTGGCGCCGGGCATGCAGGCGGACGGGTCCGTCCTCACCGTCCTGGCCGGGGTCGTCGTCATCGGCCTGGGCATGGGCATCACGTACGAGGCCATGTGGATCGCCGCCGGCACCGGCGTCCCGGCCGGCGAACAGGGCCTCGCCTCCGGGGTGGCCTCCACCGCGCTGCAGGTCGGGACGGCCGCGGGGCTGGCGGTTCTGGTGGCCGTCGCCAACGCCGGCATCGAAGGGCTGTCCGGTCAGGCGCTGCGCGCGGCCTCCGCAGAAGGGATGCGCGTCGCCGTCCACGTCCTGGGCGCCGTCATGCTGACGGCCGTCCTGGCCGCTCTCAGGCTCCCCGGTGCGCGTGCCGGGTCCCGGCCCGCGCCGGACCCGGAAACCGCGTCCGTCCCGTGAGCATCGGCGGCGCCTGAGCCGGCGGGACCCGCCCTCCTCCGTACGGGGAGGGCGGGTCCGTCGTCGAAGGTCGAACGAGGTGCCGGGGAGGGTCCTTGAGATGGAGACATCCTGATGTTCCTCGTCGCTGCCGGAGGAGGCATCCGGCCGGATCCGCGTGACCGCCGCTTCCGGCCGGTCAGGTGGATCGGGCACCTGCCCCCATCGTGCGCCCTGATCAACCCGCGCGGCCGGACACCTCGGCGACCAGGCGCCGGCTCGGCGATGGCGGCCACGGACGCGTGGTCCAGCTTCACCCCCTTGGGCGAGGCTCGGTGTCAGGCGTCGATGGCCTGGTAGACGGTGGTCCAGAAGTCGCTCATCAGGTGGGCCGGGTCCGGCACGGTGTAGCCGAGCTGGCAGAGCAGGATGCCGGTGAGCTGGTTGGCCGGGTCGGCGTAGGCGGAGGTGCCGCTGCCGCCATCCCAGCCGAACTGGCCGACGGGCGCGTAGTCGCCGCGGTAGGTGCGCACCGCCATGCCCAGGCCCCAGCCGCCCTGCTGGCCCTGGCCGAAGGAGATGTGCACGGCGTTGCGGGCCAGCGCGGTGCGGGCGGCGTTCTGCTCCGGGGTGAGCCGGTTGGTGGTCATCAGCTCCACCGCCGGCCGCGACAGGATCCGCCGGCCCTCGTGAACCCCGCCGTTGAGCAGCATCCGGAAGTAGGCGTGATAGTCGTCGGCGGTGGAGACCAGGCCGCCACCGCCGCCCTGGAACGCCGGCGGCTTGCTCCACCGGCCGCCGGCGGGCTCGTCCCACACGAGGAACTCACCCGTGGCCGGGTCGGGGGCATACAGGGCAGGCAGCCGGTCGATCCGGTCGGCGGGCACGTGGAAGCCGGTGTCGGCCATGCCCAGAGGCTCGAAGATGCGCTCACGCAGGAACTCCCCGAAGCTCTGGCCGGTCACCCGGGACACCAGCACGCCGGCCAGGTCGCTGCTGATCTGGTACTGCCACTGCTCGCCGGGCTGGTGCATCAGCGGCAGCTCGCCCAGGCGGCGCATCCACTCGTCCTGCTCGGGCACCTCGGCCGGCAGGTTCGGCGTCAGCCCCCGCTCGAAGACGGCGTTCAGGATCGGGGTGCCCAGCGCGGTCATGTCCATACCCAGGCCGAACGTGGAGGTCAGCACGTCCCGCACGGTGATCGGGCGGCGGGCCGGCACCGTGTCGTCCAGCCCGGCGTCGATGCTCCTGAGCACCTGCCGGCCCGACAGCTCCGGCAGCCACGGGTCGACCACGTCGTCCAGCCGCAGCCGGCACTCATCCAGCAGCACCATCGCCGCCGCGATCGACACCGGCTTGGACGTGGACGCCATCCGGAAGATCGTGTCCCGGCGCATCGGCGCGCCACCGTCATGCCGCATCGTGCCCAGCGCCTCCACGTGCGTCTGGCCGCCCCGGCTGACCAGGGCCACCAGCCCGGGGATCTTCCCCGAATCGACATGCCGGGCCAGCACCTCACGCAGCCTGCGCAGCCCGGTCGTGGTGAAGCCGGTGTTGTTCTGTCCCATGGTGGACTTCCTCATCTGTGATCGGTGTGGCCCGGTGCGCGGGCGCCGGGCCGTTCATGACGTCCACGATCGCCGGGCGCCCTGATATCGGGCCGTCACCGTCCTGACACGGCCGCTGGCACGCGCGGCCTGGGCACCCGCGAACCCGGCGGGACACAGCGGGCAGGAGGCGACATCGCGGGATACGCAGGTCACGGCCCGGATGCGGTCATTGGCCGGTCTTTTGCCGTCCTGCGGGTGCCCTGGAGAGGGCTGCCTGGCTACCGGCGGCCATCCGGGAGAGTGACGAGCCCGCCTTCGTAGGCCGCGATGACGAGCTGAGCCCGGTCGCGGGCGTGCAGTTTGGCCAGGAGGCGGCCGACGTGTGTCTTGACCGTGCCGACGGTGAGGCGGAGGTGTTCGGCGATCTCGGAGTTGGACATGCCCTTGCCGATGAGGGTGAGCACCTCTCGCTCGCGTTGCGTGATGTCGCCGAGGTCTCGTACGAACGGGGCGGGGTGAGCGCCCCGCAGGAACTCGGCGATGAGCCGGCGGGTCACGGAAGGGGCCAGCAGCGCCTCGCCGGCGGCGACGATCTGGATGGCGGCCAGGAGCTCGGTCGCAGTCGCGCTTTTGAGGAGGAAGCCGCTCGCACCCGCTCGTAGCGACGCGTACAGGTATTCGTCGAGGTCGAAGGTGGTGAGGATCAGCACGCGGACGCCGGCGCTGTCCGGGTGCGCGCAGATGCGCCTGGTCGCCTCGATGCCGTCCATGTCGGGCATCCGCACGTCCATGAGGACGACGTCGGGCCGCCGCCGGCGGGCCAGGAGCACGGCTTCGGCGCCGGTGCCCGCCTCTCCCACGGTGGCCAGCCCTGGCGTGGTGTCGATGAGGACTTTGAGGCTGTCGCGTACCAGCACTTGGTCCTCGGCGAGCAGGACCCGGACGGGCGGCGGGGACGGGTCGTGCGGAGCGTCGTCGTCGACGGTCATGTCATGGCGCCGCTCTGGTCGTAAGGCAGTCGAGCCGCTACGCGAAAACCTCCCTCGGGCCGGCGGCCTGCGCTGAAGGTGCCCCCGTACATCTTGGCCCGTTCACGCATGCCGATCAGGCCGTGTCCGCCGTGGCTCGCTCGCGGCGGCCGTCCGTGGCGGGGGCCGTCGTCGACGACCTCGATCGCGGCCTCCCGCCCGTCGATGTCCACGGTGACCGCGCAGCGGGTGGGCGCCGCGTGGGTGATGACGTTGGTCAGAGCCTGCTGCACGATGCGGTACACCGACATCGCGACCGCGGCAGGCAGCTCGGCTCCTTCGCGGACGGTCAGGTCCACCTCGACCCCGGCGCAGCGGGCGTGGGCGGCCAGTTCGGGCAGCTCCGCCATGCCGGGAACGGGCAGATGGGCCTGCTGGGGGTCGCTGTCGGAGCGCAGGAGGCCGAGCACTCGGTGGATCTCGGTGAGCGTGCTTCGGCTGGTCTGTTCGATGACGGTCAGCGCGGCGCGCACCTCCTGCGGCCGGGCGTCGGCGACGTGGTTGGCCACGGTGGCCTTGACGGCGATCAGGCTCATGCTGTGGCCGATGACGTCGTGCAGTTCGCGGGCTATGCGCATGCGTTCGTCGGCCACGGCCGCCTCGGCGAGGTGCCGGACGAGGTGGGCGGTCGTGTCCCGTTTCCAGCGGACAGCCGTCCCGACGGCCCATCCGGCGGCCAGGAGCACACAGATCACGCCGATCTCGATCGGCCAGGCCGGCGGCAGCTCGCTGGGCGCCGCCGCGGGCTCGAGGCCCGGGAACACCCGCTCGTAGAAGATCAGGACTGCGATCACCGCGGCTGACGCGCACGTCGCCAAGCCCGCCACCGACCACGCGACCGAGGCTGTGGAGGCCACCAGGTACAACACGAGCACGGTGGGCACGAACGTCACCCAGATGGCGCCTGCCGCGACAGCGCCGGCCACGGTCGCCAGCACGCCCGCGGCGCACGCGAGAACGAGCACAGCGCGCGGGCGGCGCCGCCGGACGGCGACGGGCAAGCTCACAGCCGCCGCGACCGGCCAAGCCGACCAGGCGGGCCACCACGACGACGGTCCCGGCGGGTCAACGATGGCGTATCTCATGATCAGCGCCACGACGGCCGCCGTTGCCGCGTCGGCGGCACCCCGCCCATCGAGCCGCCGCCCAGCCCACTCCATGACGGCACGTTATCGCCCCACCGGATCGCCCGGCATCTGCCCACGGTCGGACCTTCCGCATCCGTCTGGGGTCGTACCACTGGCTCGGTCCTGGCGACCAAGATGCGACCTGAGCCAGACGCGCCTCCACCGCGGCGCCCATCACCATGCTGATGCGCCCGGCATCCCCAGCCGAGGCGCGCGCCGCCGGCATCGACAAGACGGGCAGGAACTCATGACGTTTGATCTTCAGGGGCGATTCACGCGATGGCGGCAGTCCGCTGTGGACCGGCGCGCCGCCAACGCCACGGCCGACCTGGGCCGGCCACACCTGTTTCCCGGACGATGGGTGAGCGCCATCTCGCTGATCGGCGGCCCCATACTGATCATGACGGGAACTCTTCTGCGCTCCCCGTTCCACTTCTTCGTCCCTCACCAACTCGCCGCCTACACCCGGCACCCCGCCCTCGTCACCGCCGCCTACACCTGCTTCGCCGCCGGGTTCGTCCTCCTGTGGCCGGCGGTCATGACGCTGGCGCAACGGATCGCCGCCACCAGCCCGCTGTGGGGACTGTGGGGCGGCTGCCTGGTGATCGTCGGCCTGTTCACCCGGACCTTCCAGTTCGGCACTGATCACCTGGCCTTGCACCTGACTGACGGTTTTGGCCTGCAGACGATGCTCAAGGGCATCGACGACTACTACACGGCGTGGGGAGATACGCGCTGGCATCCGTTCAAGGCCATGTCCGGACCGGCGTTCTTCGGCTGGGTCGTGCTGGCCATCGGCGCCTATCGCTCCGGCGCCCTGGGGCTGGGCCGCTCGGTCGCACTCGGCCTGATGTCGGTGCTCGCGCTCGGGCCACTCAAAGGCACCCAAGTCCCGCAGTCCTTCATCGCCGTGGGCGGCCTCTGCGTCGCTTTCATCCCCCTGGGCATCTCCCTGCTGCGCAGCGGCCCCCCGCCGACCGGACGCGCCATGGTCTGGGTCGTGGTCCTCATCGTCGTGCACATCCTCATGACGGCCTACGGCCCAAGGGGATAGGGCGACGGCCAGGTCCGTTTCCGGCCGATGCCGGCTCCCTTGAGGGAGTCGCTGACCGGCGGCCGGAGAAACACCGGCCGGGAGCTCTGCGTGCCCCTGGCGGGACCTCGCGGTGGTTCGCGTGCCACGAGCGTGGGTCATCGTGCAGGGCGAACTGCGGACGATCCAGTACGTCACTGCTGCGGCTCCGTCAGGCGGACCGGGTCCGTGTGCGGCGAGTCAGTCGAGCAGCGCGGTCGCCTCGACCTCGACGAGCACGTCCGGCTCGAAGAGGTACTCCACACCGATGAGGCTGGCCGGCGGCATGGGAAGCGGGAGGCCGATCTCTTCGGCGACGGCCTCCACGCCGGCCATGAAGTCGCCGATCTTGTCCGGGCTCCACCGGGTCACGTAGAACGTCAGGCGCAGCACGTCCGCGAACGAGGCGCCCGCGCCCGCCAGGCCGAGGGCGGTGTTCCGCAGTGCCTGGGCGACCTGCCCGGCAAGATCGCCTGGGGCCACCGGGGTTCCGTCGGCCTGGCGGGCGACCTGGCCGCTGACGTGTACGTGAGTCGCGCCCTTGCCGACGGCCACGTGGTGGTACGGGGTGGGCTGCATCATGCCTTCCGGCGTGAAGTGCTGGACAGTCATCCCTTTTCTCCTTCAAGTAGGTATCCGTACGATATCTAGTACAAAAAGGACACTTCAACGAGACCAGGTTTCGCCATGGATACCGACGGAGAACTCCGCATCGACGCCCCCCACCGCGAGCTCCTCGATCAGGTGCTCGACAAGTGGTCCCTCGGCGTGCTCAACGAGCTCTGCGAACGCCCCTGCCGCTTCAACGAGCTGCGCCGGGCCATTCCCGCGGTCACGCAGAAGTCCCTGACCGCCACTCTCCGCCGGCTCGAACGCAACGGCGTGATCGAACGCGAGGTCGTCTCCACGCGTCCGGTGGCGATCAGGTACCGGATCACACCGCTCGGCAAGACCCTGCGGCAGCCCGTTGACGTCCTGCTGGCGTGGGCCTCGGAGCACATGCCCGCCGTCGAACGCGCGCGCGACGCCTTCGACACACGGGAGGAGACCAGCCTCTGAGCGCCCCGCTTCACGCTGGTCCACGGCCCGGAGCGTGCCGGGCCGCGGTACCCGCTCGGCGGCGGAGGTGCGGGGAGAAGGCCCAGGGCCATGAAGGCGCCCGCGAGGGCTGCGAGTGTCTTCACCCCCATGCCTGCTTTCCTCTCCCCCATGTGAGGGCGAGGAGAAGGCGGGCAGGGGCGTGGTGAGGATCCGCGCGGGTCAGGGGCGGCGGTGCAGGAGCATGCCGGGCCACTCCCCCACCGTGAAGGGGGCTTCGCGGGTGAAGCCACAGCTTTCGTAGTACGCGACCAGGCGGCCGTCGTCGCCGGCGTAGCAGTCGACGCGCAGGAGGTTCAGGCCGCGCTCGCGGGCCTGGCCGGCGGCGTGGTCGAGGAGGGTGCGGCCGACGTCGTGGCCGGCGTGGCGGCGGTCGATGACCAGGGCCTGGACGTAGAGCTCGGGCTCGGGGGCGGGGGTGACGTAGTCGTGGGCGTCCCCGAGGACGATGCAGCCGGCGGGGTCGCCGTCGCGTTCGGCGACGTACATGCCGCCGCCGAAGGCCCAGCGGGTGACCTGGTCGGTACGCCGGGGATTGCCGGTGAAGGGCTGGTCGCCCCATTGGCCGGTGCGGCCCCGGGCGGCGAGCCAGGCGACGGCGCTGTCGAACATGGCCAGAACGGCGGTGACGTCGTCGGGGGTGCCGGGACGGATGTGCACGTCGGGTGTGTTCCTCGCAAAAGGGTGGGTCAGGCGTTGTCGTCGTGAAGGGCGCTGCCCTTCTTCCACTGGGAGAAGGGCATCTGCCAGTAGCCCCAGCCGTTGTCCCATTCGAGCTGGCGGTCGGTGCCGGTGATCTCGACGACGTCGCCGCGCTGCATGGTGTCGTAGAACCAGCGGGCCTGGTCGGGGCGGGCGTTGACGCAGCCGTGGCTGACGTTCCTGCGGCCCTGGGCCCACACGTTGTCCTTGGCGTGGACGTACTCGCCCGAGTTGGAGATGCGGACGGCATGGTTGATCATGACGTCGTAGTAGCCCTCGTCGCCCTTCTTGCGGCCCGGGGAGATCATGCGGACGGGGTTGCCGCGTTCCATGGTGAGGTGGACGCCGGAGGTGGTGGTGTACTCGCGGGTGGTGGCCATGCCGGCGCTGATGCGCATGGTCTGGACGCGCTTGCCGTCCTTGTAGACGTACATCATGTGGGTACGCGTGTCGACCTTGCTGATCTGCTTGGCGCCGATCTTGAGGTTCGCGGTGTAGTCCTTGGTGCCGTACAGGCCCTTGCCGGCCTTGATGCCGGTGATGCCGGCGGTGAAGGTGACCTTCTGGTGGGCGGGCCAGTACTTCGCGGTGCGGTAGATGACCTTGCTGTCGTTGACCCAGCGCCAGGCGCCGTCGACGGGCTTCTCCGCGTCGATCTTGAGGGTGCGCTCGATGGTGGCCTTGTTGGTGACGGGCTGGTTGAAGGTCACGATGATGGGCGCGCCGACGCCGAGGGTCTCGCCCTTGGCGTTGGGGGTGACGTCGATGACCTGCAGGGAGCGCTCGGGCTTGGCGGTGGTGAAGGTGCTGGTGGAGGTGGTGGCGCCGGCCTTGGCTGTGACGGTGTAGTCGGTGGAGGGCTTCAGCGGCGTCCTGGAGATCCAGCGGGTCTTGTCGGCGTTGTAGCGGCCCTGGATCTCGTCGCCGCCGGCCTCGACCGTGACGTCCTCCAGGGCGCCGCCGGCGGCGGCCACGACGATCTTCTTGTCGGGGCTGACGGTGGCGCTGCCCTCGGCGGGGCTGATCTTGACGACGGGGGCCTCGGGAGTGGCGCTGGTGGTGGCGTCGGACGCGTCAGGCCGGCCGCCCGCGGCGTTGTCGCCGGACGACGAGCAGGACGTGGTCAGCACGGCGGCAGCCAGCAGGGCGAGCGGGACGGCCGGTGTCCGCCAGGCGGTCGCAACGTTCAAGACTGTCCTCTCCCCCGGGGCGGTCAATCACACCCCAAAAACCTTAATGCTCCTGCATGTAAGACGAGGAATCATATGGGAGAGTTCGGTCACATTTAGATCACTGTTCGCCGATCGGAGCAGCTCAACGCGGGGTCAGGCGATAGGTCAGGCCGGTGTGCCGGCGGCCGGCTCCCTTGGTGCGTACGGCCTGGGCCAGCGCCCGGCGGGAACCGACGATCACCACGAGCTTCTTGGCGCGGGTGATGGCCGTGTAGAGCAGGTTGCGCTGCAGCATCATCCAGGCGCTGGTGGCCAGCGGCACGACGACCGCCGGGTACTCGCTGCCCTGCGAGCGGTGGATGGACACGGCGTAGGCGTGGGCGAGCTCGTCGAGCTCGTCGAAGGCGTAGTCGACGTGCTCGTCCTCGTCGGTGAGCACGGCCAGCTTGTGCTCGTCGGGCCGGATGTCGGTGACGATGCCGACGGTGCCGTTGAACACCCCGGCCGCGCCCTTGTCGTAGTTGTTGCGCAGCTGGGTGACCTTGTCGCCGACGCGGAAGACGCGCCCGCCGTAGCGGCGTTCGGGCATGCCCTCACGGGCGGGGGTGAGAGCCTCCTGCAGGGCCATGTTGAGCGCGCCCGCGCCGGCGGCGCCGCGGTGCATGGGGGCCAGGACCTGTACGTCGCGGCGGGGGTCGAGGCGGAAGCGGGCGGGGATGCGGCGCGCGACGACGTCGACCGTGAGGGCGGCGATCTCCTCCGGCTCCTCGCAGGGGAACAGGAAGAAGTCCTTCATCCCCTCCAGGACCGGGTGGCGGCCGGTGTTGACCCGGTGGGCGTTGACGACGACGCCGGACTCCTGGGCCTGGCGGAAGATCTGGGTCAGGCGCACGCGCGGGATCTCGGGCGCGGCCAGGAGGTCCTTGAGCACCTCGCCGGCGCCGACGGAGGGCAGCTGGTCGACGTCGCCCACGAACAGCAGATGGGCGCCCGGGGCGACGGCCTTGACGAGCTTGTTGGCCAGCAGCAGGTCGAGCATCGAGGCCTCGTCGACGACGACGAGGTCGGCGTCGAGAGGATTGTCGCGGTCGAAGGTGGCCTCGCCGCCGGGGCGCAGCTGCAGCAGCCGGTGGACGGTGGTGGCCTCGTGGCCGGTCAGCTCGGCCAGGCGTTTGGCGGCGCGGCCGGTGGGAGCGGCCAGGATGACCTTGGCGCGTTTGGCGCGGGCGAGGGTGACGATGGACCGTACGGTGAAGCTCTTGCCGCAGCCGGGGCCGCCGGTCAGGACGGCGACCTTCTCGGTGAGCGCCAGGCGGACGGCCTGGCGCTGCTCCGGCGCGAGCTCGGCGCCGGTCTGGCGGTGCAGCCAGGTCTCCGCGCGTTCCCAGTCGACGTCGGCGAAGGCCTTGAGCCGGTCGTGGCCGCTGCGCAGCAGGGTGAGCAGGGTGCCGGCCAGGGACAGCTCGGCGCGGTGGAAGGGCGGCAGGTAGACGGCGGGGACGGTGTTGTCGCCGGCGGGGACGTCCTCGCCCACGACGCCCTCGGCCGCGGCCAGCTCCTGCAGGCAGGTGGCCACCAGGTCGGGGGGCACGTCGAGGATCTTGACGGCGTCGGCGGTGAGGTTGGGGGCGGGCAGGTAGCAGTGGCCGTCGTCGGCGGCCTGGGACAGGGTGTAGCGCAGGCCGGCCTTGACCCGTTCGGGGCTGTCGTGGGGGATGCCGACGGCCTGGGCGATGGTGTCGGCGGTCTTGAAGCCGATGCCCCAGACCTCGTCGGCCAGCTTGTAGGGCTGGGTGCGCACGACGGAGATGGACGACTCGCCGTACTGCTTGAAGATGCGCACCGCGATGGAGGTCGACACGCCGACGCCCTGAAGGAAGATCATCACCTCTTTGATGATCTTCTGTTCCTCCCAGGCGGCGGCGATCATCCTGGTGCGCTTGGGCCCGAGGCCGGGAACCTCGACGAGGCGTTCCGGCTGCTGCTCGATGACGTCGAGGGTGCCGGTGCCGAAGTGGTCGACGATCCGCTCGGCCATCTTGGGGCCGATGCCCTTGATGAGGCCCGAGCCCAGATAGCGGCGGATGCCCTGCACGGTGGCAGGCAGCACGGTGGAGTAGGACCACACCTCGAACTGGCGGCCGTAGCGGGGATGGGAGGTCCAGCGCCCCTGCAGCCGCAGCGACTCCCCGACCTGCGCGCCGAGCAGGGGGCCGACGACGGTCAGCAGGTCGGCACCGGTGCGCTCGGTGGCGACGCGGGCGATCGTGTAGCCGGTCTCCTCATTGGCGTAGGTGATGCGTTCGAGGACGGCGTCCAGCGTCGATCCGACGGGACGGTCGTCGTCGCCAGACTTCACGCGAAACCCCTCTCCTGCCGGTGATGGTGGCCAGAGTAGAGCAGGCGGCCGACAGGGGCGGAAGCGGAGCGTCTGTTCTGGTGGGGGCGCGTCGGCAAGTGGCTGCAGTTCGCCGGGGGGCTGGTCGCGCTCCTGGACCTGGTCGATCCGGAGAAGCTGCGGGCCTCGGCGCGCAGGGCGGGCAGGAAGGCCGCCGGGTTACGCGGGCTGCTGCAGGCGAGCCGCTATCTCGCGGAGCTCGCCGCCCTGGAGAGGGCCGTCTACGAGCGGACGGTCCGCTATCCGTACGAGTCGTGGCGAGGCCAGGGGCTCGCGTACGTCGATCCCGGGACGCCGCCCGCGACCTTCGGGCGGGGGCACTTCCCGCTCGCCGCGTATCTGCGGATGAAGGAGGCGTTCGTCAGGGAGCGGAGCGCCTCCTGCGGGGCCGGGTGCGGCCAGGGCGAGCCGCATCCGTGGCTGTGCGGCGGGGTGGTGGTCACGGGCGGCTGGGCGGTGTGGGCACTGACGGCGAGCCCGGTGTGGACGTGGATCGCCGGGGTGGTGCTCGTCCTGGTCCTGTCCGGGGGTGGTGAGCCGTTCTGGCTGGAGAGGTCGGGGCTGTGGCTCAGGTACCGGGTCTCGGTCCTCGTACGGTCGGCGCTCGCGGACGTCCTGCACAGTGCGCGGCCCGGCCATCTGCTGCGGTGGGCGGGGTTCGCGCTGTTGTTCGCCGGTTTTCACCTGGATCTTCTCGCGTCGTGAGCGGACCCTGACAAGACGGAACGGATCGTCTCACGACGTGGTACGATCCGGCGCATGGCCAAGCAGCCCGACCCCGCCCGCCGCAGCCAGCGCTCCCGGCAGGCCATCCTCACCGCCGCCCGCGAGCTGGTCTCCGAACTGGGATACGCCAAGCTGAGCATCGAGGCCATCGCGGCCCGGGCGGGCGTCGGCAAGCAGACCATCTACCGCTGGTGGCCCTCCAAGGGCGCGGTGGTCCTGGACGCGTTCCTCGCGCTCAGCGAGGGCGGGCCCGAGCGGGACCTCGCGCTGCCCGACACCGGGGACCTGGAGGCCGACCTCAAGACGGTGATGCGGGCGACGGTGGCCGAGTTCGCCGACCCGGCGTTCGAGGCGCCGGTCCGCGCGCTCAACACCGAGATCATCAACGACCCGGCGCTGGCCGCGCAGTACCGCGAGAAACTGGCCGGCCCGGTGGACGAGGCCAAGAAGGACCGGCTGCGCAGCGCGCAACGGGCCGGGCAGCTCGCCGCCGACGCCGACCTCGACCTGGCGCTCGAACTGCTGTACGCCCCCCTCTACCAGCGCTGGCTGCTGCGCTCCGGCCCGCTCACCCCGCACTACGCCGACGCCCTCGTCGACGCCCTGCTCAAAGCCATGCGGCCGGACCCGGGCCCGCGCTGAGAGGCGGAGGTCAGCCGAGGTCGCCGAGGACCGCGTCCAGGACCTTGGTCAGCGCCTCGGCGTTGCCCGGGTCGAACCAGGTGGTGCGGACCCGTTCGTTGAGGCCGTTCGGGGTCTCGTGGTCGGCGGCGAGCCGCTGCAGGGAACGGGTCTCGTCCCCCAGCGAACGGCCGGCCGCCTGGAACAGGCCGCGGACGTAACGCTCGGCCTCGTCGGGGGCGATGCCGTGGCCGGCCGCCCACGTCGCGAGCGTCCCCAGGAACGCGTAGTGGGTCGTGAGCGTGCCGGTCAGCGCGGACATGACGTTGAAGGCCGCCTCGTCCGCGGCCGGCAGCGCCTCCCCGAGGCGGCCGAAGAAGGCGTCCACGACCGGGTGCGACGGGTACGTCACGGTCACGCAGCGGCGTTCACGCACCGGAGGAAGCGGGATGGCCCGCACCACCGGCGCGCCGGTGCCCAGGATCGCGCGCAGGTCGGCGACGGCGACGCCGGCCACCACGCTGACCACGACCGTGCCGTCGTCCACCCTCAGACCGGCGAGCGCGTCGTGGACGTCAGGGCGGCGCACGGCGAGGATCACCAGGTCGGAGCGGTCAACCACCTCCTGGTTGCCGGCGCACACCTCGACGTTGGCGTAGCGTCCGGACAGCTCGGCGGCCGCGCGGGCGCCGCGCGGCGACAGGTGGACGCGCGGCGGATCCTCGACGCCGTCGCTCAGGCCGTCCACGACGGCCCCGCCGATCTCGCCGACGCCGATGATCCCGATGTGCTGCACGAAGGCTCCTTCTTGGCTGGTCACGGGCCGCTCATGGGTGACCGCTGTCGAACATACCGTTCGACGCCGAGGACCTTGACGAGGACGGCAGCCAGGACCTTGCCGGGGCCGTCATGCACGTCGCCAACAGCGCGCAGTTCCTGCCCGGCGCCGGCCGGTTGACGACGTCGTGCAGGCGCGGCGCCCGTTACGGCGAGGGAGGGTGAGGCCACGTGCGCTATTCGACGACCCTGGAGCCGAGCCGCCGTGGTAGCGCCGATCGGTCCCACCCGCATCACGTCCAGCAGCGCCACCACCTCCGAGTACGGGGGTCAGCCTGCTCCCCCGCCAGAGGAGACGGCACCATCGTCATCCGCCCTGCGGCCAGAACCCGGCCCGGCTGCGGCTCGGATCACGAAGCGGCGTGTCCCGGCGCACCCGTGGGCGTCGCCGAAGGGAGTCAGCCGACCTCCGGTGCGGCCAGATGATTCAGCGTGGGCGGCCGAGTGCCACCTCGGCCAGATCCGTCCATTCATCGACCGAGGAGTGCGGCACGACCACCCAGTCCTTCACCTCCCGGCCCTTCCCCATGGGGTCGAACAGGGACGCCCCGGGCAACTGAAGCGCGGCCGCGTGTTCGGGCGTGTCCCTGACCAGCCTGAACACCATCGCGCCGTCACGCTGCAAACTCGCGAACACCTTCCCCGCTTGGTCTTTGAGCGCGGGACGCCCCATCATTCTGGACCGCTGCACACCCAGGTCGGCCAACTCGGCTCCGACCTGCTTGAAATCCTCTTCCGCGCCCAACTGCGATCGTCCTTTTCGTGGTGTGCTTTCGCGTCATGCCGTGCGATCAACGCCGCTGGCCGATCAGGCGTGAGGCCGATCCGGCGGCGAGGTTGACGTGCCTTGCCGCGACGCCCGGCATCACGGGGCCGTGCGGCGTTACCCTGTCGCGGTTCAGCTTGATCATCCTGTGCATCATTCCAGACCTGTTGGCCTGAATTCCCCTGGCTCCGGCCGGCCGCCACTCAGTTGATCAGTGGGTACGGCGGCGCGTCGGCCTCGCCGGCGCTCTCCTCACGGCGTTCGGCGCCGGCCGGATCCGAGGGGGCGCCCCAGTGCTTCTCGGTCTGGCGCCAGCCCGGCGAAGGGCTGTCCGGGTCGCCGCGCCGTCCTGATCGCTCATGTACATGACAAAAGGCGATCATCACGTACAGGAGAGTAGATGTCATGGATGGGCTCGCCAGCCGGCCGGACCGATGGCGCGCGATGCGCATGGACCGCATCAAGCCCCACACGCCCACGCACCCCCCTCGACCGGGCTCAGCCGTCCTCGCCTGGCCCGCCTCCACCGTCGCCCGCTTCGCCCCAGGCGGATCAACAGTCGAGTACCACACCGAGACCACGTGCCGCCTCACCCTCGGCACATGGTCATACCGCCGCTAAGCGGCGGCGCGAATGTTCATGGCGGCGAAGCTACCCATGCTGTCACCCTGACCGACGGCACCAGCGGGATCGTTTCGTGGACAGGCGTGAAGTTCCGGGTCAGCAGAGGGAGCACGGTGCCGGTGCGGGCGGCGCCGCCAGTGACCTGCGGCTGGGACACGGCGGTCCAGGCGCACACGATGGGCACATGCCGAAATGATGGCTGTCGGGCGTACATAGGCAGAGGTGTCCCTGTAAATGATCCGATGAGGAGACCTGCCATGGGAACCGCCCGTGGATGACGAGCGGCGGGCCAAGTTCGAGGCCGCCTACCACCAGGCCTACGGCCTGATCACGGCCTACGCCGCGCGCCGCTGCGACTCGCCGCAGGACGCCGCCGACGTGGTGGCCGAGACGTTCACCGTCGCCTGGCGGCGGGTGGCGGAGCTGCCGGACGGCGCGGAGGCCACGCCCTGGCTGTACGGGGTGGCGCGCAAGGTGCTGGCCAACCACTTCCGGGGCGACAACCGCCGCCGGGCACGCACCGCCGAGCTCGACGCCGAGATGGCCGACCTGTACGGCCACTCCCCCGACACCGAGGTCGAGCTGGACGCGATCGGCCGGGCGTTCAGGAGCCTGCCCGAGGAGGACCGGGAGCTGCTGTCCCTGGTCGCCTGGGAGGGCCTGGGCCGTGAGGAGATCGCCACGGCGCTGGGGCTGTCGCGCAACGCCGTACGCATCAGGCTGCACCGCGCCCGCAGGCGCCTGGCCCGCGCCTTGGCCCGTTCGGGCGAGCGCGCGGACGAGCGGCCGGGCGCGGGCACCCCGCTGGTCCCGTCGGAGAGGTCGCTGTGAGGAGCATGATGAACAACGCAGACGAGATCACCGACGACACCGGCGGCCTCGCCGCGATCAGGCGGCTGGCCAGGGTCGAGCCCGGCGGCCGGGGCGGCGAGCCGTCCGGCGCGGCCGGACGGGCGCTGCTGGCCGCGATCACCGCGCAGGAGCCGTCGCCGGCGCCGGCGGCCCGGCGCCGGCGGTCGCTGAGGCGGCCCGCGTTCGGGCTGGCGGTCGCGGTCGGGGTGGCCGCGGGCGTCATCGCCGTACCGATCGCGCTGCGCGACGGCGCGCCCAGCTCCTACGCCGTCACCCTGGACGACGGGACCGTCACCATCCAGATCCGCGACTTCGACGACGCCGCCGGGCTGGAACGGCGGCTGAAGGAGCTGAAGGTGCCCGCGACGGTCGATCACGTGCCCGAGGGCATGATGTGCAGGGAACCGCGCGGCAGGCTCGTGGAGAACATCCCGCGGGGCCTGTACAGCGTGCCGGAGAACATCCCCGGCGAGGCGGAGGGCTGGCAGATGCGGATCAACACGAAGCTGTTCGGGCCCGGCCAGACGTTCGTGTGGACCATCAGCGGCAAGGGCGGCACGACCACGACGTACCTGATGGAAGGCCCGGTGGCGGCCTGCGAGCCCGTGCCCGCGCCCGCCCCGCGGCTCGTCAAGCCGGAGTTCCGCGTCGCGACGGTGGAGGGACGGTCGCTGGCGGGCCTGCGCGTGGACGAGAAGACCGTCGGAGAGGTTCTGCCCGAATTGCACAGGCGCGGCAAGAAGGTCGTCTTCGCGATCATCTCCGTGCCGCCGGGCAACCCCGGCGGGTACGGCATCGACCGCACCCAGGACGAGCCCGTCGGCGACGGCTTCGTCGTGTGGGAGGCCGAGGAGAACGCGAAGGGGGTGATCAGGCTGCTGGTGACGGAGCAGCGGCTGGACCGCAATCCCGTCTACGGCGGGCCCCGGGACGCGGCCTTCGACTAGGACGGCCCGGAGGTGCGCCGCCGGTGGCTCGCCAGCAGTTCGCCGCCGACGTCGACGTAGCCGGCGAACAACCCGATGACGTCGTCGAGCCGTTCCCGCGCGGGGCCGGGGGCCACCAGTCCCTGGCCCTCGCGCAGGGCGGCGATCAGGGTCCTGGCCCGCGCCTGGCTGGCCTCCAGCAGGGACTCGATCCCTCCAGTGGCCTCGACCAGGAGCCGCCGGCTGCCGGGCTGCGGGATCACCCTGGCCAGCCCCCAGGAGGCGAGCTGCCGTACGGCCGTGCTCACCGCCCCCTTGCTGAGTTCGAGCTCGGCGGCGATCGTGTCGTGCGAGACCGGCTCCTCGCCGAGGAGCAGCAGCCCGTAGACGCGGCCGGTCGCGTGCGGCAGGTTCCAGGAGGCCAGCAGGTCGCCCACCGAGGTGATGAACGCCCCGCGCCCGGCGGCGCTCATCGCCGCGCCCCGATCGCGGCCAGGAACGTCTCGATCGCCTCGTTGACCGCCTCCGGGTTGTCCTGGTTGGCGATGTGGCCCGCGTCCGGCACGACGACCTCCTCGACGCCTTCGGCCGCGGCCCAGCGGGGCATGGCGGAGGCGATGTTGCCGGTACGGTCCCGCTCGCCGCGGATCAGGCACAACGGCACCGGCGTACGGTAGCCGGGCTCCGGGGCGAGGAGGGCGACGGTGGCCCGCCATGCCTGGAGGAACTCCTTCTTCGACAGCCCGCCGAAGGCCCGCCGGGCGTCGTCGCGCGCCTCCGGGGTGACGGCGGAGGCAGCGGCCATGAGCGGCGGGAGCGCCCTGGCCGGGATGGCCGCCAGCAGCGGCGCGGCGGACCGCAGCAGGAGACGGTCCCACCGGGACAGCGGCGCGGTGTTCCACGTCGCGCCGATGACGACCAGGGCCCGGGCGAGGCCGGGATGCCGCCGTACGAGGGCCTGGCCGAGGTTGCCGCCGAGCGACTGCCCCACCAGCACCGGCCGGTCGAGTGCCAGGTGCTCGATCAGCGCGCGCAGGTCGGCGAGCGCCTGCCCGGCGGTGAACGGGACGGCGGACGGGCGCGAGAGGCCGTGGCCGCGCAGGTCCCAGACGACGACGCGGTGGCCCCGCGCACGCAGGTGCTCGCGCTGGGCCTGGAACATCACGTGGTCGGCCCCGGCCCCGTGGGTGAACACCAGCGGGACGCCGTCGCCGCCGCTGTCGGCGTAGCGCAGGTCGCAGCCGTGGAAGGGAAGCACCGACGGTAGATTCAGCATTCTCTGAATATAGTGAACATTCCCGTCCGGCCGGACCGGGACGCAGTATGGTGGGCGGCGCGGAGACTGGGCGAGACGCGCCGGAGGCCCGATGATCACCACAGTGTCGGCGGACGGCACCGGCGTCCGCGCCTACGACGACGGGCAGGGCCCCCCGATCCTGATGGTCCACCCGGGGCTCTCCGACGGGACCCGGTGCCGCAGGCTCGCCGCGATCCTGTCCGGCGGCGGCTATCGGGTGCTGCGCCTGGAGCGCCGGCAGTACCGGCTCGACCTCAGGCCGGGGCCGCCCGTCGGGATCGAGCAGGAGGTCGAGGACGTGCTGGCGCTCGTACGGGCCGTCGGAGCGCCGGTCGTCCTCTACGGCCACTCCTCCGGAGGGGTCGTGGCGCTGGAGGCTCTGGTGGCCTCGCCGTCGTCGTTCGCCGGAGCCGTGATCTTCGAGCCGCCCGTGGTCACCGGGCCGCCGCTGGGCGGCGAGGTGCTGAAGCAGGCCCGCGCGGCGATGGCGGCGGGCCGGACGGGCAAGGCGCTGACGATCTTCCTGCGTGACACCGTCGGCCTGCCGGGCCGGCAGGCGTGGCTCGGCGGCGACCGCAGCCCCGCGCACCTCGCCGGACGGCTCGACGCCCTCGCCGGCGTGATGCCGCGCGCCGAGCGGGTGACGCTCCCCGGGCTCGACCACGGCGCCGACCTGAGAAAACCCGGGGAGGTCGCCCGCGTCATCCGGCAACTGGCCGAACAGGTGCTGGGCCCGGCCTGACCCCGCCTACCCTTGCCCTTGTCGCAGCGAACCGCGTGACCGGAGGAGCTGATGCTCCTCCCCCTCCTAAACGAGGGGGATTCCGACCGTCGCCGGTCGGTCTTCCTGCTTCACCGCCGATCGCCCGCCCGAGAGGAGGACTCCCGTTTGAGGTCTTACACCAGCTCCACAGGCGTTTCAGCTCTCCGCCGGCCCGGCGGCGAGCAGCATGTTCTGCGCCGCGTTCACCTCCCGATCATGGATCGCACCGCAGGCACAGGTCCACTCGCGGACGCTCAACGGCATCTCTTCCCGCAGGGCCCCGCAGACCGAGCACAACTTGGAGGAGGGAAAGAACCGGTCCACCACGACCAGGGTGCGACCGTACCAGTCCGTCTTGTACTCCAGCATGCGCAGCAGCTCCCGCCAACCGGCATCGGAGATGGCGCGGGCGAGCGCATGATTCTTCAGCAGGTTGCGGACGGCCAGGTCCTCCACGGCGATCACTTGATTCTCGCGAACCAGCCGGGTGGTGACCTTGTGCAGGTAGTCGCGCCTGCGATCGGCGATCCGGGCATAAATCTTCGCCACGCGCAGCCGGGCCTTGGCCCGGTTGTTCGATCCTTTCTGTTTGCGGGCCAGTGCCCGCTGTGCTTTGGCCAGTCTGCGCCGTTCGCGACGCTCGTGACGCGGGTTGGCGATCTGCTCGCCGCACGACAGCGTGAGCAGGGCGGTGAGGCCGGCGTCCACGCCGATCGACCGCTCGACCGGCGGCAACGGCGCGATCTTCTCCTCCACCAGCAAGGACACGAACCACCGCCCGGCCGCGTCCCGGCTCACGGTGACCGTGGACGGCTCGGCTCCCTCGGGCAGCGGGCGCGACCATACGATGTTCAGCGGCGCGTTCATTTTGGCCAGGGTGAGCCGGCCGTCGCGCCAGCGGAACGCCGAGCGGGTGTACTCGGCCGACGCCCGCGACTTCTTCTTGCTCTTGAACGTCGGGTGCTTGGCCCGTTTGGCGAAGAAGTTCGCGAACGCCGCTTGCAGATGCCGCAGGGTCTGCTGCAGCGGCACCGACGACACCTCGTTCAAGAACGCCAGCTCGGGTGTCTTCTTCCAGGCGGTCAGCGTCGCGGACGACTCGGTGCAGGAGACGCCGCGGCCTTCCTGGGTGTAGGCGCGAATCCGCTCCTCCAATGCCTTGTTGTAGACCAGGCGCACGCAGCCGAACGTCCGGACAAGCTCCTCGGCCTGTTCGGGGGTCGGGTAGAAGCGGTACTTGTAGGCCCGCTTCACCAGCTGCGCCATTCCCCGATCCTAGGTGCGAGATCACCCGCGCACCGGCCGATCCCAGAAGACAACGGCGGTCCGCCTGGCGGCGTATCGCCTGCTCCTGCCCTGCTTCGCAGGAGTCCGATTCCTCCCCCGCCTGAAGGCGGGGGTTTCCTCGGAGGTACCTGATGACGGCAGGGCGGCCGGTGCCCACCCAGGACGACGTGCTCGCCTACTTCGACACGCTGTCGAACTGGGGACGGTGGGGCGACGACGACGAACTCGGCACCCTGAACCTCATCACCGGCGACGTCCGGGTGGCGGCGGCGCGGGCGGTGCGTCACGGCAGGAGCGTGTCGTGCGCCTGGGAGGTCGCCGTACCGGAGGAGATGGAGCGGACGACGACCGCGTGCCCGTGCGCCGCCGACATGCCGGGCGCCGAGAACATGCCGGCGCCCGGGTTCCGCAACGACCGGAGCTGGGGCTTCTCGACCGAGCGGCTCGCCATCACCTTCCACGGCAACACCGTCACCCACCTCGACTCGCCGTGCCATATCTTCTGGGACGGCACGATGTACAACGGGCGCCCGCATGCGCTGGTCGACGCCGCGACGGGATCGGCGTGGGCGGCCGTCACGGCGGCGGCGAACGGGATCATCACCCGTGGCGTCCTGCTGGACATCGCCGGAGCCCGCGAGGTGCCGTGGCTGGAGCCGGGGCAGGGCGTGTGCCCCGACGATCTCGAGGAGGCCGAACGTCGCCAGGGTGTGCGGGTGCGATCCGGCGACGCGGTGCTCCTGCGTACCGGCCAAGGCCGCGCCCGGCACGAGAACGGCCCGGCGGGCGGCTTCACGCAGGCCGGCTGGCACGCCTCCTGCCTGCCGTGGCTGCACGAACGGCAGGTCGCGCTGATCGGTGCCGACACCCCGCAGGACGTTCAGCCGTCGGGGTACGACGACGTGCTGATGCCGGTCCACGCCGTGAGCCTCGTCGCGATGGGCCTGTGGATGCTCGACAACTGCGACCTGGAGGCGTGCGCGGCGACGGCCGCCGAACTCGGCCAGTGGGACTTCCACCTCACCGTCGCGCCGGTCCGCCTCGCCGGCACGTCCGGCAGCCCGGTCAACCCGATCGCCACCTTCTGACCGCGGCTCACCCCTGCGCGGTGATGGGTGAGGCGTTAGGCGGATGCTGGATCACGCATACCGGGATCACCCCGTTACTGCGACACGCTCCTGGCACCTCCCGGTGCTGTCAGGCAGGTGGCGCGGACGTGGGTCCCAGGGCGCGGATCGCGAGATCGATCGCGGTGGTCAGACGCTCGGTGCCGTGGCCGGCGCGTTCCCGCACCCGCAGGCCGAGCACCGTGGTGAACAGCAGCTCCACGGCGTCGTCGATGTCGAGACCGGCGGACAGTTCGCCACGGCCACGGCCCTCGGCCAGCACGGACCGCAGGGCCTGCCGGGTGACCTCGAAGGCGGCCTCGGTCTGCTGACGGACCGTTTCGTCGGTGGTGCCGAGTTCCGTGGGCCTCCAGACCTGGATGATCAAGTCCGCCCCGCGGGCGGTGGAAGCGGCCTCCTCGCTGTGGGTGGCGGTGTTCAACCTGTCCATCGGCCTCGGCGCGCTGGTCGGCGGCGTCATCGTCGACACGCTCGCCCTCCAGGGCGTGCTGTGGCTCGGCGGTGCCTGCGCCCTGCTCGCCGCCCTGGCGATCTGGACTGCCCGCAACGACGCCCGTCACTGACCGAACCCTTCACCGAGCCCACAGGGTGCTGGCTCGCCCGTGTACGGCTTATGCGGGTGCGCGTGATGCCGGAGAACGAAGAAGCCGTTCCGCGTAGAGGGTGGTGACAACGAGTGCGGCTGCGACGAGCAGGTTCCAGCGGATGCCGGTGATCATGAGCGCGGACTCGGTGCCGTGGGTGAGATTCTCAATGGCTCGCTGGAGTGCGGCCAGGCCGAGGAGCGCGGCCGTTGCCAGGGTGATGTGGCGTCGTGCCCGATGCGTGGCGACGGTGCCCGCCGCTGCCGCCAGGGCCACCAGGACGATCAGGACACCGTCCACCTCGGCCTTGCACGACCATGCCCACGGATGGTTCCACAGCACCTCGGCCGGCTTCGTGCCGAGGACCCATCCGGCAGCGCCCGAGGCCGGCCGGAGTGAGGCCCATCCGGCCGTGACCGCCGACGCCGCCATGGCGAGCGCCCAGAAGACGGCTTCCGGTCGGGCCGGGGAGCTGGGCGAACGCGCGGTGAGCAGCAACGCGATGAGGGCGGCGGCATACCACGTCACCGCCGCCCAGTGCGGTGCGAAAGGGAGGTGTCCAGCGCTGTCGGTGTGGTGGGTCTCGGAGGGGAGCCGGAGCATGAGAGCAGCTGAGATCGCCGCTGTTCCCAGGGCTACGCTGTGGCGCGGCGCCGCGAGAAGGAGGCAGGCCAGGACGGCGGGCAACATCAGCTCGGCCCACGAGAGCAGGTTCCCCCACGGCGTGACCGTCATGAGGGAGGGGCCTGCTCCCTCGATTCCACCGCAGATCCCGAGGACCAGTTCCGCTGCGGTGACGCCGGACGTCTTCAGCAGGACCGGCGCGGATGCGGCCAGCACGGCTCCGGCCCGAAGGAGGCCGGGAATGAGCCGCGGGCCCACAGCCGGCGGCTGCGTCACGGGATCTCCTTGTCTCGTTCACAGATGGCCGGACTGGGCTGATCACAAGATCCGGTCCGTCCGCTCATCGCGGGGAGGACGGGGTCGCGGTGCCGGCCGATTCGAGGGCGATGACCTGTTCCAGAGCGCGGCGCAGCACGGCGACCTGGTCCTCGCCGAGCAGCCGGGACCATCGTTGCTCGGCGTCCGCGAGGATCCGGGCGGCCGCGGCCTGGGCCGCCCGGCCCTGGCCGGTCAACCGGATGATCTTGGCACGGCGGTCGGCCTCGTCGGCGACCCGTTCGAGGTAGCCGTGCTCCTCCAGTTCGCCGACGAGTTCGCCGATCGCCTGCTTGGTGAGTCCGGCGCGTTCGGCGAGCGTGGTGAGCCGCGAGCCTTCGGGGTCGATGTTCCGGAAGACCGAGCCGTGGACGAACCGGATCCCCTCGAACCCTTCGTCGGCCAGCCGCCGGTGAAGTCCCTCGATCGCGATGTCCCTGACCTGGGTGAGCAGGGTCGGGAGGGGCAGCTTCGGCTCAGGTCGCCGCTCCCGTGCTCCTGAACGGGGCGTCATGGTCGTGCGGTCCTCTTTCCGGGCGGATTCGTCAGGCTGCTTGACGATATCAGGCGAAGCGATGGTAAGGTCGCTTGACTGTTAGGCCGCTTGACTACTTTCTGGAGGACGACATGCCCGGTATTGCCGAACGGCGCGAGCAGTTCGCCGCGATGTTCACCCGCCCCTTACCCGCCGGCGTCGACTCCTCGGCGACGACACTCGGCGGGCGGCCGGCACTGGAGCTGCGGAGGACGGCGGGCGAGGACGTCCTGCTGTACCTCCACGGCGGTGGGTTCGTGGTCGGGTCACCGCGGGTCACCGCCCACGTCACCGCCGCGCTGCTGCGCCACCTGGACGGCCGGGCGGTCTCGCCCGACTACCGGCTCGCGCCCGAGCACCCGTTCCCGGCCGCGCCCGACGACTGCCTGGCGGCCTACCGCGAACTGCTGGACTCCGGCGTCGACCCCCGCCGGCTGGTGGTCGCGGGCGACTCGGCCGGCGCCGCGCTGGCCGTGGTCACCCTGACCCGTGCCAGGGACGCGGGCCTGCCGATGCCTGCGGCGGCGGTCCTGTTCTCGCCCGCGGTCGATCTGACCCTCAGCGGCGCGAGCATGCGCTCCAAGGACGGGGTGGACCCGTTCTTCGCTCCGGCCGACCTCGCCTGGCTCTTCGAGCGGTACCTCGCCGGCGCCGACGGCGCGGCCCCCGAGGCGAGCCCGGTCTTCGCCGACCTCACCGGGCTGCCGCCCCTGCTGATCCAGGCCGGTTCGAGCGAGCTCCTGCTCGACGACGCCGTACGGCTGGCCGGACGCGCCGGGGCCGACGAGGTCGCCGTGACGCTGGAGGTGGTCCCGCGTCAACCGCACGTGTTCCAGCTCGACGACCGATCGGCCGAGGCGGCGGCGGCGCTGGAGCGCGCCGGCCGGTTCCTGGCCACCCGCCTCGGCGGGGGCGAACAGAATCGATCATGAACGGCGGAACGCGGCGTCACGGACCACCGGCGGCCGACCGGCCGCAAGCTCGCCGGCGCTTTTCATGACCTCAGCCTCGTCGTCGTCAGCTTCGGGTACGCGCCGATCTCGGCCTCGGTGAACCGCTCGGTCACCCACCCGCCGCGCGAGAACAGCTCCGTCTGGTCGGCGTGGTACGGCGAGGCCGGATTCGCCGACAGCGAGTACGTCAGCACCGTACGGGTACGCGGCCCGGCCGGCGTCAGCTCCACCGCCATCAGGAAGCTGGAGCCGGTGTTGACGTCCGGGTAGCGGCCCTGGCCGCCGAGTTCGCCGCCGGTGCGGATCCGGTCGAAGCAGCCCTCCGCCTCGGTGCAGCCGGGCACCGGAACGGCGCCGTAGCGCTGGGCCTGGCCGGGGGTGAGCGTCAGCGGCAGACCGGCGGCGGTGAACCTGCGTACGACGTCGGCCAGCGCGCCCTCCACCGCCGGGTGGGTGACGTCGAGCCCGCGCGGCGTGGTGAGCGGCTGCGCGGCGTCGAACGGCACCTTCCACCAGCTGTCAGGAGGCGCGGGTGTGCCGTCGGGCCGCCGGTGGGGGACGTTCAGGCCCAGGAAGAACTCGCGCCACAGGATCGCGCCGCGGCTGTCGAGGCGGGCCCGCCCGTCCCAGGCCGCCAGGGTGGCGCAGGCCCGCCGTACCTCGACCTTCGTGCCGTCGCTCGCCGTCATCACCGGCTTGGCCCGGCACAGCGCGAGCAGCTCAGGGCGCAGCAGCTCCGCGCTCAGGTTGCGTTTGCCGGTCGCGCTCCGCTGGAGGGTCTCCAGCGTGAAGCCGGGGGCGCCGAGCCGGTCGCCGCCGGAAAGCCGCTCGGCGATCATGTCGAGGCCGACGCGGGTGCGCAGGTCCTGCCGGGTGCGGGTGTCGCCGTAGACGCGGGGGTAGCCGGTGAGCGGGGCTGCGGGGTTGGTGAGCCAGGGGCCGGCGTTGGCGTTGGCCACGTAGTCGGTGCGGGCCAGCCGGGGCTGGGCGGCGGGGCCGAAGATGCCCGGCTCGACCGCGTCGGCGTCCGCGCCCCACAGGCAGGCCGAGCGGGAGCCGTCCAGGACGAGCATCCTGGGGTCGTCGGCGGCGCGGCAGCGCCTCGCCTGCTCGTCGGTGACGTGCGGGACGACCGAGGTGTCGGCGAAGTACGCCTGGCCGGCGGCGTCGGCGGCCAGCGTGTAGACGAACGGCATGCCCTGGTGGGCGGCCTGCGCGCGGCGCAGCGCGGCCACGTCGCGGGCGGCGGCCAGGGCCAGCCACTCGTCGGCGAAACGCAGGTTGGCGGCGTTGGCGTCGGCCAGCGCGAACGCGTTCGTCTCCGTCCAGTCCATGCCGAGCACCGGGCCGTAGCGGGAGGTGTGGACGGCGGTGGTGACCTCGCGGGGCACGCCGCCGGGCTCGCGCACGACGACCTGCACGTCCTGCCGGCCCATCGGCTCGGGCTTGCCGTCCACCAGGTACGTGGTGCGCCCGCCCGGCGCGAGCGTGAGCCGGTACAGGGTGAAGTGCTGGGCGTGGGAGACGGTGTGCGTCCAGGCCAGGCTCGCGTTGTGGCCGATCTGCACCATCGGGGTGCCGTACAGGCTGCCGCCCGACACGTCGAGCACGCCCGGGATCGTCAGGTGGACCTGGTAGAAGCGGCGGCTGCCGTTCCAGGGGAAGTGCGGGTCGGCCAGCAGCATGCCGTGGCCGGCGCGCGTGGCCTCGCGGCCGAGCGCCCAGGCGTTGCTGCCGGGGGCGGCCGCCTTCGGCTCTGGCCGGTCCTGCCCGTCGTCCGGCTTCGCCTTCTTCGCGGCCTGCCCGGAGGCGGCGATGGCCTCCTTGAAGGAGGAGCTGCCGGCCACGCGGCCCAGGTCGAGCAGGTTCATCCAGACGTCGGAGGCGGTGATGGGGCCGACCCATTCCTTGCCGCGGCAGGTCGGGTCCGGCAGGCGGGCCACGCCGGTGTCGGCCAGGTAGCGGTTGTAGCCGGCGACGTAGCCGTCCACGAGCGCGCGCAGCTCGGCGCTCGGGCCGTACGGGGCGGGGCGGGCGAGCACGCGGCGCAGCACGTCCGACGAGCGGACGTAGGTGTAGTAGGCGTCGCTGGCCAGGTTGGAGATCGGGTCCATGACGTCGTCGGAGGCCGCCTCGGCGCCGAAGTGGCGCGAGCGCTCGCCGCGCAGCGTCAGCACCCATGAGGCCATCACGCACACGTTGTCCTGGGCGAAGGCGTAGCCGTAGCCGTAGCCGAGACCGCCGTGGTCCTTCGCCGAGATGTGCGGGACGCCGTACTCGGTGCGTCTGATGTCGGCGGCGTAGCGGCCCTCGGCGGCGCTGGCCCGCGCGGGGGCGGCCACGAGGAAGGAGGCGGCCAGCACGGGGGCGAGCAGCGCGGCCGGGCGTCGTAAAGCTGGTCTGATCATCGGCTGGTCCTCATTCGAAGCGGGCATTGTCGGGCGCGGTGACGCGCTTGAGCAGGGGCAGCCCGGCCAGGACGATCAGCAGGGCGACCACCAGCCCGCCGCCGATGGTCAGGAGGTAGCCGGCGCCGGGAAGCGCCGCCGGAGCGCTCTTGATCGCGAGCTGGTCGATGAGCGGCCCGGCCACGCCGAAGCCCGCGCCCGCCGCCACCAGGGCGGCCAGCAGCACGGGGACGGCCGTCTCCAGCAGCACCACCCTGGACAGGGTCCGTGTCGGTGTGCCGGACAGCCGCAGCAGCGTGAACGGCTGCCTGCGCTCCACCACGCCCCCGGCGACCGCCACCAGCAGGCCGCAGCCCGCCACCAGCAGGGTCAGCGCGACGATGGCCAGCGCGACGCGCTCCACCTGGTCCAGCAGCACCGCGCGGAGCTGGGCGACCTCGGCGAACGTCAGCGGGGTCTCGGAGCTGCCGGCACCGGCCAGGTACGGGGTGAGCGACGTCCGGATCCGCTCACGGACGGCCGGGTCGCCGGCCCGGATCAGGACCGCCGCCAGGGAGAGCCGGCCCGGCGGCCCGGAGCCGGTGCCGGCGGCCTCGGGCGGGCTGGTGGGGTCCACGATCGGCAGGTTCCGGTCGACCGACAGCATGTTGTCGCTGGTCAGCAGCCGGTTGAAGTCGGCCCTCACCGCGCGGGCGCCCGCCGCGCACGCGCCCAGCGCCGGGAACCGGGCCAGGTCGTCGCAGGCGACCACGTGCCCGAGCATGAAGTCGAGCCGGCAGCCGGGAGCCGGGTCGCACGGCAGAGGCGCGGCGGGCGGGTCCGGCGCCCCGGCCCTGCGGTAGATCGGCAGCACGGTGACGCCCGGATGGGCGCCCACCTCGGCGAGCAGCGCGTCCGCCTCGGCCGGCGGCAGCGGGCGGCCGGGAGCGGCGTCGGCGTACCCGAACGAGGCCCGCATCACCTCGTTCAGCGTGCCGCCGCCCGCCGCCCGCTGGCCGGAGACGACGGCGGGGACGATGCCGGCGACGGCCGTGCCGATGAAGACCGCCAGCACGATCCCGTTGACCGAACGGAAGGCCGCCTTCGGGTCGGCCGCCAGCCGCCGCGCGGCCAGCAGGGTCGCCGCGCCCCGGGTGAGGCGGGCGGTCAGCCGCGCGGCCAGCATCGTCAGCCACGGCCCGGCCAGCACCAGACCGGCCATGATCAGCACCAGGCCGGCGTCGACGAGCAGCGGGTCGGGCTTGCTGCCGCCGCCCGCGAGCGCCGGGCCCGCGAACAGCGCCAGCCCGGCCGCGAGCGGCAGCGCCCGCCACCATCCCGGGGCGGAGGCCCGCGTCCTGCGGGCCGCGCCGAGCGGGGTGATCCGCACCCGGCGCAGCGACCACAGGGCGGCGGCCACCGCGGCGAGCGGCACCAGCACGACCACGGCCGCGTACTGCGGCGCGGTCGGCGCGATCACGTCGGGGAAGAAGCGCGAGCCGGTGACGGCGACGCCGGCCAGCGCGGGCCGTACCGCCTGGAACAGCGCGATGCCGGCGAGCGCGCCCAGCAGCGCGCCGAGCGCCGCGTCCACCGAGGCGATCGCGTTGATCTGGCGCGCGGTGGCGCCGGCCAGCCTGACGGCGGCGAAGCGGGCCTCGCGGCGGGCGGCGGCCAGGCGCGTCGCGGTGCCGATGAGCACGAGCAGCGGCACGAGCAGGCCGACGGCGGCGATGCCGAACCCGTGCTCGTACAGGGCCGTGGTGTCGTCCGCGGCCGGGGTCGTGGCCACGGTGTCGACGGCCACGGTGCCCGCCATGCCGGCCAGCTCGCCGGGGGTCCGGCCGACGACGGCGACCAGGTCGTCGGGGCCGGACAGCGCCGCCCGCCCGACGAGGCCGGCGCGGACGCCGGGGAAACGGCCGGCGAGCTGCTCGCGCGGCACGCCGGCCATCAGCTCGGCGAGCGCGGGCGAGACGTAGTGCCGTCCCGCCTCGGGCAGCGCCGGCAGGCCGGGCACGGTCGGCGCGGGCCCGCCGGGGTCGAGGAAGGCGACGTCGAGCCGCTTGATCGGGCGGCCGGCGTAGGTGTCCACGCGGTGGTTCCACAGGACGGCGCCCGGGGTGGCGCCCAGCGCCCAGCCCGCCGGCGCGGAGCCGGTCGTGCACTCCCAGCAGGGGCGGTCCGCGGTGGCCCGGAAGGCGTTGAACAGGGCCACCGTGGACAGCAGCACCGTCACCCCCATCGCGACGGCGGCGCTGACGAGGGCCAGCCGGACGGCCGCCTCGCGGCCGCCGCGCAGCGACAGCCGCAGGCCCAGCCATAACGTCATCGCAGGACCTCGCCGGCGTAGGGGTCGGTGACCTTGCCGTCGCGTACGATGACCTCCCGGTCGGCGCAGGCGGCGACGCGGGAGTCGTGGGTCACCACGATCACGGTGGCGCCCTCCTGGCGGGCCAGGCCCACGAGCAGGTCCATGACCTTCTCGCCGGCGAGCGAGTCGAGCGCGCCGGTGGGCTCGTCCGCGAAGATCACCTTGGGCCGGGTGACGAGCGCGCGGGCGATCGCGACCCGCTGGGCCTGCCCTCCCGACAGCTCGCCGGTGCGTCGTCCGCCGAGGCCGTCCAGCTCCAGCCGGTCCAGCCAGCCGCGCGCCCGCTGGTAGGCCTGCCTGCGGCCGGTCCTGCCGAGCAGCAGCGGCAGGGCGACGTTGTCGGCCGCGGTGAGCTCGGGCACGAGCTGGCCGAACTGGAAGACGAAGCCGAACGCGGTGCGGCGCAGCCGCGACCGGCCGGCGTCGCTCAGGGTGTCCAGCCTGCCGCCGTCGAACCAGACCTCGCCCGCGTCGGGCGTGAAGATGCCGGCCAGGCAGTGCAGCAGCGTGGACTTGCCGGAGCCGGACGGCCCCATGATCGCCAGGATCTCCCCCGCCGTCACCGACAGGCTCGCCTCGCGCAGCGCCGGCGTCCGGCCGTAGGAACGGCTGACCGAGCGGGCCTCCAGCAGCGGGCCCGGCGCGGGACGGGCGTCGATGGTCATGCGCCGCGCACCGTTTCCGCCAGCGCGCCCAGCCGGGCGCTGGTCACGTCGATCCAGCGCAGGTCGGCTTCGAGGTGGAACAGGGCGTGGTCGGCCAGCAGGGTGTCCACCAGGACGCCGCCGCGTTTGACCTCCGACAGCTCGCGCATGCGCCGCATGTGGGTGGCGCGCTGGAGGTCGAGGTAGCGCTGCGCGTCATGGCCCAGCATCAGCGCCAGCACGACCTTCGTGAACAGCACCGTCTGCAGGAACGGCTCCGCCGCCACCGGTTCGGTCAGCCACGCCTCCACCTCCTGCTTGCCGAGCGGGGTGACGGAGTAGCGCTTGCGGTCGGGGCCCTCGCCGGGCTCGCTGCGGCCGGCCGTGACCTTGCCGTCGCGGGCCAGGCGGGCGAGCGTCGAGTAGACCTGCCCGAAGGGGAGCGGCTTGCCCCTGCCGAAGTAGGTGTCGTAGGCGCGCTTGAGGTCGTAGCCGTAACTGGGCTCGCGGTCCAGGAGGCCGAGGAGGGCCAAGGGGACGGTCATGGCCGCCGACTATACACCAGAGGTATACACGCAGCGCATAGCCGGACCCAGCACGCCTTGGCCCCGTCCTCCGCGAGGAGCGCGGCGAGCTGTCCGTCGCCGTCCGCTCCCCGCGGGCCCTCGCCGCCGACGGCCGCGCGAGTGACGGCAGGTCAGGGCGTTTTGACGACCGTCAGGAGGGCGGCGGTGTCCTCGACGGCTTCGAGGCTGTGCCGGGCGGACGGGACGACGAGGAGATCCCCGGTCCTGCCCTCCCACGAGTCGTCGCCGCTGGCCAGCCGCACCCGGCCGCGCAGCACGAGCACCGTCGCCTCGCCGGGGTTCTCGTGCTCGGCCAGACAGGTGCCGGCGCGCAGCGTGATGAGGGTCTGCCGCAACAGGTGCTCGTGACCGCCGTAGACGGTTTCCGCGCTGCGGCCGGTGGAAGAGGCGGCCGCGCGTTCGAGGTGCTCGCGGGCCTTGGCGTCAAGGGACATCTTCTGCATGGGACGAGTCTGCCGTGTCACTGCTTCTCCGACAGCCACTCGGCGAGGACGGCGGCCTGGCTGTGGTCCACGTCCTTGGTCGCCGTCAGCAGCGTGAGCCGGTCGTGGGACGCCAGCTCCCGCAGATGATCGGCGGCCGGCTGATGTCCGTCGTCACGCAGCTCGTCCAGGTAGCGGCGGCGGAACTCGGGGAAACGGCCGGGCTCGTGGCCGTACCACTTCCGCAGTTCGCTCGACGGCGCCACGTCGCGCAGCCACTCGTCCAGGTGCGCGTCGTCCTTGCGCATGCCGCGCGGCCAGACGCGGTCCACGAGCACCCGCCTGCCGTCCTCGGGCGAGGCTTCCTCGTAGATCCTGCGGTACGTGATGTTCTTGCTCATGGCGGTGCTCCCAACCCCTCACCGTCATGCCTGCCCGTAGGGCCGGACGCCGAACCGGCCGGCGCGTACGAACGGGCGACCTGCCCGGCAGGCCGCCCGCAGCCGGTCAGATGACGCGGACCTGGAACTGGTCCCCGTCCAGCACCCGCGACTTGTAGTAGAAGGCGCCGAGGTCGGCTCCGCCGAGGGTGTTCTCCGCCAAGGGGATCAGGCAGGAGCTGTAGCCGCCGGAGTCGTTGGCGGCGCGGACGGGCAGCCAGTTGGCGTTGCAGCTGAACCCGGCCCCGGTGTTCCAGTTGATGATGAGGATGGTGCGGCCGTAGGGCTGGGAGTACGCGCCGTTGTAGGTGGACTTGAACGGGTACTCGTCACACGACCAGGTCCCCGGAGTCGTGGGCTTGGGGTACCCCGGCGGGCAGGCCGTGTTGTAGTTGTTGTCCATCAGGGTCTGGTTCTGGGTCCTGGTCAGGATGCTCGGCATCCGGAAATGGTTGATGGCGAGCTGGAGGTGGCGGGCGTACGACGGATAGCGGGACGACAGGACGTCGTGCACCGGACGGACCGAGTCGTAGACGCACCCCGACGGGTAACCGGTCAGCGCGTCGTCGCAGCGGTGCACCGCCGGCGCCGTGATCGAGGCGATCGTCGTCGGGTTGACCCACGCCGCGTTGGCGAACCAGTACCTCATCCCCCCGTGCGCACCCCACGTGTAGCCGCCTGGCGGACTGTGGAAGTACGTGGTCGTGGAGTGGACCCGGCCGGGAAGCGCTGACCCGCCGACCAGCCCGCTGCTGGACACCGTGCAGCTGGCGAGGCACTGCGGCTCGGCGTAGACGAAACTGTCGAGCACCGCGGGGATCGCCGGGCCGGCGACGGAGTTGGCCTGGTAGTGCCACGACTGGGTCCAGCGCAGCGAACTGTAGTCGAGGGTCGTCAGGCTGGAGACGGTGTACTGGATCGAGCCGATGACGACCCCGTTGGGCACCGTGAAGATGAGCAGGATGCCGTCCTCGATCACGCAGTGGGCCGTCCTGGTCACCGTGGAGCTCCCGCCGCAGATGTCGGCGGCGGCGAGCCCGGCCTCGGACTTGGGGGTCTTCTTGGCCTCGCCGGCTTTCCTCGGCTGCTTGCGGACGCAGGTGGCGGTGCCGGACTTCCCGTCCGCGGCGAGCGCCGCCGCCTCCTGCTTGAGGTCGGTGCCGCACTCCTGCGTGACGGCGGGCTGGGGCGTGGGTTTGTCCGGTGCCGCCGTCGCCGAGGTGGCGGGGACGAGCAGGGACAACATCCCTAAGGCGACGCTCGCGATCCCCGCTTTCCATTTGACCACGGGTTACTCCCTTCGTAAAAGAGACGCTGGGCGAAGGGAAACGCCGGCCTCTGGACAGGCTCTGGACGTTTGATGAACACTGTGGCGGTGCTGGTCGTCCAGGTGCTCGGCCGCCTGCGGGTGTGGCACGACGATCGCGAGGTCGATGCCGGGCCACCCGCCCGCCGTCTGATGCTGGGGGTCCTGGCGCTCAACGCCGGACGGCTGACCACCCGCCGGGAGCTGATCGAGTCGCTGTGGGGCGAACGGCCGCCGTCGAGCGCGGTCAACGTGCTGCACACCCACACCAAGCACCTGCGCCGCCTGCTCGACCCGCGGCGCAGCCCCCGCGACCAGGAGGGCGTGCTCTCCACCGTCGGCGACGGCTACCTGCTGCGCCTGCCGGAGGACGCGCTCGACCTGCTGCGCTTCCGGCGTACGGTGACGGCCGCGCAGCGGGCCGCGACCGGCGGCGACCCGGCGCGGGCGGCCGCGCTCCTCCGTGAGGCGCTGCGGCTGTGGGAGGACGACGACCCCCTGTGCGACGTGCCGGCGCTCGAAGGCCACCCCAAGGTATGGGGCGTCAAGGCCGAGCGCCGCCGCGCGCAGCTGTCCTACTGGAACCTGATGCTGCGGGCGGGCAACGCCGCCGAGGTCGTCGCCGCGCTGGCGGTGCAGGGCGCGGCGAACCCGCTCGACGAGGCGGTGCAGGCCACGCTGATCCGCGCCTACCAGGCGACGGGCCAGCGGGCGATCGCCTTCGAGCGGTACGAGGCCACCCGCCTCGTGCTGGCCGAGGAACTGGGCGTGGAGCCGGGCGCGGAGCTCCGGCGCGCCTACCGGCACCTGCTCGACGAACAGGAAAGCCGCGGCGCGCCGAGAGTTCCGCGGCAGCTCCCCGCGCCGGTGCCGGACTTCACCGGACGCGCCGGCGAACTGGCCCTGCTCGACGCCGCCAACGCCCGCCGCCCACCCGGCATCGTGATCGTCTGCGGCACCGCGGGCGTCGGCAAGACGGCGCTCGCCGTCCACTGGGGTCACCACAACCGCGAACTGTTCCCCGACGGGCGCATCCACCTCGACCTGCGCGGCGACGACGCCGAGCACGCGCTGTCCCCGCACGAGGCGCTGGGCCGGCTGCTGACCGCCGTCGGCGTGTCCGATCAGGACATCCCGGCCGACACCGAGTCACGGGCCGCGCGCTGGCGCACCGAGACCGACGGCCGCAGGCTGCTCGTACTGCTCGACAACGCGGCCTCGGCCGACCAGGTACGGCCGCTGCTGCCCGGCACCCACGACACCCTCGTGGTGATCACCAGCCGGGACCGGCTGGCCGCCCTGGTCGCCCTGCACGGCGCGCACCGCGTCGAACTGGACCTGCTGCCCCGCGCCGACGCCGTCCACCTGCTGCGCCGGCTGCTGGGCGAGCGGGCGGGCGCCGATCCCGGCAGCGTCGACTCGCTCGCCACCATCTGCGCCCGCCTGCCGCTGGCGCTGCGCCTGGCCGCCGAGTACGCCGGGGCGCAGGCGCACCTGCCGCTGGCCGGCGTGGTGACGCGGCTGCACCGGGCCGGACCGCTGGATCTGCTCGACCCGGGCGGCGGAGCGGCGATCCGGCACGTCTTCGGCTGCTCGTACCGGCTGCTCGACGCGGAGGCGCAGCGCCTGTTCCGGCTGCTCAGCCTGAACCCGGCGCCGCACTCCACGCTCGCCTGCGTGGCGGCGCTGTCGGACGTCGACGAGATCGGCGCGGCCCGGCTCCTGCACCGGCTCGCCTCGGCGCACCTGCTGCGCTGCGACGCCTTGGGGCGCTACGGGTTCCACGACCTGCTGCGCGCGTACGCCGCCGAGATGAGCCTCGCCGTGGACGGCGAGGCCGAGCGGCAGGCGGCCGTGGACCGGCTGCTGGAGCACTACTGCGGCACCGCCGTCGAGGCGAGCGACACCCTCTACCCCGGATGGAGCGAGAGCCGGCGGCACGCCGGGCTCGCGCTCAAGCCCAGCGGCGTCACCCTCTCGCCGGACGCGGCACTGGCGTGGCTGGACGGCGAGCTGGCGTCGTTCGGCACGATCTGCCAGTTCGCGGTCCGGCAGGGACGGCCCGAGCGGGCGGTCACCCTCGCCGCCGCGTTGCACCGCTACCTGGAGGCGGGGCACGGCACCGAGGCCCTGTCGATCTACGAGTGCGCCGTCGCGGCCGCGCGGCAGATGGGAGACGCGCAGGGCGAGGCGCACCTGCGGACCAACACCGGGGTCGTCCTGCGGCTGCTCGGCCGCTACGCCGAGGCCGTCGACGAGCTGGGCGAGGCGCTGGAGCTGTGCCGGCGCGTCGGCAACCGCCACGGCCAGGCCCGCTCGCTGTCCAACCTGGGCATCATCGAGGAACGGCTCGGCGCGTTCGCCTCCTCGGCCGCCCGGCACCGCGAGGCCGTCGCGCTCTACCGCGAGATCGACGACGCCTTCGGCCAGGCCGCGGCGCTGACCAACCTGGGCAACCTGGAGGAGTCGATCGGCGGGCACGCCGAGGCGGCGCGGCACCTGCTGGCCGCGCACGACATCTTCGCCACGCTCGGCGAGCGTTCCGGGCAGGCCATCGCCCTGTGCAACCTCGGCCAGATCTACAGCTCGCTGGGCCAGGACGCGCTCGCCGTCGAGAGACTGCGCGAGGCGCTGAGCCTGTTCCGCGAGATCGAGCACCGTGACGGGGAGGCGACCGCGCTGAGCAACCTCGGCACCGCCCTGTGCGGCCAGGCGAGGTTCGAGGAGTCCCTGCGGCACCTGGAGCAGGCGCTCGAGATCTTCCGGTCGACCGGGCACAGGTACGGCGAGGCGAGCGTCCTCAACGCGACCGGCGAGACGTTGCGGGCCATGGGCCGCGACGGCGAGGCCGCGCAGCGGCACCGGCTGGCGCTGGCGATCGCCGTCGAGACCGGCGACGAGGACGAGCGCGGCCGGGCCGCCGCCGCGCTCGGCAGCCTCGGCTGAGGCCCGCGAGGCTCTTCCCTGAGCGGGACGAGCCGGTCAGACGAAGGCGGCGACGCCTTCGTAGGCGCCCTGGGACGCCTGGCCTGTCGTCCGGTACTCCAGCAGGAGCAGGCCGTTCTGGGTGGCCTCGTGGCTGACCAGGCGCAGGCCGGACGTGTCGCCCCGGCCGGTCATGAGGCGCCGCCCGGAGCGCAGCACGGTGGGCGCGATCACCAGCCGCAGCGTGTCGACCAGCCCGGCGGCCAGCAGGGCGTCGCCCAGCCGGGCGCTGCCATGGATCTGGAGCTCGCGTCCTGGCCGCGCCTTCAGCTCGGCGACCGCGCGGACCGCGTCGCCCCGGAGCACGGTGGCAGGGTTCCAGGTCCCCTCGGTGAGGGTGCTGGACACGACGTACTTCGGCAGGGTGTTCATCCGCCCGGCGAACGGGTCGGCGGGGTCGGTGATCTTCGGCCAGTCGCGGGCGAACGCCTCATAGGTACGCCGGCCGAGCAGCAGCCCGTCGGCGCGGTCGAGCCACGCGCCGGCACGCTGGACGAAGGTCGCGTCCAGGTGAGGGACGAGCCAGCCGCCGCGGGTGAAACCGTCGCTGGTGTCCTCGTCCGGCGAGCCGGGGCCCTGGCTGACCCCGTCGAGCGTGACGAACTCGGTGAGGGCGATCTCCATCAGGACGCCGGCCTCTCGCAGAAGGCCGCCAGTTGTCCGGTCACCGAACCCCAGCCGTCGGCGAAACCGATCTTCGCGTGCAGTTCGCGCGCCTGCGGGTCGCCGTGCCGGACGAGCACCCGGTAGTCGGTGCCTTGGGGGTGCTCGCCGAACGTGATCGTGGCGGTCATCGCGATCGGGTCGGGGGCGGCGGGGCGCCAGTCGCTGTCGATCGCGTTGGTGAACGCGATCCGTTCGAGGTCGTCGACGGCCAGGAAGCAGGCGTCCATGTGCGGGACGAACGCGCCGCCGTCGTCGCTCAACCGGGTGACGAACCCGCCGCCGGGCCGCAGGTCGAGCCGGTCCACCCGGCATCGGGCCGGGGCTGGGACCCACCACCGGGCGAGCGCGGCCGGGTCGGTCCAGGCGGCCCACACGGTCGCGCGCGGGGCGCGGATGACGCGCTCCAGGGCGAGGTCGAGGTCGGGATTCATGACGGGTTCTCCTTGGGGTCGGTGACGAGCCGCTCCAGCCGGTCGGTGTGTCGCTCCCAGACGCGGCGCTGCTCGGCGAGCCAGTCGTCGAGGAGGGCGAGCCGTTCGCGGTTGAGCGTGCACGTACGCACCCGGCCCGCTTTCACGGTGCGGATGAGCCCGCTGGCTTCGAGGGTCCGTACGTGCTTCATGAACGACGGGAGGGTCATCGGGAAGTCGCCGGCGAGGTCGCCGACGCTCGCCGGCCCGCTGCCGAGGCGCCGGACGACGGCGCGCCGGGTCGGGTCGGCGAGGGCGATGAACACGTCGTCCAGCTGAGCCGAATACTGTGCCACACGGCTAAGTGTGGCAGCCCGGCAACAGTTAGCGCAAGGGCTAAGTTTGCCGGGTTGAGCCCGGCCGTCAGGGCTGGAGGTCGGTCACTCCCCTGCCGGTAGCGAGGTCGAACGGCACCGAGGCCTGGTCGTGCGCGATCAGCCACTCGCCGCCGATCCTCTCCAGGCAGAAGGTGGCCCGGACCCACATCCCGTCCGTCGCCGCCCCGCTCCGCAGCGTGCCGCTGAGCCGGCCCAGGCCGTACCCGAACGCGACGTTCTCGTCAACGGTGAGCGTCAGGTCACGCAGCTCGTACGTCACCCGCTCGAACAGTGCGAACACCTTCGCCCAGTTCCGCATCTTCGCCTCCACGCCCACGTGCCGCAGCGGCGGTTCGACGTCGAAGGAGACGACGCCGGGCGCGTAGATCCGTTCCAGGGCCCCCAGGTCCTTGGCCTCGATCCCTCGCACCAGCGTGTCGATGCGCTTGCTGATCTCGTCTCGCGTGGTCATCGTCTCCCCGTCCCTCGGGTATGGGTCTTTCCCGTACGACGACACGGCGCGGCGGAAGGTCAGGCCGGCGGGCGGGACTCCTGGTAGATGTCCGCGTAGGTGCGCGAGTCCTTGATCAGGTCGTCGGCGAAGGCGGCGACGTCGTCGCCGATGAGTTCCAGGACTCCCTTGCCGGTCGCGGCGCCCTCCTCGAAGAAGTCGAGGAGCCCCGGGAGCAGGGGCCCCTCGACCAGCCCGACCGGCCCGACCTTGAAGTAGTAGCGCTGGATCTCCTTGTAGACGATCTCGTAGTCGGGCGGGAGCGCCTTGACGCGCGCCATGTGAGCCCGCCACTGCTTCTTGCCCTCGATGATGTCCCGGATGCTCACGTCAGCCTCCCAGCCGGTTCAGTTTCCGCGCGACGTTCCTGTTCAGCTGCGCGCGCCAGCGGTCGCGGTAGGTGCGGGCGCCTTCCCCGCCGGCCAGCGCCGCGCAGAAGCCCGCGATGTCGTCGCCCAGCACCTCGTGGATGCCCTGGCCGTCGGCCGCCGTCTCCTCCAGCAGCCCGAGCGCGCCGTCGAGGATCGGCATCAGGTTGCGGCCGGTGAAGTCGCCGTAGAGCCAAAGATGGCCCTTGATCTGTTCCCAGGCCGCCCGGTGGTCGGCCGGCAACGCCTCGGCCCGGGCCTCGAACGCCTTGAATTGCCTGGTGAGATCGCTGCCGGTGATGGTCTCCCAGAAGTTCATCTGCCGCCCTCCTTGAGCTTGTCGATGCGTGAGGAGACGTACTCCCATTTCGCCCAGAACGTCGCGAGTTCCTTACGTCCTGCGTCGTTGAGGGCGTAGAACTTGCGCGGGGGGCCCACCCCGGACGGTCGTTTCGTCACGTGGACGAGGCCGTTCTTCTCCAGCCGCAGCAGGATGGTGTACACCGTCCCCTCGACGACGTCGGTGAAGCCGAGCTCGTTCAGGCGGCGGGTGATGGCGTAGCCGTAGGTCTCCTCGCTGGCGATGATCTCCAGCACGCAGCCTTCGAGCGTGCCCTTCAGCATCTCCGTCAGGTCGTCCATCGCATGCCGCTCCCGCTACTTCGTACCACCGAGTACCGCTATACAGTAGCACGGAGTACTGGCGTTCCGCGCCCGTCCGGGCCGGCGCCGCGGGTGACGCCGGCCTCGCCCGTCATGGTGCAGATCGCCGTGGGCATCGCGGCGGCGTGGATCCTGGCCATGCCGGTGTTCGGGGCCGCCTGGATGGGCGCCCCCGTCGAGGTCTCCTCCCTGGCGGCCTGTCGGTCAGGCCGGCGTCTCGCGGAAGCGGAAGCGCACGATGCGGGTGGAGCGTCTCATGCCCGGCAGCAGGTTCAGGAGGCGGTACACGCGGCGGACCCCGGCGGGGGCCTTGGCCATCAGGACCGGCGCGTCGTACATCGGCGCCTCGTCGACGTACTCCAGCCGCGGGTGCCACGCGGCCAGCGCGGCCGGGACGTCGAAGCCGCAGTGGAACCGGGCGTCGTACCTGCGCAGCGTGGGGTCCCACCGGGAGAAGCGCCACGCCCATACCGGCACCGTGTCGAGCTGGATCTGGCCTTCGGGGAAGGCGTCGACGACGCCCGTCAGGAGCCGCCGGACGTCGGCCTCCGGCAGGTACGGCACCAGCCCCTCGGCGACCATCAGCACCGGCCGGCCGCGAGGGACGCGCTCCAGCCAGGTCAGGTCGGTGACGTCGGAGCCGATCAGCGTGCAGTGGTCACGCGCCGGCAGGAGCCGCCGGCGCAGCTCGATCACGGCGGGGTGGTCCAGGTCGTACCAGTCGACGGTGGGGGGCGGGTCGAGCCGGTGGGCGCGGGCGTCGAGGCCGCAGCCCAGGTGCAGGACCACCGCGTCGGGGTGATCGGCGAGGAAGCCGCGGGCCCAGTCGTCGTGGGCGCGGGAGCGGACCACGGCGACCAGGCCCAGCTGGCTGGTGCCGAACCTGCCCCGGTCGTAGCCGGGGTCGAGGCGGCGCATCACCCGCTCGGCGTAGGTGTCGCCGAGGATCGGGTCCGGCAGCCGGTTGTCGAGTGCTTTGGCCTTGAGGACGGGAGTGAGGGTTTTCTGCACTCCGAGGAGTCCGATGTCCGTCACGACAACGACGCTACTCCTATTTCACGAAATTCTTGAAGTTCTCGAAATATCGTAGACTGTGATCTCCACGGTGAGCGGAAGGAGCGGCGGTGACGCGAGCGGGCGAGGACGCCGTCGCGGACTTCAGGGAACGGTTCGCGCAGATCCTGGTCGAGTCCGGCATGCCACGGATGGCGGCGCGCGTGTACGCCGCGCTGCTGGTCACCGACTCCGGCAGGCTGTCGGCGGCCGAGCTGGCCGGACAGCTGGGGGTCGGCGCGTCGGCGATCTCGGGGGCGGTCAAATACCTGGTGCAGGTGCGCCTGGTCGAGCGCGGGCGCGAGCCCGGCAGCCGGCACGACTTCTGCCGCATCCACGAGCACACCTGGAGCCACTTCATCAGCCAGTCCGTCCCGGTGCTGGTCCAGGTGCAGGCCGGCGCCGAGGACGGCGTCAAGCTCCTGGACCCCGCCTCCCCCGCCGGGCGGCGCCTGGAGGAGACCGGCCGGTTCTTCGCGTTCATGCGCGAGGAGATCGAACGGTCGATGGCCAAGTGGCGGCGGCTCCAGGCGGACCGGCCCGAGAACGGCTGAGCGCGGCCGGGCGCGGCGGTCAGGCCGCGGCCGGCTGGGCCTCCGGGCGCGGGCCGCGCGCGGCGCGGCGGTCGGCGACGAGGATGAGCAGCAGCCCCGCCAGCACCCACAGGCCCAGGGTGAGGGCGGGTGCGCCCGCTCCGGTGCCGTCGAAGAAGCTGAGCGCGCGCACCAGGCTGCCCGAGGCGCCCGGGGGCTGGAGCTGGCCGAGGGCGGCCCAGCCGGCGGGCAGCCAGTAGGGCCCGGCCATGCCGGACAGCGGGTTGCCGACGAACATCATCACGGCGGCGCCCACGCCGAGCCCGGCCAGGCCGAGCAGGGACTCCAGTCGATGACGCCGAGCAGCAGGCGCACGGCGGCGGCGTTCAGGAAGGCCGCGGCGAAGACCTCGCAGGTCTCCTCCACGCCGGGCAGCTCGAAGACCGTCTCGGCGGCCGGGCGCGACACGAAGTGCATCAGGGCCGGGGCGATCATCTGCTGGATCAGCAACGGCAGCGGCAGGCGGCGGATGCGTCCCGCCTCCATCTCGTCGGTGAGCCACTGGCCGAGCCCGGCGAGCATGCGGGGGGCGAAGTGCTGCAGCAGTCCCTGCAGGGCGGGCTCGTCAGGGCGGGCCAGCGCCTCGGCGAGCATGGCCGGCATCACCCGAGGCTCGCGCGTGAGCGCCTCGGCCATGAGCCGGTAGGTCGCGCGGACCGTCTCGTCCATGAGCCGGTAGGTCGCGCGGACCGTCTCGTCCAGGTCGGCGCGCGGGCCCGCGACCACCTTCTCCACGTCCAGGAGAGGGCTGTAGGTCTCGAAGATCGCGCGCAGCAGCTCGTCCCGGCCGCCGAAGACGCCGTACAGGCTGTGCACCGAGCACCCGGCACGGGCGGCGACCGCCTCCAGGGTGAGCGCGGCCAGGCCCTGCTCCCCGATCAGGTGCGCGCCGGCCTCGAGATGGATCAGGCTCTCAAGGGGTGGCGCCCAATGCCGACAGGGCGGCGGCGAGCCGTGGGTCCGCCTGCGCGGCCTCCTCCAGGGCGGCCTGCAGCGTCTCCTCGTACGTACGGCCGGCCTCGGCGTGCCGGGCCCGGCCCGTCTCGGTGAGGACCGTGTAGACGCCGCGCCGGTCGTCCGGGCACAGATCCCGGTAGGCGAAGCCGGCCGCGTTCAGCCGCGCCACCAGGCGGGTCACCGAGCTCTGGTTGAGCCCGACCTTGTCGGCCAGCTCCTGCATGCGCAGCTCGCTCGTGGGTGAGGCGGCGAGGTGGCCGAGCGCGCGGAACTCCGACAGGCCGATGCCGTGCCGGCGCTGCAGGGCGGTGGCGAGCCTGCTCTCCACGCGGGCGTGCAGCAGGAGTACGCGCTGCCAGGCGGCGGTGACGTCGGGGACGGGTGCAGGGGTGGTGGTGGCAGGCATGGGACCTCTCGGTTCAGGAGACCGGCTTGACAGAAACATATATGTACATGCAACATCCTGTCCGACCCAATCATTTGCACGTACATACAAACAGGAGTCCTTGATGGCCTGGATCCACCTGCTCATCGCCGCCGTCTTCGAAGTCGTCTTCGCCCTGGCGACCAACGCCACCGAAGGGTTCACCCGGCTCGGACCGTCCCTGCTCACGGCCGCGGCCGCGGCCGGCGGGATCTTCTTCCTGAGCCTGGCGCTGAAGACGCTGGACGTCGGCGTCGGCTACACCGTCTGGACCGGCATCGGCTCGGTCGGCACGGTCGTGCTGGGAGCCGTGATCTTCGGCGAGCAGATCACCCCCTGGAAGGCGCTGGCCTTCGTGCTCATCATCGGCGGCGTGCTGGGACTCAAGCTCTCCGACCGTCTCTCCCCCGCCGCCTGACCACCATCACCCCCTTTTGCGAAGGAACCGTCATCATGGCCTGGATCTACCTCTCCATCGCGATCGTCTTCGAGATCGGCTTCGCCCTCGGCACCAACGCCACCCAGGGCTTCACCCGCCTGTGGCCGTCGGTCTTCACACTGCTGTCGGCCGCCGGCGGCATCTTCACCCTCAGCCTGGCGCTCAAGACGCTGGACGTCGGCGTCGGCTACACCATCTGGACGGGCATCGGCTCCATCGGCACCGTCATCCTCGGCGCCCTCATCTACAAGGAGAAGATCACGCCCGCCAAGCTGGGCTCGTTCGCCGCCATCATCGGCGGTGTCGTCCTCCTCAAGGTCGCCGCGGGGATCTGATGTAGCTTTTCGTGAGGACGGCGCGCCGTGGCCACCAGAGACACCCCCGCAGCCGCGCCCGGCGACCCGCGCGTGCGCCGTACGCGGTCGGCCCTGGCCCGTGCGCTGATCGAGCTGGCCGAGGAGCGCGACCTGGCCCGGATCAGCGTCTCGGACGTGGCAGGGAGCGCGGGCGTGAGCCGCTCGGCCTTCTACGACCACTACCGTGACGTGCAAGAGCTGGCCGAGGACGCCTGCACCGCGATGATCGACGACCTGATCGACTCCCTGCCCGGCCCGGCGCTCGACTCGGCGGACCTGGCCCGGGAGGCGATCGAGTCGCTGACGGCGTTCTTCGACCGATTGGCCGGGCACGCGGGGCTGTACCGCGCCCTGCTGGGCCCGCGGGGCAGCGCCCGGGTGGCCGGCCACATCCGCGGCCGCGTCGCCGCGGTCATCCACGACCGCCTGACGCACGCCGACGCCGACGGCTGGCCGGAACGGGTCCCGCACGACGTGACCGCCTCGTTCACCGCGGGCGCGCTCATCGGGGTCGCCGTCGACTGGCTGGAGCAGGGCTGCTCCCGGCCCCCGGCGACGATGGCCGCGGCCATCTGGCCGCTGGTGAATGCCCACTACCGCGTCAGCGCCAACGGGAGCTGAGCATCCCCCTTTCGATCATCGAAGGAGAACCCCCATGTCCACTGCCGATGTGTCCGGCAAATCCCTGGCCGAACTCGTCTCCCTGCGCGGACGGCGCGCGGTCGTCACCGGCCGACCGCGCCGTGACCGAGCTCGGCGGCCTGGAGATCTGGGTGAACAACGCCGGCATCTTCCCCGCCGTCCCCCTGCTGGAGATGAGCGAGGAGACGTGGGACCAGGTGTTCGCCGTGAACGCCCGCGGCGTCTTCGTCGGCGCGCGCGAGGCCGCGCGGCGCATGGCGGCACCGCGCCCGGACGGCCGCAGGGGCGGCGTCATCGTGAACATCGTCTCCACGGCGGGGTTTCGGGGCAGCGCGCCCGGCCTGGCCGCGTACGTCGGCTCCAAGCACGCCGCCCGCGGCCTCACCCGCGAGCCGGCTCTCGAACTGGCCCCGATGGGCATCCGGGTGCTGGGGGGTGGCGCCGAGCTTCGTCCCCACGGAGGGGAACCTGGCGATGGCTGCCGCGGCGGGCGTGAACGTCGCCCTGTTCTGCGCCTCGGACCTGTCGGCGTTCATGACCGGCAGCACGCTGCTCGCCGACGGCGGCGACACCGCCTGAGCGCCGTGGTCAGCCCTGGTGCGTCTCCAGCGGATTGGCGGCGATCTTGCCGGCGACGTTCCTGCGCACCGACGCGGCGGCGGCGCTGTCCGGCTTGCGCCTGGCCTGGTCCTCGAAACAGCCGAGGAACTCCGCGCCGAAGCCCAGGCGCGGGTAGCGGGTGAGCACGTCCGCCCTGGCCCGCGCGGGGAACTCCTCCGCGTGCCGGCCCACGACCTCCCAGCTCGTCGCGACCTGCAGCAGATGCGCCTCGGGGTCGTCGGCCGCCGGGACGTCGTCGCGCATGTGCAGCACGATGATCTCGTGGGCTCGCGCGGCCCGTTCCTGCGGCCAGCCGGCGGCCACGGCGAAGACCCAGGCCAGCCGGCCCCCGGCGTCCTCGAACGGCAGCCGGTGGCTGTCGAAGGCGTCCGTCAGGCCGATGTCGTGCAGCAGCGCCGCGACGCAGAACAGCTCGTCGTCGAACGCGATCCCGTGGGCGCCGCCGTACATGACTCCCCACAGGTACGAACGGACGCAGTGGTTGAGCAGCGCGGGCGAGCAGAAGCGGGTCGCCACGGACAGGGCGGCGGAGGTCACGGGCGTGTCAGGGAACATGATCAGGTCGTCTTCCTCTGATCGGGGCGGATGCCGTTCCGGAGTGTAATCGGCGATCACCGGGATGTGCCGGAGCGCGCGGTTGGACCCGCGCGGCGGGGGAAGCGATCAGCGGGTCAGGAGCATCGATCGCGAGCTCTCGGAGCAGGAGCATGAACGAGTCAGCCGCAAGGCGGGGTGTCCGGATCGGCGCCGTCTGCTGGATCGCGGCGCTGCACAACCTCGTCGTCGAGTTACTGGTGGCGGCCGCCTGGCCGAGCCCCTACAGTTTCGCCCGCAACGCCATCAGCGACCTGGGCAACACCGCGTGCGGGCCGTTCGAGCAGATCGACGGCTCGACGCTCCAGGTGTGCTCGCCGCTGCACTGGCTGATGAACGGCTCGTTCGTCGCGTACGGGCTGCTGGTCGTCGCCGGAGCCGTGCTCACCCGCCGGGCGTGGCCGGCGAGGAGGTCGGCCACCGCCGGCCTGGTCCTGCTGGCGGTGTCCGGAGCGGGTGTGATCGTGGTCGGCCTGGTGCCGGAGAACGCCGACCTCGCCCTGCACAGCGTTCCCGCGCTCATCGGCTTCGTGGCGCAGAACGCGGCGATGGTCGCGCTCGGCGTCGCGACCACGCGCTCGGCCCCTTGGCTGTCGCGCTTCTCGGTGGCCTGCGGGGCGGCCGGGCTGGCGGCGACGGTCCTGCTGCTGGTCGGCATCGACCTCGGGCTCGGCTCCGGCGGCATGGAACGGGTGGCGGCGAATCCCCTGACCCTCTGGCTCCTCGTCACCGGACTGTGGCTGCTGCGGCACGGAACGGCGGGGCGAGGTACGGCTACGTCGCCGGGAGGCCGACCGCGTTGACCGCGTCGGCCTCGAAGTAGTCCGTCGTGGCGAAGGGGCCGGCGTGCTCCTCGAAGAAGCTCCTGACGCCGTCGAGCGAGTCGTGGACGATGACGTTCACCGCCTGCGTCCCGTCGGCGCTCGCCACCGCCATCGTCCACCTGGCGCCCCGGGGAAGCCGGCCGTACGCCTGTTTCAGCGAGCCCCAGAACCCGTCGAGGTCGGAAATCCTGGAGACGACCATGACGTGCACCGTGGCGCCCTCCTCGTCGGCTCTCGGATGCACCCGGGCGTTGAGATGGAGATAGCGGGCGGCGCCGTGCTCGAAATCGTAGATCGCGACGGTCTGGGGATCCTCGGCCGGGTCGGCGGGCGGCATCAGGAAATGCGTCTCGCTGATCGGCAGCAGCTCGTGGTCGAGCTGTTCCGGCTTGCCGAGCAGCCGCGCCTCCACGGGGTTCAGCGTGGATCCGAGGTGGAGCGTCCCGCCCTCGGACGTCACCTCGAAGCGGGCGCCGGGGCGTTCGTAGACCCCCTCGTACCTGGACAGGTCGAGGACGAGGGCCGGATCGGGCTCCGGCAGGCCGGGGACCGTGACCGTGCCGAGGCCGGCCAGGATCTCGCCGAACACCTTCCGGTAGAGGCCGTCGCACGGCCCGGCGTTCGTCAGCATCGTCACGGCGAGGCCCGGCTCCGGCAGGATCCGCAGGCGGGCGCTCTGGCTGACCGCGCTGCCGTCGTGGGCGTAGACGGTCTGACCGTGCCAGTCGCACACGACGAGGCCGAGCGCCCACGCCGGCCCGAACATGTACGGCTCGGGCATCGGCACCCGCGACCCCGTCATCTCGCGGATCACGCCGGGCGAGACGATCCTGGTGCCGTCCGGGGCCCTTCCCTCGTTGAGGAAGACGTACGCCAGCGTGAGCAGTTCCCGGGCGGTCGTGTTGACGTTGCCGCCGGGGCCGAAGGCGCGCGGCAGGTGACCCAGCGGCGACGGGACCGGCCCTTCGTCGAGGGACCGGACCAGGTGCCCGGTCGCGGCGCGGCTCTCGTCCACGTGCTCGCGGCGGGTGGTCGTCGAGGTCAGCCCCAGGGGGCCGAACAGGCGATCCCTCATGATGTCGTCCCACCGCCTGCCGTCGATCACCTCCATGACACGGGCGAGGATCGCGTAGCCGAGGGCCGCGCTGTAGCCGTGGGTGTGGCCCAGGGGGTGGACCTGGGCGGCGCCGGCGATGTTCGCCACCATGCGCTCGTACACGTCGTCGTCCTCGCCCGGGTCGCCGTAGCTCTCCTCGATGCCGCTGGTGTGGTTGAGGAGATGACGGCAGGTCACCCGGGCGCTGACGCCGGGGTCGGCGACCCGGAACCCGGGCAGGTAGGTCCGCACCGGCTCGTCCAGGGCGACCTTCCCCTCGTCGACGAGTTGCATGAAGGCGAGCGCGGTCCAGGTCTTGGACACCGAGCCGCACTGGTAGACGGTGCCGGTCGTCGCGGGCTCGCCCGTGGAGACGTTCTTGACGCCGACCGCGAAGTCGGTGACCTGGCCGCCGCTGAGGACGCCGATCACGGCGCTCGGGATCCGGTACTCCGCCAGCAGTTCGGAGACGCGCGCCCGCGTCCGGGGCACGTCCAACGCTGTCACCATGAGGGCCGCCTCATTCTGTCGATTCTTTTCCGGGCGGGAAAAGGCTACGTTGCGTTTCCAGAAGCGTCAACGAAAAGCCGTCAAAAAAGGGCTTCTACAAGGGAATGTCGCGCGAATCGTTGCAACAGTATTGTCGATGAATGCAATTCGCCGCGAACGCTCGTTGCAATGTACTGTGGGTGAACGCACCGACAGGAGGGCGGTCCGATGCCCGGAGGCAGGCTGACCCACGACGACCGCCGTCAGATCGCGAGCTGGCTGGCCGAGGGGCTCGGCTACGCCGAGATCGCCAGGCGGCTCGGCAGGCCCACCTCCACGGTCAGCCGCGAAGTGGCCCGCAACAGCTCGCCCGGCGGCTACCTCGCCGACCGCGCCCAGCAGACCGCCGGGCGGCGCGCCCGGCGGCGCGGACCGGTCCCGGCCGCGGAGCCTCCGGGCGACGACGGGCCGGCCGAGTCCGTACGCGCCTTCGTCGAGGAGTTCGCGACGCTGCTGGTCGGGACGGGTCTCCCCCGGATGCCCGCCCGCGTGTTCGTCTGCCTGCTCACCGCCGGATCCGGGAGCCTGACGTCCGCCGATCTCGTCCGCGGCCTCCACGTCAGCCCGGCGTCGGTGTCCAAGGCCGTCGCCTACCTCGCGGCGATGGGGCTGGTCCGGCGCAGCCAGGACGCCGGCCGCCGCGAGCGTTACGTCGTCGACGACGACGTCTGGCTCCGGGCCCTCGTGGCAGACACCGGCGCACACGCCGAGGTCGCGGCGGCCGCGCGGCGCGGGATCGACATCCTCGGCCCCGGCACGCCCGCCGCCGCCCGGCTGGGCCGGATGGCGGGGTTCTTCGCCTGGATCAGCGAGCAGATGGACGGCGGCGGCCTCACCGACGCCGTCGCGGGCGACGCGCTCACCGTGGTGGCCGCGCTGGTGCACGCCGCCCGGCCGCTCACCGTGGACGACCTCGCCGCCGCGCTGGGCTGGCCCGCACGGCGGGCGGCGGCCGCCCTCGACGCGATCAGCCGCCGTCCGTCCCTTTCCGACCCGCTCGCCGTGGAGCGGGACGGGCGCGGCGCGTACGCCGTCGCCCCGAGACCCGACCGCCTGAGCCCCGCGCAACGCGACGCGCTGGCCGAGAGGTCCGCGCCGTCCTGATCATCCGGCGTCCCGCTGGTCGTAGGTCTCGCGGTGGGCGAGCACGTCGTCCATGTGCGTCTCGGCCCAGGACTTGAGGCCGCGCATCAGGTGGTGCAGGGACAGGCCGAGGCCGGTCAGCTCGTACGAGACCGTGACCGGCACCGTCGGCTTCACCGTGCGCGTGAGGAGACCGTCCCGCTCCAGGGAGCGCAGCGTCTGCGTGAGCATCTTCTGGCTGACGCCGGCCAGCAGCCGGGACAGCTCCGAGTACCGCATCGCCCGGGGCTCGCCCGCGCAGTCCGCGTCCGGCCGGGCCGAGCCGCCGCTGCCGAGCGCGGCCAGGATCAGGGCGACCCACTTGTCGGAGATCCGGTCGAGCAGCTGACGGCTCGGGCAGGCCGCCAGGAAGGCGTCGTACTCCGCCTTGGCCTGCGCTCGCTGCTGGGCCGCCGTCGTCGTCGCCATCGCCCGCTCCTCCAACCCGTGGGTGACCTACGCACTTCGGAGTGCCTGCTTCCTCTCAGGAAGCTACCCCACCATGCTGAAGCAAGGAGCCGTCAGGCACCACCCTCTTTCGACACCAGAAGGCAGAGACATGAGCACGTTCCCCACCTCGCTTCCCGGCGGCACCTGGACCCTGGGCGACCTGACCGTCACCCGGTTCGGCTACGGCGCCATGCAGCTCGCCGGCCCCGGGGTGATGGGCCCGCCGGCCGACCACGACGGCGCGCTCGCCGTCCTGCGCGAGGCCGTCGGCCTCGGCATCACCCACATCGACACCAGCGACGCCTACGGGCCGCGCGTCACCAACCGGCTGATCCGCGAGGCGCTGCACCCGTACCCCGAGACGCTGCACATCGTGACCAAGGTCGGCGCGATCCGCGACGAGCAGGGCGGCTGGCCCCCCGCCCGGCGGCCCGAGGACGTGCGCCGCGCCGTCCTCGACAACCTCGAAGCTCTCGGCCTCGACACGCTGGACGTGGTCAACCTCCGGCTCGGCGACGCCCGGGGCCCGCGGCCCGGCTCGCTCGCCGAGCCGTTCGAGACGCTCGTCGAACTCCAGCGGCAGGGCCTGGTCCGGCACCTCGGTGTCAGCAACGCGACGGCCGGGCAGGTCGCCGAGGCCCGCTCGATCGCGCCGATCGTGTGCGTGCAGAACATGTACAACCTCGCCCACCGCCAGGACGACGAGCTGATCGACGAGCTCGCCCGGCAGGACATCGCCTACGTGCCCTTCTTCCCCCTCGGCGGCTTCAGCCCCCTGCAGTCCTCGGCGCTCACGGCCGTGGCCGCCCGGCTGGACAGCACGCCGATGTCGGTCGCCCTGGCCTGGCTGCTGCACCGCTCGCCCAACATCCTGCTCATCCCCGGCACCTCGTCCGTGGCGCACCTGCGCGAGAACGTCGCCGGCGCCGGGCTCTCCCTCTCCGGCGAGGACCTCGCCGAGCTGGACCAGATCGGCCGCGGGCAGCACCAGACCGCCAGGAGCGCGCAGGCCGGCGGCATGGGCGGCGACTCCGGCCGCACCTGAGCCCCGCCGTCTCGGCGGGGCCGGGGGTCATCCGGGTGTGCAGGGCTGCACGGGGGTGCCCGCCTGGGCCAGCCAGGCGCCGAGCCGCCAGGGCACGTGCGGGTTCCGGTTGTCGCGGAACTCCACCACCAGCGTCTCACCGGGCTTGATGTACCGCGGGGAGATCTGGATCGTCCGGACGGACGTCACCTGGGTGGCCTTGAACGAGCGCGACTCCTTCACGAGTGAACGCATCTCGGCCGCGTCCGCGGCCGGCGCCCCGTCGTAGGCCCGGTCCACGCTGACGAACCGAGGGGCCGCGCACCGCCCGTCCGGGCCCAGGAAGGTCACGTCGGCCTTGACGCCCGCCTCCGCCAGCTTGGCCTCCAGCCCCGAGGGGTCGCGCAGTTCGTTGACGGTGACCGTGACCGTGCCGTCCGGGCTCTTGGCCACCGCGTAGGCGGAGGTCCCGGTGCCGCTGATCAGCGGGGTGACGGCGAGTCCCGCCGCGACACCGGCCGCGACCAGCAGCCGTGGGCCGGTGACGACACGTCGCCGGGGACGCATCCGGCGGAGCAGCCGCTGCCGTGCTCCGGCGAGTTCCTGCGGGGAGGCCGGGGGGACGTCCTGCCACATGGCCTTCAGCGCGTCCATCAGTACCTCCAGAGTGGACCGGCGGTTTCAGCCGTCGGGGGAATCGGGAGCGGGAGGGCCGCCAAGGCCCGAGCGTGCAGTGACCCGCCAGATTCGGGCATCAGAGATCTCCGTTCATCACGTACTGGATATGTGACGCTGGATATGATCGTGTGACTCGTCAGGTGCGCACCTCCCCCGGTGCGGCGAGCCAGTTCAAGGGGTTCACCTCGCACCACCTGCGTGCCGGGTTCGGTCACCTGCGTTCCCGGTTGCCCACGCTGTGGTCGCGGTCCTGCTTCGTGGCCACCGCCGGCGCCGTGTCCGCAAAGACGGTGCGGCGTCACATCGTCGGGACGCGGTATGAGCGGGCGCCCAAGGCGGGTGGCCGTGCGTAGGTCTTACAAGTTCCTCATGCGTCCGACCGCGCACCAGCAGGCGGCGCTCACCGCGTGCCTGGACGACCACCGCGTCCTGTACAACGCGGCGCTTGAGGAGCGGCGCGAGGCGTACAGGCGGTCCAGGGTGTCGATCCGGTACGGCGACCAGTCCGCCCAGCTCAAGGAGATCCGCGCCGGCGACCCCGATCGGGCGCGCTGGTCGTTCTCCTCCCAGCAGGCCACCCTGCGCCGCCTGGACAAGGCGTTCGGTGCGTTCTTCGGCCGCGTCAAGGCCGGTCGCACTCCGGGCTTCCCGCGTTTCAAGGGCCGGGGCTGGTTCGACACGGTTGAGTGGCCCAAGGACGGCGACGGCTGCCGGTGGGACTCCCAGCCCGAGCACCCTTCCGCCACGTTCGTCCGTCTTCAAGGCGTCGGGCAGGTCCGCGTGCACCGGCACCGCCCGGTGCGGGGCCGGGTGAAGACGATCAGCGTGAAGCGGGAAGGCTCCCGCTGGTACGTCGTCTTGTCGTGCGACGACGTGCCCGCCGAGATCCTGCCCGCCACGGGTGCGGTCGTCGGCGTGGACATGGGCGTGGCGTCGTTGTTGACCACCTCGGACGGCGAGCAGGTCGGCAACCCGCGACACCTTGAGGCGTCCGCCGGGAAGCTGGCGGCCGCTCAGCGGGACCTCGCCCGTAACAAGCGCGGGTCCAGACGCCGCCGTAAGGCGGTCGCCCGCGTCGCGGCCCTGCACGGCAAGGTCCGGCGTCAACGGCTCGACGGCGCGCACAAGGCCGCGAACGCGCTGATCCGCGACTACGACGTGATCGTGCACGAGGACCTGCGGATCGCGGACATGACCAGGAGCCCAGCCCCGAAACCGGACGGGGAAGGCGGCTACCTGCCCAATCGCGCGGCGGCCAAGGCCGGATTGAACAAGAGCATCCTGGACGCGGGTTGGGGGGTGTTCCTGGGCATCCTCGCGCACAAGGCTGAAAGCGCCGGTCGAGAGCTGATCTCCGTGGACCCTCGCAACACCTCCCGCACGTGCGCCCGGTGCGGGCACCTGGCGAAAGACAACCGCGTCACCCAAGCCGAGTTCGCCTGTAGGGCGTGCGGTCACACCGCGCACGCCGACGTCAACGCGGCGATCAACATTCTGAGGGCAGGGCTTGCCCTTCGCGAAGCCGCAGCGGCTTAGCAAGAAGCCGCCCTCTTTTGGGGGCGGAGGAGTCACGGTCATTCTCCTTGTCGGCTCAGGGCTTGACGGATCCGGAGACGGGCCCGGTTGAGGCGCGAGGCGACCGTCCCCGGCGGGATGGCCAGCGCGTCGGCCACCTCCTGGTAGCTCAGTTCGGCCCAGGCGACGAGCAGCAGCACGTCGCGGTCGGCCGGGGCGAGCTTCATCAGGGCCAGCGCCAGCGGCCGGTTGACGGCCAGGGTGTCGGCGCCGTCCTCGACCGGGAACCCGGACCGCTCCGCCGGGTGCACGCCGCTGCGGACGTAGGCGCGGTAGAGGCTCATCTCGGTACGCCGCCGGCGGCCGATCAGGTTGGAGGCGATGCCGTACAGCCACGGCCGGGCATCGGAGCGCCGCCGGTCATAGCGTCCGCGGTGCTGGAAGGCGGCCAGAAAGGTGTCGGCCACGACGTCCTCCGCCTCGCTGGGCCCGAGGCGCCTGGTCACGTAGCGATGCAGGAGCGGCGCGTGCCGGTCGAACAGCGTGGCGAAGATCTCGGGCTCGTCGAGCGACCTCTCGATGAGGCGCGCGTCGTCGACCTCGACAGCTTCGCGAGGGATTGTCATGCATGCGACCTTTCCTGGCGTACGCGGTCACCCGGTCATTGCCACGCCAGGCCGAAATTCTTCACGGGAGTGTTGAGAGCGCTTCGTCGAGGGCGGCGAGCACGGCGTCGTCCAGCATCTCGGCGTGCCCGCCGACGAGATACCGCTCCACGATCTCGAACACCACCGTGTCACTCTCGGCGACCTTCTCCACGAGCTGGTCCAGCCCCGTCCTGGCCGGCGCGTCGCTGCGCAGATAGGTGAGGTCGGCGAAGTACGGCAGCACCCACGGCAGCGAGTTGCGCGTGAACGAGTCGCCGATGAGCAGCGTCCGGGGCTGGTAGAGCGGCGCCTGGTCCGACCGGTGGACGGTGCGGAACGACACGGGCAGGTCGCGATCGTCCTGCCGGACCCGGCGCACGCCGTCGCGGACCAGCCGCCACCGGTCGATGTCCTCCTCGACGGGGATGCCCAGCAGCCCGCCCAGGTCGCCGTTCCGCGGCGCCTGCCCGGTCCTGACCAGCCGGGTGTCCCGGGACAGGCCCGGCTGGAGTGCCCGGGCGAGTTCCGCGCCGTAGAGGCCGGCGGAGTGCTCGGTCCAGTGGCTGTCGGTCCGCCAGTACGCGGGCGTGCCTGACTCGCGCTGCGCCCGCTCCAACCGGTCCCGGAGATCGACGAACCCGGGCAGATCGGCGGCCCGGAGCGCGGCCCAGAACTCCTGCTTGCGCCGGCGGAGGCAGGACTGGCCAGGGAAGCGTTCCGGCAGCCGGTCAGGATGCACGGTGGTCTTGTCGGGAGCCACGGTGAACAGGAACCGCCTTCCGGACCTCTGTACGATCTCGGCCAGGCGGCGCACCCGCCATAAGGTCTCGGTGATGGACCAGCGCGGCCGGCACGCCTCGGTCACGTCGTCGCCGAAGTAGAGCCAGCCGTCACGCCCCTCGATCACGCGAGGATAGCCCGGGGCCCCCGCCGTGCCGTACGACGGGGCCTCCTTGAACAGCAGCTCCGACAGGGCGGCGTTGGCGCGGACGGCGTGCTGCCGCAACGGCAGGTGAGCCGACGCCCACGCCTCCACCTCCGGCACGACCGCCCAGCCGCGCGACAGCGCCGGGAACTCCGGCAGCCTGCGGTTCTCGATCTCCACCGCCCGCTCGCCCGCGGCGAACGCCAGCGCGGGACCGCAGAAGAACAGCGCCGCCGCGAGCGCCGCCGATCGGGCCCGGCTCCGTACGAGGGTCATCGGTGTCCCCATCAGAAGGTGTCCCCATCAGAACTGGTAGTACAGGAAAGGGCTGAACGTGCCGGCGGCGACCAGCACCGCGGCGTAGGGGGCGGCCACCCACGTCACCGCGGCGCGCGCCAGCCGCGCCGCCGTCCCGCGGCCCGTCTGGATCAGCGGCCCGAGCGCCCGCGAGGCCGGCAGCGCCACCACGGCCAGCGCCAGCGCGAAGACGGCCGTCCGCTGGTGGTTGGCCGCCCAGGCGACGAACTCGTCGAGCTCGCCCGGCCGCCAGGTGAACATCGCCCGCAGCATGCCCCACGCCTGCGTCATGCTCTCCGCGCGGAAGAACACCCAGCCGACCACCACCAGCAGGAGTGTCGCGGCGCGGCGCAGCGCCAGGGCCCAGACGGCGCCCGGCGGACGATCCCAGCCGAGCAGCCGTTCGACCACCAGCAGGGCGCCGTGGTACAGGCCCCACACCAGGAAGGTCCAGTCGGCCCCGTGCCAGAAGCCGCAGAGCACGAAGATGATCAGCAGGTTGCGGTAGGTCCGCGGCGCGCCGCCCCGGTTGCCGCCGAGCGGGATGTAGACGTAGTCACGGAACCAGCGCGACAGCGACATGTGCCAGCGCCGCCAGAAGTCGGTGACGGAGTACGCCGAGTACGGCCGGTCGAAGTTCTCGGGCAGCCGGAACCCGAACATCAGGCCCAGGCCGACGGCCATGTCGGAGTAGCCGGAGAAGTCGAAGTAGATCTGCAGGGCGAAGGCCGACGCTCCCAGCCACGCCGTCGGCGTGTTGACCGCCCCGCCGGCCTGCGCGAACGCGGCGTCCGCGACGGAGGCGAGCGAGTCGGCGACGATCACCTTCTTGGCCAGGCCCAGGGCGAAGCGGGGGAAGCCGGCGGCGAGGTCGCCGAGGCGGTCCCTGCGGGTGTCGCCGAGTTGTTCGGCGATCTCGTGGTAGCGGACGATCGGTCCCGCCACGAGCTGCGGGAACATCGCGATGTAGGTGATGAACCGGACGGGGCTTCGCTGGGCCGGCGTGCTGCCGCGGTAGACGTCCACCACGTACGACAGGTGGTGGAAGGTGAAGAACGAGATCCCGATCGGCAGCGCCAGGGTCACGATCGGGCTGTGGCCCAGACCCAGCGCGGCCGTCAGGGCGTCGATCTGCTCGGTGGCGAAACCGGCGTACTTCCACACCGCCAGCATCGCGACGTTCCAGCCGGCGGCCGCCAGGAGCACGCCGCGGCGGGCCCGGGGCCGACCCCGTAGCCGCGCCGAGTCCAGCGCCAGGCCGGCCCCGTAGTTGACGGCGATGGCCGACAGCAGGAGCAGGGTGTGCGGCCCGGCGCCCCAGGTGTAGAAGAGCAGGCTGGCCGCGGCGACCACCGCGTTGCGGTGACGGCTCGGGAGCGCCCAGAAGGTCAGGAGTGTGGCCGGCATGAAGAGCCACAGGAACAACGGGGAGGCGAACGACATCGGTGTCCAGAGGGGTTCCGGTTCGTGCTCGGCTGCCCGTCAACCTCTGGCACGCCGTCGCGGGCCGGGGTCGGACGGCGTGGTGACGATCTCGTTCATGGGGGCCTTTCCTGGTGTGTGCGGTCACCGGTCATTACCGCGCCAGGCCGCAATCCTTCAGGCGAGTTTTACGGGAACCTTGGCCGTTCCCCGGGCGCGCCCCGGCGCCGCATGGGCATCATCACCGGTGATGCACGCCGTCCGACCAGCCCGTTCCCGCCGTCCGGCCACGTCCCGCGCCCGCCGGCTGGCGGCGCATGTGCTGCTCGTGATCGTCTCGGTCGTCGGCACGGTGTTCGCCCACGGGGGCGCGTGCGCGGCCGTCGAACGCGCGGAAGGCGTCAGCCACGGCACAGCGGTGGAGAGCGCGGGCACCGCCTACCGGCAGCCGTGCCTGCACCGGAACCTGCCGCCCCGCCACCAGCACGGAACCGAGCAGGACTGCTCGGCGATCGGCTCGGCCGCCGCGCCCATCCTCCTGCTGCCGCAGGCGGCCCTGCCGGTGACCGCGGCGCGGGCTCTCGTCGAGGCGGCGTCCGGACCGTGCGGCAGCGGCCGTGCGGCCCTTCCCGCTCCGGGAAACCTCTGTGTGATGCGCCTGTAGGGCGGACGACGCTTTCTCGTCGTCCATCGCTTCATGCCGTGAGATACGCGCATTCACTTCGGGGAAAAAATTCATGTCGTCACCAGCTGCTTTCGCACGCCCGTACGAGGTGCCGCCCGCCGGCTGTTCCTCCCTCTCCCTCACCGTCGGCAACACGCCGCTGGCCTACATCCCGGCAGCCGAGGGCGCGGGATTCTGGGCCAAGCTCGAAGGGTTCAACCCGGGCGGCATCAAGGACCGGCCCGCCCTCCACATGGTGCGCCGGGCCCTGGCCAGGGAAGACCTCCAGCCGGGGGCCACCGTCGTCGAGTCGACCAGCGGGACTCTGGGGCTCGGCCTGGCGCTGGCCGGCATCGTCTTCGGCCATCCGGTCGTGCTGGTGGGCGACCCCGGCATGGAGCCGCTGATGCGCCGGCTGCTCGCCTCCTACGGGGCCCGGCTGGAGATCGTGACCGAGCCGCATCCGACCGGCGGGTGGCAGCAGGCCCGCCGGGAGCGGGTCCAGCGGCTCCTGGCCGACAGCCCCGGCTCGTACTGCCCGGACCAGTACAACAACCCCGACAACGTCGACGCCTACGCGGGACTGGCGCACGAGCTGCTCGGCCGGCTTCCCCGCATCGACACGCTGGTGTGCTCGGTCGGCACCGGCGGGCACAGCGCCGGCATCCACGCCGTGCTGCGCCGGCACTTCCCGCGGCTGAAGCTCGTCGGCGTCGACACGATCGGCTCCACCATCTTCGGCCAGCCGGCACGGACCCGGCTGATGCGCGGCCTCGGCTCCAGCATCCATCCGCGCAACGTCGCCTACGACGCCTTCAGCGAGGTGCACTGGGTCAGCCCCGCCGAAGCGGTGTGGGCCTGCCGCCGGCTGGCCGCCCGGCACTACGTCTCGGGCGGCTGGAGCACCGGCGCGGTCAGCCTGGTGGCCCGCTGGCTGGCCCGGACCAGGCCGGAGGAGACCATCGTCGCGATCTTCCCTGACGGGCCGTGGCGGTACTGGGACACCGTCTTCGACGACGACTACTGCCGTGCTCACGGCCTGCTTGCCGCCGTCCCCGCCGACGAGCCGGACACACTGGCGGCGCCGTCCGAGCGCGAGGTGCACCGCTGGACGCGCTGCGCCACCGTGACCGACCCGCTGGCGGGCGCCCGATGAGGGGCACGCTGCGCGAGTTCCGTTCCTTCGAGCGGCCGATCCAGCTCCTGCAGATCAACCAGGCGGGCATCAACCTCGGCTTCTTCATGCTCATGCCCTACCTCGCCCAGTACCTCTCGGCCGGGGCCGGGCTGGCGGCCTGGACGATCGGGCTGGTCCTGGGGCTGCGGAACCTGAGTCAGCAGGGCATGTTCCTGATCGGCGGGACGCTGGCCGACCGGCTCGGCCACAAACCCGTGATCATGGCGGGGTGCGCGCTGCGTACCGCCGGGTTCGCCCTGTTCGGGCTGACCACCTCGCTGCCGCTGCTCATCGTGGCCGCCGTCGTGACCGGCTTCGCCGGCGCGCTGTTCAACCCGGCGGCCCGCGCCTACCTGGCCGGCGCGGCCGGTGAGCGCAAGGTGGCGGCGTTCGCCGTCTTCAACGTGTTCTACCAGGCGGGCATCCTGCTCGGGCCGGTCGTCGGCGTCGTCCTGCTCACCACCGGGTTCACCGCGGTGTGCCTGTCGGCGGCGGCGATCTTCGCGGTCCTGACGGTCCTCCAGGGCCTGTGCCTGCCGGCCCGCCGGGCTCCGGCCGCCGACCGGCAGCCGGTGCTGCGGGACTGGCGGCAGGCGTTCGGCGACCGGGCCTTCGTCTCCTTCGCCGCGGCGATGATCGCCTCGTGCGCGCTGTCGTACCAGACGTATCTGGCTCTGCCGCTGGAGGTGCAGCGCTCGGGCGGCGGCGAGGCCGGCGTGACGGCCATGTACGTGATCTCGGCGCTGCTCGGCATCGCCGGGCAGGTGCGGCTGACCGCGTGGTGCTCGAAGCGTTGGAGCCGCGGCCAGGCCATCAGCCGTGGACTGGCGCTCATGGGCATCGCGTTCCTCCCCCTGGCCGCCACGGCGGGGCTGCGGCTGCCGGCGGGGTGGGCGATGCTTCCCGTCGCCGGCTGTACCGTCCTGCTCACGGCGGGCACGCTGGTCGCCTTCCCGTTCGAGATGGCCACCATCGCCGACATGGCGGGAGACCGGCTGATCGGCACCTACTACGGTCTGTACAACCTGTTGTCCGGCCTCGGGATCATGGTGGGGAACCTGCTGTCCGGCGTCCTCATCGACGCGGCCCGCGCCTCGCGGCTGGACGGTCTGCCCTGGCTGCTGCTGGCCGTCGCGGGGCTGATGTCGGCGGGGGCGGTCAGACGGCTGGACCGGCGCGGACGGCTGTCCCCGGCGGGCGAGGCCGCGGCCATCGGCCCTGCCTGATCGTCACAGCCGGAAAAGGGTTGGACGGGGTGATGTGCGGGCTTGTAGCTTGCAGGCGACCGTGACACCGCCCGAGGAGGTGAGACCCATGAACGACACATCGACGTGGGTGCTCCCCCTTCTCCGTCACGGCCGGCGACTGACGTAGGTGTCGCCGGGAGCGCCGCCGACAGGGCACTCCCGAAAGGCAACACCACATGCGCTCTTCGCAGCTCCCCGCCTTCGACGTGATCATCGCCGGGTGCGGGCCGACCGGCGCGACGCTGGCCGCCGAACTGCGGCTGCACGACGTACGGGTCCTCGTCCTGGAGAAGGAGACCGAGCCCAAGTCGTTCGTCCGCATCGTCAGCCTGCACGTCCGCAGCCTCGAACTGATGGCGATGCGCGGGCTGCTGGACCGCCTTCTCCCGCACGGGAGACGGCGTCCGGCCGCCGGCGTCTTCGCCGGCATCGCCAAACCCGCGCCCAAGGGCCTGGATTCCGCGTACGCCTACCTGCTCGGCATGCCGCAGCCGGTCGTCGAACGCCTGCTGGAGGAACGCGCCACCGAACTCGGCGCGCAGGTCCGGCGCGGTCGCGCGGTCACCGGTCTCGACCAGGACGACGAAGGCGTGACCGTCGAGCTGGCCGGCGGGGAACGGGTGCGCGCGCGCTATCTCGTCGGCTGTGACGGCGGGCGCAGCACGGTCCGCAAACTGCTCGGCGTCGGCTTCCCCGGTGAGCCCTCGCGCAACGACACGCTGATGGGCGAGATGGAAGTGGGTGTCCCGCAGGAGGAGATCGCCGCCAGGACGGCCGAGCTGCGCGAGACCCATCAGCGCTTCTGGCTCCGCCCTTTCGGCGGAGGCGTCTACAGCGTCGTGGTCCCCGCCGAGGAGGTCCTCAGCGACCGCGCGGAACCGCCCACCCTCGAGGAGTTCCGGCGGCAGTTGCGCGCCCTCGCCGGAACCGACTTCGGCGTCCACTCCCCCCGCTGGCTGTCCCGCTTCGGGGACGCCACCCGGCTGGCCGAACGTTATCGGGCCGGGCGGGTGCTGCTGGCCGGCGACGCGGCGCACATCCACCCGCCCATCGGCGGACAGGGCCTCAACCTTGGCGTTCAGGACGCCTTCAACCTCGGCTGGAAACTGGCCGCGCAGATCCGCGGCTGGGCGCCGGACACCCTGCTGGACACCTACCAGGCCGAACGCCGTCCGGTCGCCGAGGACGTGCTGGACAACACCCGCGCCCAGACGGAACTGACGTCCGCCGAGCCGGGCGCGCGGGCCGTGCGCAGGCTGGTCGCCGAGCTGATGGACATCGACGAGGTCAACCGCCGTCTGGTCGGGAAGATCGCCGCGATCGACGTGCGCTACGACTTCGGCGAAGGCCCCGACCTGCTCGGCCGCCGCCTGGGTGACATCGACGTGAAGGACGGCCACCTCTACGGCCTGCTGCGTCGCGGCCGCGGTCTGGTGCTCGACCGCACCGGACGGCTGACCGCCGGCGGCTGGTCGGACCGGGTCGATCACCTGGCGGACGCCACGGCGGCGCTGGATGCTCCGTGCGTCCTGCTCCGCCCCGACGGCCACGTGGCGTGGATCGGCGACGACCAGCGGGACCTGGACGACCACCTGTCCCGCTGGTTCGGCAGGCCCGCCGGCTGATCTCGCCGACATTCCCGACGCCGGCCGGCGAAGGTCCTGTCGAGGGCCACGAGCAGGCGGTTTATGCACCTGGACTACACGCCGACGTTCACACCGCCGTTGTTGCGCAAGGACTTCGACCTGGGGCTCGCCGCCGCCCGCGCGCTGGACGTGCCGATGCCGGTCACCGCCCTCACCGCCCAGCTCGTCCAGGCCAGCGTCGGCACGGGCCGGGTGGACGAGGACTTCGCCATTCTGCTCGACCTGCAGGCGACGGCGTCGGGGCTGCAGCTTGAGCCGGAGGACGTCGCGGTGGACGACGGTCTCGGAGAGTGCCGGCGTACGGCTTGAGGGTGAGGGCGTTGGCGGCCTGCCGGACCGGTTGCATGATCTTCGCTATGACGTTGCGGGCGCCGGGCATGAACGGCAGCATCCGCAGCATCGTCAGCTGGAGCCAGGCGCGGGCGGGGGATCTCCGGCGAACGCGTCCGCCACGACGGCGAAGTCCGGCTCGTGGACGCCGAGACCTGCCGTTCAGGACCGACGCCGTCACCACTCGGCGAAGGAGCCGTCGGCGTGCCGCCACAGTGGGCTGCGCCAGCGGTGACCCTGCCGTGCCATCCGCTCCACCTCGGCCTCGTCGATCTCGATGCCGAGGCCGGGGCGGGTGGTGCGGGTGGCGTACCCGCCGGGGAAGGTCAGTGGGGCGGGATCGACGAGATAGTCCAGGACGTCGTTGCCCTCGTTGTAGTGGATGCCGACGCTCTGCTCCTGGATGAGGAAGTTGGGGATGGCGAAGGCCAGTTGCAGGCTGGCGGCCAGGGAGACGGGGCCGAGCGGGCAGTGCGGGGCCATGGTCACGTCGTAGGTCTCGGCCATGGCGGCGATCCGGCGGACCTCCGAGATTCCGCCGGCGTGGCTCACGTCCGGTTGGGCCACGGCGATGCCGTGCCCGATGACCTCGCGGAAGTCCCACCGCGAGAACAACCGCTCGCCGGTCGCGAGCGGGATCGAGGTGCTCACGGCGAGCGCGGCCAGGTTGCGCGAGTGCTCGGGCAGCACCGCCTCCTCCACGAACAGCGGCAGGTACGGCTCCAGCAGCGGCAGCAGCCGCCGCGCCATGGCGGTGGAGGCCCGGCCGTGCAGGTCCACCACCAGGTCGTGGTGCTCGCCGATGGCCTCGCGCACGGCGGCGACGCGCTGGACGATCTCCATGGTGCGGGCCGGGGTGTCGATGGCGGTCAGCTCGGCGGAGCCGTTCATCTTGACGGCGGTGAACCCGGCCTCGATCTGGGTGGCGGCGAGCTCGGCCACCTCGGCGGGGCGGTCGCCGCCGATCCAGGCGTACATGCGGACCTTCTCGCGTACCGGGCCGCCGAGCAGCTGGTGCACGGGCAGCCCGGCGGCTTTGCCGGCGATGTCCCACAGCGCCTGGTCGATGCCGGCGACCGCGCTCGACAGCACCGGCCCGCCCCGGTAGAAGCCGCCCTTGGTGAGGACCTGCCAGTGGTCCTCGATGCGGAGCGGGTCCGCGCCGATCAGGTGGTCGGCCAGCTCCGCGACGGCGGCCCTGACGGTCTCGGCCCGGCCCTCGACGACCGGTTCGCCCCAGCCGGTGACCCCCTCGTCGGTGCGGACGCGCAGGAACAGCCAGCGCGGCGGGACGAGGAAGGTGTCCATGGACGCGATCTTCATGGGGCTCCGTTCTAGGAGGACGTGGTGGAGATGCTCCAGCCGCCGTCCACGTTGAGGCAGGCTCCGGTGATGAACGAGGCCTCCGGCGCGGCGAGGAAGGCGACGGCGGCGGCCACCTCGTCGGGGGTGCCGAAGCGACCTGCCGGGGTTTCCGCGATGGTGGCGGCTCGGCCCTGCTCGTCGATGCCGTCCCAGGCGGGGCTCATGATCGGGCCGGGGACGATCGCGTTGACGCGCACCTGAGGGGCGTACTCGACGGCGAGCTGCCGGGTCAGCGACTGCAGGCCGCCCTTGGCGGCGGCGTACGGCGCGCAGCCCCGGATGCCGGTCTGCGCGTGCACCGAGGAGGTGATGACCAGGGCGCCGCGGGTCTCGGCCAGCAGCGGGCAGAACGTGCGCGCCGCCAGGTAGGCGGCCTTGAGCGAGACGTCGATCTGCAGGTCCCAGTCCGGCTCCGGCATCTCGTGCGCCGGGCGGGCCGGCACGACCCGGCCGGGGCCGTTGGCGTGGAGCACGTCGAGGCGGCCGAACCGATCACGCACCTCCTCCAGGACGGCCGTCCAGTCGCGGGCGGAGGAGACGTCCAGGTGCGCGAAGGCGGCCCGCCTCCCGATCGCGGCGGCGGCCTCGCGGCCCCGCTCGTCGGCGATGTCGGCCAGCAGCACCCGCGCGCCCTCGGCGGCCAGGCGGCGGGCGGTGGCCGCGCCGATGCCCGAGGCGGCGCCGGTGACCAGGGCCGTCCTGGCCTCGAAGCGGCCGTTCATCGCCGCTCCGCGAACAGCTCGAAGGTGGCGCGCAGCGGGGTGCGGCCGACCCCGCCCTCGCCGAACACCAGGGGCAGCGCCACCGCCTCGGTGAAGGCCCGGTCCAGGTCCTCGAACGCCTCTCCTGGGCCGGTCCTGGCGTACCGGGTGAAGTCCCAGAGCGTGATGGTCAACGCGGACAAGAGGTCGGCCCTCCATAAATGTGATTACTTTTCGCACTAGTATGCTTACAAGTGGCGCCGGCGATCCATGGCGAGTACGGGCGTGGCATGATTCCGCCATGACGGAGATCGGGAGATCCAGTGCGCACGACCGGGTGGTCAACACCCTGGGCGCGGCCATCGTCAACGGCGACATCTCCCCTGACGACGACCTCGACATGGCGGGGCTGCAGGAACGTTTCTCCGTGAGCAGGACCGCCGTGCGTGAGGCGCTGCGCGTGCTGGCCGCCAAGGGCCTGGTGGGAGCCCGGCCCAGGCGAGGCACCTTCGTCGCGCCGCGCGAGCACTGGGCGCTCCTGGACGCCGACGTGCTGCGCTGGCGCTTCGCCGACCGCGTGGACGAGACCTTCCTGGACGAGCTGGGCGAGGTGCGGCTGACCGTCGAGCCGGCCGTGGCGCGCATGGCGGCGCAGCGCCGCACCGATCGCGACCTCGCCGACCTGGAGGACGCGCTGGCCGCCATGCGGGCCGCGGCGGGCAGACCGGCCGCCGATCACGTGGAGGCCGACCTGGCCTTCCACCACGCCCTGCTGCGCGCCGCCCACAACGAACTGATGGCGCAGATGGCCACCGCGATCGAGGCGGGGCTGCGGCTGCGTGACCAGTTCGTGCACGCGACGCTCACCGGCGAATCCACCGACAAGCACGCCGAGGTGCTGCTCGCCGTACGCAAGCAGCGGCCGAAGGCTGCCGAGACCGCGATGCGGGCGCTCGTCGAACGCTCCGTCGCGGACGTCGACCTGGCCAAGAAGGTGCACGCTCGCCCGAGCTGACCGGCTCACCCATCCGAGCCCCTGACGATCTCGACCAGCCGCTCCGCGCGGGCGGCCAGCGCCGCCGTGTCGCCGTCCGCGCACGCGTCGCCCAGCAGCGGCGAGCCCATCCCCACGGCGTGCGCCCCTGCCCGCAGGTAGCCCGGCACGTCCTCGATCCGGATGCCGCCGGTCGGCACCAGCGGGATCCGCGGCAACGGGGCCCGCACGTCCTTGATGTAGCCGGGGCCGCCCGCCGCACCCGCGGGAAACACCTTGACCATGGCGGCCCCCTGCGACCACGCCTGTACGATCTCCGTCGGCGTGAACGCCCCCGGCAGGACGGGGACGCCGAGCCGCCGCCCTTCCCCGATCACCTCGGGCAGCACAGCCGGTGTGATCAGGTAACCGGCGCCGGCGTCCACGGCCTGGCGTGCCGAGGCCACGTCGAGCACCGTGCCCGCCCCGACCGCCACCCCCGGCAGCCCGCCCCCGGACGCCCATCGGATGGCCTCGGCCGCGCCAGGAGTCGTCATGGTGACCTCCACAGCGCGGACGCCGGCGCCGGCGAGGGTCTCCAGCACGGTCTTGAGGTGGCGGGATCCGGCGGCTCTGATGATGGCGATGACGGGCAGAGCGGCCAGCGCCTCGTCCAGTGTCGTCATCGCCCGGCCTCCCCGATCACGGTGCGGGGCACCGGGACGAGGGTGACCGAGCGCAGTTCCAGGACGGAGCCGCCCGGGTAGGCGGCGGGCCGCGCCTTGGGCGAGACGAACACCGGGGCGTCCTCGCTCAGCGGCAGCAGCCGCACCTCGATCCCGTGCTCCACGATCTCCTCGCGGAAGCGGCGCAGCCCGATCTCCCAGGCCGGGCCGTACCAGAACTGGTCGGCCACCAGCCGGCCGCCGACGTGGGCGCGGCCCGCGTCGCCGACCCAGTCCAACCGCAACAGCAGCTCCTCCTCGCCCGTGAAAGCCTCCGCGGGGACGGTGACGCGGTACACCGCGGCCTGCTCGAAGTCCGCGTCGGTGGGCGCGGAGGCCCGCCCGGAGGCGGCATCGATCACCGGCCGCCGTGCCGGGCCCGCCTGCCCGACCTCCTCCACCTTCACCTCGGGCGCCTGGCAGGAGGCGGCGGGCACCGGCAGCAGGCCGAACACGCCGTCGCTCCGCGTCGCGAAGTCCGGAACAGGGAAGACCCGCACGTCGGAGGAGCCCTGACCGTAGGCCACCAGGCGGCCTTCCTCGATCACCACCGGCCGCTCGCTCAGCACCAGCCGGTCAGCCCCCCAGAGCCGCCCCCGGGCCGCGGTCAGGGCGCCGGCGGCGTCCAGGACCAGGACGGCCGCGCGGGCACCGGACGCGTCACGCACCCGCACCAGGCACCCGGGACCCGGCACGAGATCAGTGACCACGACGCGGCCGGCCTCGTGGACCACGGTCGCGGGACCCTCGACCTCGGCTACGGTGACGGCGTCGAAGACGAGCTCCACCGGGATGCCGGCGGTCTGGCAGAAGACGTGGACCGGCTCGCCGGCGTCCAGCACCCCCATGGGCTGCGCGGTGGCGCTCAGCAGCAGGCTGCCGCCGACCGGACGCGCGAGCGGCCAGACGAAGTACGCCCCGGACGGCACCGTCACCGGCTCACGCGGCACGACGAGCTCGCGGCCGTCCAGCTCGACCGCGAACCGCACCGCCTCGTGGGCGGGCAGGGACTCGACCGGCTGGTGATTGTTGACGAACAAGAATCCCGAGCGACCGTCGGAACGTACGCACCAGCGCAGCGTCTCCCGGTCGGCCAGGTCGGCCGGGGCGTCCGGCGGCATCACCAGCGTCATCGTCGCCAGCTCCGGTCCGTCGCAGGCCAGCCACAGATGCTGCAGCCGCAGGTGGTGGAAGGAGTCGCGGAACTGCCCGTACTCGCCGAGCGGCGCCTGGAAGTCGTAGCTGACCACCGGGCAGTCGTTGGGGTAACCGGTGGCGTGCGACTCCTGCAGCGTGGACAGCGCGCCGATCTTCTGGGACGCCCCGTGGTACATGTAGTAGCCCTGCCACACCGACCCGCTGCCCAGCTTCACCAGTCCCAGCGCGGCGATGTCGGCGGCCTCGACGATCGGCCGGCGGTGGTAGGAGGTGTACATTCCACCGCCCAGCTCGCAGGTGGCGAACGGGTAGCGGGCCAGCCGGCTCTGGTCCGAGCCGGTCACCTCGGTGGTACGCAGGTCCGCGCCGATGGAGTCGTCGTCCCGGCCGGGCCCGAAGAAGTAGTGGGCCCGGCTCTGCTGCGGCCAGCCGTCATGGGCGGTGTCCCACGCGGCCTCCGGGTACCCGCCGAACAACGGGATCACCTCGTCAGGCGGCAGTTGCGCGTGCCCCCAGCCGGTCGCCGTCCACAGCGGCGCGTCGATGCCCGCCGCCCGCGCGAGGCGTTTGAGCGTGACGAGATGGCCCGGCTGGTCGTACAGCTCGTTCTCCACCTGCACCGCCACCACCGGACCGCCATGCTCGCGGGTCAGGCCGGCGAGCTGGGCTCCGATCTGCTCGAACAGCGGCCGGACCAGCTCGACGTAGCGGGGATCGTCGGTCCGTGGCACACAGTCGGCCTCCAGCACCCAGTCAGGGAAGCCGCCGTTGCGCGACTCGCCGTGCCCCCACGGGCCGATCCGTACCACCACATCGAGCCCCAGCTCGGCACAGGTGGTCACGAACCTGCGCAGGTCGCGGTCGCCGCTCCAGTCGAAGACGCCGCGCCGCTCCTCGTGCAGGTTCCAGAAGACGTACGTGGAGACGACCGTGACCCCGCCCGCCCGCACCTTCAGCAGCTCTTCCCGCCATTCGGCCGCCGGGTAGCGGCCGTAGTGGAACTCCCCCATGATCGGGAACCACGGCTCGCCCCTCCGGCTCAGATACCGGGAGTTCACGGTGATCGCGTCCGGCCGGCGAGGGTCGTCGCCCAGCCGCAGATGGCCTTCCACGGGCGGAGGGATCCGGCTCGGGATCTCGAGTCGTCGCACAGCCGCACAGTACTATGGCAATGAGAAAAAATACTACTATTTCAGTGGCGGGGCAGCAGGCGGCCATCCTCACGACCGTCGCGAGAGCTCTGGTCCGTCGCCCGCCGACCGGCCCGGGACATGGCTGTCATTCGGCGGGGCAGGTGGTGCCCGGCTCAGGCAGCCTCAAGTCGGTCAGGTACGTGGTGGCGTGCTGGATGGGGCACTTCCTGCCCGACAGGTACATGACGTGGCCAGGGCCGTCGTAGCCGACGGTCACTGATTCCGGGATCATCCGGGTGAAGCTCTCGGTCCACGCATAGTCGCCCCACGTGCTGCCGGCTCCCAGGAACGGCGGCAGGCCGCGAGCCGGCAGCGGCAGGGACGGGTTGGCCACCGGCAGCGGCCAGCCGGTGCATCCGAGCGCGTCGAACGAGGCGCCCCCGAAGTTCGGCGAGGTCTTCTGCGCCTGACGGCGGAACTTCCGCAGCTGCGCGTAGCCGCTGTAGCCACGGTCGTCCGCGCACGTCATCGCCAGCGCTCCGGGGGTGGCCCAGATCCGTGCGTTGCCGAGGGCGAAATCGGCGAAACCGGACCCATCACCGTCTCGGGCCTTGCCGACCGCCGCGGCGAAGGCCAGCCACCGCGCGTGGTCGGGTCCGGGGTCGCCGACGAAGCCGAAACTCCTCAGATGCCATCCGGTCAGCTCGCCCTTGCCGAACTCGGACGACGTGACCGGGATGGGCCGGCGGTCGGCGTCCCGGACGAGCTTGCGCCAGACCGCCCCGGCGTCCTGCCCGTGCAACGCGCAGGCAGGGGTGTCCGCGCACCAGGTGGTGAACCTGGTGAAGACCTTCTCCAGGACGGGCAGAGCACGCAGCGTCTGGTCGGGCCAGCCGTCGGTCTGGTTGACCGTCCCGTCGAGGTACATGGCTCGGATGCGCTGCGGGAACAGCCGGGCATAGGCGGCCGCGGGCACCCCGCCGTAGGAGTTGGCCATGAAGCTCAGCCGTTTCTCGCCCAGAGCCTCGCGAATGGCGTCCAGGTCCCTGGCCGCCGAGAGGGAGTCCATGTGGGCGAACAGTCCGGTCTTGTCCGCGTTCTGACAGGCTTTGAAGGCCCTGGTCATCGCCGCGGCCAATGCTCTGTACTGTTGCTTGTCCTGCGGCTCGAACAGTGACGTTCCGGGCTGCATGCAGGATGGGGGCATCTGTTCGCGCCACACGGCGGTGCGCGGCTTGTAGGCGACGAGGTCGAACCTGCGCCGCAGCTCGGTGAGGTCGCTCGCCGCGTGCTTCAGGTCGTCGATCCCGTCGGCCCCGGGGCCGCCGGGAACGCCCAGCACGCTGCCGATCCGGTGCGCGGGCTCGGTGGCGGGCAGCCGGGCCAGGTCCAGCCTCACCTTCGGCCCGTCCGGTTCGGCCCAGTCCACCGGCACCTCGATCGCGGCGCACCGCATGCCCGCCGGTATGTCCTGGCCGGCGCAGTCCTGCCAGGCCGGCTGCGCGTCCCGGGCCCGAGTGGCGGAGGCCTCCGGGGTGATTCCCGCCAGCGCCGCCACCGTCGCACCGATGATCAGTGCGCTGGTCCTGCCGCGCCCGCGCCCTCGCTTGGTCGTCGTCATGGTGGTCACTGTGATGGCACCGGCCGCATGGCCACCACCGGGACGTCCTCCCTTCTGGTTCGGGATGTCCCCCACGGGTTGTCCGGCTGTTCTCGCGCGGGCGTGTCCGTCAGGCTGGACGGCGTGCAGGCAGAGAGGTGGCGGGCGCTGATCACTGCTCCGGTGCGGGAGCGGTCGCGGCGTGAGCTCGCCTACGCGCTGATGTTGCCGTTCATGGTGGGAGCCGGCCTGGTCCATCTCGGTCTCGTGCTGCTGAGCGCGATCCTGACGGCGAATCTCGTCGGAGTGCCGATGCTGGCCCTGAGCGTGATGGCGGCCAGAGGGGTCGGCGCGGCCAATCGAGGGCTGGCACGAGCGTGGGCCGGGGTGCGGGTGCTCGATCCCGGCCCGTTCCGTGCCGGGCCGGGCCCGCTGAACCTGCTCGGCGCGGCGCTCGGCGACGTGACGGGGTGGCGCGCCGTCGCCCACGGCCTGCTCCGGCTGCCGGCGGCCGTGGTCGCCTGTACGGCCGCCGCCGGGTTGTGGGGAGGCGGCCTGTTCCTGCTCGGGTGCCCCCTGTGGGGGCGGTTCTCCGCCTTGCCGCAGCTGTCTCCCTCCGGCCTGCCGGTCGCGACGCTGGTGAGCGCCGCCGGGCTGGCGCTGCTGCTCCTCGCCCCGTGGGGCGTCCACCTCGCCCTGGCCCCCGAGCGCCTGCTCGCCCGTACGCTGCTCGGGCCCGCGCCGGGCGACACCCGGATCCGCCGGCTGGAGCAGGCGCGGGCGCTGGCCGCTGAGGACGCGGTCGCGAGGCTCCGCCGGATCGAGCGGGACCTGCACGACGGGACGGCGGCACGGCTGGTGACGCTGGCCATGAGCCTGGGCATGGCCCAGGACGAGCTCGAGCAGGCCGACCGGCCCGAACGCCTCCAGCGCGCCCGGGCCCTCGTCGACAGCGCGCACCGCAGCGCCAAGGAGACCGTGGCCGAGCTGCGTGACCTGATCCGCGGCATCCACCCGCCGGCACTCGACCAAGGGCTGGAGGTCGCCCTGGCCACGCTCGCCGCACGGAGCCCGATCCCCGCCCGGTTCGAGGCCGACCTGCCCGAGCGACCGGCTCCGGCCATCGAGGCCATCGCCTACTTCTGCACGACGGAACTGCTCGCCAACGTGGTCAGGCACAGCGGCGCCGGACACGCCACCGTCGAGGTACGGGCCCGTCACGGACTGCTGACCCTGCGGGTGCGCGACGACGGCATCGGCGGCGCGGTGATCGGCGCCGGATCAGGGTTACGCGGACTCGCCGCCCGCGTCCAGGTGTTGGACGGCGTGATCGACGTTCACAGCCCGGCCGGAGGACCTACGGTGATCACCGTCGAACTCCCCCTGCACATCTGAACGGAGCAGCGCATGCGGATCGTGATCGCCGAGGACGCCGTGATGCTCAGGGAGGGCCTGTGCGTGCTGCTCACCTCCCGCGACCACGAGGTGGTGGCCGCCGTGGGCGACGGTGACGCGCTCCTGGCCGCCGTGGCGGACCACCGTCCCGACATCGCCGTGGTCGACGTACGCATGCCGCCCTCCCACACCGATGAGGGCCTGCGAGCCGCGATCCGGATCCGCCGTGACCATCCAGAGGTGGGCGTCCTGGTGTTCTCCCAGTACATCGAGACGCGTTACGCGGCCCAGTTGCTCGCCGGCGGCGCCCATGGCGTGGGATACCTGCTGAAGGAACGGGTCGCCGACGTCAAGGACTTCCTGGCCGCGCTCGACCGGATCGCGGCCGGACAGACCGTCCTCGACCCCGAGGTCGTCACCCAGATCATGGGCGCGAGCCGTCGCACGGAAACCCTGGGCACGCTCACCCCGAGGGAGCGCGAGGTGCTGGCCATGATGGCGGAGGGGCGTTCCAACAACGCCATCGCCGCCGCGCTGTTCCTGTCGTACGGCTCGGTGGAGAAGCACGTGACGCAGATCTTCACCAAGCTCGGCCTGTCTCCCTCGGACAACGACCACCGCCGGGTACTCGCCGTCCTGCGCTACCTGCAGGCCTGACCTCCCGCCCTCGGGTACGGCGCGCGGGACCGCAGGACGGTGAGGGCGGCTGTGGGATCGTCGGCGAACAACCGGATCGTACGGACCTCCGCACGCCTGCCGAGCGGCCGGACCGCCGTGACCGGCTCGGTCAGCTCCAGGACCAGGTTGGTCTGGGACGCCACCGCCACCGCCAGCCGATCACCGTCCACCTTGACCGTGCCGCTCTCGTTGTAGTTGCGGACGTGCCGCACCCCGGCGATCCGCTCCCGGGGGACACGCAGGTCGAAGAACGCCCCGTAGCGGATGCGCACCTCGTCGTCCGAGACGACGTGCGGACGGGTGACGCACGCCGCGATGACCGCGAGCACGATGAGGACCGTGTAGGCGTCGGCGACCAGCACCACGGCGCGCAGGCCGGCCGGCGCGCCGAACGCCCGCAGCAGCACTTCCGCCCCCACCAGCTCCACGACCATGGCCCCCAGGAAGATCACCATCGTGAGGGTCTGGGCGCGGGAGTAGGACACGGCGGCGGCGCCTTCGGGCACGCCGTGGCGGCGGCGGGCGACCCACAGGGCGAGGCTGATCACGCCCTTCATGTCGAACCCCGCGATCCGCCGCACCTGCTCGGGAACCAGCTGCTCGTAGGCGGCGCGCAACGCCGTCCAGCGGTCCGCGCCGGCCCGCCGCGCGGCCGCGAACAGCCGGTACGCGGCCACCGCCTCCAGGACCAGCACCGCGACGACGACCATCTCGGCCACCGCGACCACGGGGAGCGGCAGCGGCACACCGGACACGAGCAGGGTCGCGAGCACCAGCTCCGCGGGGACCACGGCGAACAACACGGCACGCGCGACCCGCACCATCACCCTCGCTCCTTCAGCTGTGTCACGAGCAGCCGGAAGACCTCGCCCTGGGCGGCGGGCAGCTCCCGCAGCAGCTCCTCCAGCCACTGGCCGTTGCGGGCGTCCTCAAGGCTCGCGAGCATCACCGACACCATCTCGTCGGGAAGGTGGTCCGCGAGGTCACGCGCGACCACGGCGACGAGCGGATCACCGGGGTCGGCGTCGGCGAGCTCGTCCAGGCGGGCGATGAGGGCATGCCCTCGCGCGTACGCCTCAGGCTCGGTGAGGGGCCGCAACAGCTCGGCGAACCCGGCTCCGCCCTCCGGGTCGCTCGTGGTGGCGGCCAGGGTCAGCAGTTCGCGGTCGAGCTGGGCGAACGCCGAGCTCCCGGTGGGAAGGCCGCGCAGCACCTCCGCCATGTCGGGCGACACCGTGGAGTCGGGATGCAGGTCCGCCTCCGCCAGCAACGCCGCCAGCCGGGCCCTTCTGGCGGCGATCGCCGCCTGCTCCCTGGCCAGGTCGGCGTACAGTTCCAGAAGCATCTCGCGCAGTTCCCGGCCCTGGTCGTCGGCCAGCACGTCGCGGACCTCGTCGAGAGACAGGCCCAGTTCGGCCAGCCGCCGCACGCGGGCGAGCGCCACCGCGTCGCGCAGCCGGTACTCGCGGTAGCCGTTGGCCAGCCGTTCGGGCTCGGGGAGAAGCCCCAGGTGGTGGTAGTGGCGTACGGTCCGGGTGGACACCCCGACCATCGTCGCGAGCTCGCTGATCCTCATGCGGTCATTAGAAACGTTGACGCTACGTCATGGTCAAGCTCCGTGATCTTCCCGCTTCAGATTGACATGGCTAGTTATTTCAGTCATCTTTGAAATAACTAGCCAGCACGTACGAAGCAAGCCCTGGAAAAGGAGGTTGCGACCATGAGCACCGAGGAACAGCAGGACCGGCTGCTCCGCTGGGTGGAGCGGGTGGCCGCCTTCTGCGTCGAGGAGTGGGGGCTGCCGCCCATCACCGGACGCATCCTCGGTTGGCTCATGATCTGCGATCCGGCCGAGCAGTCCGCCGGGCAGATCGCGGAGGCCATCCAGGCCAGCAGGGCCTCGCTCACCTCGAACATGCGGTTCCTCACGGCCATCGGCCTGGTCAAGAAGGTGAGAAGGCCCGGCGACCGCGTCTCCTACTACCGCATCGAGGACGACGCCTGGCAGAAGGTCATCCAGCGCAAGCTCGCGAGCCTGAGCGCGTTCGGCGAGATCGCCGGCGAAGGGCTCGACATCGCGGGCGGCGAGGGGCGCCGCACCGAACGCATCAAGGCCGCCCACGACTCCCTGACGTGGCTGCAGGACCTCGCGGCCCGTCATCCGCTACCGAGGTGCGGGCCAGCGCTCCGGCCTTCAGGCCGGGGGTGAAGGCCCGCGCGGGAGGGCCGCTGAGGCCCGAGTGTGCCCTGACCCCCAGTATCAGCGGTGCTCGCCGTGCGCATGTTCAGCGGTCTCCGCGACCGGTACCGGAACGATGGCGGCGATCCTGCGTCCCCGGTTGGTGATGTACGTGATCTGTCCACGTACAGCGGCGTCGTTGAGGACGTCGGCGAATAGTTTGCGGGCTTCGGCGACGCTCTTCTCTTGCGGCTCCATACATGTCAGTGTACGTGGACGTATCTTTATGTACATGGATGTACAATTGATGGGTGCAACTCCGGTACAATTTCCGCCTCTACCCGTCGCCGGGTCAGCGCGCCGCGCTGGCCAAGGCGTTCGGGTGTGCGCGGACGGTGTTCAACGACGGGCTGCGCATAAGGCAGGAAGCCCGCGAGAACGGCCTGCCATACGTCTCGGATGGGGACCTGTCCAAGCGGGTCATCACCCAGGCGAAGCAGACCCCGGAACGCTCCTGGCTCGGCGAGGTCTCCGCTGTCGTACTCCAGCAGGCGCTGGCAGACTTGAACACCGCCTACCGCAACTTCTTCGCCTCGCTGTCCGGCAAGCGCAAGGGACCGAAGATCGCCGCGCCCCGGTTCCGGTCCCGCAAGGACAATCGGCAGGCGATCCGCTTCACGAAGAACGCCCGGTTCACGGTCACGGCGGGTGGGAAGCTGCGCCTGCCGAAGATCGGCGACCTCAAGGTGAAGTGGTCACGAGACCTGCCGTCAGAGCCGTCATCAGTGACGGTCATCAAGGACGCCTCCGGCCGGTACTTCGCGTCGTTCGTGGTCGGGGCGGGCGGCGAGTCGCTGCCAGAGATCGCTTCGGAGGTTGGGATCGATCTCGGGCTGACGCACTTCGCGGTCCTGTCGGACGGCCGGAAAATCGACAACCCGCGCTGGCTGCGCCGTGCCGAACGCCGGTTGAAGAAGGCCCAGCAAACCCTGTCCCGGAAGGCGAAAGGGTCGAACAACCGGAAGAAAGCCGTCGTCAAGGTCGCCAAGGCGCACGCCGAGGTGGCCGACACGCGCCGCGACTGGGCACACAAGCTCTCCACGGAACTGGTTCGCGACAACCAAGCGATCTACGTGGAGAACCTTGCCGTGTCCGGCCTCGGCCGTACTCGTCTGGCGAAGTCCGTCCACGACGCCGGATGGGCGCAGTTCACGGCGATGCTCGCCTACAAGGCCGCCCGGTATGGGCGGCACTTTGTGAAGGTGGATCGCTGGTTCCCCAGCTCGAAACTCTGCTCGGCCTGCGGAGCGCTGCAAGAAAAGATGCCGTTGAACGTCCGGTCGTGGGCCTGCTCGTGCGGGGCGGTCCACGACCGGGACGTGAACGCCGCCGTGAACATCCTCGCCGCCGGACGGGCGGAGAGGCTAAACGCCTGCGGAGGGACCGTAAGACCCGCCGCCTAGCGGAGGGCAGGACCCGGTGAAACAGGAAGCCACAGAGGTGCCGCACGCGCGGCACAGGCTGAATCCTCAGCCTTCAGGCTGGGGAGCGCGTCAAGCCGTTGAGGAATCCCCATGCACCGCCGGCAACCCAAGCTCGGGCTGATCCAGGAAACGCTGCTGCTCACTCTGCACGCCAGAGCCCTGGACGCGGGGCGGCCCAGCCCGGTCCTCGGCGACACGCACTCCGCCGACCTGGCCGGCGCCATCGATTACGACTTCGGCAGGCTGAAGGTCAAGCCCAGCCTCGTCCTCACGACGGCGCTGCGCGCCAAGAAGCTCGACGGTGTCGTCCGCGCCTACGTCGCCGCTCACCCCGGATGCGTGGTGCTCGACCTGGGCTGCGGCCTGGACACCAGGATGCTCCGCTGCGATCCCCCGCCCGGCGTCGACTGGTACGACATCGACTTCCCGGAAGTGGTGCGCCTGCGGGCTGAATGTCTGCCCGGCCGTTCCCGCCTGGTAGAAGCCGACCTCACCAGCTCCGAATGGCTCACCGCCATCCCCGGTGACCGGCCGGCGATGATCGTCGCCGAGGGGCTGCTCCCCTTCATGCCCGGCGACTCCTTCCAGGCGATGAGCCGCGCGCTGACCGGCCATTTCCCTTCGGGCGAGCTCGCGCTCAACGGCTACACCCGCTTCGCCGCCTGGGCCATGAAGTATCACCCGGCCATCAAGGCACTCGGCATCACGGCCGCCCAGGGCTTCGACGACCCGCGCGAACCAGAGTCCTGGGACGCGGGCCTCGAACTGGTCGAGGAGCAGATCCTCGCCCGCGCACCGGAGGTGGCCTGGTTCCCTCAACCGCTCCGCGCGCTCACCCGTCTCACCGCCCGCAGCACAGTCCTGTCGCGGCAGGGGGCCCGCGTCCTCCGCTACCGATTCTGACCGTCCCCCTTCTGGGGCTGCGGGCGCGGATGGGCCTCGCGAAGGGGAGTTCCAGCTACCGCGTGCGGCCTGCTCACCATGACCGCCGTCACCGCGACCATGACCAGCGATCGCCGCGTCGAGGCCGCGCTGCGTCACGCGCGCCCGCCGGCCGGCCCGGCAGTGCCCGCGGGCGGTACTTATCCGCTTGTCCCCCTACCTATTGGTAGGTAGGCTGCGTCGCCGTCCCCGGAAAAAGCCTCACCTCGGGCTCAGGACGAGAACAGGAGACGAACGGTCGTGACCCAGCAGGTCGACACCCGCACCCGCGCCCGTGACGAGTTCGCGCGGCTCCTGGCCGAACGCGGTTACCTCGGAGTCTCCCTCGAAGAGGTCGCCACGCTGGTGGAGGTGAAGAAGGCCAGCCTCTACCACCACTTCCCCGGCGGGAAGGCGGCCCTGTTCGCCGCGGTCGCCCACCATTACATCCGCGAGTCCGGCGCCGGCCTGCGGGCGGCGCTGGACTCGGGCGACACCGTCCGCGACCGGCTCCTGGCCCTGGCCGGCGCCTACGCACAAGGCGCCTTCGACTCCGTCCTCGGTGACCGCATCTACGACGCCACCCGCCACGTGGACGACGCCACGCGCGCCGAGATCTCGCACGCCTACCTGCAGGCTCTGGTGGCCCCCGTCACCGAGCTGATGGAACGGGCGGTCGAGGCCGGCGAACTGCGGCAGGCCGACCCGGGGTTTCTGGCTCTGGCCTTCATGGAACTGGCCGCCGTTGCCCAGCCACTGCCGCCGGAGGTGGCCCTGCCTCCGCAGGAACGCCCGGCGCCCACCCCCCGCCGGCAACTGGCTCAGGACGTCGTCGATCTCTTCCTGTACGGGGCCGCGACCGACCGGCGACCGACCACGTCCAGCCCGAAGCGGAGAAAGATCTGATGACCACGACCACCCGCTGGCGGCGTAACGTCGCCCTCTTCCTGACCGGCCAGACCGTGTCGTTGTTCGGCTCGATGATCGCGCAGTACGCGGTGATGTGGTGGGTGACCCTGCAGACCCGATCCGGGCTGGCGGTGGCGCTCTACGCGGTGGCCGCCTTCCTGCCCCAGGGCGTGGTGTCGATCTTCGGCGGGGTGCTCGCCGACCGGATGAACCGCCGGGTGCTGGTCATGATCGCCGATGGCGCCATCGCCCTGGCGACGCTGGTGCTCGGCCTGCTCATGGCCAACGGCGTGACCGACCTGTGGATCGTTCTGCTGGCCGTGGCGGTCCGGTCGCTGGGAGCCGGGGTGCAGACGCCCGCCGTACAGGCGATGATCCCGCAGATCGTGCCGGGCGAGCAGCTGATGCGCGTCAACGGGATCTTCCAGACCATCCACTCGGCGATGGCGCTGCTCGCCCCTGCCGTCGCTGCCGCGATCTTCGCCTCCTTCGGGCTCGTCTCCGTCTTCTTCCTGGACGTGGTCACGGCGGTGATCGGGATCGGGCTGCTCGCCCTGGTCGCCGTACCGAGCCTGGAGCGCGTGGCCGAGGCCCGCGTCTCCTACCGGCAGGATCTGGTCGACGGGTTGCGATACGTCCGTTCCCACCCCATCGTGCGCTGGCTGCTCATCGTGTACGCCGTCATCTTCCTGCTCACCGTGGCGCCGTCGTTCGTCACGCCCCTGATGGTCGCGCGCAGTTTCGGCACCGAGGAGTGGATGCTGGCGGCGCTGGAGATCGCCTTCAGCCTGGGCATGTTGCTCGGCGGCGTCCTGATGTCCACGGTGCTGGCCAACCGCAGCCGGATAGGGCTGATCCTGGTCGCCGTCCACGGCTTCGGGCTCGCGACCGTGGCGCTCGGGCTGAGCGGCAACCTGTGGGTCTTCTACGGCTTCATGTTCGTGTTCGGACTGCTGGTGCCGCCGTTCTCGACCCCGTTCATGACGCTGATCCAGGAGACCGTCGAACCGGCCATGCACGGGCGCGTGTTCAGTTACGTCGGCATCGTGATGGCGCTGGCCACTCCGGTCGGCATGGCCGTGTTCGGCCCGCTGGCCGACGTGGTCAGCGTGCAGATCCTGCTGATCGCCGCGGGGCTGGCCGCCATCGCCGTGATCGCGATCGCGTCCCGCCTGCCCTCGGGCCGGGCCACCATCGCCGCCGCCCGCGTCACCCGCGCCTCCGATGCCGAGGCCGCCCCCGCGGACGCCTGACCAACGCGGAGCCGTTCTCCTCCTGAGCGGGTTCAGCCGGTCGGGTGGAGGCGGACGCAGCAGTGCTCGGGTGCGGGCTCCAGGCGGGCGGTGACGTCCGTCGCGGCCAGCCCTTCGAGCAGGCCGGTCAGCAGGCACAGGTTCATGCCGCAGACCATCGCGGTGTGCTGCCGGGCCAGGCTGTGGAAGGGGCAGTTGACCAGGGCGATGGCGTCGCCGGTCGCGCGCGGCTCGAAGCCGAGGGCCTCCAATGCCTGGACGAGGCCGGTACGGGTGCCCCGCGCCGGAGCGTCGCGGCCGAGGTCGCGGCCCAGCTCGCGGGCGCGGCGGTCGAGCACGTCGCGCGGCGGCTCCCCCGACGTCTGGGCCTCCTGGAGGGCGTCGGCGAGCAGGTGGGCGGCCATCTCGTAGTGCCGGTCCGGCAGGGAGACGGCGATCTGCCCGGGCGCGCGGCGGTAGAGCTTGGAGGGACGGCCGGCGCCGGGGCCGGTGCGGCCGGTGCGGCGCTGGTAAACGGCTTCGAGCAGCCCTTCGGCGACCAGTTTGTCGAGGTGGAAGGAGACGGTGTTGCGCGGCGTCTGCAGGGCGTCGGCGGCCTGGTCGCGGCTCACGGGAGCGGGCTGCCGTACCACGAACTCGTACAGGCGGCGCCGGGTCGGCTCGTCCAGCGCCGCGACGGCGGAGATGCGTGCTTGCCATGCGCCGTTGACCTCGCCCATTTCTAAAACCCACTTCTGTTGACTGAATCACCGGCCACCTTCTAATGTTAACGAAACTAGTCGATAGAAAAAGGGGATGGCGTGATGCGGGACGCATGCGACGATCGCGGGCGGGCAGCGTGAGCGAGACCCTCGCGCCTCCGGCCGCCGCCCCCGACCAGCAGCACCGGCGCCTGCGAGTGGTCCGCAGCGGCGGCGGCGTGGACGTCGAGGCCGCGCGGCAGGCGGTGGCCGACCTGCTGACCGCGCTGGGCCGGGACGCGGAGTCCGAGCACCTGGCCGACACACCCAGGCGGGTCGCGCACGCGTACGCCGAACTGCTGGCGCCGCGCGAGTTCAACCTGACGACCTTCCCCAACGAGGAGGGGTACGACGAGCTCGTGCTGGCCCGCGACATCCCGGTGCTTTCGTTGTGCGAGCACCACCTGCTGCCGTTCCAGGGCGTGGCACACGTGGGCTACCTGCCCGGCGACCGTATCCTGGGGCTGTCGAAGCTGGCCCGCGTCGTCGAGCTGTTCGCCCGCGACCTGCAGGTGCAGGAACGGCTGACCAAGCAGGTCGCCGACTGGTTGCAGCAGCACCTGGAGCCCAAAGGGGTCGGCGTGGTGATCGAGGCCGAGCATCTGTGCATGTCGATGCGCGGCGTACGCGTGCGTGGGTCCCGCACGGTGACCTCCGCCCTGCAGGGGCTGCTGCGCGAGGACCCGCGCTCCCGGCAGGAGTTCTTCGCGCTGTCCGGGGTCCACTGAGGCAGGTACGTCCAGCCTCCCTCACACCGACGCGTTGCCGACGAACAGACAGGAGATCGACGATGCCCGCCACTTTTGTGATCGCCGGAGGCGGACTCGCCGCGGCCAAGGCCGCCGAGGCCCTCCGCGCCGAAGGCTTCGACGGCGCGATCATTCTCGCGGGACGCGAGCCGCACCTGCCCTATGAGCGGCCCCCGCTGTCGAAGGGCTACCTGCAGGGCAGCGACGAACGGCAGAAGATCTTCGTGCACGACGCGGACTGGTACCGCGACCACGCCGTGGACCTGCGCACCGGAGTGTCGGTCACGGGCATCGACCCGGCCACGCACCACGTGACGCTCTCCGACGGCGAACGCCTCCGCTACGACAAGCTCCTGCTGGCCACCGGCGCCGGCCCGCGCCGCCTGACCGTCCCCGGCCACGACCGCGACAACGTGCTGTACCTGCGTACCGTGGACGACTGCGAGCGGCTGCGCGCCACCCTGTCCGCCGCCGGCCGCATCGCCGTCATCGGCGCGGGCTGGATCGGCCTGGAGACCGCCGCCGCCGCCCGCGCGGCCGGGGTCGAGGTCACCGTGATCGAGCAGGAGCGGCAGCCGCTGCTCGGCGCCCTCGGCCCCGAGATCGGCGCCGTCTTCGCGGACCTGCACCGCGAGCACGGGGTCGACCTGCGGCTCGGCGCCCGCCTTGCCGAGATCACCGGGGCCGGCGTACGCCTGGCCGACGGCACCCCCATCGACGCGGACGCCGTGGTGGCCGGCATCGGCGCCGTCCCCGACACCGAACTGGCCGCCGCCGCGGGCCTGACGATCGACAACGGCGTCAAGACCACCGCCGACCTGCGCACCAGCGACCCCGACATCTTCGCCGCCGGCGACGTCGCCAACGCCTACCACCCCCGCCTGGGCCGGCACGTCCGCGTCGAGCACTGGGCCAACGCGCTCAACCAGCCCGCCGTCGCCGCCCGCGCCATGCTCGGCCGAAAGGCCGCCTACGACGAGCCGCCCTACTTCTTCACCGACCAGTACGACCTGGGCATGGAGTACCTCGGCCACGTCCCGCCCGGCGTTGCCCATGATGTCGTCATCCGCGGCGATGTGGCTGGTCGGGAGTTCCTCGCCTTCTGGCTGCGCGACGATGACACCGTGGCCGCGGCGATGAACGTCAACATCTGGGACCAGGGCGACCAGCTCAAGGCCCTCGTCCTGTCCGGCTCCCCCGTGGACCGGGGCACGCTGGCCGATCCCACGGTGCCGCTGGACGGGCTGGGCGGTCCGGGCCGCCCTCTCAGCTGACAGGGCAGAGAGGCGGGGCGGTGCCGGAGGCGTACGTGAGGAAGCCGACCAGGTAGGGGTAAGGCCGGAATACGAGCGAAACGTGCCACATGGCCCTCGCCGCCCGGCAGGTTACGCGAGCGCGGAACCGAGTGCGGGCGCCCGGCAGTGCGGGGCGTGCGCCTTGATCTGCCGGGCCAGGGCGAGCGCCGCCTCGAACTGCGGGCGCACCTTGACCCGAGAGAAGATCTTCTCGGAGAAGATCGTCTCGCGCGGAATGCCCTGCTCGGCGAGTGCGTCCAGTTGCGACTGCAGTTCCTGGGTGCGGGCGGAGCAGCGGGCGTAGCCGGCTCTCACAGAGGGAAAGTTGACCACTGGCGGCGGATCCTAGCCGAGGTGTGCTGACGCTGAGCGGGTGTTCTCGAACGGCGATCTTCACGGTCGTCGGTGACCTTGTTCAGTTGGCCTGGTCTCACAAGAGGTGAGGTTTCAGCTTAGGTGGAGATGCCATGAGTGAAGGTCAGGATCCACGGCGAGATCCGCGCTGAGGAGATGCGCCTGCTGGACGGTGAGCGCAGGCTCGCGGCGACCAGAACCGGGCTGCCCGGTCATGCCGCCGCCGGCAGGCCGTGACGACGTACGCCTGGTCCAGGGTTTGCGCGGCGGAGGCGGTTCGACTTCGGGTGGCTGTCCCACCGTGGCGTGTTTTTCCTGGTCAGCCGTCTGGTCATCATGGTCACGGTGGCGTATTTATCCGCTGCCGTGATTATCCCGATGGCGACGGCGATCGCGGTCGCTGTGGCGCCGAGGCCACCTCAAGGGGCGGGGACCGACGGAAGGGGGCCCAGATCGCGGATGACCCCGGCCAGGGCCCGGATGAGCTCGCTCTCAGCCTCGCTCCGCCACACCAGCGCGTACGACAGCGGCTCCATATCGGTGACCGGCAGGTAGGCGATGTCCGGCCGTACCCAGTAGCGGGTGACGTGGGCGGGGAAGAACACGACAAACCCGTCCATGCTGGCGAGGGTCATGGCCTCTTCCGCGTCCCGCACCACGGGACCGCGCTCGATCTGACGGCCTCGCCGGGTAAGGCGCGGGGCGTAGGCGTCGTACCAGTAGCCGGGCCCGGTGTCGGCGTGCGGGTGCTGGTAGTCGGAGGCCATCTCCAGCGAGACCGACGCGCGCTGGGCGAGCTGGTGGTCGGTGGCGACGGCCAGCACGCGCTGCTCGGCGAACACGACCGGCCCCACGGTGAGGTCGGGTTCGTCGACGGGGAGCCAGCTCACCAGGACGTCGATGTCTCCGCGCCGCAGCGCGGGAAAGGCTTCCCCCACCTGTGCTTTGTGGACGCGCAGCTTCCACAGCGGGTGGCGCAGGCGGAAGACGTCCCAGTAGGGGCGAAGGTCATGGGCGTTGAGCGGGAGCATGCCGACCCGCAGGACGCCGGTGATGCCCTGGCCGGCGAGCTGGGCGCGTTCCATGCTGTCCTTCAGCCCGGCATACAGCGGCCGGAGGTCGTCCCGGAGCTGCCGCCCGACCTGTGTCAGCCGGACCGTGCGGTTGTTGCGCTCGAACAGCGGAGCACCGACCTGCCGTTCCTGCTTCTGGATCGCCTGGGTGACCCGAGCGGGTGACAGGCACAGCCGGGTGGCGGTGCGGCCGAAGTGCAGTTCCTCGGCCAGGGTCAGGAAGATCTCGATGTCCCGCAGTTCCACGCCTGACCTGCTCCGTTCACTCCCACTGAAGGTGATCTTTCGGTGTTCGTCGTTGTTTCGGGTGTTCACCGTACTTGATCCTCGATGCGTACGATTTCGCCTGGTCGAGGGAGCACGTGGATGGACGTCCTGGTTTGCGGTGCCGGCGTCGCCGGGGCCGCACTGGCGTACTGGCTGCGCCACCACGGGCTCACCCCGACCGTGGTGGAGCGCGCCCCGCGGGCGCGCGCGGGCGGGTGTGCGGCGGGCCTGCGCGGCGAGGCGCTGGACCTGCGGCTGGGTGATGCGGCGATGGCGGACGAGTACGCCGCGCGGCCCGTGGCGGTCCGTGCGGGCGACCTGGAGATCCTCAGGGACGACCTGGCCGGCCTGCTGTACCAGGCCACCCGCCGGGAGGTCGAGTATGTCTTCGGCGACTCGATCGCCACACTGGAGCAGACGGTCGGCGACGTGCGGGTCACCTTCGACCGGGGCCGGCCGCGGCGCTCGGCACTCGCGGCGGCGCCCGAGCCCGGGCTGCGCTGCACTTCGCCTCCGGGCCGCTGGCCTACGACCGCGATGACGCCGGGCAGCACCGCTGGTTCTCGGGCCGGGTGGTGCTGCTCGGGGACGCCGGGTACTGTGCGGCGCCGGCCTCGGGTCGCGGCGCCTCCCAGGCGTTGATCGGCGCCTACATCCTGGGGCGCCGACCAGTTCTTCCTGGGCACGCCTCCGCAGAAGGGGCTCGATCGCACGACGGCGGCCCGCCCGCGCCTGATGCGGCTCAAGGACTATGTTCCCGGCTTCGCCGCGGAGCGGCCTTCACCCGGCTGGGCCGCCCGCTGACCTGGCGCTGCCGTGTCAGCGGCGGCGTCAGGGCGGCGACGGCCCGATGTCGGGCCCATTCGCGAGGGTGAATGCACGAACGCCGGATCGGAACGGAACCGGCGGACCAATCATGACGACAAGGAGACAAGGATCATGGCAATCGGCGGAAACGGCTTCTCTGAGCAGGGGCTGCGCAGGCTGCGTGAGGTGCTGGCCCGGCATGTCGATTCGGGGAAGATCCCCGGGCTGGTGGCCCTGGTCAGCCGGGGCGGCCAGACGCACGTGGAGGCGCTGGGCACGATGCGGCATGACGGTGGCGCGCCGATGCGCCGGGACACGATCTTCCGGATGGCGTCCACGTCCAAGCCGGTGTCGATCGCGGCGGCGATGGTGCTGCTGGATGAGTGCCGGCTGCGGCTGGACGACGTGGTCGACCCGTGGCTGCCGGAGCTGTCGGGCCGGCAGGTGCTCAGGAGCATCGACGCCGGGCTGGACGACACGGTGCCGGCCCGCCGCCCGATCACCGTGCGGGACGTGCTGACCTCCACGTTCGGCCTGGGTATGGACATGACCGCGCTGGGCACCCCGATCCTGAACGCCGTCTTCGAGCGGGGGCTGACGCCGAACCTGCCGGCCGAGGTGCCCGAGCAGGACGAGTGGATGCGCCGCCTGGGCGAGCTGCCGCTGATGCACCAGCCCGGCGAGCAGTGGCAGTACCAGATCAGCAGCGACCTGGCCGGCGTGCTGGTGTCCCGGGTGACCGGCCAGAGCTTCGGGGAGTTCCTGCGTGAGCGCATCTTCGAGCCTCTGGGCATGGCCGACACCGGCTTCCACGTGCCCGCCGACCGGATCGACCGGCTGCCTGCCCTGTATGCCCCCGACCCGGCCACGGGTGAGTTCCTCGTGTGGGACGAGCCCGCCGGCGGCCGGTGGAGCAAGCCGCCGGCGTTCCAGGGCGGCGGTGGCGGCCTGGTCTCCACCGCCGACGACTATCACGCCTACTTCCGGATGCTGCTCAACGGCGGGGTTCACGAGGGCCGGCGGATCCTGTCGCGGCCGGCGGTGGAGCTGATGACCACCAACCGGCTCACCCCGGAGCAGAACGCCGCCCGCACCGCGCTGGCCCGCAACGCCGTGCACATCTCCTTCGGCCAGGGCCAGCAGGGCGGCTGGGGCCTGGGCATGGCGGTGCGCACCTACCGCGGCGACTACGCGCCCGTCGGCCAGTTCGGCTGGGATGGCGGCAGCGGCACCTCCGCCTACGCCGACCCGGCCAACCAGCTCACCGGCATCCTGCTCTGCCAGCTCGGCTACACCGTGCCGGACCCGGCCCACCTGATGAGCGACTTCTGGACCACCGTCTACCAGGCCATCGAAGACTGATGCAAGGAGTGAGTGTCATGCGTGTCTGGTTCATCACGGGCGCGTCCAGAGGGCTGGGCAGGGCGTTCGCGGAGGCTGCGCTGAGCAGGGGAGATCGCGTCGTGGCCGCGGCCCGCGACATGGCGCCGCTGGAGGGCCTGCGGGCCCGCCATCCCGACACCCTGGCGTGCGTTCCGCTCGACGTCTCCAACCGCGCCGCGGTGCACGAGGGTGTGGATCGGGCGGTGGCCGCGTTCGGCAGGCTCGACATCGTGGTCAACAACGCCGGCGCGATGTTGTACGGCATGGTCGAAGAGGCCACGGAGACCCAGATCCGAGCCCACTTCGACGTCAACGTCCTCGGGCCGATCTGGGTCACCCAGGCCGTGCTGCCCCACCTGCGCGCCCAGGGCTCGGGCCACATCCTCCTGGTGACGACGATGGGCACGGGCGGCGGGATGGCCTCGGCCGGCCTGTACGCGGCCGGCAAGTCGGCCATCGACTCCCTCGGCCAGGCGCTGGCCATGGAGGTCGAACCCTTCGGCGTCAAGGTCACCATCGTCCAGCCGGGCGGCTACGACACTGGTCTGTTCACGATCGGCACGACGGCCACCACGCCCGACCCGGCGTACGACCCGCTGCGGGCGAAGCTGACCGAGATGTGGGGCGACGAAGCGGGTCCCGACCCGAGCACGGCCGCGCCGGTCGTCATGCGGCTCGTGGACCTGCCCGACCCGCCCCTGCGGCTGATCGTCGGCAGCCGGTCCTTCGATCTGGTTCAGCAGATGAACCAGGCCAGGGCCGAAGAGTACCGCGCCTGGGAACACCTCAGCCGCCTGGCACCCGGCTGACAACTCCGTCCCGATTCGCGCGTTCCGACGCGACGAACGACACGATCGAAAGGTCATAGATGATGAAGCACCACGATGCCGCCCGGCCCGCGGAAGAAGACCTGCGAGAAGAGCGGCCGGCGGGGGACGCCGACGTGATCGTCGTGGGGGCCGGTCCGACGGGTTTGATGCTGGCCGCCGAGCTGTGCCTGGCCGGAGTGCGGCCGCTGGTGCTGGAACGACAGCCCCGCCCCCGCGACACCCCCAAAGCCGGGGGCCTGGGCGGGCAGATCCTGGAGCTGCTGCGCTACCGGGGCTTGCTGGAACGTTTCGAAGCGGCCTGCACCGGCCCTGCGCCGGCTCCCCGGTTCCCGTTCGGCGGCGTACACCTGGATTTCACCCAGCTGCCGGATCCCCCGATGCACGCCCTGCCGCTGCCGCAGCAACTGCTCGAGCGGCTGCTCGGCGAACGAGCAGGAGAACTCGGCGTCGACCTCCGCCGAGGACACGAGGTGACCGCGGTAAGCCAGGACGACGACGCGGTCACCGTGGACGTGCGCGGCCCGGACGGCCCTTACCGGACGAGCACGCGGTACCTCGTGGGGTGCGACGGCGCGCGCAGCCACATCCGTGGCTGGGCCGGCATTCCGTTCCCCGGCACCACCTATCCCGAGGTCAACCGCCTGGCCCAGGTCACCCTGCCCCACACGGTCACCGTTCTGGGCAACGGCGATCTCGACATCCCCGGCTTCGGCACGATCCGCGCCGGTTTCACCCGCACGAACCATGGCCTGCTCGGCGTCGGCTCCTCACCCGGCACCCAGTCCGTCTCCCTCTACACCGTCGAGGACGAGACCACCGAATACGACGACGACGTCCCCATGACCCTGGCCGAATTGCAGGACAGCGTCCACCGCGTGCTCGGCGCACACCTGCCCCTGGCCGGATCGACCCGGCTGTCCCGGTTCACCTTCAAAGCCCACCAGGCCGAGCGATACCGTGCCGGTCGCATCCTGCTCGCCGGCGACGCGGCACACCTGTTCCCCGCCACCGGAGTGGCGCTCAACGCCGGCATGCTGGACGCGGTCAACCTGGCCTGGAAGCTGGCCGCCGACCTCCACGGCACGGCCCCGGCCGGCCTGCTGGACACCTACCACACCGAACGTCACCTGGCCGGCGCCCGTACCCTGCTGCATACCCGAGCACAGGTAGCACTGCGGCGGGGGCACGACGCGGCCGCCGAAGCACTCCGCGACGTCTTCACCGAACTGCTCACCGACGAGCAGCCGCTACGCCGGATGGGAGCCCTCGTCGCCGGAACCGACATCCGCTACCCGATGCCCGGCTCCCACCACCACCCGCTGACCGGCACCTTCGCCCCCGACCTCACCCTGCACACCGACCAGGGCGTCACCAGCGTCGCCGACCTCCTGCACACCGCCCGGCCCGTCCTCCTCGACCTGGCCGGCCGCCCAGAGCTCCGCCAGATCGCCCGGGACTGGCGGCATCTCCTCGACGTCCACACCGCCAAGACCGACGATCGGCCGGCTGACGCGCTGCTGATCCGCCCGGACGGCCACGTCGCCTGGGCCGCCGGCCTCGACGAATCCACGGACAGCGCCGTGCCCCCGCTGCGCGAGGCACTCTCCGCATGGTTCGGAACGCCGTGAAACAGAGGGAATTGAGACATGACCAGTAGATTCACCGAGTTGGCCGTCGACTGCCACGATCCGGAGAGACTCGCGGCCTTCTGGTGCGCGGTCCTGGACTTCAAGGTGATCGACCGGAACGAGGGCAAGGTCGAGATAGGCTCCTGGGAGCCGACCATCGAGGAAGTCCGGGCCCGTCAGATGCCGCCCACCCTGGTGTTCATTCAGGTGCCCGAGGACAAGACCGTGAAGAACCGGCTCCACCTCGACATCAGCCCCATTGACGGCAGCACCGACGACGAGGTGACCAGGCTGCTGGGCCTCGGCGCCACCAAGAGAGACGTGGGCCAAGGCCCAGACCGAAGCTGGGTGGTCATGGCCGACCCCGAGGGCAACGAGTTCTGCGTCCTGCGCACCCTGGCGGTGACGCGCCACGGTGGTCATGAAGACCCGCCCGGCCACGATCAGTACCAGGGGGTCCCAGGTGGTGTCGTGGCCCAGGCTGATCAACGGCACCAGTAGGTCCAGGCAGTACATGAAGGGGTCCAGGCCGGGTACTCGTCGGCCTGGACCGGGCACACGCCCGCACGTCGCGCAGGAGAAGAGGGCTGTGCCAGCCAGAAGCCGACGGTGATGTCCTGCAGCAAACTCCATGCCTGCCAGGTCCGTCCGCGCATGTGTGGTGCGGTGCGGCACTTCTCCCGCAGCACCGGCCGGCTCCCTACGGTGGATGGCGGGGAGTGTCAGCGTTCGATCATCTGCCTCTCCTGCTCGTTGTGGTCCGCGCCGGCGGCTGGGCGAACAGGGCACGAAGCCGATGCCCAGCTCGCGCACGGCCGGCAGCAGCTCCGCCGCTACGGCGGCTCTCGGACCTGATCGGCGCGCCGGCCGGTTCCGCGTCCGGGGTGGCCGTTGTCATGCGGAAGAACGATCGTCGGTGCCGGAGCCATCGGGGCGAGGCCGAGGCCGGCGAGCGCCTCCGCGCCGCGCTCGGCATGCTCCCCGCCGGCGAGCACCATGGTCCGTGCGGACTGGTAGCGGCAGCCGGCGGCGTCGAACGCCTTCGCGGTGGCGAGCAGCGCCTCCTGGTCGCCGTTCAGCAGGGCTTCGGCTCGCTCCACGATGGCGGCGCAGACCGGGTTGCCGACCACGACGGCCCCGGCCTCGGCCACTCGGTCGCGAGCGCCGGGGCTCCCGTCGAGCACGGCGGCCTCGGCGCGCAACGCGACATACCAGTGGTGCCAGATCCAGGTCACCCATTTCCACACCTGCCCCGGCTCGGGGCCCATCCGCCGCAGGGCCTCCCGCGCCTGCCCGCGGTGCAGGAGGAGCATCGCGTCGAAGACCGCACCGTAGCCGTGGAAATACTCCGGCGGGGCGCCGAGCTGGTTCAGGACCTGCTGCCACTCGCGCCGGGCCTCATCGTCGCCGCGAAGGCCGTGGATCATCGCCACCCCGGCCACCGCAGGGCCGAGCCCCGACCGGGCGGGGCTGCCCGCCCCCCGCCACGCGCTGAGGAGCCGGATGCTGCCGGTGAGCACCTCACCGGCGTCGCCCGCCAGCGCGTCGACCATCAGCGGAGCGCGGTGACCGACCTCCGCCAGCGACGGATGCTCGGCGAGCCGGCGGGCCCAGCGGCGGGCGCCCGGCAGGTCCCCCACGCCGAGTTCGGCCTCGGTGACCATGCCGAGCGCGTCGATCAGCTCCAGGGTGCCGGTCGGCGAGTCGGGCACCGGCGACAGGAGCGTGATCCGGCGCCTGGCGGTGGCCGCGGCGGCGAACGTCTCGCCGGCCCAGCTCTGAGCGGAGGCGAGCGCGTCGAGTGCGGCCGACTCGGCGAGCGGGTCGCCGGTCCGGCGGGCCAGCTCGACCGCCCGCCCGGCGTAGGCCATCGTCTCCGGCACGGCATTGCCGGGCGGCCCCTGCACGGCGCCGAACGCGTCGGCGAGCACCGCGGCCTCGGCCAGGGCGACCGCGGCCCGCGCCGCCGGATCGTCGCCCGCCAGTCTCCGCGCCTCCATGATGAGCGCGAGCGCCTCCTCCCCTGAAGGGTGGCGCACGAACCTGGGCGAGAACCGGAACGCGGCGGTGGCGGCGGTCGCCAGGTCGGCGGCGGCGCCGGCGGTGTCGCCGGACCCGCGGGCGGCCTCCGCTGCCGCGCGATGAAGGCGGTACATGTCATCACCGACCGTCCGGCAGCCGGCGACCGCCGCGGCCTGCCGGAGCATCGGCGCGCTGTCGGCGGGGTCGATCGCGAGTTCGGCCGCCTGCTCGTAGTGCCGCTGCGACTCCCCGACCAGATGACGGGTGAAGGTCAGCTCCGCCAGGTGCCGGGCCAGCTCGTAGGCGTCCTTGCGCAGCTCCGGCCGGCCGGCCGCCCACGCCAGGGCCGCGCGGAGGTCGTCGGCCACCAGGTCGAACCGGGCGCGCCAGTCCGGTTGCGGCGATGCCAGGGCGGCGGCCTTGGCCAGGCACCAGCGGAGGTGCCTGGACCGGGCCTCGGCCAGCTCACCGGCCTCGGCGAGCCGTTCGGTCCCGTACTGGCGGATGGTCTCCAGCGCCCGGTACTCCGTACCGCGTGGGGTGGTCGTCACCACCAGCAGGCTCTGTTCGGCGAGCCGGGCCAGGAGGTCGACGACCAGATTTTCCTCCGTCCCGGTCACCTCCGCCGCCGCGGCGGCGGTGAACGGCGCCGCGAAGACCGACACCCGGCGCAGCAGCGCCCGGTCGGCCGGTTCCAGCAGGGCATGGCTCCAGTCCAGCGCCGCCCGCACCGACCGGTGCCGCTCGTCGGCGCGGGAGCCGCCGGTGAGCATCCGCAGCGGGTGGGACAGAGCGGCGGTGATGCCGTCCAGCCCGAGCATGGGATACCGGGCGGCGGCCAGCTCGATCGCCAGCGCCATACCGTCCAGCCGCTCACAGATCGCAGCGACCTGCTCGCGCAGCGGAGAATCGAGCGGCCGGCCGGCCGCCGCCGCCCGCTCCATGAACAGCGCGACCGCGTCCGAGTCGCCGTCGGCGGCCAGCGACAGCGGCGGGACCGGGTACACCCGCTCGAACGGCACCATCAGCCGCGCCCGGCTGGTCGCCAGCACCGTCACGGCGGGGCAGGCCGTCAGCAGCCGCTCAAGGAACAGCGCCACCCCGTCCACCACGTGCTCACAGTTGTCCAGCACCAGCAGGACGTGACGGTCGGCCAGCGCGGCGACCACGGACGCGGTCATGTCGCGGCCGGGCCGTTCGCCGAGGCCGAGCGCTCCGGCGACGGCGGTCGCGACCAGGTCGGGATCGGTGACCGGGACCAGGTCGACGAACCACACCCCATCGGCGTACTCGCCGGCCGCCTGCGCGGCGACGGCCAGCGCGAGCCGGGTCTTACCCACCCCGCCGGGGCCGGTCGCGGTCACCTGCCGGTGTGCCCTGATCCTGCCGGCCAGCTCGGCCCGCTCGCTCACCCGGCCGACGAACGAGGTCAGCGTGGCCGGCAGCACCGGCGCGGGACGAGACGTTCCCGCGCCGGCCGGCTCGGGGGCACGCCGAGCCAGTGCACGCCGGTCCGGCACCTCCAGCTTGCGCAGCAGCGAGGAGACATGACTCTCCACGGTACGTACCGAGATGAGCAGGCGGGCCGCGATCTCGGCGTTGCTGAGATGGGCTCCGACCAGTTCCAGCACCTCGGCTTCCCGAGGTGAGATCTCCGCCGCTGTCCCCACCGCGCCAGTCTGCCGCATTCCCGCCTTATCCCATCCGTGCCGTCGATCAGTGCCGTCGATCAGTGGCCGCGTTCCGTGGCCGCCACGGATGCGGCCGGGCCAGGCCGGGAGGAAGGCTGTGCACGTGGCCGTGCCCGGCCCCGCGCCCCAGCTCGACCAGACCTCTGAGAAAGGCAGTGACAGAACATGAACGTGCACGTCAGCGACGACCCGCTCGGCGTCAAGGACATGAAGCTGCAGACCAGGAAGCGCGGAATCAGGTTCACGCTCAACGGCGTGCTCTGGTCGCTCCAAGCGTTGTCCGGCTTCTTCTTCGTCGGCAGCGGCTTCGGCAAGGTGCTGCTGTACGACGAAGTCCTGTACGCGGCAGCGCCCCAGGCTGTGGCTTGGTACGCCGCGGTGTCGCAGCCCCTGATCGTCTTCATCGGGATCTGTGAGGTGCTGGGCGGCGTCGGCCTGATCCTGCCGGCGATGACGAGGGTCAGACCGATGCTGACGCCGCTCGCCGCCGCCGGCCTGACGCTGACGATGATCCTCGCGGCCGGTTTTCACATCGTGCGCGGCGAGTACGAGCTGGTGCCCGCGAACCTCCTGCTGGGAGGCGTCTCCGCGTTCATCGCGGCCGGACGGTGGAAGACGAGACCCGTCGCACCCGCGACCCTGACCACCTCACGCGCACTCGCGTCGTTCGCGGTCCTCGGCGCACTGGCCCTGCTGGCCTGCGCCCCGACGTGGTACACGATGACCGACGCGCGCTTCTGATCGTCCCGGACGGCATGGGCCTCGTCGAGGGCGACAGACGACCGCATGGAGGCCCCGGCGGGGGATCTCACGGTCGCGTCCCGGCGAGGTCGTTGGCGGCGATGTAGCCGAACGTCATGGCCGGGCCGATCGTCGAGCCGGAGCCGGCGTAGCTGTGGCCCATGACCGCGCCGCTGGCGTTGCCGGCCGCGTACAGGCCGGGGACCGCCGAGCCGTCCGCCCGCAGGACGCGGGCGCGGGCGTCGGTGCGCAGGCCGCCCTTCGTGCCCAGATCACCGGGGACGATCTTGAAGGCGTAGAAGGGCGGCAGCCAGAGCGGCGCCAGGCACGGGTTGGGCCGCACGTACGGGTCGGCGTAGTAGTGGTCGTAGGCGCTGTCGCCGCGGTGGAAGTCGGGGTCCCGTCCGGTCAGGGCGAACCCGTTGAAGCGGGTGACCGTGGCGCGCAGGGCCGCCTCGGGCACGCCGATCTTCCGGGCGAGCTGCTCGATCGTCGGGGCCCTGAACAGGGCGCCGCTGTCGTACCAGGAGTCGGGGAAGGGCAGCAGCGGGGCGAGGTCCTTGAACAGGTACTTGTTGCGGTACTGCTGGTCGATGATCAGCCAGGCGGGGATGTGCGGGTCGGACGGGGTGTTGCGGTCGTACATGACGTGCACGACGTCGCTGTAGGGGGCGGCCTCGTTGACGAAGCGGCGGCCGCTGCCGTTGACGATGACGCAGCCCGGCAGCGTACGTTCGGCCAGGCAGAAGTACGGCTCGCCGGGCAGCGGGATCACCGGCCCCCACCAGGCGTCGTCCATCAGGTCCAGGGCAGCCCCGGCCCGCTCACCGGCCTCGATGCCGTCGCCGGTGTTCTCCTTGGCGCCGACGGTCCAGCTCGTCCCGATGGGCTGGCGCTGGAACTCGGCGCGCATGGCGGCGCTGTGCTCGAACCCGCCCGACCCGACGATCACCCCGCGCCTGGCCCTGACCAGCCCGGCCGAGGTGACCACGCCCGCGACCCGGCCGTTCTCGACGTGCAGATCGAGCAGCGGGGTGTTCAGCCACACGGGGACCCCGGCCGCCAGCAGTCCGGCCCGCAGTCCCCCGGCCAGCGCCTGGCCCATGGTGAGCGGCTTCTCGCCGCGCAGCGCGGCCTGCGTGCCGCGCAGCAGGCACGCGGCCGACACCGCCGCCCCTTGCGGGTTGACCAGGGCGAGCGTCAGCCATTTGTAGTCGGCGCTGAAGACGACCATGCCCGCCGGGGTCGGGATGTACGGCGGGTTGAGCCGGGCCAGCTCCGGCCCGAGGAGGTTGCCGTCGAACTGGTCGGGCTCGATGGAACGCCCGCCCGGCATGCCGCCGGGGAACTCCGGATAGTAGTCGGAGTAACCGTCCATGAACCGGAAGCGCAGCGGGCTGTTGCGCATCACGAACGAGATCATCTCCGGTCCCGCGGCGAGGAACGCCTGCTGCCGCTCCACCGGGACGGCGCCGCCCACCACGCGGGCGAGGTAGGCGGCGGCCTTGGCCGGGGTGTCCGGCACGCCGGCGTCGAGGATCACCTCGTTGCACGGGATCCAGATGCCCGCTCCCGACCGGGCCGCCGACCCGCCGAACGTCGGCGCCTTCTCCAGCACGACCGTGCTCAGTCCGCGCTTGGCGGCGGTCAGGGCCGCGGTCATCCCGGCGGCTCCCGAGCCGACCACCACCACGTCGTAGTCGGCGTCGGCGTAGGCCAGGTTCTGGCCGAGGGCCGTGCCGGTGACCATGATCCCGCCCGCGATGAGCAGGGAACGGCGGCTGCGTCCGCGAGGGGTGAGGTCGTCGGAGGCCGGTACGGCAGGTCGCATCGGTGATCCCTTCGGACAGGGGCGAGCCGGTCGGCCCACCCGCCGAAGGCGAGCATGCGCTTGGTTGGTTTCCCTGTCAACGCCCCCGGGACACCGGCGCGCCGGCTGTCACTCGCGCGGCCTGGATCAGTGCGTCGAACGCGCGCTCTTGCAGGTTGAGGAGGACCTCCTGGCCGCCGCGGTCGGACGCCTTCTTCGCAAGGATCCTGACCTCCAGCCCGCCGCCGGTGCCGCGCCGTCGATGGCGCTCAGGTCCTCCATCAGCGCTCCTTTCCCGGCCTCGAGATGCGGTGAGCCGGTCGGCAGCGGCATGCCCGCCGACGCCACGGAGCGCACGCAGAGCGGCTGCCACCCTTTTCGGATTGTTGCGCGCCACCAGAAAATAGGACTACAGTCCGCTTACATGGAGGAGCTGGAGATGCTGGGCGCGCGGCCGCCCAAGGAGCGCGCGGACGCGGCCCGTAACCGGCGTAAGGTGCTGGCCGCCGCGGCCAGTCTGTTCGCCGAGAAGGGCGTGGAGTCGGTCTCCATGGACGCGGTCGCCGCGGCGGCCGGGGTGGGCAAGGGCACGCTCTTCCGCCGCTTCGGCGACAAGTCGGGCCTCGCGGCGGCGCTGCTCGACGAGCGTGAACGCGACCTGCAGCAACGCATCCTGTCCGGCCCGCCGCCGCTGGGACCGGGAGCGCCCGCCCGCGACCGGCTGGCCGCCTTCTTCGCCGCCTACCTGGAGTACGTGCTCGGGCACCTGGACCTGGTCAGGATGTCCGAGACCGCCAGCCCCGGCGCCAGGTTCCGCATCGGCGCCTACCGGTTCTGGCATCGCCACGTCGCCATTCTGCTGGCCGAGGCCCGTCCGGACGCCGACGCCGAGCCGCTGTCCCACGCCCTCCTGGCGGCCGTGAGCGCGGAGGTGGCGGGGGTCCTGCGGGCCGAGTACGGCGCCGGCCGCGCCGCCGCCGCCGTCACCTGCCTGGTGGAGTCGGTCTCTCACCAGCCGCGGGTGGCCCACGATTCCAGGTGAGGGCGTTCCTCCGCGACCGTCGTGCCAGGGCCGTGTCCGGGGTGGACGCGGCCCGTCCCCGGCAGGTCCAGCAGCCGGCGCGCGTGGTCGCCGCGCATGTGCGGAATCCGGCAGTTGGTGGTGAGCACCCCCACCGCCACCCGCTCGGGCACGAGCCCGCCGCTCACGGGGCCGCGCGCTTGAGCTCTGGACGGCGCCTGCCGCGACCGGCGACGCGGCGGGACCGCAGCCGCAACCCTCGTCGCCGAGAGCCGTCAGAAGTTCTTGGCCAGCTCTCGGGCGTGCGCCTCGGCCTGCCGGCGCGTCTCGTCGCGGTCCCCGGTGAGCATGGGGTGGAAGCGGATCTCGCTGATGTCGGTCAGGCCGGTCCAGCGCAGCCAGTCGGTGAAGTACGTGGACTGGAAGTCGCTGCCGAACTCCGGGCCGAGCCCCGGCCCCCACACGGCGCTGGTGTAGACGACGGCGACGCGGGTGCCGCGCCCCTCCAGCAGGTGGCTGTAGCCCTTCTCCGGGTCGACGCCGAAGATCCAGCCGGGCTGGCTGACGACGTCGATGAGCTGCTTGAGCACGTACGGCACCGACCCGTTCCACATCGGGACGCTGAACAGCAGCCGCTCGGCGGAGGCGAAGCGCTCGAACGCGCGCCGGGCGGCGGCCCACGCCGCGGCCTCCTCGCCCTGCGGCTCGCCGCCGCCGAAGACGGTCATCTTGGCGCGCGCGCCGGCGGCGAAGTCGGGCACGGAGCCGTCCCACAGGTCCCAGTGCTCGATCTCGTCGCTCTCGTGGGCGTCGCGGTAGGCGTCCGTGAACGTGCGGGCGATGCGCAGCGAATCGGAGTTCTCGCCGCGCGGGGAGGCGGAGATGTGCAGGAGCTTCGGCATGGGAGCACCTCTTCCTCGACAGTATCGGACCGTGGTCCGGTTAGTTGCGAGAACTATATGGACCACGGTCCGGTTACGTCAAGCGGTCAGATGCGGGTCCAGCGCTGGTTGGCGGCGCCGCTGCAGGACCAGATCTGGAGCCTGACGCCGTTGGCCGTGGAGTAGTTGGGCACGTCCAGGCATTTGTTCGCGCCGATCGCGGTGATGCTGCCGTCGGCGTTGAAGCGCCACTGCTGGTTGTTCTGGCCGTTGCAGTCCCAGATCAGCACCTGGGTGCCGTCGGCGGTGCCGCGGCCGGACACGTCCAGGCACTTGCCGCCGAAGACCCGCAGCTCGGCCGCGCCGGTGGCCTCCCAGCGCTGGTTGGCCTGGCCGTTGCAGTCGTAGATCTGCACCGGCGTGCCGTTCGTCTGCGAGGCGCCGGACACGTCGAGGCAGCGGCCCGACCCCACGCCCCTGATCGCGCCGGCCGTGGAGCCGGGGTCTCCGGGCTCGCCGATGCTGCCGGGCGCCGACTGCAGCGCGGCGTACCAGGCGGCGGCCATCTTGTCGTAGCCGCCGGCGGTGGGGTGGACGCCGTCGATCAGGTCGGCGGTGGTGAGCTTGCTGTGCATGTCGACCAGGTGGACGCGCTTGCCGGCGCTCACCTTGCTCTGGACGATGCCGGGGATCGCCGCGTTGAAGGCGCGGGCGGCCGACTCCTGGCCGGCGTTGGACAGCGGGATGATCGTCGCGACGAAGACGTCCGCGTTCGGCACGCCCGCGGTGATGCGGTCGATCAGCGTGGACAGCCGTTGCGGCGCGCCGGCCAGGTTGTAGTTCTGCAGGACGTCGTTGGTGCCGAGATGCAGCAGCACCGTGCGCGGCGTGTACGAGCGCAGCCAGCCGGAGATGTTCGCGTCGATCTGGTCGATCCGCCAGCCCGGATGGCCCTCGTGGTCGTGGTCGCCGAGGCCGGCGGGCCCGTTGAACTGCGAGCCGACGAAGTCGACCGTGTACCGGCCGCCGAGCAGGCGCTGCCACAGCCCGATCCGGTACCCGCCCGGCACCTGGGTGCCCTCGGTGATGGAGTCGCCGAGCGGCATGACCCGCGTCCCGCCGTTGGACTCGGCGGCGGCGGTCCCCGTCCCCGTCGCCATGGCGGCCACGACGAGTGCCAGTGCCGTGAGCGCGGCGGCGCAGCGGCGTCTCCAGGCGCGCGGGCCCGCCGTCCGGGCAGGGGCCGAATCGATTGGGGTCAAGGGAACCTCCCGACGTGTTGTTAGCGTTAACATTTCGCCGCCCAATGCGGCGCTCCTTACGTGAGGGCTGCTGGGGCGGTGGTGTGTGGCGGAGCAAATACCTCGCGGCGGCATCCGTCAAGCGCCCGCCCCCACCTGTGACGGCCCTGCCGGCCCGCCGGGACGCCCTCACCAGGCATGAACCGGTTACGGGCGCGCGGCGGCGTTCGATGAAACGTTCACGCCGCGGCGGCCGGTCGTCGAACCGATTCACTGATGGCTTGACAGCGTTCGTGGTGGTTTTCACACTGAGCCGCAAGGCGGCCCCCGCCTGCCGGCGTCGGCGGCGACCGCGCCGACGGCAGCTACGTCGCGCTGCGCTCCCCCTCCACCTCGGACTACAGCGTCGTCGTCGATACGATGGACGCCGCCGCGGCCCAGCAGCTCAACCTGCCCTCACCGGCGGCCTGACCACCGGCACGGTCCACGTCTGGGCGACCAACGTCAACTTCTCGAACCCCGCCGACCACTTCGTCCGCGCCGCCGGCCTGAACGCCTACTGTCACCGACGTCGGCGCCTGGCAGATCCAGCGCAACACCATCGACGCCAACCTCACGACACTGTGCAGCGGCTCGGCCGCCGCCCTGGGCACCGGCCGCCGGCACACCCCGGCGAGGGGCATGAGGGCCATTCCTCGGATGGTCGGGAGGTGTGTGCCGTCGGCATCGGCGGGGCGATGGCTTCGCCCGCGCGTCCCCCACACCCTAGAGCGCAGTCTCGCCCCCTCGGCACAGTGTCAAGGCCGGCATGAGGACAACCGGCTATCTGTGAACGATAGGTGGCCTTTGGGGGCGGGCGGCCGGCGGTTATGAAGTCGCTGGACGCCTGGCACCGGTCGCTACGTCAGGTCAGTGACACGCTGGTGGCCATTCATCAGATGTACGGCTCAGTCCCGCACAACGCCGTGCTGCTGATCCCGGCCGCCGAACCACTGCTCCTCGACCTGGAGGACGCGGAGGATACCGGGGAGGGGGGAGCGCCCAGCCCGGAATGATGGCCGACACGAGCACGACGCTGCGCGGCCGACGTCCCGAATAGCCTCCTCCCTGCAGCGCAGTGCAGGGCGGGTGTGTCCAGGGTTTTCACCCCTGGACACACCCGCCCAGAACAGCGGCGATAGGGCGCGCCGCCCGCAGGGCACGCATGAACCTCTCATCGGCGGAGCCGGCACCGAAGTGCCGGCAGTCGCCGATCCTTCAGCCCTTGAAGGCACCGTCCATGATCCCGGCAACCATGCGCCTGCCGACGAAGACGAACAGCACGAGCAGCGGCAGCGTGGCCAGGAACGAGCCCGACATGGCCAGGCCCAGGTCGACCACATAGTTGTTCTGCAGCGCCTTGATCGCGATCTGGGCGGTGTACATCTCGGGTGACTTCAGGACGATGAACGGCCACAAGAAGTCGTTCCAGGCGGTGACGAACCCGAGCAGCCCCAGCACGAACGCGGCCGGCCGCACCAGCGGGAACGCGATCCGCCAGAAGATCTGCCAGGTGGTCGCCCCGTCGATGCGCGCGGCCTGGAGGATCTCGTCACTGATGGTGGTGGACAGGTGCTGACGCATCCAGAAGATGCCGAACGCGCTGGCCAGCCCCGGCACGATGAGCGCCTGCAACGTGTCCACCCATCCCAGCGACGAGATGATCATGTATTGCGGGATGACAGCGAGCTGGGTCGGCACGGTCATGGTCAGCACGACGACGAGGAACAGCGCGTTCCGGCCGCGGAAGCGCAGCTTGGCGAAGGCGAACCCGGCCAGCGAGCACAGCACGGCGTGCCCCACGCCGATCGAGCCGGCCACGATGACGCTGTTGATGATCGAGCGGACGAACGGCACGGTCGAGAACACCAGCCCGGCCAGGTGGAAGAAGTTCCCGCCGGGGATGATCTCCGGCGGCATCCGGGTGGCGGCCGCGGTGTCCGTCGTGGCCACCACGAACATCCAGTACAGCGGGAACACGCAGGCCAGCGTGGCCACCGCGAGCAGCAGATAGGTCCACCAGCGGACTCTGTCGGCCTTCTTCATCCTCGCTCCGGGCGGATTCGCGTGGACAGGACATAGTTGAGCGACGCGATGGCGATGATCAGTACGAACAGGGCCACGCCGATGGCGGAGCCGTAGCCGAACTGGAACTGGCCGAAGCCCTGCTCGTACAGGAAGAGCGTGAGCGTCTGGCACTGCCGGACGGGCCCGCAGGTCAGCGGCGAGGTGGTGGTGACGAGCAGCGGCTCGGTGAATATCTGCAGGCCGCCGATGGTGGAGGTGACGATCGTGAACACGATGACCGGGCGCAGCGACGGGATGGAGATGTGCCGGAACTGTTTCCAGGCGCCCGCGCCGTCCACCGCCGCGGCCTCGTAGATCGTCCGCGGAACGGCCTGCAGCGAGGCCAGGTAGAGCAGGGTGGTGTAGCCGAACCAGCGCCAGGCCACCATCACGGCGATCATGGTGTGGCTCCCCCACCCCGACTGCAGGAAGTCGATCGGCCCGACGCCGACGAGCCCGAGCAACCAGTTGAGCAGGCCGTAGTCGCGATCGAACATCTGGGCGAAGACGATCGTGGTGGCCGCCACCGAGGTGATGTACGGCACCAGCATCGACATCCGCCAGAACAGCGCGAGCCGCAGCCGCGCATGGTTGAGCAGGTGCGCCAGCAGGAGCGCGACCAGGAGCTGCGGCACGGTGGACAGCAGCCAGATGCTGATCGTGTTCCAGGCCGCGTTCCAGAACCGGGTGTCGCCCAGCAGCCGGGTGAAGTTGTCGAAGCCGACGAAGACGTGCTCGCCGATGGGGTTCCAGTCGAACAGCGCGACGTAGAACGTGAACAGCAGCGGGACGAGGCCGAAGATCGCGAAGATGAGGAAGAACGGGGCGATGTAGGCGTACGGCGCCAGCCGCTCGGACCAGTTCTGCCGCACCTGCGTCTCGGACTCGGGCCGTGCCTGCGGCGGGCTGACCGTCGTCGTCACGTCACTTGCCGATCGAGGTCTTGATGTTGGCCAGTGCCGTGTCCCACGCCTTGGCTGGATCGCCCTTGCCCTGTTCGACGTTGGTGATCGCGTTCAGGAACTCCTGGCCGATGGCGGCGCTGTCCGGGCCGATGAGGAAGGGCTTGAGCCCGAGCAGCGACTCGGTGTAGATCTTCCCGGTCGGCGCGTCGGAGAAGAACGGGTCCTTGCGGCCGAGGAGCTTCGGGTCCTGGTAGGCGGACGGGGTGGTGGGCAACGCGCCGGAGTCGACGAAATGATCGAGCTGGCCCTGCGGCGACTGGGTCTTGGAGATGTAGTCCCAGGCCGCCTTGGGGTTGGCCGCGCCCTTGGGAATGGCCAGGTAGCTGCCGCCCCAGTTGCCGGCGCCGCCGGGGATCTTGGCGACGTCCCACTTGCCCTTGGTGTCGGGGGCGTTGTTGCGGATCTGTTCGAGCAGCCACGACGGCGCGGAGATGACGGCGTAGTCGCCCTTGCTCATCGCCGCGCTCCAGCCGTCCTCGAAGGAGCTCAGCCTGGCGGTGATCCCGGACTGCGCCGTCTTGATCGCCAGGTCGAACGCCGTCTTGACCTGGGGGCTGGTGGCGTAGACGACATTGCCGGAGGGGTCGTAGTACTTCTGCGGCCCCTGGTTGACGGCCTGGTAGAAGACGCTGGTGGCGGCGTTGTCGACGAACGCCTTGCCGGTCGCGGCGGTGTACTTCTTGCCGGTCTCGATGAAGGCGTCCCAGGTCGGCCAGAGCTTGCTCACCTCGTCCCGGTCGGTGGGCAGGCCGGCCTGCTTGAACAGGTCGGTCCGGTAGGCGACGGCCATGCCGCCGACGTCGGTGGGAATGCCGATGATCTCGCCGGACCTGGCCGTGGACTGGCTGATCACCCAGTCCAGGTAGTCGCTCTTGATCTTGTCGGCGCCATACTGGCGCAGGTCCTGGAAGTTCTGCGGCTGCTGGACGAACTTGGGCAGGTCATCCCCCTGGATGAGCACCAGGTCGGGCACCTTGCCCCCGGCCAGCGCCGTGGTGAGCGCCTGCGCGGTCTCCGTCGAGCCGCCCACCTCGGTGAGCTTCACCTGCACGCCCGGATTGGCCTTCTGATAGTCCTCGACGGACTTCTTCTGGTTGATGCCGCTGAACGACCAGAACTCGAACGATTTGCCGTCGCCCGAGGGCTGGGCCGAGCCGCCGCCGCCTCCGCAGGCGGCGGTCAGGGCGAGAGCCGCGGCAAGAACGACCGGGGTGGTTCTACGGAGCTTCACAGGTGATCTCCCTCTGGGGGTCGGGAGCGGCGGGAGGGGACAGGCGACACGATCCCGAAACTTTTTCGTAATAGTTTCGATCGTTGCTGCCGGACCATATTCGCGAAGCTCGAAATTCGTCAAGAACCTCCGTGAAAGTACGCCGTAACGTGCGAAGGCCGAGGACCCGAACCCGGGTCAGGACCGCGGGACGGGGCCCGTCGAGTCGCGGACGCTGAGGGTGGTCGCCAGCTGGAGGTGCCTGGAGGCAGGCTGGACGCCGTCGGCCATGCCGAGGACGGTCTCGACGGCCATCCGGCCCATGCCGACCAGAGGCTGCCGGACGGAGGTGAGCCTGGGCGTGGTCCACTCGGTCTGCGGCGTGTCGTCGAAACCGGTGACCGACAGCTCCCCCGGCACGGAGATGCCGAAGTCCTTCGCCGCGGCGAGGACCCCGAGGGCTATCTCGTCGTTGCCCGCGACGATCGCGGTCGGACGCTCGTCGAGCGCGAGGAGGTCGCGCCCGTGCCGATGCCCCGCCTCGACGGAGAAGGCCTCATGGCGGATCAGCGCGCCGTCCGGCGCGATGCCGGCCGAGCTGAGCGCGGCCTGGTACCCGTGGAAGCGCTCCAGCGAGGGGGCGGAGCCGAGCGGGCCGCCGATCCAGCCGATCCTGCGGTGGCCGAGCGTGATGACGTGCTCGGTCGCCGAGCGGCCGCCCGCCCAGTTCGTGGATCCGATGCTGACGAGGCGCGACTCGGAGGTGTCGATCGGGTCGATCGTCACGACGGGGACCATGAGCTCCTCCGCGGCCAGCAGCAGCGAGCCTGGTACGGCGACGGCGAGCGCGATGATGCCGACGACGCCGGACGCCTTCTCCCTCTCCATCCAGGCGCGGGCCGCCGTGGGGCTCGTGGCGGCCGCCCCGTCGGACGGCAGGCGGAGGAGCAGCTCGGCCTGCGCGGAGGTCGCGGCCACGAGGATGCCTTGAAGCACCGTCCCGGCGTAACGGGACTCCACGATGTCGAGCACGGTGACGAGGGTGCGGCCCCGGGTCTGCTCGTGCCGTGCCGCGGTCGGCATGTAGCCGATCTCGGCCATGGCCTCCAGGACGAGCTCGCGCGTCCTCGGCCCGACGTCGCTGCGGCCGTTGAGCACTTTCGAAGCGGTCGCCAGGGAGACTCCGGCCATCCGGGCGACATCCGCCAAGGTGACGCGCTCAGAACGACCTCGCGATCGCATGAGGATTCCTCCTGGGGCTCGAAACTCTTTCGAACCTACCACGAACCCTTTTCTCCAGTTGCAAGCGTTGACACGGCACAGACGCGGCACCTACTGTCCTCGCAGCACCGAACAAGTTGCGAAATGTTTTCGGAACTCAACGCGAGGGTTGAGACCATGGACGCTTGCAGATCCTCGATCCGCATCGACGGCGAGGCACGCGACGAGAGCGCGCTCCCGCACGTCTGGAGCCGGTGTGTCGGCGCCGGGCGGGCCAACGAGGCGCTGCGCGCGGACTGGCAGCGGCAGTTCGCTGAAGCGGTCGCCGCCGCCGGATTCCGGTACGTCCGGTTTCACGGCATCTTTCATGACGACATGTTCGTGTACCGGGAGCGGTACGGCGGCGGTTTCGGCGAGGACGCGCCCCTCGCCTCGCCCGTGTACACGTTCAGCTACGTCGACAAGGTGTTCGACTTCATCCTGGAGTGCGGGGCCCGCCCGTTCGTCGAGCTGGGCTTCATGCCACGCGATCTGGCGACGGTGACCGAGACGCTGTTCTGGTGGGGCGCTCACTGCAGCCCGCCCAAAGACGCGGCGCGCTGGGTCGAGCTGGTGACGAGGTCGATCGAGCACTGGATCGACCGGTACGGCCTCGACGAGGTGCGGGAGTGGCGCTTCGAGGTGTGGAACGAGCCGAACCTCGTCCCGCACTTCTGGACCGGGACGAAGACCGAGTACTTCGAGCTCTACGAGCAGACCGTCCGGGCGATCAAGACGATCGATCCCGCGTTGCGGGTGGGCGGGCCCGCGACGAGTGTCTTCGTTCCCGACGACCGCTACAAGGGCGAGACCGAGGACCGCTCCGCGATGCTCGCGACGGCCACCGCCGCCGACGTGGACGCGCTCGACTGGCGCCCGGTGTGGATCGAGGACTTCATCTCCTGGTGCGCGGAGCGCGAGCTGCCGATCGACTTCATCTCGACCCACACCTACCCCACGGACTACGCCTTCGGCGCCGACGGCGAGGCGGTGCAGATCACCAGGTACGCCGACGCGACCTTCGACGACCTGACCCTGCTCGGCGAACTCGTGAAGGACAGCCCGTATCCCGATGCGGAAATCCACGTCACCGAGTGGTCGACGTCGCCGTCGGGCCGCGACTTCATCCACGACACGCTGTTCGCGGCGACCTACATCACCCGGTCGTACCTGAAGTGCGCCACCCTCGCCGACTCGATCTCCTACTGGGCCTTCACCGACGTCTTCGAGGAGGGCGGCGCCGGGATCGGCCCGTTCCACGGCGGGTTCGGCCTGGTGAACGAGGCCGGCATCCACAAACCGGCCTTCCACGCGTTCACGATGCTGGGACGGCTCGGCGACCGGCTGCTCCTCGCCACGCCCGACGGTGTCGTGACCCGGGACAGCCGGACGTCGGCCGTGTCGGCGGTGTTCTTCAACTACCCCGAGGACATGGCCTTGAGAGGTCTCAGCTCGCAGGGCTCCTACGCCGCGACCCGCGCGCTGGCCGAAGTGGGGCCGAGCCGCAGGATCCGCCACGCGATCGGCGGCTTGGAGCCCGGCACCACCTTCCTCGTCGAGATCATGGACTGGGAACACGGGAACGCGGCCGAGGCCTGGTACCGGCTCGGCTCCCCCCTCAACCCGTCCCCCGCCGAGAGCGAGCACCTGCGCAGGGTCGGGGACTCGCTCCTCAGGTTCACGCTGACCGTGTCCGGCACCGGCGTTCTGGACCTCGATGTCGAGCTCGCCCCCTGGGGCGTGATGTCGCTGAGGCAGTCGTCCTGACGCTCACGCGCCAGACAGGTCAGCGCAGACCTCAGCGCCGTGACGCGAGCGCGCCAGTGAGCTGATGAAGGCGCAAGGGGGGTTCGCCGCCGAGTCGGCCGACCTCATGCTGGGCTTCGTCGAGTACGGCGGCGATGCCGAGCTGGTGGATGGCCAGCACCTGGGCGGCGTGCCCGGCCGTCATGGCGGCGATCTGCACGGTCGTGCTCGTCATGCCGGTTCCTGGGCGGTGTGCGTGGCGCCGGGGTTGCCCGGTCGTGTGTCAGCCGGTGCCGCCGGGGGAGATCAGGCCGGTCTCGTAGGCGACCACCACGGCTTGGACGCGGTCACGCAGGCCGAGCTTGGACAGGATGCGCGCGACGTGGGTCTTCACCGTGGCCACGCTGAGGGTCAGCTGGTCGGCGAGTTCGGCGTTGCTCAGGCCGGTGGCGAGCAGGCGCAGCACGTCCAGTTCCCGAGGCGTCAGCTGGGACAGATTGCGGTGGAGGGTGGGCGTCACGTTGTCGCGGCGGGCGAAACGTTCGACCAGGCGACGGGTGATGGTGGGCGCGAGCAGGGCGTCGCCGGAGCGCACCAGGCGTACCGCGGCCACCAGGTGTTCGGGTGTGACGTCCTTGAGCAGGAACCCGCTCGCCCCCGCGGCGAGCGCGGCGTACACGTAGTGGTCGAGGTCGTAGGTGGTCAGGATCAGCACGCGGGTGTCCTCGGCGCCGCCCACGAGGATCCGCCGGGTGGCTTCGAGGCCGTCCATCTGCGGCATCCGGATGTCCATGAGCACGACGTCGGGCCTGGTACGGCGGACCGCGGCGACGGCTTCGTCCCCGTTGGCGGCCTCGGCAGCCACTTCGATGCCGTCGGCGGCGAGGATCATGCGGAATCCCGTGCGAACCAGTGCCTGGTCGTCGACGATGACAGCGCGCAGCCGCTCGGTCATGTTGTCCTCCATGAGACGCGGGCCTTGATCCGGAATCCGCCCCCGGCAGTCCGTCCGGCGTCCAGGGTCCCGCCGTAGGCACGGAGCCGCTCGCGCAACCCGATCAGCCCCCTGCCGTCGCCGGTCCGCGGCCCGGCGCTCCGTGCCCCGCCTGTGTCAGTGACCTCGATCTCCAGCCAGTCGCCGTCATGACCGATCGTCACGCACGCGGCGGCCCCGGCTGCGTGCTTGATCGTGTTGGTGAGGGCCTCCTGCACGACGCGGTAGGCGGTGAGGTCGATCCCGGGAGGCAGCGGCCCAGGAGGCGACACCTCGACGCTCACCGGCACGCCGGCCGCGCGGACCCGTTCCACCAGGGCTTCGAGCTGGTCGAGCCCGGGTTGGGGTTCGAGCCCGTCGGAAGGCCCGTCGAGACGCTCACCACCCGGGCCGGCGAGCAGGCCCATGACGTGGCGCAGTTCGGCCATGGCGGCCCGGCCGCCGGACTCGATCGCGATCAGAGCCTGCTTCGACTGCTCCGGCTCCACGTCCATGACCTTGCGGGCCGCGCCGGCCTGGATCACCATCACGCTGACATTGTGGGTCACCACATCGTGGAGCTCGGCGGCGATCCGGGAGCGCTCCTCCGCGACAGCCCTGCGCATGGCGTCGGCCTGCGCCCGCTGCAGCTCGGCGAGCCGATGCCGGCTGGCTCCCTGCTGTCGCCGCCAGAAACGGACGAAGCTCCCGAAGACGCCGACGCTCAGCAGGACGACGAACGGTCCCATCCAATTCGGCAGCCCAGGCGCGACGTCCCGGAAGGCGCCACCGGCGAGCCCGGCCGCGAGCACAAGGCCACCCATCGCCAGGAACCTGTTACGGCTGTGGACGACGGCACCGTACGCGGCGACAGCGCAGGTCAGTACGGTGATCCAGGTCGCACCCGCGTGGGTGGCCAGCGCCGCGGCCAGCACCACCCAGAAGGTGATGAGCGGGTACCGGCGCCGCGCCGCCAGCGGCAACGCCGTCAGCGCCACGAGGAACGCGGGCGGGTCGTAGGGCTGAGGCTGAGCAGGAGCGTTGCCGGGCGGGTCGCCAGAGGGTGGGAGTGGGTCGTTGGACAGGGCGCCAGGGGGTGGTGAGTAGCCGGTCGTGGAATCAGGAGCTGGCTGAAGATCAGGAGTCGGCGGGAGATCAGGAACCGGCGGTCGGGGCGAGGGGGCAGGTCGGAGCCGCAAGTACTCGATCACTTCGGGCTGATCCGCGACAGGGCCGATCACTGGATATTTCACCGATAAGGTCACCGCGATGACCGTCAGGACGATCGCGACCACCGCGTCGGCCGCGAGTGCTCTGCGAGACGGCCTCGGGGGTCCGTCGCCGCTCAGCCCCGGCGTGCCCTGCATGCCACGCCGGTCCGGGTAGTCCTCGTCCAACCGGCTGCCCAGGCCGAGCACATATCGCCACCATGGTAGTCGTTCACCGGTTTCCACCGGCACATTGTCACACCTGCCTGCCCGTCAGGCATCGGCCGTTGTGACGGGACTCGCGGTCTTCGGGAGTACATCGCAGGGATGACCTGGCGGCCCTTCGTTCTCAGGCAGTACGCGATCTCGGTATGACGGCCGACGCGCACCGGCACGGGCAGTGCCTAGTTTCGTTCCCACCATCACGCCGCTCTGGAGCCGTTACCTCGACCTCGAGCTCGACGAAAGCGTCGAGGCGCTGTTCATGACCACCTTTCGGACCACCTCTCAGGAAGACATAGCGTGACTTTTGTCCTGCAGGCCCAGGCACTGGGCAAGAAGTACGGCAAGCGCTGGGCACTGAGCGACTGCTCCATCGACATCCCGGCAGGCCACGTCGTGGGGCTGGTGGGCCCCAACGGAGCAGGGAAGACCACGTTGCTGAAGCTGGCGAGCGGTCAGCTCGAACCGACGGCGGGCGACATCTCGGTGCTCGGCGGGCGGCCCGGGGGCACGCCCGGGCAACTGGCCAGGGTCGGGTTCGTCGCCCAGGACACCCCCCTCTACGCCGGGCTGACCATCGCCGAACACCTGCGATTAGGCGCCCGGCTCAACCCCCGCTGGGACGCCGACATGGCGCGCGAGCGGATCGCGCGGCTCGGTCTCGCGCCCTCGCGTCGGGCGGGCAGGCTGTCGGGCGGCGAGCGCGCCCAGCTCGCCCTCACCCTGGGCCTGGCCAAGCGACCGGAGCTGCTGATCCTCGACGAGCCGGTCGCCTCGCTCGACCCGCTGGCGCGCCGGGAGTTCATGCAGAGGCTGGTGGAGGCCACGGTCGAGCACGAGTTCAGCGTGGTGCTCTCCTCCCACCTGATCTCCGACCTGGAACGGATCTGCGATTACGTGATCGTGCTCGTCGACTCCCGCGTCCAGGTGACCGGTGAGGTCGACGGGCTGCTGGCCACCCACTACCGGCTCACCGGCCCGCGCCGTACCCTCGATCGGCTCCCCTCCGACCAGCACGTGGTCTCCGCCGGAGAGACCGACCGGCAGAGCACCGTCGTCGTCCGTGGCGACGCCGCGATCCTCGACCCCGCCTGGACGGTCAGCCGGCTCAGCCTGGAAGACCTCGTCCTCGCCTACATGGACAAGCACGCCGCAGGGAACCGGCGGGCCGCCGTGGAGGTGCAGCGATGATCTGGCTGACCTGGCGTCAGTTCCGCGGGTCGGCCGTGATGATGGCGGCCGTGCTCGTCGTCCTCACCGTCGTGCTGGCCCTGACCGGCCCGGACCTGGCCTCCCGCTACGCTGCCGGGATCGCCGGCTGTACCCCGGACGACACCTGCGACCAGTTCTTCGACGGGTTCTTCGACGAATACGAGCTCCTCTTCGTGGCCGTCAGCTTCGTCGTGCTGGCCCTGCCCGCTCTGGTCGGGTTCTTCTGGGGCGCGCCGCTGATCACCCGTGAGCTGGAGGCGGGCACGCACCTGCTGGTGTGGAACCAGAGCATCACCCGCGGCCGCTGGCTGGCGGTCAAGCTCGGGCTTGTCGGCCTGGTGGCCATGGCCGCGGCCTGCGTGTGCGGCCTCGTGGTGACCTGGTGGTCCGATCCCCTGGACAAGTCAGCCGTTCCGGAGCTGGCTTTGATGGCGCCCCTGGTGTTCGGCGCGCGGGGCATCGCCCCGATGGGGTATGCGGCCTTCGCCTTCGTCTTGGGCGTGACCGTGGGCATACTGGTGCGCCGCACACTGCCCGCCATGGCTCTCACCCTGGCCGCCTTCGCCGCGATCCAGATCGCCATGCCGCTGCTGGTCCGGCCCCACCTGATGCCCCCGGTCTCCGCGACCTTCGAGGTCAGCCGCGTGAACGGGATGGGGCCCCACATAAAGGAGCGGGGAGGCGGATCCGTGTACATATCCATGCGGCCGGCCGTTCCCGGCCACCTGGGCGCCTGGGTCCTGTCCAGCGACCTCCTCGATCCGTCCGGACGCACGATCGCCGGCATGGGGGAAGAAGCGCCCATCCCCGTATCCGCGACGTCAGGGCCCTGCGCACCGGCAGGCGGACCACCGAATCTGGACGCGTGCTGGCTCGAGATCAACCGCCTCGGCTACCGGCAGCAGGCGACCTACCAGCCTTTGGAGCGCTTCTGGCCCTTCCAGTGGATCGAGACCGGGATCTACGCCCTGCTCACGCTCGGGCTCACGTGGTTCTCGTTCTGGTGGCTCCGAAGGCGCCTGTCATGACCGTCCTCAGGACCGCGGCCGCCGTTCTCGCCGTCCTCCTGGCGGCGGCCTGCACGGCGCCGACGCCGCCGCGCATCCAGGCGGGCACGGCGGGCGCAACGGCCTGCACGCCGCCCCACGGCCCGCGGGAACCGGAGACGGCCACCACGATCGACGTCATCGAGCAGGCGTACTTCTGCATCCTCGGCAACTACTACAGCGGCGCCACGCTGGACGCCCGATCGCTGCTGACCGTCGGGTTCCTCGCCCTGACGCAGGAGATCAACCGCGACGGGCGCGACGTGCCCGATGCGATCATGCCGGCGCTGACCGGTGACCGGAAAGCCGACTGGGCCGCCTTCGAGACCGCCTACCGGAAGATCACCGACCAGGTCCCCGACCTGCGCGACAAGCTGGCCGTCGTCACCTTGGAAGCCATCGTGGCCGCCCTCGGTGACAACCACGCCAACTGGACGCACGACGTCAAGCGACCGCTCGACTACTACGACGGCGACGGCTACGGCCTGGGCCTTGAGGCGAACGTGGACGTCTCGCAGGCCGACGGCGACACTCCCCGCGTCGCCCTCGCCCCGCTATTCGTCACCACCGTGCTCGGCGGCGCGGCACAGGCCGCCGGGCTGCTTCCCGGCGACGTCATCGAGTCGATCAACGGGACGCCGCCCTTCTTCGACGGGAAGGCCACCCCGGCGATCGCCGCCCTCTACCCCGAATATCCAAAGGTGCGCCCGGTCGAGTTGCGGCTCCTTCGGCAGGCCACCGGCCGCCGCTGGACGGTCACGCTCACGCCCGGCCCCTACGAGCGTGATCTGGCCGCGCTGCAGGTGGTGCGGTCGAAGCTGCTGGACGACGACGTCGCCTACGTACGGATGACCGGATTCGCCCCCGACTCCGCGAACAGGGTGCTCAAGGCGATCACCAGGCTGCGCACCGGCCGGACCCTGTCCGGCGTCGTGCTGGACCTGCGCGGCAACAGCGGCGGCAGCCCCGCGGAGGCGACCCGGCTGCTGAGCGCGTTCGTCCACGGCAAGGTCACCGCCTACCAGTGCGCCGTGGACGGAAAATGCTCGACCTCCCGGACCGACGACACCGTGCAACTGCTCCACCTGCCCCTGGTCGTGCTCGTCGACCAGGGCTGCGCCTCGGCGTGCGAGCACACCAGCGCCGCGGTCAAAGACCTGCGCATCGGCCAACTGGTCGGCACCAGAACCGCCGGCGTGATCTCCGGCCCGGCCCGGTCGTACCTGCTCGCCAACAACACCCTCCTGACTTTCCCTGACAGGCACCACCTGGGGCCCGGCCGCGAGGTGATCGACCGGATCGGCGTGCCGCCCGACCACTACGTGCCCCTGACCCCGAAGGACGCGGCCGCCGGGCGCGACCCCGCGCTGGCCAAGGCCCTGACCTTGCTGCACAAGTGAACGGACCTCTCCATGAGACAGATCCTGGCCGTCACCGCGGGACTGGCCGTCCTGGCCGCGTCCGCCTGCTCCGCACCCGCACCGCCCCGATCCGACGCCCCGCCGGTCACGCCAGCCGGCCCCGCCACCCTGCCCGCCCCCACCGGCCCCCACCCTGTCGGCACCATAGCCCTGTACCTGAAGGACATCTCCCGCCCCGACCCCTGGAATCTCGACGCCGATGCCAGAGAGCTCAAGGTCACCCTGTGGTATCCGACCGAGCAGCGCGACGGGCAGCACGCGCCGTACATGACACCCAAGGAATCGGAACTCCTGCTCAAGGGCACCGGGATCGCGAGCGCGCCGTACGACACGCTGAGCAAGACCCGCACCAACGCCATCCTCAACGCCGAACCCGCAGGGAAGAAGCTGCCGCTGGTGGTAGTCTCCCCCGGCTTCACCAAGCCGATGAGCACACTGACGTCCCTGGCCGAGGACCTGGCCAGCCGGGGGTACGTCGTGGCGGGGATCGACCACACCTACGAGAGCTACGCCACCACCTTCCCGGACGGGCGGGTCGCGGAATGCCTCGCCTGCGACAGCGACACCGACCCCGGCTTCGGCACAGGGACGGTCCAGGGCCGGGTGGCCGACGTCTCCTTCGTCCTCGACCAGCTGCCATCGAAGTGGGACGACTCCAGCCTGATCGACCGCTCCAGAATCGCGATGGCGGGCCAGTCGCTCGGCGGGGCCACCGCCCTGGCGGCCATGGTGAAGGAGCCCCGGATACGCGCCGGGATCGACATGGACGGCACCACCTACGCCCGCATCCCGAAGAGCGGGTTGTCTCGGCCGTTCCTGTTCATGGGGACGAAGCAGCATGTCCCCAGCGGCCCCGACAACTCCTGGGACCGCGACTGGAACCTGCTGACAGGATGGAAGCGCTGGATCGTCCTGACGGGCACCGAACACACGTCCTTCACCGACAGCCCGCTGCTGGCGGACGCCCTCGCCATCAAGCCCCTGCCCGGTACCCTGCCCGCGGCCCGCGCTGCCGAGCTCACCCGCACCTACGTGGCGGCCTTCCTCGACCGGCACCTGAAGTCGCAGCCGCAATCCCTCATGGAGGGGCCGTCATCCCGCTACCCCGAGGTCAAGTTCTGCACCTCCCCGCCAGAACCCCGTTGGCGCGCTCGACGACATAAGCCTGCGTGACGATGATCCTGCTCGAATCGCCGCCCAGGGCCCGCAGCGCACTGCCCTCCGCGCAGAAGACGTCGCATCCCGGGACGGCCTGCGACCAGCCTGCCGGCGCCGACTCGACCTTCACGATCGCCGCCTTGTTCCCGACGGTCCCCGCATATCGCCTTGACCTGGAGCGCGCTCCAATTCCTAGCCTCGGTCCCACCGGGGATCGACGACAGGAGAACTCGCGTGAGGACCGTACAACTCGGCCGTACCGGCGAACAGGTCAGCCAGCTCGCCCTGGGCTGCATGATCATGGGCACCGTCACGCCGGAGGACGAAGCCGTCACGATGCTGGACCGGTACGCGGAGGCCGGCGGCACCTTCCTGGACACCGCCGACTGCTACGCCTGGTGGGAGCGCCGGGGCAGTCACGGAGGAGAGAGCGAGGAGCTGATCGGCCGCTGGCTGGCGAGGTCCGGCCGGCGCGACCAGATGTTCCTGGCCACCAAGGGCAGCGCGGTCGTACGGGACCTGGACGCGGTCTGGGCCGGCGGCCGTCCGGACTGGGACGTCGCCTACCGCACCTTCGTCGGGGCCGGGGCGAAGACGTTGCGCGAGGCGATCGACGGCAGCCTGCGCAGGCTCGGCACCGATCACGTAGATCTCTACTATGTGCACGTCGACGACCGGGCCACGCCCCTGGAGGAGACGCTGGAGGCGCTCGCCGGCATCGTCCAAGCCGGCAAGGCCCGCTACATCGGCTGGTCCAACGTACGGACGTGGCGGCTGGAGCGCATCCGGCAGTTGTGCGCCCAGCACGGGTGGCCGGCGCCGGTCGCGCTCCAGCAGCAGCACTCCTACCTGCGGCGCCGGGCCGGGCTACGGCACGCGTCCATCGTGGACGACGAGCAGCTCGACTACCTGGAGACGCACGACGACCTGACCCTGGTCGCGTACTCCCCCATCCTCAAGGGCATCTACGACGACCCGGGCAAGCGGCGGGGCCACGGGGCGATGGACCCTTACCAGGGCCCGGACTCCGAGGCCCGGCTCGCGGTGGTCGCCGAGGTGGCCGCGGAGGTCGGCGTCACCCCGAACGCGCTGGTCCTGGCGTGGCTGATGTACCAGAGCTCGCCGGCGATCGTGCCGCTGATCGGGCCCCGAACCCTCCAGCAGTACGAGGCCGCGCTCCCGGCGCTCGACGTCAAACTCACGGACGAGCAGCTCAGCCGGCTCGACGCGGCCGACGCCTGACGCGGCATGGCCCCGAGGCGGCGGGGTCAAGGATGGCCCGTCCAAGGGCCGGGGGAAGAACCGCCGGGCCGAGATCAGCTACGGCGCCCAGTCCCTCTGGCGGGCGGCACGCCGGTCACCGCGCCGATGCCCGGCATCGGCGGGTTCACCGCCCCGTGCGGGCGCTGCTCACAGGTCCCGCGATGACAGACGCGGCGTTGTCGCGCCCTCAGTCGGGGGCTGCGGCGGTGACGGCCTGGAGGGCGGCACTCAGGGTCCGGGCCTGTGTCGGCGACTGCTGGGCGTCGGCGAGGGCGATGGCACTGTCGTTGTGGTGCAGCATCACGATGCCGTCGTGCAGGGTGACGGCGTGGAAGGCGCAGCCGGGCAGCCGCACCCCGGGTTGACCGTCGACGTCGGCCAGCGGCGGCACGATCAGGCCGGTGGTCGCTTGGGCGGCGGCGAGCTGACGGCGTAGGGTCTGCAGTTCGCGTTCGGTCATCTCCAGGCGGGTTTCGGCGGTGGCCCGGTCCAGGCGGGCTTGGTCGTGCTGGGCCCGTAGGCGGTCGCGTTCCTCCTCGAAGCGGCGCTGGGCCTCGGCTAGGGTGTCGCGTGCCGCGCGGGTTTCTGCGCGGGCCTGCTCGGCGGCGCTGCCGGCCTGCTGGAGTTGCTGGCGGGTGGTGGCGAGGTGCGCGCCGGTCTGTTCCAGGTTGTCGTTCAGGCGGCGGACGTCGGCATTGGCCTGGTGCAGCTGACGGTCGCGTTCGGCCAGGGCCTCGGCGCGTTCCTCGGCCAGGGCCTCGGCGCGCGACAGGTCCGCGGCCAGGCGGTTGAGCTGCTCGGCCTGGCGGGTGGTCACGAGCTGCTCGTCGTTCAGCCGGGTGGTGAGGTTGCCGATCTGGACGCCGAGGCGTTCGGTATGGGTGCGGGCCTCGATGTGGATGCGGTCGCGGTGGTCCTCGGCCACGCGCTGGGCGTGGAGGGCTTCCTGCTGGGCGTTCAGCGCCGCGTCGCGTTCCTGCTCGGCCGTCTGGCGGCCGGCGTGGGCGGCGCGCATCGCGGTGCGGGCCTGCTCGGCGTCGGCTTCGGCCTGCTGCACGCGCGCCTCGGCCTGGGCCAGCTGGGCGGCGACTGCCTGCCACACCTGCTCCAGACGCTCGTCGAGGCGGTGCAGGTCCTCGCGTTCGGCGGCCAGCTGGGCGTCGCGCTGGTGCAGAGCGGCGCGGATCTGAACGGCCTCGGCGGTGAAGGCGCTGACCGCGGTGTGCGTGGCCACCGCGGCGGGAGCGCTGTCGGCGGCGCGGCTGGCCTCGTTGCCGCACAGCTTGCAGCAGTACTTGCTGGGGCGGCCGCCCTTGCCGGGCTCGCGCTCGGGCTTGGCGCGGCCGCAGCCGGGCCGGGCGCATTGGCGCAGGACGTCGTCGGTGGCCAGGGCCGGACACTCGCGGGTGTGTCCCCGGCCGCCGCGGGGCGGCTCCTCCCCGCTCGGGCTTGCCGGCGGTGGCGACACCTCTTCCCGTCCGGCGGCGGATCCGGCAGGCGAGGTCGGCGGCGGAACGGGCAAGGCGCCGGCGTCGTCCTGGCCCGGGGTCGTGCCGCTCGGTTCGCTGGGGTCGAAGCTGATCTCCTCCACGAAGGTAATTTAGCATCAGCACATGCTAGAAGATTTGCCGATTCACATATCGCATGTGCGTTTTATTGATGATCACTGAGAAGTGGAGTTCTCAAAGATCATCTCTGCTAGGGTGGATCCGTGATCGAGCCCGAGTCCGAGCCGGCCCTGGGGCCGGGATCCCGCCCGCTCCCCGCAACCGCCTTCCCCGCCTCCGCCGCCGGACTGGTGCCGGCCACCGCCGCGGCGGTCGCGCCCGCCCGCGACCCGTACCTGCTCTACCTGGGGCGCCTCGGCAGCGCCGACTCCCGCCGCGCCATGCAGATCTGCCTGGACCACATCACCCGCATGCTGACCGGCGACCGGCTCGACGACGCCACCGTCACCGGCCAGGGCCAGCCCTGGCACCACCTGCGCTACGAGCACACCGCCTGGATCCGCGAGCAGATCGACCAGATGGACTGGTCCCCCGCCTACCGGAACAAGCACCTGGCCGCGTTGCGCGGCGTGCTCAAGGAGGCGTGGAAGCTCGGCCTGCTCAGCACCGACGACCACCAGCGGGCCGTCGCCCTGGCGCCGTTCGCCGGCCACCGCGAACCGGCCGGCCAGCACGTCCCCGACACCGTCATCGGCGCCCTCATCGCCGCCTGCGACGCCGACCGCTCATCCGCCGGCGCCGTCACCGGCGCCGGGCTGCGCGACGCGGCCATCATCGCCGTGCTGGACGCCTGCGGCCTGCGCCGCGCCGAACTCGTCGCCCTGCAGTACGCCGACTACGACCGGGCCCGGCGCCTGCTCACCGTCATCGGCAAGGGCGACAAACAACGCCGCATCCCGGTCAACACCTTCGCCGCCCGCCGCCTGGAGGCGTGGCTCGCCCGCCGTGGCACTCACCGCGGCCCGCTGTTCCCGCGCCTGACCCGCGGCGGCACCGTACGCACCGCCCCCGACGGCCGCCCCTGGCAGATGAACCCCCAGGCCGTACGCGACATCCTCGCCAAACGCACCGAGCAGGCCGCCACCACGCCGGTACGGCCGCACGACCTGCGCCGCACCTTCATCTCCAACCTGCTGCCGCAGGCCGACGCGATCATGACCGCCCGCCTGGCCGGCCACGCCAGCCCCAGCACCACCCTCGGCTACGACGTACGCCCCGACGAAGAAGCCCGAGACGCCGTCGAACGACTCCGCGTCCCCACCGTCGCGCCCCTTCTACCCGACAAAACCGCAGATCAGCCGCCCGGCACCGCATCCTGACCAGGACGCGCGTTTGCCGACATGGCAACGAATCTTGGCCGCCGGGAAGCCGCGCACCTATGGTCGGCGTGATCAAGAAAGTGCAGGTCGAGGAGGGGCTCGATGACGGTCGAGCATCGGATCTTGGAAGCGGGCGCGGGGCGCGTTCACCTGGCGGAGCAGGGCAGCGGGCCGCTGGTGCTGCTGGTCCACGGGTTCCCCGAGTCGTGGTACTCCTGGCGGCGGCAGATGCCTGCGCTGGCGCAGGCGGGCTACCGGGCCGTCGCTCTCGACGTGCGGGGCTACGGGCGCTCGTCCAAGCCGCGGGACCCTGCCGCGTACCGGATGCTCGACCTGGTCGCCGACAACGTTGCGGTGGTGCGGGCGCTCGGCGAGTCCTCGGCGGTGATCATCGGCCACGACTGGGGGGCGACGATCGCCGCGCACTCCGCGCTGCTCGCACCGGAAACGTTCCGTGCGGTCGGCATCTTGAGCGTGCCGTACGTGCCGCCGGGCGGTCCCCGGCCGAGCGAGGCGTTCGCCCGGATGGGCGGGGAGGAGGAGTTCTACGTCTCCTACTTCCAGAAGCCCGGCCGGGCCGAGTCCGAGATCGAGCCGGACGTGAGGGGCTGGCTCACCGGGTTCTACCGCGCTCTGTCCGGCGACACCATGGCCGGACCCGACGCTCCCGACCCGCATTTCGCCACCCGCGAGGGCGGCACCCTGCGCGAGCGGTTCCCTACGGGGGCCCTGCCGTCCTGGCTGACGGAGGAGGATCTCGATTTCTACGCCGCGGAGTTCGAGCGGACCGGTCTCACCGGAGCGCTCAACCGGTACCGCAACATGGACCGCGACTGGGAAGACCTGGCTCCCTACGCCGGGGCCCCGATCAAGCAGCCGTCCCTGTTCGTCGGTGGGAAGCGGGACGCGTCCACCATGTGGCTGTCCGACGCCATCGACGCCTACCCCCATACTCTCCCGAATCTGACCGGCAGCCATCTCCTGGACTGCGGCCACTGGATCCAGCAGGAACGCCCCGACGACGTCAACCGCCTCCTCCAGGAGTTCCTCGACAACCTCTGACCTTGTTCTTCATCCACCGGACCGTTGCGCTCGTCTGGAGGACAACGAACAACACCATGGGGTGGTCGACCTGCTCAACTCCCCGTTGCGAGGTCATGTGGTTCGACTCGTTTGAGCGACGCGCTCACCCGCACGAGCCCGCCCTCGCGACCGATTCGACCCCGGGTGGTCCAGTCAACGCGTAGTCACTCGAAACAACACCCAAGCGGTACGATGCGAACACCGAACCGGGCAGCTGGCCGCACCAGCAGCACCAGCGGGCAGGACTTTTCCGTCAGGGGGCATGGTCGTACCTCGCCCACCAGCGGTTTTCCACGTACCTCACGTTGATGGAGAACCCGATCATGACCTCTGCCGTCCCTCGCGCCTTCCACTGCGAGCACACCCGCGCCAAGAGCAGGGTGCACGCCCTCGTCGAGCGCTCCGGCCAGCCCGCGACCCTGCATGCCGTACTGACCTGCACCGATCCCGCCCTCGCTCAGCACGCCGCCTACCTTCTCTCCTCGGTGCTGGAGAACGGCCTGGGCCCCGCCACCCGCGCTGAGTCGGAGCGGATCGCAGCGGCTCTGCCCGACGCACCCGCCGCCTCCTTCCGCCGTGCGCTGGCCGATGTCGTGAACGGGACCTGGGCCGACACCCCCGAACTCGCCGCCACGTGGGAGTCCCTGCGGCGGGGCCGCCGCGACTCGGCCGGCCTCGGTGACGACCTTGCGAGCCGCACGCCGCACGACGCCCGCCTCGACGCCTTCCCAGGGCCGGTCGTACGCACGATCAGCCTGCTGGAGGTGCACGTCCACGACCCGGCTCGCCTTCTCGCGGCGGCCACCGCGACGGGCTGGAGGCCGTTCGACGCCGAGGACCTCGACGAGGACGACAGACAGGACGTCGTCGGAGCCGTCATGCACTTCATCAACGGCCCGGAGTTCCTGCCCGGCGCCGACCAGTTGACGGACGTCATGCAGGCGCGGCTGCTGCGCGTCGACAGGGGCGATGAGGTGAGCGAGTGGAGCACCGCACCCGTGACGGCAGCGGCAGCCCGGCCAGCACCTCACGGAGCTGCGCCACGTCGATCCGGCCGCGGTGGAGCGCGCCGTACAAGACGCCATGCCTGCAGGTACTCCGGCGACAAGGTCAGATCCACCGGCGAGCGCACCGGTCCCGGCTCGCACATTCCATGACTTCGACTCGCCGGCCGAGTTCGAGGCGTCGGCGGTGGCGAACCCGTCACCTCCCGTGTCGAAAAAGCTACGGGCATGGAATGCGCAAGACGCGCTGCCACCACGGATGTCTCGACCATGCCGAATCTACGCTTTCCGCATGGCTTTTGTGATCCCAGAGATCAAGGTCGGCCTGGCCGAGCTCGGTGGCGGGCTTGACTCCCGGTGCTCAAGATGCGGCAAGCGCGCGACCCTGTACTACGTCGATCCGGCGACCGGAATACCCACGTACGTCTGCACGGCCGATGCGGGTCCCGAGGTGGAGGCGATGCTCCTGCGCTCCGCCGACTAGCCGGGTCACCGTGTTCGTCGCCGGGCGCAGACCCGGGATGGTGGGGATTGGTGCCGGCTGACCGGGTTTCGGGCGTCGTGTTACGTGCCCTTGTTAGCACGTCTTAATAGTCGCATACTCACTATGTCCGGACATTTCCTGACGGGGGCTGGGGCATGCGTCTGGTCTTTTCTGCCGCAGGACTGGCCGCGACGACCTTCACCATCTCCCCCCTGCACCACACCCTGTTCGCCGCCCTGTGCCTGCATCATCCCGGCTTCGCGGCGCCCGGATCGCCGTGGCGGGACCTGGCGTGCCGGACGCCCGCCCGGGCCATGCCGTTCGTGCGACGCGTCCACCACGCGCCGCACAGCCTGTCCGGCTTCCTCTGGGCCGATCTGCCGCTGCCGCCCGAGGTGGACACGCTCAGCGACGAGCTCGACGTCCAGCCCGGTTTCGGCGACGTCGCCGACGCGCTACGCGCCTTCTACGTGAGCTGCGTGGCCCCGGAGTGGGACGCGATACGCCGCCGCCTGAGCGCGCACGTCAACCGCTTCTCCGAGCTGATCTGCGTGCGGGGTTTCGGCCGCACACTGCCCAGGCTCACCCCCAGGCTGAGCTGGTACGGCTGCGCCCTGCAGATCGACACCTCGGGCATGAGCCCGTCGCCGATGGAGCTCGGTGACGGCGGCGTGGCGTTCTCGCCGCTGATGTGCGCCAGCCGGCGCTTCCTCGCGCTGGCGCCGCCCTGCGGCGACCACAGGGCGGTCATCGCCTATCCGGTCAGCGACGAGGGCGTCCGGCGCCCCGTGCCGGTGGACGCCCTGGCCCAGGTCCTCGGGCAGGCTCGCGCCAGGGTGCTGCGCTCGATCGGCGGCGGATCGGCGACCGGCGAGCTGGCCAGGTCGCTGGCGGTGAGTGCCTCCACGGTGTCCGAGCACGTGACGGCGTTGCGGCTGGCGGGGCTCGTGGACACCTACCGCGAGGGCCGGGCGGTGCGGCACGTGCTCACCGCGCTGGGGCACGAACTCCTCAAGAACAGTGCCTGATTTGTCGCATTTCGGTGGCGGTCCGAAAGGATTGCCCCTCCCCTGACCCCGTGGTGATGATCAGGCCGAAACAGCCCCTCTCCACCAGGAGGTCGGATGACTCGCACACTGAAGGCATTGGGCGACCGGATGCTCGGCGCCCTCCTGCCCGCCACCACCGCGGACGCCGCGGGCTGCCCCCGCGAGTGCTGGTGCCACCGCTGGCTCGACCACAGCGCGTGGACCTGCACGCGGTCGGACTGCTCGACCTACGTGTCCTGCTACGAGTGCTGCTGACCATCCTCCACACCCCGCCCACGGCCCCTCCGCAGGGGGTCGTGGGCGGACCCACCTGTGAAGGAGCCCCATGCCGTACATAGAGCTGGGCTGCAGGGCCGTACTCTGCTTCGTCTTCCTGGCCGCGCTGGCGGGCAAGGCCACCGGCTGGCGCGCCTTCGTCTCCTCCGTCCCCGGCCTGGCTCCCGGCCTGCCCGCCGCGCCGGTCGCGGTGGCCGTACTGGCCGCCGAGAGCGCCGCCGTGGCGCTGCTCGTCCTCGGCGAGCGTGCCGGATTCGTACTGGCCGCCGTGATGACGGCGGCTTTCGCCGCCGCGATCCTGCAGGCCCTGCGCCGCGGCTCCGCCGCCACCTGCCGGTGCTTCGGCGTCACCGCCGCTCCGCTGGGCCGCGCCCACGTCGTGCGCAACCTGCTGCTGGTCGCGGTCGCGGTCATCGGCTGGGCGACGCCGGGCGGGAGCGTCGAACTCGCCGGGGTGGCGCTGGCGCTGGTCGCCGCCGCGGTGCTCGCCGCCGTGCTCGTGCTCTTCGACGACCTCGCCGACCTTCTCCTGGAGAGGAACCTCTGATGCCGTACGTCATCGCAGCCCTGGTCATCGTGGGCGTCGTGAGCGCGCTCAACCTGGTGCTGACGCTCGCGGTGATCCGCCGGATGCGCCACACCGAGCAGCACGCCGCTCCCGCGGGGCCGCCGCTGCTGCCGCTGGGCTCGACCGTCCCCGACATCCGCGGGATCGGGCGGCCCCTGGTGATCGGCTTCTTCGACACCGAGTGCCACGCCTGCCCCGGGCAACTGCCGCCGTTCCTCCAGCTCGTCGCCGACGCGGGCTACTCGCCCTCGCAGGTGCTCGCCGTCGTGTCCGGCCCCAACGGGGAGGGCTACGCGGACACGCTGCGCGGCAGCGCCACCGTGATCACCGAGCCCGCCAACGGGCCGGTCTGCCTGGCCTTCCCCAACGCCGCCTTCCCCGCCTTCTACCTGCTCGACGACTCCGGCCGGGTCAGGTCGCGCGCGGTCACCGTGGCCGGGCTGGGCGCCCCCGTCACCGCATGACCGACGACGTCTCGCCCGGCGTGCCGCGGCTGGCCGGGAGGGCCGTGACGGTGTGGGGGCTGGCCTGGCAGGCCGCCCCGCTCGCCACCGTCTGCTCGGCGGTCGCCGTGGTCGCCGGTGGCACGATGCCGGTGGCCGCCGCCTGGTGCACGAAGCTGATCCTGGACGGTCTGGCGGGCGGCCGTGCCGTGCTGATGCCCACGATCATGCTCGGTGTGGTGGGGCTGGTCGCCGCGCTGCTGCCGCACCTGACCGAATACACCGACGGGCGGCTGCGCCGCGGCATGGACCTGCTGACCCGCGAGCGCCTGTTCACCTCGGTCAACGCCTTCGTCGGCCTCGGCCCGTTCGAGAACCCCCGCTTCCGCGACCGGCTCAGACTGGCCGAGCAGGCGGGGACGGGCGCGGCCGGCCAGATCCTGTCTCCCAGCCTGGCGCTGGTGCGCGGGCTGGTCACGCTGGCCGGGTTCGTCGCCGCGCTCATGGCGCTGAGCCCGGCCATGACCGCGATCGTCCTGCTGTCCGCGCTGCCGTCGCTGGGGGTGCATCTGTCGCTGAGCAGGAGCAAGGTGCGTCTCGGCTGGGAGCTCAGCCCGGCGATGCGCCGCCAGATCTTCTACGCCGATCTGCTCACCGAGGTCGAGCCGGCCAAGGAGGTGCGGCTGTTCGGGCTCGGCGGGTTCCTGCGCGACCGTCTCCTCGGTGAGATCCGCGCGGTCAACCACCAGGAGCAGGGCCTGGAACGGCGGGCGCTGGCGGGCTACGGGCTGCTGGCCCTGCTCGGCGCGGCGATCGGCGGCGCGGGACTGATCTGGGGGATCGCCGGCGGCCGTCTCGGCGTGGGCGACGTGGCCGTCTTCACCGCCGCCGTCGCCGGGGTGCAGGGCGCGTTGTCCGGCGGGGTCACCCAGCTCGCCCGGCTGCACCAGGCGCTGCTGGTCTTCGGCCACTACCGCGCCGTCGTCTCCGCCGCCCCGGACCTTCCCGTACGGCTCCCGCCCCGCCCGCTGCCCGCGCTCCGCTCGGGGATCGACCTGCGGGACGTCTGGTTCCGCTACGGCGAGGAGCAGCCGTGGGTGTTGCGCGGAGTGGATCTCACCATCCCGTACGGCGCCTGCGTCGCGCTCGTGGGGCTCAACGGCGCCGGCAAGTCGACGCTGGTCAAACTGCTGTGCCGGTTCTACGACCCGTCGCGTGGGGCGGTGCGCTGGGACGGGACGGACCTGCGTGACGCCGACCCCGCCGAACTGCGCTCCCGGCTGACCGCGGTCTTCCAGGACTACGTGGCCTACGACTTCACGGCGGCCGAGAACATCTCGCTCGGCGCGCTGGGGGCCTCGCCCGAGCAGGTCAGGGCGGCGGCGCGGCTGGCGGGTGTGGACACGGCGCTGGAGCGCCTGCCGTACGGGTACGACACGTTGCTGAGCAAACGCTTCCTCGACGCTGCCGAGGCCTCCGGCGTCGTGCTGTCCGGCGGCCAGTGGCAGCGGCTCGCCCTGGCCAGAGCGCTGATCAGGGGCGAACGTGACCTGCTCATCCTGGACGAGCCGAGCGCCGGGCTCGACGCGGAGGCCGAGCACGCCATCCACCAGAGGTTGCGCGAGTATCGGGCCGGGCGTACCAGCCTGCTGATCTCCCACCGGCTGAGCGCGGTCAAGGACGCCGACCTCATCGTGGTGCTGGCCGAGGGCAGAGTCGCCGAGCAGGGCACCCACGCCACGCTCATGGCCTCAGGCGGGGAGTACGCCCGCCTGTTCACCCTCCAGGCCAGCGGTTACGCCGTCGAGGTCCGCTGAAGGCCGCCTGATCACGGTTCGGTATCGGTCGCGGATGGCCGACCCCAGTTCGAGAAGAGAGAATGTCAAGATCAGTTGATCTTGACCGAACGTGGGTGGGCTACGGCCGTTTCGGCGCCTTCCAGGGCGGCTTCCACGCTCTCGACCTGGCGGCGGCCTCGCCCACGCCCCTCATCGCTGATCCCGACCACGGCCTGGGGCGGTCGCGTCCAGTTCGGCCGCCCGGCGCAGGTCCTTGGGGCGGCCGAGGGCGCGGCGCATCCGGTTCAGGTCCTCCCTGGTGACGTAATGGACCTTCAGGCCGCCCGGACCGGCCGCCGCGGCGCCGCGCTCGAAGATCTCCCTGACGTCGAGGTCTCCCCAGGGGAGCGCCGGGGTGCAGCAGTCGCCGCCGGCCTGCGGCGAGGTGAACCGCACCTTGGGGCGGAGCAGGGAGTCCGGGCGGGGGGCCAGCGGCGTGCCGGCCTCGTCGGCGAACCGGGCCCCGACGGAGGCGAACGCGGCCGCCAGGGCGGGGGCGTGGCCCGGGGCGCCGTCCCAGAGCAGGTCCAGGTCGCCGGTCAGCTCGGCGGATCCGTGCAGGATGCCCGCGACCTGCCCGATCACCACGACCCGCACGCCGTGCCGGTGGACGGCTTCGAGCAGCGGGAACGGGTCGAACCCGAGGGCGCCGTCGGTGCCGATCGTGCCCACGTCGTCGTCGGCGTCCTCGTGGCCGAGGCCGGTGGCGGCCCGGCCCCGGGCCAGCTCGCGGGTACGCCGGGCGGCGTCGCGGAGTCGTTCCAGCGGATCAGTGATCATTCGGGCCATGCAACACCGGCCGCGCCCGCGGCGCATCCGAATTACCGCCCCCGATCACCGGCCGCCGTGCCGCGCTTGACCGTCAGGATCCGGGTTCTGTGCGTGCCCGGGTGAGCCCGGAGCCGGTGAGGGCGGCGAGCCGCGCGTCGTCCCAGGTGACGTCCGGGTCGGGTTCGAGGTAGGTGACCGCGAGGCCGGCGGCGGCGAGGCCGAGCAGCGACCAGTCGGCGGCGGCGCTCGCCCCCGTGGGGTTGGCGGGCACGCGCCGGTCGAGCAGGCCGGGCTCGGGCAGCGCCATGAGCACCAGGCCGCGCATCGCCGCGCAGGCCAGCGTCGCGATCAGTGGGAAGCCGCCGCCCGTGCCCGGCCGCGGCCGGTAGCCGAGCGCCGTCGCGACCGCCTCCCAGCCGTGCGCCACCCGCTCCACGAAGCGCTGCTCGGAGCGGGCCAGCGCGGCCTGCACGTCGGCCCGCAGGGCGCCTTCGGACAGGCTCAGGAACGTGGCCTGCAGGGCCAGGTAGGTGCGCCACTCCGCGGAGCCGTGCACCGCCTCGAAGTCGCTGACCGCCGTCACCCGCAGGAGCTCGGTGATCACGTCATGGCGGCCCTCCGGGGTGGCCAGGTCGCCGGCGCGGGCGGCCAGCACCGAGCCCAGCACCTCCCGGGTGGTCTCCAGGGCCGGCGCGGACGCGGGAGCGGCGCCGCCGGCCAGCTCGCGCAGCAGGTCGCCGAAGAACAGGTCCTTGTACGGCCAGCGGCGGTAGACGGCGGCCCTGGACACGCCGGCGTCGCGGATGACGTCCTCGAAGCCGAGGTGGTCCAGCCCCACCGTCAGGCCGTCGCGGTGGACCATGGCGAGGGCGGTGTCGAGCATCCGCCGCCCGGTCTCCTCGTCGGTCAGCCGGCGGCGGCGACGGGCGGGGCCGGCGGGCATCGACGGGCCGGGCTCCGGCGGGTAACTTTGAGGCATGAGACATGATATCTCAAGTTCTGTCCGGCACGTCTGGATGTTCGTCGTGCTGGTGTTCCTGCTCACCGTCCCGTTCGCGGTCGCGGGCTGGGTGGCCGGCGCGCAGATCGTGCCGGGCGTGCCGTTGACCGGGCTCGCCGTCGTCTGCCCGGCCGTCGCCGCGTTCGCCCTCACCTTCCACGCGAGCGGGACGGCCGGGGTGCGGGCGCTCGCCCGGCGGGCCTTCGACGCCGGCCGGGTCCGCAGGAAGGCGTGGTTCGTGCCGGCGCTGCTGCTGTATCCGGCCTTGGTGGCCCTGTCGTACGCGCTGCTGCGGACGACCGGCGCCACCCTGCCGGACGCCCGCGTCTCCGTGGCCTCGGCGGCGCTGCTGGCCGCGGCCCTGTTCGCGGGCGCGCTGTGCGAGGAGCTGGGCTGGTCGGGCTACGCCACCGAGCCCTTACGCGCCCGCTGGGGCTCGCTGGGGGCGGGCCTCATCCTGGGGGCGGTCTGGTCGGTCTGGCACTGGACGGCGTTGCTCCAGGTGGGCCGGCCGGTGTCCTGGATCGCCTGGTGGACGCTGGGCACCGTAGCCATCCGCGTGATCATGGCGTGGCTGTACGGCCACATGGGCGGGAGCGTTCTGGCCATGACCCTGTTCCACATGTCGGTCAACCTGTCGTGGCAGCTGTTCCCGGTGGCCGGGTCACACTTCCCCGTGGCGCTGGTGGCCGTGCTGACAGCGGGCATGGCCGTGATCGTCGTCGCCGGCGGGCGCGTCCGGGCGCGGAGCCCCGAGGGCGCGCGCTCCTGACGGCCGTGACCTGGACGTTTACCTGGCGAGGCGGTGCGGGTAGGTCCGTCAGCGCGAGCGTCCGCGACCGTACGACTCGGCTGTCGCCGCGGCGAGGGGGAGCTGATGCATGCGAAGGAAGGCGTCACGGGCGGCCTGCGCAGCCAGGCGTGGTGGGACAACGCCGGCAATCCGGAGATGACCGCCCTCTACCTCGAACGCTATCTCAACTTCGGCCTGACTCCGGCGGAGCTGCAGTCCGGCCGGCCGATCATCGGCATCGCCCAGACGGGCAGCGACCTCGTGCCCTGCAACCGGCACCACCTCGCCCTGGCCGACCGGGTCAGGGACGGCGTCCGCGACGGCGGCGGCATCCCGCTGGACTTCCCGTCCACCCGTTGCAGGAGACCGGCAAACGCCCGACCGCCGCGCTGGACCGCAACTTCGCCTACCTGGGCCGGGTCGAGCCGTACGACCTGCACACCGACCTCGGCGAGCGCAGGGACCTGTCGTCCGACCGGCCGGAGCTGGCCGGCGAGCTGATGGAGCTGCTCGACCGGTCGATCGGCCCCGACCCGCGCCGCCCGTACGGGTTGAGGATGACCTCCTCCGGCGACCGGGTCACCGGGTCGGCGTCCTTCCGCGCGGGCGGCGGGCGGCTCACGTTCCGCCGTGCTTATGACCGCCGGCGCGGTCTCGTGTGAGCGGGTGACTGCCCTCGCCGGGCTTGTCGTGGCCGCCTGACGGCCCGCTTGGCCGGTGGGCGGACGGTGTCGGGTCACGACGGCCGGAGGAGCCTGTCGCTGGTGACGGCGGTCAGGATCGTGAGGAAGGCGTTGCTGAGGGAGTCGAGGGTGGTGCGCGCGTACGCGGTGAGCTCCCGGGTGATCGGGGGCGCGGGCCGCAGCGTGTAGCCCTCGTACCATCGCGGCACGATGTTGGCCGGGATGAGGGCGGGCCCGAGGCCCGCGGCGGCCAGAACGGGCGCGGAGGCCGTCTGCTCGGTGCGGACCGCGATCTCCGGCTGGAAACCGGCGTTCGAACAGGCGCGGTCGAGAACCTCCGCCAGTCCGTTGCCGGGCGCGTAGTGCACCCAGCGGCGGCCGGAGAGCGCGGCCAGGTCCACCTCCGTCGCCTGCCGGGCGGCCAGAGGGTCGTCCCGCGAGACCGCGATGACGAACTCCTCGACGCCGAGCGGCTGTACGGGCCCCGGCCAGGACTCCCGTCGCGGGCCGATGGCGAGGTCGGCCTGCCCGCTCGCCATCGCCTGCGCGAGTTCGTCGGAATGCCGATGCTCGAACAGCCGCATGTCCACCCCGGGATGGTGGCGGCTCCACAACCGCAGCGCCTCGGGGAGCAGGCCGAGGCTGACGGAGTAGACGGTCGCCAGGCGCAGCTCCCCGGCGATCAGGCCGGTCGCCCGCCGGACGGCGGACACCACGTCGGCCGTCTCCGCCAGGGCCGCTCTCGCGTGGGGCAGCATGGCCCGCCCGGCCGGCGTCAGGTGGACGCCGCGTGGTGACCGTTCGAGCAGGACAGCGCCGACCGCCCGCTCCAGCGCCTGCACCTGATGCGACAGAGCCGGCTGCGTGACGTGCAGGATCTCCGCCGCGCGGGTGAAGGAGCCCTGCTCGACGACGGTGATGACGTACTGGAGCTGCCGCAGGCTGACCATGCACAGAATCTATCGCGATCATCAAAGCTATGAGTTGGACTTATGATGTCGCGAGCCCCAAAACTGTCCGAGAGGCAGAACACGCCGGCATCGGCCGGCAGCGAGCACCTAGGGGTGACAGGCAGTGGCATATCTCGACGACCTTCCTCTGGCGGGCACGATCGTGGCGAGGGACTACGCCGGCTGGAGCGCGGAGTTGCGAGCCGAGCTGGCCGCCAACGCCTACAACGGGCACGTCGGCGGGCTCCTGCTGCACAAGTCGGACCAGGTGCGGGTCTGGCAGATCCGGCTCGCCCCCGGCGAGCGGCTGCCCATGCACCGCCACGTGCTCGACTACCTCTGGACCGCGCTGACCGACGGCCACAGCCGGCAGCACACGCACGACGGGACCACCCGGGAGGTCTCCTACCAGCGCGGCGAGACCCGCGAGTACCGCTTCGGCGCGGGCGAGTACCTGCTGCACGACCTGGAGAACATCGGCCACGCGGAGCTGGCGTTCGTGACGGTCGAGCAGGTGCGCAGCGCCAACCCACCTCTGCCCCTGCTGGTCTGAAGATCCTTGGAAAGGTTCGGCGACATGGTGGTCAAGGACACAGCCACTCCGGGCCGCACCCGATCGGGCAGGGCGCTGACGCCCCGCCAGGTCGGGTTCGCGGCCATGATCGGCAACGCGATCGAGCTCTACGACTTCATCCTCTACTCCTTCATCGCGGCCACCGTGTTCGGCCCGCTGTTCTTCCCCGGTTTCGAGCCGTGGCTCGGCACCCTGGCCGCGCTCTCGGGGCACGCGGTGGCGTTCTTCGTCAGGCCCCTCGGCGCGGTCGTGTTCGGCCGCATGGGCGACCGGTACGGCCGGCGGCCCACCCTGCTCGCCTCCCTGGTCCTCATGGGGGTGGCCACGGTCGGCATCGGGATGCTGCCGACGTACGCGGCCGTCGGCGTCGCCGCGCCCGTCGTCCTGGTGCTCCTGCGCCTGCTGCAGGGGCTCGCCGTGGGAGGTGAGTACCCGGGCGCCGTCGTCGTGGCCGTCGAGCACGCGCCGCGCAACCTGGCGACCTTCTACGGAGCCCTGCCCCAGATCGGCAACATGATCGGCATCCTCATGGCCGGCGCGTCGATGCTCGCGGTCAATATGGCGGTCGGCACACAGACGTGGCTGTCGTGGGGCTGGCGGATCCCGTTCCTGCTCAGCGGGGTGCTCGTGGTCTTCGGCGTGGTCCTTCGCGCCCGGCTGGCGGAGACTCCCGAGTTCGTCGCGGCGTCGGCCAGGGTCGAGGCGCAGCGCGGCGCCCCGGGGAGTCTGGCGACGCTGCTGAGGGTGGCCCGCCGGCCGCTCGTGGTGTGCGTGCTGATCTGGATCGGTCCGGTGACCTTCGGCTACGCGTTCCTGACGAGCCTGCTCGCCTACGTCAACAAGTACCAGCCGGGACTGTCGGCCACCGACGTCCAGATCGGCCTGGTGCTGACCGCGTCGGTGCTCGTCGCGGTGGTGGCCCTCAGCGGACGCCACGGCGACGGGTGGGGGCGCAGGCGGGTCGTGATCGTCTCGGGGCTCATGACGATCGGCTGGGCCGTGCCCGCCTACCTGCTGATCGGCACCGCCGCGCCCCTCGCCCTGTGGCTGGCCATGATGATCGGCGCGATCTCGTACGGCATCTTCGGAGGCGTCGTCCCCGCGATGATGTCGCAGATGTTCCCGGTCGAGGTGCGCTACCTCGGGGTCGCGGTCGCGATCGCGGCGAGCGCGCTCGTCGGCGGAGCCCTCCTGCCCCTTCCCACGCTGGCCGCGGTCGGCGCGTACGGAGGGTCGCCGGTGCCGCTGATGGTGATGATGGGCCTGTCCGGGCTCGCCACCACGGTGGGCGGCCTCCTCCTGCCCCGAGAGCGCTGAGGACCGACGATGCCCGCAGACCCGCAGGCGGGGGCTCTCCTCGCCGGCGGCCCGACGGTGGCCGCCGTCCGCGCCGCCACCCGCGCCTACGCCGACCTGCACGGCGAGGTCGTCCCGGTCGCCCGCGTACGGGACCTTCACCTTCCCGGCCCGGCCTCCGCGCCGGCCGCCCGCCTCCACTACCCCGCGGGCGAGCCGCCCTTTCCCTGCCTCGTCCACTTCCACGGCGGCGGCTGGGTGAGCGGCGACCTGGACACCTACGACGCGCCGTCCCGGCGGCTGGCGAACGCCACGGGGTGCGTGGTCGTCACCGTGGACTACCGCAAGGCCCCCGAGCACAAGTTCCCGGCGCCCCTGGACGACTGCCACGCGGCCGTGTCCTGGATCGCCGCCCACGCCGCCGAGCTGGACATAGACGCCGGCCGGATCGGGGTGTCCGGCGACAGCGCCGGCGGCAACCTGGCCGCCGCGACCTGCCTGAGGGCACGTGACACCGGCGGGCCCGCCATCAGGTTCCAGGTGCTGATCTACCCGGCCACGGACGCCGCCTGCGCCACCTCCTCCTACGACAGGTACGCCGAGGGGTACGGGCTCGAACGCCGCACGATGCGGTGGAACTGGGAGCAGTACCTGGCGCACCCGGACGACGGGGACCACCCCTACGCGTCACCGCTGCGGGCCGAGCTCGGCGGCCTGCCGCCCGCGCTCGTGGTGAGCGCGGAACACGACCCGCTCCGCGACGACGGCGAACTCTACGCCCAGCGCCTCGCGGCGGCGGGAACACCGGTCAAGCTGACCCGCTACGCCGGGAAGACCCATGCCTTCTACCTCAGGGAAGCGGCTCCCGGCCACAACGCGGAGCTCTACGAGGAGATCGGCCGCGAGACCCGGGCGTACCTCGCCCGGAGGAACCGAGGCCTGCCCGCCCCGGGCAGCGCCGTGATCGATGAAACGGAATAAATCATGAGCACCGCTCAGCAGAAGGTCGCCCTTGTCGTCGGCGCCCAGGGGGTGATCGGCCGCAATCTGGTCGAACATCTCGACGCCCTCGGCGACTGGGAGGTGATCGGGCTCTCACGCCGCGGCGGGGAGGCCACCTCCAGAGTCCGCCACCTCTCGGTCGACCTCCTCGACCGCGACGACTGCGCCAAGAAGCTCGGAGAACTGACCGAGGTCACCCACATCTTCTACGCCGCCTACCAGGACCGGCCGACCTGGGCCGAACTCGTGCCGCCCAACCTGGCCATGCTGGTCAACGTGGTCGACGCGATCGAGCCGGTCGCGCCCGGCCTGACCCACGTCAGCCTCATGCAGGGCTACAAGGTGTACGGAGCCCACCTCGGGCCCTTCAAGACACCGGCCCGCGAGTCCGACCCCCACCACATGCCGCCGGAGTTCAACGTCGACCAGCAGGCGTTCCTGGAACGACGACAGCAGGGCGCGAGCTGGACCTGGACGGCCCTCCGCCCGTCGGTGGTGTGCGGCTTCGCACTCGGCAACCCGATGAACCTGGCCATGGTGATCGCCGTCTACGGGGCCATCTGCAAGGAACTCGGCCTGCCCATGCGTTTCCCGGGCAAGCCGGGCGCCTACGACAGGCTGCTGGAGATGACCGACGCGGGCCTGCTGGCCAAGGCCACCGTGTGGGCCGCGACGGACCCGCGCTGCGCCAACCAGGCGTTCAACATCAACAACGGCGACCTCTTCCGCTGGAACGAGATGTGGCCGAAGATCGCCCGCTTCTTCGACCTGGACGTGGCCGACCCGCTGCCCATGTCGCTCGAGGTCGTCATGGCCGACAAGGAACCGCTCTGGCGGGAGATGACGCAGAAGCACGGCCTGGAGCCGCACTCCTACGCGGAAGTGTCGTCATGGCGGTTCGGCGACGCCGTCTTCGCCTGGGACTACGACGTGATCGCCGACGGCTCCAAGGCACGCCGCTTCGGCTTCCACGAGTTCGTCGACACCGAGCAGATGTTCCTCGACATCCTCGCGGACCTGCGTGAGCGCAGGATCATCCCCTGAGATGGGCCGCGGGCTACCGGCGTGACCGCGCGAGCTACATGCGGGTCCGCGCGTACGTCCGCAGGGCGTCGCGGACGAGCCTCGCCCCCGCCGCGTCGTCGTACATGCCGGCGAAGCGGGGGTCGTCCACGTACATGTCCCCCAGGCACTCCACCATCTCGATCGAGCGCTCCCGGTCGCCCTCGGCCGTGGGGGTGCCCGGGATCCTGCTCAGCCAGCGGACGTGCCGGGCGGCCAGCGACTGGGCGTGTTCGGACGTGGAGTCGTTGCTCACCTGGTACGCCCGCTCGCCCCAGCGTGAGACCACCTCGTCCCGGTAGCGGTCGTTGAACCCGGCCAGCAGGACGTCCATCCGCGGTTCGGCCCCCTCCCGCAGGGCCTCGAGGGTCTGGCGCACCGACCGGATCTGCCGTTCGACGCGGTCACGTTCCTCCTCCAGCGCGGCGAGGTGGGCGCGGAGCCCGTCGCGGACGTCCGTCTCGTCGGCAAGGACGCCGGCGATGGCCGGCAGGCCCATGCCGAGCCGGCGCATGAGCAGGATCCGCTGGAGCCGGACGACCGCGGCGGCGTCGTAGTGGCGGTGGCCGTTCGCGCCGACCCGGGACGGGGCCAGGAGCCCGACGCGGTCGTAGTGGCGCAGGGTGCGGCTGGTGACGCCGGCCCGCGCCGCGAGTTCCTGGATCGTCCACTCCACCGTTCGAGTGTCACCTGTGGCGGAGCGTGGCGGCGATGACCTCGGCGCTGTCGGCACGCAGGGCCTGCGCCGCCGTCTGCCCGGTCGCCGCCAGGTAGGTGTCGGCCAGCCGGTTGCCCGCGGCGTACCCGGCGCCCATCGGCAGTCCCACCGGGGGGACAGACCAATTAAGCCGGAACGGGCTAATAGGGCTGGTCACCGGTATCTCGCATGCCTCGGCGGCCAGAGAGATTTGGATTGGACCCGACGTTAACGCGTTCCCCTGGTCAGCAGAGCCCTTTTTGCTCACCGTCGCGAACGTGATTAACGCCGGTTCCCGTTTCTTCGCACAAGGGGCGAGCCGAAGCCGAGTCAGTCCGGCAGGCAAGGCTTCAGCTGTCCGTTCTACCGGTCTCAACATTGGGCCCTCTAGATGATTGACCTCGATTCTTCAGTGGGCTGTGCTGTGTGAGCGGCTCCGCAGTTTGCCCGTAATGTCCCCGGTGCGGTTGGGGCGGGCCGTCGCATGACGCTGCGGGGGCGCCGGGTTCCACGTGCCCGGGCGGGGGCTCCTTCCTTGATCGTTGCGGTGGGGTCCGGCTCTCAGGTGAGAGCGGGTAGGTCGATGAGGCGCTGCCAGGCCAGGGCGAAGGTTTGGGCCCAGGGCCAGGTGCGTTCGATGCGCAGGTGGCGGCGGCGGGCGTGGGCGGCCAGGCGGGCGGGCAGGTGGTAGAGCCGGTAGCGCATGGTGTTGGGTTCGGCATGTTCCAGGTCGTCCTGGTCATGCAGGGTCAGCAGGCGTAGCCAGCAGTCCAGGTCCTGGCCGAGGTTGGCGGCGAGCACCCAGCCGGCGTTGACGGTCCAGTTCTTGCTGGGCAGGTTACGCAGGCCCATCGCCTTGCCGGCGCGGACCCGGTCTTCGACGACGGCGTGGGCGCGGGCCAGGGCGTCCAGCCATTGCGGGTGGTGGGAGCCGGCGATGCCCCACATGCGGCCGATGTTGGTGACGACGATGGAGTACTTCCAGCCGGTCCGCATCTCCAAGGCGGTGAGGTTCTTGCGGTGCCGGGCTGAGGGGCGGACCCGGCGCACCAGCAGTCGCATGCCGTCCGGCCAGCCGGTGCGCTGGTTGAGTCCGGTGAGTTCGGCGACGTGGTAGCCGGGTTGAAGGTCACCATTCTGGTCGAGAGAGTCGGTCCAGGCGGTGGCGGGTAGCCGGGCGATCGCTTGCTCATCGAGGTCGGTGATGGTCCAGCCGACCAGGTAACGCACCGTGCGGCGGGCGGTGTTCAGTTTCTCCAGGTGGGCGAGCAGGTCGTGGGTGGCGCCCGCGCCGTCCACCCGTACCAGGATCTTGGCCTGGCAGGAGTTCGGGATCTGGGCCAGCGCGTCGCGCAGCACCCGTAGGTGGTCGGCGACGGTGTTGCTGCCGGCGTTGCCGGGGCGTAGCAGTATGGCCAGCGCTTCCTGGGTGTTGGCGCACCAGCAGGCCAGCGGGTGAAAGCCATAGGTTTTCTTGAACGTGACCGCTGCGCCGATCTTGTCGGAGGCGGAGGTGATGATGGTGGCGTCGATGTCGATGACGATCCAGCCGCGTAGCCGTTTGCCGGCCACGGTGAGCCAGGGGAAGCCGCCCGGGCGCAGGTGCAGCAGTTGCCAGACGTGCCGGCGTACCCTGGCCCGCATCTTGGCGATGCGGGCGAGCATCGGCTCGTCCAGGCCGGCGAGTGTGCGGTGAATGGTGGAGTCCGACGGCGCTGCGCCGAACAACACGGCGTGGTGGGCTTGCAGTCGTTCGGCCTCCAGCAGGCTCCGGGCGCCGCACGTGATCGCTGCGGCCAGGGTGACCAGGACATGAGCCCGGTCGCGCCAGGTCGCGCTTTGCCCGCCCGGCCACAGTCCGCCAAGCGCTGCGGTCAGCCCCACCCGATCAGCGAGCTTGTGCAGCAGGACCGCGCCCGCGTGACCCACCAGCCCTTTTCCATCGGCTGTGACAGACAACCGACGATCCCACCCGATACGCTCACTCACCAGAAAGGTGCACCTGCTTCTGCAGCGGATATGGCTTCGACACCCGAATCCTTGCAGTTCAGGGGCACCTTTTCTCATGTTCTAGAGCACAGCTACCGCCCCGGTTGAATAGCCGAGGTTGATGCCAAGGCGTAGCTGCGGAGATAGGGCGAGGGTGCCCAAGCTCGATGTGTGACGAAAGGGTTAGACACCCTCGCAACCGCACTGTACGTGCGGATCGATGATGTGTTGAAGGCCCAGCCACAACTGGCTCCGTGGCGGCCGAAGGTCGGCATCGCGCCGACGCTCAGCGACGCCGAGCTGGTGACCCTGGCGGTGCTGTCGGCGCTGCTGGGCTTCACCTCCGAGCGCCGCTGGCTGCGGCACGCTCGCACCCAGTTGAGCGCGATGTTCCCGCATCTGCCTGGCCAGCCGGGCTACAACCGGCGGCTGCACAACGCCTGCGGCCTGGTCAGGCACATGATCCGGATACTGGCCGCCGACACTTCGCTGTGGAGTGACGACGTCTGGGTAGCCGACTCCACGCCGATCGAATGCGGACGCTCACGGGAGACGGCGCGGCGCTCGGCGCTGGCCGGGTGGGCGGAGTACGGCTACTGCGCCTCCCACTCCCGGTACTTCTGGGGCTTCGGCTGCACCTGCTGTACACGCCGGGCGGACTGCCGGTGCTGTACGCCCTCAGCGGCGCCAAGGCCGATGAGCGCGAGGTACTGCTCGGCATGCTGCAGGCCGCACCCGACGTCCTGGCCGCTCATCCGGGACAGACGATCATCGCTGATCGGCACTACTACGGCCGCGTCTTCGAAGCCGAGCTCACCGAGCGTGAGCTGCAGCTGCTGCGTCCGGCCCGTCAGAGCGAACCCGAGCGGCCCGGCGCAGCACTGTTCAAGCCACTGCGCCAGACCATCGAGTCGATCAACCAGACCCTCAAGAGCCAGCTGGACCTGGAACGCCACGGCGGCCGCACCCACGCCGGCGTCATCATCCGCGTACTGACCCCGCATCCTCGCGCTGACCAGCGTGATCTGGCACAACGACAAGACCGGCCAGCCGATCAAGCGGTCTCTGATCGCCTACGACCACTAACCGTAGCCAGACCCCTTGGCATCAATCATCTAGCCGAGGGCGTAGTCGACTCCTGCTCCGCTTTCACCGCCTTGCCAACGCCGCTGCCGCCTGGTCCGCTACTTCCGGATGAGAGTCCTGGGCCAGGATCTCCAGAATGCCGACGGGTGTGGTTGGCCAGGTAGCAAGCCACCACCTGACATTGATCGATCGATCGTTGGCCAGCAAACGGAGATCTTCCTCTGCCAGTTCCACGAACTTCAAGAGATTCGCCCGTACCAGCGCAGCCGGATCACGTGCCAGGGCGTGCCGTTGCTCGGGCGTCGTTCTGGGATTCTGCGCCGCGCCGGCGCGGATTTTGGGGTCTGTGTGCGCGGCTAGCGCGGTGAGCACATCGGGAAGGGTGGTGTGGGCCGCTAGGCTCTCCTTGACCTCACGTGAGTCGTCGTCCATGAGAACGTGGGCGATTTCTGGCTCAAGCTCGGCGGACTCGGCTAGGAGCCGACGGAGCGTGCTGTCTCGGGATGCGATTATCGCCCTTCTCACGCTGATGTCAGCGTGAGGGTGGGGCGGTATCGCCCAGCGGACGGATGGATGGGGATCGTTGACGAGCTCGCGGAGGATGTCAGGCGAGCAGTGTGGGTTGGCAACGACGGCTTGGCGTGTTTTCAGGTCGGGGTCGCCGCGTAGGGTTCTGAGCAGGTCGGTAGCCTGTGGGCTGTCCCACGCGGCGACAGTTCGCCGCACGGCAGGGGCTTCATCGGCAGCCAGAAATTCAAGGATGTCCCGGCTGACCTCAGGGGACTGCGCCGCGGTAAGGCGGGACTTCATTCGCTTGTCCCTGGCGAGCTTCCACAACATTTCCGTGTGAGCGCGGTCGCCGCTGCCCGGATCCATCTCTACTTCTGCCTTTGCTTGGGGTGAGTTTACGGGGGACTGCTCGCGGGCCTCGGCGCGGGAATCCGCTCCGAGGCCCCGTGGCTTCTGGCTTTCCAGGGTCAGATGCTACCTGGGCGGCCGGTTCTGCTTAGGTACAGCGTGGCGGCTTGTTACCCGGAGGGCAGGCGCCATACATGAGGACGTGATTCCAGATCAGCGATGCCTCAAGTGTTCGAGCCGCGAACCATCCCGTCACTCGATGAAGGACGATTGTGCTGCATGTGCCGGCGGCACCGTAGTAGTTGTCGCACGCGGTCAGCTGGCTATTGGGCCTCCTGAGTCCCGCCTGGCGGCTGATCCCATATTTGTAGGTCTGCCCCCAAGCTCCTTGAATCTCGTAGACGATATAGGCCGTATTCCCATACCTCTTCGCGGTGGCTGAGTCCTTGTTCGGGAAGGGAACAGTGATCGAACCGAGCTTGGCCATTTCGGCCACACATTTCGTCTTGAAGCATTCATATGCGACGATCGTCGCGGCAAGCACGACGGCGGTGCCGATCAGTGCGGTGATGAGCGCTTCAAGGCCGAGGGCCACCAATGGTAAGACGAAGGGGACCCGGCCATCCAAGTCACGGCAGTTGACTGGGTCGGCGTTGCAGTAGTCGTAGGCGTTGGCGCTCGCGCCTGGGACCGGATCGGTCTGCAGGAAACGCCCATCTGCCGGGTTGTAGAGCCGTGCGCCCATGAGCACCAGCCCGCCGACGTCCTCACTGGCCCGCTGCGCCGATCCAAGCCACCCGTAACGTTCAGGCGTGTGGCCGTTACCGGTCCGTTGTGCTCCGAACTCGGTCTGCTCGAAGTACGCAGTGACCCCCGATGCCGAAGCCGAGCCATCCACGGTGGCGACGATGTCACCGTGCAGATTGCCGAGCTGGAAGACCACCGCGCCGCTGGCGTGCTGAATGGCGGCGAGCCCTCCGGTCAGCCCTTGGACGTTCCGGGTCCAGGTGCCGTCCGCCTCGCTGATCCAGGCTGGGCTATCACCAGGCCCGGAATAGTGGTTGAGCGTGGTGCCAGGCTTGGCGCCGCCGCTCTGGGTGGTGCTGCGCACCCGCCCCTCCGGATCGAGGGTGAACGAGCGCGTCACTCCTGCCTGGGTGAGGGAGGCGACCATGTCATTGACGTGGTAGCCGACGGTCAGGTCCGAGCCGCCCGCCACGTGCGCGGCCGGCACCGCCGTGGCACGGCCGAGCGCGTCGTGGACATAGCCCGGCGCAATCAGCCGGTCGGCCTGGTCGTAGGAGTAGGAGACGGAGTTGGGCGTGCCCGCCTTGGAGCAACTGCCATCTGATGCCGGAGCGTAGGAATCTACCCTGCTGCGGTTGGAGTTGGCGGTATAGGTGTACAACCTGGAGGCGCAGCTGCCGCTCACGGTGTCCGCCACCGAGACGAGCCTGCCCGCCGCGTCGTAGCCGAAGGCCTGCCGGCTCAGGGGGCTCGTGGCCTCCGCGACAGTGTTGAAGGGGCCGACGGTGGCCGTGAACGACAGCCATGACGTCTGGTTACGACTGTAGGCAAGGAGATTGCGGTTGCCCACGCTGTCGTAGCGGTACTCGGCGAGCAGCCCGTTGGGGTAGACCTGCCGGGTGACCTGGCCGTTCTCACCATAGGAGGCGCGGAAGATGCCGACGCCGGGGGTGTCGACTGCGGTCGGAAGGCCTCGGCGTTCCTTGCGTCCCTGCTCGTCGGTGCCGTTGTATGTGTAGGTTGTGCTGCCCTTGCCGTCGCTGGCCGTAGCAACCTGGCCGTCGAGGTTGTACGTCCTGGTGGCGGTGTTGCCGTCGGCATCGGTATAGGAGGCCAGACGGCCGAACGTGTCGTAGTTCGTGCTCGTGGATACGCTCCCGGCCGTGACCTTGGTTACCAGGCCGGTAGCCGGATCATAGGTGGTAACCGTCTCTGGCACCGGCCGCCCGGCTTCCGCTGCCGGAGTGGCCGAGACCTGCTCGCCGAGCAGGCGTCCCGCCGTGTCGTACCGCTTGGTGAGCGTCCGGACGACGTCGCCCGCCGTGTCGGTGGAGAGCGCGTCCTTGCCCCAGTACGTGTAATGGGCCACCAGGGTCACTGGCAGCGGCTCTCCGCTGCCCGGCTGCGCTTTGGGCGCGTTCTGGCACGGCAGCCCGGCCCAGGCGGCGTTGCGGCAGCCGACCGGACCAGACCCATCCGCCTTGTAGTACGTCGTGACCATCGTCCCGGCATCAGCGCCGCCGCTTTCCGGCATACGAGCTTCGATGACCCGGCCGGCGGCGTCGTAGCGCGTCTTACTGACGATGTCGGTGCCGCCGTCGATCGCGACCGTGCGGCTCGTCGCGGCCCGCAGGGTCCAACCGGACGGATCTCCGGAAGAGACAGGATCATATCCGAGCACCAGCGTGCGCTTGTCGGTCGCACCTGGCTCGGCGGTGCCGTCCATGACGAGCGGCTGCATGACCGTTCGCGTGAGGAGCCCGTACACGATGTCGCTTGACGGTTTGCCTTCGTCGTAGGTGTTCTTGCTCGTCGGCCGAGCCGACACCACGGCACCCGATGCGAGCTTTACCGGATGCGTCGGACCCCGGCTTTCGAGAAGATTCCCGTCGTCGTCGTACGTGCCGGCATAGGCAAGGAGTTGAGCCCGCTCAGCGGAATCAGCCCGGCCGGCCACATATGGGTCGGTGTCGGCCGTCGGGGCGAGCGCGTGCGCGCGGTTAACCGCGTTCAGCGTCCACACCACTCGTCCGTTGTGGTCGTGGCGGCTGGTGTTAACCTGCCATGCACCAGCGCCAAACGAGGCATCGTTGACTGGCCGCCCGTTGACGTCGGTGTAGATCAGACTGGCGTACTCCCAGTCGGTGGTTGTGGCCGCGTACGCGCCGTCGCTGCCTCTGGCAGGCGGGTGCGAGGGCGGGAACAGCGCGGTGCTCGTCACGGGCAGATTAGTCGCTTGGCCCCACTTCGCGGTTTGGGGCGCGCTCAGGTCCACCGGTGCACCGGCACCGGTGATCGGCACGTCGTAGACGACCGCCTGCGTAGGATCGACGTCGCCTTCCTCACGTTGCACATGAGCCAGACGGCCCTTCGTGTCGTACTCCATACGCCATGGGGCCAGCCCAGGCGGAGTGATCTGCGAGAGTCGGCCCTCACCGTTGTAGTAGTAGAGCGTGGCCAAGTTCGTGCGCGGGTCGGTGGCCTGCCGCAGATGCCCCGTGGAGTCATACAGATACGTGGCGAGCACGGTGGTCTTCATCGCGTTGGATTCCGGGTCGAACGCGGTGAACGACACGGTCTTGACCTGCTCCTTGAAGTCGCCCCAGCCGGAGGCGACCCCTGTGGCGGTGGTGGCGGTGGCGTAGGAGATTTCAAGCGCTCGACAGCCGGTCACCAAGGTCGTCCCGCAAGTGACGCCGGTGGGGACAGGGGCGAGGATACGGGTCACCCGCCCATTGATGTCTCGGTAGTAGTTGACGGCCGATTCGGCGGCCGTGGTTTCGGTGCGGGCTATCAACCAGGAATCGTGGACCTTGGTGTAGGTGGTCTTGCTCCCGCTGCTGTCGGTGACGATGAGTTGTTCGCCGCTGGTACTGATGCGTGTGCCGTCGGCGGCATCGCCGACGCCGCCGAAACTGCTGCCGTTCTTGACGTAGGTCAAGGACGCACCGTTGGGGCCGATGAGCTGGAGGGAATCGGAGGCGCCGTCGCCGGAGGGGGTGTATTCGGATACCCACGAGGGTGTGGCGGGGAAGGAGTCCTTCCAGCCGGGGCCGAAGACTCCGGCTTCGTATTGTGAGGTGGGTCGGAGGGTGGTGAGAGTGCGGTTGACCGAGATGCCGAACAGACTCGCGTCCGTGCTGGTGAGGGAGAAGTCGCCGGATTGCAGGGCGACGGTACCAGGGCCGATGTCGGCGGTGGCGTAGGAGCCGCCGAAGGCGGAGGTGTCGAGGGTGAACGTGATGGGTTCTGTGCAATCCTCGGCTACCGTGCCTCCGCTGAAGCAGGCCCGGACTTTGACCTGACCTCGTTGGTCCTGGACCGTCTTGGCCACGTTCCAGATGAGGTCGGCGAAGTTCTTCGACGTGTCGGTACGGCTCTGCGGCCAGCCGGAGATGGGGGTGCTGGAGCCGGGCGGGGTCACGTCACTGGCTGGGATCGGATACCACCAGACGTCGTACCACTCGTAGCGGACGCTTGTCCGGCCAGGCGGTGCGGTGGTGGCCAGCGTCACCGACTGCTGGGTACGGCTGTCCTCCTTGGGGCTGAGGAAGCCGCCCGCTCCGATGCCGAAGCTGTAGGCGGCGGCCTGGGAGGTGTTGTGGGCCTTGTCCCGGGTCTTTACATACAGGGTGTGCCAGCCGACCGGACGGTTCATCATGATGTGTCCCAGCGGCTGCCCGGCCTGTCCCGTGTTCAGGTGGGGGGTGGTCGGATCGTCCAGTCCCCACCAGTAGCCGGACACGTCGCCCGATGAGGAGCCAGCGATGCAGGTGTAAGGCTCGTCCGGATTTATGTAGGAGACCCAGCCGTTCGCCGGGACCGGGCACTGGATGGCCGGCTGCTGTGGTGGGCTAGCGTCGATGGCCAGGAGTTGCCACGCCGACCAGGCCGAGTGTTCGGCGCCGTCAAAGGCGCGAGCGCGCCAGCGCACTTTCCACCCGTCGGTGAGTTTGCCCGATGGGACTGTGATCTTCGCGGAAGTTCCGGCTTGTACGCCGTCCACGGCGCCGGACCAGATCAGGCCACTGCCTTGTCCCGTGGTGGCAGGGTCGTGCCCGACTTCGAATTCGGCGCGTAGCACGCCTCCGTCCGGATCCTTGACAAATGCATGCAGAGCCGGAGTGGTAGTTGATGCGTAGATGACACCCCCCTCCGAGGCGATGGGCGTCGCACGCAACTGGTCCAGGGACGGTGCCGATCCGTAGGTGACGACCAGTTTCGGCGGCTGTGCCCCCGCGCCGGTCTTTTCCGAGGAGTGGAAGGACCGCGTGTACTGGCGCTCGAACTCGGTCGGCCATTCCTCGGTGAGACGCAGCATCACGCCATAGCCGGGAGAGCCTTGTGCCCAGGCCTTGGCGATGTCGGTGATCTGCCAGGTCCAGGTTCCCGCGGGGATGTCGAAATCATCGGTGCAGGGGCCTGGTTCCTGGGCGCGCTGCTCGCCGCTGGTGGTCGTCGTCGGCTGGTTGGACCAGACAGTACTGCTAGCCGTCCATGAACTGGTGATGCGCTGGGCCTTGATGCTCAACCCAGACTCGCACCCCCAGTTGTAGTCCCCCGTGTGCAGTTCTAGCTTGGCGTCGGTGATCGCTTTACCCGCCAAGGAGGAGGTGTTGAAACGCAACAATGACCTGTCGAAGTGCCGTTTGGTGGTGCTCCCGCTGGCACTGTCGCCCTGGCCAATGACCAGTTCCTCACCGCCCGGATTGCCGTACCCCGAGTCTCCGACCGAGCCTGCGGTGGGGGAGGTGAGTGTGGTGTCGCTCAGCACGGACAACGTGGTTGTAGGGTCGACGGTCACCGGATAGTTGGTAGCCGGGTCGGCGAGGAACTCCGCATCGGGCCTGAGGACCAGCAGCTGCTGGTCGCCATCGGTCACGACCTGGGCGTCAATCTCGCCCCGCGACGGTGCGGGAGGGGCAGGCTGCTCCGTTGTCGGAGCGGTTGAGGTCTCGTACATGACCGGCTCCGGCGCCGCGGCCACTGTCGTGCCCTTGGCGTCGGTGAGTTCGAGCCCGCCCTGTTTGGTCTTGGCGAGGGTGAGCCCCTTTGTCTGGATCGGGATCTTGTACTCGACTGGTGCGCTTGGGCGCTCACGCAGTACGACATCATGGCTGAATCCCGTGGGCAGGGCGGTCACAACCAGGTCCGCCCCGGGGCCTGCGGCGTCGCTGTAGATGGCCTTGTTGCCCTCGACCTTCGGCGCAGGGAGAGGAGTGGGCCAGGTAAGCACGTAGGACTGCGTGTCGGAACGCTCCAGCACAGCCAGCGGCTTGCCGCCGCCGCCCGCGGAGAAGGTCACGTTGGCCAGCGTCGCCTTCGGCTTCAGCACCCCGTCGGCGGCCACGAGCGAGGTGTCGATCGGGGCCCAGCTCTCACCCCGCTTGACCCTGACGGGGCCGCTGGAGGCCTCCAGGGTGGTGGTGCCGTCGGGATTGGCGTAGGTGAGCGTCGTCTCCGTCGTCTCCCCCGACACGAGAACCCGGCTGCCCTGCAGCCGGGCCGCTAACGCGGCGGAGACGCGGTCAGGCCGCTCCGATACCGGCTGTACGGCGGGCGTCGCTGCACCGGTCGGTGTGGGGGAGGTCTGAGCTACGGCCGAGGCGTTCTCGGCTGCTAAGGACGTGGTCAGCGTCAGGGCGGTCACCACGGTGGTGACCGTGAAGCGCGTCCCGGACCGGCGCTTGCGCATCGGCGTGGACGGACGCGCTACGGGGGGTGAAGATAAACTCACCCATACCTCGCTTTCGGGTAATTATCAGGAAATACACAGGCAAAACGGAGAGAGCGTATATCGAGATCGACTACTTGATCAAGACCGGCTCCGTTGCGAAAATCCCTCGATGAACACGAGCAGGCCGCCGCAGTAAATACCGGATTTACTGCGGCAGGCGCCCGCGCCGTGCCATCCTGAGCTGGATCACCCACGCTGGTGATCATGATTGAGGCGTACGCATTTACTGCGACAGAGAGGGGGGTGTACGTGTGAGCCTGATCGCCGCCGACGTGATTCCGCTCGGACATGATCGGCCCGGCATCTACGCCGACGCGGTCGAGGTCTATCTGCGTTCCGCCGGGATCGCCGCCTCGTCCCAGCGGATCTACCGGATCTCGCTGATCACCTGGGCGTGGCTCGCGCACGGCGAGCAGCCGCCTCTGGGCAGGGCCCGCCGCGGCACCTCCCCGCCCGCCGTCGGTTTCAGCACCCTGGACCGACCGGCCGCCGCCGGTGTGCTCGCCGAGAGCTTCGCCGTGCGGGCCCGGCTCGTCGACGCCGACACCGTCAACCGGGAGCTGTCAGTGCTGAAGGCCGCCGTCGCCTGGTGGCGGGCCCGTGGATGGCTCGCCACCAACCCGATCGCCGGGATCGAACGCCGTCCGGCGCCGCCGGACCGCACCCGGGCCCTGTCGCGGGGGCAGGTCGCCGCGCTGTTCGAGCTGAAGGCGCCCCTGCGGGAAAAGACGTTGTGGCGGGTCCTGTATGAGACGTGCGCCCGCGCCGAGGAGACCCTCGGCCTCGACATCGGCGACCTGCTGCTGACCGACAAGCGCGCCCGCATCGTCTCCAAGGGCGGCGCCACTGACTGGGTGCACTGGCAGTCCGGCACCGCCCAGCTGCTGCCCCGGCTGCTCAAGGGCCGCAGCCGCGGCCCGGTATTCCTCACCGACCGGCGGGCACCCGCCCACACCCCCACCCTCGACGTCTGCCCGGTCACCGGCCGGGCGCGGCTGTCCTATCGGCGCGCCGCGGAACTGTTTGAGACCCTCACCCGGCCGCTGGCCCACCCCGGCGTCGCCGACCCCGCCGAACTCGAACTACGCGGAGGCTGGACACTGCACCAGCTACGCCATTCCGCGCTGACCCACGAGGCCGAGGACGGCACCAACACCCCCACCCTGCTGGCCCCCGCTCCCGGCACGCCTCGGTCCGCTCCCTGGAGCGCTACGCACGGCCGGGCGTCGACGCCGTCGCCAGCCACGTCGCCTCCCGCGACCCCCGAGCACGCCGCACCACCTGACACCACGCTCACCGTATGCCTGGGCAAGGGCAAGGGGTGTACGGACGGAGCCAGGCCAGGTCGGCCGGTCACTCCACCAGCCGCATCGACACCGTCAGGCGGCCAGGTCAACGGCGGTGAAGTCAATTCGCTCGACGTTCTCGGAGAAGGGCCAGAACGTGATCACGATCTGGCCCGAGATGCCGCCGGACCCGGTCACTCCCTGGCAGGGCCCCATGAAATGCTCGTCACCCGGGTCGCCGAGCTCGAACAGCACGGTGATGTCCGGCACCTCCAGGCCCGGCGTCGCCTCCAGCAGGACGGCGAGCGCGTCGTCGACGGCGCGCTGCATCCGCTTCCACGCTCCGGCCGCCGCGAGGGTGTCGAGCGCGTCGAGGCAGCGTTCCTCGTCGCGGTCGATCGGGAACCCGGACTGTTCGAGGTGCGCGGCCACCAGGTCGATCTCGCCTGGGTAGTAGCGGTACATGTCCCTGATGGGCTCCAGCATCGAACGCAGCAGGCCGACGCGGTCCGCGGCCGGGGCGATGGCGCCGTCGAGGTCGATCCCCGTCAGGTCGGCGCACTCCTTTGCCAACAATGGGCCCCCCGGGTTCGGCTCTAGGGTTGGCGGCATGGCGCTGCAACTGGTTCAGGTGAACTTCAAGGCCCGGGACGACGCGACGCTCGGCCGCTTCTGGGCGGAGGCCCTCGGCTGGGGCGTCTCCAGCGAGGGGCCCGGCGTGACCAACGTCGAACCCGTGGGCTTCGACTGGCCGGACCCCACCGCCGTCTGTGTCGACGTCGTCACCGTCCCCGATCCCGAGACGGTGAGGTACCGCGCGCACCTCGATCTCGCCACCACCTCCGCCGCCCATCAGGCGGAACTGGTCGCGCGGCTGAAGGCGCTCGGCGCGACGCCGGCCGACGTCGGCCAGGGCGACGTGCCGTGGGAGGTGCTGGCCGACCCGGAGGGCAACGTGTTCTGCGTGCTGGAGCCTCGTGAGCTCTACCAGGACACGGGGCCGATCGCCGCGGTGGTCGTGAACTGCGCCGGCCCGCGGGCCATGGCCCGCTTCTGGGAGGAGGCGGTCGGCTGGACCGTCCACGAGGTGAACGACGATCTCGCGCGGCTGCGCTCGGAGAAGGGCGTCGGGCCTTATCTGGAGTTCGTCCGCACGCCCGGCGGGGACAGCGCGTGGACCCGGGTCCATCTCGACGTGCTGCCGTACCCGGGCGACGACCAGGCGGCGGAGGTGGCCCGGCTGGAGAGCCTCGGCGCGACGCCCGCCGACGTCGGCCAGGGCGACGTGCCGTGGAAGGTGCTGGCCGACCCGGAGGGCAACGACTTCTGCGTCCTGCGCCGGGCCTGACGCCCCCGCCCGCTCCACAGAAGCGAGCTAGACGAGACGGTCCGTCTTGACTTGGCGAAGGATGCGCTGTACGTTCGCCGTATCCGATAACGAGACGGACCGTCTCGTCTTCCAGCCCCGACGACCGGACGGAGACCGCGCATGCGCACCCCGGACACCCCCGTACCCCGCACCTGGTTCATCACCGGCGCCCGCCGCGGGCTCGGCCGCGCGTTCGCCCTCGCCGCGCTGGAGCGCGGCGACCGGGTGGCCGCCGCCTCCCGCGGCATCACCCGGCAGGACTTCGACGACCGGTACGCGGACCGGCTGCTCGTCCTGCCCCTGGACGTGACCGACCGCGCCGCCGTGTTCGCCGCCGTGGACACCGCCGCCGAGCACTTCGGCCGGCTCGACATCGTGGTCAACAACGCCGGGAGCATGTCCTTGGGCATGATCGAGGAGTTCACCGAGGCCGAGGCCCGCGCCCAGCTCGACGTCAACCTGTTCGGCGCGATGTGGGTCTGCCAGGCCGTCCTGCCGCACCTGCGCGCCCAGCGGTCCGGCCACATCGTGCAGATCTCCAGCATCGCCGCGCTGGGCGGCTTCCCCAGCACCGGCATGTACAGCGCGAGCAAGTTCGCGCTGGAGGGCATGAGCGAGGCGCTGGCGATGGAGGCCGCGCCGTTCGGCGTCAAGCTCAGCATCGTCCAGCCCGGCGGCTACTGGACCGACCTCTACACCAGCATGTCCATGGCCACGCCCAAGGAGGAGTACGCCCCGCTGCGCGCCGAACTGGAGAAACAGTGGGCCGAGGACTCCGTCGACAGCGAGCCGCGCCTGGCCGCCGAGGCGCTGCTGAAGCTGGTCGACAGCGACGACCCGCCACTGCGCCTGCTGCTCGGCAGCATGGTCTACGACCTGGCCTTCGACCTCTCCCGGAGCCGGATGGCGACCTGGGCCGCCTGGGAGCAGGTCAGCCGTGCCGCCGAGCACGCCGTGCCCGCCCCGGGGAGCGCCGATTGACGCATCCCGCCACGCCCCGGCCTCACCGACACCAGGAGGACGCCCACATGCGCATCGGTCATCCCTCGCCCGGCACCCAGCTCGTCCTGTCCGGCGTCACCGCCCGCTACGACGACAAGGTGGTGCTGAACGAGGTCTCGCTCACCGTCAAGCCCGGCGAGAAGGCCGGCGTGATCGGTGACAACGGCTCCGGCAAGTCCACCCTCCTGCGCCTGCTCTCCGGCCGCCGCCGCCCCGACAACGGCTCCGTCACCGTCACGGCGCCCGGCGGCATCGGCTACCTGGCCCAGACCCTGGATCTGCCCGCGACCGCCCTGGCCGGGGACGCCATCGACGTCGCGCTGGCCGACCTGCGCGACCTGGAACGCCGGATCCGGCGGGCCGAACTCGGCCTGAGCGACGCCACACCCGCCGAGCTCGCCCACTACGCCGCCCTGGTCGCGCGGTTCGAGGCCCGCGAGGGATACCGGGCCGACACCCGGGTCGAGATCGCACTGGCCGCCCTCGGCCTGCCCGGCCTCGACCGTGACCTTCCGCTGGACCTGCTGTCGGGCGGGCAGCGGGCCAGGCTCGCGCTCGCCGCGACCCTGGCCGCCGCGCCCGAGGTGCTGCTCCTGGACGAGCCCACCAACGACCTCGACGACCAGGCCGTCGCCTGGCTGGAGAACCACCTGCGCGCCTTCAGCGGCACCCTCGTCGTCGTCACCCACGACCGGCTCTTCCTGGAGCGGGTCACCTCCACCGTCGTGGAGGTGGACCACGATCTGCGCACCGTGCGCCGTCACGGCGACGGCTATCGCGGGTTCCTCGCGGCCAAGGCGGCGGCGAGGGCTCGCTGGGCCCGGGAGCACGAGGAATGGCGCACCGAGGTCACGCGCCAGGAGGAACTGGCCGAATCCCAGGCGAGACGGCTGGCCGCCATCCCGCGCAAGGCGCCGGCCGCCTTCAGCGGCGCGGGCGCCTTCCGCGCCCGATCGCGGGCGCACGGGGCGATGAGCAGGGTCCGCGGCGCCAGGGAACGGCTGCGCAGGCTCCACCTGCACCCTGTTCCGCCGCCTCCGCAGCCCTTGCGGTTCAGCGCCCCCCTCGCCACCACCGGCGCCGGCGACCTCCTCGTGGAGCTGACGGACGTGCGGGTCGGCGAGCGCCTGCACCTCGAGTCACTGCGCCTGAGGCCAGGAGCGCGTCTCCTGGTCACCGGCCCGAACGGAGCCGGCAAGACCACGCTCCTCCGGGTTCTCGCCGGCGAGCTCGCCCCCGACAGCGGCACGGTCCGCGGCGTCCCCCGCGTCGGTCATCTGCGTCAGCACGGCGGCCTGACGTACGAAGGAGGCACGCTCCTGGAGGCGTTCGCGGCGGGCCGCCCCGGAGATCCGGCCGAACACGCCGACGCGCTGCTCGCGCTGGGGCTCTTCCGCGCCGCCCAGCTCGCCTCGCCGGTCGATGCCCTCTCCCCCGGCCTGCGCCGCCGGCTGGAACTGGCCCGCATGGTCAGCGAACCGGCCGACCTGCTGCTCCTGGACGAACCCACCAACCACCTGTCCCCTGACCTGATGGACGACCTGGAGGACGCTCTGGCCGCCTACGAGGGCGCGCTCGTCATCGTCACCCACGACCGGCGTATACGGGCCGGGTTCGCCGGCTCCCGCCTGGAGCTCAGGGCGGGCAGGGCGGAGCGGCCCGGTCGTCGGCCTCGCCCAGCTGCTCTTCCAGCCGCTCCAGCCCGCCCTTGATGAGCCGCCCGTAGTCGTCGTCGCCGAGCCCGCCGATCGTGGCCCGCGCCTGCCGCAGGTGCTCACGGGCGGGTCCGAGATCGCCGAGCTTGCGATAGCACTCGCTCAGGTTGAGGTGCAGCGACGGGTACAGGCCGCCCACCGAGAGCGCCACCCCGGCCTCCGCCAGGCGCTCGTCCGTGATCCGGCCGACGGCGGCGAGCGCCCGCAGGTCCCACACGAGCTCCTCGTGCACGTCGTCCTGCACGTCGGCCATGGCGTGGGCCAGGACGCAGATGTGCAGCGGATCGCCCTCCTCGCCGCCGATGTCCTCCCAGACCTGCGCGAACAGCTCACGAGCGGCTTCGCGCTGACCTCGGTGGTGATGCAGCTCCACCCCCTGGCCGATCCGGAGTACGGTCGGATCAGTGATCATCAGCGGCTCCTTTGCCGGCACGGCAACAGGGAGCCAGCCTACGCGGCGATCACCGAGGGCCGCCGCGCCAATCGGGCGAGGTCCGGCCCCGGCACCTCCAGGGCCATGTGGGCGGTGTTGTCCGGGCAGGCGAAGAAGCCGACGCCGGCCCGGGCGAGCCACTGGCCGGCAACGACCCCGAAGATCAGGAGAAACCGATCAAGTTCAACCCCCGGCTGGCCAACCTGGTCGTCTTCCACAACGCCCTCGACATCTCCGACATCGTGCGGCAGCCGGCCGCCGAGGGCTGGCAGATCACCGCCGACCAGCTCGGCCAGATCGCTTCACACTGATTCTTCGTGAGGCCGGGGTACGACCATGACAGGCCGCTGGGCGTGGTGCAAGGTGGCCATCGCGACGCTGCCGGTAAGGATTTCCCGGGCCGCTGAGCGTCCTCGTGATCCGACGACCAGCGCGGCCGCACTCCGGCTGCGGGCGCACGCGCCGAGTTCCTGGGCCACGGCGCGTCCGTGCGGGCCGTGCCCGCCGGCGACCTCCATCCGCTCCACCGTGCCGCCCTGGGCCGGTGGCCGGCCGTCGGCAGGTGATGCGGTTTCCGGGCCGTCCACGCATACGGTGATCAGATCCCGTCCCGGAAACAGCCGCGTCGCCGCCGCGCGGGCCGCTTCGGCTCCGGGTGAGCCGTCCCAGCCGATGAGCACCGGTCCGCCGGCCAGCGCCGCCTGCTCGGTGGTCAGCAGAGGGTGCGGCACGACCAGGACGGGGCGGGGCGTGTAGTGCACGACCATGTCCGAGACGCTGCCCAGGACGGCGTGGGCGCCGCCGAGGCCCCGAGAGCCGACGATGACCAGATCAGCGTCCAGGTCCTGGGCGAGTTGAGCGAAGCACAGCCCTTCGCCGCCGTAGGTGCGCCGCACCAGCGGCTCGGCGTTCCATCCGGCGGTGCGCGCGAGCCTGGCGCCTCGCTCGGCGAGCCGGCGGGCGTCGGCTTCGCCCTCGCGTTCGATCGCCTCGATGAAGGAGTTGATGTCGGCGATGCCTGTCCACAGCCGGCGGCGCAGGCTCTCGCTGGCGAACGGCGGGGTCCACAGGTGGGTGATCCACACGTGGGCTTGCGGGAACAGCGCCGCACCGGCGTCGATCGCCACGGCGGACGCGGGGGATCCGTCATAGCCCACGATCACGTCGATCGTCATCATGTACCTCCTTGGCAGCGTCATCGGGGAGCGCCGGACCGGGACGGGCCCGCAGCGGATCGACCGCACTCGCTTCGCCGTCAGCCTCGCCTGCGCCGGCCGGCCGCAAACGGAGGCGTTGGTCATGCTTGTGCCTGCCGTTGGTCCTTCGCGGTTCTCGGGCCGGTCGGCCGCAGTGCGCTCACTCTAATGACACGGTTGCCGGACGATGACGTTCCCTCGGGGAGTTCCTGCCTGCCCGGATGATGGGCGCATGGATGTGAACGAGGTGCTGTTGCCGGGGGTCGGCCTGCGGTATGAGTTCACCACGCAGGCGGGAGAGCGGATCGGGGTGGTGGCCCAGCGTACGGGCGACTTCGAGGTGGTCGGCTATCTCGCCGACGATCGGGACGAGGGCAGGCCGCTGTTCCGGCTGAATGAGGAGGAGGCCGAGGCGCTGGCCCAGATCCTGGGCGCGCCGCGGATCGCCGAGCGGTTCGCCGACCTCACCCGGGAGGTTCCCGGGCTGAGTTCTGAGCCGGTGAAGGTGGCTCCGGGCTCGCCGTACGCGGATCGCCCGCTGGGGCACACGCGGGCGCGCACCTGTACCGGCGCCTCGGTGGTGGCGATCGTGCGCGGCGCCGACGTGATCGCCTCCCCCGGTCCCGAGCAGGTGTTGCGGGCCGCCGACGTGCTGGTGGTGGTGGGCACGCGGGAGGGCATCGACGGCGTCAAGCGGATCCTGCGGGGCTGAAAGCGTGCACGTCTCGGTCGCGTTGCTGCTGGAGCTGGGTCTCATCCTGGCCGTCCTCGGCATCGTGGGGTCCCTGGCGCGGCGGGTGGCTCTGTCGCCGATCCCGCTCTACCTGCTGGCCGGTCTGTCGCTCGGAGAGGGCGGCGTGCTGCCGATCCCGGCGGCCGGTCAGTTCGTGCAGATCGGGGCCTCCATCGGGATCGTGCTGCTGCTCCTGGCACTGGGCCTGGAGTTCTCCCTTGCCGAGTTCACCGCGAGCATGCGTCATCATCTGCCGTCGGCAGGTGTAGATCTGCTGGTCAACGCCGTTCCCGGCGCTGTGGCGGGCCGGCTGCTCGGCCTCGACGGCGTCGGCGTGCTGGCGCTGGCCGGTGTCACCTACATCTCCTCCTCGGGGATCATCGCCCGGCTGCTGAGCGACCTGCGGCGGCTGGGCAACCGGGAGACGCCGTCGGTGCTGTCGGTGCTGGTGCTGGAGGACTTCGCGATGGCGGCCTACCTGCCGGTGCTGGCCGTGCTGGCCGCCGGCCGCGCCTGGTGGCAGGCCATCGTGGGGGCGCTGGTCGCGGTCGGCGCGGTGCTGGCCGCCTTCGCCCTCGCCGCCCGCTGGGGGCACCACCTGGGCCGGATCGTGGCGCACCCGGACAACGAGCAGCTCATGCTGCGCATGCTCGGCCTGACGATGATCGTGGCGGCGCTGGCCGAGTACGTCCACGCCTCGGCGGCGGTGGGCGCCTTCCTGGTCGGCCTCACCTTGACCGGCCGGACCGCCGATCGCGCGCGTGCGGTCATCGCGCCACTGCGTGATCTGTTCGCCGCGGTCTTCTTCATCGCGATCGGCCTGTCAGTGGCTCCCGTCATGCTGGTGCCGGTGCTGCCGGCCGCGCTGGCACTGGCCGCGGTGACCGCGCTGACCAAGATGTTCACCGGCCGGTACGCGGCCTCCCGCGACGGGGTGGGCCGCCGCGGCCGGGCGCGAGCGGGCGCCGCGCTGATCGCCCGCGGAGAGTTCTCCATCGTCATCGTCGGCCTGGCCGGCGCGCGGCTTCCCGTCCTGGCGCCACTGGTGACGGCCTACGTTTTCGCGCTGGCCGTCGTCGGGCCGCTGATCGCACGCTTCACCGCTGCCCGGCCCCGAACGCGACCTTTTGACCAGCCGCATGGGACGTAGGCCCCTAGGACGGCGCCGTACCGGGCGGTGGACTGGCCGTATGACGCAGACCGCCGTTTCGGGCTCCGCCGACACCGCCCACCACACGCTGGCCCCGCACGAGGTGGTGCTGCTCCTGGAGTCCGATCCGCGGCACGGTCTGAGCGAGGAGGAGGCCGAGCGGCGGCAACAGCAGTACGGACCGAACATGCTGCCGCAGACCAAGGGTTCCGGGCTGGTGATGCGCTGGCTGCGCCAGTTCCACCACCCGCTCATCTACATCCTGCTGGCCGCCGGTGCCATCACCGGGCTGCTCGGCGCATGGGTGGACGCCACCGTCATCTTCGCGGTGGTGGTGGTCAACGCCGTGATCGGATTTCTGCAGGAATCCAAGGCCGAGGCCGCGCTGGAAGGGCTGCGGTCGATGATCCATACCCAGGCCCGGACGGTGCGCGGCGGGCAGGTCCGGCAGGTGCCGTCAGAAGAGCTCGTGCCGGGCGATCTGGTGCTGGTCGAGGCCGGCGACAAGGTGCCCGCCGACCTGCGGCTGGTGCGGCTGGCCGAGCTGCGGGCCGATGAGTCGGCGCTGACCGGCGAATCGGTCCCGGTGGTCAAGGATGAGACGGTGCTGCCGCACGACACGCCGGTGGCCGACCGCCGCAACATGCTCTACTCCGCCACGATGGTTACCTCCGGAACGGGGGCGGGTGTCGTCGTGGCCACCGGTACCGCCACCGAGCTGGGCGAGATCCACCGGCTCGTCGGTACGGCCGAGACGCTGGCCACGCCCTTGACGCGCAAACTGGCCAGGTTCAGCCAGATCCTCACCGTGGGCATCCTGGCACTGGCCGCGGTCACCTTCGCCGTGGGGACGGCCCGCGGCGAACCGATGGTGGAGATGTTCACCGCCGCGGTGGCCCTGGCCGTCGGCGCGATCCCCGAGGGACTGCCGGCCGCGGTCACCATCACGCTGGCCATCGGGGTGGCGCGGATGGCGCGGCGCCGGGCGGTGGTGCGGCGCCTGCCGGCGGTGGAGACGCTCGGCAGCACCACCGTGGTGTGCACCGACAAGACCGGGACGCTGACCGAGAACCAGATGACGGTGCGGGCCATCTGGACCCCGGCCGGCACGGTGGAGGTGACCGGCTCGGGCTACACGCCCGACGGCGAACTGCTGGATGCAACCGGTGACCGGGCTGCTCCGGACGCCAACACGGCGCTGTACTGGACGCTGCTGGCCGGAGCGCTCTGCAACGACACGGTGCTCACCAGCAAGGCCCAGCACTGGTCGCTGGTGGGCGACCCCACCGAGGCCGCGATGGCCGTCGTGGCCGTCAAGACCGGGCTCGACCCGGCAGAAGCCGCCTCCTCCCATCCGCGCCTGGCGGAGATCCCCTTCAGCTCCGAACGCCGCTACATGGCCACCCTGCACCGGCTGCCCGACGGCGGGCACGTGGTGTTGGCCAAGGGCGCGGTGGAGCGCGTTCTCGACCTGTGCGCCGGGCAGATGCGGGCCGGCGGCGAGGTCGCCCCTCTGGACCCCGCCGCCGTCCTGGCTGCCGCCGAGGAACTGGCCGGCCGCGGGCTGCGGGTCCTGGCCACCGCCATGGCCCGCCTGCCCGCCCAGCACGCTGAACCGGCCGCCTTCGAACCCGGGTCGCTACCGGGCACGCTGGTGCTGACCGGGTTGCAGGCCATGCTCGACCCGCCCCGACCCGCCGCCGCCAGTGCCGTGCAGGCGTGCCACGACGCCGGCATCGCGGTCAAGATGATCACTGGGGACCACGCCGCCACCGCCGCCGCCATCGGCCGCCAGATCGGCCTGCTGCCCGACGGCGAGCCCGGCGGCGGGAAACCCGGAGGCCGCGTGCTGACCGGCGCCGACTTGGCCGCGCTGCCGGATGAGGAGTATCCGCAGGCGGTGGAGAAGGCCACGGTGCTGGCCCGGGTGTCGCCGGAGCAGAAGCTGCGCCTGGTCGAGGCGCTGCAGGCCCGCGACCACGTGGTCGCCATGACCGGCGACGGGGTCAACGACGCCCCCGCGCTGCGCCGCGCCGACATTGGCATCGCCATGGGCCGTGGCGGCACCGAGGTCGCCAAGGACGCCGCTGACATGGTGCTCACCGACGACGATTTCGCCACCATCGAGGCCGCTGCCGAAGAGGGCCGCGGCGTGTTCGACAATCTCACCAAGTTCATCGTCTGGACCCTGCCCACCAACATCGGCGAGGGCCTGGTCATCCTGGTGGCCATCCTGCTCGGGCTGACGCTGCCGATCCTGCCGGTGCAGATCCTGTGGATCAACATGACCACCGCCGTCGCGCTCGGCCTCATGCTCACCTTCGAACCCAAAGAGGCCGGCATCATGCGCCGCCCGCCCCGCGATCCCCACCGGCCGCTGCTCACCGGCGCGCTGATGTTCCGGATCCTGCTGGTGTCCGCGCTGCTGCTCGCCGGCACCTGGTGGCTGTTCGAATGGGAGCTGGCGGCCGGGGCCGGCGAGGCCGAGGCGCGCACGGCGGCGGTCAACTTGTTCGTCGCGGTCGAGCTGGTCTACCTGTTCAGCTGCCGCTCGCTGACCCGCTCGATGTGGCGGATCGGGCCCTTCACCAACCGGTGGCTGCTGGCCGGTGTGGGCGTGCAGATCCTCGCCCAGCTGGCCATCACTTACCTGCCCGCCATGAACCAGGTGTTCCAGACCGCGCCGATCCCGGTGGGGACCTGGCTGCGCATCGGCGCGCTCGCTGCGGTCGCCGCGGCCGTCGTCGCCCTCGACAAGCGGCTACGCCACCGGATCATGTGATCACCGACCCGGGAAGAGCGATTTCGGCCATGAAACGCATCATCGTAGGATTCGACGGCTCACACGGGACAGCCGCGGCGCTCGGCTGGGCGCTCAGTGAGGCTCGCCTCCACCACGCCCACCTCCTGGCCTGGACGGTGCTGCCTGAGCAGACAGCGGCCGCGACCCGCCCGCCCATACGGCCGGGTGATCGTCGCGCTGGACGGCTCGCCGTCCTCCCGCCTCGCTGTGCGGCTGGCGGCCGAGGAGGTCGCGCTGCGCGGCGCTGAGCTGCACGCCGTGCACGCCGTCCCTGGGATCCGCTGGGTGCCGAACTGCTCACTCGCGATGCCGACGACCTTGCGGCCTGGGGGAGCGCCTCCTGGCCGGAGAGCCGGCCGAGCCGCAGGTCCAGGCCCAGCCCGCCGAAGTGCTGACCCGGCTCGGCACGCAGGCCGACCCGCTCGTCATGGGCCGCCGCGGTCACACGGCGAGGTCTCTCAGGTGGGCAGGCCACTGCCCCTTTCTCCCGTCCTTGGTCTGCCCCCTTTCACGACGGCTCCGGTGTTTCACGACAACGCGGTGATGGCGGCGACCCAGGGGTTGGCGATGCGCGCGTAGTCCTCGGTGTTCAGGGCGATCGAGCGGTCCAGCCGGGCGGCGTTGAAGTACAGCCGCGGCGAGTCCAGCAGCTTCGGGTCGACGACGAGCTCAAGCCGGGGTTCGTAGCTGAAGGGCAGCACGGTGCCGCTCGCGCTGCCGGCCAGTTCCTCAGCCTTGGCCCGGTCCGCGAAGGCCACGTAGGTGCCCCCCAGCAGGTTCTTGACCGCCTGCAGATCCAGGCGGGCGTCGCCGGGCACGACGGCGAGCACGTAACGGGTCCGCTTCTTGCCGATCTTGACCATCACGATCAGGCATTTGGCGGCCTGCTCGACCGGATGCCCCCGGAGGGCGCTGACCAGCTCGGTACGCCCTTCCGGCAGATGGTCGAGCAACTCGTACCGCGCGCCGGCGGCGTCGAGGTCGGCTATCAGCCGCTCGTACCGGCCTGCCGTCCGCATGCTCCCGGGCTCCGCGACCGCCTCGTCCAGCTCACCATTCACCGCTCAGCAACTCCTTCGCCCGGGCGATCCTGGTCTCGTCGCGCTGGTAGAACACCCACTGTTTGATCTTGGTGCCGCGCACCAGCCCGGCCTGCGACAGCACCTTCAGATGTTCGCCGCAGGTCGGCTGGCTCACTCCGAGTTTCTGCGCGATGAACAACGAGCACACCCCGTCACGGACGAGGTCGCCGTCGCGCTGCGGCGGGAAGTGCCGTTCGGGCTCGCGCAGCCACTCCAGGATCTGCAGGCGCTTGTCGTTGGCCAGGGCTTTCACCAGGTCGACATCCAACACTGAGGCATTATGGCATTTAGCTAAATGCCTGTCTATCGGCGCGAGCGGGCAGGGGCCCAGGGCTGAGCGATTCGGGGAAGACCACGATGAGTTCCAGCCCGCCTCCCGGACGGGGGTTCGCCCGCACCTCGGCCCCGTGCGCCTTCGCGATGGCCGCGACGATCGACAGGCCGAGCCCCGCGCCCTGTCCAGCGGTCGTGTGCAGCCGCCTGAAGGGCTCGAAGAGATCGCCGAGACGTTCCTCGGGCACGTGCGGGCCGGTGTTGCGGACCGTCAGCACCCCGCCGGAGAGCGTCACCTCGACGGTTCCGCCGGGATGGTTGTAGCGGACCGCGTTGTCGAGGAGGTTGGTCACGAGCCGGTGCAGCAGGACGGGGTCCCCGTCGACGACGAACGGCTCTGTCCGCCCCGTCACGGTCACGTCGTCCGAGCCGGTCTCCGCCAGGGCGAGCCGTACCGTCCGGTCCAGGGGCACCGGGCTTCGGTCGCTCAGGCCGTTGTCCGCCTGGGCCAGGACGAGCAGGGCGCCGATGAGGTGCTCCGCGCGACGGTTGTGGCGCAGGAGCGTGGCGCGGACCTCGCCGCAGTCCTCGGGGAGCCCGATCTCGATCGCCGCCCGCTGGACGGCCAGCGGGGTGCGCAACTCGTGGGAGGCGTTGGCGATGAAGCGCCGCTGCCCCTCGACGGAGCGTTCGAGCCGGTCGAGCATCGCGTCGAAGGTGTCGGCCAGGTCCTTCAGCTCGTCCTTCGGGCCGGTGAGCGCGATCCGCTCGTGCAGCGTCGACAGGGACAGCCGCCGCGCGGTGGCGGTGATCCGGTGGACGGGCCGCAGGATCCGCCCGGCGACCAGCCACCCGACGGCCAGCGAGACCAGCGTCAGGATCCCCACCGTGAAGGTGGTCATCCCCCACTGGTAGCCGGTCACGTTGTTCACCAGATCGGGCAGCGGCAGCGGGCCACCCGGTGGCACCGCTCCCCTGGGCATCCGGGCGATCTGCGCCTGCAGCGCCCGCCGCAGCAGGAGGTTGACCGTGACCAGCAGCACGACCGAGGTCAGCAGGAACAGCCCGGAGTAGATCAGGGTGAGCCGGACCCGGATCGTCGTCACAGCACGTATCCGGCGCCGGGAACGGTCTGGATGCACGGCGGGTCGCCCAGCTTGGCCCGCAGGCGGCTGATCAGGACCCGCACCACCGTCGTGAACGGGTCGGCGTTCTCGTCCCAGGCCTCTTCGAGCAGCCGTTCGGAGCTGACCACGGCGCCGTCCGCCCTCATCAGCACCTCCAGGACGGCGAACTCCTTGAGCGACAGGTGCAGGTGGCGCCCGTCCCGCGCGGCCTGCAGCCGGTGGGGGTCGAGCACGATCCCGTGCCGCGTCAGCACGGGCGGCACCGCCGACCTGCTGCGCCGCCCCAGCGCCCGCACCCGCGCGACCAGCTCGGCGTAGTCGAACGGTTTGGGCAGGTAGTCGTCGGCTCCCATCCCCAGACCGGCCACCCGCTCCGGCACCGACGACGCCGCCGTCATCATGAGGATCCGCGTACGGCTCCCGCGCGCCACCAGCTCACGGCACACGAGGTCGCCGTGCAGCTCGGGCAGGTCCCGGTCCAGCACGAGGACGTCGTAGTCGTGCACCGACAGCCGCTCCACCGCGGCGGCCCCGTCGTAGACCACGTCGACCGCCATGGCGTGGCGGCGTAATCCCACCGCCACGAGGTCGGCCAGGTCGCGTTCGTCTTCGGCCACCAGAATGCGCACCAGACCTTCATACCCGTACCGGGGTTTCCGCGGCGTTAACGGATCCGTTCACGACCACGTAACCCGCTGCGGGCCACGCTGGCGGCCGTGATCAGAACCAAGGAGCAGATCCCTGACATGCCCGTCCTGAGGGCCCGCGGGCTGCGGAAGGAGTACGGCAGAGGGGAAGGACTGGTGCGCGCTGTCAACGGCGTCGATCTCGACGTCGGCGCGGGAGAGACGGTGGCGATCACGGGGCCGAGCGGCTGCGGGAAGTCGACGCTGCTGCACCTGCTCGGCGGGCTGGACCGGCCCTCGGCAGGAGAGGTGTGGCTGAACGGCCGGCGCATCGACGACCTCAGCGAGAAGGCCCTGGCCAGGACGCGGCGGACCGGCGTCAGCCACGTCTTCCAGTCCTTCCACCTCATGGAGGAGCTCACCGCCGTGGAGAACGTCGAGCTGGCGGCGCTGCTCGCCGGACGCTCGCCACGGGCCGCCCGGCGGCGCGCTGAGGAGCTTCTGGACCAGCTCGGGCTCGCCGGCCGGTCGCGGTTCCTGCCCTCCGCGCTCTCCGGGGGCCAGCGGCAGCGGGTCGCGGTCGCCCGGGCGCTGAGCAACGAGCCGCTGGTCGTCCTCGCCGACGAGCCGACGGGAAACCTGGACAGCGCCGCCACCCAGGACGTCCTCCAGCTCTTCGCGGAGCTGCGCGAGTCCGGGCAGACGCTGGTCGTCGTCACCCACGACGCCCGGATCGCGGCCGGTGCGGACCGGAGGTTCTCGATGCGTGACGGCGTGTTCGTGGACGAGGCCGGGCCGCCCGGCGGGACCGCCGGGCAGTGCGGCGCGCTCGCGGGGCGGGAGGGCTGATCGGCATGGGACGTGTCGTCCTCGTGGTCCGCCTGGCCCTGCGGGACCTCCGGCGTCGCCGCACCGAGGCCGCGCTGCTGCTGATCGCCGTCCTGGCCGCCACCACGACGCTGACGCTCGGGCTCGTCCTGCGCGACGCGGCCGGTGACCCGTACGAGAGCACCCGGGCGGCCACCAAGGGACCTGACGTGATCGCCGCCGCCGGCGGCTCGGCCGGGCTCGCGGAGCTCGGGAGGCTGGCCGCCGCCTCCGGCGTGACGGGGCACAGCGGGCCGTACCCGGTCGTCGCGGGGAAGCTCACGGCGTCCGGCCGGACGTCGGACGTGCAGGTCGAGGGGCGCGACGCCGCTGCCGCGGCGGTCGATCAGCCCGTGGTGACGCGGGGCGGCTGGGTCGGCGACGGCGGCGTGGTGGTCGAGGCCGCCTTCGCCGACTGGCTCGCTGTAGGCGTCGGTGACCGGGTCACCCTGGGCGGCAGGTCGTTCAGGGTCGCCGGGGTCGCGGTCACCGCCGCCATGCCGCCCTACCCCGGAGCGTCCTGCGTCGTCTCCTCCGGCTGCGTCAACGGCGCGATCCCCCGCGACAGGAAGCTGCCTGCGGGGTTGCTGCACAATCCGGGGCTGGTCTGGCTCACCCGGGCGGACGCGCTGAGCCTCGCCCCGGACCGCGGCTCCCTCTCCTACGTGATGAACCTGAGGCTGGCCGACCCGGCCGAGGCCCCGGCGTTCGCCGACCGGAACGGCGGCGGTCGCGGCGGAGCCGTGCGCCTGCAGAGCTGGCAGAGCGTCCAGGCCGACGCCACCGAGCTGGCCAGGGACTCCCAGATCCTGCTGCTGATCGGCGCCTGGCTGCTCGGCCTGCTCGCCGTGGCGAGTCTGTCGGTGCTGGCCGGCGGGCGGATGGCCGATCAGAGCAGGCGCGCCGGGCTGCTGAAGGCGGTCGGCGGCACACCGGGGCTGGTCGCCGCCGTGCTGCTCGCGGAGTACCTCCTGCCGGCCGTGGTCGCGGCCGGGGCCGGACTGGCGATCGGGGCGCTGTCCGCACCGTCGCTCATCGAGTCGAGCGCGGGCCTCGTCGGCGGCGCGGGGACGGCTCCGCTGACCTGGCCGACGGTCGCTCTTGTGACCGGGGTGGCGCTCGGCGTGGCCGTGGTGGCGACCGCTGTCCCGGCCGTGCGCGCGGCCCGTTCCAGCACCGTCAGCGCGCTGGCCGACGCGGCACGCCCGCCTCGCCGCACGGGCTGGCTGATCGCCCTCTCGGCGCGGCTGCCCGTGCCGCTGCTGCTGGCGCTGCGGGTCGCCGCCCGCCGGCCGCGACGAGTGGTGCTGGGGGTGGCCGGCATCGCGGTCACGGTCAGCGGCATCTACGTCCTGATGGTGCTCGACGCCTTCCTCGGCGACCAGCCGGGGGCCGGCGCGTACACCGACGCCCAGGTGGCGGTGCTGCGGCACGTGCTCCTCGTCTGGACGGTCGTCCTGCTCTCCCTGGCGGCGGTCAACGCCGTCGTCATCACCTGGGCGACGGTGCTCGACAACCGGCACGCCTCGGCGGTGGCACGCGCCCTCGGCGCGACGCCCCGGGACGTGACCGTCGCCCTGGCGGCGGCGCAGGTGCTGCCCGCGTGCCTCGGCGCCGTCATAGGGGTCTTTCCCGGAGGCTTCCTGCTGTTCGCGGCCGTCAACGCGATCGCCGGGGGCGACGCCGGCAAGGTCACGCTGCCCGCGGCCTGGCAGCTCGTCGCCCTGGTGCCGGCGACCGCGCTCGTGGTGGCGGCGCTCACCTTTGTCCCCGCTCACCTGGGCGGCCGCCGTCCCGTGACCGACGCTCTCTAGCGGGCTCCCCAGATATGGAGGTGCGTACTATTCTCGTCCGCGATGGCCTGGTTCGCCGACGGCGACGAGACGCTGCCCACGTTCGAGGCGGGCGCCGGGCGCGCTCGACCTGCTGATCCGCCTCCACGACAGCGAGCACGGCATCAGCATCGCCTCGCCGGCCAGCTGCGTCAGACCGGCCGACCGCCATGACCACGACGGCTCGGACCGAGCTGTGAGACGACGTACCCCGGGGCACCGCCGGCGAGGAGCCGCCCCGTCACGAGAGGAGTTCCCGGCGTCATGGCCTCCATCCGCCACGAGATCGTGATCGACGCGTCGCCCGAGCACATCTGGGAGGTGCTGCGCGACGTCGGAGCGGTGCACGAGCGCCTGCTGCCGGGCCGTGTCGCCGGCACCCGGTTGGAGGGCGACCAGCGGTTCCTGACCTTTCCCGACGGGCACGTCATCCGCGAGCTGATCGTCGCGATCGATGACGATCGCCGCTGCCTGGCCTATTCCGTCGTCGAAGGCGCGAGACCCGCGCTCGATCACCATCACGCCTCGTTCGAGGTCCGCCCGGAGGGCGACGAGGCGGGCCGGCTGATCTGGACCACCAACGTGCTGCCGCACTCGCGAGCCGCCGAGATCCGCGTGCGCATGGAACACGGCGCCTGGGAGATGAAGCAGGCGATCGAGGCGGCCAGATGATCGGCTGGACCCGTCCTTGAGCGTTTCGCGTCTCAGGAAACACTGGCGAAACATGGTGTGATGTACGACACTCTCTTCTTAGAACTCTGTTTTAGAACAGCGTTCTAGGCTCCCGTGCCCGCCGTACCACCCGGGAGCGCCTAGCGCGGAGGAGAAAGACATGGTGAAGGCCGTCGCCCGCGAACGTCGCCGACTCGGATCCCCGCCGCCCGGCGGCATCACCCCGACCGATCCCAACCCCTTCGGGTGGGGGCCGTTCGTGGTGCTGTTCATCGTGGGGATGGTCGATCGCATCGAAGCCAACCTGATGTCCGGCGTGCTGCCGCTCATCCAGGAGGAATGGGGCTTCAGCGACACCGCGGCCGGGTCCATCCCGACCGCGGCGGCGCTGGCCGCCGCGCTCGTCGCGCTGCCGGCCGGCTACCTCGCCGACCGGCGCAGCCGTACGAAGATCATCGCCTTCGTGGTCCTCATCTGGGCCCTCGCCACCCTGGGCTCCGGGCTCGCCACCGGCTTCGCCTTCTTCTACTTCACGCGGGTGCTGCTCGCCGCCGCCGAGAACATCGACAACCCCGCCGTCGGCAGCCTGCTCGCCGACTACTACCCCGCCGCGACCCGCATGCAGGTGTACGGGTGGACGCGGATGACCACGTACCTGGGCGGCGTCGGCACGCTGCTCGGCGGCGTCATCGGCCAGGCGTACGGCTGGCGGGCCGCGTTCCTGCTGATGGCGATCCCCGGAGCGCTGACCGCCGTCCTCGTGTGGCGGATGCGCGAGCCGCGGCGCGGCGAGATGGACAGGATCATGGCCGCCGCCGGGCCCTCCTCCGCGCCCGTACCACCGCCCGGCGCCCTGGAGCCGCCGCAGGCCGGTCCGCCCGAGGCCGACCCCGCCCCCACCCCCGGCGCGACCGTGAAACGGCCCTTCTGGCCGCAGGTCCGTCAGGTCCTGGCCATCCGCACCCTGGTCCTCGTCTCCCTCGGCGTGATGATCCTGACCCTCGGCCTCGGCGGCGTCTACTTCTGGCTGCCCTCCCTCATGGTCCGCGTGCTGGAGATGGAGATCGGCGTCGCCGGCAGCCTCAGCGGCGGCGTCACCATCGTCGGCGTCCTGGCCGGGACCGTGATCGGCACCCACCTCGGCAAGCGGCTGCACGGCCGGGTCAAGGGCGGCCGGCTGCTCGTCGGCGGCACGGGCATCACCGTCGGCTCGGCCGTCCTCGGCACCGCCCTGCTCATGGACTCGACCGTGGCGCTGGTGGTCCTCGTCCTGCTGGCCGTCACGATCTCCTCCACCGCGATCCCCACGTGCACGGCGTGCATCGCCGACGTCGTGGCCGCCTCCTCGCGGGGCGTCGGCTTCGCCGTCCTGCAGGTGCTGCTGACGATCGGCGCCGCCTTCGGCCCGCTCATCGTCGGCATCACCTCGGACGCGACCGGCTCCCTCCTCATGGCCATGTACGCGCTGATCGTGCCCATGATCCTCGGCGGCCTGGTGGTGCTGGCCTCGCGCGGCTCGTACGAACGGGAGGCCGCCCGCGTCCTGGAGGACGCCAGGAACTCCTGAGCCGCAGTCGTCACGCCCCGGGGCTCACCAGCCCGGTCCGGTAGGCGATGACGACCAGTTGCGCGCGGTCGCGCGCGCCCAGCTTCGCCATCGCCCGGCTGACATGGGTACGGGCGGTGGCCGGGCTGAGAAACAGCTCGGCGCCGATCTCGTGGTTGCTCAGGCCCTGCCCCACCAGGGCTAGCACCTCGCGCTCGCGCTCGGTCAGCACCGCGAGCCGGTCCTCGGCGGTCCGGGCGGCTGTCCGGCGGGCGGTGAACTGGCCGATGAGGCGCCGGGTGATCCGCGGCGCGAGCAGCGCGTCCCCGGCGGCGATCACCCGGATGGCGTGCAGCAGCTCGGCCGGCCCGGCGTCCTTGAGCAGGAAGCCGCTCGCGCCGGCCTGCAGGGCGTCGAAGACGTACTCGTCGGTGTCGTAGGTGGTGAGGATGAGGACCCGGACCTGCTCCAGCCCGCGTGTCCGGGCGATCTCGGCGGTGGCCTGGATCCCGTCCATCCTGGGCATGCGGATGTCCATGAGGACGACGTCGGGGCGGGTGGCGCGGGCCCGTTCGACGGCTTCCGCGCCGTCGGTGGCCTCCCCGACCACCGTGATGCCGTCCTCCAGGTCGAGCAGGACCTTGAACCCTGACCGCACGAGACCCTCGTCGTCGGCGAGCAGCACCTTGATCGGGGGGCCGGCCGCGGCGTTCACCGGCGCGGCCCGATCGGCGCGAGGGGCAGCCTGGCTCTGACCTCGAACCCGCCGCCAGGAACCGGCCCGGCGTCGAGCTCCCCGCCGAGCAGCTGGCAGCGCTCGCGCATGCCGGCGATGCCGCGGCCGGGCTCGCCCGGCAGGCGCGGGTCCGCGGCGTCATGGCCCGGGACGGCACGGCGGCCCTCGTCGGTCACGCGGATCTCCAGTGCCTCGATCCCGGGGCGCAGCGCCACCGTCACCCGGGTCGGTCCGACGTGCCGGACCACGTTGGTGATCGACTCCTGGACGATCCGGTAGGCGGCGCTTCCCACCGCGCTGGGCAGCGGCGCGGCGGCCGAGGTCTCCTCGACCTCGACGTCGAGCCCGGCCTCGCGCGCCTTGGCGGTCAGCTCGTCGATCTGCCCCAGCCCGGGGTACGGCCCCCGCCCGTCGTCGTCACCGCCGTCGTCGTCACGGAGCACCCCGAGGATGGCCCGCATCTCCCGCAGCGCCCGGGAACTCGTCTGCTCGATGGCCCGCAGCGCCTCGCGCGCCACGTCCGGCCGTTTGTCGAGCACGTGCGAGGTGACGCCTGACTGGACGTTGATGATCGCTATGGCGTGCGCGACGGTGTCGTGGACCTCGCGCGCGATCCTGAGCCGTTCGGCGTTCACCCGCGCCCGCGCCTCCTCCTCGCGGGTGCGTTCCGCCAGCTCGGCGCGTTCCTGGGCCTCGGCCGCGATGACCTGCCGGGACCTGACGGACTCGCCGAGGGCCGCGCTCATGACCGCCGCGCCGATCCGGAAGTACACCCAGCCGACGGCCGCGCGCGGCTCCAGATCGGCGGCGGCGACCAGCCAGACGACGGTGAGCACCGAGACGCCCACGCCCGCGATCACCAGCGAGCGGCGCCCGTCGCCGTAGGCGGCCAGGGTGTAGAGGGCGACGAAGAGCCCGAGCCAGCCGGGCCCGTCAGGGAAGTCGAGGGCGTAGTACACCAGGCTGGCGAGCGCGGTGGCGAGGAACACCGGCACCGGCCACCGGCGGCGGACGGCGACGACCAGGCCGCTCACGATCAGCAGGACGTATCCGAGGTTGCCGAGGTCGGTGAGAGGACGCTGCACCACCTCGCCCGCGTTGCGGACCATCGTGCCCTGAACCTGCGTCACGGTGATGAAGAGCGCGAGCAACACCTCCTGCGCCGGCATCGGCGGGCGCCACGACATCACGGGGTGTTTCATGCCGCGATCCTAGGGTTTCCGCGCCTTGAGGACACTTCGCCGGGTTGCGCAGCCGGCTACGACGGCGGGCGTACCGAGGCATGAGCCGGCTACGCCCGGCTGCGTAGCGGCGGCCGTCCGCTGCCGGAGGCCGTGGCCGGCTCGGCGGCGCGATGATCGAGGCCAGGCGCCAGACGCCCGTCTTCCGACCGAAGGGATCCTCGATGTCCGTCCTGTTGGTGCTCGCCGCTGCCTCGCCGGTCTGTACGTCGGCGTCGGAGTGCGCGGGCCAAGGTGTCGACACCTTCCTCGGCACCCCCGAGCGGGTCTGGGCCAGCGTGGCCGCGCTGGTGGCGATCGGCGGCGTGGTCGTCGGATGGCTGGCGCTGCGTTCCGCCCGCCGTGGCGGCGGCGGGCGGGCGGGAGCCGTCGTGGCGCTGGTCGCGGGGGTGATCGGCGGGCTCAACGGCGCGGTGAAACTGGCGGTCGCCGACGGCGGTCTCGGCACCGGCAACGGGGTGTTCGGGGCGGCCTTGGCCCTGGTGCTCGGGCTGGCCGGCGCGGTCCTGGGCCGGCTGGCCCTGGTCCGCTCCCGCCGTACCGAGCTGAGCGGCTGACGCCGCCGGCATTTGCCGTTCGATCGAAAGGATGCTCGATGTCCGTCCGTCATCTGCTGGCCACGCAGGTTCTGGCCCAACCCGTCGGCGCTTACGCCCTGACCTCCGGGCGTCTCTGGTCCGCGGTGGCCGCGCTGCTGGGGCTGGCCGGCATCGTGGCCGGCGCGCTGGCGCTGGCTCGCGCCGCCCGTCGTACCGGCGGCTTCGGGAGAAGGGGGGCCGTCGCGGCCCTGGCGGCGGGGCTGGCCGCCGTCGTCATCGGCGCGTGGGTCGTGGCCGCGGCCGAGGGCGGGCCCGGCGCCGGCTACGGGATCGTCGGGGGCTGGGTGGACCTCGTGGTCGGGCCGGTCGCCATGATCCTCGGCGGGCTGGCCCTGGCCCGCTCCCGCCGCACCGCCTGACCCGGCCCCGTCGATTACATCAAAACCGTTTGATGTAATATGCGAGGCATGAAGCCGTCCGGCCAGGCCGCGCCGCCGCCGTTCGTCCGGCTGGCCGCCCACGAGGTGCGCTGGCGGCTGCTCAGCGAGCTGGCCCGCAGCGACCTGCGCGTGCGGGAGCTCGTCGCCCTGGTGGGCGAGCCGCAGAACCTGGTCTCCTACCATCTGCGGCTGCTGCGCTCGGCCGGGCTGGTCAGCGCCCGCCGCAGCAGCTTCGACGGCCGCGACAGCTACTACCACCTGGACCTGGAGCGCTGCGCGGACGCGCTGACCGCCGCCGGCGCCGCGCTGCATCCCGCGCTGCGCCTGTCCCCCGCCGGGACGTCCGAGCCCCCCGGCGCGGAGACGTCGAAGGCGCCGTCCGTGCTGTTCCTGTGCACCGGCAACAGTGCCCGCTCACCCATGGCCGAGGCCCTGCTGCGCCGCCGCGTCGGCAGCCGCGCCGAGGTGACCAGCGCCGGCAGCCACCCCAAGGCCCGCCTGCACCCCCACGCCGTAGGCGTGCTGCGCCGGCGGTACGCCATCGACCTCTCCGGCCGGCGCCCACGGCACCTGGACACCCTGACCGGCCGCCGGTTCGACTACGTGATCAGCCTGTGCGACAAGGTCCGCGAGGTCTGCCCCGACTTCGGCGGCCACCCGCGACGCCTGCACTGGAGCATCCCCGACCCCGCCGGCGAGGACGACTGTCTCGCCTTCGACCGCACCGCCGCCGAGATCGACACCCGCGTCCGGCACCTGCAACCCGTCCTTTTTCCCGCCACTCGACAGGAGGTCCGGCCATGACAGCAGCCGGCCAGGTCGCCAGCGTCCGCTACATCGTCGACGACGTCGGGGCGGCCGTCGACTTCTACACCACCCACCTGGGCTTCACGGTCAACTTCAGCGCCGCGCCCGCCTTCGCCGACGTGGTACGCGGACCGCTGCGGCTGCTGCTGTCCGGCCCCGCCAGCTCCGGCGCCCGCGCCACGCCCGCCGAGGCCGCCGGCGTCGGCCGCAACCGCATTCACCTCGTCGTCGACGACCTGGACGCCGAGGTCGCGCGGCTGCGGGCGGCGGGCCTGCCGTTCCGCAGCGACGTGGTCACCGGCCCCGGCGGGCGTCAGATCCTGCTCGCCGACCCCGCCGGCAACCTGGTCGAGCTGTTCCAGGCCGCGAGCGCCGCCCCGACAGGACCGTGACGACAGCGTGAACCGTGATCGGAATCCGTCTCGACAGGAGGTCGCCGTGGCGCAGGGCCGGTTGGAGCGGCGCCTGGGCCTGAGCGACGCCGTCGTCATCGGGCTGGGCTCCATGATCGGCGCCGGTGTCTTCGCCGCCTTCGCCCCGGCGGCACGCGCGGCCGGGTCGGGGCTGCTGCTCGGACTGGCGCTGGCCGCGGCGGTCGCCTACTGCAACGCCACCTCCTCGGCCCGGCTGGCCGCCCGCTACCCCGCCTCCGGCGGCACGTACGTCTACGGCCGCGAGCGCCTGGGGGACTTCTGGGGCTACCTGGCCGGATGGGGGTTCGTGGTCGGGAAGACCGCCTCGTGCGCGGCGATGGCGCTGACCGTGGGCTCCTACCTGTGGCCCGAGCACGCGCACGCGGTCGCGGTGGCCGCCGTGGTGGCGCTCACCGCGGTCAACTACGCCGGGATGCACAAGACGGTCTGGCTGACCAGGGGGATCGTCGCCGTGGTGGTGGCCGTGCTGGCCGCGGTCGTGGTGGCCTGCCTGACCTCCGGCGCCGCGGACCCCGCGCGCCTGAGCCTGACCCCGGACACCACCGTCGGGGGGATCCTGCAGGCGGCGGGCCTGCTGTTCTTCGCCTTCGCCGGCTATGCCCGCATCGCGACGCTGGGCGAGGAGGTCCGCGACCCGGCCAGGGTCATCCCCCGGGCCGTCCCGCTCGCCCTCGGCCTGACGCTCGTGGTCTACGCGGGAGTCGCGGTGGCGGCCCTGGCCATGCTCGGCGGCGACGGCCTGGGCCGGGCGAGCGCCCCGCTGACCGAAGCCGTCCGAGCCGCCGGGCTGCCCGCCCTGGCGCCGGTGGTCGGCGTGGGCGCCGCGGTGGCCGCGACCGGCTCGCTGCTGGCGCTGATCCTGGGCGTCTCCCGCACCACGCTCGCCATGGCCCGCGACCGGCACCTGCCGCACGCGCTGGCCGCTATCCACCCCCGCTTCAAGGTCCCGCACCGCGCCGAGCTGGTCATCGGCGCGATCGTGGCGATCCTGGCCGCCACGGCGGACCTGCGCGGCGCGATCGGCTTCTCCTCCTTCGGCGTGCTCGTCTACTACGCCATCGCCAACGCGAGCGCGTGGACCCTCACCCGGGCCGAGGGCCGCCCGCCGCTGCTGATCCCGGCGGCCGGCCTGGCGGGCTGCCTGGTCCTGGCCTTCGCCCTGCCGTTCTCCTCGGTGATCGCCGGCGTCGTGGTGCTGGCCGCCGGCGCCGCCGCGTACGCTCTGCGCCGCGCGCTCGCCGGCCGCCGATAGGGGGAAGCATTACCTTCCTCGTCGCGTCGGATCACCCCATTTCGGGCAGGCACCTGAGGTGATCAGTCGGGGACACCGGGGCGGACGAGATGAGCGACAGAACGCGGGACAACCGTGAGACACCGGGCGTACGCCGCCGCGAGCTGCTCGGCCTGCCCGTCGCCCTGGCGGCCTGCGGCACGGCGGCGCTGACCGCGTGCGGGACCGCCCCGCAGGCCAGCGGCGCGGAACAGCCGCAGGAGGTGCCGGTCACGCCACCGGAGGACCTCATGCGCGAGCACGGGGTGCTCAAGCGCATCCTGCTGGTCTACCGGGAGGGCATCCGGCGGATCGACGCCGGCGAGCGGGTGCCCGCCCAGCCGCTGCACGCCGGGGCCGGCATCATCCGCACGTTCATCGAGGAGTACCACGAGGAGCTCGAAGAGCGTCACGTCTTCCCGCGCCTGGTCAAGGCGGGCAAGCTGACCGGCACCGTCCCCGTCCTGGTCCGGCAGCACGAGCGGGGCCGCGTGCTGACGGGCCGCATCCTGAACGTCACCGCCAAGTCTGTCCCCCAGCGGTCCCGCCGCGACCTGTCCGCCGACCTGGCCGCCTTCATCCGCATGTACGAGCCCCACGAGGCCCGCGAGGACACGGTGGTCTTCCCCGCGATGCGCGAGGTCATCCCGCCCAAGGAGTTCGCCGAGATGGCCGAGACCTTCGAGGACGAGGAGCACCGCCGGTTCGGCGCGGCCGGCTTCGCCGGCGTCGTCGCGCAGGTGGCCGACATCGAGAAGACGCTCGGCATCTACGACCTGAACCAGTTCACGCCCCGCGTATGAGCAGCAGCCCGTTGGCCGCCGGCCAATAAGCTGCTGATCATGGCACCCAGACGCAGGCGCGACCCCGCCGAATCACGGGCCGAGTTGCTGGCGGCGGCGGCCGAGCTGATCATGCGGCGGGGCCCGGACAACGTGACCCTGCGGCAGATCGCCGAGGCCGCCGGGGTCGCCCACGGGCTCGTGTCCCACTATTTCGGCAGCTATGCCGCCCTGGTCAGGGAGGTGCTGCGCGTCGAGAACGACCGCATCGAGACGCGGGTACGCGAGCGCATCCGCGCCGAGGGCGGCGTGCCGCTGGCGTCGGGGATCATGGACGTGGTGTTCGACACCCTGGCGGACGAGCGCTATCTGCGCCTGTTCGTCTGGTCGGAGATGCACGCCGACTACCGGGGCGCCACGCGCCCGGAGCTGGTGGAGCTGGTCGACACGATGGAGGCCGGGATCAGGGACGCCCTCGCGGGACGGCCGGCGCCGAGCCGGTCGCGGATCGAGGCGGTGGTGCTGGTCGGGCTCTCGGCCGCGTACGGCTTCGCCATCGGCGGCCGGTCGTGGCTGGCCGGCCTGGGCCATGATCCCGATGACCCGGCGCACGCGGCGGAGTTCCGCGTCCAGCTCGCGCGGATGATGGGCGCCCACATGGTGGAGGAGTCCGGGCCGGAGGCGGCCGGCTGACTTGTTCTCCACTTGGAGAATAAGATGGCCCTGCCCCGTTGATCCAGTGGACAGGACCGCACGCATGGCCGAGCACCCCGACCTCATCCCCGACCGTCAGACCCGCCCCTCCGACGAGGAGCGTGAGCGGGCGGCCCGGCGGCTCCAGGACGCCGCCGCCGCGGGCCGGATCGAGCTGGCCGAGCTGGACCAGCGGCTGAGCGAGATCTACGGGGCCCGCACCCGGGGCGAGCTCGCGCACGCGGGCCGCGGCCTGCCCGAGCCGGCCCGGACGGACTCGCTGGTGGTGGCGGACGAGCCCGGCTCCCGTTTCGCCTTCAGCGTGTTCGGCTGGTTCAGCCGCAAGGGCCGCTGGGTCGCCCCGCGGGCGTTCACGTCGTTGTCGGTGTTCGGCGGCGGCGAGATCGACCTGCGTGACGCCCGCTTCGCGAGCCGGGAGATCCGGGTGCGCTCCATCGCCCTGTGGGGGTACACGGAGGTCGTCGTGCCCGACGACGTGGACGTCGAGGTGAAGGGCCTGGCCCTGTTCGGCGCGTTCGACAGGAGCGCGGTCCGCAGCAGGCCGGGGGCACCGCGGGTCGTCGTCAGCGGCCTCGCCCTGTTCGGCGGCGTCGGCACGAAGGCCAAGCCGGCCCCCCGTACGCCCGCCGGTTGAGCGTCCACGGCGTTCATGTCACACTCACTGTTATAGAACTCTCGACAGAGTTATAGAACGATCGGAGCGTGGCATGCGAGACGTGCTGACCTGGCGGGAGCCGGCCCCGCCGGCGGGGACGATGGGCGAGCCCCTGGCGCGGGGCCGGTTCGGCGAGTACGGCGGACGGTACGCCCCCGAGTCCCTGGTGGAGGCGTGCCGCGAGGTGGACGAGGCGTTCCGGGAGGCGTGGGCGGACCCGGGGTTCCGCGGCGCGCTGGCGCGGCTGCTCGCCGTGCACGCCGGGCGCCCGACCCCGCTCACGCCGGCCCGCCGCCTGTCGGAGGCGCTGGGCGTGGAGCTGTACCTCAAGCGCGAGGACCTCACCCACACCGGGTCCCACAAGATCAACAATGTGCTGGGCCAGGCCCTGCTCGCCACCCGCATGGGACGGCGCAGGCTGATCGCGGAGACCGGGGCCGGCCAGCACGGCGTGGCCACCGCGACCGCCGCCGCGCTGCTCGGGCTGGAGGCCACGGTGTTCATGGGCGAGCGCGACATCGAGCGGCAGGCGCTGAACGTCTTCCGCATGCGCATGCTGGGCGCCGAGGTCGTCCCGGTGACCACGGGCAGCCGCACGCTCAAGGACGCCACCAGCGAGGCCATGCGGCACTGGGTGGGCACGACCGGCGACGCCTACTACTGCATCGGCTCGGTCATCGGGCCGGATCCGTACCCGTGGCTGGTCAGGGAGTTCCAGCGGGTCATCGGCGACGAGGCGCGCGCGCAGTGCGCCGCCGAGCTGCGGACCGGCGTGCCGGACCACGTGGTCGCGTGCGTCGGCGGCGGCTCCAACGCGGCCGGCACGTTCGCCGGGTTCGCCGACACCCCCGCGCGCCTGGTCGGCGTCGAGGCGGAGGGCGGCGCGGGGGCGGCCCGCGGCCGGCTCGGCGTCCTGCACGGCTGCCGCTCGCTCTTCCTGCAGGACGACGACGGGCAGATCGTCGAGGCGCACTCCGTGGCCGCCGGGCTCGACTACCCGGGCGTCGGCCCGGAGCACGCCCACCTGCGCGACCTGGGCCGGGCCCGCTACGTCACCGTGACCGACGACGAGGCGATCGCCGCGGCCGTGCGGCTGGCGCGCACCGAGGGCATCGTCCCCGCGCTCGAATCGGCGCACGCCCTCGCCTGGGTGATCCGCGCGGCCGGCGACGGCGACCTGGCCGCGGGTTCGACGGTGCTGATGACGTTGTCCGGCCGGGGCGACAAGGACCTCTCGACGTTGAAGGAGCTGCTGTGACGAACCCCACCCTGGCCGCGGGAGCGGTCGAACGCCACCTGCGCGCCCGCCGGGACGCCGGCCGCGGCCTGCTCATGCCGTATGTCACCGCCGGGATCACGCCCGGCTGGACGGACTACCTGAGGGCGTTCGCCGCCGCCGGGGCGGACGCGATCGAGGTCGGCCTGCCCTTCTCCGACCCCACGCTGGACGGCGTCACCATCCAGCAGGCCGGCCAGGCGGCGCTGGACCGGGGAGCGAGCACCCGCCGCGTCCTCGCCGACCTGTCCGGCCTGCCGGACCTGGGCGTGCCGCTGGTCGTCAGCACCTACTACAACCTGGTGCTGCACGACGGGCCCCGGGAGTTCTGCGAGGCGCTGCGCCGGGCCGGCGTCGGCGGCCTGATCGTGCCCGACCTGCCGGTGCACGAGGCGGGCGAGCTGACCGGCGTCGCCGAGGCGGCCGGGATCGAGCCGGCCCTGCTGGCGTCGCCGTCCACGCCGCAGGCGCGGCTGGCGGAGATCGCCCACCACAGCCGCGGCTTCGTCTACGCCGTGTCGGTCATGGGCACCACCGGCGAGCGGACCGCGCTCGCCGCCTCGGCGGCGGAGCTCACCGGGCGGATCAGGCGCGTCACCGACCGGCCGGTCTTGCTAGGATTCGGCATCTCCACCCCGGACCAGGCACGCGAGGCCCGCCGGCACGCCGACGGCGTGGTGGTCGGCGCCGCGGTCATGCGGCGGGTGCTGGACGGGGCAGGACCCGACGACCTGAAGTCCTTCCTCATGACCCTGCGGCAAGCCCTCGACCAGGAGTGTGACCGACCACGATGACCCCCGACGCCGGGCACGAGGCGAGATACCGCGCCATCGCCGCCGACCTCGCCGCGAAGATCCGGTCGGGACAGTACGCCCCTGGCGAGGCGCTGCCGCCGCAACGGGAGCTGAGCGCCTCCTACGGGGTGACTCTCATGACGCTGCGGCACGCGCTGCGCGAGCTGAGCGACGAGCGGCTGATCGTGCAGCGGCCCGGCAAGGGCACCTTCGTCGCCCCGCCCCACCTGGCCTACCAGCTCGACTCGCTCCGCAGCCTGGTCGACGACCTGCGTCAGCAGGGCCACGACGTGCGCACCGCCGTGGTCGGGCGGGCGGTGCGCCGAGCCCCCGCGCCGATCGCCGCCGAGCTGCGGCTGCGTCCCGGCGACAGCGCCCTGCGGCTGGAGCGGGTCCGCGAGTTCGCCGGGCGTCCCGCCGTCCACCAGGTGTCCTGGGTCCGCCGGCCGGTGGCCGACCGGATCCGTGAGCGCGACTTCACCGCCGTCTCCCTCTACATGGCCCTCGCCGACGCGGGGGTGACGGTCGCCCGCGCGTCCGAGGTGGTGCGGCCCGGGCTGCTCGATGCCGCCGCCGCCCGCCACCTCCACGAGCCGCAGGGCGGCCCGGTGCTGGTCAGCACGCGGATCACGTACACGCTGGACGCCACGCCCGTGGTGTCGGACCATGCCACCATCCTCGGCAGCATGATGGAGATCCGCGCCGAGCGCGCCGCCACCGGCCTCTCCCTCACCTGGGGCGCCACGAGCTGAGTCAGCGGGGCGCGTGTTCCTGTTCCCAGCGGCGGAGCAGGCCGGGCAGCTCGCCCAGCAGGAACTCGTAGAAGTCACGCATCCGCGCCAGCCGGGCGTGGGCCGGGTCGCCGGCCGCGGTGGTGGCGATGCCGGTCTCCGCGGCCTGCAGCATGACGTGGACGACGGTGTTCTGGGTGGAGAACAGGGTGGGCCAGGCGTCCTCGCGCAGCCGATAGTGCTCGCGGCGGCTGCCGGGCGCGGGCAGGCGCTCGATCAGCCCGGTCGACAGCAGGGCCTTGAGCGCGCCGGACACCGAGCCCGCGCTGACGCCGAGCCGGTCGGCGATGTCGCCCATGGTGACCGTCTCGGCATCGGTGAACAGGAACACCGCCAACGTCCGTGCCGACATGCGTTGCAGGCCGGCCTCGGTCAGCACCAGCGCCAGCCGTTCGGCGGCCTGCCATCGTTCCTGGTCGCCCACCTGGTCACCTCCTGGAGGCAGGATAGCGGAGCCCTTTCAGCCATCAGAAATTTCTGACATTTCGCTAAATTGCCGATATTCCGCCACTTCTCGCTTTCATGCGCCCGCTGTTAGGGTGATCGCGGTGCGCCGGGAAGTCTGGTCGGCAAAGATCGTCCGCTGATCCCGACCGGAGGCGTTCCATGCTCTTCCCCACCTGGTGCCGGTGATGGGCGTGCTGCTGACCGCGTTCGCCTGCGTGCTGCTGCTCGCCGTCCTGCTGTCCAGCCTGGCGCACCGCACGATCCTGTCCACCGCCGCGCTGTTCCTGGTGGCCGGGTTCGTGCTCGGCGACGGCGTGCTCGGCGTCATCTCCCTCGAACCCGGCGACGACCTGGTCGCCACGCTCGCCGAGCTGGCGCTGTTCACCGTGCTGTTCACCGACGGCATGCGGGTGGGCTGGACCGAGCTGCGCGGCGCCTGGCGGCTGCCCGGCCGGGCGCTCGGCTGGGGCCTGCCGCTGACCCTGCTCATCACCGCGGTCGGCGCGCACTACCTGCTCGGGCTGGGCTGGATCGAGGCGCTGCTGATCGGCGCCATCCTGGCGCCCACCGACCCGGTGTTCGCCGCCGCCCTGGTCGGCAACGACAAGGTGCCGCCCCGGCTGCGGCAACTGCTCAACGTCGAGTCCGGCGTCAACGACGGCCTGGCGCTGCCGTTCGTCATCGTCTTCCTCGCCGTCGCGGCCGGATCCGAGGACCTGCACCTGGGCGAGCTGGGCCTGGAACTCGGGCTCGGCGTCGTCATCGGCGTCGCCGTCCCCTGGGTGGCGATCAAGCTGGAGCAGACCCGCTGGTTCGCCGCCTCCACCCAATATGAGCCGCTCAACGCCCTGGCCATCGGCCTGCTCGTGCTCGCCGCCGGCAAGGCCACGCACGGCAACCTGTTCCTGGCCGCGTTCTCGGCCGGCATCACCGTGGCCACGTTCGGCCCGCGCCAGCGCGAGTCGTTCGAGCACTTCGGCGAGCTCATCGCCGAGGTGTTCAAGCTCGCCGCGCTGCTGGTCTTCGGCGCGCTCATCACCCCGGCCCTGCTCGGCTCGGTCGGCTGGCAGGGGTGGCTGTTCGCGGTGCTCGCGCTGTTCGTGGCCCGGCCGGTCGCGATCTGGGTGTCGTTCCTGCGTTCGGGGCTGAGCGTGCGTGAGCAGGCCGCGGTGGCGTGGTTCGGGCCCAAGGGCTTCGCCTCCGTCGTCTACGGGCTGCTGGTGCTCGGCTCCGGCATCGCCGCCGCCGTCCCGGTGTTCCAGCTCGTCGCGGTCACCATCGTGCTGTCGATCCTGCTGCACTCCTCCACCGACATCGTGGTGGCCCGCTGGTTCGACGACGAGCGCGAGGTGCCGGTCTGGTACGGGACCGTGGCCCGCAGGATCCGCCGCCGGCCGGACCCGGCCGGCCGGTCCGGGCTCGATCAGGATCCCGCGGACGGCCGGTAGAGCCCCGCCTGCCGGTAGACCTCCTTGAGGAAGTCGAGCATGCCGGCGGCGTCCGGCGGGTCCGGCTGGAGCACCCGCCAGGTCACCGCCCCGGCCATCATGTCGATCAGCACGTCGAGGTCGGCGTCGGCGGCCACGGTGCCGTCCTTCTGGGCGCGCCGCAGCAGGGCGGCGGCCAGCTCGCGGCGCGGCAGGACGTGGTGCTTCCAGTAGACGGCCATCAGCTCGGGGTGGCTGACGGCCGAGCCCATCATCCGCGCGGTCAGCGCCCGGAAATCCGGGCTCGCGGTCATCCGCGCCGCCGCCTCGATGACGCCTTCGATGATCTGCTGGGGCTCCAGCGCCTCGATGTCGTCAGCCGACGGGACCAGGTCGGCGCTGACGGTCTGCTCGACGGCCTGGGCGATCAGGTCCTCCTTGGTGCTCCAGCGGCGGTAGACGGTGAGCTTGCCGACGCCGGCCCGTCGGGCGATCTGCTCCATGCTGGTGCCCTCGACGCCGCGCTCGATGAACAGCTCCAGCGCGGCACGCAGGATCGAGGCGTCGGTCTCGGGGTCGCGGGGGCGTCCGCGTCCTCGGGTGGAGGTCAAGCGAGTGCTCCGTCCAGCCAGCGGTTGGGATCGCCCGTGCAGGCCAGGTGGGCGTCCGGGCGTACGAGCATAGCGGGCAGCGGGTCCACCGGACGGAGGTGGACGACGCGCTCCCCGAGCCGCCCGCGGGCGGCCTCGTACAGGTCGTCGCCACCGAGGGCGGCCCAGCGTCCGCGCAGTTCGGCGTGCAGCCGGGTACGGGTGCCGTCAGTACGCTCGCAGGCCACGTCGGGGACGCGGTCGCCGGGCCTGGGCCGGCGACCGCGCCCGCCGAGCGGGCCGCGCCGGTAGCCGACCCAGAGCTGGGAGGTGGTGTACGTGGCCCAGCGCTGCAGGACGGCCAGGTTGAACACCGGCATCATGACGCGGTCGCGCAGGAAGCGGCCGACGGGCCCGGCGGCGATGTTCACCCTGGTGGCGGCGGTGCTGCCGCGCAGGACCTGCGTGGCCAGCGGGCGGCGCTCGGCCTCGTAGGTGTCGAGCAGCCGGTCGCCCGCCACACCCCGGATCACGAGGGCCAGCTTCCAGGCGAGGTTCTCGGCGTCGCCGATTCCCGTGAGCATGCCCTGCCCGCCGAACGGGGCGTGCGCGTGGGCGGCGTCCCCGGCCAGCAGGATCCGGCCCTGCCGGTAGGTGTCCGCCAGGCGGCGGTGCACGCTGAACAACGACGCCCAGGAGGCGTCCAGCAGCCGGATGCCGGCCAGGCCGGTGCGTTCGGGCAGGATGCGGCGCATGCGCTCGACGATCTGTTCCTCGGTCGGCTTGTCGCCGGAGAAGGCGGGGTCGTAGGCGAGCAGCCGCCACTCGCCGCCGGGCATGGGCATGGCGCCCAGCATGCCCTCCGGGTGCACCCAGCCGCTGGTGCCCGAGCGGTCGAGGGTGGTGTCGAGGTGGGCGTCGACCAGGAGGAAGCGTTCGCTGACCCGGACGCCGGGGAAGCCGATGCCGGCGAGCTTGCGTACGGTGCTGCCGGTCCCGTCGCAGCCGGCGAGCCAGCGCGCCCGCACGGTGCGGCCGTCGCCCAGCGCCGCGGTGACGCCGTCGGCGTCCCGGTCGACGCCCACCAGCGCGGAGCCCCATTCCGGCCTGACGCCCAGCTCGGCCAGGCGGTCGCGCAGCCGCGCCTCGACCCGGGCCTGGGAGATGACCATCGGGGCGGCGGCGGTGTTCAGGCCGGGATCGCCGAAGCGGATGCGCGTCATCGGGCGGTCGCCCGCGTACGTGGTGATCGTCATGGCCCGTACGGACTGCTCGGGCAGGCCGCTGAGCGCGTCGAGGCGGTCGAGCACCTCGGAGCCGCGCGCGTGCACGAAGTTCGCCCGCGACGTGGTGGCCGGGCCAGGGGCCTTGTCGAGCACCCGTACCGAGACGCCGTGCTGGAGCAGCGCGCACGCCAGGGTCAGGCCGACCGGCCCGGCTCCGATGACGAGGACATCAGGTTCCACGGCACACCTCGCTTTGTTTACGGAACGGTATCGTAAACAATTTAACCCGCAGGCGCCATGGCGTCTACCTGAGCGCGCGGATCACCCGGCGGGCGAGCGGGATCAGCCACGCGGCGAGGCAGGCCAGCCCGCCGAGCAGGTGCAGCGGGTCGGCCTCCGTCCAGGATCGGACGATCCAGTACGTCGGCAACGGCGCCAGCGCCCAGCCCGCCGGCCCGCTGAGCCACCACGCCGCCACCGGCAGGTACGCGGGCAGCGCCAGCACCTTGTCCGCGGTGGCGCCCTGCACCCTGCTGCGGGCGACCGCCAGCGTCGCGAGCGTCATCAACGGCCCGAGCGGTACGGCGAGCACGAGCGCGCCGGCCGCCGAGGCGGGCACCAGGCCGGACAACGGCGCCGCGACCGCGAGACCGGCGGCGCTGAGCAGCGTGACCGCCGCCAGCCGGTAGGCGAGGTAGCGCGGCACCCCGAGCGGCGAGGTGCGCACGACGGCGAGCGCGCCGTCCTCCAGGTCGTCGAGCACGAGCAGCGCGCCCGTCATGCCGAAAGAGACCGGCACGTGCACGGCGACTGCGAGCATCGCCAGCACCGGCTCGTAGGAGGCCGGGCCGGGGCCGCCGGTGCGCTGGAGCCATCCGGCCAGCGGCGGGTAGCCGAAGCGGAGCGCGAGCGCGAGCAGCAGCGGGCTGAGCGCCACCGCGGCCAGCATCGTGTCCCGGGTGATGTTGCGCAGGTCGGCGCGGGGGAACACCAGCAGGCGCGGCCGGCCGGGGAGCGCCCGGACATGGACGACGGCCCGGCCGGGCGCCGCGTCCTGACCGGCGCGCAGCCGCCAGGTGGCGTACCCCACGGCCGCCGCCGCCCACAACGCCAGATAGCCGAGCAGCCCGCCCGCCGGGTACGGCGCGTCACCGCGCAGCAGCATGAGCGCGCCGGTCGTGGGCGTGACGTACCACAGCATCCCGCTCAGCAGCCCGGCGGACACCGCCAGCGGCACCGCGAGCAGCAGCGCCATCGGGCCCGCCAGCGCCACCATGAACCCGACGAACTCGTCCTTGCGGGCGGCGACGCCGGCCGCGACGGCGACCAGGAGCAGGCCGGACAGGGCGATCGCGGGCAGCCCCGCACCGATCTGGCCGGCACGCCCCCCGGCGATCAGGACCGGGACCGCGCCGAGCGTCGCGAGCCCGGCCAGCGGGGCCGATCTCGCCGCGATCTGCTCCCAGGGCCGCGCCGGGCTCACGGCGAGCGCGGCGGCGGCCCCGGTGGAGCGGTCGGTGACGGTCAGAGCGCCCGCGAACAGGGTGCCCACCGTCATGACCTCCACGAACAGCAGGTACGGCGTCGCGACCCACGCGGCCCGCACCGGCAGCAGGACGAGCAGGGCGGACCAGAACGCGGCGAGCCCGAGCACCGCCGCCGGGACGCCGTTGCGCCACTGGACGCGCAGTTCGAGCGCGAGCAGCGCGGCCGGTCGCCGCGTCATGACGCCGCGCTCGCGGCGGAGGCGGTCCCGGTGACCGCGATGAAGACGTCGGCGAGCGCGGCCTCGCGGGTGTGCACGGTCCGTACCCGTCCGGTGGCGAGCAGGTCCAGCAGCCCGGGATCGTCGGCGGACGGGAACTCGGCCTGCCGCAGCTCACCGGCTTCGGCGAACTCCACGATCACCGAGCGGCGGCCGTGGGCGAGCCGGAGGTTGCGCGGGGTGTCGACGGCCACGACGGCGCCCTCGCGCATGAACGCGACCCGGGTGCACAGCTCCTCGACGGCCGGCATGTCGTGGGTGGTGAGGAAGACGGTGCGCCCGGCGTCCGCCTGCGCGCGGATGATCGCCCGGACGTCGGCGGCGTTGGCCGGGTCCAGCCCGGACGTCGGCTCGTCGAGGAAGAGCACGTCCGGGCGGTGCAGGATCGCGCGGGCCAGGTTCAGCCGCATCTTCATGCCCTTGGAGAACGTCGCGGCGCGCTGGTCGGCGGCGTCGGCGAGGCCGACGGTGGCCAGCACCTGGTCCGGCCGGTCCACCGGGCGGCGGTAGAGGGCGGCGAAGGCGGCCAGGTTCTCCCGGGCGGTGAGCTTGGGGAAGTACGCGGGCAGCTCGAAGCCGACGCCGATCCGCTCGTACAGGTGCCGGCCCCAGCCGGCGATGGGCCGGCCGAGCACCTGGACGCGGCCGGTGTAGCGGCGGTGCTGGCCGGTGAGCACGCGCTGGGTCGTGGACTTGCCGGCGCCGTTCGGGCCGAGCAGGCCGAACACCTCGCCGGCGCCCACGGTGAGGTCGACGCCGGCCACCGCGTCCCGCGCGGCGGCGCGGTAGCGCACCCGGAGCGCCTCGACCCGGATGGTCTCTTTTTGCATCACAATGCAACTTTACATCAGAGTGTAGGATGTCGCCATGGGGCTGCGAGAGCGGAAGAAGGAACAGACGCGGGCCGCGCTGGTCGAGGCCGCGGCACGGTTGTTCGCCGAGAAGGGGTACGACAAGACCACGGTCGCGGACATCGCCGCCGCCGCGAACGTCTCGACGCGCACGTTCTTCGGCTACTTCCGCGCCAAGGAGGACGTGCTGTTCGCGGGCACCGATCAGCGGCTGCGGGCGATCGGGGAGGCGTTCGACGCCGTACAGGCCGACACCCCGCTGGAGGCCGTGCGCCAGATCCTCGACCGCGTCCTGGCCGCCTCGGACGACCTGTCCAGCCCCGACCGGCTCGCCCTCATGTTCGCCAAACCCGAGCTGCAGGCCCAGGCGCTGCAACGGCTGATCGCGGCGGAGCGCCTGATCGCCGACCGGCTGCGGCGCGCCTACCCCGACCGGCTGGACGACACACTGTCCCGCGCGACGGCAGGCGCGCTGGTCGGCGCGCTGGTCGGAGCGGCCCTGGCCGGCATCGAGCGGGGCGACCCGCCGCAGGCCCTGCGTGAGCGGATGCGCCGCGCCCTCCACCTGCTGGAGGACGGGCTCCGCACCCTCGAATGAGCCCGGCCGGTCACAGGGCCAGATCGTGGAAAGGTCAGTGGAAGGATGCCGGAAGGCAGTGGGGTGAGCACTGGGCCAGTACCTGGCGGAAGGGGTTGGCCCAACGGCGCTTCAGGCGGAAGTAGTAGGCACCCAGCGAGGCCAGAGCGAGGCCCGCCACGGCGTAAGCCGTCCAGCCGGCGTGGGGGCCGTAGGGAGCAAGCCAGTCGTTGAGCGTCGCCCCGCTGTAGGCGATGAGACAGGCCGAGGACACCAGTACCCCGGGGAAGAGCACCCAGGCCCCGAACCCCGAACTGATGGTGATCACGCCCACGACGGTGGCCACTACGGCGGTCACCGTGACGATCGCCAGCCAGACCGGCCCCCACGTCCCCTGGCCCAGCAGGGACCGCATCGCTCCGTAGATTCCCGTGCCGGCCGTGAACAGCGCGCCCAGAGTCACGCCCGTCGTCAGGAGGCGGCGGAGCAACCGGGGCTCCGGCCGTTCCTCCCCCAGCAGGCTCCACCTCTGCCGGCCGCCCCAGGGCCGGTCGAGACGTCCGGCGACGGCGGCGAGGACCGTCCAGTCGAGCGCGGCCAGGCACTGCGACGTGGCGGGGCGTAGGGGGCGGTTCCGTACCACGAAGCCGGCCAGGTGCAGGGCGGCGCGGTGCAGCCGGGCGTTGCCGGCGTGGTCCGCGGTGATGGCGGCCAGCCCTCGGTAGACCTGCTCGGACATCGAACGCTTGCGGAGGCCCGGCGGCAGCATCCCGGCTCTCTCGAACCAGTGGAGCGCCTGCTCCTCCTGCTGGGACACCGGCAGCGGCTGGTTCCCCGAGCCGATCAAGTCGTCGTGGGCCAGGACGGCGAGCGCGACGGGCGGGAAGACGGGCGGCAGGTCGAGATCGGGGGGTATGGCCTCGTCGTTCGCGCGCAACTGGCCGACCACGGATTCGATGATCGCGCACAGCCGGGGCGGCCAGTCACCGCGGTAGGGCCGGCTGATCCAGCTCGTTCCTCCCGGGCTCTCCCCGAAGGACAGGGCGGTGCGGACGTCCTCGCTGTTCAGCAGCGCGGCCAGCCACCACACGGCGCGAATGTGATCGGTGAGCTCGGTCAGCGCCTCGGCCGCGGCCGGCGTCCCGATCCGCCCCAGCTCATCGATGGCCCAGGCACGCTCCACGCGTTTCAGCTCCGGGACGGCCAGGTCTCCCATGGCGCGCAGCGCGCCGCGAGCGTGGGTGGAGGTGTCCGCGGCCTCCAGCAGCCGGTCCAGCGCCTCGCGCCGACCGGAAGCAGCCAGTACGTGGTAGATGGCCGGGTAGTCGGCCTGCGCACTGCCCATGAGCTGGGCGAGCACCTGGTCACCGCGGGTGTTGCCGACGGCGGCCAGCGCGCCGAGCGCGCGCAGCGCGGGGCCCGGCAGCTCGATGCCGCAGGAGACCGGGGCGACGAAGTCGACGATGACGTCGTCGGCGAAGGCCGGTTCGACGTGCTCGGCCTCGGCCAGGCAGCGCAGGACCAGCACCCGCGAGCGGGGGTCGGCGTAGAGCTCGCGCAGCAGCCAGGTGCAGTCGCGGGGGACGATGGAGCACCACAGGCGGACGACCTCCTGCCAGAGCGCCGGGGCGCGCCGGTAGTGGCCGAGCAGTTCCTCGCCGCGCCCCGCGAGTTCGACGGCGGCCAGGTATTCCTGCAAGGTGAGGTGGCGGAAGACGTAGCTCCGGCCGCCGCCCTGCCACAGCCGGACCAGCAGGCGGCTTCGGTCCACCAGCTCGTCGATCAGCCGCTCGGCCTGCGCGTCCTGGAGGAGGTCAGCGGCCTCCGTCCTGATCAGCGCCACCAGGTCGCGGTGGCCGACGGTCCGCCCGTCGTCCTGGTTCATCAGCGACAGCGCCAGCCGCCGCAGGACGACGAGCTTGACGTCGGGCTCGAAACGGGTCATCGCGTCCAGCCCGCGCGCGGTGTCGCGGCCGAGCAGATACCGGATCGCCAGCTCGTAGAACCCGGCCCGGGACCTGGGCAGTCTCTCCGCCTGCTCGCCGAAGACCCCCTCCAGAAACAGGTAGGAGGTCATGGTGAGGAGCATGGGGCTGCGCGCCAGTTCCAGCACCGGCCGGGTGTCGCTCAGCGCGGCGATCAGACAGTGCGCGCGCACGTCGTCCTTGACCAGGTGGCGTAAGAGCACCCGCAGCGACGCGTCGTCGAGGTCGGCCACCACGACGGGGGCGCCGAACTCCGCGGCGAGCGCGCCCTTGTAGACGGACTCCCTGCAGGTGACCACCATGGGGCAGCGCTCGTAGCGGCTGGCCAGCTCTCTGAGCTCGCCCAGCACGGTGGACTGGTGGTCGCGTGCCACCTCGTCCAGCCCGTCGAAGAACAGGCGCAGCCGACCGCCCGTCAGAGCGTGGTGCAGCCGGTCGGCGCCGATCGGCCCTCTGCCGTGCCCCAGCGTCTCGGCCAGCAGGTCGCGCAACGTGGCCCTGCCGTAGCGATGAAGGTCGATCAGGATGGGCACGCGACGGTCCCGCCGCGGATCATCCGCCCAGCCGAGCATGAGGTGTTTGAGCAGCATGGACTTGCCCGCGCCTGGCTCCCCCAGGACGACCACGCGATCGCGTGACAGGACCAGCCGCTCCATGTCGAGCCGCGAGCCGCCGGACTCGTAGTGCAGGGGGACGTACACTTCCTCGACCGTCACGGGGGCGTCGCCCGCGCGAAAGCCCATGGTGTGCGTGCCGAACGTGTGGCGCACCAGCTTGGCGTAGCGGCCCAGCGCGCGCCGTCCGAGCGCCGGCCGCCTCGGCCCGCGCAGGAGGTGGTCCAGGGCGCGCTTGCCGAGCTCTTCGACGATGCCGCCGGTGAACTTGTCGAGCAGCCACAGGACCACGAACAACGCGAGCAGGGCGCCGCCGTAGGGCAGCAGCTGGCTGGTGTCCATGACGGTAGCAATATCAAAGACCCTCTTGACCTGGAACGGGGTCGTACGAATTCCGGCCCCCGGCCCCCACCGGGTATGGACACCTTTCTCCCGGGGGCGGCCGGCTTCGGGGCGCCCCTCAGCGGGAGGAGCGCCGCGAAATCGGCGGGAGGGGGTGGCGTCAGCTCAGGGGCGGGATGACGGTGAGCACCGGTCTAGGGCGCCCAAGGCCGTCACGGCCCCTCAGGGAGGTGGACGGCGACGCCCTGGTGACGCAGGAACCGCGCTTCAGGGAAGCGGCTCGACGGCCCGTCGAGCAGGGACGGCGACTGCCCCATCAGGTGCTTGTCGAAGAACGCGAGCGAGTAGGCGTTGATGACGGCGTGTGCCCGCCGGGCGTCGATCGTCCCGTTCAGGCCGAGCTGCGGGGTGACCGGTGACCAGGCCGGGACGTCGGTGAAGTCGACGTGGAACAACCCGGGGACCTCCACGTAGTAGCCGGCGCCCGGCAGCCGCCGGTACACGTCGGTCATGGTCTCGACGGTGCCGGCGATCTCCTCCTCCAGCCAGCCGCCGCTGCGCTCCCGTTCGAGACGGAAGGTCTGGGTGTCGCGGGTCATGAACATGACCGGCTGCCGCAGGCCCGCCTGGACGACGTGGGCCGTCAGCTGAACGTCCATGATGAAGCACGCTTTGATGCGCTGGTCGGTCGCGCACGCCTCGGCGCCGGTCGCGCCGCCCCACGAGATCCCGAAGACGCCGGCGCGCCCGAGGTCGAGGCGGCCGGTCAGGAGGCCGTCAGGGTCGGCTTCGTTCAGTCCCGCGAGCCGGTCGAGCGCGAAGCTGACGTCCTGCGCGAAGTACGGGATGATCCCGTCGGGAAGCGTCTGCCCCTGGAGGACCGGCGCGACGGGCTGCGGCGTCCAGCTCTGCCTGATCAGCGGATAGATCTTGTCCCTGGACCATCCCGGGATCTCCCGCCCGTCGGGGAAGCGAGTCGTGGCGGCGGCGCCCGGCTGGTCCAGCCCGACGACCACGTAGCCGTGCGAGACCAGTTCCTGGATCTGGAAGGTGCTCGCGGCCCGGAACGCGCCGAGCCCGGTGAGGGAGATGAGCACCGGATAGCGGGGTCGGTCGGCCGCCATCCGCGCGGACGTGACGGCGTCGGTGGTCACGTACCTGAACTGGCTGAAGACGGGCTCCGGGAAGCCGGTCAGGCGCGCCATCGCCGACGTCACCGCCTCGGCGTCCTGGATGTAGGGGGCGCGCGGCGCCGACGGCTCCGGCTCGGCAGGATACCACACCTGGGCCATGAGCTCCCGGCGATCGCCGGGGGCGTCGGTGAACAGCTCCGGGCGGCTCGCGTCGACCCAGTGGTAGGTCGTGGTGCCGATCGCGTACGGCCCGGTCGGCTCGGGGAAGCGGAACACGGGCAGCACCGTTGCCAGGAGGACGGAGGCGAGGAGCGCCAGCGCGCCCAGCGCTGCGGCTGTTCGGGCGGCCGGCCGGTTGACGTGCCCGGCGCGCGGCCGGACGACACCGGTCAGCCAGGCCAGGAAGAGGGTCACGGCCAGCGCGTAGCCGGGGGCCAGTTGCCAGCGCGGGCCTTCGACGAGGACCTGCGCCGCCGCGAGGAGCAGCGCGACGGGCACCACCAGGCCGAGCCGCGTACGCGCGCGCAGCCTGGGGATCGCCATGATCGCGAGCCCCAGCAGGTTGCCGACCGCTAACAGGATCTCCAGGGGTCTCATGGGGCACTCCTCAGCGTTTTCCCTCGAACCTACATCGTAGGTTTCACCTCGCATGGTAAATTCTACATCGTAGGTTTGGCAACCGGAGGGAGATGGCGTGGCCAGACGCAGACAGGGCACGCCGGCCGGGCTCGACCGCGAGCGCATCGCGGCCGCCGCCGTCGTACTCGTCGACCGCGACGGCCTCGACCGCTTCGGGGTACGGCGGCTCGCGGAGGAGCTCGGGGTCGACCCGATGTCGATCTACCACTACATCAAGGGCAAAGCGGCACTGCTGGACGCGATGTCGGAGGCCGTGCTCGCCGAGGTGGCGGCCGGCGCGGACGACGCGCCCCGCGACTGGGAGAAGCTCACCCGCTGGACGGCGCACCGCTACCGGGAGATGGCCTACCGGCACCCCCGGGTGTTCCCGCTGCTGGCGACCCGCGCCCAGACCTCGCCGGTGGCCCTCGCCGCCCTGGAACGACTGGTCACCGCGATGCGTCAGGCCGGTCTGCCCGACCAGGTGGTCGCGGACGCGCCGCTGATGCTGTTCGGCTTCCTCAACGGATATCTGCTGGCGGTCCTCAGCGGCGGGCCCGACGGGCCCGGCGACATGCCCGCGATCGACGCCGCCGCCTACCCGGCGCTGGCCGCCCTCACGCCCCTGCAGGCCGGCTTCGGGTCCGTGGCGGAGTTCGACCGGATGCTCGACGCCGTGATCGGCGGGCTCCGGGACCGGGCCTCCGCCGCGTTCACCTCGAGATGATCCGCCGCGCCCTGGCGAGGTTGGCGATCAGTTCCGTACGGGTCTGGTGCTCGTGCCCGACCCGAGCCCGGCCGCCGGCCGCAGCAGAGTGGACTTCCCGCAGCCCGAGGGGCCCAGGATGGCCACGATCTCACCTGGCAGGATGTCCAGGCATGCCTGATGCGGTTTGAAGGCAGGGGCGGGCGCTGAGACGTCAGCCAGTCGGCCGGCGACCGGCTTCCACGGGAGCCGGGGTGGCGCTGTCGAGGATGTCGTCGGGACGTACAAGCCCGTGCGTGACGTACGCCGTGACGATCGCGGCGACGACGGCGTGAAGCTCGCGAACGCCCGTCTCCTCCTCGACCGTGCCGATCGTTAAAGGGTCCAGTTCGAGGTCAAGCGCGTCGTAGCAGGCCAGGGCCACGTCGCGAAGGGCGGGGCCGCCGTGGACCTGCACGACGGAGCTGACCAGCCAGGAGCGCCCGCGGATGCGCTGCGCGGTGCCGGCGATCTTGACTCGGCCCCGGGCATTGACGCTGTGGTCGCCGGGGCAGTATTCCCGTGGCACCGGACCGACGCGGGCGTCCACGCCGAGAGAGCCAAGGGCGGCGCGCAGTGCCTCCGCCACCGCGGTGAAGCGGTGGTGCGGGGACAGGGCGCCGGCCGGGTCGACGCCGTAGTGATCGAGCACCAGACTGCCCCCGTGCAGGGGGGCGGCCGATCCCCCGACCGGGCGTACGTGGGCCGCGAAGCCGTGTTCCACGACCGCCACGACGGCGGAGGCGAATCCGGGGTTCCTCGTGTCACGGCGGCTGAAGGCGACGACCGGCGGCAACCGGCGGACATGGAGGATGGGGGATGCCCGCTCTTCTTGCGAGAGTTTCCGCAGGAGACCCGCTACATGCTGGAACGGGTCTCCTCCCGGAGGGTCGGTCCGATCGGCGGGGAGCACGGGGATCAAGGCGTCTCGATCAGGGCGCGCAGCTCGGTGAGGAACGCGGCGCCCGTCGCGCCGTCGACCGCCCGGTGATCGCAGGTGAGCGTGAAGTCGGCCTGGGGGACCCACTCCCCCGCACCGTCACGGCGGACGTACCGCTCGCTGGTGGCACCGATCGCCAGGATCGCCACCTGCGGCACGTTGAGGATCGCGGTGAACCGGTCGACGCCCTGCATGCCGAGGTTGGAGATCGTGAAGGTGCCCCCCGTCACGTCGGCCCTGCCGAGCCGGCCCTCCCGCGCCCGGGAGACGAGGTCACGGCGGGCGGCCCTGATCTCCGGGAGCGCGAGCCGGTCGGCGCCCTGGACGACGGGGACCATGAGGCCCGCGTCGGTCGCGACCGCCACACCGATGTTGACCTGGCCGAACCGCGTGACGGTCAGGTCGTCGTACCACGCGTTGAGCTGCGGGTGCCTCACGAGTGCTCTGGCGCAGCACTCGATCAGCCTGTCGGTCACGGTCGCCTGGGCGTCACGCTGTTTCACGGCGAGCGCGGCCGACATGTCCACGGTGAGCGTCAGAGTGAAGGCCGGCGCTTCCCACGCCTTGATCATCCTGCGCGCGGCGGTCCGCCTGATGCCGGTCAGCGGCACCACGTCACGAACGCCGGGGCCGCTCGCGTCCACGGTCATCGTCCTAGTCCGTCTCGATGACGGCGATGACGGCGCGGACGTCCACGGTCTCTCCCTCGGCCGCCAGGATCTCGGTGAGAGTGCCGGTCGCCGGGGCCTCCACGGTCTCCTCGACCTTCTCGGCCTCGACGTCGACGAGCGGCTCGTCCTCGACGACGCGCTCGCCGACCTTCTTGAGCCAGGTGGAGATCGTGCCCTCGCTCATGCCCATTCCCCATTGCGGGAGGAGGACTTCAACCCTCATGGTCAGCTCCTTTCCTGTACATCCGATTCTTCGTTACGCCGGCGCGAGGCCGGTCACCCGCCGGAGGGCGGCGACGATGCCGTCGCGGGTGGGGTACATCTGCTGCTCAAGGCTGGGGCTGAACGGGATCTGCATGTCCGGCGCGGTGAGCCGCACGATGGGGGCCTTCAGCGCGTCGAACACCTCCTCCGCGACGAGGGCGGAGATCTCGGCCGCGGCGCCGCACGTACGGTGGGCCGGCTCGACGACGACGAGCCGGCCCGTTCTGGCGACCGAGGTGAGGATCGCGGCCGTGTCCAGGGGCACGAGTGTGCGCGGGTCGATGACCTCGACCGACACGCCTTCCTCCGCGAGGCGGTCGGCCGCTGCGCACGCGTCGGGCACGGAACCGGAGATCGCGACGAGGGTGACGTCGGTCCCCTCCCTCACCGTCCGCGCGACTCCCAGAGGGATGCGGAAGGGGTCGTCGCCGACCTCGCCCTTCAGCCCCCACAGCTTCACGGCCTCGAACGTCAGCACCGGGTCGTCCGAATCGATGGCGGCGCGGAGCAGCCCCTTGGCGTCCTCGGGTGACGCGGGAGCGATGATCTTCAGCCCGGGCACGTTCATGAACATCGGGTACGGCCGGTCCGAGTGGTGCGCGCCCGTGTTGAGGCCGTAGAACATCGCCGAGCGGAAGACGACCGGCATGGACGCCTGGCCGCCGAACATGTAGCGGTTCTTGGCGACCTGGTTCACGAACTGGTCCATCGCCATGTAGAGGAAGCTCGAATAGGAAAGGTCGACGATGGGGCGCAGCCCGGTCATCGCGGCTCCGGCCGCGATGCCCACAATTCCCTCCTCGGAGATGGGGGTGTTCCTGATGCGGTTGCGGCCGAACAGCTGCAGGAAGTCGCCTTCGCTGCTCCGGGACTTGCCGCCGCCCGTCGTGCCGTAGACGTTGGCCTCGACGTCCTCGCCCACGATGACGACGCGCTCGTCGGCCTCCATCGCCTCGCGCTGCGCGGCGCCGATGGCTCCGAGGTAGCTCATGATGCTCATACGGCGGTCACCTCGTCGGTGTAGAGGTCCTCGAATGCGACGGACGGCTCGGGATAGGGACTCTCGTTCGCGAACTCCACGGCGCGGTCGACCTCTTCCATCACTTCCGCGTCGAGCTCCTTGAGTTGCTCGTCGGTGATGCCGCGGTCGCGCAGGCGACCGGCGAGGCGGTCCAGCGGATCACGGCTGAGCCACTCGTCGATCTGCTCCTTGTCGCGGTAGTTGTCGATGCGCAGGCCTTCGGAGTGCTCGTTGAAGCGGTAGGTCATGACCTCCACCAGGCACGGGCCCTCGCCCGCCCTGGCCCGGTCGGCCGCGGTCTTCACCGCGTCGTACACCGCGATCACGTCCTGGCCGTCGTCCACTCGGACTCCGGGGATGCCGAACCCGGCCGCGCGTTCGAAGATGTTGCCGGAGGTCACGGTGTGGGCGGGCGTGCTGAGCGCGTACTGGTTGTTCTCGCAGAGGAAGATGGCCGGCAGCTTCCAGACGCCCGCCATGTTCATGGCCTCGTAGAGGACTCCCTGGTTGGCGGCGCCGTCGCCGAAGAAGGCGAGGGAGACGCGCGGGCGGCCGAGGAGTTTCGACGCGAACGCGGAGCCGGTCGCGATCGGGATGGAGGAGCCGACGATGCCGGACTCGCCCAGGCTGCCGACCGAGAAGTCGGCCAGGTGCAGCGACCCGCCCTTGCCCCGGCACACTCCGGTGGCCTTGCCGACGAGTTCGGCCATCAGCGGGCCGAGCGGGGAGCCCTTGCCGATGGGATGGCCGTGGCTGCGATGGTTGCCCGTCATGTAGTCGTCGTCGTCGAGCGCCATGCAGGAGCCGACGACCTGGGCCTCCTGACCGATGCTCGTGTGCACGGTGCCAGGGATGAGGCCGCGTTTGACCATCTTGGCCGCGCGCTCCTCGAAGCGGCGGATGCGCGTCATCCGCCGCTGCATCTCAAGCAGCGTGGACGTGGGTAGGTCGGTCCGCACGAATCCTCCTTTGCATATATATTCAATCAAGAATGGTTATTCTCAATGATAGCGGCGAAGGGCCGGCTCGCACCTTTCGGGTTCTGCGCCGGCTCTCCGGGTCAGTTGTCGGCGACCAGCGCCTGCGCGTTCATCAGATCGGTGACGATGACGTCGACCCATCCCCCGCGAAGCGCTCCGCGGATGGCCTCGAACTTGCGCGCGCCACCGGCGATGCCCACGCGCCGCGGCGTCTTCAACAGCGCCTCGACGCCGATGCCCACCACCAGGTCGTTGAACTCGGTCTCGATCGGCCTGCCGTCGGCGTCGAAGAAGCGCATCGCCACGTCGCCCACCGCGCCGAGCTCACGCAACGTCCGCATCTGCGCCTCCGACACGGCGTTGCCGGAGACCTGGAGCAGCGGCGACGGCGTGACGCTGCCGATGCCGACGAGAACATCGGTGAGGTTCTCCCAGGCCGCCGCCGTCTCGACGACGTTCGGGTCCTGGAAAAGGGCCTCACGGGCGGACGGCGTCGCGACGATGCCCGGCGTGGGCAGGAACATGGGGGTGCCGCCCGCGATGCGGGCCAGCCGGAACGTCAGCTCGGTCGCCTTGAGCTGTGCGGCCGGCTGTCCCACTCCGCCCATGATCTGCACGATGGACTCGGCACGCCGACGCTTGAGCGGAACCATCGAGTCGACGGTCGCCAGCAGGGTCTCCGACCAGGAGGAGAACCCGACCCGCGCGCCGTTCGTGAGCGTCGCCTCAAGGTAGGTCGCCGCCGCTGCGCCGAGCGCCCACATGGTGGAGCGTTCATCGCCGCTGCTCTCCACGATGAGCGCCTGCCGCAGCCCGTACTTCCGTACGAGCTGCTCCTCCAGCTCCGGATAGACGCCCTCGGGCGGCAGCACGACCGTGCGCACGATCCCCATCTCCACCGCCTGCTTGAGCCACCGCGACACCCGCGACTGAGAGATGCGCAGCTGCTCCGCGATCGCCGGCTGCGTCATGTTCTGCTCGTGATACATCCGCGCGACCTGCACGATCATGGTCACGGAGTCGCGACCTTCGGCGCCTGTTCTCCCGATCACGTGGCTTCTCCTTTCTGCATCGTCGATGTCGCTGATCGCTCAGGTCCACGGTGGCACCTGTTCACTGGGTGGCGTACGCCATGACGCGATCGGCGGTCGCTTCGGCCGCCTCCATGATCCCCTGATTCCGACCTTGGGCAAGAACCATGACCCGGTGCGCGAGACCGAGCACCTCCTCCAGGTCGGACGAGACCACGATGATCGCCTTGCCCTGCTGCGCGAGCTCGGCGACGACCTCGTAGATCGACGCGCGCGCGCCGATGTCGATGCCCCGGGTCGGCTCGTCGAGAATGATGACCTTCGGATCCGACGAGAGCCACTTGGAAAGGACGACCTTCTGCTGGTTGCCGCCGGACAGGGTCGCCACCGGGTCGCCGACACCGCCCTTCACGCCGAATCGCTGCGCGGCCTTGCGGGCGAACCGGGTGACGCCCGAAGGAGTGACGAAGCCCCACCGGGTGATGGCGGCGAGATTCGGCAGCGCGATGTTGTCCTCGATGGTGTCGGACAGGATGACGCCCTGCTGTTTGCGGTCCTCGGGAATGAGGACCACTCCCGCCGCCTTGGCCGCGAGCGGATCGTCCGCCGCGAGCGGCACGCCGTCGATCCTGACCTCGCCGCAGCGGCGCGGCTCCAGAGAGACGATGGACCGCACCAGTTCGGTGCGTCCAGCGCCGACGATGCCCGCGATGCCGAAGACCTCTCCGGCACGCACGGTGAAGGAGACGTCCTCGAAGCGGCCGGCCCGGTCGGAGATGCCTTCGACCGACACCACGACCGCCTCGCGCGGGGCGTCGAATCGGGGGAAGAGCCGGTCGACGCTGCGGCCGACCATCTCCCGCACCAGCACGTCAGGGGCGACGTCCCCGCTGTCGTGCTCCGCGACCTTCTCCCCGTCGCGGAGCACGACGATGCGGTCGGCGATCTGCGCGATCTCCGCGAGCCGGTGGCTCACGTAGATGAACGAGACGCCCTGCTCCTTGAGGGAGCGGATGCACGCGAACAGCGCGGTCGTCTCCATCTCGCCGAGCGCGGCGGTCGGCTCGTCGAGGATGAGCAGCGAGGCGTCGAGCATGAGCGCCTTGGCGATCTCCACCTGCTGCTGGCCCGCGACGCTCAGCTCGCGGACCGGCTGATCCGTCCGGCCGGTGAACCCGACCTTGTCCAGCTGCTCCCGCGCCTGCCTGAGCATCGTCCGCGCGCTGAGGAACCCGGCCCGGGTGGGCCACCGGCCGACCGCGACGTTCTCGGCCACGGTCAGGTCGGGGAGCAGCCGCATCTCCTGATGGATCATGCCGATGCCGCGCATGAGCGAGTCGCGTGGCGTCGCGGGCGCATGCGGTCGGCCCTGCCAGGTCATGGTGCCCGTGGTGGGCTGAATCGCACCGGCGATGATACCGGACAAGGTGGATTTCCCCGCGCCGTTCTCGCCGAGAAGGGCGATCACCTCACCCGGCCGCGCCTCCAGGTCGATGCCGTTCAGCGCGGTGGTGCCCGGGTACGACTTCGAGATGCCGCGAACCGTCAGTATCGGGCTCGGAGCGGGCTCGCTCGTCACGGGTGGTTCGCCAGGTACTCGTCGACGTTCTCGCTGGTCGTCAGGATGCCCTTCTGCAACTGCTCGGCGGGGACCTGCTCCTTCTTGATCAGCTTGAGCGTCGACTGGACGGCGAGCTTGCCCATGGCCGTCGTCTGCTGGGTGACGGTCGCGGCGAGCAGGCCGCTCTTCACCGCCTCAAGGCCCGACGGGTCACCGTCGAATCCGACGACGAGCATGTCCTTGCTGCCCGCGTTGCGCGCGGCCTGGGCGGCGCCGAGCGCGAGCCCGTCGGCCCGCCCGAAGATGATGTCGATGTCCGGATGCGCCTGGAGGAGGTCCGTGGCGATCTGGTAGCCCTCGTCCTGCAGCCATGCCTTGGACGCCTGTCGGGCGACCTCCTTGATCTTGCCGCCCTCGATGCCCTTCTTGAACCCCTCGTCACGCGCCTCCTCAGGCGTGGTGCCGAGCTGGCCCTGGATGATCGCGAGGTTGCTCCTGTCGCCGGCGTTCTTCACGACCCACTCGCCGAGCTCCTGCGCCGCGGCGACGCTGTCGGTGGCGATGAACGTGTCGCCGGGGGCGTCCTTGGGGTTGCGGTCAACCGTGACCACGGGAATGCCTGCCGACTTCGCGGCACGCACCGGAACCGTCGCCGCGGCGGCGCCCGCCGGGATGTAGATGAGCCCGTCGACCCCTCGGGTGATGAAGTCCTGGACCTGGCTGACCTGGTCGTCGGCGTCGTTCTTGGCGTCCGCGATCAGGACCTTCGCGTTCTCGCGCTTGGCCTCGTCCTCGACCCACTTGCGGATCGCCACGTAGAAGGGGGACTGCTGGTTGGGCACGGCGAGGCCGATCGTGATCTCGCTGTCTTCGGCGCTGGTGCTCGACGCGCACGCGCCGAGAGTGGTGGACAGCAGGGCTGCGGTCATCAGGCCGACGAACATCTTGACGGGCCTGCGTGGTTCGAACATGTGGGGGGTTCCTTTCCCGATGGCTCCTGTGGGAACGTTCCAGATCTCTCGCCGTCCGGCGCTCATGCGCTTCGTTCCTTGCGGCGACGGAAGACGTCGGTGAACACGGCGGCGGCGATGACGACGCCGATGATGACTTGCTGAAGAAACGGCGACACGCCGAGAAGGTTGAGTCCGTTGTGCATGACGCCGACGATGAGCACGCCGACGATCGTGCCGGTGATGCGGCCGACCCCGCCCGAGAGGCTGGCGCCTCCGATGACGACGGCGGCGATGACGTCGAGTTCGAGCCCTTCTCCCGCGCTGGGCTGGGAGGAGTCGAGCCGGCTGGCGAGCACGATGGCCGCGAGCCCGGCCATGAGACCGGCCACGACGTAGACCCAGGTCGTCACGGCCTTGACCTTGATGCCGGCCAGGCGGGCGACCTCGGGGTTGCCGCCGACCGCGTAGACCGAGCGGCCACTCGCCCGATATCTCAGGATGGCCCACCCGATGACGTAGAGCACGATCAGCGCCATCAACGTGATCGAGAGGAAGCCGCCATATCTGGTCGACGCCAGCGAGTAGAACCACTCGGGGTAACCGGTGATCTGACGTCCGTCCGTGGTCATGTTGGCGAGACCCCGGGCGACCGACATCATGGCGAGCGTCGCGATGAACGGCGGCAATCGCGTGATGGTGACCGCGAGGCCGTTGACCAGCCCGGCGAGGCCGCCGGCCGCCACACAGGCGATCATCGCGATCCACAGCGGCAGTCCGCCGTCATGGGAGAGCCAGCCGAGGACCATCACCGACAGGGCGAACACCGCGCCGACCGACAGGTCGATGCCGCCGGTGATGATGACCGCGGTGGCGCCGAGCGCGAGGATCCCGAGCACGGTCACCTGGTCGAGGATGTTGATCAGATTGACGGGTCTGGCGAAGTTGGGGGCGAAGATCGCCATGATCACGACGAGCGCGACCAGGCCCAGGAACGGGCCGCCCACTCCGTCGAAGATCCGCGCCAGTCCTTTGGCCGCGCCACGCGGCGACCGCGGGCCGTCATCGGCGCGCGGGCCGGCGCTCGCGGGATGGTGGGTCATGGCCACTTCTGGCTCCAAGGGGGGCGTACGGGTGTGTTCGGACGGTCCATGTCAGTCCATCGACATTCCGCCGTCGACGTTGATCGTCTGACCGGTGATGTAGGTGGCGGCGTCGGAGGCGAGGAAGAGCAGGAGGTTGGCCACGTCGGCCTCGCGGGCGGGGCGCTGCAGCGGGATGTCACGGATCCACTCGGCCACGAGCTCGCCGGGCTGGTAGTCGCCGAGCTTGGCCCCCCAGGCGCCGTCCAGGTAGCCCCACATGTCGGTCATCACGATGCCGGGGCAGTAGGCGTTCACCCGGATGCCGTCCTTGGCGAGCTCCTTGGCGAGGGACTGCGTCATGCCGACGACCCCGAACTTGCTGGCCGCGTAGTGGGGGGTGAAGATGAACCCTTCCCTCGCCTGGGCGCTCGCGGCGTTGAGGATCACCCCGCCGCCGGCCGCGCGCAGCAGCGCGACGGCCTCGCGCGCCACGATGAAGTGGCCGACCGTGTTGACGTCGAGGACGCGCTTGAACTCCTCGGTCGTCAGGTCTGTCAGCCGTTCGACGCTGATCACGCCCGCGTTGTTGACGAGGACGTCGAGGCTTCCCCACTCCTCGGCCGCCACCGCGACGGCCGCCCTGACGGCCGCGTCGTCGGTGACGTCCGCCGTACAGGCGCGCGTGTCGAGCCCGTCGGCACGCATCAGCTTCGCCGTCTCGTGCACCTGATCGTCGCGGTCGACCAGCAGCACCGCCGCTCCCGCCTCGGCGAAGGCACGGGAGATCGCCCGTCCCATGCCATGGGCGGCGCCGGTCACCAGCACCTTCTTACCGGCGAAGTGGCCGGCGAAGATGCTCGAGGCCTGTTCGTTCATGACTCGCTCTGCTTTCTGGGAATGGCGGGCTGGAATCGGGAGCGTTCGATCGCCGATCGCCACGTCTGACGGCGGGCGTCGGCGCCGGATCTCTCCATCAGGGGGTCGAACGGCGAGCGGTCCCGGGGAAGGCGAAGGCACTCCTCCGCCGTCCACAGACCGCAACTGACGCCGGCCAGGTGGGCGGCCCCGGTGGCGGAGAGTTCGGCGATGTTGCTGCGCACCACGCGCCGCTGGCTCAGGTCGGCCTGTACCTGCATGAGCCAGTCGTTCTGGCTGGGGCCGCCGTCGGCGAGCACCGTGTCGATCGGGGTGCCCAGACGTTCTTCCACCGCGGAGAACAGGTCCTCCGTCTGCAGCGCCACCGACTCGAACGCGGCGCGGGCCAGGTGGCCTGGGCCGGTGCCCAGCCCGAAGCCGCTGACCAGCCCCACCGCCGACTCGTCCCACCAGGGCGCGCCCAGACCGGCGAAGGCCGGTACGAGATCGACGCCCTGGGTGTCGGGGACGGACTGCGCGAGCGCGCTGAGCTGGGCCGGGTCGACCCCGAGGATCTTGGCGAGCCACAGCAGGGTGGCGCCGGTCGACAGGATCGTCCCCTCGAAGGCGAAGGCCGGCACGGGGTCGGCCCACGCGATGGTGGTGACCAGCCCGTCCAGGACGCGGGCGCCGGCCCGGTCGTCGACCTCGGCGAGGCCCATGATCGAGCTGCCGCTGCCGTAGGTCGCCTTCACCTGGCCGGGAGCGCGCACCCCGTGGGCGTAGAGGGCGGCGTGGGAGTCGCCGAGGATTCCGTGCAGGCGCGTGCCGCGGGGAACGCCGGGGACGTCGATGAGCGCCGCCGTCGCCTCGGTCGACGCGCACACGCGCGGCAGGCAGACGGGCGGGATGCGGAACAGTTCGAGCAGTTCGCCGTCCCAGGTCAGCGTCTCCAGGTTGAGCAGCTGGGTGCGGCCGGCGTTACCGATCTCGATGCGGTGCTCGCCGGTCAGCGTCCAGGTCAGCCAGGAGTCGATGGTGCCGAGCGCGATCTCGCCCCGGCGGGCCGCGTCGCGGTGGGGATCGACCTGGTCGAGCAGCCATTCGTACTTGAGGGCGGAGAACATGGGGTCCAGCGGAAGACCGGTCTTCGCGCGGATCCTGGCGGCCCAGCCGGACTCCTCCAGGGGGCGTACCCGATCGGCTGTGCGCCGGTCCTGCCAGCCGAGGACCGGGCCGAGAGGTTCGCCCGTCCTGCGGCTCCAGATGACGGCGGATTCGCGCTGGTTGGACAGGCCGATGCCGACGAGTTCGACGTCCACGGAGTCCAGAACGGTCACGAGCGCGGCGACGACGCTTTCCCGGATCTCGTTCGCGTCCTGCTCGACCCAGCCGGGAGCGGGGTCGGCCCGGCCGATGCCGACCGAGGACCTGCCGAGGACTCTGCCGTCGGCGCCCACGACGACGGCCTTGCTGGAACTCGTCCCTTGATCGATGGCGGCGACCGCGGGGACACCTTTGGGCATGCTGGCGTCAGCCACGAATTGTTTCTCCTGCCGAATGTGCACCTGAACCGTGAAGCGGCAGTGGCGGCGCACGTCGCCACTGGCCAGACGGCTGATGCATATCTATTCAGTGATGAATTATCGGTCAATGCATCGTGGCAGCGAGCGGATGAGCATGTCAACAGTCATGGAGGTAAAGGGCTCACCTGAAAAAAGCGGGACGGTGAGGAGAGCCGGCCGACCCTGCACACCCCCTCCGACCTGCAAGCCTTGCCCCATCATGGGATGACAGGTTCTCTTACTACAGTCATGCTTTGTGATCTATAGTCGGGCTCGTGTCGGAGGTGGTGCCGTCTGAGGATCTCCAGTCGTGGACGGCCGGGCTGGACGAGCTGTTCGCGCGGGTGGCCCGTCGTTTCGGCCGGGTGGAGCCGCGTCGGCAGGCGCGGGCATACCTGGTCGGGCTCCTGGCGCCGGTGGAGCGCAAGAACGGCTGGCAGCTGGCCGAGGCCGCGGGTGACGCGCGGCCGCATCGGATGCAGCGGCTGCTGAACAACGTGCGCTGGGATCCCCGGGAAGTCCGTGTCGACCTGCGGAATTACGTGGTCGACAAGCTGGGCGAACCGGGTGGCGTGTTGATCGTGGGCGATACCGGGTTCGTCAAGAAGGGCGCCCGGTCGGCCGGAGTGCAGCGCCGGGCGGCCGGCGCGGCAGGCCGGGTGGAGAACTGCCAGCTCGGGGTGTTTCTGGCGTACGCCACCCCGCGCGGGCGCACCCTGCTCGATGCCGAGCTGTATCTGCCGAAGTCCTGGACCGATGACCGTGCCCGATGCGTCCAGGCCGGCATTCCGGACAGCGTGCCCTTCACCACCGAACCGGCGCTGGCGACCGCGATGCTGGGCCGCGCCCTGGACGGTGGAGTGCCCGCCTCGTGGGTGGCCGCGGACGAGACGTACGGCCAGGACCACGAGTTCCGTGCGTTCCTGGAGGCACGCAAGATCGGGTACGTGGTCACGGTGCCCAGGAGTCAGCCGATCGGCACCGGCGACACCGGCTCACGCGCTGACGCCGTAACCGCCGATGCCCCTGAGCAGGCGTGGAAACGCCTGCCCGCGGGCGATGGGGCCAAGGGGCCGCGCCCATACGACTGGGCAATGGCCACGTTGCCGCCGCACGCCGACGACGATCTCGGCGGCTCCGCGGGCTTTCAGCGGCGGCTCCTGGTCCGCCGCGGCCTCGCGCCGGACGACCGAGGCGAGCGTGGGCCGGCCTTCTGGCTGTGCTTCGGACCTGTGGGAACCCCGCTACGGGAGCTGGTGCGCATCGCTGGTTCCCGCTGGGCGATCGAGGAGTGCCTCGCCTCCGCCAGGAACCAAGTCGGACTGGATCAGTACCAGGTCCGCCGCTACGACGGCTGGCACCGCCACATCACCCTGGCCATGCTCGCCCACGCCTACCTCGCCGGCACCGCCGCCCACGCCACGGAAGCGTCTCGCCCCCAGCCGGGATCTGCCGTCTCCTGGCACGTCTGACCAGCACCGTCACTCATCCGCTCAACCCCGCGCCCGCAGCGGCCACAACAAGAATCTGTGCAACAGATCGCGAAACGTGACTGTGGTATCAGCTGCAGGATGCGTTCGCCGAAGGTGTGGGCCGGTTGCTTGGGGCATACCGCGTATGCATACTGAGTATCCATGTCGGTCAGACACGGGCTGCTCGCTCTCCTCAGCACGGGGCCACGCCACGGCTATCAACTACGGGTCGAGTTCGAGGCGTCGACGGGGGCGACCTGGCCGCTCAACATCGGCCAGGTCTACACGACGCTGTCCCGCCTGGAGCGTGACGGCCTGGTCGAGCCGGGCGAGGCGGACGAGCAGGGCCGGGTCGTCCACACGATCACCGCGGCCGGCCGGGAGGAACTGGCGCGGTGGTTCAGCACCCCCGTCGTGCAGTCCGACCGGCCGCGGGACGAGCTGGTCATCAAGCTGGCGATGGCGATCGCCGCCGGCAGGGCGGACGTCGCCGAGGTCATCCACAGGCAGCGGACGGCGACCATGCGCGCCCTCCAGCAGCTCACCATGGCCAAGCGCGCCGCCACGGACAGCGCGGCCCAGCGGCTCGTGATCGACTCCATGATCTTCCAGGCCGAGGCCGAGCAACGGTGGCTGGACCACTGCGAGGCCGTTCTCAAGGAGGAGAGATGACGTTCGTACGGCTGGCCGAGGTGGCCAGGGTCCACGGGGAGGGCGCGACGGCCGTGCACGCGCTGAGGGGCGTGAGCCTGGAGGTCGACGTGGGAGAGCTGGTCGCGGTCATGGGCCCGTCGGGGTCCGGCAAGTCGACCCTGCTCAACCTCGCGGGCGGGCTCGACCGGCCCACCTCGGGGACGGTGCGCGTCGGCGAGCAGGACCTCGCCGCCGTACGCGATCTCGCCGCGCTGCGGCGGCGCAGCGTCGGCTACGTCTTCCAGGACCTCAACCTGATCACCTCGCTGACCGCGGCGGAGAACGTGATGCTGCCGCGCGAGCTCGACGGCGTGCGATCGAGCCGGGCCAGGAAGGAGGCCATGGCCGTGCTGGCGGAGGTCGACGGCGAGGACCTCGCCGACCGCTTCCCCGAGGAGCTGTCCGGCGGGCAGCGGCAGCGCGTCGCGATCGCCCGCGCCCTGGTCGGCGAGCGGCGCCTGCTGCTGGCCGACGAACCGACCGGAGCGCTCGACACGCGCACCGGCGACGAGATCATGCGCACGTTACGGGCCCGCTGCGACGCGGGCGCGGCGGTCCTGCTGGTCACCCACGAGCCGCGCTACGCCGGCTGGGCCGATCGGGTGGTGTTCCTGCGCGACGGGATGATCGCCGACACGACGGACACGCCGACGGCGAGCGCCCGATGAGCGCCCTTCTGGCCGCGCTGCGCATCGCCCGCAGAACCGCCTGGCGCGCCCGGGGACGCAGCGCGCTCATCATGGTGATGATCGGCCTGCCCGTGCTGGTGATCACGGCGCTGTTCACCCTGGTCGAGACCATGAGCGTCTCCGGGCGGGAGGGGCTGACGGCCGAGCTCGGCGCGGCCGACGTCCGCCTCGTGCAGGTGCCCGCGGGCACGGACCTCCACCAGGAGGCGAACGGGTCGAGCTGGAGCACGAGCGGCGGCGGAGCGCCCGGGCCGGGGCTCGGCCCGTCCGAGGTGGTGGCCCTGCTCGGACCGGGCACCCGGCTGGTCCCCTTCGCCACCGGCGTGCTCCTGCCGGGCCCGGAAAAGATCGACGCGGAAAAGATCGACGCGCTGCGGATCGACCTGCGTGACCCTCTCACCAAGGGGATGCTGACGTTGACCAAGGGCCGGTTGCCCGCCGCCGGGGAGATCGCGGTCACCCCCGCGTCCGGCCTGCGGCCAGGCGACGTCCTGCGGCCGCCCGGCGCGGCCCCGCTGAGGGTGGTGGGCGTGGTCGAGCACCCGAACCGGCCGTCGTACCGGCAGGTCGTGGGTCCTGACGTCTCGCTGCCGCCGCTGGACGGGTTCTGGTCCCCCGGCGAGTACGGCGCAGGCTGGCTGGCCGACACCCCCAGGCCGGTGACCTGGAACGACGTCCCCGCCCTGAACAAGGCCGGTCTGTACGTCACCGCCCCCGCCCTGATCCTGGACTCGCCCCGCACCCCGGCCCGTCCCGGCGCCATGAACGTCCAGGGGACGGTCGGGCTCGGCGCCATGGTGATCATGGTGGTGCAGGAGACCGTGCTGCTCGCCGGGCCCGCCTTCGCGGTCGGGCTAAGAAGGCGGCGGCGGGAGCTGGCCGAGATCGCGGCGCAGGGCGGCTCGCCCGCGCACCTGCGGATGATCGTACTGGCCGACGGGCTGGTCCTCGGCGGCGCGGCCACGCTCGTGGCGGCGGCGCTGGGCGTCGCGGCCGGAGCGCTGGGCGCCCCGATCGTGGCGAGCTGGACGGCGGCGCCGGTGGGGCCGGTGGACGTGCCGTGGACGGCGGTGCTGGCCGTGGCCGCGCTGGGCCTGGTGTCCGGGATCACGGCGGCGCAGGTGCCCGCCGCGCAGGCGGCCCGGCAGGACCCCGCGAGCGTGCTGGCCGCCCGCCCGCCCGCCGCCGCCGACGGGCCGGGACGCCCGCTGGCGGGGGTCGTGCTGGTGCTGGCCGGGCTGGGGGCGACCGTGGTGGCGCGCCGCCAGCCGGAGTCGGTCTGGGTGTGGGCCGCCGCGGTGCTGATCATGATCGGTCTGGTGGTGCTGACCCCCTGGCTGGTCCGCTTCACCGGACGGGTGGCCACACGGCTGAGGCCCCCGCTGCGGGTGGCCGTCCGCGACGCGGTGCGCCACCGTTCCCGTACGGCGAGCGCCGTCGCGGCCGTCATGGCGGTCACCGCCACGGCCGTCGCCATGGGCATCGGCGCCCAGAGCGCGTACATGGACCAGCGCGACGCCTACACCTCGGCCCGCCCGGCCGGCATGCTCGCGATCTGGGGCGGCACCATGAGCGACGCCACCTGGAGCAGGCTCCGCGCGGAGGCGGCCCGGCAGTTGCCCGGGGTGCCGCTGGTCGCCGGCTACCAGGTGCAGGACGCCAAGGGCCACCGCTACGCGCTGCGGTACACGGTGCGGTGGAACGGGAAACGCGCCCGCCGCACGGTGGCCGTCGGCGACCGGGCCCTGCTCAGGCTCCTGCAAGGGCGCGACGACCCGGCGGCGGCCGCGGCGCTGGCGGCGGGCAAGGCCGTGGTGTTCGACCCGGCCGCGGTGCGCGACGGCAAGCTGGCGCTGCGGGCCGGCTCCACGTCCGGTCCCCCGCGCAAGCTGGACGTCCCGGCGGTGGTCGCCGTGCCCGCCGACGAGCACCAGGGCGGCGCGCTGCTGCCGCGCGCCCTCGTCGAGCAGGCGGGGTTCGCCACGGCGGAGCGCCAGCTCTACGCGATGCACCGGCCGCCGGCCGGCTCCACGCTGGGACGGGATCTCGCCAAGGTCACCCAGCGGGTCACGGTCGCCTCCGAGGAGGGCTACCGCAACGTGCCCGATCCCGCCCTGTGGGGCTGGCTCGTGGGCGCCGTCGTCCTCGCGGCCGGCGGCACGCTGGTCGCGACCCGGCTGGCGGCGGCCGACATGCGGCCCGAGCGGGCGACGATGCTGGCGATCGGCGCGCCGCCGGCGACGCTGCGGCTGGTGGTGGCCGGCCAGGCCCTCTACGTCTCCGCGCTCGGCGCGCTGGTCGGGCTGGCCGCGGGAGCGGTGACGGGCGTGGCGCTGAGCCGGCCGATGACGACGTACGGCGCGGGGGATCCCGCCACGATCGCCGTGCCGTGGCTGTTCGTGCTCGCCGTGGTGGCCGGGCCGCCCGTCCTGGCGACGGCGGCGGCGCTGATCACCCGGACCAGGCTGCCGCTGACCCGCCGGCTCCTGTGACCCGCGCCCCTGGCCGTCGCCGCCGTCACGCAGGAGCGCGCGCAGGCCGGCGATGGCGGCGGCCACCCGTGACAGCGGCCCGGCCGGGTCAGGGAGCGCGGCGGGCCGCCGGCTGGTGGTCCGGGACGAGCGGGGCGGCCGTGCGGGGGTCCAGCGGCGGGGGCGAAACGGTCGTCGTCTTCTCCTCAGAAGGTCAGGAACGGTCGGCGACAGGTTCGGGCAGGGGCGCGGCGGCGCGCCGAGGGAGCAGCAGCGGGGTCGCCAGCAGGAGCACGCCGGCCAGGGCGATGGCCGTACGCGGGCCGAGCAGGCCGCCCAGCACCCCCCAGACGGCGGTCAGGAGGGCGGTCGTGGCCCTGGTCGTCACCGCCCAGGCCGACAGGGTGCGGGTGACCAGGCCGGACGGGGTGCGTTCGAGCCGGTAGGTGGCGTGGACGGGGTTGAAGACGGCGCAGCAGAAGATGAGCCCGAGCTCGACGCCCATCACCAGCAGCAGCCCCCCGGTGCCCGGCCCCAGCAGGGCCAGGCCGACGGGCCAGATCGCGCGCAGCGTTCCGGCCGCGGCCAGGACCCGGTGCTGCCCGAACCGGCCGACGAGCGGACGGGCCAGCCGCGCGCCGAACAGCCCGCCGATCGCGGGCACGGCGAAGGCGAGGCCGTACTGCCACGGCGCGAACCCGAGCTCGCCCAGCATCAGGACGGCCAGCAGCGCGTCGATGGCCATCACCAGGCCGTTGAACAGGGCGGTGTTGAGGAACAGCGGGCGCAGCGTCGCGTCGGCGAGGATGTGCCGCCAGCCGTCGAGCAGGTCCCCGGCCCGCGGGCGCGCGGCCGGCCGGGGCGCGGGCCCCGGCTCCCGCCCGCCGATCGCGCGGATGCCGAGGGCCGAGAGCAGGTGGCTGACCGCGTCGGCCACCACCGTCGCCACCGGTCCGAGCAGCCCGATCGCCGCGCCGCCGAGCGGCGGCCCGATGATCGTGGTCGTCCAGGCCGTGGACTCGAAGCGGGCGTTGGCGACGAGCAGGTCCCCGGCCGGCAGGAGCGACTTCAGGTAGGCGCCCGACGCGGCGCGGAAGGTGATGTCGGCCGCCGCGGTCACGACCGAGACCAGCAGGAGCTGGACGAAGGTCAGCACGCCGAGCACGTACGCGGCCGGGATCGTCAGCAGCGCCGCGCACCGCAGCAGGTCCGTCCCGACGAGCACCGGCCGTTTGTGCCGGAACTCCACCCACGGGCCGAGCGGCACCGCCACGGCCGCGCCCACCGCCGCCCCCGCGGAGGCCAGCACGGCGACCTCCGCGGGCCCGCCGTGCAGCACCTGGACGGCGATCAGCGGGAACGCGCCGAACGCCAGCCACGTGCCGAGGGCGCTGGTCCCGTACGCTGCCCACAGCCATCCGAACGGCCGCCCCAGCCGATGCCCGCTCCGCATGCCCGACACTCCTGTCCGCTCGCCCGCCACAACCGATCGATGATCGATGAGCATCCAAGCGCGCGCCGGAACAGGGGATCAAACAACGCGAAGCCGTCCAGCCACAACCGGCTGTTGTAGCCGTAGGGTGTGGGCGTGGATCTCGACACCGTACGGACCTTCGTCGCCGCCGCCGACGCCGGGCAGTTCCAGGAGGCCGCCGCCGAGCTGGCCATCACCCAGCAGGCCGTCTCCAAGCGCGTCGCCGCGCTGGAGCGCGAGCTCGGCGTGCGGCTGTTCACCCGCACGCCGCGCGGCGCCGCGCTCAGCATCGACGGGCAGGCGTTCCTCCCCCACGCCCGCGACCTGCTCCGGGTCGCCGAGCGCGCGGTCGCGTCCGTACGGACCGGCAGCCGGCCGCTGCGCGTCGACGTGATCGCCTCACGCGGCGCGGCGTCCGGCCTCATGCGCGCCTTCCACCAGGCCCACCCAGGAATCGAGCTCGGCGTGGTGATGCTGCACGACATCGAGGCCGCCGTCGCCGCCATCCGGTCCGGCACGATCGACGCGTCCTTCCGCGCCGTCACCGCGCCCGGCCGGCCGCTCCCGGAGGACATCGCCTCCGTACGGGTGCTCGACGAGCCCCTCCAGCTCCTCACCGGCCCCGCGCACGCGCTGGCGTCCGCCCGGTCGGTGACGCCGGCCCAGCTCGCCGGGCACCGGATCTGGATGCCCGGCCTCGACCCCGGCACCGAGTGGGCCGCCTACTACGACGACCTCGTCGCCGAGTTCGGCCTCGCCATCGAGGCGACCGGGCCCAACTTCGGCTCCGACGCGCTGCTCGACACCATCGCCGACACTCCGGCGCTGGCCACGTTCATGGGCGGGCACACCCGTCTGGTCTGGCCCGCCGGTCACGGGCTGCGCCGCATCCCGGTGACCGATCCCACGCCGGTCTACCCGCACTCGCTCCTGTGGCACCGCGACAACCCGCACCCCGGGCTGGCCACGCTCCGCGACCATCTGGCCGCCGCGTCGGACGGTCACGGCGCCGCCGGGACGTGGGTGCCAGGGTGGGCGAAGCGGCGCTGAGCCGCGGCGGCCTCAGCCGAGCACCTCCACGTGGCCGTCGGTCCCGTTGACGCGGATGCGCTGCCCGTCGCGGATCAGCCGGGTGGCCCGCTCGACGCCCACGACGGCCGGCAGCCCGTACTCCCTGGCGATCACCGCCCCGTGCGTCATGGGGCCGCCCACCTCCGTCACCAGTCCGGCGGCGGCGACGAACAGCGGGGTCCAGCTCGGGTCGGTGTAGGCGGTGACCAGGATGTCGCCCGTCTCCAGGTCGGCCCGCGCCATGTCCGTGACGACCCTGGCCCGGCCCTCGACGGTCCCGGCCGAGGCCGGGATGCCGGGCAGCGCGCCGGGCGGCAGGTCCTCGCGCCGGTAGCGGCCGGTGATGACCTCGCCGTCCGAGGTGAAGACCCGGGGCGGGACGAGCGTCTCGTACGTGCGGAACGCCGCCCGCCGCTCCGCGACCAGCCCGGCGTCCACGTCGCCGGTGCGCACGGCCTCCCGCAGCTCCTCGAAGCGGAGGAAGAAGACGTCGTCCCGCTCGCGCAGGACGCCGGAGCTGACGAGGCGGTCGGCCTCGCGCAGCAACGCCTGCTTGTACGCGAAGTAGCGGCTGATCATGCCGTACTTGGGGTACTCGCGGTAGCCGGTGAAGGCGCGGACACGGTCGATCATCCGCTTGGTCTCCTCGGCCTTCGCCTCCCCACCGGGCAGGGCGCGCAGCCGCGCCAGCACGTCCTGCTCCTTGCGCCGCGACTCCTGGAGTCCCTGCTCGAAGTGCCGCCGGCCGGCGCCGGGCTCGAAGTTCCTGACGTTGCCGAGGATGGTGGGCACGAGCAGGGCGGGGTTCTCGCTCCAGCGGGTCCGGGTGATGTCGATCTCGCCCGCGCAGCGCATGCCGTACTCGTCGAGGAAATCCAGGATGGCGGCCCGCGCCCCCGGCCCGCCGGGCAGCCCGGCCAGCTCGTCCAGGAACCCCGCGCCCTCCCGGCCCTCGTCGGCGACGCGGCGCAGGACCGCCACGACCTCGGGGTGCGGCCGGACGGCGTCCGCGACGTCGAGGAGCGCCAGCCCCATCTCGGAGGTGACGTTGTGCGGCACCGACTGGGTGAGCGCGTCGGCGGCGTTCTTCTCCCCCAGCCACGTCTCCAGATGGTCGTTGAGCCACCACGACGCCTCCATGCCCGCCATGATCGCCTGGGAGCTCCGCGGGCTGAACAGGGCGCGCCTCAGCTCCGCGAGGTCGGCCAGGATGAACTCCATCAGCTCCGGCCCGGACAGCGTCGCGATCGTGCTCCGCAGCGTGGCGAGGGACTCCCTGTCCGCCTCGATCAGCTCGGTGACGAGGGCCGGGTCGGGCTCGGCCGGTGCGGGCGGCGGGCCGGCGGGCGCCCCGGCCGGCGCCCCCGCGTCGGGCCGCGAGGGGATGTCGGGCCGCGAGGGGATGAGGTCGCCGCGGTCGATGACGGTCCGCAGCGCGTCCCGCATCCACGGGTCGTCCTTGCCCAGCGTCGCGAACAGGCCGTCCCTGCCCGCGGGCGTCGCCAGGGCGGCGGCGACGTCGACGAACAGCCGCCCGCCGGCCTCGTGCATCGGCCGGGGCGTCGTGAGCTGCCACACCGAGAGCCCGAGCGGCTTCATCGCGTCGGTCATCATCTGCTGGTGGCCGACGGAGACGTAGACGTGGTTCTCCTGGTCGCCGCTCTCGGGAACGGGGAACAGAGTGGTGATCGGCCGGCTCTGCACGATGTGGAAGTCGTCGCCGGTCAGGCACCATTCGATGTCCTGCGGGCGGCCGAAGTGCGCCTCGATCCGGCGGCCCAGCCGGGCCAGGGCCACGACCTGGGCGTCCGTCAGGACCGGCCGCGCCTCGTCGGCCGGCGCCGTGGCGCTGACCCGGTCGTCGCGCACCGCGTAGACGTCGCCGGTGACCAGGCCGGACACGAGCGCCTCGCCGAGGCCCCGCACGGCCTGCACCGAGGCGACCTTCCGGTCGGAGGTCACGGGGTCCGCGGTGAACAGGACCCCGGCCGCGTCAGGGACCACCATCCGCTGGACGACCACGGCCATCCGCACCTGACGGTCGTCGAAGCCGTTGCGCCGCCGGTAGGTGACCGCCCGCTCGGTGAACAGCGACGCCCAGCACCTCCGGACGTGCCGGACGATCTCCGCCAGGCCCACGACGTCGAGGTAGGAGTCCTGCTGGCCGGCGAACGACGCGCCCGGCAGGTCCTCGGCGGTCGCGCTGGACCGCACCGCGTACGCGGCTCCCGCGCCGAGCCGGTCGAGCGCGTCGCCGATCTCCGCCACGAGCTCGCCGGGCACCGTGACGTCCTCGACGACACGGCGGACCTCGGCGCTCGCCTCGCGGATCGCCTCGCGGTCGTCAGGATCGACGCGCGCCAGCAGGTCGAGCCGGTCGCCGAACGACGGCGCCGCGGCCACCACCCGGCGGAAGGCGTCCGTCGTGACGCAGAAGCCGTCCGGCACGCGGACGCCGTCGATCCGCGACAGCTCGCCGAGGCCCACTCCCTTGCCGCCGACGTCCGCGATGTTCGTCGAGTCGATCTGCGCGAAACCCAGCACGTAGCCCAATTCGGTTGCTCCATCGTTCGTCCGGTCGGTACGCAACGGGCAAGTATGGAGCACTTTCTGACTTCTCATGAGGGGCGCTGATCTGCTATAGAGTGAAAGGGGATCAAGGATCGCCGCACCAGCCGTTGGCCCGGAACGCCAGGCCCACGACATCGGCCACGGCACCGTCCGCGCAGGCCCGCACCACCGTGCCGGCGGCCGCGCCGACGCCGGGATGGCCGTCCCCGACCGCGACGCCCAAACCGGCCGCCGCGATCACGTCGAAGTCGTTGGGGTTGTCGCCGACGGCCGCCACCTCGTCCAGCGACACCTCGGTCACCCCGGCGGGCAGCTGGAACCGCTGGTCACGCAGCTCCCCGCGAACGATGCCCGGCTCTTCTCGCCCGCCTGGAAGCAGGGAATGCACGGCGCGGAGTCTCGCATCCGACGCCGACAGAAATCGGGGTGAAACGATCCGGACGGTCCGGACAGGTACAGGATGTCGGGACCCCGGACGAGAGAAGGCAGCGTGACTCCCCCTGACCACAAGCGGCGTTTCGAGGTGATCTACGTTGCCAACTATGCCGACATCCTCGCCTATGTCCGGCGACGTACGGAGTCGCCGGACGACGCCGCCGACGCCCTCGCCGAGACGTTCACCACGGCCTGGCGCCGCCTCGACGACATCCCCGAGGGGCGGGACGCGCGGCTGTGGCTGTTCGGCGTGGCCCGCCGCGTGCTGGCCAACGGCCGCCGGGCCGAGTCGCGCCGCGGCGAGCTGGTGGAGCGGCTCGGCCGGGAGCTGGCCGCGTGGGCGGAGCCGGACCGGCCGGGCGGCGCGCTCCCGGGTGTACGGGAGGCGTTCGCGCGGCTGAGCCCCGACGATCGCGAGATCCTCTCGCTGGTCGGCTGGGAGGGGCTGGGCTCGGACGAGGTGGCCACCGTCCTGGGGTGCTCGCGGGGCGCCGCCCGGTTGCGGCTGCACCGCGCCCGTAAACGCCTGGCCAGGGAGTTGCGCGCGGCGGGCATCGACGTCGCTGCCATCGGCCTGCGTGCCATGGAACTGTCGAAGGGAGCGATCTGATGCACGACCTCGACCGCCTGGTGGCGAGCCTCGCCCCCGATCCCGGCCCCGGCATGACGCCGACCGCCAGGGAACTGATGGACGAGATCACCGCGCGCCCGGTCACCGCGCAGGCCCGCGCGCCCCGCCGCCGCCGCGCATGGGCGGCCGTGCCGGTCCTGGCCACGCTGGCGACCCTGTTCTCCTTCGGCGTCGCCCAGGCGCCCGCCTCCGCGGCGCTCGACATCCGGCTCGTGGACGGCGACTACGTGATCACGGTCAAGGACCTGATGGCCGAGCCCGAGGTGTACCAGCGCGAGCTGAAGGCCCGGGGCCTGGACATCACGCTCGCCGTGGTGCCGACCTCCGCCAGCCAGGCCGGGCAGATCTTCGTGCTGCACGACCTGGACCGGCTGCGGGCCGGACAGGCGGTGCCCGCCGAGGGCCCGATCACCACGATCGACGCCCCCGGCTCCTGCGAGCGGTCCGGCGGCTGCCCGATCGGCGTCAAGGTGCCGGCCGACTTCGACAAGAAGGCCCGGATCACGCTCGGCAGGCGGGCCAGGCCCGGCGAGAAGTACAAGATGCCGCCCGGCATCGCCATGCCCGGCGAGCCGCTGCACTGCGTGGCCTACGTCAACAAGACCGTCGCCGAGGTGGCGGCGATGCTGCGCGAGCGTGGCGTGACCCCGGCGTACGTCGCCGACTGGCAGCATGCGCAGCCCTCGGCCCCCGCCGGCTGGTACGTGCACGACGGCGTCATGAGCGCAGACGGCGAGGCGCTCCTGCTGGTCGGGCCCGAGCCGCGCGCCGAGGAGCAGACCTCGGAGCCGCGCTGCTGATCCACCCCGGGGAGCCCCGCGAACGGGGCTCCCCCTGCCGGCGCGGCCCCCGAGCCCGCCGCGCCGGCTCCTCTCACCGCCGCGCGTGCCGTCGCCGCGCGCCTGCGGGCTTCTTCCATCGCCGCGCGTGCCTCTGCCGCGCGCGTGCGGGTTTCTTCCTCCGCCGCGCGTGCCGCTGCCGCGTGCGCGGGCCTCCCCGTGTTCCCCGCCGATCGGATTTCGTGTGCTCCTCGACGCTCCTCCCGCCGTGCTGCCCTCGCGGCGCGGCCCCCTCGCCGGTCACGGCGCGTTCGCCGTGCTGCTCGCCTGCGCGGCCGCGCTGCGCGTGGTGACGATGCTCGGCTACCGCCCGGCCACCCTCTACTGGTACGACTCCTACACCTACCTCGACACCGCCGCGCACCTCGCCCCGTCGGCGGCCTTCCACCCGATCGGCTATCCGCTGCTGCTGCGGGCGCTGCTGCCGTTCCACAGCGTCGAGCTGGTCGTGGCCGTCCAGCACGCGCTCGGCCTGGGCGTCGCCGTGCTGGTGTACGCCGTGCTGCGCCGCAGGTCGCTGCCCGGCTGGGCGGCGGCAGCGGCGACCGTGCCGCCGCTGTTCGACGCCTCGTTCCTGCGGCTGGAGCACGCCGTCCTGTCCGACACCCAATTCATCTTCCTCGTCGTGGCGGGCCTGGCCGTGCTGATGTGGTCGCCGCGCCTGTCCGTACGGGCCGCGACCGTGGCGGGCCTGCTGTTCGCGCTGGCCGCGCTGACCCGGACGATCGCGCTCCCGCTGCTCCTGCTCGTCGTGCTCGTGCTGGCCGTGCGGCGCGCGGGCTGGCGCCGCCTGGCCGCGCTGGGCCTGGCGGGGACGCTGCCGCTGGCCGCGTACGCCGCCTGGTACGCCCAGCACCACGGCCGGTTCGCGCTCAGCGGCGCGGACGGCGTCGCGCTGTGGGCCCGTACGATGACCTTCGCCGACTGCGCCCGTGTCCAGCCGCCGCCCGCCGAGGCCCGGCTCTGCCCCAACGGCACGGAGCTGGACGCCGCCTCCGAGTACGTGTGGGCCCCGGGCTCCTCGCTCAACCTCCTGCCCGGCGACCGTTTCGCCCACAACGGGCTCGCCCGCTCGTTCGCGCTCCGGGCGATCGCCGCCCAGCCGCTCGACTATCTGGGCAAGGTCGTACGGGACACCGCCATCGCCTTCTCCTGGACCCCGATCGCGCATCCCGCCCGCGTCACGCCCGCCTTCGGCTTCAGCCACGGCCGCTGGCCGCTGGCCGCGCAGCCGCTGGCCGCCAAGGTCCAGCGTGAGTACGACCCGGACCTGCGCGGCATGCGTTCGGTGTCGCCGTACGCGGACTTCCTCGTCGCCTACCAGTACGTCGCCTACCTGCGCGGCCCCCTGCTGGGCGCGATCCTGCTGCTCGGCGGGGTGGCCGCGGCGCTGCGGCCCGCCGTGGCGCTGCTGCCGTGGGCGGTCGCGGTGGGCCTGCTGGTCGGCCCGGTCGCCGTCCTGGACTTCGACCACCGCTATGTCCTGCCCGTCGTCCCGGTCGCCTGCCTGGCGGCCGCTCTGGCGTTCAGCCGTCGCGACGGGTCGCCGGGGGCGCGGTGGAGTCGCGGATGACGAGCTGCGCGCCGACCCGGCAGGCCCGCCCGTTGCGCGCCTCCTGGGCGCCGTCGCGGGCGCCGTCGGCGTGCTCATCGGCAGCGACCACTGCTGCTACGACGTGGCGCAGAAGCAGTCGCGCCGCTCCGACGTGCGCGCCATGCCGAACGGCCTGCCGGGCGTGGAGACCCGGCTGCCGGTCATCTTCTCGGAGTTCGTCGCGGGCGGCCCGGCCGGCCTGCCCGGGCGGGGCCGGCTCCGCCGCCGCGCCGGTGTCACCCGGTCGCGGGCTGGAGCAGGCCCTCCTCCTCCGCGGCCTGCCGGTCGTAGGCGGAGCGCGCGGCGGAGATCTCCTGCTGGTGCTCCTCCGTCCAGACCACCAGCGACTTGATCACCTCGTGCAGGGAGATGCCGAGCGGCGTCAGCTCGTAGTCCACCCGGGGCGGCACCACCGGGTAGACGGTCCGCCTGACCAGCCCGTCCCGCTCCAGCCGGCGCAGCGTGACGGTGAGCATCCGCTGGCTCACGCCGTCCACGGCGCGGCGCAGCTCGGTGAACCGCATCGTCCTCCTGTCGAGCAGGGCGATCACCAGCAGCGACCACTTGTCCGCCACGCGGTCGAGGATGTGCCGCACGTCGCAGTCCGCCCGGACGTCCCACTGCCTGGCCTCGTCGTCCTCGGTTCCCGTGCAGTAACCCGGTGCCTTTGAAGTGCCTTCTTCCATAGCTCTCCATGGTGACGCAAGATTCCTTCGTTACGAAAGAGAACCATTGGAGAGGTTCCTGTGTCCACCACCGTTCAACCCCCGTCGGCCTCGCTGAGGATGACCCCGCGCGCCTGGGGAACGCTGTTCGTCCTGTGCGGAGCGATCTTCCTGGAGGGCATCAACGTCGCCATGCTCAACGTGGCGCTGCCCGCCATCCGGGCCGACCTCGGCCTGTCCACCGGCGAGCTGCAGTGGGTGATCAGCGCCTACGTCCTGGGCTACGGCGGGTTCATGCTGGTCGGCGGCAGGGCCGCCGACCTGTTCGGCCGCCGCCGCATGTTCCTGGCCTGGCTCGCGATCTTCCTTGTCGTCTCCGCCCTGGGCGGCATGGCCGGCGAGGGCTGGCAGCTCATCGCCGCCCGCTTCGTGGCCGGCGTCGCCGCGGCGGTCATGACCCCGGCCGGACTGTCGATCATCACCACCAGCTTCGCCGAAGGACCGCCGCGCAACCAGGCGCTCCTCGTCTACTCCGGCACCGCGGCGGGCGGCTTCTCGCTCGGGCTGGTCCTCGGGGGCCTGCTGGCCGCCGTCGACTGGCGGCTGGTGCTGTTCGCGCCCGCCGTGCTGGCGCTGATCGTCCTCCTGCTGGCCGTGCCGCTGATTCCCGCCGCCCCGGCCGAACGCCCCGGCGACCGGCGCGTGGACGTGCTCGGCGCGGTCACCGTCACCGCCGCCATCATGCTGCTGGTCCTCGGCGTCGAGCGGGCCGCCCACGCCGACGCCGCCTCGACCGCCGTCACCGTCGCGGCGGGGCTCGCCCTTCTCGGCCTGTTCGTGGTGGTCGAGCGCAGGTCCGCCGTTCCGCTCCTGCGGCTGGGCCTCCTGCGCTCCGGGCCGCTGGTCCGGGCCAACCTGGCCGGCCTGCTGTTCGCCGGGGCCTTCTTCGGCTTCCAGTTCATCGCGGTACTGTACCTGCAGGAGCTGCGGGGCTGGAGCTCGCTGCAGACCAGCCTGGCCATGCTGGCCGTCGGCGCGGACGCCGTCCTCGCCCCGACCCTCACGCCCCGGCTGGTCAACCGCTTCGGCAACGCGAAGGTCATCGTGGCGGGGCTGCTCCTGGCCGTGCTGTCCTACGTCCTGTTCCTGCCCATCGGCCCGGACACCGTCTACCTCGCGATGTTCCCCACCATGATCGTCCTCGGGGTGGCGTTCGCCCTCGCCTACGGGCCGCTGACCATCGTCGCGACCGACGGCGTGGCGGAGAGCGAGCAGGGAGTGGCCGGCGGGCTGCTCTACACCTCCTTCCAGTTCGGCGCCGCGCTCGGGCTCGCCGCCAGCACCGCCGTCATCGTCGCCACCACGGCGGGCGGCGCGGCGGATGGCACGGCGGGCATGCTCGACGGCTATCGCGCCGCCCTGGCCGTGCCCATCGCCGCCGCGGTCCTGGCCGCCGCCGTCAGCGCCTTCGGCCTGCGCAGGAAGGCGCCGGCCCGATGACCGGCGCCGCGGAACCCTCATAGGGGCGGCGCGCCACCCCCTCCTTGTGTAGGCTGCCTATATATAGACAGCCTACGCTTAGGACGGGTCATGGGACGCACGAACCGCAACCTGCTGGTATGGCTGCACGTGCTGACGTCGGTGGGCTGGATGAGCCAGGCACTCGCCCTGTTCACCCTGAACGTGTACGGCATGGCCACGGGCGACCGCAACGCCTACGTGATGGCGGAACTGCTCGACGAGAACGTGCTGGTGCACCTGGCCAACGGGTCGATCTTCACCGGCTTCATGCTCTCGGCGCTCACCCGGTGGGGCTACTTCCAGTACTGGTGGGTGCTGCTGAAGTCCGTCATCTCGCTGGTCCAGCTCAACGTCGCCATCCTCCTGCTCGGCCCCGCGCTGACCGCCCTCGCCGAGGGCGGGACCGCGCCCACCCCGGCGATGCCCGTGGGCACGCTGCTCATGGCCTCGGCCATCGCCTTCCAAGGGTGGCTCTCGATCGCCAAACCGTGGAAACGCACCCCCTGGACCGCCAAGCCCGTGCCGTCGCCCGCGCCGCCCGCCTGGTTCCCGTACGTCGTCCTCGCGGTGCCCGTGGCCGACTTCGCGCTCGCCCTGCTCGTCTTCGGCAACCCGGCCCCGATCTTCTTCGTTCTCACGGCGGTCGGCTACCCCTTCTGGCGTTCCCGCCACCTCGCGCCCGCCCCGGCCTCCGGGTGACGACGGACGCGTTCCGCGCCGCTGGGCCTCTCAGGCGGGGCACGGGGCCATGGCCGACGCGGTCAACGGCGGGTAGCTCCCGCCGCCCGCCCGCTCGGCCGCGTCGATGTAGCCGGCGAGGGCCTCACGGGATCGGGCCAGCCTGCCGAGCTGATCGTCCAGCCGCCGCAGCCGTGACCGCATCGCCGCCAGCAGCTCGGGACAGCCGATCAGTTCCGGGGCCTCTCCGGTCGCGCAGGGCAGCAGGTACGCGATGTCCTCCGACGACAGGCCCGCGCCGAGCAGGTGCCGGATCTGCCTCACTCGCAGCACGGCGTCCTCGTCGTACTCGCGGTAACCGTTCGCGCCCCGTGCGGGCCGCAGCAGGCCCTGCGCCTCGTAGTAGCGCAACTGGTGGGTGTGCACGCCCGTCCTGCGGCTCAGTTCCCCGATCAGCATCCCGAACCTCGCTTGACCTTCATACCGGTGTCAACGTCGACGATGCTGCCATGAACCGCACCACCGAAACACCTGTGACCGTCGTCGGGCTCGGGCTCATGGGCCGGGCACTCGCCGGGGCGTTCCTCAAGGCCGGGCACCCCACGACCGTGTGGAACCGTACGCCCTCCAAGGCCGGCCCGCTGGTGGCCGAGGGCGCGCGGCCGGCGGCGACGGCGGGCGACGCGCTCCGCGCGGGCCCCCTGACGATCATCTGCCTCACCGACTACCCCGCCGTGCGCGAGCTGCTCGGCGCGCACGAGAACGCGCTGGACGGCACCACGCTGATCAACCTCACCTCCGGCGACTCCGCCCAGGCCCGGGACACCGCCTGCTGGGCCGGGCAGCGCGGTGCCCGCTACCTCGACGGCGCCATCATGGCCGTCCCCCCGGCGATCGGGACCGCCGAGGCGGAGATCCTGCTCAGCGGGCCACGGCCGGACTTCGAGGCGCACCGGCCGGCGCTCGGCGCGCTCGGCACCGTCACCCACCTCGGCGCGGACCACGGGCTGGCGTCCCTGTACGACGTGGCCGGCCTCGCCATGATGTGGAGCGTGCTGAACGGCTGGCTCCAGGGCACGGCCCTGGTCGGGACGGCCGGCGTCGACGCCGCGACGTACGCGCCGTTCGCCCGGCGGATCGCGGCCCTGGTCGCCGAGTGGCTGCCCGGGTACGCCGAGCAGATCGACAGCGGCTCCTTCCCCGCCGAGGTGTCGGCCCTGGAGACCGACGCGCGGGCGATGAGCCACCTCATCGAGGAGAGCGAGGCGGTGGGGGTCGACGCCGGGCTGCCGAGGCTGTTCAAGGCGATGGCCGACCGCGCGATCGCCGCCGGCCACGGCGGTGAGCAGTACCCCGTGCTCATCGAGGAGTTCACCACGCCGCGAGCCGCCACCGATGATCATCGGCGATAAGGTACGCCGGTGGACAACCTGGAAAGCCTCGTCATCACCCGCAGGTTACGCGTGCCCCTCGACCCCGCCCCCGGGACCTCCCGGCCGGGCCGGGGCGAGGCGGCGGCCCGCCGGCTCGACGCCGCGCTGCTGAGCGCCGGCTTCACCTGCTCGCCGGCGCTGCTGGAACGGCTGTCGCGGCTGCCCGGGGAGAGCGTGATCGACCTCGGCGCACGGATCCTGGCCGCCGTCCGCCACCTGGCAGGCGACCACGTACGGCACAACGCCTACTTCATCGACTTCCCCCGCAACGTCCCCGACACGGCCGAGTTCTGGGCGGGCCTGCTGCGGCGGGCGCTGCCCGACCCGGACGCCTCCGCCCAGGCGGTCACGCCGCGGACCCTGAACCTGCTCACCCTGCCCGGCTACGGCCGCTACCCGCACACCCACGCCGACCTGGTGGCCGCGCACGCCGAGCTGATCCCGCTGGCCGGCGACCGCGTCACCGTGCTGGACCTGGGCGGCGACCTGCGGTCGGAGGCACGCGAGCTGTACCTCTCGCTCGCGGGCTCACAGGTGCCGCTGCCGGCCGAGGACCTGACCGCGCTGCGCGAACTGGCCGCGTACTGCGCCGGGCACTGCCCGGAGCTCGCCGCCGCTGAGGCGCCGGAGACCGTGCCGGTGCGGGAGAACCGCGCCGTCGTCAACGAGGCACGCCTGGCCGCGGGCCTGCCGCTGCTCGTGGACACCGTGACCGACGTGCTCCGCCTGGCCTGCGGCGCCTCCGGCGGCGACGTCACGCTGGCCACCGCCACCAGGTTCCGCTCCTTCCGCCGGGCCGAGCGCCGCGCCCTGCTGCGCGCCCTGGACGCCGTCGCCACGCAGGCCGCGCTGGGCGAGGTGCCCCGCCTGCGCGAGCAGTGGAAGCGGCTCGGCGAACGCCTGCACCCGCACGAGTACCCGCACCTGCCGCGCGCGGCGCACGTCTTCGACGTCGCCCGCGGCGAGCTCCGGGCGCGCGGGCTCGGCAGCCGGGTGGAGGAGGCGCTCGCGGCCGGGCGCACGCAGGAGGCGGCCGAGCTGCTGTCGGGCTCGCCCGGCGCGCTGCTGCGCCGCCTGGACCACCTGCTGCGCACCGGCACCGAGCAGGAGCGGGTGCTGGCGGCGGCCGCGACGGCGGCGCGGGCCGCGTCCGGCCGGGTGCTGCTGTCGCTGCGCGAGCACCTGCACAACCGGCTCGCCCCCGCCGCCGGGCGGGTCTTCGTCAACCGGCACGGCCGGGCCTGGACGAGCGCCGACACCCGCCCGCCGCTCGCCCCCGACGTGCTGTCGCAGGTCGCGGAGCTCCTGGACGAGGAGATCACGCGGCGGCTGCCCGACCTCGGCAGGGTCGTCGTCGAGCCCGCCATGCTCGACGTCGCGCTGCCGCTGTCGGCCAAGGCGGTCGTGCCCGGGCTCGGCATGCTGCCGCGCGGCTCGCTGTCGCCGGTCGAGGGGGAGCTGCTGCGCTTCTTCGTCCACTGGCGGCAGGCCGGGCGGCGCACCGACTACGACCTGTCGGCGCTCATGCTGGACGAGGAGTACGGCGACCCCGAGTACGTCTCGTGGACGAACTACACCAACGACTTCGCCACGTACTCCGGAGACCTCACCTCCGCGCCCGACGGCGCGAGCGAGTTCATCGACATCGACCTCGGCCGGGCCACCCGCCCGGTCATCGTCCCCCAGGTCAACATCTACGCCGGCGAGCCGTTCGACGAGGCCGCCGAGGCCTTCTTCGGCTTCATGACCAGGGACGCCGCGCAGCAGGGCCTGCCGTTCGAGCCGCGTACGGTGCGGATGAAGTCCGACCTGCGCGGCGCGGGACGCGTCGCGCTGCCGCTGGTGTTCCTGCGCGGCGGCGACGGCGGCTGGCGGGCCAAGTGGCTGCACCTCTACCTGAAGGGCCACCCCGCCTTCAACCAGGTGGAGGGCAACCGGGTGAGCACGGCCCTGCTGGTGCGCTCGATCGTCGAGCGCGACCACCTGACGGTGCGCTACCTGACCGGCCTGCTGGCCCGCAGGGGCTCGACCGGCGAGCGCACCACCTACCTCGGCCTGCGGGCGCCCGCCGACGCGCCGCAGGGCGCCACCGTCCACACGCCGGCGACACTGCACGAGCTGATCCCCGCCTGATAGGATGAAGATCGCGAGGCCATGGGAGGGCTTCCTTCTCTTTCTTTCGAAAAGATCATCCAGCCTTCCCGCTCTCCTCGCCTCAGCTTCCTAGCGCGCCGCGTCCAGGACCGGTTTCACGTCGACGATCGGCGTGCCGTCCACGGCCTCCAGCCCGGCCACCCGGACGCGCAGCCCGTCGGCCGCGAGCACCCGCACCCGGTGCAGCCCGACAGGGTTGGGCCGGTCGGCGGAGCGGGTGCTGAAGACCCCCGTCAGCGGGTTGCGCGGGTCGTCGCGCGGATGCACAGCCGTCACGGTCCGGTCGGCGAGGTGCAGCCACGTCAGGACGAACACCTCGTCACCGGCCGCCAGATCGGCGATCCCCTCCGCCATCGCGGGCTCGAACACCAGCCAGGCGTCCGGAGCGCCCTCCACGCCCTGCTTCGGGGCGCTCGCCCGGTCCTCCAGCGGCGACTCGACCGCTCCGATCGGCCTGATCTCGTACGTCATGATCCCTCCTTATCGCAGAGCACGCCCGGTGCGCCAGAGCCAAGATTATTCCTTGACACGAATATTCTCTGTGGTGAATGATTCTCGGCATGGACGCGATCCTCACCGCACTCGCCGACCCGGCCCGCTGGCGCCTCGTGGGCCTGCTGGCCGAACGGCCCCGGCCCGTCGGAGTCCTCGCCCAGCTCGCCGGGGCCCGCCAGCCCCAGACGACCAAGCACCTGCAAAGCCTTGAACGCGCCGGCCTCGTCACCTCCCAGCGCTCCGGCCAGCGCCGCGTCTACGCGCTGCGCCCCGGGCCGCTACGGGAGCTGGCGGACGCCCTCACCCGGCTGGCCGACACCGCGGACCAGGCCGGCGGCTCCCACGAGACCTACGACCGCTACGGGCTCAACGTCCACGCCGAACGGCTCGCCGCCCAGGCGCCGGGCTGGGCCGACGGCCGCTCGTTCACCTTCCACCGGTCCCTGGCCGGGCGGCCGGAGGAGGTCTGGCGGCACCTGACCGAGGCCGACCTGCTCGCCCGCTGGTGGACGCCGGAGGACCTGCGCGTCTCCGAGCTCGTCTTCGAGGCCCGGCCGGGCGGCCGGATCGTCCACGAGTACCGCGACGCCGAGGACGCCGACGGCTCCGACCTGGTCGTCGGGCGGGCGCGCGGAGTGGTCGACGACGTACGGCCGCACGAGCGCCTGGCCTACCGGCTCTCCCCCGAGCTCCCCGACGGCACCCGCGCCTTCACCGCCCACCTCGACCTCGGCCTCCGGCCCACCGGCACCGGCACGGACCTCGACGTCCACTTCCGGATCACCGACAGCGCCGTCGAGTCCGCGGACTTCGTGGCGGGCATCGAGATCGGCTACGGCCAGAGCCTCGACAAGCTCGCCGCGACCCTCGCCACCCCCCGCACCACCGCCGACAACCCCAGGAGCACGACATGACCGAAACGACCGACCCGACCGACCTGACCGGCCGCAAGGTGACCGCGAACCTGAGCCTCACCCTCGACGGGCGCTACCACGGCCCCGGCGGGCCAGGCGACTTCGCCGCCTTCGCCCCCTACGTGACCAGCGAGGTCGCGCGCGACCACATGAACCGCATCTGGGAGAACGCGACGACGGCACTGCTCGGCCGGGTCAACGCCGAGGGGTTCATGGGCTACTGGTCCTCGGTCGCCGAGGACGACGACGCCGAACCGCGTGATCGCGGATACGCTACCTGGCTGGTCGGCACGGAGAAGGTGGTCCTGTCGACCACCCTGACCGAGGCGCCGTGGGAGCGCACCCGCGTGGTCAACGCCCCCGCGGCCGACGTCGTCACCGAACTGAAGGCCGCCGGCGCGGGCGACATCCTCGTCAACAGCAGCGCCAGCGTCATCAAGCCGCTCCTGGCGGCCGACCTGCTCGACCGGCTCTACCTCATGATCTTCCCGGAGATCGCCGGAGGCGGGCAGCGGCTGTTCGACGACGGCCTGCCGGCCTCCACGTGGAGACTCACCCACCAGGAGTGCGGAGAACTCGGCGAGATCGCCCTGGTCTACGACCGCGTCCGCTAGAAGGGCCGCCGGGCCGACTTGTGATCATCTGCCGCCGTTCGCGACATCTTCGCATGATTACTGTCAGTAGTGGGAATGGCGCTATCCGTATCAATAAGGGGCCACCTAGCCCCACTTATGCCTACTTTGCGGGAACTGGAGGCACTCACGATGCGGACCGGCGGCACCCTACTCCTCAGCGCCTGCACGGCGGTGCTGCTCCTGACCGCCGCGTGCGCCCCCGACGCCCCACCGCCCCAGCAGCAGCGGCGGGGCGTCCCCGCCCGGCTGCTGATCACGCCCGGCGACGGCACACGGAAGGTGGCCCCCGACACCGGCATCAACGTCAAGGTCACCGACGGCCAGGTCACCGGCGTCATCGTCACCGACCCCGGCGGCCGCCAGATCAGCGGCACCACCGGCACCGACGGGACCTGGCGGCCCCAGTGGCCGCTGAAGCCGTCCACGGCCTACACCGTGCGCGTGCAGGCCGTCGGCACCGACGGCAAGCAGGTCACCGAGCGGGCCACGTTCACCACCCTCAAACCGGCACGGGTGCTGGACGGCGGCATGTCACCGCTGGACGGGGAGCGCGTCGGCGTCGGAATGCCGATCCAGCTCCAGCTGTCGAGACCGGTCACCGGACGCGAGGAGCGCGCCGCGGTCGAGCGCGCCCTGACGGTGGAGATGTCCAAGCCCGTCGAGGGCTCCTGGAGCTGGGTGAGCGACCGCGAGGTGCAGTACCGGCCGCGCGCGTACTGGCCGTCCGGCGAGGAGGTCACGGTGGTCGCCCACCTGGCCGGGCTGCGCGTCGGACGCGGCGTGTGGGGCGCCAAGGACCGCCGCGTGACCTTCACCGTCGGCCCCCAGCACATCACCAGGATCCGCAACGGCGCCCACCGCGCCGTGGTCCGCAAGAACGGCAAGGTCGTCCGGACCATCCCCGTCAGCCTGGGCAAACCCGGCTACGAGAGCTGGTCCGGCACCATGATCGCCCAGGAGAAGGTGCCCGACATGATCATGGACTCCGCCACCATCGGCCAGCCGGGCCTGTACCGCTCACGCACCAGGTGGAACGTCCGCATGACCTACAGCGGCATGTTCTTCCACGCCGCCCCCTGGTCCGTCGGCGACCAGGGCCACCGCAACGTCAGCCACGGATGCGTCAACGCCAGCACCGGCCACGCCCGCTGGTTCTACAACTTCACCCAGCGCGGCGACATCATCAAGGTCGTCGGCACCTCGCACAAGCTCCAGTTCGGCAACGGGCCCAACCCGTGGGCCAAGTCATGGGCGGAATGGCAGGCGGGCAGCGCCCTCCACACGCCGGGCGACCAGGACAGGCCGAGCGACGCCTGACCGCCCGCCCACCGGGACCCGTCCGCGCACTGACCGGTCCCGGTGCCCGGCCCCCTCGACCCCCCGCACGCCCCCGGCAGAGTGCCCCAAGTGCCCTCACTTTCTCTTTTACGAAGTGCGCACCCCTTGGTCATCATTTGGCCTAGTCTTTGTGATCCTATGGATCACAACCACCACACCAAGCTCAAAACTGCCGCTCTGGCACTCGCGGTCGCCGCGACCTCCCAGGTGTTCACCTTCCCCGGCGTCGCGAACGCATCGGCCAGCTCCCGAACCACCTCGGTGACGCAGGCCCAGCAGACCGCCACCACGAACACCACCGCCCTGAACAAGGGACTCGCCACCAACAACCGGATCTACCGGACCGGCCGCCTGGCCCAGGTCAACTGCAACCCCGGCTCCCTCCCGACCGGCAGCACCAGCGCCTACCGGCGCTTCCTGACCCGCGTCACCGACTGCCTCAACAGGGCATGGGCCACCCAGTTCCGCAAGGCCGGCATGCCCTTCTCCAAGCCACGCCTGCGCATCATCACCCGCAAGGTCGGCAACGCCTGCGGCGGCTGGGCCACCGGCGCCGCCGGCTTCTACTGCTCCGGCGACCGCACCATGTACATGCTCATCACCAAGCGGGAACTACGCCAGCCGTTCCCCCTCGGAATCGCCCGCCTCATGGCCCACGAGTACGGCCACCACGTCCAGAACATCTCCAAGATCTGGAACTACTACGCCGCGGCCAACGCCAGAGCCGGCAAGGCCCAACGCCTCCAGCTCTCCCGCAACTCCGAACTCCAGGCCGAGTGCTTCTCCGCCGTCTTCATGTCCACCCAGCGCGGCGGATCCCTCTTCACCGAACAGGAGTGGGACGGCACCGTGGAATGGTTCCGCCAGAACGGCGCCAAGGCCTGGCCGCAGAACGACCACGGCCGCGGACCCACCCAGGCCGCCTGGATGACCCGCGGCTACAACAGCGGCTCACCCGGCGCCTGCAACACCTGGGCAGCCTCCCCCCGCACCACCACCTGACCCGACCCACCCCCACCGCGCCCGGCCGACCCTCCACCGGCCGGGCGCACCCGTTTCACCAAACGTCAAACATTCCTCAACCCCGGCGCCCTACAGTCCTCACATGGTCAACATCGGCTTACCCGAGATCATCCTCACCCTCCTCATCCCCGCCGTCCTGCTGTGGGTCATCATCTACACCGCCGTACGCACCGCCATCCGCCACAGCGACAACTCACGCACTCGCTGAACCAAAGGGCCGCGCCCCGCGTACCTGGCCACATGCCCCCGCTGCAACGCCTCCGCACCATCACGGCCACCTGCCTGATCCTCATCGGCCTCACCCTGGCCGCCACCACCTTCCTCACCCCCGACCCGGCCCTCACCGAAACCGCCCACCCCACACGCCACCACCAGCACCCCTCCGGCGACGAACCCCTCCCCCAGGCCGACACCGCACAACTCCTGCGAGCCGTCGCCTGCACAGACCCGAAAACCCAGGTCGACGCCACCGAACTCCGCCAGATCACCTGCCACACCCCCACCGGCCGCTACACCATCCTCACCTTCGCCACCCAGGACGGCACCCGCGCCTGGCTCGACGAAGCCCAGCCCTACGGCGGGACCTACCTCACCGGCGACCGATGGACCATCGTCGCCGACCCCCACCTCCTGACCACCCTCCACACCCGGCTCGGCGGCCACCTCGAAGGACACCCCTGACAACCGGCAGAATGCCCCCGTCGCTCTCCAACCGCGCACCCATCAGTGATTCACTGAAAGCGGCCCCGACGCCCGGAGACCCGACATGGACGTGTTCGAACCCGCCAAGCTCGGCCCCCTCACCCTGCGCAACCGCATCATCAAGGCCGCCACCTTCGAAGGCATGACCAGAAACGCCCTCGTCAGCGACGACCTCATCGCCTTCCACCGCGCCCACGCCGCCGGCGGCGCCGCCATGACCACCGTCGCCTACTGCGCCGTCGCCCCCGAAGGCCGCACCGAACGCCGCCAGATCTGGATGCGCCCCGACGCCCTGCCCGGCCTGCGCCGCCTCACCGACGCCGTACACGCCGAAGGCGCCGCCGCCTCCGCCCAGATCGGCCACGCCGGCCCCGTCGCCAACAGCAAGTCCAACCGCCTGCCCGCCCTCGCCCCCTCAGCCGCGTTCAACCCCCAGGCCCTCGCCATGACCCGGCGCGCCACCACCGCCGACATCCAACGCATCACCGCCGCCCACGCCACCGCCGCCCGCCTCGCCGCCGAAGCCGGCTTCGACGCCGTCGAGATCCACCTCGGCCACAACTACTTCGCCAGCGCCTTCCTCTCCCCACGCCTCAACAAACGCGACGACGAATACGGCGGCCCCCTCCCCAACCGCGCCAAAGTCGCCCTCGCCGCCGCCCGCGCCGTCCGCGACGCCGTCGGCGACCGCATCGCCATCCTCGCCAAACTCAACATGGACGACGGCGTACGCGGCGGCCTCACCATCGAGGAAAGCCTCCAGGTCGCCCAATGGCTCGAACACGACGGCAGCCTCGACGCCCTCGAACTCACCGCCGGCAGTTCCCTGCTCAACCCCATGTACCTCTTCCGCGGCGACGCCCCCATCCACGAATTCGCCGCCAACTTCAAACAACCCGCCCGCCTCGGCATCAAACTCGCCGGCGAACGCTTCATCCGCGCCTACCCCTACCAGGAGGCGTACCTGCTCGACTCCGCCCGCCGCTTCCGCGCCACCCTCAAGACACCCCTGATCCTGCTCGGCGGCATCAGCCAGCGCGCCACCATGGACCTCGCCATGGACGAGGGCTTCGCCTTCGTCGCCATGGCCCGCGCCCTCCTGCGCGAACCCGACCTCGTCAACCGCCTCAGGACCGACCCGGCCACCCGCTCCCTGTGCGTCCACTGCAACAAGTGCATGCCGACGATCTACACCGGCACCCGCTGCGTCCTCACCTGAGCCCGTCCAGCAGAACCGTCGTCAGCGCATCCTGACCCACCACTCACCACCCCAAACCCGCCAAAAACCCGACCAACGCCGCATTCACCTCCGCCGGCCGCTCCAACGGCGGCAAATGCCCCGTCCCCGCCAGATCAAGCCGCCGCGCACCCCTGATCCCCTCCACCAGCAACCCCGACACCTCCTGAATCCCCGGCACATCCGCCAACCCGTTCACCACCAGAGCAGGACAACCGACCTCACCCAGCCGGCCCTCCGCCGACAGATGCCGCTCAGACACCGGCGGACAACTCCACGACCGCTCGAACACCCCGCACATCATCGCCACCGCCAGCTCCCACACCTCCGGATCCAGGTCGTCCACCCCCCGATCCGGCCCCGCCACCTGCCACAACACATGCGCACGAGCGAACGCCCCGACATCCTCGGCAAGCACCCGCTCCGCCGTGCCGCTCCTGTAAAGAGCCAGCCGATCAGCGGGAACCGTACTGTGCACCCGCTCCCGCGCCTGCGCCAGCATGTCCTCCGGCCACACATGACCCGACAACCCCGAAGCGATCAACACCAGCCCCGCCACCCGGTCCGGCGCCACCAACGCCGCCTCCACCGCGTGGGAGCCGCCCATCGAACCGCCCACCAGCACCGCCCGCTCCACACCGAGCCCGTCCATCACCCGCAACAGGTCCCGGTGATGCACGACCTCACCCACCGGATCAGCCGACTCGCCGTACCCCCGCCAGTCATAACTGATCACCCGATGACGAGCGGACAACACCTCACGCTGACGCCTCCACATGCGCCGGTCGGCGATGCCCGCGTGGACCAGCACCACCGCGGACCCCTCGCCGATCTCCTCACACGCCAGACCGTCGATCATCACCATGGCCGACATCGTAGGAGCGGAACCCGGCCCGCTCAGCGGGGTTCGCGGCTGGCGTACGGGCGAAGCCCGTTCCGATGTTGATCTTGGGAGGGATGCGCGAACCCGGCGCCTTTACATTGTAGATTCATAACTGAGCTCATGGCCGGGCAGCGACGGCGCCGTCCAGCCGGCGAGCAGGCGCAGGGCCTGCTCGGTCGCGGAGCCCGACTCCACGTTGTAGACGCACAACGTCTGGTCCGGATCCCCCGGCGGCTGCAGCGACTCGCGGCTACGGTCCATGCCTCCCATTGTGGCCGGACCGGACGCCGCGGCTCCCGTCGAAGGTGGCCCTGCCAGTACCTGCCTCCAGGGAACCTGCCTGGTCAGGGCAGCTCCGGGCCCCTCCGCAGGGGGTCGCCGGCTGGTGTGCTGAAGAGGCGGAACCCCGCACAGGACACCGAAAGGGCTCACCTCTCATGACCATCCACACCTTCGCCCGTCCCCTCGCCGGCCGCGTCGCGGTCGTCACCGGCGCCTCCAGCGGCATCGGCGAGGCCACCGCCGAGCACCTGGCCGAGCTGGGCGCGCACGTCGTCGTCCTGGCCCGGCGCGCCGAGCGCCTCGACGCCCTGGCCGACCGCGTCACGCGGGCCGGCGGGCAGGCTCTGGCCCTCGCCGCCGACGTGACCGACGAGGCGTCGGTGCGCGCCGCCGCCGACCGCGTCGCGAACGAACTGGGCGGCGCCGACCTGCTGTTCAACAACGCCGGCGTCATGCTGCCCGCGCCCGTGGAGGAGCTGGCCACCGACCAGTGGCGGCACCAGATCGACCTCAACATCACGGGGCTGATGAACGTCATCGGGGCGTTCGTCCCCCAGCTGGTCAAGACGGCCGCCGAGCGCGGCGTGGCCGACCTGGTCAACACCTCGTCCATCGCGGCGCAGAACATCTTCCCGAACTTCGCCGTCTACGCCGCGACCAAGGCGTACGTCACCCACCTGTCCCGGCACCTGCGGACCGAGCTGGGGGCGAAGAACGTCCGGGTGTCGGCGATCGAGCCCGGCATCGTCGCGACCGAGCTGCAGGACCACGTCACCGACGAAGGGGCGCGGGCCTGGCTGGAGGGGGCCAGGCAGGCGATGGAGTGGCTGGCGCCGCAGGACGTCGCCCGCACGATCGGCTTCCTCGCGAGCCTGCCGCCCCGGGCGAACCTGCAGCAGGTCACCCTCATGCCGACCGGCCAGGCGAGCTGACGCCGGCTCCCAGGAGGGAGGGGCCGGCCGGTGTGGACCAGGGAAGAAGACCGGCCGGCCCCCTTGTGGGTGGGCGTTGACGTCTCTCACTCTCGCTCGTCACGCAGAGTGACGTCAAGGCAGGGTTCTGTCACCTCCGCCGTCACATAGCGTCACCGGACGCGGGCCAGGAACACGTACTCGCGGCCCGGCCGGTCCGGGGCGTCGCGGACCTCGTCCAGGGCGTATCCGTGCGCGTCGAGGTCCCGCTCGACCTCCTCCCGCTCGCGGAAGCGCAGCGTCAACTGTGATGTCAGCACCGCACCGTCGGCCGCGAACACCCACGTCCCGCGGGAGGTGACCAGCGGGCCGCTGACGTCGAGCAGGTCGAACCACTGCTCGATCCGGCCCACGCCCTCGACGTCGGCCACCCGGTACGAGTCCGCGCGGTTCCACGCCAGCCACGCCCGGCGGGCCGGCACCCGCGTCTCGAACACCAGGCGCCCGCCCGGCCGCAGCGCCCGGCGCACCTCGTCCAGGGTGGCCGACCAGTCGTCCGGCTCGGCGATCGCCTGGGCGACGTTCGCGGTCATCGTGGCCAGGTCCACGGCCATCGGCGGCAGCGCGCGGGCGTCGCCGTGGATCCAGCGCACCCGCTCGGCGCCCGGCTTGGCGCGGGCGACGGCCAGCGACGCCTCCGCGGGGTCGACGCCGGTCACCTCCAGGCCGCGCGCGGCCAGCATCAGCGCGAACGTCCCGGTGCCGCAGCCGACGTCCAGCACGCTGCGCGCGCCCAGCTCGGCCGCGATCGCCGCGTAGACGAGGAGGTCGGAGCGGTCGGGGTCGAGCGGGTCGTACACGGCGGCCAGCCGCGGGTCCTCGAACTCCTCTGCCATGACGCGACCCTAGACACCGCGCGGAACCGGCCGCCACCGGATAAACGTACGATCCACCTCCGGCGACGGGCCAGAATGGGGCGCATGACACGTGCGGTGTACGTCGCGGCGGGCGAGGCGGAGAGCAACAAGGGCACGGTCGCCCTCGGCATGGTGGAGCTGCTGTCCCGGCAGGTGGGCACGGTGGGCGTGTTCCGGCCCGTGGTGCGGGCCGGCCGCGAGGACAACCTCATCAACACCATCCGCAGCCGCTTCCAGCTCGGCCTCCCCTACGACGCCTGCGCCGGGGTCACCTACGACGAGGTGCACGCCGACGCCGACCGCGCCGCGGGCGACATCGTGGCCCGCTACCGGGAGCTGGCCGGGCGCTGCGCGGCCGTGGTCGTCGTCGGCACCGACTACACCGACGTGGGCGCGCCGACCGAGTTCGAGTTCAACGCCCGGCTCGCCGCCGACCTGGGCACGCCCGTGCTCAACGTGGTCAGCGCCCGGGGCCGCACCACCGACGAGGTGGCCGCCGCCGTGGAGCTGTCGTCGCGGCAGCTCGCCCACCACCACGCCCGCGAGCTCGCCGTCGTCGTCACCCGCGCGGAGGCGCCGGCCGGGCTGCCCGCCGCGCTGAAGCACCCGACACCCGTGTTCGTGCTGCCCGAGGCGGCGTCCCTGCGCGCCCCCACCGTCGCCGACCTGCTGCAGGCCTGCGACGGCGCGTTCTTCCTGGGCGAGCGCGAGGGGCTCGGCCGCGAGGCGAGCGGCCTGATGGTGGGCGCCATGTCGCTGCCCAACATCCTCGACCGCTACACCGAGGGCACCGCGCTCATCATCCCGTCCGACCGGGCCGCCGCGCTGCTGCCCGGCCTGATCGCCGCCCACACCGCGCCGGGCTTCCCCTCCCTGTCCGCGGTGATCATGACCGGCGGCACGGAGCTGCCCTCCCCGGTCGAGCGCCTGCTGCGCGGCATGGTCATCCCCCTGCCGGTGATCGCCACCGACCGCGACACCTTCGACACGGCGACCCGCCTGTCGGCCGTGCAGGGCCGCTTCACGCCCGCCGCCGAGGGGAAGATCGACACGGCGCTGCGGCTGTTCGCCGAGCACGTCGACGGCCAGGTGCTGCTGGACCGGCTGGCCATCGCCAGGACCGACGTCGTCACGCCGCTGATGTTCGAGTACGAGCTGCTGGACCGGGCACGGGCCCACCGCCGCCACATCGTGCTGCCCGAGGGCGACGAGCCGCGCATCCTGCGCGCCGCCGAGGTGCTGCTGCGCCGCGGCGTCGCCGAGCTGACCCTGCTCGGCGACCGCGAGCGCATCGCGGCGCAGGCGGCCCAGCTCGGCCTGGACCTCGACGGGGCCTCCGTGATCAGCCCGTTCGACCCCGAGCTGCGCGAGCGCTTCGCCCGCGAGTACGCCTCCCTCCGCGCCCACAAGGGCGTCACCGTCGAGCTGGCCCGCGACGCCGTCACCGACGTGTCCTACTTCGGCACGCTCATGGTGCACCTCGGCCTGGCCGACGGCATGGTGTCGGGGGCCGCGCACACCACCGCGCACACCATCAGGCCCGCGTTCGAGCTGCTGCGCCTCGGGCTGGTCTCCAGCGTGTTCTTCATGTGCCTGGCCGACCGGGTCCTGGTGTACGGCGACTGCGCCGTCAACCCCGACCCGGACGCCGCCCAGCTCGCCGACATCGCGATCGCCTCGGCCCGCACGGCCGCGCTGTTCGGCGTGGAGCCGCGGATCGCGATGTTGTCGTACTCGACGGGGGCCTCCGGCGCGGGCGCGGACGTCGACAAGGTGCGGGAGGCGACCGAGCTGGTGCGCCGGAGCCGCCCCGACCTGCCGGTGGAGGGCCCCATCCAGTACGACGCCGCCATCGACCCCGCCGTCGCCCACGCCAAGATGCCGGGCAGCGAGGTGGCCGGCCGCGCCACCGTCTTCGTGGTGCCCGACCTCAACACCGGCAACAACCTCTACAAGGCGGTGCAGCGCAGCGCCGGCGCCGTCGCGGTGGGGCCGGTGCTGCAGAACCTGCGCAAGCCGGTCAACGACCTGTCCAGGGGCGCGACGGTCGCCGACATCGTCACCACCGTCGCCATCACCGCCGCGCAGGTGCGCGACGACGTGCCCGCCGGGCCCGTCACGAGCTCCGAGGACGTGGCCCTCTCCCCCGCTCCCCGCCGGTGAGCGCGGAACCACGGCCGGCGGTGCGCGCCGCCACGGACGCGGACATGCCCGCCGTGCGGCGCATCGCCCGCCGGTTCGGGCTGCTGTCCGGCTGGCCGCAGGGTGCCGACTTCCTGGACGCCGAGCGCGCGTTCGGCACCCTCCTGATCGCCCAGGGCGACGGGGCCGCCGCCGGGTTCGGGGGGACGCTGCGGCGTGCGGACCTCACGCACCTCGGTGACCTGTTCGTGCTGCCCGAGCGGCAGTCCGGTGGCGTCGGGCGGAGCCTGCTGGCCGAGCTGCTGGCCGGCGACGGGCCGAAGGTCACCTTCGCCAGCCGGCGGGCGGCGTCACGCCGCGCGACTGCGCCGACGCGGTGCTCGGCGCCCTGGCCGCCACCGGCGCGGGGAGCGGGCGGATCGCCGTCCCCGGCCCGCACCCCCTCGTGCCCCTGCTGCTGGGTGCGGGCTGGCGCATCGCCGACCAGGACACGTTCATGGCCGACGAGACCGCGCTCACCCGTCTGCGCCCCGACCGGTACGTCCCCCACCCCGACCTAGGCTGACTCCTCCCGGGAGTTCCTGGCCGCCGGCCGGGGGAAGGCGTCGCGGTGCGGCCCGTGGTCGGGGTCGAACTCGTGCCGGATGCGCGCGCAGTCCTCCAGCAGCGCCCCCTGCAGCGTCCGCAGCCGGTCGTCGCGCGTCCGGCCGAACATCGACTGGGAGACGTGCTGCTGGCGCTCGCCGTCGCGCAGGGCCTCGCGCAGCTCCCGCATGGCCTCCTCGCGTCCGCGGCCGAGCTGCAGCCGCCCGAACGCGCCGAACAGCCGCGACAGCGCGTCCACCTCCTCCGACAGCGGGCGGGGAATCTCGGCCGCCTCCTGCGCCGGCAGCCCGCGCACCCCCGACACGAGGTCCGCCAGGCCCCTGGCGACGCCCCTCAACTGGTGGCAGGCGTGGTCCAGGCAGGTCGCGGCCTCGGCCACCTGACGCAGGCGGCGGTCGTAGCGGCGGCGGCGCAGCGACAGGCGTACCGACTCCTCCGCCTGGTCACTCGTCTCCTTGGTCTGCTCCAGGCGCCGCGACAGGTCCCTGGCCCGGCCCAGCCAGTCCTCGGCCATGTCCTTGTCCCATTCGGAGCGCAGGCCGCGGGAGATGTCGTGGGCCAGCTCCGACAGCTCGCCGGACAGGTCGCTCAGTTCACGCAACGCGGTGTCGACGAAGCGCGGCGGCAGGATCAGCAGGTTCGCGGCGATGCCGATGACCGCGCCCAGCAGCACGTCGCCCAGGCGGGCGAAGCCGTAGGTCTTGCCCAGCGCGAGCACCAGCAGCGCCGTGATCGGGATCTGCACGTTGCGTTCGGGCAGGTTGAGCAGGCGGGTCAGCACCAGGCCCGCCAGCACGAGCACGCCCAGGGTCAGGCCGTTGACGCCCATCAGCCAGATCAGCGTCATCGCCGCCGCCATGCCGACGAAGACCGCGCCGACCTGCTGAACGCCCCGGACCACGGTGTCGTACGCGGTGGCGGAGACCGTCAGCAGCACGCCGATGGGCACGAGCACCGCCAGGTCGACCTTCAGCACGTACGCGGCCAGCCACCAGCCGAACACGCACGCCACCGTCACCTTGATCGTCTGGATGAGGTCCTCGCGCTCCATCTGCAGCCAGCGTCCGAGGCCCTGCCGGTGGATGTTGGCGATCGCCGCCGCCCCGCTCCGCACGATGCGGCCGAGCGGGGAGCCTCCGCTGTCGCGCCCCCGTCCCGGTTCGGTCTCCATGTCTGTCACCTGCCCAGCAAGGACGCCTGATAGAGACGGGCTTGTCTGGGTAGCGGCATCGCGGAGTTCACCAGGACCACGGGAGTCGCGCATGAGGACGTTGGTCGGAGCCGAGCGGATGGCGGTCACCGAGGGCTGGGCGCCCGGGGACCGCCTTCACCTGTTCAACGTCGGGCCGCGCACCGCCGGCGTCGAACTCACCTTCTGCGCCGAGGGCCGGCCGCCGCTCGGCCCGTACCGGACGGTCGTGCCCGCCCAGCGCCACCGCGCGCTGTCGCTGGAGGAGCTGGCCGGTCCCGCCGTCCTGTCCCCCGCCATCGCCTACGCCGTCGTGATCGTCGCCGACGTGGACGTGCTCGTCGACCTGACCCGCGACACGCACGAGGCGAGCCGCCGTCCGGCCGCGTGAGGTCCGGGCCGGCGTTTGACGCAATCTTGCCGATCGCGCCGGGCGTTGCCCCGCGCTCCGGCCGGCGGCGAGCGGCTACTGTCCCTTGATCATGGGAAAGGGTAACCGCATCAGACGTCAGCGCAGGCGGCTCGACCAGCACGAGCAGGCGCGAACCTCGCCGAGGACGGGCGCGGAGGACGTGACGTCCTCCTCCTCCGAGTTCCTGACCCGCCTGGACGCGTACCTGTCGGAACAGCCGGGCGCGCACGACTGCGGTGAGGGCGGCACGCCGGCCGCGGCGGCGATGCCGGAGGTGCTCGCCGCGCTCGCCGACGGCCGGGAGCTGCGCACGCGCGACCTGGCGGCGGCGGTCCTCGCCGGGCGCGGCTGCACGTGCGCCGTCCGCCCGGAGTTCAGCCAGGCGCTGCTGGACCTGCTCAAGAGCGACGAGCGGGTCGAGGGCACGTTGCGGCGGCCGTCGTACTGGTGGCGGGCTGCGCGGGACGGAACCCTCCCCAGCTGATCACACGGGCCTCACGACCGGCCGGCGGGGGCGAGCGCGGCTGCGGACCATCCGAACAATCCCATCCCGGGCAAAGTCCCCGCAAAAAGCGGATGAGCAGAGAGTGGCGGAAGCGACGGCTGGCTATAACTGGGGCAGCCTGTGTCAGTGGCGACGAGAAACGACCCTCGCCCCTTATCGCTCTTTCGTCGCGAAGAGCAGGGCCAGGCGGCAGATTCTCCTTCCTTGAGGTGAAAGTGAAAAAGTCAGAAAAGTCAGTGTGGCCGATTTCCGGCCTTGTTCTCGCGGCCGCGGCGGCCCTGATCGCGGGTGTCGCACAACCGGCCGTCGCACAGGAGCCGGCACAGCCGAGGTCGGCGGAGCCGGCGCCGCAGGAGACCGTCACCCCGGGGACCACGCGCGTCAATCGGGTCCCGCTGGTCAATCTCTCCAGCGACAAATGGGGAATTATCGGCCGCAATACCTACGGCAGCCCGAACGCGGTTTTCCGCGACGGCCCTTGGGGGCGAACCTCCGCCACCTTCCCCGCCACCCAGTCACCGCCCTACGGTGACGGCAGCCTGGGCCTCATCGTCGACACCGGCGAGAAAATCGCCTTCGGCAACGAGACGAACTTCGCCGGGCAGCGGCTCTCCTCCATCGACATCCTTCGTTACTGGGTGTTCGCGGGCACCGACAACATCTCGTCGGTGGTCCTGCCGAACATCACCATCGAGGCCGACCCCAACGTCGGGACGTCGAACTACACGAGTCTGGTCTACCAGCCCGACCAGTCCACCAGCCCGTCGGCTCCGGCCACGCCGACGGCCAACGTGTGGCAGCGCTACGATGCCACCGCTGCCGGAAACCGGTGGTGGGCCACCGGGTCCACCGGCACCACGATCGGCTGCACCCAGGCCACTCCCTGCACGTTCCAGGAGCTGAAGGCCCGGATGCCCAATGCGGTGATCAGCTACAGCCTCGGCATCAGCAAGGGCCGGGACACCGCCTTCGTCGGTGCCGTCGACGGGCTTCAGGTCAACCGCGTGGTCTACGACTTCGAGTTCTCGGGCGTACGCACCAGAATCGCGCCGCGCTGAGCCGGAGAAACAGCCCTCCGCGGCCTTCTCCGGCCCCGGAGGGCGAAGCCGGCCACCGGCGTACGGGACGTCAGGCGGCGACCGTCTCGTCCTCCAGCGAGGTCGCGCCCTGCCGCCAGCGGCCCAGCACGTGCTCCGCCCACAGCCGCTCGACGGCCAGCGCGCACGCCGCGCCGTACAGGATGTCGCCGGTCAGCGACGGCTCCTGCGTGGCGAGGCCGGTGCACAGGTCGTGCGCGGCGATCTGCTCGTGCACGGCGTCGGCCTGGACGTGCTCGTCGTAGAAACGCGTCGCCTCGGCGTCCCCGCCGAGGCGACGCAGGGCCGTGGCGTAGCGGCGGTTGGGCAGCGACGAGGTCATCTCCAGCGCGGCGAGGTGCCCGGCCAGCGCGCCGCGCAACCGTCGGTGCAGCCCGAACAGCGACATGACGTTGGAGATCGCCAGCGTGATCCCCGGCACCCGCCCCAGGTAGGCGCCGTAGGAGGCGTCCAGGCCCAGGGCGGTCATGGTGGTGCTGAACAGCTCGGCGTGCATGCGCCCGGCGCTGCCGCCGCCGTACTCGTCGATCTGGACCTCGACCAGCGCGGCCTTGGGCCCGCCGTGCAGGCGCGGGATGCCCCAGGTGTGCGGGTCGGCCTCTTTCAGGTGGTAGATCGAGCGGTGGACGACGAACTCCCTGAACCGGTCGAGCCCGGCCTCGCGCTGCAGATACGCCGCCAGGCCCGGCCCCTGCTGCTCGTCGTGGGCGACCAGTTCCTTCAGCGCCCGGCGGACGTGCTGGGGCGGCGGCGGCGCGGGCCTCGGGACGGCGTCCGCGAGCGCGCCCTCCAGGCAGCGTTCGAGCTCGCGCCGGAACCCCAGGAGCGACGGCTGCCACTCCCAGCGGTCGTCCACGTCGTCGAAGCCGCGGTAGTGCAGCTCGTAGCAGGCGAACAGGGCGAGCTGCAGGTCGCCGTCCTCCAGGGCCGCGGCGCAGGGCCGCGGCGTCACCAGCGGCGGCTCCAGGTCGCCCGGCGGCCCGGCGAGGCGCTCGAAGAGCTCCCCGGTGACGGGGCCGCGGGCGGCGGGCAGGCGCATCAGGCTCCTCCCCCGCGACGGATGACAAGCTCGGACGACGTCGGCACCGCACCCCCTGGTGATCCCCATGAATCACGACTCCTGCTGCCCGGGGCCCTGAGGCCCAAACCGCGAGCCCCGACCGGCGCGGCGATCCCGGGCCAGGCGCTGCCGGCCCGGACGATGGGAGGGAAGATCGATCTCGCACGACGGACAGGCTCAACCCACGCCTTATCTCTCATATGGCCGTGTCGAGCGCCGCTTGGAAAAGGAGTGGCTGCCCAGCAGTCCTGATGCGATCATCAGTCGCGCGACTTGATCCACATGCGCGTCTCCGGAGGTCCACATGGACATCGCCTCGCTGCTGCCGATAACCACGCCCCGGCTGTCGCTGCGTCTGTTCACTCCCGGCGACGCCGACGACCTGTACGCCTACCAAAGCCTTCCGAGCGTGGCACGCTACCTGTACCGGCCGCCGCACACGCGCGAGCGCAGCGAGGAGGTTGCCGCAGAGCGTGCGGCGCAGACGGCCTGGCGCGCCGACGGGGACAAGTTCGCGCTTGCCGTCTGCCGGCCCGGTGAGCCCGGCCTCCTTGGCGAAGTGAGTCTCAAACTGGCCGATGCCCGCGCCGCCCAGGCCGAGATCGGCTGGACTCTCGACCCACGTCACCAGGGGCACGGCTACGCGACCGAGGCAGCCGCGGCGCTGGCCAGGCTCGCCTTCGACAAGCTGGGCGTGCACCGGCTCTACGCACGGCTGGATGTGGAGAACACCGGGTCCGTGCGGGTCTGCGAACGCCTCGGGATGCGCCGGGAGGCGCACCTGGTCGAGAACGACCTCGACGGGGATCGCTGGGGCAGCGAGTACATCTACGCGGCACTGTCCGCGGATCTCGGCGGTCGATCAGGCGATTGAGCCCGACGCCGCCTGCGGTTCGCGATCGGCGGGCTACCGCTGATCAGTGCACTCGGCCTCCAACCAGTCGCTGTCGCAGCTGGTGGAATCTCCGATCACCTGACATGTGGCCTGCCCCCGGCTGGGATTGCGATCAGGGAGTGGAAGCCGCTTCGCGTTCGGCGAGGTACTCGTCGAGGAGGGTGAACAGGGTGTCGATGACGAGTTCTTCCTGATCGGCGGAGAGCTCCCAGTGGTCCCAGGTGGCGAGAGCGATGTGGCGTACCTGTCCTGACCAGTGGTGACTGCAGGTCTCGCCGCGACGGGCGATGAGCCATTCCGTCCACCCCCGCAGGCCAGGGCCGCCGTGGCGCTTGGCGTGCTGGTCATAGCCTTCAAGGAATGCCTCCAGGCCTGCCAGTCGACCGCCGATGACGAACATCCCTAGGCGGCGTCTGATGGTGGCGAAGTACTCGCGCTCGCTCATCTGGGTGAGGGGCTTGGTCATGAACGATGTTCTCACCTGCCCAAGGCGCTCGGCAGGCGGATCGAGGAGCAGGTCACGCTGATGCGCCGGCTCTGGCCCATCTCGCCATCGGCACGATGCGGGCGGGCCGTGGCCGCCGCGCTCGGACCGGAACGCGGCTGAGAGCACACCGGCACGTTACCTTCGCCGCCCGTCATGAGGATTTCGTGACCGGGGAATTACGCAGGTCAGAGGGGTGTTGTACAGTTCCGTGGGCAGGCCCAGACCTCAGCCTTGGAGCGAGTGACCAGAGGGCCGCGCTCACCTGCGTCCGCATCGCGGGCGCCGCGTTCGATCCCACTCCCACCGCGGGCGTCCGATGCCCGTGGCCGCTGAATCCGCCACTGGCGGAACCGGGGACCCGTTCTCCACCGGGGTGAATCGGCACGTCCGCGTGCCGTAGGGCAGCTTCCGCACGCCCGAACCCGTCAGCTAACCCGGTAAGCGGCATGGAAGCGCAAAGGAGCAGTCCCTTCATGGCCATCAGCCGTTTCATCCGTGCCCCGAAGCTGAACGCCGCCAAGCTGGCGCTGAGCGGCGCCCTCGCCGTCTCCGCCCTGGGCGCCACCGCCGCCGTGACCGCGGCCGCCGACAGTGCTCCCGCGCGGCCCGCGGCCGCCGCCGCCGCCCAGCAGGGCGTCAGCAACCGCGACGCGCGCGTGAACGTCACCGCCCAGCAGGTCCTTGACCTCGCCCGCGCCCAGGTGGGCACGTCCGAGAACACCGCCGGCGGCGGCACCAAGTTCCAGCGCTGGTACGCCGACTCGGCCCGCGCCGGCGAGACCGTCGTGCGCGACGGCGGCAACAGGAACGCCTACCTGAACGCCCCCTGGTGCTCGATGTTCGTCTCCTGGGTCGGCGAGGAGAGCGGCGCCCGCTCGCAGGTCGGCTGGGACGCCTACACCGTCGCCCACGCCAAGTGGTTCGCCGCCAACGACCGCTGGGGCAGCGAGGCCAGGCCCGGCGCCGTCGTGTTCTTCTCCTGGAGCGGCAGCAAGAGCCTGAGCGCCATCGACCACGTCGGTTTCGTCGTCAAGGACAACGGCGACGGCACGATCTCCACGATCGAGGGCAACACGGGCAATGGCAAGGTCGAGGAGCGGGTCCGCCCGACCTCGCAGGTCGCCGGCTACGGCTACCCGAACTACGCCGCCTGACCCTCCTCGATCCTCGGGCTCACTCCTCGGGCGGCCAGTTGCGCAGCACGGAGTCGAGGGCGTCGAGGGTTCTCGCCCAGGACACGTCCGCCTCGCGCGCGGTGCGGCTGAAGCCGCCCTGCGTCTCCAGGCTGACGAAGCCGTGGAAGGTGCTGTGCAGCATGCGCACGGCGTCGGTCTGGGCGGGCTCGGGCAGGTCGTAGCCGCGCAGGATGGCCCGGGTCATCTCGGCGTGCCTGCGGGCGGCGCTGGCGTGGGCGGTCTCGTCGTCGAGTTGGATCTGCGCGGCGGCGTACCTGCCGGGGTGTTCCTTGGCGTAGCCGCGGTAGGCGTCGGCGAAGGCCACCAGGGCGTCCTTGCCGGCGCGGCCGGCGAGGGCGGCGGCGGCCCGCTCGGCGAGCTCGGCCAGCCCCAGGACGGCCACCCGTACGCGCAGCTCCTGGACGTCCCTGACGTGGGAGTACAGCGCGGCGGGCTTGACCCCGAAGCGGCGGGCGAGCGCCGAGACCGTCACGCCGACCTCGCCTGCTCCCTCTACCTGCGCGGCCGGAAGGAGGCCGCGGGCGGCGGCGTCGTGGACGAGTCCCTCACCCTGGACGACAAGCTCGCCCGCACCCGGCGAAACCTGGACGCCTTCCTGGACAAGGTGGCCGCGTGACCCCCGGTCAGCGCGCGCCCGTCCGGAAGGCGTCCGGAACGAGGCGCGGTAGGACTGCGGCGTGACGCCGGCCACGGCCTTGAACCGCTCGCGGAACGCCGTGGCCGATTTGTCGTTCTACGCGCCCGGCTGCGGGGGGCCGCCCCCGCCGGTCAGCCGCGCGCCGAAGGACCGGAGCGCGGCGCGGAAACGGGCCGGCTCCTCGACGGTGAAGGGGGCGTCCAGGAACGCGAGGCTGAGCAGCAGCCACTGCCAGGTGTCGAGCGCCAGCACGGCCCTGGTCCGCCGCTCCCCCAGTGCCTCCAGGTCGGCGTCCTGGTAGGCGAACGCGTCGGCGACGTCGGCCAGGGGCGCCTCGACGGTGAGGACGACGCGCTCGCGGTCCTTGCCGAGGCCCTGGCGCAGGTAGTCGAGCGCGGTGCCGGCGGGCAGGGGGCGGGGCTCGTACGTGCTGGTGGAGACGCGCAGGCCGGTGACGCGGTCGAGGCGGAAGACCCGCCAGTCGTCCTTGGCGGTGTCCCACGCGAGCAGGTACCAGCGCAGGTTGTGGTGCACGTGCCGGTAGGGCTCCGCCCGGCGGGAGGTGACCGCGCCGTCCTTGCCGGTGTAGTCGAAGGCGACGACGAGCCGGCGCTGGATCGCCTCGGCCAGCTCGGCCAGGACGTCGGCGCTGACGCTCGGAGCCCGCGTGGCGCTCGTCTCGAGGCTCGCCCGCAGGTGGGAGGCCCGGTGCCGCAGCCGCTTCGGCAGGTACTGGTCGACCTTGCCGTAGGCGCGGGTGGCGGCCTCGTCCACGCTGCCCCCGGCGGCGCGGCCCGTCGCGGCGAGGGTGGCGAGCCCGAGGAGGGTGGCGATCGCCTCGTCGTCGTCGAGCACGAGCGGCGGCAGCGCGCCGCCCGCGACGAGCCGGTAGTGGCCGCCGGGGCCGGGGCGGGTCCGCACCGGGTAGCCGTAGGCGCGCAGGCGGTCGACGTCGCGGCGCAGGGTGCGGGGGCTGACGTCGAGCCGGGCGACGAGCTCGTCGGCGGTGAACGCCCTTCCGGTCTGCAACGTGGCCAGCAGGGCGAGGATGCGCTGGGTGACGTCCGCCATGTCCCCCAGTCTTCCCCGGGACGCGGTCAGGATGTGGCCACATCTGTTCGTAGCGTCGTCCGCATGCCGAAGTTCATCCGCATCCGGGGCGCCCGGACCAACAACCTGAAGAGCCTGGACGTGGACATCCAGCGCGGCCGGCTGACCGTGTTCGTCGGGGTGTCGGGGTCGGGCAAGTCGTCGCTGGTGTTCGACACGATCGCCGCGGAGGCGGGACACCAGCTCAACGAGACGTTCCCGCCGTTCACCCGCAACCGGCTGCCCCGGTGGACCCGTCCCGAGACCGACGAGATCGGCGGGCTCTCCCCTGTCGTGCTGATCGACCAGCGCAGGATCGGCGGGAACGCCCGCTCCACGGTCGGCACCATCACCGACACCTGGACGTACCTGCGGCTGCTGTTCTCCCGGGCCGGCACTCCGCACGTGGGCGAGTCCAACCGGTTCTCCTTCAACGACCCCGCCGGCATGTGCCCGTCCTGCTCCGGGCTCGGCGAGATCGTCGTGAGCGCCGTCGAACGGTTCCTGGACCTGGACAGGTCCCTCGCCGAAGGGGCGATCCTGCTGCCGGGGTTCGGCAACGGCGGCTACTGGTACTCCCAGTACGCCGACATCGGCGCCTTCGACCCCGGCACCCCGCTCCGCGACTGGACGCCCGACGAGCGCGCGGCCCTGCTGTACGGCGGCGAGCACGCCGCCCGGCTCGGCACCCGGCCGCCGAAGGACTACGAGGGCGTGGTGGAGCGCTTCGAACGCATCTACCTGCACACCTCCGACGACCTGTCCGACCGCAAGCGGGAGACCATCGAGCGTTTCACCCGGTCGCAGACCTGCCCCGACTGCCATGGCGACCGCCTCAACGAGGCCGCCCGCGCCGTCACCGTCCTCGGCCGCACGATCGGCGAGCTGGCCCGCATGGAGATCACCGAGCTCGCCGGCCTGGTGGACGAGGTGCGGGACCCGGCCGTCGCGCCCGTCGTGGCGGCCCTCGGCGACAAGCTGCGCGCCATGATCACCATCGGGCTCGGCTACCTGCACCTCGGCCGCGCCACCCCCACGCTGTCCGGCGGGGAGTCGCAGCGCGTCAAGACCGTCAAGCACCTGGGCAGCAGCCTGGTCGAGATGCTGTACGTCTTCGACGAGCCCACCGTCGGGCTGCACCCGCACGACGTCGCCTCCATGACGGCCCTGCTGCGGCGGCTGCGCGACAAGGGCAACACCGTGCTGGTCGTCGAGCACGACCCCGCCGTCATGGCGATCGCCGACGAGATCGTCGAGATCGGCCCGGACGCGGGCGCCGGCGGCGGGCGGCTGGTGTTCCAGGGCTCCTTCGACGGGCTCCGGTCGGCCGGCACCGCCACCTCGGCGGCCCTGGCCGCCCGCACGCCGCTCACCACGGCGCCGCGCCCGCCCCAGGGCGTGATCACGGTGGCCGGCGCCACCCGCAACAACCTCAGGAACCTGACCGTGGACGTGCCGGCCGGGGTGCTCACCGCGCTGACCGGGGTCGCCGGCTCGGGCAAGTCCAGCCTCGCCGCCGAGCTGGGCGCCCAGCACTCGGCGATCGTCATCGACCAGCGGCCGGTCAGCGTCAACCGCCGCTCCACCCCCGTCACCTACACCGGCATCGCCGGGGCCGTGCGGAAACTGTTCGCCCGGCACAGCGGCCTGCCGGCCGGGATGTTCAGCGCCAACTCCGACGGCGCCTGCCCCGACTGCAAGGGGCTCGGCGTGATCTACACGGACCTCGCCTTCATGGACGGCCAGGAAAGCGTCTGCGAGACCTGCCACGGCCGGCGCTTCACCGAGGAGGTGCTCCGCCACCGGGTGAACGGCCTGTCCATCGCCGACCTCGACGACCTGACCATCGCCGACGCGCTCGACCGGCTGCCCGACCGGCGCATCCGCGACGGGCTGCGCCACCTCGACCGGGCCGGCCTCGGCTACCTGCGCCTCGGCCAGCCGCTGACCACGCTGTCCGGCGGCGAGTGCCAGCGGGTGAAGATCGCGCGGGAACTGCGCGAGGCAGCCGAGCCGGCGCTCTACGTCCTGGACGAGCCCACCACGGGCCTGCACCTGCGGGACATCGCCACCCTGCTCGGCGTCCTCGACCAGCTCGTCGGCGAGGGGCACACGGTGGTGGTGATCGAACACAACCTGGACGTCGTCCGGCACGCCGACTGGGTCATCGACCTCGGTCCCGGTCCTGGCCGGCACGGCGGCCGCGTCCTCTACCAGGGGCCGGTGGCCGGGCTCAAGGGCACGGCCACCGCCGCCGCCCTCCACGCGGACCGGTGACGGATCCTCCGGCAGGGCTACCTTCCGGGTCCGGTTTCGGGTCGAATGGTGAGGTGACCTCATGGCGAGCGCGTCTCCGGCGGGACCCGGCCCTGCTCGTCCTGGTTCTGCTCGCCGCCGCCGTGCTCGCCGTGGCCCTGTTCGCCGTGGTCGGGCTCGCCTGGACGGCCGGTCCCGCCGAGTGGCGGCCGGTGCTGGAGCGGCTGCCGGCCCACCTGGTGCCGCCCTACCCGGCGGAGGACCTGCCGCCGCTGGCGATGACCGTCCTCGCGGCGGCCGGCCTCCTGGCCGCCGCCGGCTGCCGGCTGCTCCGCCGTGGCGGCCTGCGGTCGCCCGGGCCTGAGGAATCCCTCGACGCCGGACGCGAGACGCTGCTGCGGCGGGTGAGCACCGGGGGCGTCGTCCTCGGGCTGCTGCTGGCCTCCGGCAGCCTGGTCTACGCCGACGCCCGGTCCATCGAGGCCGCGCCGGAGCGGCGGAGCGGCGGCGGCTACGCCGAGGCCGTACGGCGGCTCGGGTCGGAGAAGGCCGAGGTCCGCCTGGCCGCGATCCACACGCTGCGGCGCCTGGCGCATGAGTCGGAGCGGGACCGGGTGACGACCGCCGACGTCATGGCCGCGTACGTGCGTGAGCACGGCTCCGCGGCCCCGCCGGGGCGGGACGGGCGGCCGGCCGCCGACGTGCAGACGGCCCTGACGGTGCTCGGCAGCGTCTACGACGTCCCGGACGCCGGGCACGACTGGGTGTGCGGCTGCGACCTGGCGCGCGTCCGGGTGCCTGGCGCGGAGCTGAGCGGCCTGAACCTGGGCGTCGCCGTCCTGGCCCAGGCCGACCTGCGCGGGGCCCGGCTGAGCGGGACGAACCTGGACCACGCCGACCTGACCCGCGCCGACCTGCGGGGGGCGCTGCTGGACGGGGCGGATCTGCCGTACGCGGTGCTGTTCATGGCGGACCTCGGCGGGGCGGACCTGCGCGGCGCCGACCTGCGCGGCGCGGACCTGTTCCAGACGGACCTGGGCAAGGCCGCCCTGCGCCGGGCGGACCTGCGAGGGGTGGACCTGTTCGACGCGGACCTGCGCGGCGCCGACCTGCGCGGCGCGGACCTCACCGGGGCGAGCCTGAGCGGGGCCGACGTTCGCGCGGCGGACCTGCGTACGGCAATCCTGCGCGGCGCGGACCTGAAGAGGGCGAACCTCAAGGACGCGGACCTGACGGACGCGGACCTTTCCGGTGCGGACCTGAGCAGTGCGGACCTGACCGGGGCCGACCTGACCGGGGCCGACCTGACCGGGGCCGACCTGACCGGGGTCAGGATCGACGGCAGGACGAAGCTGCCCCCGGGGGCGCGGATCGGTGGCGCGGCCGGTCAGGAGGGGGCGGTCGGCACCCGGTAGCGCCGCTTCCGCTCGGTCACGTCGATCAGCCGCCCGCCGTTGGCCTCGATGACCCGCCGTGAGGCGACGTTCGACAGGTCGCACATCACCAGCGCCTCGCCGATGCCGAGCGCCCGCGCGATCGGCAGCGCCGCGCGCAGCATCGCCGTCGCGTGCCCCCGCCGGCGGGCGGCGGGCCGTACGTCGTAGCCGATGTGGCCGCCGAGCTCCGACAGCGCGGGCGTCAGCCGGTGGCGGACGGCGAGCCGGCCGAGGAAGCGGTCGCCGTCCACCCACCACAGCGTGGTCATCGGCACGAAGCCTTCCCGCACCCCCGCCGGGGTCCGTTCGCCGAGCACGCGGCCGACGTACGCCTCGAACGCGGCAGGCTCCACCAGCGCCGCCGCGTCCACGTCCTGCACGAACCACGGCACGGGGTAGTCGGGGTCGGCACGGAACTCGGCGATGGCGGCCAGGAACGACGTACGGAACCCGGAGTCCGGGTCTACGAAGCGGGCCATGCCCTCATCATGCCCGGCGGAGGGGGCGGCCGACGTCGTGGAGGTGGCGCAGGGCCTGGCTCCAGGAGGCGAACAGGCCGCACTCGGCGTACTCGACGCCCAGCGAGCGGCAGTAGTCGCGGACGATGGGCCGGGCCCGCCGCAGGTTCACCGACGGCATGCCGGGGAAGAGGTGGTGCTCGATCTGGTGGTTCAGTCCGCCGAGCGCGACGTCCAGGAGCAGGCCGCCGGTGACGTTCCTGGAGGTCAGGACCTGGCGGCGGAGGAAGTCCAGCTCGTCCTCCGCGGTCAGCACCGGCATGCCCTTGTGGTTGGGGGCGAACGTGCACCCCAGGTAGACGCCGTAGCACGCCTGGTGGACGAGCAGGAACACCAGCGCCTTGCCGGGCGGCAGGACCAGGAACAGCGCGCCCGCGTAGACCAGGACGTGCGCCACCAGCAGCAGCCCCTCCGCCGCCCGGTTCTTCAGCGAGGGACGGCGCAGCGCGCGGAAGCTGGACACCTTCAGGTTGATGCCTTCGAGGGTGAGCAGCGGGAAGAACAGCCACGCCTGCCACCGCCCGACAAACCGGGCCAGGCCGCGCGCCGTCTCGGCCTGCCCGCGCGACCAGATGAGGACGTCGGGCGCGACGTCGGGGTCGTGGTCCTCGTGGTTGGGGTTGGCGTGGTGGCGGGTGTGCTTGTCCATCCACCAGCCGTAGCTCAGCCCGACGGCCAGGTTGCCGACCAGCAGCCCCGCGATCCTGCCGGTGCGCCGCGAACGCGAGATCTGCCCGTGCGCGAGGTCGTGGGCCAGCAGCGTGACCTGGGCGAAGGCCACGGCGAGCAGCACCGCCACCGGGATCTGCCACCAGGAGTCGCCGACGACGGCGAACACCGCCCAGCTTCCCGCGAACAGGGCCGCGACCAGCCCGATCCGGAGGGCGTAGTAGCCGGGCCGCCGCTCCAGTAAGCCTGCCTCGGCGATCTGGCGCGACAGCCGGGCGAAGTCACTGCCCCGCTGCGGTCGGTCGAGATCCACAACACTCACGTCAGCCTCCGATGCCGGCGAAGTCGTTCTGATGATGATCGCTTGCCAGCATCGCGAGAACCAGGGGGTGCGCGGACCCAGGCTGTCACCCCTTCCTCAGGTAGGGCCAGCCCTACGCGCGCATGGGCCGCAATGCCATTCCTGAGCGCCGGGCCGTCCGAGGGCGAGGTAGATGATCAATGAGCACATCGTGAGAACGGCCCCTGCCGCCCACAGCGGGACCAGCGGACCGAACAGCCGCCGCAGCAGGCCGGCGAGCAGGACGCCGCACAGCAGCATGGCGATCATGAGCGCCCGTCGTGTCTGCGCGTCACGCCCGGACGGCCGGCCGAACAACCTGGTGAGCGTGGTCGTGACGTCACCCCCACCATGACGGCATGGATGGCGGTGCCCAGGAGCAGCAGACCGCGGTGCGTGATCCGGGAGAAGGCCAGCCGTCCGCCGAAGATCGCCCCCACCGCGTAGCTCGACAAGCGACAGCGCGGCGGGCAGCAGCTCGCCCAGTCCTGTCACGCCGAGCCCCAGGAAGATCAGGTTTCCCATCATGGCGGCGACGAAGACGTTGCCGAGGTCGAAGTAGCTGACGCTGCCGAGCATGCCGCTGCTGACAGTGATCAGCAGCAGCATCCTCGCCGGCGGTCCCTCGGATCGGCCCCGATCCCGCGGTTCCGTCCGGCTCAATCGATGCGCAGTTCCGTGTCGAGGCCCGCGACTTCCCCTGCGGCGGCCGGTCGCATCTTCAACAGCCTGTCGACGATCTTCCCGAGGATGAAGGTGACCACGAAGCAGTAGCAGGAGACCGCGATGATCGCGACGATCTGCTTGCCGAGCAGCGCGCCCGAGCCTCCGTAGAACAGGCCGGCGGTCGAGCTGCCGAACCGGCCGGTGGCGAAGAATCCCAGGGCGGCGATCCCGACCATGCCGCCCACGGCGTGGATGCCGACCACGTCGAGAGTGTCGTCGTAGCCGGCGACCGTCTTGATCTCCACCGCGTAGGTGCAGGCGATGGCGACGACGACGCCGATGACCAGGGCGCCGAACAGGTTGACGAACCCGCACGACGGGGTGATGGCGACCAGGCCGGCGACGGCGCCGGTCGCCCCGCCCAGGCGGGAGAAGCGTCCGTAGCGCAGCCGCTCGACGATCATCCAGGTGAGCATGGCCGCGCAGCCGCACATCATGGTGTTGGCCACGGCATTCGCCGCGAGCAGGCCGTCGGTCAGCGCCGAGCCGCCGTTGAACCCGAACCAGCCGAACCACAGCAGCCCGAGTCCGAGCAGCACGAACGGTACGTTCTTCGGCTCCGGTGGCCCCTCCTTGCGGAAGCCGAGGCTGGGTCCGAGCGCGATCGCGAGGGCCAGGCCCGCGATGCCGCTGTTGATCTCGACGACCAGGCCGCCAGCGAAGTCGAGGACTCCCCACCTCTTGATCCAGCCGCCGTCGGAGAAGACCCAGTGCGCGATCGGCAGGTAGACCAGGGTCACCCATGCCACGCCGAAGACCATCCACGGCCCGATCCGCACGCGGTTGGCGACGGCTCCGCTGATCAGCGCGACCGTGATGATGGCGAAGGTGAGCTGGAAGAGCGAGTAGACGAAGAGCGGGATCTGCCCGTGCAGCAGCCTGGCGATGGCGCCGAAGAACTGCCAGTCGCCCCATCCGAGCAGACCCACCCCGCCGAGGTCGGGGCCGAAGGCCACCCCGTAGCCGTAGACGAACCAGACAATGCTCACCACGGGAATGGAGACGATGCTCATGTAGAGGACGCTGATCAGATTCTTGGCCCGCGCCATGCCGCCATAGAAGAATGCGAGTCCGGGCGTCATGAGCAGGACCATGGCGAAACTGACGAGCATCCATGCGGAATCGCCGGTGTTCAGGCCATGCGGCATTTCCGCACCTCCGTGTCGTTTGGCGTACCTTGGAGATGCGCATTCGATGTGTTCGCGAAACCTGTCCTTCACCGCCCGGGGCGAAGCCGTTTCGTGACGCGGGCCTTGTGTGCGCGATGAATATCCAAGGAGACATTCAGTTTGTCGTGCGGGACGACTCCCGACGTTCTGCGGCATGTGCGCCCGGGGCCAATGTTCGGGAAATGCTGACAGATCAGGTAAAGATCTACCGATCGGCCAGGTCCGCGCCCTCCCCGGCGAGAGGATGGCCCGTCTCCCGCAGCCGCCATTTCCCGCCGTTCCACGACAACCAGGTTTGCGACAGCGGCGGGACGTCGAGGTTCCAGAAGGCCGTCGCCGGCGCGCAGAGGACGCGCAGCACCACCGCCCTGATCACCGCGGGATGAGTGATCACCGCGACCCTGCCGGGCTCGTGCGGCCATGCGTCCATCCATCCGGCGACCCGTTCCAGCATCCCGTTGATCGTCTCGCCGCCGTGCGGGGACGCCCCCGGGTCGGTCAGCCAGGCCAGAAGGCCCGCGGGATCCTCGGCCTGGACCTGTTCCAGGCTTCTGCCCCGCCAGCTCCCGACGTCCAGGTCGCGCAGTTCCTCGCCGGCGCCGGCCGTCAATCCCAGCGCGGCGCAGGTCTCCTCGCACCGGGTCTCCGGGCCGCGTAACGCCTGCCGGATCCGGCGCAGCCTCCCGCGGGCGGCCTCCGCGGATGAGCGTCCGGAAGGCGTCAGCGACTCGTCGGCGGCGAAACCCGCCCCATGGGTGGCGGAGGTGGGCGCGTGCGCGATGAGGACAAGTCTCTCGGTCACCGGACTCGGGCCTCCCAGGCGCCGGATTTGGTCCCTTCAGCCGCGGCGCCCGCCCGCCGGGCGAGGGCGTCGCGGTGGCTGGATCTCGTACAGGGTGAGGATTTCCGGTACCGGCGCGGTTCCCGGACCTCCCTGGGACGCCCAGTGGCCGATGGCGTCGACGACCGTGTCGTCCAGGACGAAACCCAGCCAGGCGGGTCTCGCCCCTCTGCGCCGAGCCGAGGGGCGGGGCCGGACGACGACCACGTTGGAATATGAGCACACGCCCAGACAATCGTCACTGATGCGCACCTTGACTTCTTCGATCAGCCGCAGGCGTCCCAGCTGATCCTGCTGGGAGACATCAGGATGCTTTCCCGGGCTGCCGCAGCAGCATCCTTTACAGAGAATCACTGTGCATCGTTCTTCTGCGCGTGCCGCTATTTGACCGGAAGGCCGTTGGTCGATCACCAGTCTTTAATGCCCGGAAGACGCTTTACAATACGTCAAAATCTTGTTACCATCGCGATGTCGAATCATCGAGAAGAAGGATGGACGACATGTGCCACACACCTGACTGCAAACACGCGGCGGTCCCTGTCGAAGCATCCGAGACCGACATCGTCTCCGAACCGGTCGAGTCGAAGGAGAATCCGGCTCCGCAGCCCGGCTGAATCCGAGGCGAACGAAAAGGGAGGGCAGACCTTTTCCCGGTCTGCCCTCCCTTTTCGTTGCGCTCAGGCGTCCGAGGGCTTCGCATGAATCTCCGGAGCGCGTTCTCGCCGGGCCCCGGCGACGTCCCGTTCGGTGAGCGCTCCGAACCCGAGCCCCAGGGTGAGCCATATGACGGCCTGGGTGGCGAGCGAGGCGATCCTGAAGTCCCACAGGACATCGGGCGGGAAACCGGGTTCTGTGACGGTTCCTCCCGGCAGAACCACGTAGGCGATGCCCACCAGGGCGACGAACACCCCGCCGCCGAGCAGGGAGGCGTTCCATCCGCCGTGTCGCGGAGTCAGGCGCCGGCCGGTCTGGACGGCGGTGACGGCGGCGAATATCCCGATGACGATGGTCAGGAAATACAGCAGGCTTCGCTGCTGAATCGTGTCGGGATCACCTACGGCAGGTGGATTGGGCGGATATTTCAGGAAAGGGACCAGTGAAATGACGACGAAGCCAGCGGAAGCCACCATCATCGAGGTCGTACGGACGGTCATTCGTCCGATTCTGTGATGGGCGAGCGCGAACGCGATGGCGAACAGTCCGCCGACGGCGACGCCGACGGCGGCCAGGGCGACCGCGAGGCCGGCGGTCTGCTGGGCCAGCCTCGAAACGACCTCGGCTGCGTGCTCGTGTATCCCGCCGGCGGCGTGAGATCGCTGGTCCTCAAAGGCGATCGCGTCCCCGAGCGGGCCCTCGCCGAGAAACCAGGCGCACACGTACGCGAATACGGCCGAGGCCAGTCCGACGAGCATGCCCCGGATCAGCAGGACGCGCATCATCTACGGCATCCTCCGTCAATGGCAGGGGAATCCGAGCAGGTGACGGCCGTCGTGCGTGAACTCGTGGATGAAACTGCCCCCGAAGAGGGAGGTCGCCCCCTGTTCGACGCCCACGAAATAGAACAGGAGCATGCCGATGACGAGTGCGAACACCGCCCACGGCAAGATCTCCCGCAGCGGTATTTGAACGGGTAGTGAAGCGGAACGAACGGGCGGGGCCTGCGCCATGACTTACCCTCCTTCGTATGTTACATACAAAAAGTAAAAGGGATTTTCTGGCGCTGTCAATGGAACGGGAGGTTAGACACAGCTCACGGAGGTCGCTCCGTGAGGTCACTGCCCGTACACGCCGGGAGCGAAGCGACCACCCGAGAACAGCCCCGGGCCGGCCGGCTCGACGCCGGCCGGCCCGGGGCTGTGGTCAGATCGCCGATCACTCCTCTTCGAGGCGCGTTCGCACACTGCCCATCTTCTCGCGCAACGCCTGCTCGGTGAACAGGCCGCGGTCCATCAACGTGTGGGCGACGGTCAGCACCGACCTGGTCTGGACGGGAAAGCGCCGGTAGATGGACTCTCCCAGCCGGTCCTCCGCGTGGCGCCGCTCCAGGTTGTCGAGCACGCCTGCCTTCGACAGGCACTCGCAGGTGGTCTGCATCCGGGACTCCCAGACCTCCGGCTCGTGCTCGATGCAGCGCAGAGTGGTGTCGGTCCGCTCGCCGATGTCGTCCAGCGTCTCCATGAGGACCGCGTACGGACGGGCCTGCTCGCTCATCCGGCGGTCACCTCACCTGTTCCGCGAGCGAACCGGCGTCCGAGGTGCGGTCGGCCCTGGGCAGGGCGACCCCGATCATGGTGTCCCTGGTGACGATCCGGGCGAGCTGCTCCTCGCTCCACCCCTCGGTGCCCTCGGGGCGCATCGGCATGACCATGAACCGTGACTTCTGGTTCGAGTCGTGCACCCGCACCTCGACGTCCGCCGGCAGGTGCAGGCCGAACTCGGCGAGCACCTCGCGCGGGCGGCGGACCATGCGGCGCCGGTAGCTCGGCGTGCGGTACCAGTCGGGGGACATGCCCAGAACGGGCCGCGGGTAGCAGGAGCACAGCGTGCAGACGATCACGTTGTGCACCTGCGGGGTGTTTTCGAGGACGTAGAAGAAGGTGTAGTCGCTCGGCGTGCCCACCCCCGTGGGCTGCAGCCAGTCGATCCCTACCTCCTTGCACGCCTCGGTGCCGTTCTCCAGCAGGCGCTGTTTGAAGGCCGGGTCCGACCACGCCTTCGCGACGAGCTTCGAGCCGCCGTGCGGGCCCACGCCCTCGGCCCACTCGGCGAACCTGCGGTGGTCCTCGGCCGAGAAGATGCCCTTCTCGATGGCCAGTTCGCGGACCGCGAGCTCGAGGATCTCGAACTCGCTCACCTTCGAGGAGACCTCGAAGGCGTTGTGTCCATCGTGATGACCGTCACCGTGGTGCTTAGCCATTTACCCCCCTCAACCCTTTACCGATTCGAGCCAGCTCTCGGAGGCCTCGGTCTCCAAGGTGTCGTGCGCGAGGCCCGTGTAGTCCGGCCAGAGCTCGGTCTGCTTGAACCGGATGACGTAGAACGGCTCCTTGCGGCCGGTCTCCATGCGGTCCCATGCCTCGTCCTCCGGGATCACCCATTCCGGGCGGTGCGCCACGACGGTGCCGACCCGCTTGCGGATGAACTTCTGGGTGCGTGTGTGGAAGAGCGTCGTACGGTCCTTGACCCTGACCGTGTCGCCGACCTGGAACTTCGGTTTGGCCATTACTTCTTCTCCAGCCGGGCTCTGATTTCATCGATCTTGTCGCCGAGTTCGTCCGTCGTGATCAACCCTTTGTGGACCAGCACCCGGGCCGCCCCTGTGATCCAGCGGCCGTAGTACGGGAAGCCGTAGTACTGGGTCTTGCCGAGGTCGTTCTCGGCGCGACGCCGCATCTCGGCGTTCCACGCCCCGCGCCAGGCGAGGCATTCGCAGGTGAGGTAGGTGTTCATCTCCCACTCCTCCTCACCCTTCCCGTACAGGGCCTGCGGGTAGTCGGGCTCGCCGCCGACGTCGTGAAGAATGGTGGTGAGAGCCGCATAGCGATCGTTGGGGATCGTGTACGGCGAATCGAATTCCTCGTGTTCCGCGGGGACCAGATTCCGGTCGGCCGTCATCACCGACTCGTAGCGAACCTTCGACATGGGTAGCTCCCCCTTCTCCGGCTCGGGTGCTTGTCTTCCGTCCGACGGTAACCCTCCCCACCCCGTCGTGCGGAAAGACCAAGTGGCCCGCAAGGAAAGGGAAAGAACCATTGCACCTGGGCCCGTGTCGGCGGCGCTTTCGCCGGGTACATGCCCGCCGGGAAATCCGGTGCGAGAGGATGAATGACGATGGAGTTCGAAAAGAGATTGGCCTGTGTCATCGATGCCAAGGGGTCGGTCGTTCGCGGTTATCTGATTGACAGCTGCGAATTCGACGGCACGAACACCTACATCGTCAAATGGAAGGTGCCGCTGCAGGGCGAGGCCAAGACCAATTTCGCCGCCACCATCGGCAGCACCATGCAGGAGCCCGTCGAGCCCGGCCTGGTCACGGTCGGGCTGAACTCCGACCCGAACAAGATGGAGGTGCGCACCTTCGCCCCGGACGGGACCCCGTCAGCGCGCTCCTTCCACCTCGTCTGCTTCCGTGATCAGTGATCCACGCCGGCCGAGGACTTCGTACGTCGCCGGCCGCGGCTGAGCCCCCGGCTCATCCGCCGTCGCGGGCCTCGCGCATCCTGCCGGTGGCGATGAACTCGACGGCGACCCGGTAGAAGCTCGCGATCGACTCGCCGCCTTCCAGGCCGTCCCTGAGCTGCTTGCGCACCTTGGTGAACGGGAAGGCCGTGCTGCCGTCGGGCAGGGCCACGCCCCACCCGCCGTCGTCGTGCCACTGCCAGTGCCCGCCCGCGCCCGCCGCGACGCACGCTCCGAGGTAGGACCCGAGCACGCTCACCAGGCCCTCCGCCTGGTCGGGGTCGAAGCCGGGCTGGGCCCGCCGGCGCTCGATGAAGCCCTCCACCCACGCGACGGACTCCTCGTCGAGGCCGAAGTCCAGGCCGCTGATCGGGCCGAGCTGCTCGATCGCGAGATCGACGTTCCGCTGGATCTGCCGGAGCTCCTCATCGTCCATCTGTGGATGGTGGCAGCGCCCGGCGGGTCCGTTCAAACGATTAACGTCGGGCAGGCTCCGGTCAGTAGCCGGGGAACACCCGGCGGAGCAGGTCGAGGTCGGCGGCGCCCGTCGTGGTCACGCCGTCCGGTGTGTGGCGCGGCGCGAGGCGGCCGGAGATCAGCCGCAGCCATGACTCGGCGGGCAGGGCGAGGGTGCCGTCCGGCTGCTCGGGGACGTCGAAGCCGACGCTGATCGGCGGCTTCAGCCGCAGCGCGAAGACGGAGCCGGGGGCGGTCGTGGTGACCTCGATGTCCAGGGTGCGGCCGTCGAGCCGGTCGACCTTGCCGATCCAGGCGAACAGGTCGGGCCCCTGGTGCAGCAGGGCGGCCGTCGCGTCGGGGGCGAGCGTGGCGTGCTCGTCGAAGGCGACGCGCACGTCCCAGGAATGCAGGGCGAGCTCGCTGAGCCGCATCCGGCTCAGGGTGGCGATGTCGACCGGGGCCGGCAGGAAGCCCAGGTCGACGCGGAGGGCGTCGCGGGTGGCGTCGTCCAGGGACTCGTAGAGCGCGGTCAGGGCCTCGTCGGACCGGAGGAAGCCGTCGGCGCGCTCGCGCCGGGTCATGGCGTTCCATCGGTCCCAGACGCTCTGGTTGAAGTCGTGGCCGGGGCCGGGAGCCTTGTCGATCGCGGCCTCCAGGACGGTCCGCCCGATCTCCGCGCCGCTGCCCAGATGGCTGAGGACCTGCGAGACGTCCCATTCGGCCGCCGCCGACGGCCTGGCCAGATCGTCGTCGGTGAGTCCGGACACCAGCCCGGCCAGCTCGTCGTGTCCGGTCCGCAGTGCGGCGATGGCCGTGTCGGCGCTGCTCATCGCGTCTCCCAGGCGTTCAGGCGGGCAAGGCTTCCCGCCCAAACTACCGCCCGCGCCGAGCATGATCGTCAGCGGCCCGGTGACCTACACGTTGCGCAGGACCGACACCACGACGCCCAGCACCACGGCCTCGTCGCCGTCGATGACGTCGTAGGCCGGGTTGCGGGGTTCGAGCAGGACGTGGCCGCCGCGGCGGCGGAGCACCTTGACGGTGGCCTCGCCGTCGATCATGGCGGCGACGATCTGGCCGGAGTGCGCCTCGGGCTGGCGGCGGACCACGACGAGGTCGCCGTCGCAGATCGCGGCGTCGATCATCGAGTCGCCCCGCACCCGCAGGGCGAACACGGTGCCCCGGCCCGTCAGGTCGCGCGGCAGCGTGAGCGTGTCGTCCACGTGCTGGTCGGCGAGGATGGGCGTGCCCGCGGCGATGTCGCCGACCACGGGCACGCTCACCAGGTCGCCCGCCGTCTCCCGCGCGGGCTCGCGCAGGAACAGGCGCACGTCGATCGGGCGGGTCATCGTGCCGGCCCGGCGGAGGAACCCCTTCTCCTCCAGGCTCCTCAGATGCTTCGACACCGACGACGGCGAACGCAGCCCGACCGCCCTGCCGAGCTCGCGGGTGCTCGGCGGATAGCCGTGCCGGACCACCCAGTCGCGGATCGCCACGAGGATCCGCTGCTGGCGCGGCGGCAGGGCCGCGGCGTTCAGGTGCTCGAACGCGTCGAGATCGTCGTAGGCGGTCACCTGCGACATCGTAGCCCGAGGCCGCCCTCCGGGATCACTCGCGACGGCTGATGCGGACCATGTTCCCCGAGGGGTCGCGGAAGGCGCAGTCGCGCACCCCGTACGGCTGGTCGGTCGGCTCCTGCATCACCTCGGCGCCGGTGGCCTGCAGCCGGTCGAAGGTGGCGTCCACGTCGTCGGTGGCCAGCAGGATGCCGCCGTAGGTCCCCTTGGCCATCATCTCGGTGATGACGCGCTGCTCCTCCTCGGTGACGCCGGGGTCGGCGCCGGGCGGGAAGAGCACGATCGAGGTCTCGGGCTGGGCGGGCGGGCCGACGGTGATCCAGCGCATACCTCCGTGGCCGACGTCCTTGCGGACCTCGAAGCCGAGGGCGTCCCGGTAGAAGGCGAGGGTGGCCTCGGCGTCGTCGTGCGGCAGGAAACTCGCGTTGATGATGACGTCCATGGCCGTCACGCTAACGGCGGCCCCGCGTCCGGTGCTTCTCGATTCCTGACCGGCCTGGTGACCTGCTTGGCCACGCACGACGGCATGCCCTCCGTCGCCTCCGCCGCCAGCCGCCGGTAGGTGCTGGGCGGCACGCCGACCAGCTCGGCGAAGCGGGTGCTGAAGGTGCCGAGCGAGGAGCAGCCGACCTCGAAGCAGACCTCGGTGACGGTGAGGTCGCCGCGGCGCAGCAGCGCCATCGCGCGCTCGATGCGCCGCGTCATCAGGTACGAGTAGGGGGACTCCCCGTAGGCGCGCCGGAACTCGCGGCTGAGGTGCCCGGACGACATGTTCACGCCGCGGGCGAGCGCGTCGACGTCCAGCGGCTGGGCGTACTCGCGGTCGATGCGGTCGCGGACGCGGCGCAGCAGCGCGAGCATGCGCAGCCGCTGCTGCCGCGCGGCGTCCTCGGGCGCGGAACGGTTCGGTTGCACGATGCCATCCTCCCCAGCCGTTCTCCGGCCCGTCCACCTGCCCCCGGCGGACGGGGTGTGATCAGGCGCCGACGTAGGCCGCCAGGTGCCGGCCGGTGAGGGTCGGGCGGGCGGCGACGAGGTCGGCCGGCGTGCCCTCGAACACGATCCGGCCGCCGTCGTGGCCGGCGCCGGGGCCGAGGTCGATGATCCAGTCGGCGTGCGCCATCACCGCCTGGTGGTGCTCGATGACGATGACCGACTTGCCGCTGTCGACGAGCCGGTCGAGCAGGCCGAGCAGGTGCTCGACGTCGGCGAGGTGCAGGCCCGTGGTGGGCTCGTCGAGGACGTAGACGCCGCCCTTCTCCCCCATGTGGGTGGCCAGCTTGAGCCGCTGCCGCTCGCCGCCGGACAGCGTGGTGAGCGGCTGGCCGAGGCTGAGGTAGCCGAGCCCGACGTCGGCGAGGCGGCGCAGGATGGCGTGCGCGGCCGGGAGGCGGGTCTCGCCCGCCGCGAAGAACTCCTCGGCCTCGTTCACCGGCATGGCCAGCACCTCGCTGATGTCCCGGCCGCCGAGGCGGTGCTCCAGCACCGCGGCCTGGAAGCGCTTGCCGTCGCACTCCTCGCACGTGGTGCTGACGCCGGCCATCATCCCGAGGTCGGTGTAGACGACGCCGGCGCCGTTGCAGGCGGGGCAGGCGCCCTCGGAGTTGGCGCTGAACAGCGCCGGCTTCACGCCGTTGGCCTTCGCGAACGCCTTGCGGATCGGCTCCAGCAGCCCGGTGTAGGTGGCCGGGTTGCTCCGCCGCGAGCCGCGGATCGGCGTCTGGTCGACCGCCACCACGCCGTCCAGGGGCGCGACCGAGCCGTGGATGAGCGAGCTCTTGCCCGACCCGGCGACGCCGGTCACCACGACCAGCACGCCGAGGGGGATGTCGACGTCCACGTCCCGCAGGTTGTGCAGGCCGGCGCCGCGCACCTGCAGCGCTCCCGACGGCTCGCGCACCGACGCCTTCAGCTTGGCCCGGTCGTCCAGGTGGCGGCCGGTGAGCGTGCCGGCGGCGCGCAGCCCTTCGACGCTGCCCTCGTACACCACCTCGCCGCCGGCGGTGCCCGCGCCGGGGCCGAGGTCGACGACGTGGTCGGCGATGGCGATCATCTCGGGCTTGTGCTCGACGACCAGCACGGTGTTGCCCTTGTCGCGCAGCCGCCGCAGCAGCGTGTTCATGCGCTCGATGTCGTGCGGGTGCAGGCCGATCGACGGCTCGTCGAAGACGTAGGTGACGTCGGTGAGCGACGAGCCGAGATGCCTGATCATCTTGGTGCGCTGCGCCTCGCCGCCGGACAGCGTGCCCGAGGGGCGGTCCAGGCTGAGGTAGCCGAGCCCGATCTCCACGAACGAGTCCAGCGTGTGCCGCAGCGCGGCCAGCAGCGGCGCGACGGACGGCTCGTCCAGGCCGCTCACCCACGCGGCGAGGTCGGTGATCTGCATGGCGCAGGCGTCGGCGATGTTCACGCCACGGATCTTCGAGGAGCGGGCGGCCTCGCTCAGCCGGCTGCCGTCGCACTCCGGGCAGGTGGTGAAGGTGACCGCCCGGTCCACGAACGCCCGGATGTGCGGCTGCATCGCCTCGCGGTCCTTGGACAGGAACGACTTCTGGATCTTCGGGATCAGGCCCTCGAAGGTGAGGTTGACGCCCTCGACCTTGACCTTGGTCGGCTCGCGGTAGAGGAAGTCCCGCATCTCCCGCTCGGTGTACTCGCGGATCGGCTTGTCCGGGTCGAGCAGGCCCGACTCGGCGTAGACCCGCACGGTGAAGAAGCTGTCGGACTTCCAGCCGGGGATGGTGAACGCGCCCTCGGCGAGCGACTTGGAGTCGTCGTAGAGCTGGCTGAGGTCGATGTCGGAGACCGTGCCCCGGCCCTCGCAGCGGGGGCACATGCCGCCGGTGAGGGTGAAGCTCTGCTTCACGGTCTTGCCGCCGCCGCGTTCGACGGTGATCGCGCCGCTGGCCCGTACGGACGGGACGTTGAAGGAGAACGCCTGCGGCGAGCCGACGTGCGGCTGGCCGAGCCGGCTGAACAGGATGCGCAGCATCGCGTTCGCGTCGGTGGCGGTGCCGACGGTGGAGCGCGGATCGGCGCCCATGCGCTGCTGGTCGACGATGATGGCGGTGGTCAGCCCGTCGAGCACGTCCACCTCGGGCCTGGCCAGGGTCGGCATGAAGCCCTGCACGAAGGCGCTGTAGGTCTCGTTGATCAGCCGCTGCGACTCCGCCGCGATCGTGTCGAAGACCAGGGAGCTCTTGCCCGATCCCGAGACGCCGGTGAACACCGTCAGCCGGCGCTTCGGGATCGCGACGCTCACGTCCTTGAGGTTGTTCTCGCGGGCGCCGTGCACCCGGATCAGGTCGTGGCTGTCGGCGAGGTGGGACGCAGGCGACTGCGTTTCCGTTCGGGGGTCCATGCTCATCGTGTCTCCGTTGGGAAAATCGCCCGGCTCGGGGTCAGTGCACCATATCTACCGCGGCGCGGCCCCGGGGCGCCCGGTCACGCTAGCCGGAGCGCGGCGCCCGGCGCTTCTCGATTCCTGACCCGTCGCGCGGCGGCAGCGGCGCAAGAATGGGTTCCCGGCTCCGGCTCCCCGTCGAACGGCAACCGGAGGAGACCCCATGAAGTTCCTGCTCATCATGCACAACAACCCGCAGGTCTGGGACGCGCTGACCGACGAGGAGCGTCAGGAGGTGATGAGCGGCCACGGCCCGTTCATGGACACCGCGCGCGCGTCGGGAGAGCTGGTCGGCAAGCGGGCGGGGCCGGGCTGCTGGCGCTGATGCTGCTGACCGACGCCCGCCGGGCCGCCCGCACCGGCCAGGACGGCGGCCTCGTGCCGCTGGCCGACCAGAACCGCGCCCGCTGGGGACGCCGCCCTCGTGGAGGAGGGCGTGGCGCTGGTGGGCGGCGCCATGGCCGGGTCGCCGCTCGGCCCGTACCAGCTCCAGGCGGCGATCGCGGCGCTGCACGTCCAGGCGCCGCGGGCCGAGGACACGGCGGCCCGCCGCACCACGAGCCTGCCCGAACAGCGTTACCTGCTCGGCCGGGCGGCCGAGCTCGCCGAGCTGATGTGAGCCAGGGGCCTGGGCCGGTGTGGCGCAGGTCACCTCTCCCTCCTGTCACACGCCCGGGGCGGGCGGCATCTCGTGTCCGACCGACGAGCAATGGGGAGGAACCATCATGAACGCAGCGCTGGAAACCCTGCGCCGTGACTTCGGCGGCGACGTCATCGGCCCGGACGACGCCGGCTACGCCGCCGCCAGTGGATCGCTGCTGGTGCCGGGCAGTCCCGCCCTCGTCCTGCGGCCCAAGACCGTCGCCGACGCGCGGGCGGGCGTGCGCTTCGCGGCCGCCACCGGGCTGCCGCTGTCCGTGCGCGGCGGCGGGCACGGGTTCGCCGGCTTCGCCACGAACGACGGCGGCGTGGTGCTCGACCTGGCCCATCTGGCGCAGGTCGAGATCGTGGACGAGCGGCGTCACCTCGTACGGGCCGGCGGCGGCGCCACCTGGGGCCAGGTCGCCGACGCCCTCGCCCCGCGCGGCCTGGCGATCTCCTCGGGCGACACCAGGAGCGTCGGCGTCGGCGGGCTGACGCTGGGCGGCGGCATCGGCTGGAAGGTGCGCAAGCACGGACTGACCCTCGACAACCTGGTCGCCGCCGAGGTGGTCACCGCCGGCGGGCAGGTCGTGACGGCGAGCGCCGAAGAGCACCCGGAGCTGTTCTGGGCGCTGCGCGGCGGCGGCGGCAACTTCGGGGTGGTGACCGCGTTCGTGTTCGCGGCCCACCCGACGACGGACGTCTTCCACGGCACGATCAGCTTCCCCGCGGCGGAGGCGGCCACGGTGCTCCAAGGGTGGGCGGAGCACCTGCGCGCCGCGCCCGAGGAGCTGACCTCCGTCGCCGACTTCGCCAACCCGTTCGCCGGCGGCCCGCGGGCTCCGGTGCAGGTCCACGTCGCCTTCGACGGGGACGACGCGCGGCTCGCGGCCCGGGCGATCGACCCGCTCCGCAGGCTCGGCACGGTGACCGGCGACGGCGTCACGCTGAAGCCGTACGCGGACACGCTGGTGGAGGGCATGGTCCCGCCGCCCGGCGTCCGGCTCGTCACGCGGAGCGGGTTCGCCGGGGCGGGGGCGATGCCCGAGGTGCTGCGGGTGCTCGTCGCGGCGGGGGCGGCCGAGGGGGCGCCGTTCGTCTCCGTACGCGCCGTCGGCGGCGCGGTGGCCCGCGTGCCCGCCGACGCCACCGCGTACGCGCACCGCGACGCCGCGCTGATGATCGCGACGACGAGCGCGGGCCCCGAGGCGATCCTCGCGGCGGCCCGCCCGGCGCTGGACACCCTCTGGCGCGACCTCGCGCCGCACGTGGACGGCGCCTACGCCAACTTCCTGTCCTCGGCCGCGGAGGAGGACGTCGCCGCCGTCTACCCGGGGCCGACCTACGACCGGCTCGCCGCGGTCAAGCGCCGCTACGACCCGGAGAACCTGTTCGCCCGCAACCACAACATCCGTCCCCGCTGACCCCGGTCACGTCCGGCGCAGTCCCGCGACGAGCAGCGCGACCAGGGGGCGGGGGTCGTAGCGCGGGTCGTTCTCCGCGCCGATGCAGAGGTTGCCGACGCCGCGCATGAGCTGCAGGGCGGCGATGTCGGAGCGGATCTCCCCGGCGGCGGCCGCGGCGTCGAGCAGCCTCCCGCACACCGGCACGAGCCGGTCGAGGAAGTACGTGTGCAGCGCCTCGAACCCGGCCTCGTCGGACCGCAGCACGCCGGCCAGCCCGTGCTTGGTGACCAGGAAGTCGATGAACAGGTTGATCCATTCGCCCAGGGCGGCGTAGGGGGCCGGGCCGGCCGCCAGCAGGGCCGGCCCGGCCTCGGCCAGGGCCTCGATCTGGTGCCGGTAGACGGCGATGATGAGGTCGGCCCGGGTCGGGAAGTGGCGGTAGATCGTGGCCGTGCCGACGCCGGCCTCGGCCGCGATGTCGCGGATGGGCGCCTCGACGCCCGAGGCGACGAAGACCGCGGCGGCGGCGTCGAGCAGGGTCTTCTCGTTGCGCCTCGCGTCGGCCCGCTTGCGCGGGGCGGCGCGCCCCGCGCCCTCCTCGCTTTCGCGCCCCGCGCCTTCCTCGCTGTCGCTCACCGCGCCGCTCCCTTCCGCCGGCACCGCCCGGCTTGCTAAACGGGACACTGTCCCGTATGTTTCGAACCGGGACACCGTCCCGTTTTCCCTTCCATGATGCCAGAGCGCGCGCCGGACGTGCGCGCTCGCGTCATTCCCGCGAACCCCGGGAGCACCTTCATGCCCCACGACTCCCCGCCCAGCTTCGGGATCATGACCGCGCCGATGCAGGTCGCCTACCACGACGTCCTCCAGGTCTGGCGCGAGGCGGACACGATCCCGGCGATCGAGCACGCCTGGCTGTTCGACCACCTCCTGCCCATCGCCGGCGAGCTGACCGGCCCCGTGCACGAGGGCTGGACCCTGCTCGCCGCCCTCGCCGCGCAGACCCGGCGGCTGCGGCTCGGCCTGCTGGTGACCAGCAACAGGTTCCGGCCGCCCGCGCTGCTGGCCAAGATCGCCACGACCGTCGACGTCGTCTCCGGCGGACGCCTCGACTTCGGCATCGGCGTCGGCTCACGCCCCGGCCACCCCCTGGCCCGGCGCGAGTACGAGGCCCACGGCCTGCCCTTCCACGACACCGCCGACGCCGTGGGCAGCCTGGCCGAGGCGTGCACGGTGATCCGCCGCCTCTGGACGGAGGACGAGCCGTTCGACTTCGACGGCGTCCACCACCGGCTGACCGGCGCGTTCGGCAACCCCAAGCCGGTGCAGCGCCCCCATCCGCCCATCCTCGTCGGCGGCCGTTCGTCGGCGACGCTGCGCGTGGCCGCCGAGCACGCCGACCTGTGGAACATCCCCGGCGGCGGCGACATCGCCGAGCTCGCCGGGCGTAGCGCCCTGCTGGACCGCTACTGCGCGGAGATCGGCCGCGACCCGGCCGCGATCACCCGCTCGATCGGCCTGCCCGTCTCCTACGACCGTCCCGGCCCCACGAGGGACGCGATCGGCGCGGCGGTCGAGGCCGGCTTCCGGCACATCGTGCTCGGGCTGCCCGCCCCCTACCCCGCCGGCGTCGCCCGGTGGGTCGCCGACGAGCTCATCCCCACCCACTGAAGGAAGACCGTTTCTCATGAGCATGACGGACACGACGACCAGGGACACCGCCGCCGCGATCGTCTCGGTGAAGCCGGTGGTGCTGCCCGCCCCCGAACGCGGCGAGGACCTGCGGGTGCGGGTGTCCGCCCCCGCGACCGGGCGGGACCTGCCGGTCGTCGTCCTCTCCCACGGCTTCGGCTGGTCGATGGACGGCTACGGGCCGCTGGCCGACCACTGGGCGGCGCACAGGTTCGTGGTCGTCCAGCCCACCCACCTCGACTCGCGGACGCTCGCCCTGCCACCTGACGATCCCCGTACCCCGCTCATCTGGCGGTTCCGGGTGACGGACCTGACGCGCGTCCTGGACCGGCTGGACGCCGTGGAGGCCGCCGTTCCCGGCCTCGCCGGACGCCTCGACCGCGACCGGATCGCCGTGGCCGGGCACTCCTGGGGCGGGCAGACGGCGAGCATGCTGCTCGGCGCGCGCGTCCTCGACGCCGCGGGCCGGCCGGGAGAGGACCTGACCGACCCGCGGGTCAAGGCGGGCGTGCTGCTCGCGACGCCCGGCTCGGGCGGGGCCGACCTGACGCCGTTCGCGGCCGAGCACTTCCCCTTCATGAACCCCGGCTTCGCGTGGATGACCACGCCCGCGCTCGTGGTCGCGGGCGACCATGACCGGTCCGCGCTGTCGGTACGGGGCCCGGACTGGTTCACCGACCCGTACCGCCTGAGCCCGGCCGGCAAGAGCCTGCTCACCCTGTTCGGGGCGGAGCACTCGCTGGGCGGGATCGTCGGCCCCGGCGCCGCGGAGACCACGGACGAGAGCCCGGCCCGCGTCGCCCTGATCCAGCGGCTCACCACCGCCTACCTCCGCAGCGCCCTCGACCCCGCCGACCCCGCCTGGCCGGCCGCGTGCGCGGCGCTCGCGGCGGAGCCCGGCCCGCTGGGGCGGATCGAGACGAACTGACCGGCTCAGCCCGCCAGGCGCGGCAGGTCCTGCCGGGACCGGTCGGCCAGCAGGCGGGCCACGTCGGCCACCAGCCCCCTCCGCCGGTACGCGGCCCGCTGCCGCGCCGCGCCGGACCCGTGCCGGTGCAGCACGTCCAGCCCCTCGTCCATCAGGGGCAGGTCGCCGAGGGCGCGCAGCGCGGGGCCGACGCGGTCGATCAGCGTGTCCACCAGCCGCCAGACGGGCAGCCTGCGGCCGGTGAGCTGGTCGACGTTCTCCCCCTCCAGCCCGTCGCGGGCGGCCCGCCAGCTCGCGGCGGCGAGCAGGGTGTGGTCCACGTCCGGCGCGGGCCGGCCCGCGCGCACGTCGCCGAGGGCCGTCGCGGCCAGCGCCCTGACCAGCCCCGCGAGGAGCACCACCTCGGCCACGGTCTGGCAGGTGTCGGCGACCCGTACCTCGATCGCCGGCCCGCCGGAGGAGAGCCGGGCCTGCCACTCGGGGACCGCACCGGTGCCGTGCAGCCCTTCGGCCAGCCAGTCGTGGTGCTCGGCCGACCGGAACCAGGGCGGCGGGCCTGCGGCGGGCCGGCTGGCCCTGGCCCTGGCGCGCCCGCTCGCCCAGCCGGTGTCCGTGCCGCCGCCGATCGGCGAGTTCACGGTCAGCGCCTGCAGCACGGGCAGCCAGGGCCGCAGGTGGTTGACCACCTGGACGGCCTCCTCACGGTCGTCCACGCCGAGCCACACGTGACAGCCCGCCTCACCCGGCAGGCCGCCCCTCAGCGCGGTGCCCGTCGCCGCCACCCCGGCGCCCGCCCGGTCCGCGGCGGACACCACGGCGGCGCGCAGGCGCAGCAGTTCCTCCCGCAGCCCGGCAAGCTCGGTGTGCGGGCCGCTGCGGGTCTCGATCTGGGATGCCGTCGTCCCCGTCGTCACCTGGTCCCTGGCGGAGCCGCCGGCGCGCTCGCGTACGTCGCCGGCGACCGGCATCACCGTCGCGGTGGCCGGGTCCAGAAGCATGAACCCCTCCTCGACTCCCATGGTCAGATCCGTCGCAGCCATGGGACCCCCTCTTCCCCGTACGCCAGCGGCCTTGCGGATCAGTCTCGCCCGGCCGGGCGCGAGGCGCGCAGGAGCAGGCGCGCTGGAACGGGGGTCGAGGACAGGAAAGGGGAGAATCCGCTCCTTTCCACTTTCAACCTATAGCGCACCCGGGGACTTGCGGCAAGACCCCGGTCGTGCAGGACAATCGGCGGCCGAGGCCGAGAACCTGCGAAAACGCCGGAGCGCACCACGTGAATCACCCATCGACCACCAGCGTGTTCGACCTGCCCGAGCGGCTCTCCGCCAAGACGGACCCGGCGCTGATCGCCCGCGACGAACGGCACTTCGCGGCCGTCGCCGAGGCCCTGGCGCGGACGGTCACCGAGCTGTCGGACCGCCTCGACGCCACGCGCAGGGCGCCGGGCGGCGCGGGCCGGGCGGCGCTGGACCGGGACCTGGAGGTCCACCGGCTGAGCGCCCGCCTGCGCGCGCTGCGCCGCTTCGGCCTCGACCTGTGTCTCGGCCGCATGGTCGGCGCGGACAGCGCCGGCGGGGCCGAGCCCGTCTACGTCGGGCGGCTGGGGCTGACCGACCGGGAGGGCCGCCGGCTGCTGCTGGACTGGCGGTCCCCGGCGGCCGAGCCGTTCTTCGGCGCCACCCACGCCAACCCGATGGGCCTGTCCAGCCGCCGCCGCTACCGGTGGACGCGCGGCCGGATCAGCGACTACTGGGACGAGGTGTTCACCGCGGACGGGCTCGACGGGCACGCCGCGCTGGACGACCAGTCGGCCTTCATCGCCAGTCTGGGCGGCAGCCGCTCGCCGCGCATGCGTGACGTGCTCGCCACCATCCAGGCCGACCAGGACGCCGTCATCCGGGCGGGCTCGCGCGGCGCCCTGGTCGTGGACGGCGGGCCGGGCACCGGCAAGACCGTGGTCGCGCTGCACCGCTCGGCGTACCTGCTCTACGCCGATCCGCGGCTCGGCCACGAGCGGGGCGGCGTGCTGTTCGTCGGGCCGCACCAGCCGTACCTGGCGTACGTCGCCGACGTCCTGCCCAGCCTCGGCGAGGAGGGCGTGCAGACCTGCACCCTGCGCGACCTCGTGGCCGAGGGCGCGACGGCGGCGGCCGAGAGCGATCCCGAAGTGGCCCGGCTGAAGGCGTCCGCGGACATGGTGAAGGCGATCGAGCCGGCCGTCAGGTTCTACGAGAACCCGCCGACCCAGGCCATGACGGTCACCACGGAATGGGCCGACGTCCGGCTCGGCCCCGACGACTGGGAGGAGGCGTTCGCGGCGGCGGAGCCCGGGATCCCGCACAACGAGGCGCGCGACCGCATCTGGGAGGAACTGGTCACGATCATCGCCGGCAGGCACGAGGACGTCCCCGCCGGCCTGGTCCGCAGGTCGCTGCTGCGCAACCGGGAGCTGCTGACGGTCCTCAACCGCGCCTGGCCGGTGATCGAGGCGTCCGACCTCGTCGGCGACCTGTGGTCGGTGCCCGCGTACCTGCGGCTGTGCGCTCCCTGGCTCGGCGAGGAGGAGGTCCGGCGGCTGCGGCGCGCCGACCCGCAGGCGTGGACGGTGTCGGACCTGCCGCTGCTGGACGCGGCCAGGCAGCGGCTCGGCGACCCGGAGTCCTCGCGGCGCAGGCGCAGGCAGGAGGCCGCCGCCGCGGCGGAGCGCGAGCGCATGGCGGGCGTGGTCGACAACCTGCTCCAGGCCGACGACGACGGCGAGGGCGCGGTGACGATGCTGCGCGGCGCGGACCTCAGGGACGCCCTGGTGGACGAGGGCGCGCTGCCCGCCGCCGAACCCGACCGGCTGGCCGGTCCCTTCGCGCACATCGTGGTGGACGAGGCCCAGGAGCTGACCGACGCGGAGTGGCAGATGCTGCTGCTGCGCTGCCCGTCGCGGAGCTTCACCGTGGTCGGGGACCGCGCCCAGGCCAGGCACGGGTTCACCGAGTCGTGGCGGGAGCGGCTGGAACGGGTCGGGCTGGACCGGATCACCCTCGCCTCCCTCACCGTCAACTACCGGACGCCGGAGGAGATCATGGCGGAGGCCGAGCCGGTCATCCGGGCCGCGCTCCCCGACGCCAACGTGCCGGTGTCCATCCGCGCCGGCGGCGTCCCCGTGCGGCGCGGGCAGGTGGCGGAGCTGGACGCGATCGTGGACGGCTGGCTCGCCGGGCACCCCGAGGGGGTCGCCTGCGTCATCGGCGCCCCGGACTTCGAGCCGCGGCCCCGCGTCCGGTCGCTGACGCCGCAGCTCGCCAAGGGGCTGGAGTTCGACCTGGTCGTCCTCGTCGATCCTGAGCGGTTCGGCGGGGGCGTCGAAGGGGCGGTGGACCGCTACGTCGCGATGACCAGGGCGACCCAGCGCCTCGCCGTCCTGACCAGCCCCTGAGCCCGCGTCGTCAGGTCAGCTCCAGGCCGCCGTCCACGGTGAGGACCTGCCCGGTGATCCAGGGCGCGGCGGCGCGGAGGGTGACGGGCGTCACAGCGCCGTGATGTCACACGGGGGCCTCGGGCGGTGTCACATGCGTGGCACTTCGACGGCGAGCGGGCAGGAGCGACCATGAGCGAACGCGGCACGGACGGCGGGCACGGGCTGGACCCGGCGACGGAGGCGTTCGTCACGCACCGGAACCTGCTGTTCACCGTGGCCTACGAGCTGCTCGGCTCGGCGGCCGACGCCGAGGACGTCCTGCAGGAGACCTGGATGCGGTGGGCGGGCGTGGACCTCGGCGCCGTACGGGACCGGCGCGCCTACCTGGTGCGGATCACCACCCGGCAGGCGCTCGGCCGGCTGCGCACGCTCGGCCGGCGCAGAGAGTCCTACATCGGCCCCTGGCTGCCCGAGCCGCTGCTGACCTCGCCGGACGTCGCCGAGGACGTCGAGCTGGCCGACAGCGTCTCGACGGCGATGCTGCTGGTGCTGGAGACGCTGCAGCCGACCGAGCGGGCGGTGTTCGTGCTGCGCGAGGTGTTCGCCCTGGACTACGACGAGATCGCCGAGGCCGTCGGCAAGAGCCCGGTCGCGGTGCGCCAGATCGCGCACCGGGCCCGGGCCCACGTCGCCGCCCGCCGGCCGCGCGGCAGCGCCTCCCCCGGCGAGATCAGGGATGCCCTGGAGGCGTTCCGGCGGGCGATCGAGACCGGCGACCTGCGGCGGCTGCTCGACATCCTCGCCCCGGACGTGGTCGCGCTCGGCGACGGCGGCGGGGTCGTCAAGGCGGTGCTGACGCCCATGGTCGGCGCCGGCGAGGTGGCCGCGCTGGTGGCCAGGATACGCGCGGCCGAGGCGCCGGCGACGCTGGAGCCGGCGCAGATCAACGGCCATCCGGCGCTGATCTTCCGGGCCGGCGGCGCGATCAGCACCGTCCTCACGGTACGGATCGACGACGGCCTCGTCACCGGCCTCTACGCCGTGCGCAACCCCGAGAAGCTGTCGCGCGTCGAGCGGGAGGTCCCGGTCAGCCGGTGAGGGTGGCGCCGCCGTCGACGGTGATGACCTGTCCGGTGACGTAGCTGTTCGCCATGAGGAACAGGGCCGAGGCGGCGGCCTCCTCGGCGGTGCCGACGCGGCCGAGCGGCGCGTTCGCCCCGGCCGCGGCGACTCCCTCGTCGGAGTCGACGCCCGGCAGCGAGCGCAGGAGCGGCGTGTCGATCATGCCGTAGCGTACGGCGTTCACGCGCTGCCGGGCCGGGGCGAGCTCGACGGCGAGGGCCCTGGTGAGGGTCTCGACGGCGCCGCCGAGCGACAGCGGGGCGCTCATCCCGGGGACGGGGCGGACCACGAGCGTTCCCGAGCTGAACGTGAGCGAGCCTCCAGCGGGCAGGCGGGCCGCCGCCGCGCGGGCGGCGGCGAAGGCGGGCCAGAGGCGGTCGCCGAGGAGCGCGCCGAGGCCGTCGCGCGACACCTCGCTCACGGGGCCGGCGCCGGAGATGCTGCCCGCGGTGACGAGGACGTGGTCGGTGTGCCCGGCCCGGTCGAACGCCTCGTCGAGGGTGCGCTGGTCGCCGCCGTCGCCGGAGACGCCCACCACGGCGTCGCCGGGGTCGTCCTCCTGGCCCGCCTCGCGTACCCGGGCGACGGCGGCCTCCAGCCGGCCGGGGTCGCGTCCGACCAGGACGACGCGTGCGCCGACGGAACGCAGCAGGACGCCCGCCGCCAGCCCGATGCCGGAGCTGGCGCCGATGAGGACGGCGGTCGCGCCGGCGAGGCCGGTGGGCAGCGGGGAGCGCACGGGGACGGGCGTGGAAGCAGTGGTCATGGGATGCCTTCCGAGGCGAGAATAAACCATCTGGTTGTTTTATTTCCGGCTCCGATACTGCCGCTCGCACGGGAGCGAGTCAACCGGATGGTTTAATTTCTTCATGGCCTATGACGCGGAGGACACCAAGCGGCGCATCTTCACGGCCGCCACCGCCGAGTTCGCCGAGCACGGACTGGCCGGGGCCAGGGTCGACCGGATCGCCGCCGCCGCCAAGGCCAACAAGCAGGCCATCTACCTCTACTACGGCGGCAAGGAGAAGCTCTTCGCCGCCGTCCTGCGGGCGAAGCTGGAGGAGATCCACGTCGCGATCTCCCTCGACCCCGAGGCGCTGGCCGAGTCCGTCGGGCAGATCTTCGACTGGCACCAGCAGCACCCGGAGCTGATCCGGCTGCTGCTGTGGGAGGCGCTGGAGACGTGCGGCGACGGGCCCGGCGAGGGCGAGGAGGAGCGCCGCGCCGGGTTCAGGGCGAAGGCCTGCCTCCTCGCCGCCAACGTCGCCCCCGGCCTGCCCGAGCAGGCGCGCGTACGGGCCGCCCAGGACCTGCTCTTCACCATCATGGGGCTCATCGCCTGGAACTTCGCGGTGCCCGGGATGTGCCGGCTGGTGCTGGACGAGGAGAGCGACCAGGCCGCGCTGGCCCGCCGCCGCGAGGCGGTGATCGCCGCCGCCCGCCGGCTCGCCGCCGCCCCGTCGCCCAGCTGACTCCTTGATCACCTCCCGCATATACTTGTAACAAGACATGTATATGCGGGAAGGCATACGCCATGGAACGTCCCATCGGTTACTGGCTCAAGCACCTCGACCGGCTCATCGAGGCCGAGGCCGAGCGGGTCCTCGCCGAGGAGGGCCTCACGCGCCGGCACTGGCAGGTGCTGAACACGCTGCACCAGGCCCCGCGGACCGCGAACGGCCTCGGCGAGACGCTGGGGCCCTTCTGGCAGCCCGGCGCGATCACGCTGGAGGACGTCACCGGCGAGCTGGCCCGGCGCGGCTGGCTGACGGAGGACGCCGAGGGCCGCCACACCCTCACCCCCGAGGGCCTGGCCGGGCACGCCGCCGCGCGGGAGAAGGTGCACGGCATCCGGTCGGCGTTCCTCACCGGCCTCACCGAGGAGGAGTACACCGGCACGGTGCGCGCGCTCCGGCGGATGGCCGCCAACCTGGAGGCCCGGCAGGCGAGCTGACCGTCCGGCCGGGGCCTCCAGGCCGGCGTCACAGCAGGCGGCGCTGGACGACGTCGGCGACGACGGCCCGTACGACCTTCTCGACGGCCTCCGCGTCCGGCGGGGCGCTGTCGCGGTCGGCGAAGAGCAGGTGCCCCGCGCCGACGAGGGAGAGCGCGAGCGCGTCCACGTCGGCGTCGGCGGCGATCCGCCCCATGGCGCGCTCCTCGCCGAGGTAGCCGCCGATCATGGCGGCGGCCTCGGCGAGGACCGGGATCCCGGCCCCAGGGCGGTCCTGGCGCAGGCGGGCGCGCAGCTCGTCGCGGAAGACGACGAGGCCGACGATGGACACCGCGACCGGGTCGAACAGGTGGATCAGCGCGGCGGCGAGGTTGCCCGCGACGGCGCCGTGCCCGGCGGACGCCCTCAGGTCGCCGGCCTCGGCGGCGACCCGGCGCACGCGCTCGCGCACCAGGCCGGCGAGGAAGTCGTCGAAGTCGGCGAAGTGCCGGTGCAGGACGCCCTTGGCGACGCCGGCCTCGTCCGTGACGGCGCGGCTGGTCAGCCCGGTCGCGCCGGCCCTGATCAGGACCCGCTCCGCGGCGTCGAACAACTGCTGCCGCACATCGCGGAGCGCCACTCCCGTCGGCATCGCCTGTTCTCCCTCTCGCACGCTTGGCAAGTGGGCACGTGCCCACTATGGTGGGCGTATGCCCACTCCACCCCACAGGGCCCGGCGGATGGCCGAGTCGTTCGGCGTGGACGCCGAACGCTACGACCGCGCCCGCCCCGCCTATCCGGATGCCCTGATCCAGCGGATCATAGCCGCGAGCCCCGGCCCCGGCGTCCTCGACGTCGGCTGCGGCACCGGCATCGAGGCCCGGCAGTTCCTCGCGGCCGGCGGCACGGTGCTCGGCGTCGAGCCGGACGCGCGGATGGCCGCCTTCGCCCGCCGCACCGGCGTCGAGGTCGAGGTGGCGACGTTCGAGGACTGGGACGCCGCGGGGCGGACGTTCGACGCGGTCGTGGCCGGCCAGTCCTGGCACTGGGTGGACCCCGTCGCGGGCCCGGCCAAGGCGGCCCGGGTGCTGCGCCCCGGAGGGCTGCTCGCCGCGTTCGCCCACGTGTACGACGCTCCGCCGCCGATCGCCGAGGCGTTCGCCGGCGCGCTGCGCCGCGTGCTGCCCGGCTCGCCGGTCCTCGCCGCCCCGCCGGAGCCCGCCCAGGACGTCTACCGGCAGATGTTCGAGACGTTCGCCGACGGCATCAGGCGGTCGGGCGCGTTCGGCGAGCCGGAGCAGTGGCGCTTCGACGAGGAACGCCACTACACCCGGGCGGAATGGCTCGACCTGCTGCCCACCACCGGCGGCCTCACCCGGCTCCGGCCGGACGAGCTGGCCGAGGTGCTGGAGGCCGTCGGAGCCGCCGTGGACGCGGCCGGAGGCGGCTTCACCACGGGCTTCACCACGCTGGCGGTCGTCGCGGCACTCCGGTCGTGAAGCGGCGACCTGCGCGTTTGCTGTGCGCATCCTGGCAGCTTCGACCTGCGAAGACGTGCCGGGCACCGACCGGACGGCCGGGTTCTCTCCCAGGTAGGCGTCCTAGGGTGAGGCCGGTCCCGTCCGGCGACCAAGGAGCACCCACGCGCATGTCCGTCTCTTCTCTCGGAACCACTGTCGGCGACGACGTGCGACGGGTGCGCGGCAACGACTACCGGGTGCTCCGGCCGCCCGGCGACTTCGTGCCCGAGCTGCGGGTGAGCGTGATCGTCCCCGCCTACGGCGCGCAGCACAAGCTGGACCTGGTGCTGCAGGGGCTGGCGCGGCAGACGTACCCGGCGGAGCTGACGGAGATCATCGTCGTGGACAACGGCAGCTCGCCGCCGCTGCGCCTGCCCGAGGGCTCGGCCGCCCGGCTGATCGGCTGCGACCGTCCGGGCCGGGCCGCCGCCCGCAACGCCGGCCTCGCCGAGGCCGAGGGCGACGTCATCCACTGGCTCGACTCCGACGTGGTGCTCACCCCGGGCGCGATCGAGGCGCACATGCGCTGGCACCACGCCGCCCCCTACCTCTCCGTGACCGGGTACATCCGCTTCACCTCCGCGCCGCTGCCCGACACGCTGCCGGAGGACCTGGAGGCGGCGTTCGAGCCCGCCCTGCCGCACGCCTGGCTCGTCGGGCTGGTCGAGCGCACCGACGGCCTCACCGCCAACCCGGCTCGGCCGTTCAGCCTGCACGTGGGCGGCGCCACGTCGGTCAGCGCCCGCCTGGTCGAGGCGGCCGGCCCGATGGACGAGGACCTCGTCGTCGGCCAGGACACCGAGATGGGCTACCGCCTGGCGCAGGCGGGGGCGGTGTTCGTGCCCGAGCCGCGGGCCCGCGCCTACCACCTCGGCCCGACCATGCGCATGCGCGAGCAGCGGCGCGTCGACCGGGTCAGCCACGCCTTCGTCGCCGACCGCATCCCCGCCTACCAGTGGCTGCGCACGCATCCGGCGCGGCGGTGGAAGGTTCCCTACGTGACCGCCGTGCTGGACGGCACGGCCGGTTACGAGGCCGTCCGGACGACCGTGGACGCCCTGCTCGCCTCCACGGTCGCGGACCTGTCGGTGGTGCTGGCCGGCCCCTGGGACACCCTCGGCCGCGACCGCCGCGCCCCGCTCAAGGACCCCGCCCTGGACCTGGTCCTGGTGCACGGCCACTACGAGCACGAGCCACGGGTACGCCTGGCGACCGCCGGGGAGGTCGACCCGTCCGTCCCGTTCGTGCTGCGCCTGCCCGCCGGATGGGCGCCGGGCGAGGACGGCGTGGCGCGGCTGCTCGACCTGGCCCGCGCCGAGGGACTCGGCCTGGTCAGGGTGCTGCTGCGGGACTCGCCCGAGGGCGCCGTCACGGCCCGGCTGGAACGGGTGTCCGCCTTCGCCCGCGCCCGGCTCGTGGCGCGGCCAGGCGAGGACCTGGACGACGCCGTGGCGGACGTCTCCGGCGTGCGCCAGGTGGCGGGCGAGGCGTACGGGTTCGGCGAGGGACCGGCCGAGCCGCTGGGGCGGCGGGCGGCGTACCAGGCCAGGGTGCGGGCCGAGGCGGAGGCGGCCCGGCTGGCCGGCGAGGCCGGACGGCTGCGCGCCCAGGTCGCCAAGTGGCGTGACGAAGCGGCGCGCTGGCGCAGGAGCACCGTCGAGCTGCGCAGGGAGATCAGCACGCTGCGCCGCGAGCTGCACGCGGCACAGCGGGACCGGCAGCGGGCCCAGCAGCGCGGCATGCGCGCCATCCTGTCGAGACGCATGCGCCGCGCCCTGGGCCGCAGATCACGCGGCTGACCTCCGCTCAGCCGTTCCTCTCAGCAGTCGCCGGCCGCGCGGGCGTAGTCGGCCGCTCCTCCGGCGAAGTCGTACATGACGACCGGGTCGTCGCCCACCACCCAGGCGTCATGCCCGGGCGAGCAGACGAAGACCTCGCCCGGCCCGGCCTCGGCCTCCGCCCCGTCGTCCATGCGCATGCGCAGCCGCCCCGACACCACGAACCCGTGGTGCCGGACCTGGCAGGAGCTGGTCCCCGCGATCGGCTTGACCGACTCCGACCAGCGCCAGCCCGGCTCGAACGTGGCAACGCCGAAGCTCAGCCCGGACAGGTTGCACACTTCCAGATGCCCCTTCGGGAAGTCACGGCGCTCGTCCGGCTTCTCGATGCTCTTGACCTCGATCACGACGCCTCCTTCCGTCAGCTCCAGTCTTCCACCGCGAAACCCCTATTCGGGGAAGGACCTGGGCAAATGGGAGTCACATGCGGGCCTCGCGGCGCAGCAGCGCCGCCAGCGCCTCCGGGTCGGCCCCTGCGACGCCCTTGGCGGCGAACCAGGTGGCCATGTTGCGCGCGTCGCGGTCCAGGAACGACGGCCCGGCCGGATGCGCGACCACGTCCACGATCTGGGGCAGGTCGATGATCACCAGCCTGCCGTCGCGGACCAGCACGTTGTACGGGGACAGGTCGCCGTGCGCCAGCCCCTCCCCCGCCAGCGTCACCATCGCCTCGACGAGCTGTTTCCACAGGTCCTCGAGGCCGTCGGAGACCTGGGCCAGGCGCGGCGCCGCGTAGCCGCCGGGCGTCCCGACGAACTCCTGGAGGATCTCCGTACCGAGGATCTGCACCGGGTACGGCACCGGCACCCCCAGCTCCCACAGCCGGCACAGCGCCCCGAACTCCGCCACCGCCCACTGCGTCGCGATCATCTGCTTGCCGAAGGCGGTGCGGTTGGCCATGGCGCGGTTCGTGCGGCTCTCGCGGGTCGCGCGGCCCTCCAGGTAGCCGGAGTCGCGGTGGAACAGCCGGTGGTCGGCAGAACGGTAGCGTTTGGCCGCGAGCAGGCAGACCCGGTCGGTGCCGGGCACGCCCCGCGAGATCAGGTGGACGTCGGCCTCCTTGCCGGTCTTGAGCACGCCGTGCTCGGTGTCGACGGCGGCCAGCTCGGTGACCAGCCAGCCGGGGTACGGGCGCGGGCCCTTCTCCGTGGGCGTGCTCTGGTCCCAGGTGGACCAGCGGTCGCCCTCGGGAGGGCCGTCGTCGGACGCCGTCTCGGGCGTGCTCTCCAGCCAGGCGATGTCGTCGGCGTCGAGGGCGTGCTTGCCACGGCGGCGGTGTTGCGAGTGCTTCGGCACGGTGGGAATGCTCCAGAGGTGAGGCCCACCGGGGTGCCGATCGGTTCAGGTCAGCGGCGGACGCCCGGCGGGAAGGTGTGGGGACGCGGAAAACGGCACGCGAACAGTCGTCGTCACGGTCTCACCCTCCCTCCGGCAGGCGCTCGGCTTCCGCCCGAGTATGGCGGAGCCGTCCGTCCCGGGGCAACGCGTTTGCCGGGGGCCGGGGATCATGGGCGCGGCAGGTGGCGTACGCGGGCGGCCTCCCTGGTGAGGTGGTCGCGCTCCGGCACGCTGGTGGCGACGCGGGCGGCCTCGGCGTACAGGTCGGCGGCGCGCTCCAGGTCGCCGGCCCGCTCGTGCAGGTACGCCGCCGCAGCGGTGTGACGGGGCAGCTCGGCGGGCACCTCGGCGAGCGCCGCCAGCCCGGCCCGCGGCCCGTAGGCCTCCCCGACCGCGACCGCGCGGTTGAGCCGCACCACCGGGCTGCCCGTCAGGCGCAGCAGCTCGTCGTACCACTCCACGATCTGCGGCCAGTCCGTCTCGGCGGTGCTGGGGGCGTCGGCGTGCAGGGCGGCGATCGCGGCCTGCGCCTGGTACTCGCCCAGCTGGTCGCGGGCCAGCGCCGCCCGCAGGATCGTCACCCCTTCGGCGATGAGCCGGGTGTCCCAGAGCGAGCGGTCCTGCGCGGCGAGCGGCACCAGCCGCCCTCCGGGACCGGTGCGGGACGCCCGCCGCGCGTGGTGCAGCAGCATGAGCGCGAGCAGCCCCGCCACCTCGGGCTCGGCGGTCAGGGCGGCGAGCTGGCGGGTGAGCCGGATCGCCTCGGCCGCCAGGTCGACGTCGCCGCCGTACCCCTCGTTGAAGACGAGGTAGAGCACGCGGAGAACGGTCGCGAGATCGCCCGGCCGGTCGAGCGGCAGCCCCGCGAGCCGCCGCTTGGCCCGGCTGATGCGCTGCGCCATGGTCGCCTCGGGCACCAGGTACGCCGCCGCGATCTGCCGCGTCGTCAGGCCGCCGACCGCGCGCAGCGTGAGCGCGACGGCCGAGCCCTGCGGCAGGACGGGGTGCGCGCACAGGAAGTAGAGCCGCAGCGTGTCGTCGGTGGCGGGCGCCGGGGCCGGGGGCGGCTCGGCGTCCAAGGCGAGCTCCCGCCCCCGGCGCGACGCCTCGGCGCGGGCGGCGTCGAGGAACTTGCGCCAGGCCACCGCGACGAGCCACGCCTTCGGCTCGCGGGGCGGGTCGTCCGGCCAGGTGTCGAGGGCCCGGATCAACGCCTCCTGGACGGCGTCCTCGGCCGCGGAGAAGTCGGCTCCGCGCCGGACGAGGACGCCGATCACCGCGGGCACGAGCTCCCGCAGCAGTGACTCGTTCACGCGGCCGATTCTCCCTCGTCCTCCCGTGGCCGCCCGCCGCCACCCGCGAGCTGGTCGTGCAGGCGGGCGCAGGCGCGGGCGAACCGGCTCCCGCCGCCCGCCTTCACGTACGCCGACACCTCGGGGATCGCGCCGCGGGCTCCCGCCCAGGCGGCCACGTCCGCCGCCAGGGTCACGGCCTCGGTGTGCGCGACCCGCGGCCGTTCGCCGGGGGCGGGCAGCAGCGCGGGCAGCAGGCGGGTGAGCAGCCGCCAGACGGCTTCGTGCGCGCCCTGCCGCGCGGCGTCGGCGAGCACGCCGACGATCGGCCGCTCCTGGTAGTGCGGCGTGCGCCGGAGCAGCAGCGCCACCTGCGCGCCCACGTCCTCGGCCGGCAGGTCGCCCCTGGCGGCCATGCGCACCAGCAGCGCCGCCGCCTCCGGATCCGCCCTGGCGACCTGGAAGGCCAGGAGGAGCGCCATCGCCTCCCCGGCGGGCCCGTCGGCGTCGGCCAGCTCCCGCACCCATGGGGCGGCCACCCCCGGATGGGTGAGGTCGGGCAGGTAGTCGGCGGCGACGATCTCGCGGTGCGAGGGCAGGAGCGCCGGCCACCAGTTCATGGCGCCGCGGGACTGGAACCAGCTCCAGCGGGCCCGCGGGGCGAGCAGCTCGTCGAGGGCTTCGAGGCCGGTCGGCTCGGCGCGCAGCTCCGGCCGCAGCCGGATCTGGTAGGGCCGGCCCGCCGGCTCGTGCTCGTCGAAGAAGCGGTCGGTGGCGCCGTCGAGGTAGGACCACCGCACGCGCGTCTCCGGGTCGCGCGGCCCGCCCCCGGCCAGCCAGCGCGCGGCCGTCGCGGCGGCCGGCGAGCCGATCCGCGCGGCGTGCCCGGCCGCCTCGGGGTGGCGCCCGCGGGGCAGCCGCAGCAGCGCCTGCGCGAGGTCGGCGGGCAGCGGCTCCGCGCCCGCCGCGGCGCACTCCCCCAGCCGCTCCACCAGGACGGCGGGGTCGAGGTGGCCGGTCGTCAGGGTCGGGGTGGCCAGCAGCACGGGCGGCAGCGTGCCGGCCCGCAGCGCGCGGTGGATCTCGTCGAGCCGGCGCAGCAGGAACAGGTGGGGCGGCGCGACCTCGTCCGGCGGGGGCACGCTCGGCGACGTGCGGGTGCCCGGCCGCCCGGCCTGGGGGTCCGGCCACACGACGGCCGCCCGGCCCGCCTGCGGGGGCGGGCTCGGCCAGACGACGGCCGACGGGTGGATGCCGAGCAGCCGGACGGCCCCGTTCCACGCCGCCTCCAGCAGCCCGCCGATGGTCTGCTCCGGCGCGCCACCGGCGGCCGTGGCCTGCTCCGGATCGGTCACCTCCCTGACCAGGGCGCCGATCCAGTCGCTGACGCCGACCCACGGCTCCTGGGGATGGACCTGCGGGTGGAGGCCGCCGGACTGCCCGGCCAGCGCGCGCCGCAGCCCCTCCCGGTCGCGGGCGGCCAGCCGGACGAACGCCGCCAGCCACCGCTCGCCGTCCACCCACGTGTACACCGTCTGCCACACGTCGAGCGTGGGCTCGGGGAACGGCCCGGGCGCGGCGGGCGCGGGCAGCGGCGGCGGCGTGAACGCCTCCGGCCGCTCCTGCACCGTCACCTCACCGCCGAACCGGCCGGCCACCCGTGCCCCCAGCGCCTCGGGCAGCATCGGCACGGCGTCGGTGAGGACCTGGCCGGCCGGGGCGAGGGCGGCGGCGTGCTTGAGCGCGATCCTGGCGGCCCGCCCTTGCACCTCGTAGGAGGTGTGCCCGAACGCCGTGGCAAGGGCGGCTGCCAGCTCGGCGACGTACGGGTGCCCGGCCGCCCCGCCGATCTCGCGTTCGAGGAGGCGCAGACCGCCGAGGGCCAGTTTGGCCTCCGGGCGGAAGGTGAGCGCGCCGGCCGCCTCGGCCGTCTCGGCGGGACCCAGCGCGCCGCCGCGGCGGAGCTGGGCGAGGGCCGTCTCCGCGACCAGGCCGGGCGCGACGGGCAGCAGCCGCAGGTAGTCACGGGCGCGGGCGGCGGCCTCCTCCGGCGCCGGGTCGAGCAGCTCGTGCAGCCGGACGAAGAAGCGCAGGCTCACGCCGTCGCCGCCGCGCAGGAAGCGGCGCAGGCAGCCGTCGAGCAGTTCCTCCCGCGGCACCCGGCCGGCCGTCACCAGCCGCGCGATCAGGGACAGCCAGGGGGTCGGGGCGGGGGTGAGGCGTTCCTCGCGCAGCTCGCGGCCCGCGCCCTCCGCCTCGAAGACGCGCGGCAACAGCGGGCCGAGCAGCGGGTCGTCGTCGGCCGGGCGGGTGCGGAGCCAGGCGGTCACGAGCGGGTCGTGCTCGGGCGGGGTGGCCCCGGTGGCCCGCAGCGCGGCCAGCGCCAGCGGGGCGTCGCGGTCGCCGGGGGTGCGGATCTTCCTGGCGAGCCGGACGGCGACGTCGGCGTGCCAGCGGGCCGGGCGGGCGGCGAGCACCCGGGTCACCTCCTCGATCCTCGGCCACTGGTCGGCGAACTCGCGGCGGGTCAGCCAGGCGGCCGTGGCGGCGGGGCCGGACAGCAGCCCCGCTCCCGCGATCCGCAGCACCTCCCCGTAGCTGCCCGCGCCGCCGCCCTCGTGCTCGCCCTCGTCGGGATCGAAGTGCCACGGCGCGGCGGCGGCGCGCAGCTCGTCGCGGAGACCGGGCAGGTGCCGGGCGGCCTCGGCCCGCTCGGCGTCGGACAGGGCGATCACGAGGTCGGCCAGGCCGCGGGCGTCGCGGGCGAGCACGCGGTCGCGGACCCGCGCGCAGGAAGGGGGGCACGTCATGGTGGAGACCCTAGAGATGATCTCCGACAATCCGCGCCTGCGCCGTCAGCAGGCCGCGGGGCAGAACGTGACCTCGGGGTAGCGGGAGGACGGCTTGTCCAGGAGGGCCCGCCGCTCGGACTTCAGGTGCTCGTCCAGGAAGGCGGCCACGTAGGTCCGGGTGAGCTCGGCGGCGCGCGCCGCGGACAGAACCCCGGGGGCGGGCCTGATCCCGAGCGCCCCTGCCAGCAGCGGCCCGTCGGTGAAGGACTGGTGCTCCGCGCCCGACAGCACCAGCCAGCGTTTCCACCCGGTCAGCAGCTTCCAGTCGCGTTCCCACGAGGTGTCGCGACCGCCGGGGACGTGCTGGGGCGAGCCGATGAACAGGACCGGCCGGGAGAACCCGCCCTTGGGGATGCGGGCGTAGGTGGTGCCGTCCAGGTCGACGCCGGCGCGCACGCGGGGGTCCTTCACCATGGTCGCGACGGCGCTCGCCCCGCCGATCGACTGGCCCGCCATCGCGATCCTGGAGCGGTCGATCAGGGCGGCGCCCTCCCATCGCGCCGGCAGCTCGTCGAGCACGAAGGAGACGTCGGCCGCCCGTCCCGCGACCACCCCCGTGCCGAAGCCCGGGTCGGTGTCGCTGTCGCAGGCGAGGCATTCGGCGACCCGCCCGCCGGGGAGGGTCGTGGCGTGGTTCTCGTAGGTGTGGTCGATCCCGGCCACCACGTACCCCCGGCTGGCCAGGTCCTCGGCCAGGGAGGTCAGCGTGCTCACCGGCTTGGTGAAGCCCGGCGAGAGCACCACCAGCGGCAGGTTGCGGCCCGCGGGCGAGGCGTCCTTGACCGCGTTGGTGCGCGTCCTGCTGAGCATGTCGTCCGGCACGCCCGCGACCCCCAGGTGCCGCAGCATGAGCTCCGACTCCTTCGGCGTCATGTACGGCGCCCGCTGCCCGCCGCGCCGCGCGGCCGGGTACCACAGGGTGACCTTGAGCTCCCTGGCCTCGGCGTCGAGGTTCCAGGGGTCGGGGCGGGAGGTGTCCTTCAGGTACAGGGCGGTCGTGCCGACCGGATGGGGGCCGGTGGGGGCGGGCAGGGTGGCGGGGCCGGCCGGCGTGGCCGGCGCGGCCTCGGCCCGGGGCGGCGCCGGCGGGGAGCAGGCGGACGCGGCCAGGACGACCAGTCCCGCGGCGGCTGCCAGGATCCGTCTCATCGGGAGGTCCGTTTCACTCGTGCAGCAAGGTCAGCGCTTTGTCCAGGGCGGGGTCGCGGCCGGCGGCCGCGTCCCGCGGGGTCAGGGGCACGTGGTGGTCGGGCGGCACGCCGACCCGGTCGATCACCTCGCGGTCCGGCCCCAGGTGGTGCTTCGAGGGGAAGCTGAGGAGGGTGTTGTTCGCCAGCAGGTACGGCTGCGCCGGCCCCGAGATCACGCCGGCGGTCCTGGTGCCGACCAGCACCCCGAGGCGCAGGTCCTTGACCGCGGAGCTGAAGTGCTCGCACGCCGAGGCGCAGCCGCGGTCGGTGAGCGCCACCAGCGGCAGGCCGAGCAGCTCGACGGTGTCGTCGGTCCGCATGGCCGCGCAAACGGCGTCCACGGTGCACTGGTAGGCGGTGACCCTGCCGTGGCCGAACGCGCTCACCAGCCGCGTCGCCTCCGCCGGGCTGCCGCCGCCGTTGCCGCGCAGGTCCAGCACGACGCCGGACAGGGCCCGGCCGGCGCGCAGCCTGGCGATCGCCCTGAGCACCCGGTCCGCGGAGTCGGGCGCGAACCCGCGCAGCCGCACGTAGGCGATGTCGTCGTCCAGCAGCTTCGAGGTCACCACCCGCAGCGTGGCCGGATCCCGTTCGTGGAGTCCGGGCCTGAGCGTCACGCTCCAGCGGCGGCCGGTGCTCTGCCGCAGGAGCCGCAACCGGACCGGGCGCGCCTCCGGGTAGGCCGGGTAGAGGGCGGCGATCGCGGCGGTGGCCTTCCCGTCGATGAAGGGCGCCGATCCGTTGACCGACTCGATGACGTCGCCGGGCCGCAGCCCGGCCGCCCGCGCCGCGCCGCCCTGCACGGCGGTGACGAACAGCGGCGGGAGTGCGGCGCCGGGGTTGCCGTCCACCTGCGGGCCGTTGACGTTCGCCAGAAGGCCCAGGCCGTAGCCGTCGCCGTCGTAGAAGCCGGGCGGGCGGCCGACGCCGTGCGTCCAGCGGGCGTGGTTGTCGCCGAGCGCGGCCACGACGGCTTCGAGGGTGACGGAGGCCAGCTTGTCGCGCAGGTCGGGCACCTGGCCGGTGGTCCTGCGGTAGGCGGCCTCGAAGGCGGCCCAGTCGGCCCTGCGGTCGCCGGTCAGCGCCGGCATGCCCGCCTCGGGCACGTCGCGGCCGTTGCGGTTGAGCTCCTGGGTCAGCGCGGCGAATCCCGCGCTCAGCAGCGAGCGGGCGTCCAGCGTGGCGCCGCTGTAGTAGTTGCCGAGGACGCAGAAGTAGGCCTGCTCGATCACGTCGATCGTGGCCGCCGTCTCCGCGCCGGGAGCGCCCCGGGGCGCCGCGCAGACCGTGGCATCCGCCGTGCTCGCCTCCCCGCGCGGCGGCGCCGGGGCCGTGCAGGCCGCCGCCGCGAAGAGGGCGAGTACGGCGGCCGCGGTCCTCACGAGGGTCATGACAGGCGCCTGCGGATCCACCAGAAGCAGAGCCACGACAGGCCGAGGGTGAGCAGGGCGTAGATCCCGGTCTCCATCCACTGGAAGGGCCAGAACCGCTCCAGGGGCTGGTAGGTGGCCTGCTGCCGGTAGCCGAGCCGGTTGATTTCGGCGATGCAGCCGTCCCCTCCGCCCGCCGACGGCGCGCAGGGGCCCGACGTGGTGGAGATCTGGACGGCGCCTTCGCCGCCGGCGCCGACCGTGCGTCCGGCCGCGTCGACCAGGTCGGCGGACAGGACCCAGGCGCCCGCGTGACCGGGGACGGCCGACTTCAGGCGGATCTCCACGTATCCGCCCCGGTCCCGGTTGACGCCGATGCCGTCCACGTTCGTCTGGCCGAGCTCGAAGGCCGCGGTGACCGGGGGCATCAGGTGGGGCCGGACCAGCAGCGGCATGGCGAGCTGGAACGCGGCGAAGACGGCCAGCGTGAGGGCCATGGCGGGCAGCGTGCGGCGCACCAGCATGCCCACGGTCACGCCGAGGACGAAGGTGAAGGCCGCGTACCCCATCGGGGTGATGCCGCGCGCCCCGAACACCAGGGGAGCCATCAGGGCCAGGTTCTCGGAGGCTGACCTGTCCAGCGGGCCGGACCACCAGGTCACCATGAGGCCGCACAACCCGGCGACGGCCACGGCGGCCACGCCCATGAGCCCGAGCTTGACCGCCAGCCAGCGGCCCCGGGTGATGCCCTGGTTCCACACCATCAGGTGCGTGCCCGCCTCCAGCTCGCGGGCGACCAGCGGCGCTCCCCAGAACAGCCCAACGAGGGCGGGCAGGAGCAGCACGACGAGGGTCAGGGCCATGAAGGAGGTCTCGTGGCCGCCGAAGAAGCGGTCGTAGAAGCGGTCGCAGGAGTCGTCCTGGGTGCAGGCCGCGATCCCGGCGGCGTAGTCGGAGGCCAGGCCGGGGCCGGTCAGGGCCAGGACGACGGCGAGGACGACGAGCAGGGCGGCCGTCATGCCGGCCGAGCCGCGGAACTGGCGCCAGGTCAGCCAGATCATCGCCGCACCTCCAGGGCGACCCGCCGGTCCTCGGTGCGCTTGTCCATGTAGGCGAGGACGAGGTCCTCCAGGGCGAGCGGGGTGACCGTCCAGGCGGGGTCGTGGATCGGGCCGTCGGTGCGGACCACGTACGTGCTCTGCCGCGCGGTGTGGCGGGCGCTGACCACGTGCTGGTCGCCGGGGAGCCGATCGGGCTCGCGGCGCGGGCCGGTGAGCCGGTGGTGCGTGGCCAGCAGCCGCTCGACCTCCCCGGCGACCTGGACGCGGGAGTCGACGAGCACGATGAGGAAGTCGCACACCCGTTCCAGGTCGGAGACCAGGTGGGAGGAGAGCACGACGCTGAACTCGTGCTCGACCGTGGCCTCCATCAGTCCCTGCAGGAACTCGCGGCGGGCCAGCGGGTCGAGCGAGGCGACCGGTTCGTCGAGGATCAGCAGCTCGGGCCGCTTGGCGAGGCCCAGGGTGAGGGCGAGCTGGGCCCGCTGGCCGCCCGACAGCCTGCCCGCCCGGTGGGCGGGGTCGAGGCCGAGCCGCGCGATCCGGTCACGCGCCAGGGCGGCGTCCCAGCGGGGGTTGAGCCGTTCGCCTAATCGCAGGTGGTCGGCGACGCTCAGCCCGGCGTAGACGGGGGTGTCCTGGGCGACGAACCCGACCCTGGCGAGCTGCGCGGGGCCGGCCGCGGGACGGCCGCCCAGCACGGTGATGGCGCCCTCCGTCGGCTCCAGCTGGCCGCTGGCCAGCTTCAGCAGCGTCGTCTTGCCGGCGCCGTTGGGACCGACCAGCCCCACGACGTGGCCGGCGGGGATGCCGACGGTGCACTCGCGCAGCGCCCAGCGCCTGCCGTATCTCCTGCCCAGTCCCTGGGCGTGCAGGACGGCGTTCGCGCTATGTCCTCCTGAGCGGTGGTACGAAAGGTGGTCATGAAGAGGGCCTCGATGCTCTCGTCGTCGAGGCCGGCCCGGCGGGCCTTGTCCAGCCAGCGCCGCAGTTCGAGCCGCAGCGGGCCGTGCGCGGCCAGCGAGGCGTCGGTGAGCGTCGCCGTCACGAACGTCCCCACCCCCGGCCGGGCGGCGACCAGGCCCTCGTGCTCAAGCTCCCGGTAGGCCTTCAGGACGGTGTTGGCGTTGATCGCCAGCTGCGCCACGACCTCCTTGACGGTCGGCATCTGGTCACCCTCGCGGAGCACGCCGAGCCGGAGCGCGTGCCGTACTTGCTGGACGAGCTGCAGGTACGGAGAGACACCCGACCTGCTGTCCAGATGGAACTCGATCACCCTAATCTCCATTTATCTAGCTTGCTAGCACTATAGAGATTCGGATGTCAGCCGAGCATAAGGAGCGCCGCGATCGTCCCCCGGCCCTGGCTAGCCGACCCCGCTCAGGTCGCGAGCCCTCTCGGGGTGGTCGGGCACCTGCTGCGCGGAGACGTAGGCCGCGTCGCGGACCTCGTTGAGCCAGCTCGCCGGGGGCAGCCCCGGGATCGGGTGGCGGAGGGGGTTGAAGCGCGTCGGGTGCTCCGCGTCCGTCGACGCCGGCGCGGACAGGCGCACCTGACCGAACGGCCGCCACGGCCCCGACGGCGCGGCCGCGAGGAGCGCCACGACGAGGGGGCCGTGCTCGACGACCTGGGCGAGCGCGTCGACCGTGGCGGGCAGCCGCACCGGCGTGTGCAGCAACGCGCCCAGCAGCACCCGCCGCTCGCCCGCCCCGTACGGGAACAGCGAGCTGTAGAGCCCCGTCCACCGGGTCGCCGGCCGCAGCAGCCGCCGGCCGAGCGGGGTGCGCCCGGTGGTGGCCAGCAGCAGGTCGGCGGTGGTGTCGTCCTGCCGCCAGCGGAGCGCGAGTCCGAGGATGTCGGGAAGCGGCGGCGGCACGCCGACGGAGCGGGACAGGCGGGCGATGCCCCGCAGGTCCATCCGCCGGTCGAGGAAGGGCACCCCCCACGGCTCCGGCGTGCCGTGCAGGCGCAGGTGCGCGTCGAGCACGAGCCCGGACGGGTGGAGCGGCCGCCCGTGCCGCAGGCGGGCCGCCGCGCCGAAGGCCGCGGCCAGTCCCGACCTCGTGAGTGAGGTCAATGGCTGTCCCATGGGTGCTCCCGAATCGTCGCGCGGTGCGGCGCCGGGGATCGGCGCCCACGGGTCGGCAGCTACCCCCTGGGCGTCGGGCAATCATCGCGGCGGGATGGTGTGGTTGATCCGGAAGAGGTGGTCCGGGTCGTAGGCCGCCTTCAGCGCGGTCAGCCGCCGGTGGTTCTCCTCGGTATAGGCGCGGCCGACCCTGCCCGGGGCCGCGTCGTGGTCGAACAGGAACCCCGGGAGCTGGGCGCCGGTGTCCCAGCGCCGCAGCCGCCGCAGCACCTCGTCGGCGGTCCTGCGCGCCTCGTCGGCCTTGTCGGGCGGGGCGGGGATCCGCAGCCACAGATGGAAGGCCGCGCCCTGGGTGCTGACCGGGTGCGGCCGGACGGGCGGCCGGTCGAGCGCCCCGCCCAGGTGGCGGAGCTCGATGCCGGGGAACGGCCCGCCGGGCGCCGCCGGGTCGATGAACGACACCAGCTCCGCCACGGCCTCCTCGTCCAGCTCGTACGTCAGAGCGCTGCGCAGGTGCACCATCACCGGGTTCCTGGGGTCCTGGTAGACGCCGGTGATCTCCGTGTACGGCATCGCGCGGCAGGTGTCGCCGCCGGGCCCGAGCGCGCGCAGCGGCTCCACCAGCCGCGCGCCCCGCTCCTCGTCCCCCATGCAGACCACCCGGACCAGCACGAGCGAACGGCCCCGGAACTCCTCGGGCAGCTGCGGCGCGTCGGGGAAGCGCATCAGCGTCACCGAGGACGACATCTCCTCCGGCTGCTCCTTGGCCCACGCCAGGTAGGAGCGGAGCACGTGGGCGGCCTGCCCCGCGTCCTCGACAGGGAAGCGGAGGTCGCCGGCGTAGATCGTGCGCAGCGGCAGCAGCTCGATCTCGGCGGCGACCACGACGCCGAAGTTGCTCTTGCCGCCCCGCACCGCCCAGAACAGGTCGGGCTCGCTCTCCGGCGAGACGGTGCGGAGCCGGCCGTCGGCGGTGACGACGTCGAGCGAGCGGACGTGGCCGGCGGCGAAGCCGTACGTGCGGCAGGCCAGCGGGAGCCCGCCGCCGGTCAGGTAGCCCATCACCCCGACCTGCTCGGAGGAGCCGCACAGCGGCACGAGACCGTGCTCGGCCGTCGCGGCGAGCACCTCGCCCCACCGCAGGCCGGCGCCGGTCCGCGCGGTGCCGGCGCCCGGGTCCACCGACAGCTCGCGCAGCCGCCCGGTGGCGATGAACACGGCCCCGTCGGCGGGAACGGACACGCCGTGCCCGGTCGACTGGACGGCGACCGGCCGCCCGGTGTCGGCGGCGTACCGGACGGCCGCGGCCACGTCATCGGCGTCGGCGGCCTCCACGATCACGTCGGGCCGGTGCCGCACGGTCAGCAGCCAGCCCGAGCAGGCCGCCTCGAAGCCCTCGTCACCGGGGTGGAGCGCGCGGCCCCGTACGGCCAGGGCGCCGGCGGCCCGGACCGTGGTTCTGCCGCCGTCACTCGGGCGGCCGGTCGGGGTCGTCCCTGTGGGGGTGTCATTCATGATCCCTCATCAATCCATTGGTCGGTCCAACATTGGCTGGGCCAACAATACAGATAATCGTGGGTCCGTCCAACGATTGCTAGATTTGCGCTCGTGAACATCCCCGAGGAGGCGCCGCCGCGGCGGTTGCGCGGCCTGCCGAGCCGGCTGGCCAACCAGGCGGCGCTGACGGCCAACCGGATCGTGGACCAGGCGCTCGCCCAGGCCGGCGTCCGGCGCTACCACTACGCCCTGCTCGCCACGCTGGAGGAGTATGGACCGGCCAGCCAGGCCGGCCTCGTCCGCCGCACCGGCATCGACCGCAGCGACATGGTGGCGGTCGTCAACGACCTCGCCGAACGGGACTTCCTCAGCCGCGCGCCCGATCCCGAGGACCGCCGGCGCAACGTCGTCACCATCACCCCGGCGGGCCGCACGCAGCTCGCCGAGCTCGACCGGCTGATCGCCGCCGCCCAGCAGGAGTTCCTCGCCCCGCTGCCCCCCGCCGACCGCGAACACCTGATCGACCTGCTCACCCGCCTGGTCGAGCCGGGCCCCTGAAGCCGGGCCCCTGACCAGCGGCAAGGAATCGCCAGCATACGGTGATCGGTACGCCCTGCCCGGAGTGGCGCCCGCTCCCGCGCGGTACGACCTGGTCCTGACACCGGCGAGCTATCGGGGGGAACGGTGCGGAGGACCTTGCCGGCCGTGGTGGCGGTGTTCGCGACCGCCCTGGCGCTGACGGGCGGCTGCGGCGGCGGAACCGGGACGGGCGGCTCGGGAGAGGCCGGACCGGACGCCCCCCGGCAGGCCCGGCCCGTCATCACCCCCGACGAGGACTTCGTCCCGGACGAGGACAGCGGCGACCTCCCCGAAGCCACCGCCCAGGTCGGCTTCGACTGCCAGCAGATGTCGAAAAGTCACGACTTCCGGGGCACGGCGGAACGGATGGGCCGCGCGGCGTCCTCCAGCGACAGCTCACCCGAGACGAAAGCGGTCGCGAAGGTCTGCGAGGCGGCCGCGAAGGCGAACCAGGGGCTGATGGGCGAGGCGCTCGACGACGGTCACGAGGCGGAGCGGCTCAGCTCCGCCCTTCCTTCCTCGATGCGCCGGCCGAGCCTGCGGATGCTCAACCACACGCTGCTGGTCGCCGCCGCCGCCGAGGGCGACCTCGAGACCCTGCGGCGGGCCCGCGCCGCGCTCGAACGGCTCGGCGGGCTCCCGCCGGACTTCCTCAGGGACGCGTGCTCGGTGGCCGCCGACCCCGCCGCCCTCCCGGAATGCGCGACCCTTCCGCCAGCCCGTACCGACTCCTCACCGTCCTCGTCGTCGTCCTCGTCGTCGTCCTCACCGTCGTCCTCGTCGTCGAGCGGGCCGGAAGAGCCGGCCGGGCCCGGCACCGGCGGGCCCTCCGAACCGTCCCCCCAGGAACCCGTCGAGCCTCCCGACGGCGGCCCCGCCGAGCCGGACCACGACGACGGCCCGGCGCCGGACGAGTCGTGAGCGGACCACCGCCCGCGGAAACCCCTGCGGGCGACGGTCCCGCGCCGGGCCAGGACCTCACGCGCGTCTGGACCGTCATCACCCACGTCGTGACGCCCACCACGTTCGTCGCGGCCATCATGATGTACATCGGGGCCGTCCGCGCGAACACCATGTACGCCCGCCTCGGCGTCGATCAGAGCATGCTGGGCCTGTCGTTCCAGGACTACGTGCTGCGCAGCGTCGCCCTGACGATCGAGCCGCTGATCCTGCTTTTGGTGGTGGCCCTCATCGCGCCCCCGTTGCACGGGTGGCTGCTGCGGTCCGCGACCAGCCACCCCAAGGCCATGACGCGGGTGATCGCGGTCATGGCCGTGCTCGGGGCGGTGAGCGTCGCGGTGGGGATCGTGGCCATGGCCGGCTGGCGGAGAATGCCGTTCTACGTCGTGCCCTGCTGCCTGGGGCTCGGCGTCTTCGTCCTCGTCTACGGCATCTCCCTCCACCAGCGGATCCACCCGCGGCCGGCCAGCTCCCCCACCGACCAGATCCTGCGGCGCACGGTCTGCGTGGCGCTCCTGCTGGTCCTGCTGCTGTGGGCGGTCACCCTGTACGCGCAGCAACGCGGCGCCGAGGCCGCCCTCCGCTACCGGATGGACCCGGCCGCGATGCCCAGCACGGTGGTGTACGCGGCCCGCCGGCTCTACCTGGAGGGCCGCGGAATCGTCGAGACGCCCTTGCCCGACACCACCGCGGAGTACCGCTACCGCTACACCGGCCTGCGCCTGCTGATCCACTCCAACCAGCGGTACTTCCTCCTGCCCGCCTGCTGGGCGACCGACCCGTGGGCGCGCGCGGTGGTCCTGCCCGCCGACGGCTCACTACGCCTGGAGTTCTCCGTACGCAAAACTCCACCCGAGTGCCCCGCCTGAACACACACCCGAGTGCCGGGCCTCCCGACCTGAGCGCCGCCCAAGCGCCCAACCTGAACTGCGCCCGAGTACCTGACCTGAACTGCGCCCGAGTTCCCGGCCTCCCGGTCTGAGCGGCGCCCCGCGTGTCCGGGCAGCCCGCCAAGACCATCGGCCTGAGCCGCGGCCATAGGCGCGGGATCACTCGTCCAGCACACAGGACCGCTCGACAAGCTCCGTCATCGCCTGCTGGAAGTCACGGCGGCGTCGCTCACTCCAGCCCTCGGTCAGCCGGTCAAAGACCTGCTCCTGCCAGTCATGGGCATGATCCAGCAGGGCCAGCCCCGACGGGGTGAGCGCCGCCCGACGCTGGCGCCCATCCGCCTCCGAGGCCCGCATGACCAGATAGCCGGCCTCTTTCGCGCTCCTGACCAGCCGTGACGCCCCGCTCTGGTCGATGCCGATCTCGTGGGCGACGGCGTTGACCGTGGCCGGAACCCCACGCCCGGCCAGCGCGTGGACGGCCTCGACGACGAGCACCAGCCGCCCCTGCTCAGCCACCTCGGGGTCGCCCACCTGCGACCTGCGCGACCAGTACCGGACGAACCCGAACAGGACCTGCCCCGGCCCCGGCGTACTCACTCGGTGGCCGCCATCTCGCGGCAGATGTAGGCCAGCTCCAACGCCTGCCGGAGATCCGGCAGCCGCAGCGCCGCCGTCACCTTCCCGTCCGCCACCCGGAACACCGTCGCCACGCGAGTCGCGCTTTCGCTTCCGGGCCAGGTGGCGTCCTCCTCCACGACCATGAGCCGTTCGCTGACGGGATGCCACGACCGGGGGCGCAGGGTGATCCCCGAGCGCTCCACCCACTCCGCGAACTGCTCCGGCGTGATCGGCCCCGCGCCCTTCGGGCCCAGGACGACGATGGGATCACCGACCGCGCGCGCCGCACGCCGCAGGTCGGCGTCATTCACACTCGCATGCCACTCGCTGATCGCTGCCTCAAGTACCGACTCCACCCCCAAACTCTATGCGAAACGCATACATCTCGGAAGTCCACGATCACGTACGGGAGCGGCCCACCCCCTCGGCCACCTCTCCCCCGCACTCCGACAAGCCTGTTCATCCCACTCCCCGACAATGGGCTTGCCGTGCCCCGCACGTTCAATCACCAGGAACAGCCGGCCGCAGGGACGGACATACAACTCTGGGCCACCCACCAATGCGCCGCCCACACAGCACGCACAACCTCGCCAACGCGCACGCTCACAGCCGCCGCACGAAGCCGCCGCACGAAGCCGCCGCACGAAGCCGCCGCATGACGCCACCGCGCCGACGAGTTGACGAGCCGCCACCAGAACTCCTCCACCGAGCGACGACTTCCCCCTGCGGCAGGAGTCTTCACCTTCGATCACCCTTACCGACCCCGACAGACATAAGGACCACTGTGACCAGCCACGAGAAGCCATCCGGCATGCCGAATCCGCAGCCGAACGAAAGGAACAGCAGCCCGGCCGACCTCTGGCCGCTGGTGCACGCCGAACGAGCCGCTCTGGCTGCCGACCTCGCGGCCCTCACCGAGGAGCAGTGGGCCACGCCATCGCTGTGCGCCGGCTTGACCGTACGCGAGGTGCTGGCCCACCTCACCGCAGGGGCGAGCCTCAACAGCGTGCGTTGGATGGCGGGCGTGATCCGATGCAGGTTCGACTTCGACAAGCAGGTCGCCATGCGGCTGGCCGAGCAGTTGGGCGCGACCGCCGCCGAGACGCACGCCAGGTTCCGCCGCGTCATCACGAGCACCACCAAACCGCCTCTCCCGGTGGTGGCCATGCTGGGCGAGACGATCGTGCACGCCGAGGACATCCGGCGACCGCTGGGCATCCGGCACAACTACCCGATCGAAACCCTCACCCGCACAGCCGAGTACTACCAGGGCTCCGACCTCGTCGTCGCCGCCAAGAAACGCATCGTCGGCCTGCGACTCGTCGCAGACGACGGCCCTTTCACCACCGGCTCAGGACCGCTGGTGTCCGGCAGCACCGTGGCCCTGATCATGGCGATGACCGGCCGCGCGGCATACTGCGACGAACTCGACGGCGACGGCGTCAAAATCCTCCGCGACCGACACACCCTGACATGACCAGATCTTGGCGCCTGCCAACCCCCGGACCGTCACTGTCCCCATCAACGATCACTCACCAACGACGAGGTCGCCGTCGCCAACGACCTCGTCAACAGCGACCCGTCGCCACCGCCCTCGCCAGCCACCCTCGCCGGCCACTCTCGCCGTGCCCTCAGCGGTTCCTCCTCCGCCGTGTCGCCGCACCACCGGACTCCTGCAACACCATCAGCTCAGTCCCAGAGCCGATGACCAGCCACACCCGACTGATCGACATGTAGACCGAACTCCACAGCCCCGAGCCGTACAACGAGCAGCCCCTCGTTGTACGCGCCCCCTCAGTCCACGCGACCAGAGAGCCAGCCCCTCTCAAGCAGCCGCACCCGATCAATCACATCAGAGCCGCAACCCCTCGTACGGAGGCTGCACCACCACGCCCTCCTCCCGCCCACCAACACGTCAATCACCCTCCACCTCAGTTTTTTTGGATTTAAATTTCTGGAAAATAAAAATGCTAAGGTCGGCGGGTGGCTTCGGAGACGGCTGTCGTGACACCTTGCAAGCACTGCGGAGCACCGATCGAGCAGCGTCGAGGCCGAGGCCGGCCGAAGGAGTACTGCCCGGAGAAGGGCTGCCAGGCGGCAGCCAAAAGGGAGCGGGAGCTGCGCCGGGCGACCCCCGGGCTGGAGGGCGCCCTGGCCAGGGCCGAGCAGTTGTACGACCGGATGGAGAGCGGCCTGGCTGCGGCCATCGAGCCCCTCGCACGGGCGTTGGCCGAGGAGCTGAGCCCCGCCGGTGTGGAGGCGAAGCTGAGCACGGTGCAGGCCGAGGCCCACGCGCGGGTGGCGATCGCGCGTACGGAGCGGGAGCAGGCGTTCGAGCAGGTACGCCTGGCGAGGGAGGCTGCCGAGCACGCCCGCCGGCAGACGGCCGAGATGCGCGTGCGCCTTGAGGAGGCGGAGAGCGAGAAGGAGACCGCGCTCAACGACGCCGAGCGGGCGCGCGAGCAGGCGCTCGCCGCGTTGCGTGAGGCATCCAGCACCGAACGGCAGGCGCTGCAGACCGCCGAGAAGGCGGGGCGCCGGGCCGAACTCGCCGAACGGCGGGCCAAGGAGGCGGCGCGGCAGGCTGAGCTTGCCGAACGGCGGGTCGAGGAGGCACGAGCCGAGGTGACCCGCGTCCAGGAGGAGGCGAGGGCCGAGATCGAGCGCGTCAGGAAAGAAGCCGAACAGGACCGGGCGGAACGAGACCGGGCCCGTGAGGCGGCGAAAGCCGCGCTCCATGAGCAGGATCGGGCCGAACGCGAGCTGATCGCGGCCCGCGCGCGAGAGGAAGCCGCCGCTCAGGAACGGGAACGAGCCCTGGAACGGGCCCTGGTGGCCGAGCGGACAGCCAACGAGGCCGGCCGGGACCTTGCCGCCGTCCACGCGGCCAAGGCAGTGGCGGCCGAGGCGAAGACCCGGGCGGAGACGGTCACCAAGGAGCTCGACCAGGCGCGGATCGAGTTGCGGATGGAACGGGCGCGGATCGAGGAGCTTCGGGCGGAACTGGAGGCGGCTCGGGCGGAGGCGGCGCAGTTGCGCGAGCGGGCGGTCGCCGCCGAGCTGCGGGCCGAACGGTGAGGCTGGACGATGCTGACACTTGACCAGATCCGCGCGTTCGTGGCGGTCGCGGAGGAGCTGCACTTCGGCCGGGCCGCCGAACGACTCCGTATGACACAGCCGCCGCTGAGCCGCCACATCCAGAAGCTCGAACGCACGATCGGCGTGACCCTCCTGGAACGCGACAACCGGCGGGTGATCCTCACCGAGGCCGGGCGCGGCTTCCTCGAGGACGCCCGCCGCATGCTCACGCTGGTCGAGACCGCCGGCGACCGCGCCCGCCGGATCGCCGACGGCGCCAGCGGCACGTTGCGGCTCGGCTTCACCGCCGTCTCGGCGATCAGCGTGCTCGGCAGCCTCCTGCGTCTGCTGGCCGAGCGACTGCCGGAGGTCGACGTCATCCTGCACGAACGGGTGACCGCCACGCAGATGGACGGCATCCTGCGCGGGGAACTCGACCTGGGCCTGGCCCGCCCACCCTTCGACCAGGTTCGCGCATCCTCTGACCTGGGCCGCCTTCGGCCCGACCAGGGCCGCCCACCCTTTGGCTTGGGCCGTCTTCCCTCCAACGAGGGCCGCCCAGCCTTCGGCCGAGCCCGCCCACCCTCTGACTTGGGCCGTCTTCCCTCCGACCTGGGCCGCCCAGCCCTTGGCGGAGCCCGCCCACTTCCCGACCAGGGCCCCCAACCCTTTGACCAGGCCCGCCCAGCGTCCGAATCGGTAGCGACCCGCCCACCGATCGACATGACTCTCGCCCAGCCGACATCCCGTCTGACCGGGATCGACTCGCGAGTGATCTTCCGCGAGCCGCTGTGCGCGGTGGTGCCGGACGGCCACATGCTGGCCACGCTCGACCGGCCGCTCGCTCCCGACGACTTCGCCGGCCTGCCCATGGTCAGCTACCACCCCGTGCAGTCGCGCTACTTCCATGAGCTGACCGTCCGCTTCCTGTCCACCGTGCGGCCCAGGGCCGAACAGCAGGTGCACCAGATCCTCACCGCGGTGCTGCTCGTAGCAGCGGGGCGGGGAGTGGCACTCGTGCCCGCCAGTGCCCGCTCGCTCGGCATCGAGGGCGTGGTGTTCAGGGACCTCCTCCACGGAGGCGGCACTCCCATGTCCAAAGACCGCAGCGGCAATCCCCTCACCGGGGACGACGGCGACGAACTCATGGCCGAGAACGACGAGGGCGGCGGCGAGCACCCCGTAGAACTGCATGCCATCTGGAACCCTGGGTCGGCCAATCCGGCGCTGTGGCGCGTGCTCGACCTGCTGCCCGGCGTCGAGGGCCGAGGCTGAACCACAAGCGGGTTGTGGGTTTCCCACTCCTGATACGGAACGTGCATGCCCGGATCGTATGCGTAATCGACCCGGCCGCACATCGGACCCAGGTCGTACAACCGTGGTCTGCTTCAACGGCGAAAAGAGCAGACGACGGTCCGATGCGGCGCGGCGGCCCGTTGCGGCACTCTCGAACGCGTGATCCAGTCGAACCTCCTCCGGCTACGCCGTGCCCTGCTGTCCCTGTCCGTCGCCACCTCGGTGGCGGCGCCGGTGATCGGCGCGGCGCGCCCCGCGGCGGTGCCCGCGCCCGTCCCCGCGAGCGCGGCTCCTCTGTCAGAGCTGACCGCGCGGGCTCTGACAGACAGATACGCCACCAGCCGGAGCGACGTCCTGGCCGCCGAGGACGCGGCAGCCCGGCACGGCGATCTGCGGCGGGCCGCGGCACTGCGAGCAATGGCCGCTCCTGGCCGCCGGTTCCTGTCCTTCGACGGCCGGGAGGGCGGGAGGGTCGTGGAGATCTTCGGCGATCTGGCGGCGGCGGAGCACGTCGCCGTCCTGGTCCCCGGCGCCGACACCCACCTCGAGAAGTACGGCCTGCTGCACGGCGGCGCGCTGCGGCTGCACCAGACACTCGGTGACGGCTACGCGGTCGTCGCCTGGCTCGGCTACCGGACGCCGGCGACGCTGAGTCTGGACACACTCACGTCGGACCTGGCGGACGAGGGCGCCGCCGGACTGCGCGACTTCGTCCGGCGATTGGCGGCAGCGAAGGGCGGCGGCGGGGTGTCACTGCTGTGCCATTCGTACGGCGGGGTGGTGTGCGCACGAGCCGCACCTGGTCTGGACGTCGCCCGCATCCTGCTGACCGGCAGCCCAGGCGTCGGCGCGGACAACGCCCGCGCCTTACGGACCTCTGCGACTGTCTGGGCGGGTCGGGCCAGTCACGACTGGATCAGTCTGGTGCCGCACACCCGTCTCCACCTGTTCTTCGTCACCCTCGGCCTGGGCGCCGACCCGGTCTCTCCTGACTTCGGCGCGCGCGTCTTCGCGGCGGGCGACGGCGGCCACAGCGACTACCTGACGGAGGGGTCCCTCGCCCTACACAACATCGCACGAATCATCACAGGCCAGGATCCCCTCCAGGCCGACCCCGGCCGCTCCCGACCAGACACCGCGACCTCTCAGGCAGGCCGGGGACCGACCCTGATGAGGCCGGCCCCCGTCCCGCAATCACCGGACGACAGCAGGCGCGAGCGGACGCATCCGGGCAGAGGTGGCCAGGCCATCAGCGCCCCAGGGCGGACGCACCCGAGTGCCACGGAATCCACGGTGAACGGCCAGAAGCCGCTGACACGGGCCGTCCACCCGGCGGAAACGCTGGGATCGGGCATCAACCGCGCAAGCACGCCGGGACCAGCCCTTCACTCCGCGGGGACGCCGGGACAGATAGCTCACTCCGCGGGGACGCCGGGACCGGCCGTGGATGCCATAAGGCCGTTGCCCAAGGTGGGCGGAAGCGCATCGAGGCCGCTGGAAGTGGGCGGACGTGCGTGATCTCGTGCGGAAGGTCGAAGGGACGACGCCGGCCGGGCGTGACCGGGCCGTGGATGCCCTGCGTGCCCTGGCCATCGGCGGTGTGGTGCTCGGCCACTGGCTGGTGAGCGCGCTGGTCGTCGAGAGCGGCAGCGTCCGCGTCGCCAGCCCGCTGCGTGACATGCCGTACCTCGCCCCGGTGTCGTGGGTCCTGCAGACCATGGCGCTCTTCTTCCTGGTGGGCGGCCAGGTGACCGCCAGGAGCCACGCATCCGCGCGCGCCTGCGGCGTCGGCTACGTGCGGTGGCTGCGGGTGCGCATGGCCCGGCTGCTGCGGCCGGTCACGGCCGTGGTGGCGGTGTGGAGCGCGGTGGCCGTGGTGATGCTCGCGCTGGGCGCCGATCTCAAGAGTGTGCAGGCGCTGGCCAAGCTGGTGTGGTCTCCGCTGTGGTTCCTGCTGGTCTATGCGGGGCTGACGGCGGTGACGCCGTTGGTCGCGCGGTTGCATCCGGCGTGGCCGCTCGCCGTGGTCGCTCTCGTTGACCTGGTGCGTTTCGGATGGGGTGGGCCTGAGTGGGTGGGATGGGTGAATCTGGCGGCGGGGTGGCTGGTGCCCTACTGCCTGGGGGCGGCCTGGGCCCGTGACCGGTTGAATGAGCGGACGACCGGGTGGGCGCTGCTGACCTGCGGTGCGGGCGTCGCGGCCTTGCTGATCATGTGGGCGGGTTATCCGGCTTCCATGGTGGGGGTGCCGGGTGCCCACATCTCGAACCAGTCGCCGCCCACGCTCGTGGCCGCCGTGTTCGGGCTGGCCCAGTGCGGAGCCGCGCTCCTGCTGCGGGATCCGCTGCGGCGCGTGCTGGCGCGGCCCACCGTGTGGGCGTTCGTGGCGCTGGCGAACCTGTCCGCCATGACGATCTTCCTCTGGCATCAGACGGCGATGATCGCGGTCACCACGCTCGGGCTGCTCGCCGACCGCCCGTTGATCGGCCTGCACACCGTGCCCGACGAACCGTCCTGGGTGCTGGCCAGACTGGCTTGGTTACCGGCGTTCGCGCTGGCGTTGGCAGTGTGCTGGGGCGCGTTCCATGCCTACGAACGGGTTCGGCCGCCTGCACCTCGGGTCCAGGCGGAGGAAGCCCAAGCCCAGTCGTGAGGGCACTACCCCAGGCCGGGGAACCAAGCACCGGCCCCAGAGGTCAGAGTCCGGGACGCGTCACCACGGCTCGAACTCATCACGCCGGACATGAGGCCAGACGTCAGGCCACCACCAGACGTAAAGCAGCCAGACGTAAAGCAGCCAGACGTAAAGCAGCCAGACGTAAAGCCATCAGACGTAAAGCCATCAGACGTCAGGCCACCAGAGGTAAGGCAGGCTCAGGGCCAGGCGGCAAGGCAGGAGAGCCAGACCTGCAGACGCGCGAACGAGCAGCCAGGGCCGCGCGAGAAGAGGCGTGTGGTCAGCGGCGGCCACGGAAGGTCCGGCGCAGGTCGTCCACCCACTCCTCCGGGATTTCCCAGGGGATGAAGTGGCCACCGTGATCATGGACGGTGAGGTTGACGTGGTTGTACCAGGCGCCCCGTTCGCTGTCGAGGAAGTGCTGGACGCGTTCGTCGGTCGTGACGCCGGGCGGGTTCTCATGACCGACGAACATGATGCCGGTCGGTGCCTCCACGGGCGGCCGGCGGTCGTGGGACGGGGTCCACGGGTAACGGTTGTTGTTGGCGTACGTGCGGATGGACGTCCCGATCGAGTTCGTGACCCAGTAGATCATGGCATGGGTGAGGAGGTCGTCCTTGGTGAAGACGGTCTCGACGTCGCCGCCGTTGTCGCTCCACTTGATCCAGCGTTCGAGAATCCAGGCGAGCAGCCCGGCGGGCGAGTCCGACAGCCCGTACGCCAGCGTGCTCGGGGCCAGCATGTGCGCGGCCAGGTGCACGGCGAAGCGCCTGTCCAGCGCCATCACCTGGGCGTGGACGTCGGCCGGCAGTCCTTCAGGGATGGGCCGGCCGCCGCTGAAGTCCCAGGCCCGGTCGCCGTTGAACAGCGTCAGCATCTGGCCAGAACCGATGTGGATCCCGTGCAGCTCGGCGGCGTACTTGTGACCGAGCTGCCCGCACACCAGCGCGCCGACGTCGCAGCCGGCGGCGGCGTACCGGTCGTGGCCGAGGACGGCGGTCATGAGCGTGTGCCAGAGGTCGGCGACCTTCCAGAAGTTCATGTCCGGCCGGCTGGTCAGCGGGCCGGAGAAGCCGAAGCCGGGGAAGGAGGGCACGATCACGTCGAACGCCTCGGCCGGGTCGCCGCCGTGTGCGGCTGGGTCGGCGAGCGGGTCCACGACCTTGGACCAGTGCCAGAACGTCCAGGGCCAGCCGTGGGTGAGGATCAGCGGCGTCGGGTCGGGGCCCACGCCGGGGCGGCGCATGAAGTGCACCGGCACGCCGTCGACGGTCACCCGGTAGTGCTCGTAGGCGTTGATCGCGGCCTCGGCCTTGCGCCAGTCGTAGCCGGTGCGCCAGTGATCGACAAGCTCGCGCAGGTAGGCGGCGTTGACGCCGTAGTACCAGTCCTCGTTGCCGACGTCGGAGGGCCAGCGGGTGAGCTCCAGCCGGCGACGCAGGTCGTTCAGGACATCGTCGGGCACGTGGATCGGCGTGGGTTCCAGGGGGAAGGAGACGTTCCCGTTCGCGGTAGGTTCCGTCGTGGTCATGGGTCATCTCCTCCTGTGCGGCGCGCCAGGCTCTCCGGCGAGCCGCCGGTTCACCTCGCTCATACGGGCGAGGGCGGGCAAGGCGGCCGCGACGGTCGCCCGCTCGGCGGGAGTGAGCTCGCCGGTGAGCTCGGCGAGATGCGCGATGCGATCGGCGCGCCGCCCGTGCACGATCGCGGCACCGGCCGCGGTGACATCGACGAGCACGGCGCGGCGGTCCGACGGGTCCGGCCGACGCTCCACCAGGCCGTCGCGTTCCAGCTTGGTGACCATCTGGGTGATGGCGGACTGGGTGACCTGCTCGCTCGTGGCCAGCTCGGTGAGGCGTTTGGGGCCCTGACCGGCCAGCGTGTGGAGCACCGACAGCGTGGTGAAGCTCAGCCGCTGCACGGCGGGCAGGCGGATGAACATCCGGGTGAACTCCTCCAGCACGGAGGTCAGGTGGGCGACGTCGAGCTCGCCGGGCTGCGATGGGGACGGCACAGGAGAAGTGTATGAGGAACTTAATTAAGTTTCTAACGCTTTTCGCCGCCGGATGGGAGCGGGTACACAGCGGGCCCAGAGGTGGTCGCGGGGTGCGGCGCCGGGGCGAGGCCGGGCTTGCCCTCTCGGCGGCGCAGGCGCGCGACGCCGCCGTACCTTCTCATCCGCCCGGCAGGGGTGCGGCGGCGGCGCTGTCAGCTCCTGCCGATGAACTGGTGGTCGGTACGGATGCGGCCCTCGTCGTCCAGGGCCAGGAGGTCGAGGCCGTCGCCGACGGCCTCGCCGGTGCTGACCGACACCATCGACCAGCGCACGGCGATCAGGCCGGGCAGCAGCGCGAACGGCTCCCCGTCCGCCTCGAAGACGTGCTCCCCCGGCGCGACGAACATCTCGTAGGCCCGCCGTACCCTGGCGTCCAGGCCGTCGTGGCCATGTGCCTCCAGCGGCGGCACCGGGAACGCCAGTCTCGCTGCCTCCTCGCGCACCGCCTGCGGTGGATCGACCAGCACCTGGACGCCGTCGGGCGCCCACAACTCCCGGATGAGGGCGGCGCGCCGGTCCGGGTCGGGTTCGTTCCACTGGGCGACGTAGCGGGCGGCCCATTCCTTGATCTCATTGGTGTTGCTCATGACCGGAAGTGTGCGCCGGACGGGTGCGGGGTCGCGATTCCCCGCAGGGAATGGCGCGGCGCACGCCGTCCAGTATGAATGGGTTCATGACGGTGTCGGCTGAGCCCAATCACTTCGCCCGTGAGCTGCGCCGCTGGCGTACGCATCGCCGTGTCAGCCAGCTCGACCTGGCCATCAGGGCGGACACGACGCAGCGCCACCTGAGCTTTCTTGAGCAGGGGCGTTCGCGGCCGGGGCGGGCCATGGTGGTGCGGCTGGCCGAGTCGCTCGGGTTGTCGCTGCGGGAGCGGAACGCGTTCCTGCTGGCCGCCGGGTACGCGCCTGTTTACGCCGAGTCGTCGCTGGACGCACCCCAGCTCGGCCCGGTGCGCGAGGCGCTGGACCGCATCCTCGACGGCCACCTGCCCTGTCCCGCGGTCGTCGTCCGGCCGCACGGCCTCCTGGTCGCCGCCAACGCGGCCTTCGGGGTGCTGTGCGAGGGCGCGGCGCCAGAGCTGCTGAAGCCTCCGGTCAACGTACTGCGTCTGGCGTTGCACCCCGACGGGATGGCAGGCCGGGTGGCGAACCTGGCCGAGTGGGGCCGGCACATCACCGGCAGCCTGCGTGATCAACTCGGCCGCGGCCCTGATCCGGAGCTGGAGGCGTTCGTCGCCGAACTGGACGGTTATCTCCCGGGGTTCGAGGCGCCCGCCGAGCACCTCGGCTTCGCCGTGCCGCTGCGGTTGCGCGTGCCGGAGGGGGAGCTGCGGCTCATCACCACGCTGACGTCGTTCGCGACGGCTGTGGACGTGACGCTGGCCGAGCTGCGGCTGGAGGCGTTCCTGCCCGCCGACGAGACCTCGGCACGCATCCTGCGGGAACGTGGCGCGGCCCGGTGAACGGCGCGGGTCCTATTGTCCTGTGACAGCGAAGGTTGAGCGGGTGCCATCGACGTTTGAGTGACGAAGCGAGCGAGACAGCAGCAGGCGGATCAGCTCACGGGAGCAAGTGTCATCGTTATCTGGGTTGGAGGATCCTTCCAGCAGAGCCCGGACCCAAGAAGAGCCGAGCGTGCGGAGAGCGCCTCGATGTCGTCAAGGGCGCGTGGCAGCACTCCGACATGTGGCGTTTGGAGTGATCTTGCTGGTGGGTGCGGAGGTGAACCGTGGCCCCCACCAAGGGCGCGGCCACGGTGGCGCGATTGTGGTTAAGCCTTAATCGGTGCGGGCCGCCCTGGCGGCCTGTTCGATCTTCGCGCAGTAGGCTGCACGGGCTTCCTCGTCGATCTGCTTCTCGTGTTCGGCGCGCAACCCGGTTCGGCCGTCGAGGCCCTCGCGCAGGATATCGGCGTGCCCGGCATGCCGGGTGGACTCGCCGAGGACATGGACCATGATGGCGAACAGGTTCGTGTGCCAGGCAGGCGTTGACTCTGGCCACCACGGCACGTGGCCGGGGGCGTCCAGAGGAAGCTCGTTGATCGTCGCGTCCGAGTGTTCCCACGTGCGCCGGTAGAACCCGATGATCTGATCGCGGGTCTCGTCCTCGGTCGCCCACAGATCGCTGCTGCTGGAGTCCTGCCATCGGGGCAGCGGTTCCGGGGAAGGGCGGCCGAAGACCTCGCCGAAGTACCTGGCCTCGACGATGGCCACGTGTTTGACCAGGCCGAGGAGGTTGGTCCCGGTCGCTGTCAAAGGTCGGCGGGCGTCGTATTCAGACAAGCCGTCGAGTTTCCAGAGCAGCGTCTTACGGTCCCGCCGCAGTCTCTCGTGCAGGTTGTCTTTCGCGAGATCGTCGATCACGGGTCACGATTCTGTCAGCCGCGCCGGCGGGCTCAGGTTGCGGGCTGCCTGGCGTCGTCGGCTCCGCCGACTATCGCTCACAGCCACACTGCTTGCCGAGGTCCTCGCAGCGATCGTCGCAGAGGACGGGATCACGCTCCCCGCACTGCGATGGCTGATCGTCGATCACGGCGAAGTCCGTAGGCAGTGGCGTAGTTGATCAACGCCATCATGTGGACGAAGATGCGAGCATGGGGGCGACCAACGCGCTGAAGGGCTTGATGGCCTGAGGAGGGGCGGCGGCGGATCACTTGGCTGGGTGGTGGCTCAGCGGTTCTCAGGGCGGACGGGGATAGGAAGCGCGACAAAGCCGTAAGGAAACAGGCCATCGGCGTCCATCAGATACGCGCTGTCTTGTGTGCTGCGTAGTCCAGAGGCACGGCGTCGAGGCTCTTCTTGGTGATCTTTCGGTGCCGGTGAGGATGGCGTCGATCCCGGCCCCGCGAATGTGATGTGACAAGGCGCCGATCATGCCGCCACTTCGAGTGTGGAGATAGCGGTCCAGCGTGACGAGGCTGCCTGGTCGGTGTTCGTGCAGGAGCAGGGTCTGCTCCAGGATGGCGATCAGCCCTTTCCACTCGGCGCCGTCAGGGAAGGCGTGAGTGGGGATGAGGGTGAAGCGGACCTTTGGTGACAATGATCAGCGTTCGCTGTCACAGGACACCTATCGAGCGGCACGGATTCTGCCCATCGGCCCGGATATCGTCGAACGGAAGGGCTCCTGCCAACCGGACCGGCCCTGCTCATTGGCGCGGACTGCTGGCTGCCACGATCCCTTGAGTGGTGTGGCTTGGTCAGCGGCGGCGGACCTGGCGCGGGCCCGACCCCTCCCTCCAGGAGTCGATGACCAGTTCGTCGCCCTCGACCCGGGTCCAGACCACCTCGGTCAGCTCGATCCGGAACAGGTGCGATCCGTCGTCCTCGGGCGTCTCCGGCGCGTCCGCGCCGCCGGTGGTCTCCACCGCCCGCCCGGCCAGCTTGACGTCGCCCTCCCAGGACGACGGGTCGTCGCCCTCGGGGGCGAGTGAGGTCACGTGGATGGCCATGCGCGGATCGCGCCGCAGGTCGAGGGCCTTGACCGCGCCTCCCATCGACCCGATCCACAGCTCGCCGTTCTTCAATGTCGTCTCGATGCCGCTCACCCGCGGCGAGCCGTCCTTACGCAAGGTGGCCAGCACCTTGTGCCGGTAGGCCTCCACCAGCCTGCGGGCGACCTTGCCCAGCTCCGGGGCCTGCTGCTCGAACTCCTGCCATGACGCCATGCCGTCATCATGCCCGGGACTACCGACAGGACCAGGGCTCATCGCGCAGCCCACTCCCGGTATGTGACCGCGCTGACGCCCTTCCCGACTCGACGCCGTGATCAGGTGGAGTGGAAGCGTCACGCCTGCGAGCGAGCCGCCGGGGAGAAGCCTCCGCAGGGGCGGCGACGGGCAGCCGAGAGCCTCCGGCAGCCTCGTCGGCAGGGATCGGGCGGTCAGAGGGGTGGGAAGCGGTTCTCCAGGCCGGTGACGTGCAGCAGGCGGGCGATGCGCGGTGGGACGCCGGTCAGCGCCAGCGGGATGCCCAGCGAACGGGCCCGCTTCTGTACCCCGAGCAGCACGGCGAGCCCACCGGTGCCGCAGAAGGTGACCTGGGACAGGTCCAGGACGAGCCGGCCGGGGCTGTGGGAGAGGAGGCCGATCAGCCGCTGGCGCAGCCGCGCCGTCGTGAAGATGTCGATCTCACCGGTCAGGTGTACGAAGGTGGGCGCCGGACGGCTGCCCGCGCCGAGCGGGGCGGTGTCTATGACGGTCATGGAAGTCTCCTCGCTTGGGGAAGCCAAAGGGATGTGGGAAGCCTGCCGGCCGGAGAGCGGCCGGGCCGCCGGCATGGGCGGCTCCTGGGCTGCTCGATCCGGCCGGCAGGCGGGTCCGGGTAACGCCGCCGGTCACGGGAACGCCGAAGATCCGAGGAACGCCGAAGATTCCGGGGGACGCCGAAGGTCCGGGGAGCGTCGGCGGTCAAGCGGGCACCAGCGGTCAAGCGGATGCCAGCGGTCAAGCGGGCGTCGGCGGTCAAGCGGGCGCCGACGGTCAAGGGTCCGAGGAGGTCGCCTCCGGCGCCAGGAAGGCCGTCTTCGGCGCCGGGGAGGGCACCTTCGCTACCTGGGAGGCCGCCTTCGGGGCCGGGGGCGGGACCGTTCCCGTGGGGGGCGCGGATCGGCGGGCTGGCCGGCCGGAGTGAGGAGGTCGTCGTCGGCGACTCGGGGGGAGGGAGGGGCTTCGGTGTCATGGTCGCCTGACCTGTTCAGGCCGCCGTGAACGGGCCTGGAGTCGTGGTTCGCCGGGGGCGACGCGACCTGGGTGCCGACGCTCGGAAAGTCCTCGGTTTCCTTAGCCTACCTCACGATGTGCCGCGCTCCCGGCCGGTACTCAGCGTTCGCAGGCGGCGGACAGGAGGGTGAGGGCGGCGGCGCGGGCCTCGGCGCCGGGGTCGTGCTCGTCGCGGTGGGCGGCGACGACGGTGGCCCCCTCGACCAGCATGAGGAGCTGGCGGCCCAGGAGGCCGGGTTCGGTGGCTCCCGCGCGTTCGGCGATCCGCGTCAGCAGGGCGAGGTGGCGGCCCAGGTGGCGGGCGGTGATGGCGCGCACGCGTGGGACGTGGTGCTGGGCGGCGGCGTTGACGAGGGCGCAGCCGCGGAAGGCGGGCTCCTCGTACCAGTGCCGCAGGGCGTCGAACACGGCGGCGAGCTGGGCGGCCGGATCGTCGCCGGCCGCCGCGACGGCCGCCTCCACCCAGGCGATCACCCGGTCGCTGCGCGCTTCCAGCACGGCCTCCACCAGGCCGTCCTTGGTGCCGAAGTGCCGGTAGAGGGTCTCCTTGGACACGCCGAGGCGGGTGCACAGCTCGGCGACGCCGATGCCGTCGAGGCCGCGTTCGTACAGCAGGGCGGTGGCCGCCTGGAGGATGGCGGCGTGGGTGCGCGCGGGGTCGATGGTCGAGCCTTTGGGTACCGGCATGGCTCAGATGGTACCGGTCGGTGCGATGGCTGTTACGATCGCCGGACCGTACCGATCAGTTCGATCTACTTCAGGAGCGACAGTGGCCGACATCGTCCTCGTCCCCGGCATGTGCCACGGCGGCTGGTGCTACGCCGACATCGGCGCGGAGCTGCGCCGGCAGGGCCACCGCGTCCTGCCGGTCACCCTCACCGGCGTCGCCGAGCGGGCCCACCTGCTCCACGGCACCGTCAACCTCGACACCCACGTCGAGGACCTGACCGCCCTGCTGGCCGCCGAGGACGTACGCGACGCGGTGCTGGCCGGGCACAGCTACGGCGGCATGGTCGTCACCGGCGCCGCCGACCGGACGCCGGAGCGGGTGGCCTCCCTGGTCTACCTCGGGGTTGAGGAACCGGTGGACAGCCGTTGGCGCTGAGAACGATCTTGACTGCAGGGAGCTGAGGCTGTTCTTGGTTGCGAAGCTTCCCTAACGTGTTGCCTGGTCCCGGCGGCGGCGGGCGGCGCGGATCTCGGCGTCGGCGACCTTGTCGTCGAGCAGCGCGTACAACTGGGTCGTCTCGGTGGAGGCGTGTCCGAGGCGGCGGCGGACGGCCTCGATGGAGACGCCGGCGTTGATGAGCTCGGTGGCGTGGGCGTGGCGCAGCTGGTGGATGTCGATCTCCACCCCGGCCGCTTGGCAGTAGTTCTGCCAGCGGTGGTGGGCGGCGTCGTAGGACAGAGGTCCGCCGCGGCCGTTGATAGAGGCGCGAAACAGCGGCCCGGCGCTGTAGCCGGCGCGGGCGAGGTAGAGCTTGAGCAGGGTGACGTAGCCGCGGTCGTCGAGCAGGACGGTGCGGACGCTGCCGCCCTTGCCGTGGATGCGCACGTGTTCGTCGTCTAGGCGCAGATCGAGATCCTCCACATAGAGACCGCAGACTTCCGAGGCTCGGGTGCCGCAGACGTAGACGGTCTCGAACAGTACCCGGTCGCGTAGCCGGTCCAGCGGCAGGTCCTTGCGCGGCCGCCGCGAGCAGATCACCGCCAGCAGCTTGGCCACGTCGGCGGCCGCGGCCGGGCGGGGCAGGTTCTTGGGCACTTTGACGGTGTCGATGCGGTCCATCGGGTTGGCGTCCAGGAGGTCGTGGCGGACGGCCCACTTGGTGAAGGAGGCGACGGCGGCGCGCTTGCGCTTGCGGCTGGCCGGCGACAGCTCGGCGAGCTCGGCCAGGAACGCGCGGACCGGCGCGGCGGTCAACTCGGCGAGTTCTTCGCCGTGGTGGGCGGCGAACGCGATCAGGTCGCCGCGGTAGGCGCGCCGGGTGTGCGCCGACTTCCCGGCGTTGGCCAGGTCGGTGAGGAAGTCGTCCAGATGCCGGGCGAGCGGGTGGGAGCGGCCGAGCTGCTCGGCGATGACCGGATCCACCGTGCCGACCTCCACCATCCCCCAGGTTGCCAGATAACCGGGAAACGAAGCATCCGCGCCGGACGACGGTTGCCCAGCTCGGGCCCGGCCCGCAGCGGCCATCTTGCCAGATAACAACAGCTATCCCGTAACCATTGATCTCCATCCTGCTGATTCGCACCGCAAGGCCATCGTGCTGCTCAGAGGGTCGTCGAAGCCGTTTCCCCGTAACAGTTCGATTTTGCACCTGGCCCGCGCTGATGGATGAGTCCTACCTTCGGGGCTCATGCCAGTTGAGTTCTTGAGCGATGAAGAGGCGGCCGCGTACGGCCGCTACGTAGGGGCACCGACGCGGGCCGAGCTGGAGAAGATGTTCTTCCTCGACGACGCGGACCGGAAGCTGATCGGGCGCCGCCGCGGCGATCAGCACCGGCTCGGGTTCGCCCTGCAACTCACCACGGCCCGGTACGTGGGCCGGTTCCTGCCGGACCCGCTGGAGGTCCCGGCCGAGGTGATCGACTACCTGGCCGACCAGCTCGGCGTGGCGGACGTCTCGCAATCAAACAGTACACCGAGCGGCGCCAGACGCAGTTCGGCCACCAGGACGAGATCAAGAAGGCGTACGGGCTGCGGGAGTTCTCCGCGGTCGAGGCGGAGTTCACCGCGTGGGTGGATGCGCGGGCGTGGAACACCGGGGACGGCAAGAAGAGCATCTTCATCGACGGCGTGAGCTGGCTGCGCTCCAACAAGGTGCTGCTGCCGGGGGGACCACGCTGACCCGGCTGATCGCCCGGGTGCGCGATGAGGCGACCGAGCGGCTGCACGACACGCTGTACGGGATCTTGTCGCCGCGGCAACAGGCGATCCTGGCCCGGTTGCTGGAGGTGCAGGAGGGGCGCGATCGTCGGATCTGGAGCGCTGGTGCAAGGGCCCGTCGGTGCCCTCGGGCCGGAACATGGAAAGGCGCTGGAGCGCGCCGGGGAGATCCTCAGCGTCGGCCTGGGTGCGATGGAGCTGCCGCCGGGGGTGCCGCACCGGCGGATGGTGGACCTGGCCCGGTACGGGATGACCGCCACGGCGACCACGCTGCGCCGGCACGGCCCCTCACGTCAGCTGGCCACGTTGCTGGCCACCGTCATCTACCTGGAGGGCAAGTCGGTCGACGACAATCCCGTTCCGATCCTCCTCGCGGGCCCGTTCGCGACTTCGTCGCGGCGCGGGGCGAGGTGATGAACCTCGACCGGTTCGCCCTGGCCCGAGTCCCGATCGGGCTTACTCCAGTGTGAACGACGGTTCGGTGTTGTCCGGGGCGACGAACGCGAGCAGGCGGGCGGCCTCGTCTCGTACCGCTGCTTTTTCGGATCCCGACAGTGGCCGGAACGGTGCGATGTGCAGGTGGCCGTTCGTGAGCGTCCAGCTGCCTTCCGCAAAGCCGTCGACGAGGAACAATGGCACGCCCCCGGAGGCCCTGGGCGCGATCCGCCGGCGATTCTCCTCGCTGATCACGCGGGTCCGGTCCCGGTACCCGAGGACGGCGTTGTCGAAGGCGGGCAGGAACCGGACCGGCGCTGGTCGGTCCGGTTCGCCCAGCGGTGCGTCGGGCAGGTCGAGCAGTTCGCCTCCCTGCTCGTCCCGGAAGGCGCGCAGTTTCGGCCGCAACCCTTCGACGACCTTGCGGAGCCGGGTCGATCCCGACCAGGCCTGGATGTCCATGACACTGGCTGGACCGAACGCGGCGAGGTAGCGCAGGACCATCGCCTCCGGTTGTGGCGCGTCGGTCAGCGGGCGGCCGAGCCATTCGTCAGCCAGGGTGACCGGTGTCCCACGCCGATGCCCCCACCGGCCCCAGGTGGAGTGGGGTGGTGGATGCACCAACGCCTCCAGCAGCTCGATGGCCTCGGCCAGCCGGCCAGGGGCGCGGCCGGGGAATCGGTCGGTGAGCAACTGGCCGAGATCCCGGCGGGTGAGCGTCTTTCCGGTCAGTAGCTGTCGGCTGACGCGGGCGAGCTCGTCGAGATCCATCCCCTCGATCTGCGTGGCGTAGTACGCGTCGGTCAAGGCTTTCCGCACAGCGGGCGCGACCGTCGGCCACAGCCAACGGAAGTCCTCGCCGCTGGCCAGGTGTTGGGTACAGCGCAGCATAGTGGCGTGCACCACGTCGCGGCTCTCGAGCAGGGCCGTCAGGTCATCGTGCCGGAAGTTCTCCAACCGCGCCCACAGCCCCACATAAGGTCCGTTGGGCATTTGTGCCTGCATCGCCACGAGGTGCTCGATCGCCTCCAGCGGAGTACGAGGAACGCGCCGGGCCAGCAGTTGCCGCTCCAGGAGTGTCCGGTTCAGTACCCTCCGGGACAGCTCGGGTACGCCCGATCTCACGACTGGTCGGCCGACCAGTCCATCGGTACCTCTTGAGTGATGGCGATCAGGTTGCCGTCGGCCGCCTTCAGGACGGCCAGCCGGGCTCCGGGCATGTCCACGATGCCGGTTGCCGGGTCGATGTTGTCCCCCGCGGCGGCCTCGGCGGTACCGACCTCGGCGAGCGATCCGTCGGAGATCTCGGTCATCGCCGTCGCCCCGGCGGCGACCAGTGCGCGATGCTCCTGTTCGATATCCTCGACCGCCCAAAAGACCAGCGGATGATCCACCCAGGGCGCCGCGGTGAGCCCGATCTCCACGCCATCACCGGAGAACGCCGCGAAATCGTCGCTCTGGAACGCGGGTGGTCCGCCCAGCAACGCGGTCCAGGCCGCGATGCTGGCGGGCAGATCCCGCACGGGCAGGACTACATTGCCGAAACCGATAAACCGTGCCATAGGTGGCATTCTTCCATGAGCTGGGCGTCATTCAGACGGTCATCGGTCAGGGGTTCAGACACCGTCATCGTCCACGATAGTGGTGCTGGCGGCACTGACCTCGGGCAGCGCCGCCGTGCCGAGCGGTCGCAGGCCCTTGTCCGGGGCCGAGGAAGCGATCGCGTAGCGGCCCAGGCAGTTGAGGTGGGCGTGGCCCAGCGGGGACAGCCGCGCCACGTCCTCGTCCTTGACCGGCACACCCTGGGCGCGCAGCTGGTCCACGATCGCCGACAGATACCGTGAGTTCCACAAAACGACGGCATTGACAACAAGTCCCAGAGCCGCGAGTTGATCCTCCTGGCCTTCCCGATATGCCTGCCGGATCCGGCCGGCGTTGCCGTGGCAGATCTTGCGGGCCAGGCGGTGCCGGGACTCCTGGACCGACAACTGCTTGCCCAGGCTGCGGCGGTAGCTGGAATCCATCGGGTCCAGCATGCTGAGCAGGTGCATCGTCTTGTCGATGCGGCCGTACTCGGCGAAGGCCTGCCCCAGCGGAGTCGGGTTGCCCTGGCGGGCGAACATGCGCAGCAGGTCATAGGCGCGCACCTGGTTGGTCACCAGCGATCCGGCGACGCGGAGCATGTCCGGCCACTGGGTGGTCACCTTCTTGGGGTTCAGCTTGTTCCGGGCGATCGCCTCCAGCACTCCGTAGTCGCCGGTGCTGCGGTCGGGCAGCTCGGTGCGCCAGAACCGCTGGTCCCCCAGGTCGGCGAAGCGGGGCGCGAACCGGTAGCCGAGCATGGAGAAGATCCCGAACACCATGTCACTGTCGCTGGCATGGTCCGTCGTGACCACCTCGGGTTTTGGCCCGGCATCCAGGTTGATCAAGCAGTCCAGGATGTACAGGGAATCGCGGGGAGTGCCCGGCACCACCATCTGCCCGATCCCCGCAACTTGATCATTGACTGCGTTGAGCCACGTCAGACCCCTTTTGTAACCGTAGTACTTAGGTGAGGGCCCGGCATTGATCGTCTTAACCGGGACAACGAACCGCAGCCCGTCCACCGACGCCAGCAAGCCACCGCCCCACTCCGCAACGATTGGCACCCGGCCCTGGTGCTCAATCAGGATCGCGTTGGCCGCGGCGTGCGTCTCAGCGCGCACATAGTTCTGGTCCACGTGCGAAAGCCGGCCACGGGTCAGCGCCTCATCCCCGGCCTTGATCACCGGCGTTATTCCGACGTTGCACGCCTCGCTGATCAGTAGTGCTACCAGCGATCTCGGCAGGTCGTTCATGCGGGTGGAGACATCGGCCAGGTGCACGTAGGCGGCCAGGAAACCGGTCCATGCGTGCACCTCCAGCAGCAGCTCGGGCAGGTCGATGCGGGGCAGCATGGCCTGGCAGGCGGCCCGTAGCCAGGCCAGCGACTCGCTCTCGCCGAGCGCGCCGAGTTTCTCCACCGACAGCCGGGCCCGCCCGCCGCCAGCCGGGGTCACCACCGAGACCAGCGCGTCCTCGCCCGCCTCCTCCAGCCGGGCGGCCGTCTGCTTCCAGGCCGCGTCCAGTGCCACGACCTTGTCGTTCAGATGCTTCTGGACCGGGTCGGTGAGCGACAGGGAGGCCAGCACGTCCTCGGCGATCGCCTCCCACTGCGCCCCGGCCAGCAGATGCGCGCGCGGGTCGGCCCAGCGCAGCGACGGCGAGGCGAACACATCCCTGATCGTCAGAGCCCGCAGCAGGTGCTCCAGCACGCACACCACGTACGCGTCCCGATCCACCGCACCCTGCGGCAGGTCCGGGTTGGCATACACCGCCCGCTTCCACGACGCGGTCACCAAAGCGGCGTCGATCTCCTTGGGCAGCAGCGGCTTCTTGCTGACCTGCCGTCGCGACAGCTCCGGCAGCCGGCGCACCGCGGCCAGCACCCGGCGCCCGCCCGGTGCAGCCGACAGCGCCTTCGACTCGCCCAGCAGCCGTAGGAACGGGCGTACGGTGTGGTACTTCTCGACCAGCGCGGCGCGCATCGCCGCCTCGGCCGCGCCGTCGTCCTCGGGGACCAGGTCCTCCACCACGTCCAGCGCCGCGCGGACCTGTTCCTTGCTGGTGCCGGCGATCTCGGCCACTGCGGTCCACATCGCTGCCACGTCGAGGTCGGCGCCTTCGTGGTCGATCAGGTCGAGCTGGTCGACCAGGACGCGTCCGGCCTTGGCCACCAGCTTGGAGGCCCGCTCCAGCCGGGGCAGCATCCGCAGCCGTTCGTCGGCGGACTTGCGGCGGGCCGGGCTGATCAGTCTGGTGGCCATCAGCAGTGCGAACAGATCGAGGGCGTCGTCGATCGCCTCGGCCTCCAGGCTCCGGGTGACCGCCAGCAGCGTCGCGGTCCGGCGCGGCTCGACCAGCCGGTCCAGGGCCGGCGCTTTGCTGCCCGCCCCGTACTTGGCCAGAGTCTTCATCCGCCGCACCGGCACCTTCGACACCGCCACCCGGCCCAGTCCGAAGCCGGCCAGGTTGTCCACCCGCTGCAGCGCCTTCACCATCTCCGTCCCTGACGTGCGCTTGGGTGCCTGCCGCAGCTTCTCCAACTCCGAGATGCGCGAGCCCTCCGGCACCACCAGCAGACCCGACAACGCGGCGGGCAGGTTCGGATCGGCACGGTGCACCTGTTTGGTCACCACGGTGTACATGCGGACGTCGGCCCGTTCCCGCACGCTGCCCACCAGGCGTTCCAGCACGGTCACCCCGGGCAGCAGCACCCGATGCCGCCGCAGCCACGCCACCGACTGCTCGAACAGCGCCACCGGCCCCTCGGCGTGTGTCCACGCCCGGCCATGCAGGAAGGTCCGGAACTGGCGCGTCAGCTGCCGCTCGCTCCAGCTGCTGGTGTCATCAAAGGTGTGGTAACCGTAGGCGTCCCGGATCATCCACGCGTGCTCGTACGTCGTCTTGAGCCGCTCGGCATACTTCTTGACCTGCGACGTGTCACCGATCCCCAGCTGCTCGGCCAGGTAGTCCACCACCGGCCAGGGCACCGCCAGCGGATCCTCCAGGAACAACCCCTTGTACCGAACGGTCCCGATCTGAACGGCAACGCCCAGCCGGTGAGAATCGGCCCTCGACTGCGCGATCACATGCCGGTCGAAGCTGTCCAGGAAGAAGAACTTCTCCAGGTCTGACAGCGATGGCACCTCGATGAACGAGACGTAGGCGGCCCTCTGCTCGGCAGACAGAAATTCCGCAGGCATAGCCCGCACGGTAGGGCCATATCGGGCGCGATCAACTCATAGTGATTAACGCGTTACAGGTGAGGATGTTTCAGCCTTCAATGCTTCTTGATCGTTCTCAGCGCCAACGGCTGTCCGCCGGTTCCTCGCCCCCGTACCTGGACGCGATGGTCCCTGGCGACGGCGACTCCTGCTGGGACCTGGCCTCGGAGAACGAACGGCGCTGGTACCTGGACGTGACCGCCGACGGCTGCGCCACGCGCCCCCTGCCGTTCTTCGACCCGCGCGCCACGCCGCACCCGCTCGCCTCGCTGCTCCAGCCGCTGCGCCTGACCGGCGGGCTGGAGCGGGTGCGCCGGCGCACGTACGTGTACGCGACCGGCTGGGACGGCCCTTCCCCCTTCACCACCACGTACGAGCGGCTGCGCGAGGACCCGGCGTGGCGGGCGATCGCCCTGGACGGCGGGCACAACCTCATGCGCGACGCCCCGCACGACCTGGTGAGGATCCTCACCGAGGCGGCCTGACCGCGTCTCACCGGGCGAGCAGGTCGCGCAGGGCCTCGGCGACCTCGGCGGGGGCCTCCTCGGCCATGAAGTGGCCGAAAGCGACGGTCCGGTGGTCCAGATCGCCGGCCCAGGCCCGCCACAGAGCCGCCGCGTCGTAGCCGAGCGCCGCGCCCCAGTCCTGCTGGAGCACGGTGACCGGCATGGCGAGGCGCCTGCCCGCCGCCCGGTCGGCCCGGTCGTGCTCGGCGTCCACGCCGGCCGAGGCGCGGTAGTCGGCCACGATCGAGGGCACGGCCGCGCGGCAGGCGTCCAGATAGGCGGCCCGGACGCCGGGCGGGATCGCCCCCGCGTCGCCGGTCCACAGGTCGAGGAAGTGGCCGAAGAAAGCGTCCGCGCTCGCCGCGATCATCGTCTCGGGCAGACCGGGCGGCTGCGCCATCAGGTACAGGTGGAAGCCGACGGCCGCGTCCGCGCCGCGCATCACGTCCCACATGTCGAGCGTGGGCAGGACGTCGAGGCAGGCGAGATGGGTGATCGCGGCCGGGCGGTCGAGCCCGGCGCGGAAGGCGACCAGGGCGCCGCGGTCGTGGCCGGCCAGCGCGAAGCGCTCGTGCCCGAGGGCGCGGGCCAGCGCGACGACGTCGGCGGCCATGGTGCGCTTGCTGTAGGTGCCGGGCCCGGTCTCGGCGGGTTTGTCGCTGGCGCCGTACCCGCGCAGGTCGGGGCAGATCACCGTGTGGGCGGTGGCGAGGCGGGCGGCCACGTGCCGCCACATCAGATGGGTCTGCGGGAAGCCGTGCAGCAGCACGACGGGGCTGCCGGAGCCGGCGACGGCCGCGTTCAGCACCACGCCGCCGGCGACCGGGACGCGGCGGTAGTCGAAGCCTGGGATCCGCATGGGGTTTCCTCTCGTCGGGGTCGGCTCCCAGCCTGCCGGGCGGCGATGAGCATCCGATGAGCACGCTACGGTCGACAGGGTGGGGGTGCGGTTCGGGGTGCTGGGGCCGGTGACGGCCTGGGACGACGCCGGCGACACGATCGACGTCAAGGGGCCGCGGCACCGGGCGGTGCTGGCCAGGCTGATCGTCGCCCGCCGCCGCGTCGTCCCCGTGGAGCTGCTGGTGGCCGACCTGTGGGAGGACGACCCGCCGGGCGGCGCGGTGGGCGCGGTGCGGACGTTCGTGGCGGCGCTGCGCCGCGCCCTGGAACCGGAGCGGCCGCCACGCGCCGCGCCGCGGCTGCTGGTCACCGAAGGCCCCGGATACGCGCTGCGCGCCGAGGCCGACGCGGTCGACGCCTGGCGGTTCGAGCGGGCGGTGGCGGACTCCGGCACGCTCCCGCCCCGGGAGGCGCTCGCCCGGCTGGAGGAGGCGCTGGGCTGGTGGCGGGGTCCGGCGTACGCCGAGTTCGCCGGGCAGGACTGGGCGCGGGCCGAGCGTTCACGGCTGGCGGAGCTGCGGCTGCAGGCCGTCGAACGGCGGGCCGAGGCGCGCCTCGCCGTACGCCCGGCGGCCGAGGCGGTGCCCGACCTGGACGCCCACGTGGCCGAGCACCCGTGGCGGGAGGACGGCTGGCGGCTGCTGGCGCTGGCGCTGTACCGGGCGGGGCGGCAAGGGGACGCGCTGGCGGTGCTGCGGCGGGCGCGGGCGCTGCTGGTCAAGGAACTGGGCGTGGATCCGGGGCCGGCACTGCGCCGGCTGGAGTCGGACATCCTGCGCCAGGCGCCGCATCTCGACCCCGCCGCCTCCGGCACGGCGGACACGGTGTGGGCGCGGGCGGCCGCCGCCTACGACCGCAGCGCGCCGCCGGGGGCGCGGGCGCGGCTGGAGTCGACGGTCACCCTCATGCGCGACCTGGCCGTCACGGGCGGCGCGGGGCTGGAGGCGGCCGGTCGGCACCGGGTGGCGGCCGTCGCGGCGGCCGAGGAACTGGGCGACGCCGAGCTGACGGCGCGGGTGATCGGGGCGTTCGACGTACCGGCGATCTGGACCCGGTCCGACGACCCTGCCCAGGCAGCGCTGGTGGTCGCGGCGGCCGAGCGCGCCCTCGCCGCGCTGCCCCCGGACGGGACGCGGGCGCGCAAGGCGACGCGGGCGCGGCTGCTGGCGGCGATCGGGCTGGAGACGCGCGGCGGGCACGGGCCGCGCGGCCCGGAGGCGGCCCGGCTGGCCGAGCGGCTGGCCCGCGACCTGGACGATCCGGCGCTGCTGGCCTTCGCGCTCAACGCCGTGTTCATGCAGAGCTTCGGACGCGCGGGGCTGTCCGGGCGCCGGGACGCCGTCGGGGCCGAGCTGATCACGCTGTCGCAGCGGCACGGGCTGGTCACCTTCGAGGTGCTCGGCCACCTCGTACGGCTGCAGTCACGCTGCGCCGTGGGCGACTTCGCGGGGGCCGGCGGGCACGCCGCCGCGGCGGAACGGCTCGCCGAGCGGCACGAACGGCCGCTGGTGGAGGTGTTCACGGGCTGGTACCGGGCCCTGCGCCTGGACTGGACGAGCTCCCCGGCGGCCGGCGCGTTCGCCCGCGTGGAGGCCGCTTACCGTGAGGCGGCCGGGCTGCTGGACGGGTCAGGGATGCCCGGGCTGGAACGAGGGCTGCCGGCACTGGCGCTGCTGTGCGCGCGGGTCCGCCGCGGCCTGCCGCCCCCACAGGTGCAGGACGCGGAGGGGCACTGGGGGCCGTACGAGCCGTGGATCCGCCCGTTGACGCTGGCCGCCCAGTCCCGGGAGGAGGAGGCCGCGGCGGCGCTGGACGAGGTGCCTGACCCGCCGCGCGACCTGCTGCTGGAGGCCATGTGGTGCCTGGTGGCGCGGGCGGCGGTCGCGGCAGGCCACCGGGAGGCGGCGCGGCGGGCCCGTGACGCGCTGGCCCCCGCGGCCGGTGAGCTGGCGGGCGCGGGCAGCGGCCTGCTCACCCTGGGGCCGGTCGCCGACCACCTGGCCGCGCTCACGCCGCTCGTCCGGCGGGCATCCGGGTGACGGGCGGGTTAGGGTGGGAGACCTCCGGCGGAGGGACGCTGCGATGGCGGCCAGGACCATGATCCTTACCGGGGCCAGCGACGGCATCGGCCGCGCGGCCGCACGCATCCTGCACGGGCGCGGCGAGCGGGTCGTGCTCGTCGGGCGTTCGCCGGGCAAGACCGAGGCCCTCGGCAAGGAGCTCGGGGCCGACTTCCACGTGGCCGACTTCGCCCGGCTGGACGAGGTGCGGGCGCTGGCGCGGACGCTGCTGGAGCGCCACCCGGTCATCGACGTGCTGGCCAACAACGCCGGCGGCATCATGGGCTCGCGCCGCGTGACGGCCGACGGCCACGAGAGCACCTTCCAGGTCAACCACCTGGCGCCGTTCCTGCTCACCACGCTGCTCCTGCCGCGCCTGACGGAGAGCCGCGCCACCGTGATCAACACCTCCAGCGAGCTCAACCGCGGCGCCCGCCTCGACCTCGACGACCTCGACGCCGAACGCCGCTACTCCGGCACCCGCGCCTACTCCAACTCCAAGCTGGCCAACATCCTGTTCACCCGCGAGCTGCAGCGCCGCCACGGCGCCGCCGGTCTCGCCGCGGCCTCCTTCCATCCCGGAGCGGTCGCGACGAACTTCGCCGACGGCACCGACAGCCTGGCCAGGCTCGTCTACCGCACGCCGCTCAAGCGGCTGATGCTCACGCCCGAGCAGGGCGCCGACACCCTCGTCTGGCTGGCCACCACGCCGCCCGGCGAGGGCTGGGAGCCCGGCGGCCACTACGCCAGACGCCGGCCCGCGCCCACCCACCGCCTGGCCGGCGACCCGGAGACGGCGCGGCTGCTGTGGGAGCGCAGCGAGGCGATGCTCACCACCTGACCCGGTCAGGGGGCGTAGGTGAGGGCCTGGACGCGGCGCAGGGTGAGGGTCGTCTCCACGCTCCGCACGCCGGTCAGCCCGCCGAGCCGGTCACTGAGATAGGCGTAGAGGTCGGCGGTGGCACGGCAGAGCACCAGGACGGCGAGGTTGGCCCGGCCCGTGACGGCGGCCGCGAACCGCACCTCGCCGTGCCCCGCCACCGCCTGCCCGGCCTCGGCGAGCGCGTACGGGGCGACGGTCAGCCAGCACATCGCCTCGACGCCCTGGCCGAGCGGCTCGCGGTCGTACTCGACGGCGGAGTAGAGCACCCCCGCCCCCACCCCCGCAGCCGCTCCAGCCGCCGCCTGGTCGCGGCCGAGGACTGGCCGGTCGCGGCCTCCAGCACATCACCTCGGTGCCGCCGGACAGCAGGTCGACGTACCGGGTGGCGGGGCGGCGGGCGAGCGCGGCGGCCAGTTGCTCGGCCACGTTCGGGGTGCACGCCAGCCGGACGATCCAGCTCTCACGCCCCAGCCTGCTGTCGTCACTCATGCCGGTCACGCGCAGCCGTACGGTGTGCCGCAGCCGCCGGACGCGGCGGGCGACGGTCTGGTCGGAGACGCCCAGCACCTTCCCGATGCGGCTGAAGGAGGCACGTCCGTCGAGTTCGAGCGCTTGCAGCAGCTTCAGGTCGAGCAGGTCGAGCGTCTGGTGCGCCACGGTTCTCCTGGCGGGCGGGCACGGGCGGCGGAAGGTGGCCGGAGCGGCGGTCAGGTCGTCGTACGCGCCCGGCCGGCCGGCGCCGCGGAGCCCGCCCGGATTCGCGCGCGCCGGTGCGGGACGGCGGCCGAGCGGCGGCGGGACGGCGGCGCAGCAGCACCGCGGCGGGCGGCGCGGTCGCCCGGCCCGTCACCTTGCCCCGGTCACAACCCCGGCCGCCAGCCGGCTCCTCCCGCGTCGCCGGCATCCGACATCGGCGGCCCCGCGGGCGGCGGAATCCGACATCCAGCCGCCCGGGAATGCCGGCGGGCCCCCGGCGGTTGCACGGCCTAAGAAGTTGAAACTTCAACCTGGAAGGTGTGTCATGCCCGCCGTCACCGCAGACACCCTGACGCTGCCCCGCGTCGCAGCCCCCGACCCGGCCACCGCCACGCCGCGCCCCGTGCGCTCGGTGACGACCGCCCCCAGCGGCTACGAGGGCGAGGGCTTCCCCGTCCGGCGCGCCTTCGCCGGAATCCCCCAGTCGCTGCTCGACCCCTTCATCCACATGGACCAGATGGGCGAGGTCGAGTACGCCCCCGGCGAGCCCAAAGGCACCCCCTGGCACCCGCACCGCGGCTTCGAGACCGTCACCTACATCATCGACGGCGTCTTCGAGCACCAGGACTCCGCCGGCGGCGGCGGCACGATCACCGACGGCGACACCCAATGGATGACCGCCGGCAGCGGCCTGCTCCACATCGAGAAGCCGCCCGAGCACCTGGTCGTCTCCGGCGGGCTGTTCCACGGCGTCCAGCTCTGGGTCAACCTGCCCCGCGCCCACAAGTTCCACGCACCCCGCTACCAGGACATCCGCGGCCGGCAGTCCGCGCTGCTCGCCTCCGCCGACGGCGGCACGCTGCTGCGCGTCATCGCCGGAGACCTGGACGGCCACCCCGGACCCGGCGTCACCTTCACCCCCATCACGATGGTGCACGCCACCCTCAGCCCCGGCGCCCGGCTCGACCTGCCGTGGAACCCCGGCTTCAACGCCCTGGCGTACGTGCTCGCCGGACACGGCACCGCCGGCCCCGGACGACGCCCCGTCGCCAAGGGACAACTGGCCGTCTTCGGCGCGGGCGGCTCGCTCACCCTCGACGCCGCCCCCACCCAGCCCCACGCCGAACCAAACCTGGAGGTGCTGCTCCTCGGCGGGCAGCCCATCCGCGAACCCGTCGTCCACTACGGGCCGTTCGTCATGAACACCCGCGCCGAGATCCACCAGGCCATGGAGGACTACCGGGCCGGCCGCCTCGGCGTCGTCCCCGCCGCCCGCCTCCCCCACACCGGCCCAGGGAAGGAGTGACCATGCTCGCCGACACCTACGCCCGCGGGCGCATGTTCTTCCAGCTCAAGGACTACATCGAAGCCGCCCGCCACCTCGCCGCCGTCGTCGCCGAAGCGCCCGGCGACGTCGCCGCCCGGCTGCTGCTGGCCCGCGCCTACTACCACTCCGCCCAGCTCGGGCGGGCCGAGGCCGAGCTGCGGCAGGTCATCGAGCGCGACCCGGCCGAGGCGTACGCGTACCTGCTGCTCGGCCGGACGCTCGAACGGCGCAGCCGGCCCCAGGAGGCGGCGCCGTACCTGCGGCTGCACGCCGTCATGACGGGCACCGCCTGAACCACCGCCCGGACGCGGGCCACCGCCCGCGTCCGGGCACCGTCCGCGCCGACCTCAGCCGAGCACGCCGCCGAGCCGCCCCTCCAACATGAGCAGCAACTCCCCCAGCAGCCCGGCCAGCTCCCGCTCCCGCCGCCGGCGGACCAAGGGAAGCGGACAGGAAGTGACCGCCACTCCCCCCACAATGAACCCCATGCCGAAGACGTCCGCGCGCCTGCTCTCCCTGCTCAGCCTGCTCCAGACCCGCCGCGACTGGCCGGGAGCGCTGCTCGCCGAACGCCTCGACGTCAGCCCCCGCACCGTCCGCCGCGACGTCGACCGCCTGCGCGAACTCGGCTACCCCATCACCGCCGTCAAAGGACCCGACGGCGGCTACCGCCTCGCCCCCGGCGCCGACCTGCCCCCGCTCCTCTTCGACGACGACCAGGCCGTCGCCCTCGCCATCGCCCTCCACCAGGCCGCCACCACCGGCGCCGACATCGCCGAAGCCGCCGCCCGCGCCCTCGCCACCGTCCGCCAGGTCATGCCCGCCCGCCTGCGCCACCGCGTCGACGCCCTCCACGTCACCGCCGTCGAACCCCCCGCCACCCGGCCCCGCGCGCGAGCGGACAGCGCCGTCCTCATGGCCATCAGCGCGGCCGTCCACGCCCGCGAGATCCTCCGCTTCGACTACGCCTCCGGCCACGAGGACGACGCCCCGCCCCGCCGGACCGAGCCCCACCACCTCCTCACCTGGCGCGGACGCTGGTACCTCCTCGCCTGGGACCTCGACCGCCACGACTGGCGCACCTTCCGCGCCGACCGCATCACCCCGAAGATCCCGACCGGCCCCCGCTTCACCCCCCGCGAACCGCCCACCGGCGACGTGGCCACCTTCATCGCCGCCCGCTTCCGGGGCTCCGACCCCGCCGGCGGCACCGCCGAGTGGCCCTGCCAGGGCGAGGTCATCCTCCACCAGCCCGCCGCCGACGTGGCCCCCTACCTCCACGACGGCGTCGTCGAGGAACTCGGCGCCGGCCGCTGCCGGCTCGTCCTCGGCTCCTGGTCGTGGCACGGCCTGGCCGCCGCTCTCGGCCGGTTCGACGCCGACATCGAGGTCGTCGGCCCGTCGTCGTTGAGGGAGGCTTTTGCGCGTCTGGGTGATCGTTACACCAGAGCCGCCGCCTTTACAAAGTAGATTCCGAGCGGCTGAGACGAGCCGCTGCGGCAGCCCGGCACGCGGCCGCTCAGCCCGTGACCTGCTCCAGGAGCCTGGTCCGGTCGACCTTGCCCGTCTGGTTGCGCGGCAGCGCCTCGACGAACACCACGTCGCGCGGCACCTTGTACGCCGCCAGCTCCGTCTTGACCGCCTTCCGCAGGTCGTCGGCCGTCGGCGGCGCGTCCGGGTCGGGCACCACGTACGCGGCCAGCCGCTGCCCGTACTCCTCGTCGGGCACGCCCAGCACCGCCACGTCGGCCACGCCCGGCCGTCCGGCCAGCAGGTTCTCGACCTCCTGCGGGAAGACGTTCTCGCCACCGGAGACGATCATGTCGTCGTCGCGGCCGTCGATGAACAGCAGCCCGTCCGGGCCCCGGTGGCCGAGGTCGCCGGTCGGCAGCAGGCCGTCGGCCGCGCCCGTGAACGTCAGCCCGCCCGACACCAGCACCCGGCCCACCTCGCCGGGCGGCTGCTCCGCGCCGTCCGGGCCCGCCACGCGGACGGTCGCGCCCCGCGGCGGGCGGCCCACGGTGCCGGGCGCGGCGCGCAGCTCGGCGGGCGTGGCCAGGGCCGCCCAGCCGGCCTCCGTGGAGCCGTACAGGTTGTAGACGACCTCGCCGTACGCGTCCATGAACGCGGCGGCCAGGCCGGGCGGCAGCGCCGAGCCGCCCGAGACCACCACCCGCAGCTCCGGCAGGCGGCGCGGCGGCCGGTCCAGCAGCCGGCGCAGCATGACGGGCACGGCCACCAGCGCCGCGGCCCGCTCGACGGCCAGCGCGTCCAGCACGGCGTCGGCGTCGAAGCGGCGCAGCAGCACGACCGGGCAGCCCAGCACCAGCGCGGCCCCGTACCAGAGCAGCCCGAGGCCGTGGAACAGCGGCGGCGCGATGAGCATCGGCTCGCCGCCGCGCAGCGGCACCGTGCTCAGCATCGACACGAACGGCTCGGCCAGCTCGGCCAGCGACAGGCGCCGCGGAGCGCCCTTGGGCGTTCCGGTGGTGCCGGACGTCAGCAGCACCAGCCGCCCCGGCCGGCGCGGCGGCTCGGCGGCGGAGCCGGTGGCCAGGCCGGCGGCGGCGAGCGCGTCGAGATCGCTCACCCGCGGCCCGGCGAAGTCGACCGGCGGCAGGTCCGGCGCGGCGATGAGCACGTCCACGCCCTCCCGCGTCAGCAGCTCGCGCAGCCGCGGCCCGGCGAGCCCGGTGTTGAGCAGCAGCAGGTCCGCGCCGAGCCGCGACACCGCCGCGATCGCCAGCGGGAAGCCCCGGTCGTTGGGCCACATGACCGCGACCGTGCGCCCCGGCCCCACCGCGTACCGCCGCCGCAGCTCGGCCGCGAGGCCGGCGGCCCGCGCGTCCAGCTCGCCGAACGTCAGCGAGCCCGCCTCGTCCACCACCGCCGTGCGGTCCGGCCAGCGCGCCGCCGCGATCGCCACCCCGGCCGCCGGGGTGACGTGGAAATGCCGGTACGCCTCCACCACGCGGGCGAGCGCGGCGGGCGGCACCGGCCCCAGCAGCCCGTTGCGGGTCAGCGTGACCGCCGCCTCCACCCCGAAACCGCCCAGCTCCACCAGCTTTGCGAACATCCGCGCACCGACGCCTTTCGCTCGAACGGGGATCGACGGAGATCGTACGTGTACCCCATCACTCCGTGCAGGAACCCGTCACCGGGGCGCGGGCCGCCCTGACCGGCGCGGCCAGCTCCAGCACCAGGCGGACGGTGGTGCCGGCGGGCCCGGTGAGGAAGACCACCTCGTCGGACAGGCGGCGCGTCAGCCAGATGCCGCGCCCGCCCGGGGCGGAGGCCGCCGGCAGCGACTCGCGCTTCAGGACCTCGACCGGGATGCCGTCCCCGTCGTCGGCGACCTCGCAGACCAGTCTGCCGCCCCCGGGGCCGGTCTCGCGCCACAGGCGCAGCCGGCCCCGCCCGCCGCCGTGCTCGATCGCGTTGACCAGGCACTCGTTGACCGCCGACAGCAGATCGCCCAGCCGCTCGCCGGTCACTCCCTGGCCGCGGGCGCAGGCCAGGACCGCGCGGCGGGCGCGTACCAGCGAGCCCTCGTCGAAGTCCACCTTCAGCAGGTCCATGTCCTCACTGTCGGCGACTTGGCGCGCCTCGAACAGTGCCCAAGGTCACAAGCCAGGCCGGCCGGACGGCAGGGACACCAAGGTGTGGCCTTTACAAAGTAGATCAGGAGGACAGGCCGAAACGTGCCGCGAACGCCGCCAGTTCGTCCAGCCGCTCCTCCGGGCCGGCGGCGCCAGGGCTGACGACGATCCGCGTCACGCCCTGCGCGGCCAGCGCCTCGACGTCGTCCTCGGTCAGGTCGACGGCTCCCCAGCGGGTGTACTCCAGGGCGCCGGGGTCCCGTCCCGCCCCGGCCGCCGTCGCCCTCGCCAGTTCCCACTGCCCGGCCCGCTCCCGCGCGTCGAGCCGCCCGCCGGGGAAGTAGCCGTCGCCCCGCAGCCCGGCCCGGCGCGCGGCGGCCCGGCTCGACCCGCCGACGTGCACCGGCAGGCCGGCTCCGCCGAGGGGCTTGGGGTAACTGCACAGGCCGTCGAAGGCGTGGAACTCCCCCTGGTGGCCGACGCCGTCCTCGCCGCCCGCCCACAGCAGCCGCAGCACGTCGATGGCCTCGTCGGCGCGCCGGCCCCGGGTCGCGAAGTCCACCCCGGCCGCCCGCGCCTCGCCGGCCAGCGCGCCGATCCCCACGGTGAGCAGCCGCATCCGGCCGCCGGACAGCACGTCCACGGTGGCCAGCCGCTTGGCGAGGATCACCGGATGGTGGTACGGGATCAGCAGCACGGCGGTGCCGAGCAGGATGCGCCGGGTCGCGCCGGCGACGAAGGCCAGGCAGTCGAGCGGGTCCAGGTACGGCAGCGACGGCGGCAGTTCGAACGGCCCGATCCGCGCGCCCCGGTACAGGACGACGTGCTCCGGCACGCACAGGGACTCGAACCCGCACGCCTCGGCCTGGCGGGCGAACGCCACGAGGTGCTCCGGGTCGGGGCCGAAGTGGGCGGTGTTGTAGCTGGTTCCGAACTTCACCGTCGCAGGCTAGGACCCTGACACCGGCGTCATGGCAAGCCGAAAGTTTCACGCCCGCTTGCCGCCCGGCCGGGCGGGGGCTTTAATACGCCGAGATCGGGAAAGCGCTTACCTCTGCAGGAAGGATCCCGTGATGCGGTTACGCAAGGCCACCCTCGCCCTCGCGACGGCGCTCGCGACGGCGGCGACCTGCGCCGTCGCGACGACCGGCGGCCCCGCCCAGGCCGCCCCGCCGACCAAGCAGATGGAGGACCTGGACCGCGGGCTGATCAGCGTACGCTCCGGCTCGGGCAACCTCGTCTCCTGGCGGCTGCTCGGCACCGACCCCGACGGCGTCTCCTTCAACCTCTACCGCGGCTCCACCAGGATCGTCTCCGGCCTGACCGCCGCCACCAGCTACCTCGACAACGGCGCCGCCGCCGACGCCTCCTACACCGTCCGGGCCGTGACCGGTGGAACCGAGCAGGGCCCCTCCCCCGCCTCGCTGCGCTTCACCGGCGGCGCGTACCTCGACGTGCCGATCCAGCCCCCGTCCGGCGGCACCACCCCCGACGGCGTCTCCTACACCTACAGCGCCAACGACGCGAGCGTGGGCGACCTGGACGGCGACGGCCAGTACGAGATCGTCCTGAAGTGGGACCCGTCCAACGCCAAGGACAACTCCCAGTCCGGCTACACCGGCAACGTGTTCGTGGACGCCTACCGCCTCAACGGCGCCCGCCTGTGGCGGGTCGACCTCGGCCGCAACATCCGCGCCGGCGCGCACTACACACAGTTCCAGGTCTACGACTACGACGGCGACGGCCGCGCCGAGGTCGCCATGAAGACCGCGGACGGCACCAGGGACGGCGCCGGCGCCGTCATCGGCAACTCCGGCGCCGACCACCGCAACTCCAGCGGCTACGTGCTGTCCGGCCCCGAGTACCTGACCATGTTCAACGGCCTGACCGGCGCCGCCATGTCCACGGTGAACTACGACCCGCCGCGCGGCACCGTCTCCTCCTGGGGCGACAGCTACGGCAACCGGGTGGACCGGTTCCTCGCCGGGACGGCGTACCTGGACGGCGAGCGGCCCAGCCTGATCATGGCCCGCGGCTACTACACCCGCAGCGTCATCGCCGCCTGGGACTTCCGCAACGGCACGCTCACCAAGCGGTGGACGTTCGACAGCAACTCGGCCGGCTCGCAGTACGCGGGCCAGGGCAGCCACAGCCTGTCCGTCGGCGACGTGGACGCCGACGGCCGCGACGAGATCGTCTACGGCGCCATGGCCGTCAACGACAACGGCACCGGCATGTGGTCCACCCGCACCGGTCACGGTGACGCCCAGCACCTCGGCGACCTCGACCCGGCCCGCGCCGGCCTGGAGTACTTCAAGGTCAGCGAGAGCACCAGCCAGCCCGGCTCGCTCTACATCGACCCGCGCACCGGCCAGATCCTCTGGCAGACGGCCTCCGGCTCCGACAACGGCCGGGGGGTGGCCGGGGACATCTCGACCGTCCGGGTCGCCTCGGAGTTCTGGTCCGCCGCGGACGGCAACCTGCGCAGCGTCACCGGCAACAACGCCGGCCGCAAGCCGTCCTCGGCCAACTTCCTCGTCTGGTGGGACGGCGACCCCGTGCGCGAGCTGCTCGACCAGACGCGCATCGACAAGTACGGCACCGACGGCGACACCCGTCTCCTGACCGCCTCCGGCGTCCACTCCAACAACGGCACCAAGGCCACGCCGTCGCTGTCGGCGGACCTGTTCGGCGACTGGCGAGAGGAGGTCGTCTGGCCCACCTCCGACAACCGGGCCCTGCGGATCTACTCCACCACGATCCCGACGGACCGCCGCCTCTACACGCTCATGCACGACCCGCTCTACCGGGTCTCGGTCGCCTGGCAGAACACCGCCTACAACCAGCCGCCGCACACGGGCTTCTTCCTCGGCGACCGCATGCCCACGCCGCCCCGGCCGGACATCTACGTCCGCTGAGGGCGCGCACGCCGATCCGGCCGCCCGGCGCGAGTCCTCGCGTCCTGGCGGCCGGATCACACCCGGTGACGGTCAGTTCCCGTTGTTGAACCTGTTGCCGGGCCACCACCAGTTTTCTCTGCCGAAGTCGAACCCGGTCTGGTCGTACTCGTCGTTCTCGTCGTACTCGCGCTCCGGCTTGTCTTCCTTGACCGGATCGACCTTCTTGATGTCCTCGTGCTTGAAGTCGTGCTTGAACTCCTCGTGGTGGTGCCTGGGCCGCGGGGTGTGGTTACGGGAGAAGTTGTCGTTGTCGACGATGACGTCGATCCGCGGGGGACGCCAGCGCGGCCCGCGCAGCACCGGCTTCTCCCTCGGGACGTAGCGCGTCTTCGTCACGTGCTTCACCGGCTGCGGCGGGGCTCCCCCGGCCTCGACGGTGGGGACGACGACGCTCGCGCAGGCGACCCCGAGGCCCACGGGAAGAATCATGATGCTGGCGGCTGCGCCGGTCAGAGCCAGCGCCGCGAAGCGCCCACGGCGCGGCGCCCACGATTGCCGAGTCTTCATATTCACGTGCTCTCGTTTCCGTTTCGTGGAGATGTCTTCCGAAAATCCGGCACTCGCACTTCGGCGCGCGCTCAGACGGAAACAGACGTACCCATGCGGATGTTCTCTTTTATCCCTCCAAACCCCAAGGACCCATCAAAACCGCAGATCTCACCTGTAACAGGGCAGGGAGCGCGCGCCGGGCGCCCGGCCTATTCGGTGATCTCGTTGACCAGCCTCGACCAGAAGGCGGTCAGCTCGCCGCTCCGGTAACGGGTGTGGCGGATGCGCTCATGGCCGCCGTCCCGGACGCAGCGGTAGACGGCCACCTCGGTGTAGGGGGCGCCGTCGTCGTCGAAGCCGGTGTAGAGGTGCGCCCAGTCCCCGGGTTGTGGTGTCCAGTCGGGGAACGCGAGCCGGGCGGCGTGGTCGCGCAGCGCGCTCAGCCACCTGTCCTCTCCCGATGTGGCCATACTTCACCGTGCCAGGGCAGGGGCAAAGAGCGGACAAATCACACAAAACGGACGCTAGGGGTTGCGGCGGCGGGCGCGGTACGCGGTGGCCTTGGCGCGGTTCTGGCAGGACAGGCCGCAAAAGCGGCGGGAGGCGTTCCTGGTGACGTCGAAGAAGACCAGCTCGCAGCCGTCCGCCTCGCAGCTCCGCAGCCGGACGCCCTGGCCCACGCCGATGACCATGGCGAGGGCCGTGGCGGCGTTCGCGGCCCAGGCGTCGGCGAGGGTGGCGTCCGGGGCGTGGAAGGCCAGGACCGGCGGGTCGCCGTGGAGGCTGGGGACCGCGCGGTGCCGGATCAGGACGCGGTTGAGCGCGGCCACCGCGTCCGGGCCGCCGCCGAGGATCGGGCGCAGCTCGGCGGCGGCCTCGGCCAGGCGGGCCGCGTCCTCGCCGCTCAGCCGTACGGGTCCGGCCGCGCCGGGCGACGGGCTCCAGCCGGCGCGGGCGAGCGCCCCCTCCAGGGCCGGCCCGGGATCGGCCGGGAGCTCGACCTCGCGTCCGCGCACGCGGGTCACGGCCAGCTCGTTCACCAGGAGGACGGCCAGCTCCGCCCATCGCCCGACATAACTGTCTATTTGGGATTGACCAGTGATGCGCCATGCGTCTATCGTCACTGGCATAGCTTATCTAGACAGTGAGGAATTGCCATGGATGAGATGGCGCGGCTGGCCCGCCGCATGTGGCACCAGCTCGAACCGCTGCACGCCGTGCTCTACTTCTCCCCCGAGGCGGCCGAGGAGTCCGCCGCCCTCGGCTACGACGTGGAGTCACGCTGGCCGGGCTACTTCGCCTACCGCACCGCCCCGCTCGGCCGCGCAGGGGCGCGGCTCGCCACGGCGGCCTGCTACAGCTTCAGCCCGGCGACGGTGGCGAAGCACGTGCCCGCCGTGTGGGCGGTCGCCGCACCGGAGCGCGTGCTGGAGGCGCGGCTGACGGCGGTCGACCGTACGTACCGGAGCCTGTTCGGCGGCGACCTGCTCGCCGGGCCCGAGCTCCGGGAGGCCGCGGAGCTGGCCAGGCGGGCGGCCGAGGGCGCGGGCACGGAAGGCCGGGCGCTCACCGCCGCGAACCTGGACCTGCCGTGGGCCGACGCGCCGCACCTGGTGCTGTGGCAGGCGGCGACGGTGCTGCGCGAGCACCGCGGCGACGGCCACCTGGCGGCGTTGCTGGCCGCGGAGCTGGACGGATGCGAGGCGCTGGTGTCGTTCGCGGCGATCGGGGCCGCGCCGGTGGAGGCGTTCGCCGGGCGCGGCTGGAGCGCGGCCGAGTGGGCGGCGGCCCGCGAGCGGCTGGCCGCCCGCGGCCTGGTGGACGCCGGCGGCCAGGCCACCGAACGCGGGCGCGCGCTGCGCGACCAGGTCGAGCGGATGACCGACGAGCTGGCCGCCGGGCCGTGGCGGCGGCTCGGGCAGGAGCGCGCCGACCGGCTCGCCCAGCTCTGCGGGCCGCTCCTCGGCCCGGTCTTCGAGGCGGGGCTGCTGCCGATGACCAGCACGCTCGGCATCGCCACCGTCAAGGCCCCCGACTGACAGGGCCGGCGGCTACCCTTGTCGCTCATGACTCAGGTTGGACAGGTGACGGCCCGCGCCCTGCTGCGCCGGCTCGCCGTCGAGCAGGCCGAATGCCGGGTTCCTTCGCTGACGGCGGCGATCGTCCGCGACGGGCGGACGGCGTGGTTCGGGGGGCGTGGCCGGGTGGGCGACGGGCCGCCTACCGCCGCCACGCAGTACCGGCTCGGCTCGATCACCAAGTCGATGGTGGCGGTGGTGGTGATGCGGCTGCGCGACGAGGGCGCGCTGGAGCTCAACGACCGTCTGGACGCCCACCTGCCGGACGCGCCGCACGGCCATTTCACCATCGCCCAGTTGCTCTCGCACACCTCCGGGCTGACCGCCGAGCCGCCCACCGCCTGGTGGGAGCGCACCCCCGGCATCCCGGTGGACGACCTGTTCAAGCGCCTCGGCCCGGGTGAGGCCAAGCACCGGCCCGGCCGTCGTTTCCACTACTCGAACGTCGGGTTCGCGCTGCTCGGCGAGCTCGTGGGGAGGCTGCGCGGCGGCACCTGGTGGGACGCGGTGCGCGAGGAGGTGCTGACCCCGCTCGGCATGGACGGCACCACGCCGCGCCCCCGCGCCCCGCACGCCACCGGCTACGCCGTGCACCCCTGGGCCGACGTGGTGCTGCCGGAGCCCGAGCACGACGCCGACGCGATGGGCCCGGCGGGGCAGCTCTGGTCCACGCCGCACGACCTCGCGCGGTGGGCGGCGTTCCTGGGCGGCGACACGGGCGGGGTGCTGTGCCCCGGCACGCTGGCCGAGATGCGCGAGCCCATCGGCGTCGACGACGGCGATGCCTGGACCGCCGGGTTCGGGCTCGGCCTGCAGCTCGCCCGCTCCGGCGGGCGCCGCCTGTCGGGCCACTCCGGTTCGATGCCGGGCTTCCTCGCCACCGTGTGGGCCGAGCCGGCCGAGGGCGTGGGGGTGCTGTTCATGGCCAACACCACCTCCGGGCTCAGCGGGAGGCTGCTCACGGACCTGCTCGACATCCTCGACGAGCACGAGCCGCGGCTGCCCGACGAGTGGCGTCCGGTCGCCGCCGACCCCGGCCTGCTGGCCCTGACGGGGCTGTGGCACTGGGGGCCGAAGCCGTACGCGCTGCGGCTGCTGCCCGGGCGCGGCCTGTCCCTGGAGCCGCTCAACGGCGGCGGGCGCGCGTCACGGTTCGTGCCGCAGGACGACGGGACGTGGCTGGGGCTCGACGGCTACTACGCGGGTGAGACGCTGCGCGTCTCCCCTGACCACCTCGACCTCAACACGTTCGTCTTCACGCGGGAGCCGTACGACCCGGGCGCGCCGGTCCCCGGCGGCGTCGCCGGCTGGCACGCCTGACCGCTCCCCGGCGTCCCCGCGTCGCCGCTCGGCGGCGGTGGCAGCATGGTCATGTGCGCGTGGGGATTCTGGGGCCGATCGAGGTCGAGTCGGCCGCCGTCGGGGGCGCCCGGCTGCGCCTGCTCCTCGCCCGGCTGGCGCTGGCGGGCGGGCGGGCCGTCACGGCGGAGGAGCTGGCCGGGTGCCTGTGGCCGGACGACCCGCCCGCCGACCCCGGCAACGCGCTGCAGTCGCTGGTCTCCCGCCTGCGGCGGGCGCTGCCCCGGGCCGGGGCGCTGGTGTCGGTGCCCGGCGGCTACCGGCTGGACGCCGGGACCGACGCAGAGGCGTTCGACCGGCTCGCCGCCGAGGCCCGCCGCCGGGCGGATCCGGCCGTGCGGGACCGGCTGCTGACCGAGGCGCTGGCGCTGTGGCGGGGGCCGGCTCTGGGCGAGCTGGCGGCGCTGCCGTTCGCGGCCGGCCACGCCGTACGGCTGGAGGAGGCGCGCCTGGCCGCCGTCGAGGACCGCGCGGAGGCGCGCCTGGCCCTGCACGGCACCACGGCAGGCCGCCCGCCCCCCGGACGCCCCGCCCCCGGCCTGCGCGCCTCTGAGCCGCCTGCCGCCGGCCTTTCCGCCGCCGGGTTCGCCTCGGAGGTCCTGGGGGAGCTGGCCGGGGAGCTGGGTGAGCTGGCCGGCCGGCATCCGCTGCGGGAGCGGCTGCACGCGCTCCGGGTCCGGGCCCTGCATGCCGCCGGACGGCGGGCGGAGGCCCTGGCCGCGTACGAGGAGTGCCGCCGCGCCCTGGCCGCCGAGCTGGGCACCGGCCCTGGGCCCGAGCTGCGCGAGGCCCATCTGGAGGTGCTGCGGGCCGAGCCGCCCCGCCCCCGGCGGACGAACCTGCGCGCCCCGCTGACCAGTTTCGTCGGCCGCGACGCCGAGCTCGCGCGGGTCCGCGACCAGCTCCGCGCCGGCCGCCTGGTCACGCTGGTCGGCCCCGGCGGCGCGGGCAAGACCCGGCTGGCCACCACGGCCGCCGCCGCCCTGCTGGCCGAGCACACCGCGACGTGGCTGGTGGAGCTGGCCGCCGTCACCGACCCCGACGACGTGCCGCGGGCCGTGCTGTCCGTGCTCGGCGACCAGGCGAGCCGCCATCCCGGCGTGACCGGCACGGTGGAGGTCCTGGCCGAGGCGCTGTCGCCGGGCCGCGTCCTGCTGGTGCTGGACAACTGCGAGCACGTGGCCGACGCGGCCGCCCGCCTGGCGGAGGAGCTGCTCGGCCGCTGCCCCCGCCTCCGGGTGCTGGCCACCAGCCGCGAGCCGCTGAGCATCCTGGGCGAGACCCTCAGCCCCGTGCCGCCGCTGCCGCCCGAGCCAGCCGTGCGGCTGCTCGCCGACCGCGCCGCGGCCATCGACCCCGCGCTCGTCCTCGACGCGGACGTCGCCGGCGAGATCTGCCGCAGGCTGGACGGGCTGCCACTCGCCATCGAGCTGGCCGCGGCCCGGCTGCGCGCCCTGACGCCGCGCGAGCTCGCCGACCGGCTCGGCGACCGGTTCCTGCTGCTGACCGGCGGCAGCCGTACCGCGCTGCCCCGCCACCGGACGCTGCGGGCCGTCGTCGCCTGGAGCTGGGACCTGCTCGACGACGGCGAGCGGGGCCTCGCCGAACGGCTCGCCGTCTTCGCGGGCGGCTTCGACCTGGCCGCCGTGGAAGGCGCGGGCGGCACGCTCGACCAGCTCGCCGCCCTGGTCGACAAGTCCCTCGTCCAGGCCGCCGGGCCCGGCCGCCACCGCATGCTGGAGACGATCAGGGAGTACGGGCTGGAGCGGCTGGCCGACGCCGGCCGCCTGGCCGAGGCCCGCGCCCGCCACGCCGCCCACTACCGCGACCTGGCCGAACGGGCGGAACCGCGGCTGCGCGGCCCCGACCAGCTCGCCTGGATCGGGCGGCTGCTGGCCGACCACGACAACATCCTGACCGCGCTCCGCCACGCGGCCGGCACCGGCGACGCCGACACGGCGCTGCGGCTGGCGGCGGCGATGGGCATGTTCTGGGTCATCCGGGGCTTCAGCGCGGACTCCGCCGCCTGGATCGAACGCGCGCTCGCGCTGCCCGGACCCGCCCCGCGGCAGGCCCGCCTCGTCGCCTCCGCCGTCTGCCTGATCAACGCCGCGCTGGCCGGCGGGAACGTCCGGGCGGAGCCGGCGCTGCGCGAGCTGCGCCTGGCCGTCGGGGAGATGGATCCGGAGCCCGAGCATCCGGTGCTGGCGATGCTGGAGCCGGCGCTGGCCCTGTTCACCGACGACTCGGCGCTCGGCATGGAGGTGATCGGGCGGCGGCTGTCCCATCCTGACCCGTGGACGCGCGGCATGCTGTACGTCGCGCGGGCCGCGCTGAAGGAGAACGACGGCGACATGGCCGGCTCGCGGGAGGACCTGCTGTCGGGGTGCGAGCACCTGCGGGTGTCCGGCGAGCGGTGGGGCCTGTCGATGGCGCTGACCTCGCTCGCGGAGACGCACGCGGTGTTCGGCGCGTTCGACGCGGCGCTGGCGGCCATGGCGGAGGCCATGACGCTGCTGCGGGAGCTCGATCCGGAGGCGGGCCTGCGGCACCAGCAGGGCTGGCGGGCGCAGATCCGCGTCCGGCAGGGCGACGTCGAGCGGGCCCGCGCGGAGCTGCGCGCGATGCTGGAGCCGGACGGGAGCGAGCCGACGGAGCACGATCTCGCCTTCGCGCATCTCGGGCTGGGCGACCTGGCCCGCGTGGAGGGTGAGTTCGAGGCCGCGGAGCGTTCGTACGAGCGGGCCACGGAGCTGCTGGAGCGGTCCGTCCCGGCCGTGCCGCAGCTGCGGGCGCTGGTCCTGGTCGGGCAGGCCCAGCTGGCGGTGGCGCGCGGGACGCTGAAGGAGGCGGCCGGCCACGTGGCCGAGGCGGTCGAGCTGACGTTGCCGGTGCGGGACATGCCGGTGCTGGCGAGGTCCGCGGTCGCCGTCGCCGCGCTGCGGGCCGCGCAGGGCGCGCCCGAGCGGGCGGCGGCCCTCGCCGGCGCGGCGGAACGGCTCCGCGGCGCTCCGGACGCGGCGCTGCCCGACGTGGCCCGCCTGGTCTCCCTGCTGCGCGCCCGCCTGGGCGCGGCCGGCTACGCCGCCGCGCACGCCCGCGGCCTGGCCCTGTCCCCCGCCGAGGCCGTGGCGCTGGTCGGCGCGGCGACGGCGGAGGCACGCGACGGCGGCTGAACCGCCGGAGGGCGGGCCCGGTCAGGCGCGGCGGCGGTAGGCGGCGACGGCGAGCGGGACGAGCACCGCCAGCATCACCACGCCCGTGACCAGCGTCCACGCCACGCCGGTGGCGACCGGCCCGCCCAGCATCAGCCCGCGGGCGGCCTCCATGGCGTGGTTGACCGGGTTGACCGAGACCCAGGCCCGCAGCCAGCCCGGCAGCGTGTCCTCCGGGGTGACCATGCTGGTGCCGAACGTCAGCGGGAACAGCACGACGAACGCCGTCCCCTGCACCCCGCCCGGCTCCCGCATCACCATCCCGAGCAGCACGAACGCCCAGCTCACGCAGAACGCCAGGAACACCGCGAGCAGGCACGCCGCCAGCACGGGCCCGATCCCCGTGCGGGCGCGGAAGCCCAGCGCGTAGCCGAAGCCGAGCAGCACCGCCTCCGCGAGCACGTACCGGATCAGGTCGCCCAGCACCGAGCCGATGAGCGGCGCGGAGCGGCCGATCGGCAGGCTGCGGAACCGGTCGAAGATCCCCTTCTTGATGTCGGTGGTGAGGTTGACGCCGGTCGCCATCCCGCCGAACAGCACGGTCTGCACCATGATCGCCGGGAGCAGGAACTGCAGGTAATCGCCGGTCGAGCCGGCGACCGCGCCGCCGAGCAGGAACACGTAGACGACGACGAACACGACCGGCTGCAGGGTGACGTCGAGCAGTTGCTCGGGGGTGCGCAGGGTCTTGCGGACGCTCCGGCCGGCCAGGGCGAGGCTGTGCCGGGCGAGCCTGAACGCGCGCCGCCCCTCCTCGCGGCGGGCGGCGGCCCGCGAAGGGGCCGCGGTCTCGGTGGTGGTCACGCCGCGCTCTCCCGTCCGCCGGACCGGCCGGTGCGGTGGCCGGTGAGGGTGAAGAAGACCTCGTCCAGGCTGGGGAGGCGGAGCGACAGCTCGGTGACGGCGAGGCCGGCCGCGTCCAGACGGCGGACGATCTCGGTGAACGCGGCGGCGTCGTCCACCGGCACGGTCGTCACGTCGCGGCCGGGCGACTCGGCGGGCCGGCCGGCGACCGCCGCGGCGATGGCCGCCGCCTCGGCCAGGCGGTCAGGGTCGGCGGGGCGCACCAGCACGGTCTGGCCGCCGGCGACGCGCTTCAGCTCGGCGGCGGTGCCGTGCGCGATCACCCGGCCGTGGTCGACGACCGAGATCGCGTCGGCCAGGGCGTCGGCCTCCTCCAGGTACTGGGTGGTGAGCAGGACGGTGACGCCGTCGGCGACGAGGCGGCGGACGATCGCCCACACGTCCTCGCGCTTGGCCGGGTCGAGGCCGGTCGTCGGCTCGTCCAGGAAGATCACGTCGGGCCGGCCGACGAGGCTCGCGGCCAGGTCGAGGCGGCGCCGCATGCCGCCCGAGTAGGTGCCGGCGCGCCGGTCGGCGGCCTCGGCCAGGCCGAAGTCCGCCAGCAGGCGGGCGGCGCGGGACCTGGCCTCGCGGGAGCGGAGGTCGAGCAGGCGGCCGATGAGGACGAGGTTCTCGGCGCCGGTCAGGTCCTCGTCGACGGAGGCGTACTGGCCGGTCAGGCCGATGAGGCGGCGGACGCGGGCGGGGTGGCGCACGACGTCCACGCCGGCGACGGCCGCGCGGCCCGCGTCGGGGCGCAGGAGCGTGGCCAGGACGCGCACGGCGGTGGTCTTGCCGGCGCCGTTGGGTCCGAGGACCGCGAGCACGGTGCCGGGCGGGGCGGACAAGGAGATGCCGTTCAGGGCGGTGGTCTCGCCGAAGCGTTTGACCAGGCCCTCGGCTTCGAAGGCGTACATGGGGGCCATCGTGGGGCGCGGCGCTGCCGTTTCCCGCACAGAACGCTGTCAGCCCCCGGCGCAGGCTGACAGCGGGGTCATCCGGTGAGGGCGCGGGCCAGGTCGGCGGCCGGTCCTGGCGGCAGCGCGCCGTGCAGGAGTTCGACGCGGTGGACGAGGCGCGGCGCGGACACCGGCACCCCCACCGGCACCCCCACCGGCACCCCCACCGCCCCCGCCTCGCCGCGCAGGGGCGGGGCGGGCAGGGCGGAGGCGGGCAGCAGGGTCAGGCCGTGCCCGGCGGCCACGAGGGCGAGCACCGTGCGCACGTCGTCGCCCCGGTGCTCCAGCGCCACGGGGAACCCGTCGCCGGCGAGGGCGCGCAGCCGGGGCAGCGGGCAGAGCGGCGTCGCCAGCCAGCGCGCGTCCACCAGGTCGGCCAGCCGCAGCGCCGCCCGCCCGGCCAGGGGATGGCCGGCGGGGAGCGCCACGACCACGTCCTCCTCGCCGACGCCGGCGATCGTCATCGGCCCGGCGTCGGGCGGCCGGAGCGGGTCGCTGGGCGCGGCGAGGCCGTCGGCCAGCCCGAGGTCCGCGTCCCCCTCGGCCACCAGCGCGGCGACCCGCTCGGGCCCGCACGTCACCACGGTCACCTCCAGCCGGGGGAACGTGGCGCGGGCCCGCGCCAGCCGGTCGGCGAGCCCGGAGGTGAAGCCGAGCGGGGTGGCGGCCAGGCGGATGCGGTGGCGGGGCGTGGCGGCGGCCCGCAGCACGTCGGCGCGAGCCGCGCGCAGGCGCAGCAGCAGCGGCTCGGCGTGCTCCAGCAGCCGCCGCCCCGCCGGGGTCGGCTCCACGGGACGCCGGCTCAGCAGCGGCAGGCCGAGGTCGGCCTCCAGCGCGGCGACCTGCTGGGAGATCGCCGACTGGGTGTAGCCCAGCTCGGCGGCGGCGGCCGAGAAGGAGCCGCAGCGGGCCACGGTCACGAACGTCGTCAGCAGATGAGGGTCCATCAGCAACCCTTATATCAGGTGCAGGAATCATCGTTGGCGCTTCACCGGTAGGAGCCGTCACGATGGTTGGCATGAGAATCGCCCTTGTCGGGGACCGCTCCCCCAGTGTCCGCTCGCACACCCGCGTCCCCTGGGTCATGGAGGCGCTGCGGGAGCACGACGGCATCGCCCTCGACCCCTACTGGATCCCCACCACGGACGTCGCCGCCGGGCTGGACGGCTTCGACGGCGTCTGGCTGCTGCCCGGCAGCCCGTACCGGGACGAGGCGGGCGCGGTCGAGGCCGTACGCGTGGCCAGGGAGGGCGGCCTGCCGTTCCTCGGCACCTGCGCCGGCTTCCAGCACATGCTCCTGGAGTACGCCCGCCACGTGTGCGGGCTGGACGTGGCGCACGCCGAGAACGACCCGGCCGGCCGTGACTTCCTGCTCACGCCGCTGGCCTGCTCGCTGGCCGGCCACGAGAGCCTGGTCCGGCTCACGCCCGGCACCCTCGTCGCCCGGATCGTGGCCGCGCGGGAGACGCTGGAGTCCTACATCTGCTCGTACGGGCTCAACGAGTCCTACCGGGACGCCCTGACCGCGGGCGGGCTGGTGTTCTCCGGCCACGCCGCCGACGACGGCGCCGCCCGCGTGGCCGAGCTGCCCGGCCATCCGTTCTTCCTGGCCACGCTGTTCCAGCCGGAGCTGGCCGAACGGGACGGCCGGGCGCATCCGGTGATCTCGGCGTTCGCCGCCGCCGTGGCCCGCCGCGCGGCGGAGCTGCCTGCCTGAGTCAGGGCTTCTCCCAGACCGACACGTGCCGGGTGCTCTCGCCGGTGAACGGCTCGCGCGTCCAGCTCTCCCAGCGCTCGCGCAGCCGCATCCCGGCGAGCCGGGCCATGAGGTCGAGCTCGGCCGGCCAGACGTAGCGGAACGGGATCGAGCGGAACCGGCCCCGGTCCCCGGCGACGTCGACGTAGTTGGAGCTCATGGCCTGGGTGGCCACGTCGTAGACGTCGTAGGCCCACGAGCCGTCGCCGACGTGGAACGGCACGACCGTCTGGCCGGGCGGCAGCCGGCGCAGGTCGGGGACGCCGACCTCGACGACGAAGCAGCCGCCGGGCGCCAGGTGGGCGGCGGCGTTGCGGAAGCAGTCGACCTGGGCGTCCTGGGTGGTGAGGTTGTTGATCGTGTTGTAGACGAGGTAGGCGACCGTGAACGTCCCCGGCGCCTTGGCGGTGGCGAAGTCGCCGATCGTCACCTCGACGTCCGCGCCGCCCGGCTTGGCGCGCAGCCGCTCGACCATCGCCCGCGACAGGTCGATGCCGTGCACGGGCACGCCGCGGCGGGCGAGCGGCAGCGCGAGGCGGCCGGTGCCGACGCCGAGCTCCAGGGCGCGGCCCTCGCCGGCCAGCTCGGCCAGCAGGTCCACGGCGGGCTCGACCGCCTCGGGGGCGAACATGGCGGCGGAGAAGTCGTCGTAGCGGGCGGCGACGCTCTCGCCGAAGAAACCGTCCTCGGGATCATCCACGGCCGGGACGCTACCCGCGCCGGCCGGCGCGCTGCCACCGCTTTTCCGTCCGCGCCGTCAGCCCGGCCGCCTGATGCTCTCGATGATCCTGGCGAAGCCCTCCTTCCCGTGGCCCGCGTCGACCTGGCGCCGGACGAGCCGCTGGACCATGGCGACGACCTCGGTGCTGACGCCCTGGTCGGCGCTGGCGGCCACGAGGTACGTGAGGTCGGAGAACTCCAGGCTCTGCTGCCCGGGGACGGTGTAGTCGCCGCCGTCGATCACCTCGGCGAACCCGGCGAAGGCGCCGGTCATGGCGGTCAGCCACGGGGCGGCCATGGCGGCGAACTCACCCGCTGTGACACCGGCGGGGGCGACCATGGCGGCGCCGTGCGCGAACCCGGCGAACATGACGTACATGCCGGCGAGGAGGGCGAGGTCGTACAGGGACGCCATTCCGGCGTCCTCGCCGAAGTAGGTGCTGGTCCCCCACAGGTCGAACAGGCGCCGGTGCTCGTGGAAGACGTCCGCCGACCCGCTGTAGAGGACCGACGCCCCCGGCCGGCCGATCATCCGCGGCACGGCCATGATGCCGCCGTCCAGGTACGCGGCCCCGGCGCCGGCCGCCCACGCCGCCGTCTCCCGCGCCTGGGCCGGGGTCGTCGTGGTGACGTTGACCAGGGTCCGTCCGGCCAGCTCGGCCGCGAGCGGATCGAGCACCTCGCGGACCGAGGCGTGGTCCAGCAGGCAGACGATCACCGGCCCGCCGGCCCGGACCGCGTCACCGGCCGTGGCGGCGGCCCGCGCTCCCTGTGCCACCAGGCGGTCCGCCCTGCCCGGCGACCGGTTCCATACCGTCACCCGGTGCCCCGCCGCCACCAGGGCGGCCGCGAGCGCGCCGCCCATCTCGCCCAGTCCGAGCACGCTCACCTGAATGTCGTCGTCGTGTGTCATGGCCCCATCCTGTCCACCACCGGTAAGGTGCACCAGTACGGACTAATTAGTCAGGTACTCACCTGTGAGTAAGTACGGCGGGGAGAGAGCGGATGGCGGCATCGGCACGGCGGGGTCCCTATTTCTGCGGCATCGACGCGGCGATGGACGTCGTCACCGGCAAGTGGAAGTCACTGATCCTGTGGGAGCTGCACCACCACGGCACCCGCCGATTCGCCGAGCTGCGCCGCGGCCTGCCGGGCGTCAGCGAGAAGATGCTGATCCAGCATCTGCGCGAGATGGAGGAGGATGGGCTCGTGCATCGCGAGGTCTACCGCGAGGTGCCGCCGAAGGTGGAGTACTCCCTGACCGAGCACGGCGTCTCGCTCAACGCGGCCCTCGCCCCTCTGGGGGACTGGGGCGCCGAACGCATGCGGCGGATCGGCGCGGAGAAAGTCTCCGCCCCCGCCTAGGCCGGACGGCCGCGCCGCCCTTCCGCCAGGGCGGCGAACCGGCGCAGACTGTGGCGGAACACCGCCTTCGCCGCCGGCCGCACCAGCGGCCACCCGGCCCGCCCCAGCGCCCCGAACGGCACCAGCAGCTCCTCCGTCCAGATCACCCGGCTGCCGCTCCCGAGCGCGCGCACCCGGAAGGCGCCCCGGCCGCGCACCACCCGCCCGGTGTGCTCCATCACCACCAGTTCCGGCGGCTCCCACCGGGTGATCGTCATCGTGTCCAGGAACCCGACCGGCCGCACCCCGGAGTACGCCTCGACGACGTCCGGGGCCACCTGCCTGGTGCTGGTCAGGAACATCCACTCCCGCTGCCTGGCCCAGTCGGTGAGCAGCGCGAACACCTGCTCGGGCGGCGCCGCCACCTCGACGGCGGCGCCGACGTACACGGCTCTGGCCACGTCGCCTCCTGTCTCTCCCGCTCCCCCTACCCCGCCCGCCCGGTGCTAGAGTCCCGTCCGGAATGAACGACCTGGGCGGGCAGCTACGGCCGGTCCCCGGGCAGCGGCTGCGCTTCGGCCGCGGCGCCGAGGGCATCGAACGCCTGGAGGCGAGCCTCGTCGGCGAGGCGTTCGCCACCCACCGCCACGACACCTACGCCATCGGCGTGACGCTGTCCGGCGTGCAGACGTTCCGCTACCGGGGCGAGCGGCGGCACTGCCTGCCGGGCGAGTGGCACGTCCTGCATCCCGACGAGCCGCACGACGGCGCGGCCGGCACCGACGAGGGGTTCGGCTACCGCATTCTGTACGTGGACCCGTTCCTGGTGCGGGAGGCGCTGGGCGGCGGGCCGCTGCCGTTCGTGACCGATCCGATCGTGCCGCCGTCCGGGATGGACCCGTCACTGCTGGCCTGCCTGCGCCGGATGGACGAGCCTCTGGGCGAGCTCGCCCGGCTGGACGTGGCGCTGCTGGTGGCCGACGCGCTGCGGCGGCACGCGGGCGGCCCCACGCCGGACGGGCCCGGGCCCCTGGCGGTGGCGGCGCTGACGCGGGTGCGCGAGCTGATCGCCGCCGACCCGGCCGCGCGGCGGACGGTGGCGGAGCTGGAACGGGTGTCGGGGCTCGACCGGTGGACGCTGGCCCGCCAGTTCCGCGCCGCCTTCGGCACCAGCCCGACCCGGTTCCGCACGATGCGCCGGCTCGACGTCGTACGGCGGGCCCTGCGGCACGGCACGCCGCTGCTCGATGCGGCCCTGGAGGCGGGCTTCGCGGACCAGGCCCACATGACGCGCATGTTCAAGCGCGCCTACGGCCTCACGCCGGGCCGCTGGCTGGCCGCGCTACGCCCTTGACGGCTCCGCCTGGCTCCCGGCGGCTGCTCACAGGCCGCCGGCGACGCTCAGGACGGCGCCGGTGACGTACGACGCCTCGTCCGATCGTCATGGTCTCCACGGCGGCCTTGGTGGCGGCGTAGGCGACGTACTCGCCGGGCGAGCCGGTGCGGGCCGCGACCGACGAGATCGTGACGATGCCGTTTCCGCCCGGCGGCCGTCCCTGCCAACGCCGCGCCGTCCGCGGCCAGCCGTTCCACGACGGCGGCGCCGATCCCCCGGGAGCCCCCCGTGACGATGATCACCATGCCTGTCCCTTCTCCGTCCTGGCCTCGATCGCGCGGACCACCGCCACCATGTCGAGCCCGCCGTGCCCCAGCCGCAGCGTCTCGGCGAACAGCGCGTGGCAGACGTCCAGCAGCGGCGCGGCCACGCCGCGCTCCCGCGCCGCCTCGGCGATGAGCCGGTTGTTCTTCAGCACGTCGGCGACGGCCGCCTGGGCGGCGAAGTCGCCCCCGACCAGTTTGCGCGCCTTGACCCGGGAGACGTCGCTGGCCATCGGCCCGGTGTCGAGCACCCGCGCGAAGGTCTCCAGGTCCAGCCCGTGCCCGGCGGCGAAGTGGGCCGCCTCGGCCAGCCCGCTCACCATGGTGATGAGGAACAGGTTCACCGCCAGCTTCATCAGCAGCGCGCCGGGGACCGGCCCGCACGGGACCGTCCCGGAGCACATCGGGGCCAGCAGCGGCCGGACCTCCTCGACGGCGTCCGGCTCGCCCGCCAGCATCGCGACGAGCCGGCCGGCCTCGGCGGGGCCGCGCGAGCCCGACACCGGGGCCTCCACGTAGCGGCCCGCCGCCGCGAGCACGTCGGCGGCCAGCGCCGCGGAGTACGCGGGCGCGGTCGTCCCCATGTGCACGACGGTCCGCCCGGACACGCGTGCCTCGAAGGCGGGGGTGCCGCGGCCCAGCACGGCGTCCGTGGCGGCCTCGTCGGCCAGCATGAGCAGCACCACCCGCGCCCGCAGGAACAGCTCGCCGGGGTCCGCCGCCACCCGCGCCCCGGCCGCCCGCAGGGCCTCGGTCCTGGACGGGGTCCGGTTCCACACCACGAGCGGCGTGCCCGCCCTGGCCAGGTTGAGCGCCATGGGCTGCCCCATGAGGCCCAGCCCGGCGAACCCTGCCGTCATCCACCCCACCTCCCGCCTGCCTGTTCGCGGCCTCCGTTGTAGCGGAGGGAGCGGGCGCCGGTCTTGAACGGTTGTGATCGGGCAGACCGGAATAGGAGCGGCGGACAGGCCGTTGTCGTGGCTGCGGGGCTCGCTCGGGGTCCCGCCCGGACGAGACGCGCCGTACCCGGCCTGCAAAGACGACGCTCCTGGGAAGGAGCCGTCATGGCCTGGTTGATGATCATCGCGGCTGGTCTGTTCGAGGTCGTCATGGCCTACTCGCTCAAGCTGAGCAACGGGTTCTCCGCGCTCTGGCCGAGCGTCGTCTTCGGCGTCTCCGCGGTGCTGTCGTTCGGGCTGCTCGCGCTGGCGCTGAAGAACCTGGAGGTCGGCACCGCGTACGCGGTGTGGACCGGCATCGGCGCCGTCGGCACCGCCGTCCTCGGCATGATCGCGCTGGGCGAGGACACGTCCCTGCTGAAGCTCGCCTCGATCGGGCTCATCCTGTGCGGCGTCGTCGGCCTCAACCTGGCCGGCGGCGGCCACTGACGGGAAGCGGTCCGGAGCTTACCCTGAACATGAGGTGATTCGCCCATGTTCGAGCCACCCGTGCTGCCGCACCGCTACGTGCCCTGGACCGACCCGGCCGATCCGGACGCCGCCGAGGAGTGCCGCGTCTGCGGCAGCGAACCGGACCCGCGCCGCCCCGGCCTGCACCGGGACGAGATCGCGCCCGAGCCGCCCGCCGACCCGGAGGGGCTGCCGCTGCCCGACCACCTCGTGCGGCTCGTCCGCGCGGAGCTGGCCGCGGCGCCCGTCCCCCTCCTGGACGCCCAGCTCGACCTCCTCGCCCGCCGGGTGGCCCGGGGGCTGCTGCTGCGCGGCGCGATCAGGCCCCGGCGCTCGGACTGGCGCCCGCCCACGGGCCGCGCGGCCTGAGCGCCGGGGCCCTCCGGGGTCAGCGGCGCGCCGCGTGCTTCCCCTTGCGCCGCTCGGCCACCCGTACGCCGACGAACACCAGGACGGCGGCCACGACGAGCCCGATCACCACGTTGGTGCCGATGCCCACGTACGTCTCCACGAGATGCCACTGCTCCCCGAGGAGGTAGCCGGCGTACACGAAGATGACGTTCCAGATCAGGCTGCCCCCGGTGGTGAGGAGCAGGAACATGGGCAGCGGCATGCGCTCCACTCCCGCCGGGATGGAGATGAGGCTGCGGAAGACGGGGATCATCCGGCCGAAGAAGACCGTCTTGCGGCCGTGCCGCTGGAAGAACGCCTCGGTCTTCTCGACGTCGGACGCCTTCAGCAGGGGCATCCGGTCCACCAGGGCGAGCACGCGGTCGCGCCCCAGCATCGCGCCCACCCAGTACAGCGCCAGCGCGCCGACGACGGAGCCGAGGGTGGTCCACACCACGACGTCGAGGAGGTCCATCTCCCCCTGGCTGGCGGTGAAGCCGGCCATGGGCAGGATCACCTCGCTGGGCAGGGGCGGGAAGAGGTTCTCCAAGGCGATCGCGAGGCCCGCCCCCGGGGCCCCGAGCATCTCCATCAGTCCGATAAGCCAGTCAGTCATAAGCCTCAAGGCTAGAAATGATCAAATAAGTACGGAATGAGGCTGCTGCCCGGGTAAACCTGCGGTAAACCTCACCCCTCGCGGGTCACGGCAGCCTCAGGCGCGTAGCGGGCCACCAGTTCGGCGCCGATCCTGGCCAGCTCGGCGCGTACCGCCTCCGGCTCGACCACCTCCACCTGGGCGCCCCAGCCGGCGAGCTGCTCGGCGATCGACAGGGCCATGGGGGCGGCGACCCGCACCCGCGCCCGGCCGTCCGGCTCGTGCCCGAGCACCTCGCAGTGGCGTCCGAAGCGGTCGCGCAGGATGCCGGCGTGCCGGTCGGCGACGAGCACCACCGCCGTGACGAGGGAGCGGCGGCGTTCGACCTCGCCGACGACGCGCTCCCACTCCGCCGCCAGGTCGAAGCCGTCCGGCCGCTCGGCGGGCAGCCCGGTGGGCGCGGCGGCGGTGACGCGGTCCACCCGGTACGTCCGCCGCCCCGCCTCCGTGCCCGCCACGAGATACCAGAGGCCGTCCTTGTCCACCAGGCCGAGGGGGTCCACCAGCCGCTCGGCGGGCTCGCCGCCCTTGCCGGCGTAGGTGAGGCGCACCTTGCGCCCGGCGACGACCGCGTCCTGCAGCGTCCGGACCAGGGCGGGCGGCTCCCGCCCCGCCTCGCCCCAGCGGGCCGGGTCCGACACGACGGCGCGGGCGGCGGCCTCGGCGTCGGCGCGGAAGGTGGCGGGCAGCGCCCGTACGAGCTTGCGCAGGGCCGTGGTGAGCGCCGGCGCGGCGGTCGTGGCCGGGCCGAGGAGCAGGAACAGCGCCCGCGCCTCGGCGGCGGTGAGCCCGGTCAGGTCGGTACGCGCCCCGCCGACCAGTGACCAGCCGCCCCCGCGTCCCGGCTGCGGGTAGACGGGGATGCCCGCGGCCGACAGCGCCTCCAGGTCGCGGCGGGCGGTGGCGACGGAGATCTCCAGCTCCGTGGCCAGCTCCGAGGCGGTCAGGCGGCCGCGCCCCTGGAGCAGGAGGAGGGCGGCGACCAGGCGGTCCGCGCGCATGCGTTCATCCTGGCAGGAAAAGCGCTCAGGGGGTGAGCGCTTTTCGCCCGGCGCCGCCGGCCTCCTGACCGGCGTCCCCCGTCAGGAGGCCACGTACACGACGTGGCCGGCGCTCGCCGGGTCGTCCAGGAGGGAGAGCATGCAGTCGGCCGTGTCGGCGCGGACGGTGCTGTGGCCGTCCCTGACCGCGCGGTCCCAGGAGGTGCGGTAGCGGCCGGTCGGCGGGGCGTCGCGCAGCCGGCCGGGGCGGACGACGGTCCAGTCGAGGCCGGCGCGGCGCAGCAGCTCCTCCGACGCGGCCAGGTCGGCGTAGCCGTGGCGGAGCAGCGGCTGCACGACGAGCGGCTTGAGCACGTACCGGGTGAACGGGCCGTCGCCGGCGTCGGCCACCATGCCGGCCGCGCCGACGGTGAGCACGCGGCGCACGCCGGCGCGGCGCATGGCCTCGGTGATGGCGGCGACGCTGCCGGAGTGGACGGTGGTGGGGCCGCGCTCGCGGCTGCCCATGGCGCTGAGCACGGCGTCGCGGCCCTCGACGCCGGGGGCGATCGCGGCGGGGTCCATCACGTCGGCCTCGACGACCTCGACGTGGTCGCGGAGCCGGGCGGGCATCCGGGCGGCGGCGCGTACGACGGCGGTGATCTCATGGCCCCGGTCGAGGCCCTGGCGGACCAGTTCGAGCCCGATGCCGCCGGTCGCTCCGAAGACGGCCAGCCTCATGAGGCGTCCCCTTTCTCGGAGGGTTAGTGAGCGTTTACTCACCACTCTACGCCCGCGCCCTGCCGCCCGCCCGGCCGGCCCGGTCTACGCGCCGGACTCCGGCGCGTAGAAGGCGGTGACTGCGGCGACATGGGCGGCCGCCTTCTCGGCCGGGATGCCGGCCGCCTCCTCCGCCTGGCCCCATGCCCGCGCCGAGGCGGTGATGACCTGCCGCCCCTCCGGGGTCAGGTGGAAGGTGTCCTCACCCACCTTCTCGCCGCCGGAGAGGTGCAGGGCCAGGCCGAGCAGCCCGAGGTCCCAGCCGACGCCGACCCCGCCGCAGCCGAACCCCTCCCACATCTCCGGCGGGACCTCGGCGACGTGCCGCAGCTCGAGAACGGTGGCGCCGTCCTCGGCCGTCAGCTTGACCTCGACCTCCGACAGGCCAGGGGCCTCCCCCATCACCCAGCTCACCTTGAACCGCCGGGGCGGCTCGCACTCCAGGACCTCGCCGCCGGCGTTGCCCTCGAACTGGTATCGGCCGCCGAGCCGCAGCTCGCCGCTCACCGGCAGGAACCAGCGCTTGAGGCGGTCGGCGTCGGTGCAGGCGTCCCAGACGTCCTCGATCTCGGCGTCGTAGCGGCGGCGGATGACCAGGTCCTTGCGCTCGCCGTCGAACAGTTCCCGGTGCGCCCGGGTGATCTCGTCAACCATGTTCATCAGAGGTTTCCTTCTTCTCGGTTGTCTGTCGGCGTTCGCGCCCGCCGCGAGCCAGTTCGGTGGCCAGGGCGTCGAGGCGCTGGTCCCAGAAGCCGCGGAAGCGCTCCAGCCAGAGGTCGACCTCGCGCAGCGGCCCGGCCTCGACGGCGTAGAGCCGCCGGGTGCCCTCGGCCCGCACGCTGGCGAACCCGTTGTCTCGCAGCACCCGCAGGTGCTGCGAGACGGCCGGCTGCGAGATGCCGAACTCCTGCTGGATGACGGCGGTGACCTCTCCGGAGCTTCGCTCACCGCCGGCGAGGAGCTCCAGGATCCGGCGTCGTACCGGATCGCCGAGGACGTCGAATGCGTGCACTCCCCGAGTATTTCAGGGCATGCTTATATAAGTCAATCCTGGGATAGTCGGTCAGTCGTCCAGGCCGCGGGCGCTCAGCGCCTCCCCCAGGGCGTCCGCGTGCCGCAACGCGCCGACCACCAGCGGCACCGCGAAGGCCCGCAGGCTGCGCTCGACCCCCCGGGCCCGCTGCGCGTCCCGGACGCGGCCCGCCAGGTCCGCCAGCACCGGCACCGTCCTGATCGTCAGCGACAGCAGCAGCGACACCCGGAACGGGTCCAGCCCGACCAGCCGCGCCGGGGCCATCAGCCGCTCCAGCACGGCCATCATCTCCGAGGTGCGCGTGGTGACCGTGACCAGCCCGGCCAGCGCCACGGCGAGCACCACCCGCAGGGTCGTGACGGCCGCCCCCTCGACGCCCACGAACGCCCACTGCAGGGCGAACAGCGCCACCGCGAACCAGCGCACCGGCCGCACCTGCGCCCAGGCCGCCGCCACGCCCACGCGGGACAGCGCGTACAGGGCCGCCGTGACCACCGCCGCGCCCCCCATCGCGAGCGGCGAGCGCAGCAGCACCAGGGCCGTGCAGACGACGGCGAGCCCGGCCAGCTTGGCCCCGGCGGGCAGCCGGTGCAGCGGTGAGGCGCCGGGGACGTAGGCGCCGGCGGTCCTGCCGTTCACGTCATGAGCTTCCTGTAGTGGCCGATGGCCTCCTCCGGCGTGCCGTCGGCGACCACGCGCCCCTCGTCGAGCACGAGCACCCGGTCGAAGCCGGCCAGCAGCGGCAGGTCGTGGGTGACCACCACCACCTGCTGCGGCAGCTCGCGCAGCAGCTCGGCCACCTGGCGCGAGTGGCGCAGGTCGAGCAGCGTGGTGGGCTCGTCCATGACGATCACCTCCGGCTCCAGCACCATCACCGAGCACAGCGCGAGGAGCTGCTTCTGCCCGCCGGACAGGTGATGGGCCGGATGGTCGGCGTGCCCGGCCAGGCCGTAACGGGCGAGGACCTCGGCGACCCGCCGGTCGGCCTCCTCGCGGGGCAGCCGGTGGCGGCGCAGCGAGAACGCGACGTCCTCGGCCACCGTCGGCATGACGATCTGGGCGTCGGGGTCGGTGAACAGGAAGCCGACGGCCCGCCTGATCCGCGCCGCGTGGCGGCGGGTGTCCAGGCCGAGCACGGTGACGGCGCCGGACGTCGGCAGCGCCAGGCCGTTGATCAGGCGCGCGAGCGTGCTCTTGCCGGAGCCGTTGGCCCCGACCACGCCGATCCGCCGCTCGCCGAGCGACGCGGTGACGCCCCGCAGCACGTCCCGCTCGCCGAGCCGGACCCGCACGTCCGCGAACTCGATCACGCTTGCCTCATCTCACACCACCTCGAACAGGGCCGCCACGCCCATGCCACCGCCGACGGCCGCCGCGGCCAGGCCGAGCGTGCCCGGCGGGGCGCCGCCGCGGACCAGCCGGGTGAACAGCCGGGTCACCACGACCGCGCCGGTCGCTCCCCACGGATGGCCGAGCGCCAGCGCGCCGCCGCCGGAGCAGACGCGGCCGGCGTCGGCGCCGAGCGGGTCGAGCCCGAGCGCGTCGGTGACGGCCAGCACCTGGGCGGCGAACGCCTCCACGAGCTCCACCGCCGCCACCTCGTCCATGCCGGCCCCGGCACGCGCCAGCACCCGCCGCACGGCGGCCACCGGCCCCCAGCCCGGCAGCGCGGGGTCGCAGCCGGTCACGCCCCCGGCCACCAGCCGCAGCCCCGGCCGTCCGGCGCGCAGCCGTTCCGGCACCACGGCCACGGCCGCCGCGCCGTCACTGACCGGGGAGGAGTTACCGGCCGTCACTGTACCGGCCGCCACCGGCGTCGCTAGTGCGGCCGTCGCCGTGGGCGGGGTGGTGAACGCGGCCGGGAGGCGGGCCAGGGACGCCACGCGCAGCGGGCGCGGGCGCTGGTCGTCGTGCCGGCCGCCGATCGGGACGATCTCCTCGGCGAACGCGCCCGTGTCGCGGGCGGCGAGGGCGGCGGCGTGGCTGCGGGCGGCGTAGGCGTCCTGGCGGGCGCGGGTGACGCCGCGGGCGGCGGCCAGCGCCTCGGCGGCGGGCCCCATGTCGGGGTCCGGATGGCCGGCCGGCGCGAACGCCGCCCGCCGGTAGGGCTCGCTCTCCCCCCTGCGGGTGCGCAGCGGCGCGGTCGAGGCGCTCTCGGCCCCGCCCGCGATCACCAGCTCCGCCTCCCCCGCGCGTACGGCCTGCGCCGCCACCAGGATCGCGGCCAGGCCGCTGCCGCACTGCCGGTCGACGGTGAGGCCGGGCACCTCGTGCCCGAGCCCGGCCGCCAGCGCCGCCACCCTGGCCACGTTGCCGCCGGGGCCCATGCAGTTGCCGAGCACGACGTCATCGACGGGAGACCCGCCGAGCCGCGCGTCGCGGGCGACGGCGGCGACGACCGGCGCGGCCAGCAGCTCGACGGTGAGGTCCTTGTAGGCGTGCCCGGCGGTGCCGATCGGCGTACGGCGGGCCGCCACGACGACGGGCGCGGCGGGATCGGTCACGTCAGCCTCCTGATGCCGGGGTCGCCGTCGGCCAGCCGGGACGCGACGAGCGCGCGGGCCGGCTTGCCCGCGCCGGTGCGGGGCAGGCTGGGCACCGCGTACCAGCGGCGGGGCCGCTGCGCCGCGTCCAGCCCGCTCCTCGCCACCGCCTCCAGCAGCGCCCGGGGCGGCGGCGAGCCGCCGTCGCCCTCGACGACCGCGGTCACCACCGAGCCCAGGGACGGGTGCGGCGAGCCGATCACCACGAGGTCGCCCACGCCGGGCACCTTGCGCAGCACCTCCTCGACGTCCTCGGGCACGACGGTGGCCCCGCCGGTCTGGATCGCGCCGTCGCCGCGCCCGCGCAGCCGCAGCGGCTCCCCCGGCCGGTAGGGACGGGCGACGTCGCCGACGGTCATCCAGCCGTCGCCGTCGCGGCGCAGCGGGCCGCTCGCGCCGCGCAGGTAGCCCTCGGCCAGCCAGGGCGAGCGCGCCCACACCTCCCCCAGGCCGTCCGCGCGCGGCCGGACCTCGATCTCGGTCCCGGGGAACGGGCGCAGCCCCGCACCGTCGGCGTCGGCGGCGACGAACGACAGCTCGCTCGCCCCGTAGTAGGCCACCACCCGGATCCCGGCCCGCCCGGCGGCGGCCCGTACGTGGGGGGCGAGCGCGGCCCCGCCCGCCACGGCGGAGCGCACCGACCCGGGGGCGGCGAGCACGGCGGGCAGCAGGTGCGGCACCAGGTGCACGACCGTGGCCCGGCCGAGGTGCGCGGCCAGGCCCTCGGGGCCGCGGCCGGCGGGCCAGCGGCCGGGGACGAGCGCGGTCGCGCCGGTCGCCAGGGCGTGCACGGCGGCGAAGGCGTACAGGGAGGACCACAGCGGTCCCGGCACCAGCACCACGTCGCCGGCGCTCATGCCGGCCAGGTCCGCGAGGTGCCCGAACGAGCCCGTCCAGGAGGCGCGGGTGCGGACGATCGCGCGGGGGCGGCCGGTGCTGCCGGAGGTGAAGCAGGCCCAGGCGAGGTCGCCGGGCGCGGGAGCGGGGACGATCGCGGGGCCGGGCGCGGCCGGCGGCGGCTCGTCGAGCAGCAGGTCCGGGGGCGCGGAGGCGAGCATGCGCGCCCAGCGCCGCCGGTCCCAGGCGGGGTCGCCGACGAGCGGGGTGGCCCCGGCCAGGTCGGCCGCCAGCACGGCGGTCAGCAGCGCGACCGGGTCGGCCAGCCCGATCGCGACGAGCGAGCCCGGCCGTGCGCCCCGGCCGAGCAGATGCCGCGCGGCGCCCTGGACGTCGCCGGCGAGCCCGGCGTACGTGAGCTCGCGGCGCGGCCCGCGCAGCGCGACGACGCCGGGCCGGGCGGCGGCGTGCCGCAGGACGTGTGCTGCTACCGGCATGAACCGCTCAACGCCCCCAGCCGGACCGGAGCCGCTCGCGGTGCACGGCGGGCACCGCGTCCGGATAGGCCCGCTGGACGCCACGGGCCACGACCGAGGCCAGCACCGCCTTGATCACGTCGCCGGGCAGGAAGGCGGCGCTGAGCGCCGCGGCCGCCGGCAGCGACGCGCCCGTGACCAGCGCCTGCACCGGAATGCCGAACAGGTAGATCACGCCGATGCCGCCGGCCAGGCAGGCCACGACGAGCTGGAGCAGGCTCGGGCTGCGGCCGGCTCGTTCGGTGAGCCAGCCGGTCACGGCCGCGCCGGGCAGCCAGCCGATGAGGAACCCGGCCGAGGGCCCGATGAACGCGCCCAGCCCGCCGCGCCCGCCCGCGAGCAGCGGCAGCCCGGTCGCCACCAGCGCCAGCAGCACGGCGACGGCCAGCGCGGCCCGCCACGCGCCGAGGATCACCCCGGCCAGCATCACACCCATGGTCTGGAGGGTGATCGGGACCAGGTTGCCGAAGACGTTGACCGAGCCCGGCAGCCCGAGCACGGCGATGAGCGCGGCGAACACCGCCACCCTCGCGAGGTCTCCGGTGGGGAACCGGCGCCACTTGCCTGCTTTCTTCATGAAGTCGATCTCACACCAGAACGGCATGCTCCGGTCATGGAGGGTTCCCACAACTTTCCGGCCGTTCATCTGCGATCCGACGATACCTTCCGGCAGCCGGTGGCCTGGAACCGCTCGTCGATCCTGGACTCCCTGGCCTCGACGTCGCGGGCGGGCAGCGTCTCGTTGGGGACGGCGAAGCCGAGCTCCTCGGGCCCGTCCCCGGCGGACGCCGTCATCGTCATGGTGATGAGGTCCGGGACGAGGTCCTCGGCGTCCGGGTAGCGCAGGCGGATCCGGTAGGAGGTGACGGTGCCGCCGCTGCGGGCGGCCTTCGCGATGGACAGGGTCCTGGCCAGGGCCTCGACCGGTCGTCCCTGGGTGGGAGGTTCGCCGATCGGGCGTCAGCGCCAGGACAGGGCGAATCGCCCTATCGGCCGCCTCGTCGGCTTTGTGTAGACATTCGTGCCCATGGTCACGATGGCATAACGTAGCGGTATGGCTACTTAAGGTAGTTTCACCAGATAGGGCATGCGGCACGCCCGCCGGGTCCCCCGTGCCGTCGCCCCGGCGTCACAGCCCGCTGACCGCCTCGTGGACGGTCCCGTCCACGGCGTAACCGCGCTCCTGACGGACCGTCCCGGTGCCGGTGTCGATGGCGTACACCTGCACCCGCGTCCGCTTGAAGCCGAGCTTCCTGATCATGCGCAGGGTGGAGCCGCCCGTCCAGTCGAGCCTGACGTCCGTGTCCACCTCCATGAGCCTCTTCTCGACGGGGTCCCGCCCCACCTTCTGGCCGGACGCCGGCACCGGGATCGTGGCGGTGACCTCGCGCGTCTCCAGGTCGTACAGGGCGATCGCGGGCCTGCGGCCGGTGGCGTAGACGGCGACGGTGCGGCCTGCGGCGTCGAGCGCGGCGGTGGCGCCGTTCTCGCCGACCAGCCGGGGCGGGACCACCTCGGCGGTGCGCCTGCCGTCCAGGTCGTGGACGCGGAGCCTGCCGGGCTGCTCGTCGTACGACCTGGCCAGGATCTGGTCGCCGTCGCCACTGAAGCTCACGACGTCGTCCCTCACCGCCACGTCCGGCACCTTGCCGAGGAGGGCTCCGGTGCCGGCGTCGTACACCCGCGCGGGGCTCATGGTGTTGCCGGCCCAGCAGCAGGACACCGCGACGAGGGAGCCGTCGTACGACATCGTCACCCGGGTGCCGTCGAGCTCGATCCCGGAGGGCCACGCCCTGGCCTTCGACACCCGCGTCCCGCCGCCGAGGTCGCGGATGACGAGCCGGGCGTCCTTGGCCCTGACGTACGCGAGGCGGCGCCCGTCGCCGCTGACCGCGACCGCGCCCTCCCACCGGCCCACCCCGGGCAGCGGATGCCGCTCGCCGCCGGTCGTCCGGTACCACCAGGAGCCGCACCAGGCGGCGTTCCGCGGGTCCTTGGCACAGTCGGAGACGGCGACGTACCGGATCGGCGCGGGCGTCCCACCCGTGGAGACGGCTCCGCTCGCGCTCCCCGGGACGGCCAGGACGACCGCGCAGCCGGCGAGCGCCGCACGAAGGATCTTCATACGGGGTTGGACCTGGCGCCCCCGGTCAAGGTTGATCGCGATCCGATAACCTCACCGGAGGTCCTTGTAGAAGAAGCTGCAGGCGGCCGGGGTGCCGTCCGGGGAGGCGGCGTAGCCGGGCACGATGCCGTAGCGGGTCCAGCCGCCGGTGAGGTAGACGCGCTCGGCGGTGCTGTCGGTCTCGGTGTCGAGCATGAGCAGGTGGACGCCGGAGGCGAGCGCGGCCCGCTCGGCGGTGGCGAGCAGCGCGCGGGACAGGCCGCGGCCCCGGGCGTCCCGGTGCACCATCAGCTTGATGATCTCGCCGCGGTAGCGGGAGTTGGGCTTGCCTGCCATGACGAGGCTGATCGTGCCGGCGACGCCGGAGGCGTCACGGGCCACCCAGACCCGGAGGGTGCCCGAGGCCACGGCCGGGGCCTGGGCCCGCCACCAGGCGGCGGCCTCCTCCAGCCCGAACGGCGACAGGAAGCCGACGGACGCGCCGTCGTCCACGGCGTCGACGAGCAGAGCGGCCAGGTCCTTGATCGCGGAGTCGAACTCCTCGGCCGGCAGCGGGTCGATGGCGTACATGCGCGGGATCCTTCCAGCGAGCGCTACAGAGGGGGTCAGGGCAGGACGACGAGGATGACGTAGCGGGCCGGCCCGGGGCCGGGACAGTGGAACCGGGAGGCGCCCCACAGCACGAAGCGCAGGCAGTCACCGGCGGTGAGGGTGTGCGCGCGGCCGTTCGCGGCGATCTCGACCGTGCCCTCCAGCACCCAGATGTGCTGTTCCAGGCCGGGTACGGGCGGCACGTCGTAGGCGATGTCCGCGCCGGGCCGCAGCGTTCCCTCCACGACCTCCCCGCGCAGGCCGGGATGCGGCGGCGAGACCGACCGGCGGGCGAAGCCGGACTCCTCGTCCCGCCACACCCGCTGCTCCGCCGCGCGCACGAGCAGCGGCGGCTCCGACTCGACCTCGGCCAGCAGGCGCGACAGGGTCCGCTCGTAGACGGCGCAGAGCTTGTTGAGCAGGGCGGCGGTGGGGCTGATCTCCGCCCGTTCGAGCCGGGACAGGGTGGAACGGCTGACGCCGGTGCGGGCGGCCAGCTCGTCGAGCGGCCATCCGCGCTCGACGCGCAGCTCCGCCAGCCGTTCCGCGAGCCGGACGTCCAGCTCCTCCGCGCTTCTCACATCCGGGATGATATCCCAGATGTGAGACACACGGCGCACCATGGGGCTAGCCGGCGTTGAGCAGCGGGACGAGCTGCTCCTCCTCGTAGTCGAGGTGCGCCTCCAGCTCCGCCGTCAGCCGCTCGACCTCGGCCAGCAGCGTGTCCTGGGCCACGTCGTCGGCCGCCAGCAGCGTACGCAGCTCCTCCAGCAGCCGCGCCACGACGGCGTGCTCGGCCCGCAGCCGCTCCAGCGCCGGCCCCAGCTCCGGATGGCGTCCCTCCATCGCGGGGAACATGTAGTCGTCCTCGCGCGCGTGGTGCACGTGCAGCCCCTGGCAGAGGGTCAGGCAGTTGACCTTGAGCTGGGCGGCCACGCGCGGGCCCGAGGCGGCGACCTCGGCGCGGATGAGGGCCAGCTCCCGGCGGAAGGCGTCGTGCAGGCTCTTGAGCGCGTCCCCCATGGGGCCGGCGGGCGGCCCGGGATCGGCGGCGACGAGCGCGACCACCGGCAGGACCCGCCCGGACCTGGTCTCGTAGTCGGCCCATCCGGGGCTCTGCTCGACGGCGCGGGCGAACAGCCGGTCGCGTTCCTCGCCCGTGAGCACGACCGCCTCGGCCTGGTAGGTGAACGTCCCGTCCTCGACGGTGACGCGCGGGTCGGCGCGCAGGTTGTGGTACCAGGCGGGGTGGCGGGGCGAGCCGCCCGCCGAGGCGATGACGAGGACGCGGTCGCCGTCGGGCAGGCACGCGACCGGTACGGTGTGCGGCGCGCCGCTACGGGCGCCGGTGGTGGTCAGCAGGAGCAGCCTGGCGCCCTCGAAGGGGCCGCCGACCCGGCCGCCGTTGGCGCGGAACTCGTCGATGATCTGCTGGTTGAAGTCCATGGGCATGCGTGTTCGTCACTCCGTGAGGGGATGCGTGAGGAGTCGGCGGGCATGGGTGAACCCGCACGGCATGCCGTCAGAGAGCGGGACGGGCCGACTACACCGTCCGTGGCATGGGGTGACGCGCGGGGATCCGGTGGTCAGGCACGACCGAACGAGTGAGTGTCCACGGCGTCATCCCCTTTGATCAGGCGCCTCCATGCCGCCGCCGTGCACACCGGCCGGCGTCACGCGACGCGACGGCCATTACACGCGCCCTTGAGGATCTTGTCAAGCGTCCGCGTACGCCGCCGCCGTCGCGATGATCGCCGGAACGGGGACGTTATGCGAGGCGAGCGGCGGGAAGGGACTTTCCATCCCGGACGAATCCCATTGAAGGGACTGTCATATGAGCATGCCGCCCTTAGGGACGCATGTCTGGTTCGGCGATGACGACAGCACGTTCTCCATGGACCTGCGCGTCACCGTCGTCGGCCGGACGCCGGCCGACCTGCGCGCCCGCGCGCTCGACGAGGCCCGCCTCTTCTACGGCGGACGGGCCGAGCACGCGGGCGTGACCGTGCTCAGCGCCGACGTGGAGAAGGTGGACGACGGCGGCGAGTACCGCGCGACCGTCGTGTTCCGCCAGGTCACCGGCTGAGCCGCGCCCCGCCGGCGGCCGCCCTCAGGCGAGGGAGTCGATCCAGCGCTCCAGCCGCCGCCCTTCCGTCCGCATGAGAGCGGGATCGCGGAAGGTGTTGGTGAGCAGCGACACGCCCTGGTACGCGGCCAGCAGGGCGACCGCGAGCTCCCGCGCGTCGTCGCGTCCCATGGCGGCGAACTGCCGTTCCATCCAGTCGAGCAGCGCGCCCATGACGGTGGCGACGGCCCGGTCGAGGCCGTCGTCGCGCTTGTCCAGCTCGGAGGCGAGGGTGCCGGTGGGGCAGCCGAAGCGGGCGGTGACGTCGCTCTGCCCGACCCAGCCGCCGACGAGGGCCTTGAGCCGGTCCTGCGGGGCGGGAAGCCGGTCGAGGCGGTGGATCAGGGCTTCCAGCTCGCGGCCGTGGGTGTCGATGGCGGCCCCGATGAGCTGGTCCTTGGTCTTGAAGTAGTAGTAGACGTTGCCGACGGGGACGTCGGCGGCGCGGGCGATGTCGGCGAGCGTGGTCTTCTCGACGCCCTGCTCGTGGAGGACCCGGGCGGCCGCCGCGGCGAGCCGCTCGCGCTTGCCCGCCCTCATTGAGTCAGTCACCTCACTCACTATAGACAACCGCTCCGGCGGCACGCTATGGTCTCGCCCTGAGTCAGTCAGCTAACTAACTCTCCTGGGAGGAACCATGACACTGCCGCACGACCAAGGCGGACGCCGCCTTCCCCGCCGGCCGCGCGGATGACCTCGCCCCGCGCGTCCCGGCCGCTGCTCCGCTTCCTCGCCGGGCCGGACGTCGCCACCCTGACCACGCTGCGCCCCGACGGCACCCCGCACGTCACGGCCGTCCGCTTCACCTGGGATCCCGGCGCGTCCCTGGCCCGTGTGCTGACCGTCGCCGGCGCCCGCAAGACCCGCAACCTCGCGGCCGCCCCGCACGCCGCCCTCTGCCAGGTGGACGGCTTCCGCTGGGCCACGCTGGAGGGCACCGCCACGGTGTCCGCCGATCGCGGGCGGGTGGCGGAGGCCGTCCGCCGCTACACCCACCGCTACGGCTCGCCGCCCCCCGCCCCTCCCGGCCGGGTCGTCGTCGAGATCGCGGTGAGCCGCGTCCTGACCCTCAACCTCTGAACGGAACTCCTCATGCCCGTACTGAACGTCCTCGGCTCCACCATGTCCTACCGCGAGCTGGGCTCCGGCGCGCCCACCGTCTTCCTGCACGGCAACCCCACCAGCTCCCACCTGTGGCGCAACGTCATGCCCGCCGCCGGGCCCGGCCGCCACCTGGCCCCCGACCTCATCGGCATGGGCGAGTCGGGCAGGCCGCCCGTCGACTACACCTTTGCCGACCACGCCCGCTACCTCGACGCCTGGTTCGACGCCCTGGAGCTCGACGACGTACTGCTCGTGGGCCACGACTGGGGCGGCGCGCTGGCCTTCGACTGGGCCGCCCGCCACCCGGGCCGGGTGCGCGGCATCGCCTTCACCGAAGCCGTCGTCAAGCCCATGAGCTGGGAGGAGTTCCCCGAGGGCGGCCGGGAGCTGTTCCGGGCGATCAGGACCGAGGGCGTGGGCGAGGCGATGATCCTCGACGACAACGCCTTCCTGCGCGGCCTGCCCGCCACCATGGCCACCCCGCTGGCCGAGGAGGACCTGGAGGTCTACCTGCGGCCGTACCCGACGAGGGAGAGCCGGCTGCCGCTGCTGCGGTGGCCGCGCTCGATGCCGCTCGGCGGCGAGCCCGCGGACGTGGTGGCGAGGATGGAGGCGTTCGGACGGTGGGCGGCGGACAGCCCGGAGGTGCCGAAGCTGCTGATCGGCTTCCGGCCGGGCCCGGGATCGATGTGGACGCCGGAGACCGTGAAGTGGTGCGCCGCCACCATGGCCTCGCTGGAGGTCCGCGAGCACGACGAGGTGGCCGGGCACCACACGCCGGAGGACCGTCCGCTGGTCATCGCGGCGGACGTGGCCTCCTGGTCGCGAACCTCGACCCGCTGACGGCCGCCCGCCTCTACGATCGGAGGGCTGCCACCGGCCCAAGGAGAACGAACGATGGTCCAGGACGTCGCCGTCCACGCTCTGATCAGCGCCTTCGCGGGCGAGAACGTCGAGGCCAGGTTCGTCGGCCCGACGACCGTCAGCCTCAGCCTGCCGGAGATCGGCGACATCCCCGCCGACGTGACGGTCTACACCGAGCACGCCGACCTCCTGCCCCCGTCCGAGATCCCCGGGTTCGCCGCCGAGTTCGCCCGCGGATTCGTCCAGGGAGTCCGCCGCCACCACAGCCGGGCCCAGGCCGCCCAGGCGTCCGCGGTCGACATCGACCGGCTGCTGGCCGAGGAGTCGCTGCGGATCCGCCTCTACACCGAGCAGACGCTCGCCGACCCGCCCGGCCTCCTGGAGTCGCTGGTGACCCGCCCGCTCGCGCCTGGCCTGGTCGAGACGGTGGTCATGGATCTGCCCGACTCCATCGTCCCGCTCAACCGCGCCGATCTCGGTCACCGCGGCGAGAACGAGGTGTTCGGCGCCGCGCTGCGCGCCTCCCTCCACCGGGAGCCGCACTACGTCGAGACCCATCAGCTCTGGGGCGTGCCGATCACCCACATCGGGCAGACCCACCGCTACATCGGCGCCCACGCGCACGTGCTCAAGCGGCATCTGCGGCAGGCCGGGCTCGGCGCACTGGTGTCGTTCCCCGTCCCCGAGTACGTGCTGGTGCACATCATCGGCGACGTGCACCTGGTCGCGGCGATGGAGACGATGCAGTCGCTCAGCCGTACGCATGCCGAGCAGGGCGAGCACCCGCTCACCCCGCAGGTCTACTGGTGGCGGCCGGGCGCGCACGAGGACCTGCCGGAGGAGCAGGCGCTCGTCAGCGGTCTCGTCCCGGACCTGCGTCCGGTCGAGATCGAGGTGGACCACGAGGAGCGGAGCGTCACCCCCCGCACCGCCGCGGCCGAGGAGCTGCTCACCCTCTGGACCCACGACATCTGACCGGTCACGCGCCCCGGAGCGCGCGGTCGGCCTCCGCCACGAGGGCCGCGCCGCGGTACGGCTGCCAGGCCGTCCGCAGCTCGCGCAGCTCGCCCCGGACGCGGGCCGAGGCCACCAGCCGGACGTCCTCGCTCAGCCCGAGCACGGTCACCGCGGCCCGCTCGACGTCCCCGGCGCGCAGGAAGGCGTGCGCCGCGCGCAGCCCGATGAGCGTGCGGGTGCGCCGCTCGACGGGGCGGCGGGCGTCCATGGAGGCGGCGAAGTGGCGGGCCGCCCCGGCGTGGTCGCCGAGCCTGGTCAGGGTCAGCCCGATCTGGTGCTCCAGTGACTCGCGCCGGTAGTTGCCCGTCCACTCCGACTCGGGGCGGGAGTCGGCGCGTTCGAGCTGGGTCTCGGTGCGGTGCAGCAGGCTCAGCGCGTCGTGGCGGGTGCCGGCGGCGGCGTGCGCCTCGGCGCGCATGCCGGTGACCCACGCCTGCGTACGCGGCGGTCCGTGCCCGCCGAGCGCGGAGGCCGCCGCCTCGGCGAGGGCCAGCGCCTCCTCGTCGTGGCCCAGCTCGGCGGCCTGCACGGCCATGCTCCGCAGCGCGGTCGCGCGCAGGACGAGGTCGCCGGCCTCGTCGGCGAGCCGGACGGCGCTGATGTAGTAGCGCTGGGCCAGGGCGTTCGCGCCGGCGTCCATCGCCATGTAAGCGGCCAGGTAGCTCAGCTCGGCGGCGGCACCGAACAGGTCGGGGCGGCGGCGGCCGGTCGTGCCGTGCAGCAGCGGCGTGACCTCCCGCGCCAGGTAGGCGGCCACGGCGGCGCGGGCGTGGCCGCCGCCGTACTGGTCGTCGAGGTCGGCGAAGCCGGCGGTCGCGGCGCGGATCCTGGTGACGTCGGCCGCGCCCGCCCTGGCCGGGGCCCGGCCGCCGGACGCGATCAGCGCGGCGGCCCCCGCGGCGACCCCCGCAGCGACCTCCGCCGCGACCTCCGCGGCGGCCGGGACGCGCGCGCCGGCCGCCAGGCCCGAGAGCGCGGCCAGCGTGAACGTGCCCGCCGTGAGCACCGTGCGCCGGTTCAGCAGGTCGTCCTCCCCCAGCGTGGCCAGGCGGGCCACCGGGTCGCCGCGCCAGGGGTCGCCCCGCCAGGGGTCGTCGGGCTGCACGACCCCCGGGTCCGGCCAGCCGAGGTGCGCGGCGGTCAGGTCGGTCCGGCCCAGCCGCCGCCGGAACGCCTCCACCACCGCGGCCACCGCCTCCGGACGCGGGACGGTGCCGGTCAGCCAGTGCCCGACGGCCGAGCGGTCGTAGTGGAGGCGGTCGCCGTTCGCGGCGGCGGCGGCGTTGACGTGGCGGGCGAGGGCGGCGTGCGTCCAGGCGGCCTGCTCGATCAGCGCGGCCAGGGCCCGGTTGGCGACGGGGTGGGTGCGGCGGGGCGGCATCGCATCTTCACATCGCTTCACATCCTGGTGCCCTCGACTCTGCGCTCCACGCAGAGCACCGTCAATAGTGCGGACCGTGACACAGCGTTCCGAAGGATGATTTATGTCGGGGGGCAGCGACATGAACGGACAGCAGGAGAAACGAACGCCCCGCCACAGCGGCGCGGTCGCCGCCAGTGACCGGACGCCCGGCGACCGGGCCACCTACGACCGGGCCCCCGGCGACCGGGGCTCCGGCGCCTGGGCCTCCGGCGACCGGGCCTCCAGCGCCCGGGACCCCTGGGCGGCGCGGTGGGACGCCGAGGCCGTGCGGGAGGAGGTGCTGGCCGGCCGGCCTCTGGTCGTCGTGGACCGGTGCACGAGCGCGCTGCGCACCGGCTACACCGGCCCGTCCGCCGTGGGGGCGCTGCGGCCGGCGCTCGCCATCGGCTGCTACGCCGCCTGGGACCCCGCCCAGGCGGACCTGGTCGTCGCGGCCGAGGACCGCACCCGCGTCCGCTCCGTGGCCGAGCGCCACGGCTGGCCCCGCCGGGTACGCCACGAGGCCGCCCGGCACCTGCTCAAGCTCGACCGCCCGCCGGTCGTCGTCACCGGCGGCGCGGACGTCCGGCTCGGCGAGCTGGCCGGCCCCGGCGGCACGCCCGCCGCGATCGATCCCGGCGTACGGTTCACGCTGGAGTCCAAGCCGCTGCTCGACGACCTCCTGCGCGCCGCCGGGGTGCCCGCCGTGGCGCGGGTCCGCAGCATGCACGTGGACCGGCTGCCGTCGCCGGCCGAGCTGCGGCGGGCCGTCGGGGCCGAGCGCGTGGTGGTGCAGGCGGGCGGGCCCGGCGGGAGCGGCACGGTGATCGTGTCCGGGGAGGCGGACATGGGCCGCGCGGCGCGGCTGCTCGGGCCGTACCGGGTGGCCGCGTACGTGGACGGCTGGCCGGTCGCGATCACCGTGCTCAGCGTGCCGGACGGCAAGGGCGGCGTCCACGTGTACGCCGACCGGCCCGCGCACCTCACGACCGGCGTCACCGAGCCGTCCGCCGGCCCCGTGAGCGCCGCCGGTGCCGACTGGTCGCGGCCCTGGCCCGCGCCCGCCGCCGCGCTGCTCGTCGAGTGCGCCGAACGGGTGGCGCTCTGGGCCTGGCGGAGGTACGGGGCCGCCGGGATGTTCGGCGTGGACGCGCTCCTCACGCCGGACGAGCGGGTCCGCCTGACCGCCCTGCGGTGGCGGCGGCAGCGGCGCGACGAGGTGGAGGCGGTCAACCAGCAGGCGGTGGGGCTGCCGCCGTTCGTGCTGGGGCAGCTCGCGGTGATGCTCGGCCGGCCGGTGGGCTGGCTCGGCGACCCGGCGGAGTTCAACCAGCTCACGCTGCTGCGCGCCACCCAGCAGGGCGGGCCGTTCGCGGTGCGGCTGCGCCTGGCCGAGGGGCCGCCGGTCCGGATGGCGGGCGGGCAGGGCTCCGGCGTCTACCGGCTCGGCCGGGACGGGCGGGCGCGCTGGGTGCGGCGGGCCGCGCATCCGGCGCAGGCACGCTGCGACGACGGTGAGTTCCTGCTGGCCGACCTGCCCGGGCCCGGCATCGCCTGCCACCCCGGGGCCGATCTGGGCACGCTGGAAGGGGTGACCGGGGGCGGGACGCCGCCGTTCCACGGGCCGGCGAGCGTGTCGCCGTTCACCCGGGGGATCCTGTCGGCCGTGAGCGGGCTCCTCGTGCCGTGGACCCGGCCGTAGCGCCGCGGCGCCGCCGGAGACGACCTCGCGTACGACAGGTTCCGCGAGGGTTGGCACCATGAGCGGTGTCGGGGTGGTGAGGCGAAGGAGCAGGGCGATGCCGCGTACCTGGTTGACCGATCGGTTCGGGCTGGACGTGCCGCTGGTGGGGGCGCCGATGGCGGGGGTCGGCGACGGGAGGCTGGCGGCGGCCGTGTCCGCGGCGGGCGCGCTGGGCATGTTCGGCGTGCCGGCGAACGCGCCAGGCTCGTGGGTGGCCGAGCAGGCCGCCGTCGCGGCCGGGAGCGGGCGGCCGTACGGGATCGGGCTGATGGCGTGGGCGCTGCCGGACAGCCCCGGGCAGCTCGACGCGGTGCTCGCCGCCCGGCCCGCCCTCGTCTCCGTCAGCTACGGCGACCTCGCCCCGTACGTGGAGCCGCTGCGCGGCGCGGGCATCACCGTCGCCGCCCAGGCGGGCACCACGGAGGAGGCGCTGGCCGCCGAACGCGCAGGCGTGGACGTCGTCGTGGCGCGGGGCGGCGAGGGCGGCGGGCACGGGCGCGACGAGGTCGCGACCCTGCCGTTGCTGCAGAGCGTCCTGGACGCGGTGAACGTCCCGGTGCTCGCGGCGGGCGGCGTCGCGACGGCGCGCGGCCTCGCCGCCGTGCTGGCGGCCGGGGCCGAGGGCGGATGGGCGGGGACGGCGTTCCTCGGCTGCGCCGAGACGACCCTCGCCGGGCCGGCCCGGGCGCGGCTGCTCGCCGCCGGCGAGACCGGCACCGCCTACGGGCGGGTCTTCGACGTGGCCCAGCGCCTGGCCTGGCCGCCGGAGTACGGAGGGCGGGCCCTGCGCAACGCCTTCTTCGACCGGTGGCACGGCAGGGAGGAGGAGCTGGGCGAGGACGAGGGGGCGCGCGCCGAGCTGACGGCCGCCCGGCGGGACGGCGACTACGACACCGCGTACGTGTACGCCGGGCAGGCGGTCGGCCTGGTGCGGCACGAGCGCCCGGCCGCCGAGGTGGTGGCCGGGTTCGCGGCGGTGGACGAGCTCCTGTCCCGCTTCGCCCGGCCCTGACGCCGGCGGCCGTCACGGGATCAGGGGGCGGCCGGCAGGACTCCCGCCAGGTAGGCGGCCAGTTCCGCGGGTCGCGACAGCATCACCATGTGGCCGCCGGGCATCTCGTCGGGGGTGATGCCGAGCCGTTCCCCGACGTGCCGGCGGACGAAGCCGGGGGTGAAGAACCGGTCGTCGCGGCAGAGCAGGTATCTCGTCGGCACGTCCGGCCAGGCGGGCAGGGGCCACGGCTCGCGGCCCGCCCGGTCCACGCTCACGGTCGCGGCGAGCGCGCCGTCGTGGTCCGCCACCCGCCGGGCCAGGTCGCGGGGGACGTCGTGGAAGTAGAGCTCGTGCTCGTCGTCGATGCCGGACGGGGGCCGCCCGCTGCGCTCCCACCAGTCGTCCGGCGGCTCGCCCGGGGCCGGGATCATGGCGGTCACCAGGACGAGCGCGGCGGCCGGCGCGCGGGCGCAGACGAGCGGGGCGACGAAGCCGCCCCAGGAGTGGGCCACCACCACGAGAGGCCGGCGCCCGCCGGCCGCCCGGACGACGGCGTCGGCGTAGTCCCAGAGCCCCGACCGCGGGTCGGACATCGGCAGGTCCACCGCGACCGTGTCGTGGCCGCGGTCACGCAGCTCCGCCTCGACCAGGTGCCAGTCGAAGGCGCTCCCGCCGCCGCCGTGGATGAGTGCGAAAGTCGTCATGCCGGTGGAGACCCGCGGCGGCGTCCGAACTCATCGGGCGGGCGAGTCCTGGCCCCCGTCCGTGGCGGCCGTGTGGCCGCGGGGGCTGCCCCCTTACGGCACTTCCTGGGCGGTCTCGGCGGGCCTGCCGTAGGTGACGGAACGGCGTACCGGCGCGGGCGCCGCCGCGTGCAGGGCGGCGTCGGGCCGCGCCCCGAGCGCGTCGTTCACGGTCGAGAACGCCAGCCGTAACGCGACGAACGCCGTCATCGCGAAGATCTGCCCGTCGCCGAACCCCGCCGCCCGCAGCTCCTCCACGTCCTCGGGCCGGGTGGCGCTGGGGTCGCGGGCCACCTTCCGCGCCCACGCGGCCATCGCCCGCTCGGGCTCCTCCAGCCCGGCGTCGTCGCCGCGCAGCAGCCCGCCCGCCGCCTCGGCCCCTGCGACCTCCGCGAGCCTGGTCCCCCAGGCCAGCGAGCAGTAGGAGTCGCCGATCGTGGAGGCGCACGCGGTGACCAGCACGGCGCGTTGCCGCAGCGTCAGCCCGCCGGCCGCGGCCACGCCGCCGATCAGGCCGAACAGCTCGCCCTGCGCCTCCGGCTGGTACGCCCACAGCCGGGACAGGTTCATCACGTACCCGTGGTCGGCCAGGTCCTCGTCGTAGAGCCGCTGGGCCGCGTCGCCGAGTTCGGGCTCGGGAAGGAAGTTGCTCATGCCACCGCCAGTGCCGCGTCGGTGCCGGACGCTCCGTCCGGCACTTCAGCATGCCCGCTTCCCGCGCGCGGGCACAGGCCCACTACGCGGCGCCGTTCCCGTCCCCGTTCCCGCGCAGCGCGGCGGCGAAGCGGCGGCCCGGCTCCGGGTCGGCCCCGAAGCGCGCGGCGTAGCGCTCGTGCGTCTCCCCCCAGTGCTCGTGCGCCTCCTCCTCGGTGACGGCCCGGCCGGACAGGTACGGCTCCAGCCGCGACAGGTAGACGTCCCACCCGGCGGCGGTCTGCGCCGCGAGGCCGTGGTCGTCGATGACGTGCACGAAGACGAGCCGGCAGCCGTCGCCGTCGGGGGTCAGGTCGAAGCTGTACGGCTGGCCGGCGTACGTCCAGGCCAGGCGGCGGGGCGGGTCGACCTCGGTCACCTCGACGCTCGCGCCGCCGGCGTCGAGGATCTCGCCGACCGCCGGCGTCCAGTCGACGGCGGCGGGGAACCAGGCCCTCAGCTCGTCGGGCACGCTCACGGCCCGCCACACGCGCTCGACGGGGAAGGCGAGCACGCGTTCGAAGCGCAGCGCCGGGCGGCCGTCGATGGTCTCCAGGGTTCCGTCGGTCATGGGTTGTCCTCCAGGTGTCGTTCGAGGGCGTCGAGACGCTGGGACCAGAGCATCCGGTAGGGCTCCAGCCACTCCGCGACCTCGGCGAGCGGTTCGGGGCGCAGCGAGTAGACGCGCTGCTTGCCGTGCGTGCGCACGGCGACGAGCCCGGCCTCGCGGAGCACCTTGAGGTGCTTGGACACGCCGGGCTGGCTGAGGTCGAGGTGTTTCACCAGCTCACCGGCGGGCCGCTCACCGGTGCGGAGCAGGTCGAGGATCCGCCTGCGGTGCGGCTCCGCCAAGGCTGCGTAGGCGCTCATGGCATACATATTGCCGAATGGCTATATGTAACGCAACCCCGCGGCGGTCCGCCCGTCCGGCGGACCGCCGCGTCCGGCCTCCCTACTGCAGGATCTTGACGTCGTCCACGGCGGCCTCCACCAGGCTCGCGGTCGAGGCGTCGGCCGCCTCGACCACCACGCGGACGCTCTGGCCCGCGAACGCTGACACGTCGACCGTCGCGACCGCCCAGGCGCCGTCGCGGTCGGTGGCCGCGCCGAGCTGCTGGAACACGGTGCTCGTCGTGCTTCCGGCCACCTTGACCCGCAGGTAGTCGGCGCTGGAGGAGTTGCTGCCGTGCGCGAGGTACCAGGAGAACGACAGCTTCGGCGCCCCGGCGGGCAGCGTGATCGGCGGCGACTGGATCGAGGTCACTCCCCCGTCGACGTCGTTGGCGCCGGCGGACGATCCGGCCGACCGGCCGGTGACCAGGTCGTTGACGCCGCTGACCGTGGTGCCGAGCTGCTTGGCGCCGCTGGAGGTGGTGGCCTCGGGGTCTCCGCGCTCCCACAGGCCGCTCGTGGCGGTGCCGGCCACGGGCGTCCAGCCCCGGTCGGTCTCGAAGTCGTCCGCCCAGACCACGGTGGGCGGCACGGCGGTGCCGATGGTCCAGACCGCGTACGCGACCGCGTCGGCGTTGCGGTCGAGCGCGGTGTCGCTGATGTTGGCCGTCGTGTCGCAGGAGCGGTGGTAGCACGGGTCGAAGGCCTGCCCCGCCGTGCCGCCCCACAGCTGCGCCTGGGCGCTGGACTTGACGCCCTCGGCGCCGGTGAAGGTGCCGCCGGCCGGGATGCCCTGGGAGATGAACGGGCCGTAGTCCGAGCGGCCGTCGAAGTCGGTGCCGCGCGTGGGCACGCCGATCGAGGCGAAGTAGTCCTGGAGGACCCGTTCGAGGTCGGCGGAGCCGGCGGGGCCGGGGCCGGAGCCGACCCCGTCGGAGTTGTCGCCGTCGTAGATGAAGTAGCCGGCGTTGGGCGAGCCGACCATGTCGAAGTTGAGGTACCCCTTGATCTTGGCGCGTTCGGCGGCGGCCAGGTTGGTGACGTAGAACTGCGAGCCGCGCAGCCCCAGCTCCTCGGCGCCCCACCAGGCGAAGCGCAGGTGCTTGGTGGGCTGGAGCGCCTGCCGGGAGACCTCGAGCGCGGTCTCCAGGATCGCGGCGCTGCCGGAGCCGTTGTCGTTGATGCCGGGGCCGGCCGTCACGCTGTCGAGGTGGGCGCCGATCATGAGGATGTCGTCGGGGTTGCCGCCGGGCCAGTCGGCGATCACGTTGTAGCCGGTGGCGCCGTTGTAGGTGAACGACTGCAGGGTGGTCGTGTACCCGGCGGCGTCGAGGCGGCCTTTGACGTAGTTGGCTGAGGCGAGGTAGCCGGGCCGGCCGTGGGCGCGGTTGCCGCCGTTGGCGGTGGCGATGCTCTGTAACTGGGTCAGGTGCGCTTTGACCGCCGCCAGCGGGATGTCGGGCGCGGCGAGCGCCGCCGAGGCCGGCGCCGGCGCGCCGGTGAGGGCGCCGGCCAGGGCCAGGGTCACGGTGGTGAGTACGGCGAGCAGACGTGATCTCATGCCATTCCTCTGGGGATCTGACGGGACGAGATAATTCCCCCGCGATGGTGCTGTAAGGAACGTAATGGCACACGGGGAGGTCGCCTAGACCCGATCTCGCGCCCGGAAGAAGGTGCCGCCCGGGCCTCGCTCGGCCATATGGTCCTTTCTTCCGGAATGTCCTTTCGATGATCACTCCACCGCACGCGACCGGCGGAAAACATGACATCAGGTGTCGGGTTTCAGGAGGAAGGTGGTTCCTTCCGGATACCTGAGAACGAAGGACCTTCCTTGCACGAGACACCAGAAGAGCTGAAGCGGCTCCAGTCCCTTCTCGACGCCTCGCTCTCCCGCTCGACCGCGCACCTCCGCTCGATCGTCACCGCGCGCACCCTCCGGGCGGAGCAGCTCACCGAGGTCCTGACCGGCATGTGCACCCTCGCCCTGTCGACCGTGACGGCGAAGGGCGAGCCGCGGATCAGCGGCGCGGACGGGCACTTCCTGCACGGCATGTGGCACTTCGGCACGGCCCGCGAGGCCGCCAAGGCCCGCCACCTCGCGGCCCGTCCCGCCGCCAGCGCCGCCCACATGCGCGGGGAGGACCTGGGCGTGTTCACGCACGGCACCGTGGAGATCCTCAATCCCCTGGACGGCGAGCCGGCCCCTGACTGGCCGGACCTGCTCGCCTACTTCAAGGACTTCTACGGCGCCGGCGCCTTCGACTGGGACACCGAGGTGGTGTACTACCGGCTGCGTCCGCACTGGATGACGGTCTACGCCCCCGACTTCGCCAAACTGACCGCGTCCTAGCGTCCGGCGTCGTCGACCAGGACGCGCGCCAGGACGAAGGCGACGAGCCCGGCGAGGACCACCGACAGCAGGCCGGCGCGCAGGCTGACGAGGTCGGCGACGAACCCGACGAGCAGCGGCGACAGCAGGAACCCGCCGCGCAGCAGCCAGCTCACGACGGTCAGCCCGGTGCCGGGGGGCAGGCCGGGCAGCTCGTCGGCGGTGTGCATGGCGGCGGGGACGAGGGTGGCCGTGCCGAGCCCGGCCAGGACGAACCCGGCCAGCGCCGACGGGACGGACGGCACGGCCAGCGCGGCGCCCATCCCGGCGGCGGCCAGGAGGCCGCCCGCCCTGGTCACCGTCCGGTGGCCGAAGCGGTCCACGACGCGGTCGCCGGACAGGCGGCCGACGGTCATGGCGGTCTGGAAGGCCACGACCGCGAGGCCGGCGGTGGCGGCGTCGGCGCGCAGGCCGGTGAGGTAGAGGGCGCCCCAGGACGCGCCGGCGTCCTCGACGAGCGCGCCGCACGCGGCCAGCAGGCCGAGCGCGGCGAGCATCCCCACCGCCGGCCCCCCGGACGAACGCCGCCCCGGCCGCCCGCCGGAAGCCGCCGGATCGCCGCCGGTGGCCGCTCCGCCGTCTCCGGAAGCGGGACGGGCGGCGTTCGGGGCAGGGGCCGGAGGGGCTGCGTTCGGGGCAGGGGCGGGATGGGCGGTGGCAGGAGCGGGATGGCCGTCGGCGGAGGCTGGGGGCCGGGGGGCGCGTTCGGCGTTCTCCGGGCCGGGCAGCAGGAACCGGTAGGCGGCGACGGCGACGGCGCTGATCAGCGCGGCGGAGATCCCCAGATGGACCGCCAGGGGCAGGCGGAGCCCGGCGGCGGCCGCGCCCATCAGGCCGCCCAGCACCGCGCCGATGCTCCACACCCCGTGCAGCGAGTTGAGTATGGACCGCTGGTAGAGCCGTTGCACGCGCAGGCCGTGGGCGTTCTGCGCGACGTCCACCACGGCGTCGAGCGCGCCCACGACGAACAGCACGCCGCCGAAGGCGACCCAGTTCGGCGCGAACGGGATCGCCAGGATCGCGAGCGTGGTGGCGACGGTGCCGGACACCGCCACCCGGGCCGAGCCGAAACGGCGGACGAACACCCCGGCGAGCAGCCCGGCCAGCAGCGCGCCGACCGAGAAGGCGGCCACCGCGCCGCCGAAGACGGCGTTGCTCACGCCGAGGTCGGCCTTGATCTGCGGATAGCGCGGGACCACGTTGAAGAACACGGCGCCGTTGGTGAGGAACAGCGCCGCGACGGCGGCGCGGGCCAGCCGCGCCTGGCGGCCGGGCGCGGAGGGAAGGGCGGCGGGACGGATCCGTTCGGGCGTCATCGGGCCCGGCGGCGGGTCCGGGAATCGTTCGTGCCGGGGAGGACCGGGTTCCCATCAGGCATCATGTGTACGAGCGTACAGAGCCGTGCTTGATCGTCCCCGCCGGGACCGGCCGAGACCGGCAGGAAAGGAAGGGCTTCCATGGAGGCGCCCGACGGCGACGAGCGGCGGTGCCGGGCGGCAGCGGCCGGACGGCCCGCCGCGCCGGCCGAGCTGAGCGAGCTCCGCCAGGCCGGCACCTACCTGGTGGACGACCGCGGCCGGATCATCGAGGTCAGCGCCCAGGCGCTGCGCCTGCTCGGGCGCACGGCCGACGAGCTGCTCGGGCGGGACGCCCACGACGTGCTGCATCGCGGCCGCTACGGCGAGAGCCTGCCCCGCAGCCGGTGCGCGATGCGGCAGCCCCTCATCGCCGGGCGCAGCGGGCAGGGGGAGCTGGAGTGGTTCGAGCGCGGGGACGGCACCCTGCTGCCGGTCTCCTGGCTGCTCACGCCGTGCGGCCTCGGCGGAGGGCGCACCGGCTCGCTGGTGATCTTCTACGAGTCCGGGATTGCCGAGCCCGCCCGGCGGGAGCCGGAGAGCGCCTCGGCCTCGATGTCGGAGCTCGACCGGCTGGCCCTGCTCGCGGAGACGACCACGATCCTCACGGCCAGCCTGGAGGTGGCGGAGACGCTGCGCCAGCTCGTCCGGCTCACGGTGCCGCTGCTGGCGGACTGGGCGGTGGTGGACCTGCTCACCGAGGACCACGGCGTGTCACGCGCCGTGGTGGCGCACCACGAGAACGGCGGCGTGATCCACCGGGAGGACCTCCAGGGGCCGATGCCGCCGGTGCCGGAGGAGTCGCCGATGCCGCTGTCGCGGGCGCTGCGCGGCGTCACCGCGACGCTGGCCGGCCCCGAGACCTACCGGGGGACGCCCGACTCGCACATCGCGGTCGCCCAGCGGAAGCTGTTCCAGGCCACGGGCATGCACTCGGCGTGCATCGTCCCCATCCGCGGGGTGCGCGAGGTGGTGGGGGCGCTGACCCTCGGGCGGGCCGACCAGCCGGGCGCGTTCACCACGACCGACCTGCTCCTGGTCGAGGACATCGCCCGCCGCGCCGGGCTGGCCCTGGACAACGCCCGCCTGTACGAGCGGCAGCGCCGCGTGGCCGAGACCATGCAGCGCCACCTGCTGCCGCAACTGCCGGTCGTGCCGGGCGTGCGGATGAGCGCCCGGTACGTTCCCGCGCCCCGCGCCTCGCAGGTCGGCGGCGACTGGTACGACGCCTTCCACCTGCCGGGCGGCGGCACCGCGCTGGTGATCGGCGACGTGGTCGGCCACGACCTCGACGCCGCCGCCGGCATGGCGCAGATCTGCAACATGCTGCGCGCCTACGCCGGAGCGCAGCGGGAGTCGCCCCGCACGGTCCTGGACCGGCTGGACCTGGCGGTGACCCGGATGGCGCAGACCACGATGGCCACCGTCGTCCTCGCCCACCTGGAGCGCGCGGGCGACGAGGGCTGGCTGCTGCGCTGGGCCAACGCCGGCCATCCCCCGCCGCTCCTCGTCGAGCAGGACGGGCGGGCCCGGTTCCTGGAGGCGGGGCACGGCCCGCTGCTGGGCACCGGGCTGCGTCCCGCCCGCGCCGACGCCGTGATCGAGCTGCCGCCCGGCTCGGCCCTGCTGCTCTACACCGACGGGCTCGTCGAGTCCCGGGCGCACAACCTCGACGAGGGCCTGGGCCGGCTGTGCCGGCGCGCCGCCGGCCTGGCCGGCCTCCCGCTGGACGCCCTCTGCGACCTGCTGCTCGACGACGTGCGGCCGGCCGACAACGACGACGACGTGGCCATGCTGGCGCTGCGCGTCCCCTGAGCCGGGCAGGGCGGCGGGCCGGACGGCGGGCCAGCCGGCGGGCCAGCCGGCGGGCCAGCCGGCGGGCTAGGCGACGGCCGAGGTCAGCTCGGCGACGTCGTCATCGCTGAGCCGGAGGCCCGCGGCGGCGACGTTCTGCTCCAGGTGCTCGACCGACGACGTGCCGGGGATGGGCAGCATGACGGGCGAGCGGCGGAGCAGCCAGGCGAGCGCGAGCTGCGAGGGCGTGGCCGACATCCGGGAGGCGAGGTCCGCGAGCGGCCCGCCCGCCTTCGCCAGGCTGCCGGTGGCCAGCGGGAACCAGGGGATGAAGGCGATCCGGTGGCGTTCGCAGTGGTCGAGCACGTCCTCGGCGGAGCGGTTGGCCAGGTTGTACAGGTTCTGGACGGAGGCGATCGGGGTGATGGCGCGGGCCTGCTCGATCTGGTGGACGGTCACCTCCGACAGGCCGATGTGCGCGACCTTCCCTTCGTCCTTGAGCGCTTTCAGCTCGCCGACCTGATCCTCAAGGGGCACCTGGGGGTCGACGCGGTGGAGCTGGAGCAGCGCGATGCGTTCGACGCCGAGGATGCGCAGGCTCATCTCGCACTGCTGGCGCAGGTAGGCCGGCCTGCCGACGGGTGTCCACTGGTCCGGGCCCTGCCGGGTGAGCCCCGCCTTGGTGGCGATGACGATGTCCTCGTCGTACGGGGCGAGGGCGCGGCGCAGCAGCGGCTCGGCGACCATCGGGCCGTAGGAGTCGGCGGTGTCGAAGAGGGTCACGCCGAGCTCCGCCGCCCTGCGCAGGACCCGTACGGCGTTGTCCGGGTCGGCCGGCGGCCCCCACACGCCCCGGCCGGTGAGCTGCATCGTCCCGTAGCCGAGGCGGTTGACGCCGAGGGCGCCGTCGATCTCGAAGCGGCCGGAAGCGTCGGCCGTCACAGTGGTCATCGCGGGATCCTTTCTCCGGAAGCCGCGCGCCGGGATCCTGGACTCCCGCCGCGCCACGGGCTCCGCGCACCCCGGGTGCCTGCCCGGTGCCTCCACGCCCTACCTCAATGTGCCGGCAAACCCTGCCAAAACTCCCGCCGGGCGGGCGGAGGGGTGCGGAGGGTTCAGTCCCGGGCCGCCGGGCAGGGGCGCAGCGTCGGCGCCTGCACGCGAAGGGAGAGAGCCATGAGCGAGCTCGATCACGGCATCGCCGATCTGAACGGCGACCAGGCCGCCGTCTTCCAGGCCGTCTCCTACCTGGAGAGCGGCCCCGCCGGGCCGGGCGACCTGGAGGAGATCGCCCGCCGGGCGGGGCTCGACCGGGAACGCGCCTCACGCGCCCTCGACGAGCTCATGGGCCCGCTCGGCCTGGTCACCGCCGTGGAGGATCCGAGCGGCGCCCGAGGGCACGCGGTGTACCGCGTCCAGTCCTTGGGCTGACGTACGGTCAGGACTGCCCGGAGCCGGGGGTGCGGGCGTTGAGCCGGTTGAGCGTGAGCGCCAGCGTCGTGCCGTACACCAGGTGTCCGGCGACCATGACCGCCTGGCGGCCACGCCGGTCGCGGACGGCCGGTGGCAGGATGCCGAGCCGCGGGACCCAGCCCTGGTAGCTGGAGAGCCAGATCGCCAGCGCGTAGCCGGCGCCGAGCGGCGCGGGCGTGTGCCGGCCCCGGGTCAGCAGCCCGTACAGGGAGCCGGCGGCGGCGCCGAAACCAAGGTGGGCCAGCGCCCCCGCCACGCCCTCCCCCGGCTTGGGCCGGTGCCGGTGGCCCGGCAGCATCGCCCGGGCGATGCGCTTGGGTGGCTGGTCCGGCATGAGTCCCAGGCGGCTCCCCGCGAGCATGACCACACTCATCGTGGCGGTGGCGGCCGTGCCGCCCAGGGCGCCCTTCATCACGTTGCGCAGCATGCATGGCGGTTGCCCGTCAGAGCACGACGGTAACGCCACCGATGCCACCTTTTGCCGCTGGGATGGAATCGGTAATGCCCCGCGTGGCAGCCGGAGGCAGGGGTAGTCACGGATCGTGACCGAGGGAGGACGATCGTGACAGCACAGCAGACCGCGCCGGAGAGGATGTCCGAGGGGGACGTCATCGACCTGCTGCAGGCCCAGCACGGCATGATCAGGGACCTGTTCGACGAGGTCGAGCAGGCGTCCGCGGAGCGGCGGCCGGAGGCGTTCACCCGGCTCGTGCGGCTGCTGGCCGTGCACGAGACGGCCGAGGAGGAGATCGTGCACCCGCGCGCGCGGCACGCGTTCGAGGGCGGCGACGGCATCGTGGACGACCGGCTCGCCGAGGAGCGCGAGGCCAAGGAGCTGCTGCAGCGGATGGACGAGGCCGGGGCGGACGCGCCCGACTTCATGCCGAACCTGATCATGCTGCGCGCGGCGGTCGAGGCGCACGCGCGCAGCGAGGAGCGCTACGAGTTCACCAAGCTGTACGCCCACACCACCAAGGCCGAGCGGCGCGCCATGGCCGCGGGCGTCAAGGCCGCCGAGGCGATGGCGCCCACCCATCCGCACCCCGGCGTGGAGTCGGCGACGAAGAACCTCCTCATGGGAACTCCGGCCGCCATGATGGACCGGGTCCGCGACGTCATCCGGCAGGCGATGGGGAAGAACCCCTGAGCGAGTGACGTCGCGGCCGGTCCGGGGCCGGCGCCCGCGGACGCGGTGAGCGTCAGGGCGCCTGCCCATGGCCTGGCGGATGACGTCCCGCGCCGCGACCCCGCGACTAAACTGCGGTCATGACCGCAGAGTCGACCCCCCTCACCCTCGCGCAGCTCGCCGAGCTGGCGGGGGTCTCGACCGCCACGGTCTCCAAGGTCGTCAACGGCCGCGCCGAGGTCTCGCCGGAGACGCGGGCCGCCGTCGAGGCGCTCATCCGGCGGCACGGCTACCGCAGGCAGCGCCGGCGGCCCGCGCCGGCCGCCGTGGTCGAGGTGGTCTTCCACGCGCTGGAGGGCGACTACCCCGTCGAGATCATCAAGGGCGTCGAGCAGGTGGCGCGCGAGCACCAGCTCACGGTGGCGGTGTCGGAGCTGCACCGCCGCGACCCCGCGGAGCAGGGCTGGCTGGAGGGCGTGTTACGCCGCCGCCCGACCGGGGTCGGCGTGATCGCGGTGTTCTCCAGCCTCGACGAGACGCAGCGGGAGCGGCTCGCCCGGCGCGAGATCCCCCTCGTCCTGCTCGATCCCGCCGACGACCCCGGCAGGGGGATCCCGTCGGTGAGCGCGGGCAACTGGAACGGCGGGCTGGCGGCCACCCGCCACCTGCTGGAGCTGGGGCACCGCCGGATCGGCGTCATCACCGGCCCCGGCTACGCGCTGTCCGGCCGGGCCCGGCTGGACGGCTACCGCACCGCCCTGGACATGGCGGGCGTCCCCGTCGATCCCGACCTCGTCGCCTGCGGCAGCTTCCTCATCGAGGGCGGCCTGGCGGCGGCGCAGCGGCTGCTGCGGCTGCCCGATCCGCCCACGGCCATCTTCGCCACCAACGACGGCCAGGCGATCGGCGTCTACCACGCGGCCCACCGGCTCGGCCTGCGCGTCCCCGACGACCTGAGCGTGGTCGGCTTCGACGACCTGCCGTCCGTGCGCTGGGCCCTTCCGCCGCTCACCACGATCCGCCAGCCGCTCGCCGGCATGGCCGCGGCGGCCACCACCATGCTGCTGACGCTCGCGCAGGGCGAGCCGCTGCCGCAGAGCCGCATCGAGCTCGCCACCGAGCTGGTCGTCCGCGAGAGCACGGCCGCTCCCGCCAGGTGACGTCCCGCCGGAGCGGGCCTGGGGCGGGCTTGACGAGCCGGATACCCGGACCCTCGTAAGCTGGCCTTATGACATGGAGCCGGACGAGCCGTGGCGCGGCCGGGTGACAGCGGTTCGATACCGGGCGCGGCGATCGCGTCGTCCCGCCTGGACGACCTGCTGATCGAGGCCGTGTTCAGCGTCGGCGCCCACCTGGGCGCCGTCTACGTCCTGGATCCCGGCGACGAGCTGCTGGCCATGGAGGTCTCGATCGGGGCCCCGGCCGACACCGCCAGGGTCTGGGCGAGGCTCCGGCTGAGCGACCCCGCGCCCGTCACGCTCGCCGTGCGGGAGCGGCGGCTGGTCTGGCTCGGCGACCGGGTCGCCATGGCGCGCGCCTTTCCGGCGGCGGCGCTGGCGCTGCCGTACCACTTCGGCGTGGCCGCCGTCCCGCTGTGCGCCGGCGGGGCCGTCTGGGGCGCTCTCGTCCTGGGCTGGCCCACCGGCGGCGAGAGCGAGCTCCCCCGGCGTCCGCTCGACGTGATGGACGACGTCGGCGCCAGGATGGGACGCCTGCTCAGGCAGGCGCACGCGCGTGGCCAGCCGGTCGTCCCGCATCCGCTGCCCCGCCTGCTGAACCCGGTCCGGGCACATGCGCCCGGACCGTACGCCGGGCTGACCGCGCTGAGCTGCCTCAGCAGCCTGCCGGAGGGCTACTGCCACCTGGACGGGCGCGGCCAGGTGACGCTCGTGACGGCGGCGGCGGCCGAGCTGCTCGCCTGCCGGCCGTCGGAGCTGGTCGGCAAGCGCTTCAGCAGGGCTCTGCCCTGGCTGGACGACCCCGTTCACGAGGACCGGTACCGGGCGGCCGTCCTCAGCCATCGGCCCACGGCGTTCACCGCCCGCCGGCCCGACGGGCGGCTGCTGTCGTTCCGCTGCTATCCCAGCGTGCCCGGCGTCACCCTGCGGATCACGCCCGCCGACGCCCCCGGAACCGCCGGCGAGGACGCGGGCGGCCGGGCCGGCGTGACCGGCCTGCACGACGTGCTGCACCTCGCCACCGCCCTCGCCCGGGCGACCACCGCGCGGGACGTGGCCGACCTGGTGGCCGACCGGGTCCTGCCGGCCTGCGAGGCGCAGGCGATGGCCATCCTCACCTGGGACAGCGGCCGGATCCGGGTGGTGGCCGCGCGCGGCTACGGCGCGGAGGCGCTGGAGTCGTTCCACGGGCGGCCGATCGGCCAGGCGACGGACGAGGGGCACGACGGCGACGAGGGCACGCCCGCCTTCTACGGGAGCCCGGACGAGCTCCGCGCGGCCTACCCCGACACCGGGCCCACCGGCGGCATGAACGCCTGGACGATGCTGCCCCTCGTGGCGCTCGGCCGCTCGATCGGCACGTGCCTGCTGGCGTGGGACCGCCCGCACGAGTTCGGCGAGGGGCAGCGCGCCATGCTGAGCGCGATCGGCGGGCTGGTCACCCAGGCGTTCGAGCGGGCCTGGCTGTACGACCACAAGCACCAGCTCGCCCAGTCCCTGCAGTCGAGCCTGCTGCCGAAGGACCTCCCCGAGTTCCCCGGCCTGGAGGTGGCGGCCCGCTACGTCCCGCTGACCCCCGGCATGGACATCGGCGGCGACTTCTACGACCTGATCCGGCTCGACGACTGCCTGGCGGCGGCGGTCATCGGCGACGTCCAGGGCCACGACATGACGGCCGCCGCGCTGATGGGCCAGGCCCGCACCGCCATCCGCGCCCACGCCGCCGCCGGGGCGAGCCCGGGAGAGGTGCTGTCGCGCACCAACCAGCTGCTCACCGCGCAGACGCCCGACCGCTTCACGAGCTGCCTGTACGTCGCCTTCGACCTGCGCCGCCGCGTCGCGCTCCTGGCCAGCGCCGGGCATCTGCCGCCGGTGCTCGGCCTGCTCGGCGCGCCGGCCGAGGTCATCGACCCCTCCTCCGGCCTGCTGCTCGGCATCGACCCGGACGCCGAGTACGTCACCACGACCGTGAACGTGCCGCCGGGCGCGACCCTCGCCCTCTACACCGACGGCCTCGTGGAGAAGCCCGGCGGTGACCTGAGCGACGGGATCGCCGCCCTCGCCGCCCGGTTCACGCCCGCCCCCGGCCGGCCCCTGGACGACCTGGCGGACGACCTCATCGCGGCGGCCGGCGAGGAGGACCGGCGCACGGACGACAGCGCTCTGCTGCTCCTGCGCAGCGCCGCGCCCGGCGGGTGCCCGCCGGGTGTGTGAGCGGGGCGTGTCGCGGGGAGATCTGCCCGGATGGGAGTGGTCGGCATGGGGGCGGCCGGCGCCGCGGAATGGTTCGCCGGGCAGGGCTGGGTCCAACTGGGCGAGCTGGCCCTGGCCCTGCTGCTGTCCGCGCTGATCGGGCTGGAGCGGGAGTCGCGGCAGAAGAGCGCCGGGCTGCGGACGCACACGCTGGTCGGCTTCGCCTCCGCGCTGATCGTGATCGTGTCCAAGTACGGCTTCTCCGACGTCCTCGGCGAGAACGTCGCGCTGGACCCCTCGCGGGTGGCCGCCCAGATCGTGTCCGGGATCGGGTTCATCGGCGGCGGCCTGATCTTCGTCCGGCGGGACGCGGTGCGGGGGCTGACCACGGCCGCGGTGGTCTGGCTGACCTGCGCGGTGGGCATGGCCGCCGGAGCCGGCCTGTGGCTGCTGGCCGTCGTGGTGACCGCCGGCCACTTCCTCGTGACGTTCGGCTTCCGGCCGCTGGAGGCCCGGATGGCGCGCTCGCGGTACAGCCGGGCACGGCTGCGCGTGACGTACCTGGACCAGCGGGGCGCGCTGCGGCAGGTGCTGTCCATCTGCACCGAGCGGGGGTTCGTCATCGCGAAGCTGAGCCTGGAACGCCACCGCGAGGGCCGGGACCCGCACCTGATCTCGATCTGGCTGGTCGTTCAGGGCTCGGCGCCGATCGGCCCGCTCATCGCGGAGCTGGTCGAGGTCGAGGGCGTCCGCGGGGTGTCGAGCGCCGAGATCGAGGGATCGGCGGTCTGACCCCGCGGACGGGTTTCGCCCGCTACCCGAGGACGGGGTAGTTCGCGCGCAGCACGCCGTGCGGGTCGCGGGCGCGCTTGATCTCCCGCAGCCGGGCGAGCGTCGCCTCGGGGAACGCCTGCCCGGCCCGCTCGCCGCGGGCCAGCATCGTGTACGGCTTGCGCCCGCTGACCGCCTCGCCCAGCTCCTCGGCGAACGCGGCCTGCCGGTCGCCGACCGCCGCCGCCTGCCCCGGCTCGGCCGCCGGCCCGAACATGTAGACCAGGTACGGCTCCATGACCGGCCCGCTCGGCCCCGCGCCGGGACGCCCGGCGGCCAGCGCGCCCCCGAGGTGCCTGACCTGCAGCCCGAACATCGGCTCGACCGGCTCCTCGGCCAGCACCTTGGCGGTCACCTCGTCCACGCTGGTGAGCAGCTCGGTGCGCGAGCGGCCGGGCGAGGGGTCGGTGGGGTCCTCGGCGATGCCGCCCAGATCGGCCACCGCGACCGGCCCCCGCCTGTCCACGACCAGGTCGCCGATCCGGTCGAGGCGGGCCAGCAGCCCGCGTCCCTCGCCTTCCTCGCCGAGGAAGGCGGTGTCGATCCCGACCATGGGCGGGGCCTGCGGGAAGCTCACCCGGCCGAACCAGACGGACAGCTCGTCCGGCGCCCCGGCGGTGATCTCCAGGAAGGCGTCGAACACCTCGCGGGCGCGGTGGCCCGGCCACATCATGCGGCCGCCGTACAGGGCGGGCGCCGGGTACAGCTCGAACTCGACGGCCGTGACCAGCGCGAAGTCGCCGCCGCCGCCGCGCAGCGCCCAGAACAGGTCGGGGTCGGAGGCCGCGGTGACCCGGGCCCGCTCGCCGTCCGCCGTGACCACGTCGAAGGCGCGCACGCTGTCGGCCGCGAAGCCGTGCCGGCGGCCGAACCAGCTCAGGCCGCCGCCGAGGGTGTAGCCGGTCACGCTGACCACGGGGCTGCTGCCGGCCAGGCCGGTGAGGCCGTGCGGGCCGGCCGCCGCCAGCACCTGACCCCATTTCGCGCCCGCGCCCACACGGGCGGTGCGCGCCTCCGGGTCCACGCTGACCTCGTCCAGCGCGCCGGTGCGCAGCAGGATCACGCCGTCAGCGGCGCCGGAGGCGCCGTGGCCGCTCGGCTGGGCGGCCACGGCGATCCCCGCGCGGCGCGCGTACGCGACCGTCGCGGCCACGTCGGCCGCGCCCGCCGCCTCGACCACGGCGGCCACCCGCTGCTCCACCGACAGGTTCCACGGCCTGGACGCCTGCTCGAACCCGTCGTCGCCGGGCAGCAGAACCCGGCCCTCGGCGACCGCGCGCAACTCGGTGTGCGTCATTCCTCATCACTCCTTCAGCTCGCCCCCCGTCGGGAGCCACCGGTTGGACGACCAGGGACGCGCGGACGTGACCGTCCGCCGAGGTGACATGCGTCACATCCGTCACGGTGGGAACGGTCCGGAAATCGACATTCCGTCATCCGCCGAAAACACATCGCGTCAATTCCACGCAAAGCAATTCCGGGATGACGCGATGTCACTCGTGCCGTGAAATCAGACCGCCCGGCTTTCGGCCGCGTCTGGAAGGATCGAACGCAGGCGAAGGGAGAATTTCGAGATGGCATTGGTGAATGTCGGCTTACGACGCCTGCTCGTGGACACGGGCGAGCCCCGGGACTGGGTGACGCCACGGACGGATCTCGTCACGGCGCTGCTGGGCGTGTGGTTCGGCATAGGACTGATGATCGACGCCTGGGCGCACACCAATCTCTCCGGCGAGCTGGAGACGTTCTTCACCCCTTGGCACGCCGTTTTCTATTCGGGATTCGCGGCGGTGTCGGGGTGGATGATCTGGCAGGCGTGGCGCAACGTCCGCGCGGGCCGGCAGGGCCTCGCCGCGGTGCCGCGCGGATATCTGGCGGGGCTGGTGGCGATTCCGGCATTCGCCGCGTTCGGCTTCGCCGACATGATGTGGCACACGCTGCTCGGCATCGAGACGACCGTGGACATCCTGTTCAGCCCGTCGCACCTGGGGCTGATCACGACGATGCTGCTCATCATCACCACGCCGCTCCGCTCCGCCTGGAACGCCCCCGACGTGGGCCCGCGCCCGTCCCTCGGGCGGCTGCTGCCCGCGCTGGTCGGGCTCGCGTTCGCGACCACGCTGGTGTCGCTGTTCCTGTCGTACGGCGACGCCATGCAGTGGCGGCCGATGCGCATCGTCGAGGCGTTCTCCGTCATGGACGACGGCGGGGCCGAGCGGCTCGCGACCGCGATGGTCATCAGCAACGTCATCCTGCTGGCTCCGGTGCTGCTGCTCCTGCGCCGCTGGGAGCTGCCCTTCGGCGCGATGACCCTCATGTACGCGGTGGCGGTCCTGATGTCCGGCGCGCAGACCGAGTTCGCGAACCTGCCGATCCTGCTGGCCGTGGTGGGCGGAGGGCTCGCGGGCGACCTGCTGATCCGGTGGCTGCGGCCGTCGGCGGCGCGGCGCCGGGAATACTGGACGTTCGCGGGGCTGTCGGGCTTCGCCACGTGGGCGCTGTACATCGGCGCCGCCTCGGCGGCGGGCGGCGGCATCCCGGCCGTGCCGGAGCTGTGGACCGGCGCGCCGATCGTGGCCGGGCTGATCGGGCTGGCGCTCGGCGTGCTGTTCCTGCCGAACGCAACCGCCCCCTCCCCTGACCTGGACGCGGGCGCCGGCGTCGAGAAGGCATGAGGCTCGCCCGGCTGCTCGCGCTCGCCGCGCTCCTCGCCCTGCTGCCGGTCCTGTTGCCGGTGGGCGCGTCCCCGGCCGCGGCGCACAACGTCTCGGCCAGGGCGGACCTGCGGATCGCGCAGACGATCGCGGGCACGGAGCTCACCGTCGTCGTCAAGGGCACCTCGCGGGTGCCCGGCCCGCTGCGGATCGGGATCACCGCCTACCAGCCGGTCACCGCCCTGCCGGTCGCCCTGGAGGTGCGCTCGGCCGAGGACGGGCGCACGGTGACGGGCCAGGCTCTGGCGTCGGCCGATCCGCGGTACACGGAGCTGCGGGTGGAGCGGACCGGGCCGCACGTGCTCACGTTGCGCGCGGGCGGGGAGAGCGCCGTGGTGCCGTTCCGGGTCCTGGTGGAGCGGGGGTCGGGGGCGGAGCTGCTGATCTACGGCGGGTTCTTCGTGGCCGGGGTGCTGCTCGTGGGCGGGCTCCTCTTCGGGGCGCTCGCCCGGCCCGGACCGGCGATGGCGGTCGCGGCCGGGGCCGCGGCGGGGGTGACGGTGGCGGCGATGGCCGTCGTGTTCGAGCCGATGGTGCCGGCGGGGCCGCCCGACGGGGCCGCGCCGTCGGTCACCGCCCTGGCCGGCGGGGGGCGGCCGTACGTGCAGGAACGGGTGACGACGGAGCCGGCGCGGCCGGTCGCGGGAGAGGAGTTCACCTTGCGGGTGGATCTGGTGGACGGCTCCACCGGGCGGCCCGTGGACGACCTGACCGTCCACCACGAGGCGCTCGCCCACCTGGTCGTCACCAGCGAGGACGGGAGCTATTTCCGTCACGTCCACCCACTGCGCACCGGTCCCGGGCGGCTGGAGGTCCGGCTGCGCGCCGACCGCTCCGGCCGCTACCTCGCGCACACCGAGCTGGAACGCGAGGACTCCGGCGGCCAGCTCCTGACGTCGGCCTTCGCCGTGCACGCCCCCGGCCCCCAGCGCGCCACCGGCGACGCGGACGACGCCGGCGACGGCACGGGCAGCGACGCGAACGCCAGCACGGGCGACGGCACAGGCGGCACGGGCGACGGCACGGGCGGCACGGGCGACGGCACGGGCGGCGGGGTGAGGACGGGCGTGGCCGGGCCGGTGCTGACGCCCGTCGTGCCGGTCGCCGGGCGGCCGGCGACGATCGAGATGGACGCGGCCGGGCCGGTGCGGCCGTGGCTGGGGATGGCCGGGCACCTGATCGTCCGCGACCGCGACGGCGGCTTCCTCGGCCACGTGCACGAGATGGGCTCCCCGGACTCCCGGCTGCGTTTCACCTTCAGCTTCCCGGCCGCGGGGAGCTACCTGGCCTGGGTCCAGTACGCGCTGGCCGGCCGCATCGTGACCGTGCCGTTCACGGTCGAGGTGACCGCGCAGGAGAACGCGCGATGAGGCGGCGGGCCCTGATCGCCGCCGTCCTCGTCGTGGCCGCCGTGGCGATCTTCGTCGTGGGCCGCGGCATGGCGGCCGAGCCGCTGCGCGCGTCGGTCGCCGGCGACCGCTACGCCGCCGCCGTCGTCATCGACCGGCCCACGACCGGCCCGATCACCGTCGAGATCGGGGTGACCTCCGGCGACGCCTACACGGTGGCGGTGTCGGCGGTCATGACCGGCATGGGTCACGCCACGTCGGAGCTGCCCGCCCGCGCGACGGCGCCGGGCCGCTTCGTCGCCGAGGGCGAGCTGTTCCTGATGAGCGGCACGTGGGAGGTGTCGCTGCGGGTCAACGGCGCGGCGGGCGAGGAGACCCTGGTCGTGAACGCGCTCGTCACCGGCTGAGCCCTCCGGCGGTCCGGCTCGGTCGACCCGGCGCGCAGGCCGGCCGGCAGCCGGGCCGGGTCGAGCCCGTCGCGCCGGGCGATCAGGCGGCCCAGCTCGTGGCGGCTCACCGCGTCGGCGCCGGCCACGTGGTGGACGCCGGCGAGGGTGGACGCGGCCAGCTCCAGCAGGGCCGCGGCGAGGTCGCGGACGTGCACGGGGCAGCGTACGTCGTCGGTGAACAGCACCCCGGCCGCCCGGCCCGTGGCCAGCGCGTGCACCAGGGCCTCCTGGGGCGAGCCGCCGTCGCCGATGATCAGGGACGTGCGGACGACCGCCGCCGCCGGGTGGATGGCCCGCACGGCCACCTCGGCCGCCGCCTTGGCCGCGCCGTACGGGGAGATCGGGTCGGGCTCGGCGTCCTCGGCGTAGGTGACCGCGCGGCCCGAGAAGACGGCGTCGCTCGACACGTGGACCAGGCGGGCCCCCTCGCCGGGACGGCTGAAGCAGGTGGCGGCCACCTGGTGACCGGCAGCCGCGGCCTGCCGGACGAGCTCGCCGCCGGGGAACCCGCCGCCGCCGATGACGGTGACCCTCAAGCCCGGCCCCCCTTGGTCCGCGGGTGGCCTCGGTCCCGGCGAGCGCGCGGGCGGACGGCGGCGGGCCCGATCCGCCTGGCCCTCCCCCGCCGTCGCCCGTCGTCCGGGCCGGCCGGCTGGTGCCATGATGATCCCCTTTCGGTAGGTTCGAACCGATCAACGTGTTCGTCATCCGGAGGGATCCCGTGACCGTTCCTCAGCTGACCGGCGTGCATCCGGCGTGGCTGCCGCCGGAGGCGTTCCTGGCGATCGGCTCTCGGCAGGTCCTCGTGCTGGGCGAGGGCGCGCTGGTGGACACGGTCCGCGAGGAGGTCGCGGCGGCCCAGGCCCGCCACGGCGGCGGGCGGGTCGGCTGTGTGCTCGCCCTGGCCGGTGCGGAGGGCCTGCCGGAGGTGGCGCGGGCGGTCGCGGCCGAGGCCGGGTCCACCGGCGCGGAGGGGTATGCCCTGGCCCGCCGCGACGGTGTCACCGTCGTCGTCGCCGACGCCCCCGCCGGGCTGTTGTACGGGCTGTTCCACCTGGTGCGCCTGGGCGAGGCGGCCTTCGCGGCCGGGGAGCGGCCGGTCGAGCGGCACGCGCCCGCCGCGGCCCGGCGCATGCTCGACCACTGGGACAACATCGCCGTGCACCCCGTGATGGGCCAGGTCGAGCGCGGGTACGCGGGCGGCTCGCTCTTCTGGCGGGACGGGGAGCTGCGCGAGGACCTGACGCGGGTGCGGGCCTACGCCCGGCTGCTGGCCGCCGCCGGGATCAACGCCGTCGCGATCAACAACGTCAACGTGCACGCCACCGAGGCCCGCCTGCTCACCGACCGCCTCGGCGAGGTGGCCGCCGTCGCCGCCGAGCTGCGCCCGTACGGGATCCGGGCGCACGTGTCGGTGAGCTTCGCCTCTCCCGTCGTCCTCGGCGGCCTGCCCACCGCCGACCCGCTGGACGAGGAGGTGCGCCGCTGGTGGGCGGCCGCCGCCGGGCGGGTGTACGCGGCGGTGCCGGACTTCGGCGGGTTCGTGGTCAAGGCGGACTCCGAGGGGCAGCCGGGGCCGTTCGCGTACGGGCGCAGCCACGCCGACGGCGCGGGCGTCCTCGCCGCCGCGCTGGCCCCGTACGGCGGGGTGGTGCACTGGCGGGCGTTCGTCTACGACCACCGTCAGGACTGGCGTGACCGCTCCACCGACCGCGCCCGCGCCGCCTGCGACCACTTCGCCCCGCTCGACGGGCGGTTCGCGCAGAACGTGATCCTCCAGGTGAAGCACGGCCCGATGGACTTCCAGCCGCGCGAACCGGTGTCGCCGGTGATCGCCGCCATGCCGGCCACGAAGCTGGCGGTGGAGCTCCAGGTGACGCAGGAGTACACCGGCCAGCAGCGGCACGTGTGCTACCTGGCGCCGATGTGGAGCGAGCTGCTGGCCTTCCGCCCCTGGGGTGACGGAGGGCGGACCGTCGCCGACGTGGCGGCCGGCGGGGGCGGGCTGGTCGCCGTCTCGAACGCGGGCGGTGACCCCTACTGGACCGGCCATCCCCTGGCCCAGGCCAACCTGTACGCCTTCGGCCGGCTCGCCTGGGACCCCCGCCTGGACCCGGCGGCGATCCTCGACGAGTGGGCGGACCTGACGTTCCCCGGGACGGCGGCAGGGCTGCGCGGCACGCTGCACGCGATCATGGACGGGTCGTGGCGGACGTACGAGCGGTACACGGCCCCGCTGGGCGTCGGCTTCATGGTCCGCCCCGGCCACCACTACGGCCCGGACGTGGACGGCTACGAGTACACCCCGTGGGGCACCTACCACTTCGCCGACCGCGACGGCGTCGGCGTGGACCGCACGCGGGCCACGGGCACCGGCTTCACCGGCCAGTACCCGCGGCCGTGGGCCGACGTCTACGAGTCACTGGAGCGGTGCCCGGACGAGCTGCTGCTCTTCTTCCACCGCGTCCCGTACGGGCACGTGCTGCGTGGCGGCTCGACGGTGATCCAGCACATCTACGACACGCACTTCGCGGGGGTCGAGGAGGTGTCGGCGATGCGGGCGCACTGGGACAAGCTGGACGGCTCGGGCCTGGTGGACCCGGCGTACCACGCCCGCGTCGCGGAGCTGCTGGCCGAGCAGCAGCGCTCCGCCGAGGAGTGGCGCGACCAGGTCAACACCTACTTCTTCCGCAAGTCGGGCGTGCCGGACGCGCACGGCCGGCGCATCCACTGAGGTTCAGGCGGTGAACCGCTCCTCGACCTCGGCGGTCACCGGCCGGCTGTTCCTGAGCAGCGCGGCGGCGAACGCCGAGGCCAGCAGCGCCGTCAGCAGCTCGGTGCCGACCATGGTGACGCCGGCGGCCACGACCAGCAGGGACGTGTTCGCGAGCGCCGCCTTGGGATGGCGCAGCAGGAAGTAGGAGGCGAGGCGGGCCACGTCCACCGCGCGGAAGGCGAACAGCGAGGTGATCACCAGCGCGTTGCCGGCCCAGAGCAGGCCGCCGAGTGCGACGAGCACCAGCAGTCCCGCCCACCAGCGGGGCACCCCGGCGGCGGCGAAGTTGGCCAGGGTGGTGCCGACGACCGCCAGGCCGGCCAGCCAGGGCGCCCAGATCTTGAGCGCCCCGGCGGCGTTGGCCCGGTAGCCGCGCCAGAACGCCGCCGCCGGGCGCAGGTCGGCGAGGTCCCGGCCGCGCCGGCGCAGCGCGTACAGGGCGGCCGACAGCGCGGGGCCGAGCGGCAGCGCGCAGAGCGCCGCCAGCGGCACGTTTCCGGCGTCGCCGCCGAGCAGGGTCAGCGCGGCCAGGCCCGGCGCGACGGCGAGCAGGAACATGGCCTCGACGACCATCAGGGTGTAGATGAGCGCGGCGGCGCGGGAGAGCGGCCCCTCTCCGAAGCGCGATCCGGCCGCCGCTCCGCCCGGCCGGGTGCTCATGGCGCTCAGCCGTGCTCCTTCTTGAACCGGTCGTAGGCGGTGTTGACCAGGTTCACGTAGGAGGTCATGTTCTTGCCCTCCAGCTCCTTGACGTAGGCGTCCCACTCGCCGAGGTCGCGCTCGCCGAGGATGAACTTGAGCGTCTGCTGGGTGACGTAGTCCTTCAGCGGGGTCTCCCAGAGCGTCGCCTGCTCGCGCTCCTCCTCGTTGAACGGGTGCGGCGGCTCGATGGGCCACGCCTTGCGGGCGTTCATCACCTTCTGGAACTCCAGCTCCTCCGCCGAGAAGGTGGAGTTGAGCAGCGCCGTGGTGCCGCCGTAGGCGAACACGCCGTTGGAGAAGCCGAAGTCCTTCTGCAGGTGCTTGGGCGCGCCGGCGTTGAGCCCGACGAAGTCGACGTCCTTGGCGAGCTGGTACGCGCCGGAGCCGTCCTTCGTGTAGGTGACGCCCTCGACGCCCCACTTGGCGAACTCCTGGCCCTGGTCGGAGTACCAGAGCCAGTCGACGAACTGCATCATGGCGACGAAGTTCTTGTTCTCCAGCGCCTTCTTGGAGATCATCACGCCGTTCTCCAGGCGGGTGCCGATCTTGTACTCGCCGACGGGGCCCATCGGGACCGGAATCTTGGCCATCTTGGCCTCGGGGACGAGCTTGGTCAGCGTCGGCCGGTGGTCGTTGATGATCGTCTGGGCGTTGGCGCTGATGACGAACGACTTGCCGGAGTTGAACTTCTGCTTGGCCTGCTCGTCCTGCTGGGTGAAGCTCTCCGGGTCGAGCAGCTTCTCCTTCACCAGCTTGGCGAGGTACTCGATCATCTGCTTGTACTGCGGCATCGCGCCGGTGTAGACGAACTTGCCGCTCGCGGTGTCGAAGGTCGCGTGCTGGTACTCCCAGCCGCCCTTGGTGCCGTACGCCTGGGCGACGAGCTTGAGCAGGTTGCCGCCCGGCGTCGGCACGCCCCAGCGGTCGGTCATCGGATAGAGGTCGGGATACTCCGCCTTCATCGCCTTCAGCACGGTGTAGAGGTCGTCCCAGGTCTTGGGGACCTCCAGCTTCAGCTTCTCCAGGATGTCGGTCCTGACGGCCAGCGTGTAGTCGACCCAGACCTCCTCGTGCAGGCCCGGCAGCAGGTAGATGCGGCCGTCGGCCTGGCGCAGGGTGTCCAGGTCGGGGGCCATGTTCCACTTGGCGATCTTGTCCTTGAGGTTGGGCATGAGATCGAAGTAGTCGCTGACCGGCAGGATCGCGCCCGAGGCGACGAACGCCTCCTCCTGCGGGTGGTAGGTCTTCGGGATGATGAGCGGGGCCTGGCCGGAGCCCACGAGCAGGCCGCGCTTCTTCTCGTAGTCGCTGAGCGGCACCTCCACCGGCTTCAGCGTCACGTTCGTGCGCTTGGTGAGCTCCTGCCAGAGCAGCCAGTCGTTCTTGTTCGGGTAGAACGAGTGGTTGTTGTAGAGCACGTCGAACGAGATCGGCTCGGTCGCCTTGAACTGCTGGTTCACGCCGTAGTTGGCCATCGCGGCGGCCCTGTTGCCTGACACGTCGGCGGCCTTCTTCGGTGCCTCGTCCTCGCCGCAGCCGGCGAGCACGAGCGTGAACGCGCCCAGTCCGATGATCGCCTGACGCCGTGAGATGTCGCGCATGGGGGGAGATTCCTTTGGTGACGGAGGGACGTTACGGAGGAGCTCAGCCCTTGACGGCGCCGAGCATGACGCCGGAGACGAAGTACCTCTGGACGAAGGGGTAGACCGCCAGGATCGGCAGCACGGTGAGCATGATCGTCACGGCCTGGATGTTGGCGGCGGCGGCCGACGCCTCGGCGATCCCCGCGCCCGCGGCCTCCGCGCCGGTCGCGCCGGCGATGAGGTTGCGCAGGTAGATGGTCACCGGGAACAGGTCGCCGTCGTTCAGGTAGAGGAACGCCGTGAACCAGGAGTTCCAGAACGAGACCGCGTAGAACAGCACCATGGTCGCGATGACCGCCTTGGACAGCGGCAGCACGATCCGCCACAGGACGCCGTAGGTGTTGAGGCCGTCGATGGCGGCGGCCTCCTCCAGGTCCCGTGGCAGGCCCTCGAAGAACGTCTTCATGACCAGGAGGTTGAAGACGCTGATGGCGTTCGGCAGGACGACGGACCAGATCGTGTCGGTCAGGCCGAGACTGTTGACCAGCACGTAGTTCGGGATCAGACCGCCGGAGAAGATCATGGTGAAGACCGCGACCCAGATGAGGAAGGTGCGGCCCTTCAGGTGCTTCTTCGACAGCACGTACGCGTAGCAGGTCGTGAGGACCATCGCGATCGCGGTCGCCACGACCGTGTAGACCACCGTGTTGCGGTAGTTCGTCCAGAACATCGGGTCCGACACGACCAGCTTGTACGTCTCGATGTTGAACCCGCGCGGGACGAGGTTGACCTGGCCCCCGACGATGTAGCGCTCCTCGCTGAACGAGCGCGCCACGATGTTGACGAACGGGTACAGCGTCACGATCACCACGCCGGTCAGGATGACGGCGTTGATCCCCTGGAAGACGCGGTAGCCGCGGGTGCGGTCCATGGTCACCACAGGCTCGTCCCTACTGCTCGGCGGGAGATCAGGTTCGCCGACACGATCAGCACCACGCCGACCAGCGCCTCGAACAGGCCGATCGCCGCGGCGTAGCTGAGGTTGCTGGACTCCACGCCCATCCGGTACAGGAACGTGGTGATGACGTCGGCCGTCGGGTACGTCAGCGGGTTGTACAGCAGCAGCACCTTCTCGAAGCCGATGGTCATGAAGGTGCCGATGTTGAGGATCAGCAGCGTGACGGCCGTGGGCCGGATGCCGGGCAGGGTGACGTGCCAGATCTGCCGCCACCGGCCGGCGCCGTCCATGCGGGCGGCCTCGTAGAGCTGCTCGTCGATGGTGGTCAGCGCGGCCAGGTAGAGGATGGTCCCCCAGCCGACCGTCTGCCAGACCTCCGACGAGACGAAGATCGTGCGGAACCACTCCGGTTTCTGGATGAACGCGGTCGGCTCGCCGCCGAGGGCCTTGACGAGCTGGTTGACCGGCCCGTCCACGGCGACGAGCTGCATGACCAGGCCGGCCACGATCACCACGGACAGGAAGTGCGGCAGGTACGACACCGACTGCAGGAAGCGCTTGATCCTGCGGTTGCGCACCTCGTTGAGCAGCAGCGCCAGCACGATCGGCAGCGGGAAGCAGAACAGCAGGGTGAGCGCGCCGAGGATGAGGGTGTTGGTGAAGACGTTCCAGAACGAGGGGTCGGCGAGGAACATCTTCACGTAGCGGAGGCCCACCCAGGTCTCGCCGAACAGGCTGCCGCCGGGCTCGTACTTGCGGAAGGCGATGACGTTGCCGAGCATCGGCACGTACCGGAAGATCACGAAGAAGGCCAGGGGCAGCAGCGCCAGCGTGTAGAGCTGCCAGTCACGGCCCAGGGCGCGCCGCCAGGGGCCGGGCCCGGGGCGGGTTTCCCGATCTTTGGGAAGCGTTTTCCCAACGGGGTCGGGAAAGCCGGTCCCAGGCTTCTGGACCAGCACCGGAGACGGCCCGGTGTCGTCGAATGGTTCCTGACCCCTCATGCCATCCTTCAATCAACCGAAACTTTCGCGGTGATCCGTTAATATTGCGGCAACTTAGGGGGCCGGTTTGACGTGTGTCAAGAGGGCGGAGGGCTACCGGGTTGCGGCCCGAGTTGTTGGCGTTCACGCGGGTCACAGCGCCAATAGGGATCGCCGATGACGGCAATTTGCCGGAAAGTTTCCGGAAACAGCGACCGGTCGGCTCCGTGACAACTTGCCGTCCGGATCCCGACCCCGGAGGCCAAGAAATCGGACGGGCACCGTCCGTTGACGCGGTGGGGCCCGGACCTTACGTTGAGGAGGCACCACGGTTGATCTCCCACCCCTCCCGGCTCCCGCAGTGAGGTGCGTCCATGGCCCTTGACGAGGCGACGACCCAGTTCCTTCTGCAGATGGGCGACACCGGCGTCAAGCCGCTCCACGAGATGACGCCCGGCGAGGCACGGCTGACGTTCGCCGCGCTCCGCGACCTCTACGGGCCCGGCCCGGAGATGCTGCGCGTCGAGGAGGCCGTGATAGGCGGCGAGGACGGCGGCTCGTTCGGCGCGCGCGTCCTGGTCCCGTCGGCGACGCCGCGCGGCGTGCTCGTCTACTACCACGGCGGCGGCTGGGTGATCGGCGGCCTCGACGAGTTCGACACCCTGGGCCGGCAGCTCGCCGCCCGCACCGGCTGCACCGTCGCGCTGGTGGACTACCGGCTCGCCCCCGAGCACCGCTACCCCACGGCCGCCCGCGACGCCTACGCCGCCCTGACCTGGACCGCCGCCACGTACCCCGGTCTGCCGATCATGGTGGCGGGCGACAGCGCGGGCGGCAACCTCGCCGCGGTGGCCGCCCGGCGCGCCCGCGACGAGGGCGGGCCGGAGATCCTGCTGCAGGTGCTGGTCTACCCGGTGACGGACTGCGACCTGGACAACGCCTCCTACACCGACCCGGCCAACCAGCTCATGCTGAGCCGTGACTCGATGGTGTGGTTCTGGGACCACTACGCGCCCGACCCCGCCGACCGCGTCAACCCGGACGCCTCGCCGCTGCGCGCCGCCGACCTGTCCGGGCTGCCGCCCGCGGTCGTGCTGACCGCCGAGCACGACGTGCTGCGCGACGAGGGCGAGGCGTACGCCGAGCGGCTGCGGGCGGCCGGGGTGCCGGTGGAGTCGCGGCGCTTCGAGGGTCAGATGCACGCCTTCTTCACCCTGGTCAACGTGCTGCCCGGCAGCGCGGAGGCCGTGACCATGGTGAGCGAGGCGATCAACGGACGACTGGCGTGACCCCGCCCGGGCCGGTGCTCAGCCGCAGTGCTCGAACGGGCTGTCGTAGGCGGACGAGCCGGCCTTGCCGCCCCACTTGACGCACTTGCCCGCCGCGGCGGCCCGGACCGGGCCGGCGTAGTAGGCGAAGTCGCCGCTGTCGGTCACCCGCGTCTTGCCCTGCACCTCCAGGTAGGCGCTGGTCGCGGTCGCGGTGCCGAGCGAGGTCTTCTTCAGCGTGGCCACGCAGTTGTAACCGTTGCCCGAGTTGTAGAGCAGATGGACGGTGCCCGCCGTGCCGAGCGCCGCCGAGTCGATCACCTTGTAACCGGCGCCGCAGACCTCCTCGGGGGTGTGCGGGTTGCTGCTGGAGCAACCGTTCTTGGAGGTCACGGTCGCGGTCGGGTAGCCGAAGGTGGTCCCGCCGAAGACGGCCTTGCGGATGTTGCCGGGGTAGCCCTCGCCCTCGCGGACCTCGTAGTGGAGGTGGGGGCTGATGTTGTTGCCCGGCTTGCTGGTGTTGCCCACCGTGCCGACCTTCTGGCCCTGCTTCACCTGCGCGCCGGCGCTGACCGAGCGCACGTTCAGGTGGGCGTAGTACGTCGTCCAGCCACCGCCGTGGTCGATCTTGACCAGGTTGCCGTAGCCGTTGGTGGAGCCCTGGTGGGCCGAGATCACGACGGTGCCCGCGGCGGCGGCCACGACGGTGTCGCCGAGGTCGGCGTCCGCGGTGCCGCCGCGGTTGAAGTCGATCTCGTACGAGCGGTGGGCGCTGCTGTTGCTGGAGTTGCCGGTCCACGTCTGGCCGCAGGGGAACGGAAGCTGGAAGCTCGGCGCGGCCAGGGTGGACACCTCGGGGACCTTCACCTGGTTGGGCGGGTCGTTCGGGTCCGGGGCCTTGGAGGGGGTCGCGGAGGGGCTCGTGCTCGCCGCCGGGGTCGGCGCGGCCGAGGCGGTCTGGCCGCCGATGAGCCCGGCAAGCAGGACAAAGCCCACCGTAAGTACCCGCGTGGGTCTCATACGGATCCTTTCTGGATCAGCTGGTGCTGCGCTTCTGCTGGCGACCAAGATTGCGGGTCCGGCATACAGAGAACCTCCAAAATCGGTATAAAGACCGAACCGGCATGAACGACGACCCGACGTACAGGCGCTCCGGCGCCACCGGAGGAGCAGGTGCGTTCGTAGTGGTTGACCAGCCGAACTTCGGCGTCCTGGGGCCCCTGCTGGTCCGCAGCGGGGACCAGCCGCTGCGCGTCGCGGGTCGCAAGCCCCGGCTGCTGCTGGCCTCGCTGCTGCTGGAGGCCAACCAGATCGTCGGCTCGGACGCGCTCATCGAGGTGCTGTGGCCGGCGCGGGCGCCGTCGTCGGCGGTGGCGAACCTGCGGACGTACGTCAGCGCCCTGCGCGGCCCCGTCGCCGCGGCCGGCGGCCGGATCGTCACCCACCCCTCCGGGTACGCGGTGGAGCCGGCCGCCGGGCAGCTCGACATGCTGCTGTTCGAGGAGCTCGCCGGGCGGGCGCGGGCGGCCGGGCACGCCGGGGAGGCGGCCGGGCACCTGCGCGACGCGCTGGCGCTGTGGCGCGGCGCGCCGCTGTCCGACCTGCCCGCCAGCCCGGTGTGGGACGGGCGGCTGCGCGCCCTGGCGCAGGCCCGGCTCGCCGCCGTCGAGGAGCTGGCGGAGGCGAAACTGGCCCGCGAGGAGTACGCGGCGGCCGTGGACGACCTGCGGGAGCTGATCGGCGAGCATCCGTACCGGGAGGATCTGTGGCAGCGGCTCATCGTCGCGCTGCACCGCGGCGGGCGGCGGGCCGAGGCGCTGCACGCCTACGCCGAGATCCGGCGGCAGCTCGTGGACGACCTCGGCATCGAGCCGGGGCCGGACCTGCGCGCCGCCCACGCCGCCGTGCTCGCCGACGAGAGGCCGGGCCGGCTCGGCTACCGGCCGCCCGTGCCGCAGCAGCTCCCCGCCGACGTGCCCGACTTCACCGGCCGCGGCGCCGACGCCACCACCCTGACCCGTCTCCTCACCGGCCCCCCGGCCCGGCCGGGCGGGGATCGGCCGCCGGTGGTGGCTGTGGTCACCGGGCCGCCGGGGGTCGGCAAGACGGCGCTCGCCGTGCACTGCGCGCACGCCGTCCGCGACGCCTACCCCGAGGGCCGGCTCCACCTGTCGCTGGGCGGCACGGCCGAGACCCCGGCCGCCCCCGCCGACCTGCTGGCCGAGGCGCTGCGCTCGCTGGGCGTGGCGGAGAGCGCGCTGCCCGCCTCCGCGCACGAGCGGGCCACGCTCTACCGTTCCCTGCTCGCCGGCCGCCCCGTACTGGTCCTCCTGGACGACGCCGCCGACGCGGCCCAGGTGCGCCCCCTGTTACCCGGCAGCGGCTGCGCCGTGCTGGTGACCAGCCGCCGCCGCATCACCGAGCTGCCCGGCGCCGTCCTGCTGGAGCTGGACGCGCTCACCCCCGCCGAGGGCGGCGAGCTGCTGGCCAGGATCGCCGGGGCCGGCCGGGTGGCGGCCGAGCCGGAGGAGGCGCGGGCGATCGTCGCCGCCTGCGGCGGGCTGCCGCTGGCGCTCCGCGTCGCCGGGGCGCGGCTGGCCGCCCGTCCCGGCCGGCCGCTGCGGGAGCTGCGGCGGCGGCTCGACGACGAGAGCACCCGGCTGGACGAGCTGCGCGCCGGCGACCTGGAGGTACGCGCCTGCGTCGAGCTCAGCTACCGCCGCCTGCCCGGCGAGGCCGCCCTGGCGCTGCGGGCGCTCGGCCTGCTCGGGCCGGGGACCGTGCCGGGCTGGGTGGCCGGCGCCGTGCTCGGCCGGCACGGCGGCGACGCCGTCGTGGACACGCTCGTGGACGTCAGCCTGCTCCGCCTGGCCGGCACCGATCCCCTGGGCCAGCCCCGCTACCGGCTGCCCGACCTGGTGCGCTGCACCGCCAGGGAGCGCGCGGACGGCGAGGCCGAGCGCCAGGCCCTGACGCGGGTGCTGGGCGGCTGGACGAGCGCCGCCGAGCACGCCGCGGCCCGCCTGCCGACCACCCTGTTCAGCGTGCCTGCCGGAGCCGCTCCCCGGTGGCGGCCGGACGACGAGCTGCTGGGCCGCCTCACCGCCGACCCGCTGACCTGGTTCGACGCCGAGCGGGAGGCGCTGGTCGAGGCCGTACGCCTGGCCGCGGCCCACGGCCACGCGCAGGCCGCGTGGGGGCTGGCCGCGACCCTCGTCCCCTACTTCGACCTGCACTGCCGGCTGGAGGAGTGGCGGCTCACCCACCGGATCGCGCTGGACAGCGCCGCCGCCGCGGGAGACCGGCGCGGCGAGGCCGCGATGCTGCGCGGCCTCGCCCAGGTCAGCCTCTACCAGGACCGCTACGCCGAGGCGGCCGGCATGCTGCGCCGCGCCCGGGTGATCTTCCGCGAGCTGGGCGACGCCCGCGGCGAGGCGATCTCGATCTGCGGGCTCGGCGCCGCCGACGAGTTCTCCGGCCGGCACCGGCGGGCGCTCGGCTGGTTCCGGCACGCGCTGGCCATGTTCCTGGCCGAGGGCGACGCGGACGGGGAGGCGTACGCGCGGCAGGCGATCGGCCGGGTCCACCTGTCGCTGCAGGACCTCGGGCAGGCGTCCCGCTGGCTCGGCGAGGCGCTGCGGCTGGCCGGCGAGCTGGGCGACGACCATCGTGAGGGGTGCGTGTCCGTGCAGCTCGGCCGCCTGCACACGCTCACCGCCGAACCCGACGAGGCGATGCGGTTCCAGGGGCGGGCGCTGGACATCTTCGAGACGCTGGGCGACCGGCACTGCGGCGCGTACGCGCTGCGCGGCCTCGGCGGGCTGCACGCGGCGCGCGGCGACCGCTCGCACGGCACGGCCGAGCTGCAACGCTCGCTGGAGATCTTCCAGCAGCTCGGCGACCGCAGCGGCGAGGCGGACGCCTTCCAGGCGCTCGGCGAGCTGTACCGGGCGGCCGGCCGGCCCATGCTGGCCGCCCACTACCTGCACCGTGCCGTGGAGCTGCGCAGCCGGCTCCGCGCCGGAGCCCCGGCGGCGGGCTGACGGAGCGCCGCCGCCGGGCGCCGGGGTCAGCGGCGGACGCCGACGGCCTCCAGGTAGTCGCCGGCCGCCAGCAGCGTCCCGTCGCCGGACCGGTTGAAGGCGACCGGCACCCCGGCCAGCTCGGCGGCGAAACTGCGCCGGGTGTCCTCGTCGAGCGTGCCCGCCATCCGGTGGATCGGCCCGTAGTAGGCGATGAACCAGTCGGCGAAGTGCTCGGGCGAGTGGAAGGCGAACTCGAACGTGCGGACGGTGAGCGCGGTCCATTCGATCCCGCCGCCGAACAGCTCACGCAGCCGCTCCGGCGTGCCCCACAGCATGGGCGAGCGGACCTGCGGCGGGGGCGGGGCGTACTTGCCGATCGTCCGGAACATCTCGCCCACCAGCCCGTCGGGCGTCCAGGACGCCAGCGCGACCGTGCCGCCAGGACGGGTCACGCGCAGCAGCTCGGCGGCGGCCCGCTCCTGGTCGGGCGCGAACATCACGCCTACGGTGCTGAGCGAGACGTCGAAGGCGGCGTCGGGGAACGGCAGCGCCTCGGCGTCCCCTTCGGCGAACACCACCTCCAGCCGCTCGGCCGCGGCCCGCTTGCGCCCCTGCTCCAGCAGGGCGGGCACGTAGTCCACGCCGGTCGCCTCGGCGAAGCGCCGGGCTCCGGCGAGGGCGGCGTTGCCCTGCCCGCAGGCCACGTCGAGCACGCGCTGCCCGGCGCGTACGCCCGCCGCCTCCACGAGCCGTTCGGCCATCGGCTGCAGGGTCACGCCGACGCGGGCGTAGTCGCCGGACTCCCAGGCGAGCCGCTGGCGTTCCTTCACTTCGGCCAGTGCGTTGCCGGCGGTCGGGTGCGGTGTCGTCCCCATAAGTTTCCTTCCCGGTGTGGTGCGAGATCTTCCGGGGGGAGGGCGTTCCATCCCGTTCCATGCTGGAGGAGCAGGCTCTCTCCTCAGCCTCCCGGGCGCAGCGACGTGAAGGCGCGGACCTGCTCGGTGATGGCGCGCTCGGTCGGCAGCCGCTCCACCGACGAGGCCCCGAAGAAGCCGGCCACCCCCTCGGTACGCGCCAGCACGTACGCGGCGTCCTCCGGCTCGGCGATGGGCCCGCCGTGGCAGAGCACCAGCACGTCGGGGCGGACCGCGACGGCGGCGTCCCGCATGGCCTGCACCCGCTCGGCGGCCTCGTCCAGGCTCAGCGCGGTGCCGGCGCCGATGCTGCCCTTGGTGGTCAGCCCGACGTGCGGCACCAGCACGTCGGCCCCGGCCTCGGTCATGGCCCGCGCCTGCTCCTCGTCGAAGACGTAGGGGGCGGTGAGCAGGTCGCGCTCGCGGGCCAGCCGGATCAGCTCGACCTCCAGGCCGAAGCCCATGCCGGTCTCCTCCAGGTTCTGCCGGAAGGTGCCGTCGTACAGGCCGACGGTCGGGAAGTTCTGCACGCCGGTGAAGCCCATGGCCTTGAGCTGGTCGAGGAAGTACGGCATGACCCGGAACGGGTCGGTTCCGCACACCCCGGCCAGCACCGGCGTGTCCCGGACCACCGGCAGCACCTCGGCGGCCATCTCCACGACGATCTGGTTCGCGTCGCCGTACGGCAGCAGCCCGGCCAGCGAGCCCCGCCCCGCCATGCGGTAGCGGCCGGAGTTGTAGATGATGATCAGGTCGACGCCGCCGGCCTCGGCGCACTTGGCCGACAGCCCGGTGCCGGCGCCCGCGCCGATCACGGCGCGGCCGGCGGCGGCCGTCGCGCGCAGCCGGCCGAGGACGTCCTGCCGGTTCATGAGGCACCTCCGGTGATCAGCTCGTGCAGCCGGTCGGCCATGGCGCGGCCGAAGGCGGGGTCGTTGACGTGCAGGTCCAGGTCCTCGACGGCGACGGCGGAGCCGCGCAGGCCCTCCTCAAGGGCCTCGAAGCAGGCCGCGTCGGCCTCGGGGCCGGCGAACGCGCCGCCGGGCGCGTCGAGCGCGGACACCCCGCGCCGGGGCAGGAACAGCGCGGCGGGGCCGCGCGCCCGGCGCAGCTTGGCGGCCACGCGGCGGCCGAGTTCGCGCATCTCCTCGGGCGTGGTGCGCATCAGCGTCACGGCCGGGTTGTGCGCGTACAGCAGGCGGCCGGCGAACTCGGGGGGCACGCTGTCGCGCGGGCCGAAGTTCACCATGTCGAGCGCGCCGGGGGCGACCACCTGCGGCACGCCGTGCCGTCCGGCGGCGGTCAGCCGGTCGGGCCCGGCCGACAGCACGCCGCCCACCAGGTCGTCGGCCAGCTCGGTGGTGGTCAGGTCGAGCACCCCGGCCAGCATGCCGCTCGCGGCCAGGCCCTCCAGCGCCCGGCCGCCGGCGCCGGTGGCGTGGAAGACCAGCACCTCGTAGCCGAGCTCGGCGAGCCGATCGCGGGCGGCGTCCACGGCCGGGGTGGTGACCCCGAACATCGACGCCCCCACCAGCGGCCGGTCCGGCAGCCCGGCGGTCTGCACGGCCTTGGCGAGCTGGCGGGCCCGTGCCATGCCGGAGGCGGCGGCGGCCGCGTTGCCGAGGATGGCCCGCGAGAGCCGGTTGATCCCGGCGATGTCGACGACGCTGTACATCATCGTGACGTCCTTCGCCCCGACGTACGGCGAGACGTCCCCGGCCGCCATCGTCGAGACGATGAGCTTGGGCAGCCCGATCGGCAGGTCGCGGACCGCCCGCGCGGCGATCGACGAGCCGCCGCTGCCGCCCACCGCCAGCACGGCGTCCACGCGGCCGTCGGCCTGCAGCTCGTCGAGGACCGCGGCCGCGCCCTCCCCCATCGCGGCGACGGCCGCGCCCCGGTCGCCGGCCTCCCGCAGCGCCCGCAGGTCGGCGCCCGCCGCCTCGGCGACCCGGGCGGCGAGGACGTCGGCGAGCAGGGCTTCGCCGTGCTCCCCCACGCCCACGTCGATGACGACGACGTCGCTGCCCAGCTCGACGAGCCGGTTGCGCAGCCACGCGTACTCCTCGCCCTTGGTGTCGAGGGTGCCGATCAGTACGACGGACGGCATGTCCTTGCCTCACCTCACCGCTGGTCGATCCCGGGGAACCGGACGGCCCCGCTGTGATGTGCCCCGTCACCCGCGTTCCACGCCATCCGGCCGGCCCGCCCCGGTCTTGTCTCCTCCTTCCCGCGCCCGCCTGACGCGGCGTCCTACGACCGGCCGAGGCGGAGGGGCAGGCTGCGCGGGCCGCGTACCTGGCCGGCGGCCCACGTCACCCCGGCCGGGTCGGCGAGCTCGAACACCGGCATCCGCTCCAGCCACACCTCCAGCGCCACCCGCAGCTCCATCCTGGCCAGGTGGGAGCCCACGCACCGGTGGATGCCGAGGCCGAAGGCCACGTGCCGGTTGACCTTGCGGTCGAGGACGACCTCGCCCGCCTGCTCGAACTGATCGGGGTCACGGTTGGCCGCGGGGAACGACAGCAGCACCCAGTCGTCGGCCTTCATGTCCACGCCGTTCCAGTGCATGTCCTCCTTGACCAGCCGGGCCATCGTCACCGGGGCGTACACCCGCAGGAACTCCTCCATCGCGGTCGGCAGCAGACCGGGCTCGGCGACCAGCCGCTCGCGGTCGGCGGGCGTCTTCGCCAGGTGCCACAGCGACGCGCCGATCGCGCTCCAGGTCGTGTCGATGCCCGCGATGAGCAGCAGCGCCATGGTGCCGGCCACGTGGGACGGGTCGAGCTTGCGGCCGTACAGCTCGGCCTCGATGAGGTACGTCGTCAGGTCGTCGCGCGGATGGTCGAGGTGGTCGCGGATCTGGGCGAGCAGGTAGTCGAACAGCTCGTCCATCCGCTCGATCCGCTCCTCCGGCGGCAGGTTGACGCCTTCGAGCGAGCTCTCGATGAACTCGCGGAAGCGGGGCCCGTCCTCCTGCGGGAAGCCGAGCATGTCGGCGATGACGCGGACCGGGATGTGCTGGGCGTAGTCGCGGGCGGCGTCCACGACGTCGCGGCCCTCGAAGGCGTCGATGAGCTGGTGGCAGAAGGCCCGGGTGGGCTCCTCGCGCCGGGAGACGGCGGTCTTGGTGAAGGCGGGCAGCAGCAGCTTGCGGGCGTCGTGGTGGAAGGGCGGGTCGGAGGAGATCGGCGGCGTGCCGCCCACCGGGGCCAGCTCCCGTGGCGGGCGGAAGTTGCTCATGATGATCGACCGGGACGAGAAACGCTCGGTGTCGTAGGCGATGGCCGCGACGTCCTCGTAGCGGGTGGGCAGCCAGCCGCCGCCGAACCGTTCCGTGTGCGCGATGGGGCAGCGCCGGCGCAGGTCGTCCTGGATCGGGTACGGGTCCTCGACCCACTCCGGCTCCAAGTGGGAGAAATCGGTCGCCCAGTCGGAGACGGGGCCGGTGATGACCTCGTTGCGCGTGCCGAGCGGCTCGTCCTCGCGCGTCTCACGGAAGCCTTGGGTGAAGCGGTCGTCAACGGTCATGCCACGCCCTCCTAGAGGATCTCGATCGCCCGCTCGGGGCAGTTGGCCACCGCCAGGCGCGCGGTGCGCTCCTCGCCGTCCGGCACGGCGCCGTCGCCGACGACCTGGCCGTAGCCCTCGTCGTCCTCGGCGAACAGCGCGGGAGCCAGGTCGTAGCAGCGGCCGTGCCCCTGGCAGCGTTCCGGGTCGATCTTGACTTTCACTCGGGTGCTCCGCTCTCTGATGGGGTGCCGCCGGGGGCGAACGCCCGGACGACACGGGTGAGCAGCGCCGTCCACTCCTCGTCGTCGACGGCGTGCAGGTCGGGGGTGATCAGCGCGCTGCCCATGGCCAGGAGCAGGCAGAAGTGGGCCAGCGCGCCCGCCGGCAGGGCGGGGTCGAGCTCGCCGTCGTCCTGGGCGGCTCGGACCAGCCCGGCGAGCCATTCGGCGCGCTCGCCGACGTAGTCGCGCATCGGGCTGGCCATGTCCTCGTCGCGGCGGGCGGCGGTGAGGGCCTCCACGATGAGGTAACCGGGCGCGTCCCGGCGGCGCGGCAGGTTGCGGCCGAGGACCAGCAGCAGTTCGGTGGCCGTACGGTCGGGGTCGGCGGCGACCAGCCTGGCCAGCGTCTGCCGCCCGTGGGTGCGCAGCGCCGCCACGATCAGCTCGGCCTTCGAGCCGAAGTGGGCGTACAAGGCCCCGTTGCTGACGCCCGCGGCGGCGGCGATGTCGGCGACCCGCGTGCCGTCGTAACCGCGCTCGGCGAACACCTCCGCGGCGGCGAGCAGCAGCCTCTCGCGGGTTTCCGCGGCGCTCACGCCGGCGATACGACCCATGTGCGAATTAAAAGAGCGTTCATTTGTTGCGTCAAGAGGTAACCCCCTTAAGTCCCGCCCGTCGCCTGACGCGCTTGCCGATGCCAGTACGGCGCAGGGGGTGCCCGGCTTCCTGACGATGGCGGTCTCAGCCGCGTCCCATCGGTGGTGACGTTCTCCGGCTCAAGCCGGCTGAATCCCCGTCCGTGACCCGGACGACGCCTGCGAGAGCGAGACTGGGTGGATGCCGTTACCTCTGCTGATCGCGCTGCTCGTGTTCCTGGCCCTGCTCGCGCTGACGGCGCTGATGGCGTGGTCCCGCCGCCGCTCCGCCAGAAGGTTGAGCCAGGCCGTGATCGACCGCGCCGTCCGGCAGGGCACGGCTCCTGAGTTGATCTACGTGGTGAACCTGCCCGGATACCGGCCGGCCGAGCAGTCGGTGGGCGTGATCAACGACGAAGGGTTCGGTGCCTGCTACTTCGCGCGGGGCGGCAGGCAGGTGGAGATGCGGGTCGATCGGGGGGCCTACACGGGTGCCGGCGCGTTCGAGCCGGACGGCGACGGCTGGTATGCCGAGCACGAGGGCCGTCAGGAGTACGTCGCGGTGCGCGCTGAGCATCACGTCCGGCTGATCTGTCCGGCCGGGCAGGTGGACCGGGCCGTGCTGAAGAAGGCGGCGGAGGGCGCCAGGCCGGCGGTCGGCCGCAGGCCGCCCGCTCCGCCGTCGCCCTCTTCGCCGCCGCCCCCTTCGCCACCGCCCGGCCCGGTCAAGCGCGGCGACATGCCCAGGAACGGTGACGGCGCCCCCGTCCAGCGCAGAGGCCCCGGCGGCTGAGACCTGGGCCGCCGCATCCAGACACACGTCCTTACTCGCCGGCGAGCAGCGTCTCGGCGACGGCCGTACGGGCGTAGAGCACGTATCTCCCCGTGCGGTGCGCGCTGGCCAGCCCGGCTCTGCGGAGAGCGGTGAGGTGCTGGTTCGCGCCCGGTTCCGACAGGTCGAGGCGGGCGGCCAGTTCCTTGGTCGAGGCGGGCTGGTCGAGTTCGGCCAGCAGCCGGGTACGGGTCCGGCCGAGCACGGCGGCCAGCGCCTGTGGCGGGTCGCTCTCGCGGCGCTCCCAGAGCGTCGCGACGCCGCGCGGGGGGTAACGGATCGTGGGCTGCCAGGGCGGGGCCGTGATGGAGAAGACGCGCGGCCAGGTGAACACCGACGGCACGAGCAACAGTCCCAGGCCGCCCAGCGGGCGCACCCCTTCGCAGACCGTCTTGGGCAGGCGCAGCGTCTCTCCCTCCCATGTCACGGCGGGGTCGAGGTCGCTGAGCATGCGCCGCAGGCCGCCCTCGGCCAGCAACCTGGCGCGGTAGAGCACATCGCCTTCGAGCAGGGCCCGTACGCGCGGCCAGTAGGGCGCGATGGCCGCTTCCCAGTAGCCGCGGATCTCCTCGGCCAGCCGTTCGAGGCCGCCCACGGGGTCGGCGTACAGCTCTTGGAGCGCCCGGGTGCGCGGACCGTCCCAGACGTCGAAACCCTCCTGAACCAGGGGTGCCATCGCCGCCATTCCGGCCAGCTCGACCTCCAGGTCGGGCACGGAGGTCGAGGGCGGCGGACAGACGAAGCCGACGATGGAGGTCGTCGGCACCGGCACCAGGTCGGACAGCAACCGCCAGTCGGCGTCGGCGAGCCGCCGCCGCACGCGTTCGGCCCAGGGCTTGAGCACGGCGTGCGCGGCCGGGTTCTTCACCACCCGCACGCTGGCGACGACCTCCCACAGAGGAGAAACCGCGAAACGGACATTGGCCGCGTCCTGTGCGGTGAACGTCAGCTCAAGGCCCATCCGATTCGTCCTCTGCTTAATCAATAGCGGCCAGGCCGACGCTTCCATCATCTAGGTGGCATGACAACCGCTGCCCAGCCCCCGCTCCTGCGTGACCCGTCCTTCAGAAACCTCTACCTGGCGTCGGCGGTCAGCCAGTTCGGTACCCAGGTCGGCTACGTGGCGATGCCCCTGCTCGCGGTGCTCGCCCTCGACGCGGGGCCCGGTGAAGTGGGACTGCTCAGCGCCCTCACCACCATCACCGTGCTCGTGCTGGGCCTGCCCGCCGGAGCATGGGTGGACCGGGTCAGGCGCCGCCCGGTGATGGTCGCGGCGGACCTGGTCCGCGCCGCGCTTCTGGCGTCGGTGACGGTCACGTGGTGGCTGGACGCTCTCACGATGACCCAGCTGTACGGCGTCGCCGTCGCGACCGGAGCCGGCACGCTCTTCTTCGACGTCGCCTCGCAGAGCACGGTCCCGCACCTGGTCGGCCGGGACCGGCTCACCGCCGCGAACTCGGTGCTCGTCGGCACGAACGCGGCGATGGACGTGGGCGGCAGAAGCTCCGCCGGAGTGCTGGTGGCTCTCGCGGGTGCGCCGGTGGCGATCCTGCTCGACGCGCTCACCTACCTGTGGTCGGCCGTGTGGCTGTGCCGGATCAGCAAGCCGGAACCCGCGCCCGCCCCCGTACCCGGCGAGCGGCTCGGGCGGCGGATCGGCGAGGGGGTGCGGTTCCTCTTCGGCAACCGGGTCCTCACCGCCATCGCGGCGCAAGGCGGCATGACGAACCTCGCCTTCCCGCTCTGCTCGGCGCTGCTGCCCGTGCTGCTCGTCGACGAGCTCGGGCATCCCGCCTGGGTGCTCGGGGCCTACCTCGCCGCCGGCGGGCTCGGTGTGCTGGCCGGTTCCTCGACGGCTCACCTGATCGGCCGCCGGTTCGGCCACGGGCGTGCCGTGTGGATCGCCGGCCTGGCCACCGCGCCGTTCGCGCTTCTGGTGCCGTTCGCCGGCTGGAGCGTCTGGATCTCGGCGGCCGCGTGGAGCGTCGTGTGCTTCCGGACGGGGGTGAACAACGTGCTGCTCGTCAGCTTCAGGCAGAAGGTCACGCCCGACCCGATGCTCGGCAGGATGAACGCCACCATGCGCCTGATCCTCATGGGCGCGGTCGGCGTCGGCGGTCTGCTGGCGGGCCTTCTCGGCGAGGTCTGGGGCATCGGGACGGCGATGTGGGCGGGCGCGGCGATCATGGCGCTCAGCTGGACACCGATCTGGCTCAGCCCACTCCGCCACGAGGTCTGACGCATGCCGCCGGAGCAGGCGCGCGGGCGGGCGATGCGCTAGCTCCCGCCGTCGTCCGCCGTCCCGCACTCCACGTCAGCGGCGGGCAGGCGCCCCTCCAGCAGGTACGCGTCCACCGCCTCGTTGACGCAGCGCGCACCGCTCCTGTAGGCGGTGTGCGCGTGACCGCGCAGCGTGACCAGCACCGAGCCGGACGAGGACTTCTTCTGGAGCGGGTACACCCGGCTCTTCGTGCTGGTCAACACGGCCTTCTTCTCCGTCGTCGCGAGCGTGGACGAGCTGATGCACCTGACGGCGGCGCGTTCGCTCGGCGCGCCGGCCAGGATCGGGTTCGGCACCAGGCTGCACTACCTCGTCGTGCGGACCGACGTCACCGCCATCTGGGGGGTTCCGCGGCGGCACCGGTACCGGGTCTATCTGGCCGGGATGGCCTCCGACGTCCTCCTCATCGCGACGATGACGCTCGCGGTCGCGTACCTGCCGCTGTCCGGCCCGGTCGAGGCGCTGCTCCGGGCCTTCACGCTGACCACGCTGCTGTGCCTGCGGCTCCGGGCTCAGATCTCCATGCGGACCGACCTCTACTTCGTGCTCCGCGACCTGCTGCGGTGCAAGGACCTGTTCGGCGACGGTCTCCGCTATGCCCGGTATCTGCTCGCCAGGGCGGCCGCCCCGTTCAGGAGGCCAGCCTCGCCGGTCATCGACCCCACCGGTGAACTCGCCCCGCACGAGCGGCGCGCGGTCAGGATCTACGCCGTCGCCCTCGGTGACGTTCGTCCGTACCCACCGCCGCGTGACCGCCCCGGCCGTCCCCTGGGAAGCGCCGAGCCCGGCCGATCAGCGTGATCGGCCGGGCTCGCCGGTGGGTGTGGATCAGGCCAGGTCGAAGCGGTCGAGCTCCATGACCTTGGTCCAGGCCGCGACGAAGTCCGTCACGAACTTCTCGCGGGCGTCGTCGCTCGCGTAGACCTCGGCGAGGGCGCGCAGCTGCGAGTTGGAGCCGAAGACGAGGTCGACCGGGGTGGCGGTCCACTTCAGCTCGTCCGTGGCCGCGTCGCGGATCTCGTAGACGTTCTCCTCCGACTCCGACGCCTTCCACCGGGTGCCCGGGGAGAGCAGGTTGGCGAAGAAGTCGTTGGTGAGCACGCCGGGCCGGTCGGTGAAGACGCCGTGCGGGGCGCCGCCGTGGTTGGCCCCGAGGGAGCGCAGGCCGCCGACGAGGACGGTCATCTCCGGCGGGGTCAGGTCCAGCATGTACGCCCGGTCGACGAGCAGCACCTCGGGCTGCGTCTTCTCGCCGGCCCGCACGTAGTTGCGGAACCCGTCGGCGCGCGGCTCCAGGACGCTGAAGGACTCGACGTCCGTCTGCTCCTGGGAGGCGTCGGTGCGGCCCGGGTGGAACGGCACCGTCACGGCCACGCCGGCGTCCTGGGCCGCCTTCTCGACCGCGGCCGAGCCGCCCAGCACGATCAGGTCGGCCAGCGAGATCTTCGCGCCGCCGGCCTCGTTGAACTTGCGCTGGATGTTCTCGAGGACGGGCAGGACCGTCGCGAGCTGCTCGGGCTGGTTGACCTCCCAGTTGCGCTGCGGCTCCAGGCGGATGCGGGCGCCGTTGGCGCCGCCGCGCTTGTCGGTGGAGCGGAAGCTCGCGGCCGAGGCCCAGGCGGTGGTGACGAGCTGGGCGACCGTGAGGCCGGACCCCAGGATCTGCTCCTTGAGCGCGGCCACGTCGGCGTCGCTGACGAGCTCGTGGTCGACGGCCGGCACCGGGTCCTGCCACAGCTGGGGCTCGGCGACCCACGGCCCGAGGTAGCGGCTGACCGGGCCCATGTCGCGGTGCAGCAGCTTGTACCAGGCCTTGGCGAAGGCGAGCTGGAACTCGTCCGGGTTGTTGAGGAAGCGGAGCGAGATCTCGCGGTAGATCGGGTCGACGCGCAGCGACAGGTCGGTCGTCAGCATCGTCGGCTTGTGCTTCTTCGCCGGGTCGAAGGGGTCGGGGATGATCTCCTCGGCGTCCTTGGCGACCCACTGCTTGGCCCCGCCGGGGCTCGTGGTGAGCTCCCACTCGTAGCCGAAGAGGATCTCGAAGAAGCGGTTGCTCCACTGGGTCGGCACGTCGGTCCAGGTGACCTCCAGGCCACTGGTGATCGTGTCGGCGCCCTTGCCGCTGCCGTGCGTGCTCAGCCAGCCGAGGCCCTGCGCCTCCAGCGGCGCGCCCTCCGGCTCGGGGCCCACGTGGTCGTCGGCGACGCCGGCGCCGTGGGTCTTGCCGAAGGTGTGGCCGCCGGCGATGAGGGCGACGGTCTCCTCGTCGTTCATCGCCATCCGGCCGAAGGTCTCGCGGATGAAGTGCGCCGCGGCGGCCGGGTCGGCGTTGCCGCGCGGGCCCTCCGGGTTGACGTAGATGAGGCCCATCTCGGTGGCCCCGACCTCCGGCAGCATCTCGCTCTCGGAGACGTAGCGCTCGTCGCCGAGCCAGGCGTCCTCGGGACCCCAGAAGATCTCCTCGGGCTCCCAGACGTCCTTGCGGCCGAAGCCGAAGCCGAAGGTCTTGAAGCCCATCGACTCCAGGGCGACGTTGCCGGCGAGCACGAGCAGGTCGGCCCACGAGATCTTCTGGCCGTACTTCTTCTTGACCGGCCACAGCAGGCGGCGGGCCTTGTCGAGGTTGGCGTTGTCGGGCCAGCTGTTGAGCGGGGCGAAGCGCTGCCCGCCGTCACCGGCGCCGCCGCGGCCGTCGTGGATGCGGTAGGTGCCCGCGGCGTGCCAGCTCATGCGGATCATCAGACCGCCGTAGTGGCCGAAGTCGGCCGGCCACCAGTCCTGCGAGGTGGTGAGCGTCTCGGCGATGTCGCGCTTGAGCGCCTCGACGTCGAGCTTCTCGAACTCCTTGGCGTAGTCGAAGTCCTGCCCCAGAGGGTTGCTCTTGGACGAGTGCGCGCGCAGCACCGAGAGGTCGAGCTGGTTGGGCCACCAGTCGCGGTTCGTGCGCGGCCGGCCGTGCCGCTTCGCGTCCGGCGAGTCGATCGCCGGGTTCTCGCTCTCGCTGCCGTGCGAGGTCACCGAGTCGTGCGCCACCGGGCAGCCGGCCGCTTCCTTGCGGTCCACGCCCTGCGCGCTCGATGGCCTGTTGTCCTGCGTGTCGCTCATCTATTTCCTTCCGAACTGCCAAATCACTGGGCACTGCGTTGGTTCGTACAGTCGGGGCAGGTGCCCCAGTAGACGACCTCCGCCTCGTCGATCACGAAGCCCTGGTCGTCCGAGGCGGTGAGACAAGGGGCCTCGCCGACGGCGCAGTCGACGTCCGCGATCATGCCGCAGGAGCGGCACACGAGGTGGTGGTGGTTGTCCCCCACCCGCAGCTCGTAGCGGGCCGCCGCGCCGGCGGGTTCGATGCGCCGCACCAGGCCGGCCGTGGTGAGTGCGCGGAGCACGTCGTAGACCGCCTGGTGGGAGACCCTGGGGAGCTCGGCCCGCACCAGGGAGATCACCGTGTCGGTGTCGACGTGAGCATGGTCGCGCAGCGCCCCGAGCACTGCCAGCCGCGGCCGGGTCACGCGCAGCGAGGCCGCTCGGAGCTGTGCCTCGAAGTCGGACGCCATGCGCACAACATAGCCCCCTAAACTGGAGTAGTTCAAGTTTCGAGGTGTGTCGGCGACACGACTTTTACCGGGAGCGGAATGTCGGGAACGGCCTCTACGGTGACGGCATGACTCACGACGACCCCTGGTGGGAGCCGCCGGTCGCCGGCACCGAGGCCGAACACCTCGTCGGCGCGCTCGACCGCCTGCGCGCGACCTTCCGGTGGAAGGCCGACGGCCTCGACGCCGCCGGGCTGCGAGCCCGCGCCGGCGCCTCGTCCCTGACGCTGGGCGGCCTGCTCAAGCATCTCGCGTTCGTCGAGGACCACATGTCCGGCCCCCGGCTGAGCGGCGCGACGCTGGGCCCGCCCTGGGACGCCGCCGACTGGGCGGCCGACCCCGGCTGGGACTTCACCTCGGCCGCCGCCGACCGCCCCGAGGATCTGTACGCGCTCTACGACGCCGCCGTCGAGCGCTCGCGGGCGCGGGTCGGCGAGGCGCTGGCCGCCGGCGGGCCCGGCCTGCTCGTCCACCTCGCCTGGCCGGACGGGCGCCGGCTCAGCCTGCGCCGGCTGATCTGCGACCTGATCGAGGAGTACGGGCGGCACACCGGCCACGCCGACCTGCTGCGCGAGGCGGTGGACGGGGTGACCGGCGAGGACCCGCCGCCCTGCTGGCGGCCGGTCTCGGGAGCGCCGACGGGCACGTGATCAGTAGTCGATGAACGCGTACAGGGCCAGGTGGTTCGACTTGGTGCCGCTCACGGTGTGGTCGACGCCGGACGGCCGCACGGCGCCCTTGACGAACAGGTAGTCGATCTTCCTGGACCCCATGGTCGGCTTCGCGCCGTAGCCGGTCATGCCGAGGCCGGACAGGGCGGTGCGGGCGATGCCGGTGCGGTTGGCGTCGACGCCGAGCACGCGGACGGCCGAGGCGTTCATCAGGCTCGTGGCGTCCGCGCCGACGTGGATGCCGGTGCCGCCGATGCCGGTGGAGCCGGGGCCCGCGCAGGCGTTCGCGCCGTTCTGCTCCGGCAGGTGCATGGTGGCGGCGAAGACCGCCGTCCCCGTCGCCCTGATCGTGAAGCGGGCCGCGATGGCGCTGGTGCGCTTCCACTTGTGGGTGTAGGCGCTGCCGTCGTCGTTGCTCGGCGGCTTGTAGAGCGTGCAGCCGGCGCCGCCGTCGTAGGCGGTGCCCGGCTTCAGCCAGCCCGCGCTCCAGTACTTCGACACGTCTCCGGCGGCGAGGCTGAGCGTGCGGGTGTTGTAGAGGATGCCGTTGGTCTGCTTCTTCTTCAGGTCGCCGAGCGCCTGGACGCTGCACTTGTGGCTGCCGCCCCACGGCTCGGGGTCGTCCCAGGCCACGATCGCCTTGTACGTGCCCGCGGGGTAGCCGAACTTGGCCGAGAGCTGGTCGGCGTAGGCGGTGGCCTGGCCGGTGCCGCGTACCTGCTGGACGATCAGCAGGTCGGGCGGACGGACGCCGCCGGTGCCGGTCCTTCCGTCGTCGTCGACCAGCATCGAGGTGAGGTGGTCGGGGCCTGAGACGCGGGTGCAGGTGCCGTCGGCGTTGTTGCGCACGAGGTTCTCGATGTTGTCGTTGTAGACCCGCAGGACCCGGTCGGCAGCGGCGGAGGCGGGCACGGAGGCGAGGGCGGGGGTGGTCGCGGTGAGCGTGACGGCGGAGGCGGCGGCGAGGATCGTCGCGCCGGAACGCCGGAGGGGGAACGCCATCCCCGCAATCTAGCGATGATCTTCGCATGGCGGACCCTTCTCCCACGGTTGACTTTGTCGCACCCTTTGTCTCACTATATTGAGACAAAGGGTGCGACAAAAGGAGCGGGTCATGACGGACGAGCGAACGGACGGGCAAGGGGTGCGCGTACGGCCGGCGGACGTGCGCCAGGCCGGGGACTGGCTGGCCCGGCACGGCCTGGGCGGGACGCCACCGACGCCGCTGCTCGCCGCGCGGCTGGCGGCGCGGACCCTGCTGGAGGCATGGGTACGCCGCGTCGACCGGCGGGCCGGGGCGGCCCTGGCCCGGCGGGCCGCCCATCCGGTGCAGCCCGGCTGGCGGGCGCTGCTCGGCCGCCCGTACGCGGTCTGCGCCGCGGCCACCCACGTGGCGGCGCTGGCGCTGGCCTGCGGCGCGCTCACGGTCGACGACGCCGCCGTCCGGAACGCGGCGCTCGTCCTGCTGGTCGCCCTGGCCGGCGTCGGCGCGATCGCCGTCCTGCAGGTACGCGACCTGCTGGCGCGGCCCGTCGTGGCCGAGGACGAGGCCTCGCTGACCGCCGACGTGATCATGCGGATCGAGGACGCGCGCGAGAGCACCGCGCCGGGCACGGTCTGGGCGCTGCCGATGGTGATGCTGTTCGGCACGGCGCCCGTCTGGTGGAGCGCCGCCGCGCTGGGCCTGGTGCTCCTGGGGCTGGCCGCCCTCGTCGCGGTCCAGGCCCGTACGCCCGGCAGCGCGGCGATGGCCCGGCGGATCGTGAGCCTCGGATGATCGTCATCGACGCGGGCTCGCCGGTGCCGCCGTTCGAGCAGCTGCGGGCCCAGCTCGCCGGGCAGATCCACGACCGGACGCTGGCCGTGGGGGCGCGGCTGCCGACCATCCGGCGGCTCGCGGCCGACCTGGGGCTGGCCGTGAACACGGTCGGCCGGGCCTACCGGGAGCTGGAGGAGGCGGGGCTGATCGAGACCCGGGGGCGGGCCGGGTCCTTCGTGACGGCGGCCGGCGAGGAGACGCGGGAACGCGCCCGCCGGGCCGCCGCCGACTACGCGGCCACGGTCGCCGCCCTCGGCCTCGGCGCGGAGGAGGCGCTGCGCATCGCCGAGGCCGCCCTCCGCTCCCCCGCGACCGGCGTCTCCACCAGCGCATCGTCCGGTCACGGATAATCCGCAGCGGGACGGCTTCGGTACCCTGGGGGCATGACCGCCATGGCGCCGGCCCGTACGGAGACCGACCTGTCGTTCCTGCTCGACCACACCAGCCACGTGCTGCGCTCCCGGATGGCGGCGGCGCTGGCCGAGATCGGCCTGACGCCGCGCATGCACTGCGTGCTGGTGCACGCGCTGGAGAAGGAGCGCACCCAGATCCAGCTCGCCGAGCTGGGCGACATGGACAAGACCACGATGGTGGTGACCGTGGACGCGCTGGAGAAGGCCGGGTACGCCGAGCGCCGCCCGTCGAGCACCGACCGGCGGGCGCGCATCATCGCGGTCACCGAGAAGGGCGAGGCCGTCGCCCGGCGCAGCCAGGAGGTCGTGGACGACGTGCACCGCGACGCCCTGCGGACGCTGCCGGACGACGAGCGCGAGGTGCTGGTCCGCGCCCTGAACCGCCTGGTAACCGGCCATCTGGCCACGCCCGTCGAGGGCCCGGGGCAGACCCGCAGGGCACGGGAGCGCGCAAAGTAGGTCCGAAGAGGATCGTCTACAACAAAACTATCTGCTACGGTCTCACCTGTCGACGAGACGGGAGAGACCTGTGCCGCATGTACGCGACTCGCGCTGGACAGCCCTCGGAGTGCTGTCCGCGACGGGACTGATGACCATCCTTGACGGCAGCATCGTGACGGTCGCGATGCCGGCCATCCAGCAGGACCTGGGCTTCTCGCCCGCCGGTCTGAGCTGGATGGTCAACGCCTACCTGATCCCCTTCGGAGGGCTGCTGCTGCTGGCCGGGCGGCTCGGCGACCTGATCGGGCGGCGGGCGATGTTCCTGGCCGGGAACGCGATCTTCACCGCCGCCTCCCTGCTGGCGGGCCTGGCCACCGGCCCCGGCATGCTCATCGCCGCCCGCTTCCTGCAGGGCGTGGGCAGCGCGCTGGCGAGCGCCGTGGTGCTGGGCATCCTGGTGACGTTGTTCGCCGCGCCGGCCGAACGGGGCAAGGCGATCGCGATCTTCAGCTTCACCGGGGCGGCCGGCGCGTCCATCGGGCAGGTCCTGGGCGGGGTGCTCACCGACGGCCTGAGCTGGCCTTGGATCTTCCTCGTCAACGTGCCGATCGGCGTGGCCACCATGGCGCTCGCGCTGCGCGCCCTGCCCGCCGACCGGGGGGCGGGGCTGCGGGCCGGCGCGGACGTCCTCGGCGCGGCGCTGGTCACCAGCGGCCTGATGCTGGGCATCTACGCGGTGGTCAAGGTGGAGGAGCACGGCTGGCTGTCGGCCCACACGCTCGGCCTCGGCGCGCTCTCGCTGGGCCTGCTCGGCGCGTTCACGGCGCGGCAGGCCACGGCCCGCACGCCGCTCATGCCGCTGCGGATCCTGCGCTCGCGCAACGTCGTCGGCGCCAACCTGACGCAGATGCTGGCCCTGTCCGGGATGTTCGCCTTCCAGGTCCTCGTCGCCCTCTACATGCAGCGGGTGCTCGGCTACGGGGCGCTGGAGACCGGGCTGGCGATGCTGCCGGCCGCGGTCGGCATCGGCTCGATCTCGCTGTTCGCCTCGGCCCGGCTGGCCGCCAGGTTCGGGGCCCGCGCCGTCCTGGTGACCGGGCTGGCGATGCTGGTGGCGGCCATGGCGCTGCTGTCCAGGACGCCGGTGGACGCCACGTACGCCGTCCACCTGCTGCCGCCCATGCTGCTGGTCTCGGGCGGCGGGCTGGTGCTGCCCGCGCTGGCCACGCTCGGCATGTCCGGGGCGCGCGAGAGCGACGCGGGGCTCGCCTCCGGGCTGTTCAACACCACGCAGCAGGTGGGCATGGCGGCCGGCGTCGCGGTGCTGTCCACGATGGCGGCCGGGCGCACCGGCGAACTGCTGGCCTCCGGGGCCTCGCAGGCGGCGGCGTTGACCGGCGGCTACCGGCTCGCGTTCGGCATCGCGGCCGGGCTGCTGGTGGCGGGCCTGGCGGTGGCGGTGACCGTCCTGCGCCGCCCCGCCCCGGCGGAGGCGGCGGAGGGGAACGCTCCCGATGGCCGGCCGGCGGCGAGCGCGGCGCGGTAGCCGGGCGCGGCCGGCCCGGCGCCGGCCAGGCGGGCCGTGCGGGGACGCGCCAACAAGGGACTTTGGTCCCTACCGGCGGCGGGGGCGGCTGCAGCAAGGTGACGGTGTGCCGTACCGATCCACCCAGCCCAGACCTGTCAGCCGCCCACTGTCCCGGCCGGAGGGCCTGCGCCTGCTCGGCAACGTGACCTTCGGCAGGATCGTGTTCATCAGCCGGGCCCTGCCGGGCATCCGGCTGGTCAGCCACGTCATGGACGGCGAGGACGTGCTCGTCGGCCTCCCTGAGGACTGCGCGGTCGTCTCGCTGCTCTCCCAGGTCACGCCGGTCGTCTACGAGGCGGACGTGCTGGACACGGCGACCCGCCACGGGTGGAGCATCGTGCTGACCGGCCGCGCCGGGCTGGTGGAGAACGACGAGGAGATCGCCCGCGCCCTGCGCCTGCTGCGGCCGTGGCCGGGCGAGGAGATCGGCGTGGTCGTCCGGATCCATCCCGAGCTGGTCACCGGCACCCGCATCGAGGACGGCCCCTGACCCGCGCTCCCAGCCCCTGACGGGCCGGACGCCGGGCGTGGGCGGCACCGGGACGCTGGACGAGGCGACCGAGATCCTGGAGCTGAAGAAGCACGGCCACACCGACAAGCCGGTCGTGCTGCTGAACACGGCCGGCTTCTACGACGGGCTGAAGCTGCAGTTCCAGCGCATGGAGGACGAGGGCTTCCTGCCGCGCCCGCTCACCGAGCTGATGTTCTTCGCCGAGGAGCCGGTCGGCGCGATGGCCTACCTGGAGGAGACGTTCGGCGTCCGGTGAGCGGGCGGCGCCGGGTTCAGCCGAGGAAGGCGAGCTCCTCGGCGGACAGCCGGAGCGCTCCGGCGGCGACGTTCTCGGCGAGGTGGCCGGGGTCGCCGGTGCCCGGGATGGCGAGGACGTGCGGGCCCTGCGCGAGCGTCCAGGCGAGCCGGACCTGCGCCGGCGTCGCCCCGTGGGTCCGGGCGACGGCGAGCACCCGCTCGTCCTCGGCCGCCCGCGCGCCCTCCTCCCGGCCCTCGCCCGCGATGGCGAAGAACGGCACGTACGCGACGCCCTGCTCGCCGCACGCGCGCAGCAGCTCCCGCTCGGCGGCCGGGGCGCCGATGCCGAAGGCGTTCTGGACGCAGGCGACGGGCGCGACGGCGCGGGCCTCGGCCAGGTGCGCCGCGGTGGCGTTGGAGAGCCCGAGGTGCCGGACGAGCCCGGCCTCGCGCAGCTCGGCGAGCGCGCCGAAGTGCTCGGCGAGCGGCGCGTCCCTCCGGCTCGGCGGGACGCGCAGGTTCACCAGGTCGAGGTGGTCGCGGCCGAGCTGGCGCAGGTTCTCCTCGACCTGGCCGCGGAGCTGCTCGGGCCGGGCCCACCACCACTCGCCGGACGGGTCGCGGCCCGGCCAGACCTTTGTGGCGATCACCAGGCCGTCCGGGTAGGGGGCGAGCGCCCGGTTGATCAGCTCGTTGGCCGAGAGGAGGGGCGAGAAGTAGAAGGCGGCGGTGTCGAGGTGGTCGACGCCGAGCTCGACCGCGCGGCGCAGCACGGCGATCGAGCGTTCGCGGCGGGCCGCCGCCGTCGTGCTCGCGTCGGGGCCGAAGGCGGCGCGGCCGGTCAGGCGCATCGCGCCGAACCCGATCCGGTTGACGGGCAGCTCGCCGCCGAGCCGCCATCTTCCGGCGGTGTTCAGTGGAGTGGACATGAAAAAAGCCTCCCCGGGCTGCGGATTTGGCTCCGGCCGGAAAGGCTTGACGTCTTCGGAGATCATAGCAGGTTCCGCGCGGGCGAGTGGGCCTGGCCGGGCGGGGCAGGCGCAGGGGTCCTTTCCGCATCGAAGGACCCCCCAATGGACAGCCCGCGTACCGCAGCGGTCCGCTGACCCCTCGCCCGTCCTGGAACGGGATGGAACACGCTGGAACGCCCCCGTTGAGTAGCGAGAGGAACCACTACGCGACGGGGGCACCACCATGCACAGGAACATCCGCATCGCCGCGGCGATCTCGGCGGCGGCGCTGGTCGCCGTCTCGGCGGCGAGCGTCCCGGCTCAGGCGGCCGGGCCGCTCGTGCTGTTCCAGGACAGCGGCTTCGGCGGCACGTCCTGGTCGTTCACGGCGACCAACGGCAACATCTCGGGCGCCGGGGGCGACCGGGTGAGCGCCATCGTCAACCAGGACGTCAACGCGTGGGTCGTGTACCAACACGACACCTACCGCGGCAGGGCGTACTGCATCCTGCCCGGCCAGAGTCTCTACGACCTGCACGAGCAGCAGTGGCAGTTCGGCGACACCATCTCGTCCGTGCGCCGCCGCCCGGACGGGACCTGCCACGACAACCCGATGTTCATGTCCCCCTGACGGGGGTCAGGCGGCCAGCCGTTCGACGGCGAAGGCCGTGAGGAACCCCACGGTGGTGATGAGGCCGGTCAGGAGATGAGCGTCCTCGAACGCCTCGGGGATCATCGTGTCGGCGACCATCGCGAGGATGGCCCCGGCCGCCACGCCCATGATGACGGCGACGGCGGCCGGGGAGGCCGACTCCAGCGCGAGGTTGCCGAGCAGCGCGGCCAGGCCGCCGGCGAGGGCGATACCGCCCCAGATGCCGAAGACGTAGCCGGGGCCGCGGCCGGCCCGCTTCATGCCGGCGGCGCTGGACAGGCCCTCCGGGATGTTCGAGATGAAGACGGCGGCGACCACGGCGAGACCGACGTCACCGCCGCCGAGCAGCGACAGCCCGAGCACCACGGACTCGGGCACCCCGTCGAGCAGGGCGCCGACGGCGATCGCCGCGCCGCTGCCCTGGACGTCGGCCTCGCTCGGCTGCTGCCCGCCGGAGCGTTTGCGGTGGCGGGCGCCGTGCCGGGCGAGCAGCGCGTTGGCGGCGACGTACGCGCACGCGCCGCCGAGGAAGCCGGCCGCGGTCGGCAGGAGCCCGCCGGTGCGCTCGGCCTCGTCCAGCAGCTCGAACGACAGCGCGGCGATGAGCACGCCGGCGCCGAAGGCCATGATCGTGGCGATCGCGCGCGGCGGGATGCGGCGGAACCAGGCGATCGCGGCCCCGATGAGCAGCGCGCCTCCGGCGAGGGCACCCCAGAGTCCCGCCTCCAGCCAACCGGGCATCACCGCACCTCCGAAACGCGCACCCCACGATCCTCGCATCCGCCCCGCCGCGCCGGGCGCGTCCCCGCGGACGGGACCGTGCGGATCGCACTGAAGCGCCGGGATCATCAGGCGTTCCGCCTATTCCCGTGACGGTCGAGGGAATTTAGCGTCTTCTCCCGTACCAGGCAGACGGAAAGGGGAGGAGATGACCGACATGACGGGTACGGCGACGCGAGACGGCGCGCCGTCCGACGACGGGCTGGCGCGCGACGACTACGCCCTGGGACGGGTCCCGCAACAGGCCCGCTACGGCTGGCTCACCGTGGCGGTCCAGCGGTTCGGCATGTTGTCGGCGCTGTCGCAGTTCCTGCTCGGCGCCACCCTGGGCATGGGCATGCGCTTCTGGGACGCCGTGCTCGCCATCACCCTCGGCGCGGTCATCCTGGAGGTGGTGGCCATCGCCATCGGCGTCGCCGGCATGCGCGAGGGCCTGTCCACCACCGTCCTCGCCCGCTGGGCGGGATTCGGCCGCTACGGCTCCGGGCTCATCGGCGTGGTGATCGCGGTGTGCCTGCTCGGTTGGTTCGGCGTGCAGTCCGCCGTCCTCGCGCAGGGGCTCGCCTCGCTCCTCGGCGGCCCCCCGTTATGGGCGTGGGCGATCCTCGCCGGGCTCGCCATCACCGCGATCGTGGTGCACGGCTTCGCCGGCATGGCCTGGACCGCGTGGATCACCGTTCCCGCCTTCCTCGCCCTGGCCGGCTGGGCCATCGCGGTCGAGCTGGGCAGGCAGGACCTGGGCGCCCTGGTGGCCTCCGCGCCGCCCGGCCCGGCCCTGAGCCTCGCTCAGGCGACGACCATCGTGGCGGGCGGGTTCATCGTCGGCGCGGTCATCTCGCCGGACATGACCCGGTGGAACCGCAGCGCCGCCGACGTCGTCAAGCAGACCGTCCTCGGCATCACGCTCGGCGAGTACGTGATCGCCCTGGTCGGCGTGCTGCTGGCGCACGCGCTGCGCACCGGCGACGTGATCGCCATCGTGACCACCACCTCCGGCGTCGCCGGCACGATCGTGCTCGTCACCGCCACGCTGAAGATCAACGACTGGAACCTGTACGCCGCCAGCCTCGGCACGACCAACGCCTTGCACACCGCGTTCGGGATGCGGACCAATCGCGCCCTCGTCACGGTCGCGCTCGGCGTCGTCGGCACCGGCCTGGCCGCCGCCGGCATCCTCGACCACCTCATCGGCTTCTTCACGCTGCTGGGCGTCGCCATCCCCCCGATCGCCGGGATCATGGTCGCCGAGTACTACGTGGTGCGCCGCTGGCGCGCCGAGCTCGACGCCTCCCGCGCCGCCGGTGAGCTGCCCGCGTCCGCGCCCGGCTGGGTCCCTGCCGCCCTGGTGATCTGGCTCGCGTCCTCCCTGGTGGGCCACTTCCTGGCGTGGGGCATCCCCGCGCTCAACGCGCTCCTCGTCGCGTTCGTCCTGTACGCCGTCGCGGGCAGGCTGCGGCTCACCGGCCCGGCCGCCCGCACCGCCACCCCTGCCTGACCGGAGACGGGAGGATCTCGTGCGTGTTGGGATCGACGTGGGGGGCACCCACACCGATGCCGTTCTCATGGCCGGCTCCACGGTGCTGGCCGAGGTCAAGGCCCCGACCACGGCCGACGTGACCGGGGGCATCGTCGCCGCGCTGCGTCGGCTGCTCGCCGGCGCCGTCGACCGGCCCGCCGTCGACCGGCCCGCTGTCGACCGGCCCGCTGTCGACCGGCCCGCTGTCGACCGGCGCAGCATCGACGCCGTCATGATCGGCACGACGCACTTCACCAACGCCCTGGTGACCGGCCGCCGGCTGGCGCCCACCGGGGTGGTGCGGCTGGCTCTGCCGGCGACGGCCGCCCTGCCGCCGCTGGTGGACTGGCCGGACCGGCTCATCGACGCGATCCGCCCGAGCGCCTTCCTGTGCCACGGCGGCCACGAGTTCGACGGCCGCCCGATCTCCCCGCTGAGACCGGACGAGCTCAAGCGCGTGGCCGCCGCCCTGGCCGGGAAGGAGATCGGCACCGTCGCCATCAGCTCGGTGTTCTCCCCCGTCAACGCCGAGCTGGAGGAGGCGGCGGCGGACATCCTGCTCGCCGAGCTGCCGCATCTGCACATCAGCCTCTCCCACCAGATCGGCCGGATCGGGCTGCTGGAGCGCGAGAACGCCACCATCGTCAACGCCTGCCTGCGGGAGCTGGCCGACGAGATCGTGGACGCCTTCGCCCAGGCGCTGGCGACGGTCGGGGTCAACGCGCCCCTCTTCCTGTCGCAGAACGACGGCACGCTCATGGACTCCGAGCACACCCGCCGCTATCCCGTACGGACGTTCGCCTCGGGGCCCACCAACAGCATGCGCGGCGCGGCGTTCCTGTCGGAGCTGAGCGACTGCGCCGTGGTGGACATCGGCGGCACCACCACCGACGTCGGCGTGCTCACCGGCGGCTATCCCCGGCAGGCGAGCGGCGAGGTGGACATCGGCGGCGTGCGGACGAACTTCCGCATGCCCGACGTGCTGTCCATCGGGCTCGGCGGCGGCAGCCGGGTCACCCGCGGGCCCGCGCCGCGGGTCGGCCCGGACAGCGTCGGCTTCCAGCTCACCGAGCAGTCGCTGGTGTTCGGCGGGGACGTGCTGACCGCGACCGACCTGGCCGTCGCCGCCGGATTGGCCGACATCGGCGACCCGTCGCTGGTGCGGGGCCTCGACCGTGACCTGGTCCGGCGCGGCGTCGCCTGGATGGCGACCGCGGTCGCCGACCTGGTCGAGCGCATGCGGATCAGCGCCGCGCCGCTGCCGGTGGTCATCGTGGGCGGCGGCAGCGTGCTGATGCCGTCCGACCTGCCCGGTGTCCCTTCGACGCACCGGCCCGAGCACCACGCCGTGGCCAACGCCATCGGCGCGGCGATCGGGCAGGTCGGCGGCGACGTCGACCGGCTGTTCGCGATCACGGCCGCCGTGACCCGCGAGGAGGTGCTGGAGCAGGCCCGGGCGGAGGCGATCGAGCGGGCCGTCTCGGCCGGGGCCGCGCCCGGCAGCGTGCGGATCGTGGACGTCAACGAGGTGCACGTGCCCTATCTGCCGGGCAACGCCGTCCGGGTGCGGGTCAAGGCGGTGGGCGACCTCGTCCTGCCGTCCGCGGCGTCCGTCGACGACGAACAGGAGCAGCAGTGGGCTACGAGCTGACCAGGCAGGGACTGCGCGACCTCGCCGAGGGCGCGGCCGTGCTGGGCACGGGCGGCGGCGGCGATCCGTACATCGGCCGGTTGCTGGTGGAGCGGCAGATCGAGGCCGGCCGCGCGGTGCGCGTCATCGGCGTGGACGAGCTGCCCGACGACGCGCTGGTGCTGCCGAGCGCGATGATGGGCGCCCCCACGGTGTTCGTGGAGAAGGCCCCGTCGGGGACGGGCAACGTGGCGGCGCTGCGGGCGCTGGAACGCCATCTGGGCCGTACGGCGGCGGCCACGATGCCGATCGAGTGCGGCGGGATCAACAGCATGATGCCGCTGCTGCTGGGCGCCCAGACCGGGCTGCCCGTGGTGGACGCGGACGGCATGGGCCGGGCCTTCCCCGAGCTGCAGATGGAGACGTTCGCGGTGTACGGGGTGCCGGGCTCGCCGATGTCGATCGCCTCCGACCACGGCGACCACGGCATCATCGAGGCCGTGGACAACCGGCGCATGGAGCGGCTGGCGCGGGCCATGACGGTGGAGATGGGCGGCGCCGCCTACATCTGCGACTACCCGATGGACGCGGCGACGGTGCGCAGGACGGCGATCCCGGGCACCCTCGCGCTGGCGATGCGGCTCGGCGCCGCGCTGCGCGCGGCCCGCGCCGAGCACGCCGACCCGTTCGAGCGGCTGACGGAGGCGCTCGCCGGCACCATCTACAGCCACGGCATCGTGCTGTTCGCCGGGAAGGTGATCGACGTCGACCGGCGCACGGTCGGCGGGTTCGCCCGCGGCACGGTGACCCTGGCGGCGAACGACGACCCGGCCGACGAGATGACGATCACGTTCCAGAACGAGCATCTGGTCGCCCGCAGGGGCGGGCGGGTCGCCGCGATCGTGCCCGACCTGATCTGCACCCTCGGCAGCGAGACCGGGCGGCCCGTCACCACGGAGGCGCTCGCCTACGGTCAGCGGCTGACGGTGTACGCGATCTCGACCCCGGGCATCATGCGCACGCCGGAGGCGCTGGCGTGCTTCGGGCCGGAGGCGTTCGGGCTGGGCGAGCCGTACGTGCCGGTCGAGCGGCTGACCTCCGGGCCGGGCTGACCGTCGTGGACCTCGCGGAGGACGACGTCGACGACCTCGCCGCCGGGGCGACCCTGCTGGGCTCCGGCGGCGGGGGCGACACCGCGATGGTGGCGGCCGTGCTGCGGCACGCGCTCGCCGCGAGTGGCCCCGTCCGGCTGGTCGACGCCGCCGGGCTCCCGCCCGGCGCGCTCGTCGTGCCGGTGGCGGCGACCGGCGGCATCACCGTCATGATCGAGCGGCTGCCGTCGGGCGAGGAGTTCGTGAACGCCGTCCGGTCGCTCGGCCGGCACGTCGGACGGCCGGTGACGGCCGTGCACGGCTTCGAGTGCGGCGGCGCCAACGCGCTGTTCGCCGTGGCCGCGGCCGTGTGGACCGGGCTGCCGCTGGTCGACGCCGACGGGATGGGCCGCGCCTACCCGCGCGTCGACCAGGTGACGTTCAACGCGGGCGGCCTCAGCGCCACGCCGGCCGCGCTGGCGGACCCGTCGGGCAACGAGCTGATCATCAGCGGCGCCCGGGACAACGCCGACGCCGAGCGCATGCTGCGCGCCGCGCTGCCCGCGCTGGGCGGCTGGGCCGCGACCGCGATCTACCCGATGCGGGCCGCCGACGCCGCGCGCTGCGGCATCGCCGGCTCGATCAGCGGAGCGGTCGCCCTGGGCCGGCGCCTGCGCGAGGCGCAGGGCGACCCGGGGGCCCGCGCCGGGATGCTCGCCGACCACGGGGCCGGGCTGCTGTTCACGGGCACGATCGTGGAAGTGCTCGGCCATCCCCGGCCGCGGACGGGAGGAGCGCTCACCGTCGAGCACCACGCCGACCCGCGCCGCACGCTCCGTGTCGAGTTCGCCGACGAGTATCTCCTCGCGATCGACGACGGCGAGATCACCGCGCAGGTGCCGGACATCATCGCCCTGCTGGACGGCCGGTCGTGGCGGCCTGTCGCGGCCGAGCACGTCACCGCCGGCCGGCACGTGGACGTGGTGCGCTTCCCGGCGCCCGCCGCCTGGTCGCGCCCAGCCGCCCGGCGGCTCGTCACGCCGGACGCGTTCGGCCTCCGCGTGCCCGGCCCCGGCCACGACGCGCTCCTGGCTTATCCTCCAGCATGAGCGTGATCACCGTCCGCGACCTGCTGAACGATCCGGTCTTCGCCGGGCACACCGTCCTCGGCGGCGCGGCGGGGCTCGACCAGGTGGTGCGCGGGGCGGCTCTCGTCCACACCGGCGAGGACCTCGGCCGCGTCCCCGCGGGCGCCGTCGCGGTCCTCGACGTCGGCGGCCACGCCGGGGTCAGCAGCCAGCACCTCGTGGAGGTGTTCTGCCGGCGGCTCCAGGGACGGGGCGGCCGCATGCTCGTCGTCGTCGGGCGGCTCGGAGCCGTCAGCATGTCCGCCGTCCGGCTCGCCGACCGGTTCGCGATGCCCGTCGTCGCCGTCGAGCCCGCCACGGTGCCCGGCTCCGCGCTGGCCGTCGCGGCGCGCGTCCTCGCGCTCGTCCACACCCCGGACCTGCTGTACGCGCGGGCGCTGGCCGCCGCCGCGCCCCGGCTGGCCACGGCGGACACGATCGGCAGGATCCTGTCCGTCGTCGGCGCCACGCTCAACGGCCGGGCGGCGCTGGTGGGCGCCGACGGCCGGATCGTCGCCGGCGGCCTCGGCAGGGCGCGGCCCGCCACGGTGGTACGCCACCCGAGCGTCGTGGCCGAGCGGCACGCCGGCCACGTGCTGGCCGCGTGCCCGGTCAGCGGCGCCGACCCTCAGGTGTGGCTGGCGTGCGAGGCGGAGCACGGCGGCCCGGCCTGGCAGGACGCGGCCCGCACGATCCTCATGGTGGCCGCGCCGGCGGTCGCGGCGTGGAGCGCGAGAGAGCTGCTGGCGGCCGAACGGGACCGGGCCAGGCTCGCCGGCCTGCTCGCCGAGCTGCTGCAGGTGGACCAGGCGTCCGGCCGGGTCCCCGGGCACGTCGTCGCGCGGGCCGCCCGCGCGGGCGTCAGCCTGGACGGCTGGCACCTCGGCATCCACGTCACCTGGCCCGACACGCACCCCGGCGGGGCGGGCGCCTACGCGGAGACCACCGCGAGCCTGCGGGCGGCCCTCGCCCGTGAGGGCTTCGAGGTGCCGATCTTCGACCGGGCGGGCGGCTGGTCGTTGTGGACGACGAGCCACGCCCGGCCGCCGCGGAGCGACATCGAGCGGTCCATGGGCCGGCTGCGCGACGGGCTGGCCCGCCACAACGCGGCGGGCGCGGGCCACGCCCACCACCTGCCGCTGGTCGCGGGCGTGGGCCGGCCCGCCGCCGGGCCGGGGGCGATCGCCGCCACACTGGCGCAGGCCCAGCAGGCGGCGGCGGCCGCCGCCAGGACCGGGCCGGGCGCGGTCGAGTGGATCGACGGCATGGGCCCGGAGCGGCTGCTCGCGGCGTGGTTCGCCGAGCCGGCGTTCCTGGAGTACGCGCGGCGGGTGCTCGCGCCGGTCCTCGCCGCCCCGGACGGCTCGACGCTGCTGGCGACGCTGGAGGGGTACCTCACGTGCAGTTCGTCGCCGACGGACACGGCCCGCCGGATGAACGTGCACCGCAACACCGTCACGCAGCGCGTCGCCGCGGTGGAGCGGCTGCTCGGCGGCCCGCTGGCCACGATGGACCGGCTCATGCTGCACCTCGCCTGCCGCTCCGTGCTCGCCTCCCGTCCTGGGCCGCCGGGGAGGGCTGGAGGCGCGGGCGGCGGGCAGGGGTGAGGGACGGGCGAGCGAACATCCGAGGTGGCGGCACATGGGCGAGGCGGCGGCGGAGTGCGAGCGGGTGGCGCGGGAGGCGCTCGGGCTGGAGGAGCTGCGTCCCGGCCGGCTCGCCGCCATGACGGCGCTGGCGGAGGGCCGCGACACGCTCGCGGTGATGCCGACCGGCAGCGGCAAGTCGGCGATCTACCAGGTGCCCGCGCTGTCGTACGGCCACGTTCGAGGCGCTGCGGGCGCGCGAGACGGAGTTCCTGTTCTGCGCGCCCGAGCCGAGGCCCTGGGCCGGCCGGTGATCGCGGCGCTCACCGCGACCGCCGCCCCGCCGGTGCGGGCGGAGATCGTCGAACGGCTGGGCATGCGCGACCCGGTGGAGCTCGTGCAGGGCTTCGACCGGCCGAACATCTCGCTGGAGGTCCGCAGGATGCTGGACGACCCGGCGCCGGAGATCGGCACGACCGGTTCATGGACGGCGGCCTGGAGGTGGTGGTCGCGACGAACGCGTTCGGGATGGGCATCGACAAGCCGGACGTGCGGTTCGTCTTCCACGCCGAGGTGGCCGCGGCGGTCGTGGCGGCCGGGCCGGGCGCCGGGCGCAAGGAGCTGCGCGAGCGTACGGGCCTGTCCCCGCGCCGCCTGACGGGCCTGCTCGACCTGCTGGAACGGGTGGGCGCGGTACGGCTCGGCACCCGCCGCGCGGACCCCGTCCCCGGCGGGCCGGAGCCGGAGGAGGCGGCGGCGCTGGCCAGGGCGCTGGCCGAGCGGCGGCGCGAGGTGGAGCGCACCCGGCTGGAGATGATGCGCCGCTACACCGAGACCGAGGACTGCCGCCGCCGTTTCCTGCTCGGCTACTTCGGCGAGCACCTGCCCGAGCCGTGCGGCAACTGCGACACCTGCCGGGCGGGGACGGCGGCGCGGCCCGCCGGGCCGGGCGGCGGCCCGTTCCCGCTGCACGCGCGGGTGCAGCACCGTACGTGGGGTCCGGGTCAGGTGATCCAGCGCGGCGAGGACCGGCTGACGGTCCTGTTCGAGGAGGCGGGCTACCGCGAGCTCCAGCTCGACGCGGTGCTGGAGCAGGACCTGCTGACGCGGGCGGACGGCGACGCCTCCTGAGCCGTGTCGGGCCGAAACTTTCGGCTCACTTGTTTAAATTTTCTCTGGTGCACAGCCGCCATGATTGCTTATTCTTCTCCCACCAAACGCCCGCAGCGGCCGGTGAGGTGAGCAATGCCGTCGAAACATTTCGGTTACGTTCAGTGGTGACGGGCAGCGTCCCGCTGACGCTGCCCGGCCTGCTCGCGCTCCGCGCGCGGCAGGACGCCGGGCGGACCGCCATCGAGGTGGCGGGGGTGGGCGCGATCACGTTCGGCGAATGGGACGAGCGGGCCGGCCGGATCGCGGGGGCGCTGGTCCGGCGGGGCGTCGCGCCGGGCGAACGGGTCGGGCTGCTGTTCGGCGAGCGGGACTGGATCGGCTACGCCGTGGCCTGGGCCGGCGTCCTGCGCTCCGGCTGCGTGGCGGTGCCGCTGTCGGACCGGCTGGCGCCCGCCGAGGTGCGGCACGCCTTCACCGACTGCGCGGTCGCGGCCGTCGTGCACGCGCCCGGCCTGGAGCCGCCCGACGTGGGCGGCTGGCGGGCCACACCCGCCGACCTGGAGGACACCGGTCCCGGCGTCGCGGGTGAGGCGCGCAGGGTGCTCCCCGGGGAGCTGGCCCAGATCATCTACACCTCCGGCACGACCGGGCGGGCCAAGGGCGTCGGCGCGACCCACGCCAACCTGGCCCACGGCGTGGACCCCGGCCCGCGCCGCCGCAAGCTCGCCCATTCGCGGCACTTCCTGCACGCCTTCCCGATCGGCAGCAACGCCGGGCAGACGATGCTCGTCAACGCCCTCGACGCCCGCCCGGCCGCGCTCACCCTCCCCCGCTTCACGCCGGGCCGCTTCGCCCGGCTCATCGAGTCGTACCGGGCGGGGACCGTGTTCGTGGTGCCCGCCATGGCGATCGAGCTGCTCAACGCCCGCGTGCACGAACGCCACGACCTGACCTGCGTCCGGCTGCTCGGCTCGACCGCCGCCGGGCTGCCGCCCGCCGTGGCCGCGGGCCTGGCCGAGGCGTTCCCGAAGGCGGCGATCGTCAACTACTACACCTCGACCGAGGCCGCCCCGGCGCAGACCGTGATGATCGTGGACCCGGCCCGGCCCGCCTCCGTGGGGCGGCCCGCGTCCGGGGGCGAGCTCAAGGTCGTCCGCCCCGACGGCTCGCCGGCCGCGCCGGGCGAGCAGGGCGAGATCTGGCTCCGCTCCCCCGCCGGACCGCGCGCCTACTACGGCGACCGCCGGCTGACCGGCGAGGTGTTCCGCGACGGCTGGGTGCGCATGGGAGACGTCGGCCACCTCGACCGCGACGGCTACCTCTACCTGGCGGACCGGGAGGACGACGTGATCAAGTCCGGCGCGTTCAAGGTGTCCACGCTCCAGGTGGAGGCCGCCCTGTACGAGCACCCGGCGGTCGCCGAGGCCGCCGTGGTCGGCCTGCCGCACCCGGTGCTCGGCCGGGTGCCCGCGGCCGCCGTCGTCGCCAGGGGCCCGCTCAGCGCCGCCGACCTGCGGGAGTTCCTGCTGGACCGGCTGGCCCTGCACGAGCTGCCCGGCCGGCTGTTGTTCGTCGGGGAGCTGCCGCGCAACCATCTCGGGAAGGTGGTCAAACCCCGCCTGCTCGACCTGCTCACCCAGGAAGAACGCCCGTGACGCGACACCTCCGGCACCGCGCCGCTCCCCCGCTCACGCCGTCGCCCGCCCAGGAGGGGATGTGGGTCGCCGCGCGCATGGGCGCGGGGACGGCCTACCACCTGCCGCTGGCCCTGTGGTTCGACGGCGACCTCGACGTGGACGCGCTGCTGTCGGCGTGCGCGGCCGTGGTGGCCCGGCATCCGGTGCTCGCCACCACCGTGACCGGGGACGGCGGCGGGGCGCGGCTGACCCCGGCCGAGGAGCCGCCGGTGACGCTCGCGCGCCCGTCCGGGCCCGGCGCCCTGGAGAAGCTGGTACGCGACGAGGTGGCCCGGCCCTTCGACCTGGACGGCGGGCCGGCGGCCCGGTTCACGCTGGCGCCGGCGGGGCCGGGGCGGCACCTGCTGCTGTTCGTCGCCCACCACCTGGTCTTCGACGGCATGTCCAAGGACATCCTGGTACGCGACCTCGCCCGCTTCTACGCGACCGGCGCGCGCGGCCCGGTCGCGCCGCTGCCGTTCGCCCCGGCCGCCGCCGCGGAACGCGCGCGGGCCGAGGCCGCGCTGCCGGCGGCGCGGGCGTTCTGGGCCGGGCGCCGGCCGGAGCCGGCCGAGCTGGTGCTGCCCGGCCAGCGGCGGACCGCCCACCGCTACGGACCCGGCGTGCAGTCGGGCGGCGGCGTCGAGGCGGAGCTGGGCGAGAACGCGGCCGCGGTGGCGCGGGCGGCCGGCGCGACGACGTTCGAGGTGCTGCTCGCGGCTGTGCACGCGCTGCTGTCCCGTTACGCGAACCCGGCGGCGGCGGAGGGGACCGTCGTGGGGATCGACGTGACCACGCGCGACGCGGCCACCCGTGACCACGTCGGCCCGTTCGTCAACGAGCTGCCCGTCCTCGCGCGCCCGGCGGCCGGGCAGGCGTTCGCCGAGCTGGTCAGGGAGGTACGGGCCGAGCTGCGGGAGCTGTACCGGTTCCGGGAGGTGCCGCCCGCGCGGGCGCTCGGCCTGCCGCGCGGCGCCGCCCTGCCCGTGACCGTCAGCTACCGCAGGCGGGCGGACGGTCCTGAGCCGTACTGGCCGGGGCTGGACGTCACGGTGGACCGGATGATGTTCGGCGGCGGCGTGCGCAACCCGCTGCACCTTCAGTTCGTGGACGGCCGGGACGGGCTCGCCCTGTGCCTTCGCCACGACCCGGCGGCGCTGGACGCCGGCGCCGTGGAGCGCTTCGCCGGCGGGCTGCGCGCCCTGCTGCGGCACGCCGCCCGCGACCCCGGCGTCCGCCTCGCCGACCTGGACGTGCTGGGCCCGGCCGAACGGCACCGCCTGCTGACCGCGTGGAACGACACGGCGGCGGCCTACCCGCCGGAGGCGACGCTGCCCGCGCTCTTCGCCGCCCAGGTGGCCGCCCGGCCGGACGCGGTCGCCGTGACCGGCGAGGGCCGCTCGCTCACCTACGCCGAGCTGGACGCCGCCTCCGACCGGCTGGCGGGCCGGCTGCGCGCGGCGGGTGTGGGGCGCGGCGACCTGGTGGCCGTGCATCTGCGCCGCTCGACCCGGCTGCCGGTCTGCCTGCTGGCGGTGCTCAAGGCGGGGGCCGCGTACCTGCCGCTCGATCCGGACCATCCGGCCGGACGGCTCGCCATGATCACCGAGGACGCGCGGCCCCGGCTGGTGCTGTCCGAGGACGTGCTGCCCCAGGGGCTGACCGTTCCTGTGGTGCCGGTGGACGGCGGTGAGGCCGCGCCCGAGCCTCCTCCTGGCGAGGGGCCGCGGCCCGGCGACCTCGCGTACGTCATCTACACCTCCGGCTCCACCGGGCGGCCGAAGGGCGTCGAGGTGGAGCACCGCAACCTGGCGAACCTGCTGCTGGCCATGCGCGACCGCCTCGACGCCGGCCCGGCGGACGTGTGGCTGGCGCTGACCTCGCCCGCGTTCGACATCTCCGCCCTGGAGCTCTACCTCCCGCTGGCCTTCGGGGGCCGGGTGGTCGTGGCTCCGCCCGGGGCGGTGCGCGCGCCCGCCGCGCTCGCCGCGCTCGCCGTCGCGGAAGGGGTGACGCACGTCCAGGCCACGCCGTCGGTGTGGCGGCTGCTGCTGCCCGGCGGCATCGGCGGGGTGACCGCGCTGGCCGGGGGCGAGGCGCTGCCGCCCGCGCTCGCGGCCGAGCTGCGCGGGCGGTGCCCGCGGGTCGTCAACGTGTACGGGCCCACCGAGACGACGATCTGGAGCACGTACGCGGAGGTGGGCGCTGACGAGGAGGTCACCATCGGCCGGCCGCTCGCCAACACCCGGATCCACCTGCTCGACGAGCGGCTGCGCCCGGTCCCGCAGGGGGTGGCGGGCGAGCTGTGCGTCGGGGGCGCGGGCGTGGCGCGCGGCTACCGGGGCGCTCCCGGGCTGACGGCCGGGCGGTTCGTCGCGGACCCGTTCGGGCCGCCGGGGTCGCGGCTGTACCGCACCGGCGACCTGGCCCGCCACCGGCCGGACGGCGCGCTCGAGTTCCTGGGCCGCGAGGACGGCCAGCTCAAGCTGCTCGGGCACCGCGTGGAGCCGGCCGAGATCGAGGCCCGGCTGACGGAGCACCCCGGCGTGGCCGGTGCCGCCGTCGCGCTGCGGGGCGGGCGTCTCGTCGCCTGGGTCGTCCCGGCCCCGGGGGCGGAGCCGGATCCGGCCGAGCTGAGCGCGCATCTGGCGGGTACGCTGCCCGCGCCGATGGTGCCGGCCGCGTACGTCACCGTGGACGCCCTGCCGCTGAACCCCGTCGGCAAGCTCGACCGCGCCGCCCTCCCCGACGCCCCGCGCGCGCCCCGGCCGGCTCCCGTGCCCGCCCCCGTGCCCGCCGCCGGACTGGCCGAGGAGGTGCGCGGGATCTGGCGGGAGGTGCTGGAGCTGGACGAGGAGGACGAGATCGGCCCGGACGAGGACCTGTTCGACCTCGGCGGCCACTCCCTCACCATCGCCCAGATCACCGCGCGGATCAGGGAGCGTCTCGGCGTCGAGGTCACCCTGGACGCCTTCTTCGACGATCCGACCGTCGAGGGCGTGGCCGCGGAGATCGCCCGGCTGCGCGACGCGCCGCGCGAGGAGCCCGGCGAGGGCCCGCGGCCCCGGCCGGCCGGGACGGCGCCGCCGCTGTCGTTCGCGCAGGAGCGCCTGTGGTTCCTGCAGCGGCTCGACCCGGACGACGCCTCCTACAACATGTACCTGGTGCTGCGCCTGGACGGGCCGCTCGACGTCGCCGCCCTGCTGGGGGCGCTCGAGGCGGTGGTGGCGCGGCACGAGAGCCTGCGCACGTCGTTCGGGGACGTGGACGGCGAGCCGGTCGCGGTCGTCCGTCCGCCGGGGCCGGTGGTGGTCGAGCGGCTGGACGCCGGCTCCGTGCCTGACCCGGAGGAGGAGGCCAGGCGGCTGGTGGCCGAGCGGGTCAACAGGCCGTTCGACCTGGCCGAGGCGCCGCCGCTGCGGATCAGCCTGCTCGGCCTCGGTCCCGGCACGCACGTGCTGTGCTTCGTGCTGCACCACGTGATCGCCGACGGGGCCTCGCTCGGCGTCCTGTTCGACGACCTGTTCGCCCTCTACCTGGCGCGGGTGGCGGGGCGGGAGGCGGCGCTGCCGCCGCTGCCGGTCCAGTACGGCGACGTCGCCCTGTGGCAGCGCGAGCGGGACACGGGCGCCGAGGCCGAGGAGTCGCTGGCGTACTGGCGGCGGCGCCTGGCGGACCCGCCCGCGCTGGAGCTGCCCCCCGACCTGCCGGGCGGGGGCCGCGCCGAGGGGGCGTTCCACGCCTTCCGCGTCCCCGAGCGGGTCGTGACCCGGCTGGAGCGGCTGGCGCAGGAGCAGGGCGCGTCGCTGTTCATGGTGCTGGCGGCGGCGTACCAGGTGCTGCTGGCCCGGCACACCGGGCAGCGGGACGTGCTGGTCGGCACGCCGTGGGCGGCCCGCGACCGGGTCGAGCTGGAGCCGGTGATCGGCTACCTGACGGACACGCTGGTGCTGCGCGGCGACCTGGGCGGCGACCCCGCCTTCCGCGACCTGCTCGCCGCCACCCGGCGGTCGGTGCTGGAGGCGCACGCGCACCGTACGGTGCCGTTCGAGCGGCTGATCGGCGAGCTGGGCGTGCCGCGCGACCTGCGCCGCAACCCGCTGCTGTCCACCATGGTCATCCTGCACAGCCAGGCCGGCGACGGCACCCCGCCCGAGCGGATGGGCGAGCTGCGGGTGCGGCTGTTCGAGGCGGACTACCGGCAGGCCAAGTTCGACCTGGCGCTGGAGACCTGGCGTGACGAGCACGGGCTGCGGGCGGTGCTCGGCTACGACGCCGCCCGGTACGCGGCGGCCACCGCCGAGGGGCTGGCGGCGCGGTTCGCGGTGCTGCTGGAGGGCGTGGCGGCCGACCCGGACCGGCCGCTCTCGCGGCTGCCGATGCTCACCGAGGCCGACGAGGCCGCCCTGACCTGGGGCGAGGCCACGCCCACGGCCGCCACGGGGCCGGGACCGGAGATGGAGCCGGAGCCGGTGCCGGTGTTGTTCGCGCGGGCCGTCGCCGCCGATCCGGCGGCCACGGCGCTGGTGTGCGGCGCGGAGCGGATCGGCTACGGCGAGCTGGACCGGCGGGTGGCGGTGCTGGCGGCGGCGCTCAGGCGGCGCGGCGTCGCCGAGGGCTCGGTCGTGGGCGTGTGCCTGGGCCGGTCGGTGGAGGCGATCGTGGCGCTGCTCGCGGTGTGGCGGGCGGGGGGCGCGTACCTGCCGCTGGACCCGGAGCACCCGGACGAGCGGCTGGCGTTCCTCATCGCCGACAGCGGCGCCCGGCTGGTGGTGACGGACGCGGAGCCGGCCCTGCGGCTGCCGCCGGGCACGCCCGTGCTGGTGCCGTCGGACCGGTCGGGCAGCGGCGACGACCGGTGGCTCGGCGGATGGGCGGCGCCCGGCCCCGAGGACCCCGCGTACGTGATCTACACCTCCGGCTCCACCGGCCGGCCGAAGGGGGTGCTGGTCGGGCACGGGGCGCTGGCGGCGCGGGTGGCGTGGATGCGGTCGGCCTACGGGCTGGGCCCCGGCGACCGGGTGGCGCAGTTCGCCTCGCTCGGCTTCGACGCGCACGCCGAGGAGCTGTACCCGGCGCTGGCGGCCGGCGCGTCGGTGCTGCTGCTGCCCGGCGGCGCGGCCACCCTGCCGGACGTCCTGCGCACGCCCGCCGGCCGGGAGGTCACCGTGCTGGACCTGCCCACCGCGTACTGGCACCGGCTGACCGAGTCGCCCGGCGACGTGCGCTGGCCGGAGCGGCTGCGGCTGGTGATCCTCGGCGGCGAGCAGGCGCACGCGGCGGCGGTCGCGCGGTGGCGGGACCGGTTCGGTGACCGGGTGCGGCTGGTCAACACCTACGGGCCGACCGAGGCCACGATCATCGCCACGGCGGCGACGCTCGGCGCGTCCGACGCGGTGCGCCGCCCGCCGATCGGGCGGCCGGTCGCGGGCACGACGGCGTACGTCCTCGGCCCCCGCGGGGAGGCGGTGCCGCCCGGGTTCCCCGGCGAGCTGTGCCTGGGCGGGGCGGGGCTGGCGCACGGCTACCTGAACCGGCCCGCGCTGACCGCCGAGCGGTTCGTGCCGGACCCGTACGGGCCGCCGGGCGCGCGGCTGTACCGGACAGGGGACCGGGTGCGGTGGCGTCCCGACGGGACGCTGGAGTTCCTGGGCCGGCTGGACGGCCAGCTCAAGGTGCGCGGATTCCGGGTGGAGCCGGGCGAGGTGGAGGCGGCGCTGCTGGCCTGCCCAGGGGTGCGGCAGGCGGTGGTCACGGCGTACGGGGAGCGCCTCGTGGCCTACGTCGCCGGGGAGGCCGCGACGGAGGAGCTGCGCCGCGCCCTGGCCGCGGCGCTGCCGGCGCATCTGGTGCCGTCGGCGTGGGTGCGGCTGGACGCGCTGCCGCTGACGACGGCCGGCAAGGTGGACGCCGCCGCGCTGCCGCCGCCCGGGGCCGAGCGGGCGGCGGAGCACGTACCTCCCAGGACGGACGCCGAGGCGCTGGTGGCCGGGGTGTGGACGCGGGTGCTCGGGCTGGACGGCGGGCGGGTCGGGGCGCTGGACGACTTCTTCGCGCTCGGCGGGCACTCGCTGCTGGCGACCCGGGTGGCGGCGCTGCTGGGGAACGCGATCGAGGTGGAGGTGCCCGTCCGCGCCGTCTTCGACCGGCCGACCGTGGCGGGCCTCGCGGAGGCGGTGGAGGAGCTGCTGATGGAGGACCTGTCGGACCTGTCGGACGACGAGGCCGCCCGACTGCTGGACGCGGAGCCCCGCCGATGAGCGACCGCGCCGACGCCCCCTCGGGAAGCCGGCCCGTGGCCGGCGGGTTGTCGGAGGTGAAGCGGGAGCTGCTGGCCCGGCGGCTGCGGCAGGGCGCGGCGGCGGCTACGGAGCCGGCCGGGGGGCGGCGCGGGATCCCGGCGCGGCCCGGCGGGGAGCCGCCGCCGCTGTCGCACGCCCAGGAGCGGCTGTGGTTCCTGGAGCAGTTCGCGCCGGGCACCGCGCAGCTCACCGTCCCCGTCCGGGTCCGGCTGCGCGGCCCCCTCGACGCCGACCGGCTGGCCGCCGCGCTCACCGCGACCGCCGCCGCCCACGACGCCCTGCGCATGCGTTTCCCCGCCACCGGCGACGGCAGGCCGTGCGTGACGGTGGCAGAGGACGGCGAGCTGCCGCTGACGGTGCGCGACGCGCCCGGCGAGGAGGCCGCCCGCGCCCTGGTGGAGGAGTTCCTGGCGGTCCCGTTCGACCTGGCGGCGGGCCCGCCGGCCCGGGCGCTGCTGGTGCGCCTGGACCCCGGCGACCACGTGCTGGCGCTCGCGGTGCACCACATCGCGGCCGACGGCTGGTCGGTGGACCTGCTGCTGCGCGAGGTGTACGCCCGCTACGACGGGGCCGTCCCGCCGCCTCCCGAGGTGACCTACGCCGACTACGCGGCCTGGCAGCGCGCCCGCCCCCCGGCCGCCGGTGACCTGGAGTTCTGGCGCGACCGGCTGGCCGGCCTGGAGCCCCTGGACCTGCCGGCGGACCGGCCCCGGCCGCCCGAGCCCACCTACGCGGGCGCGGCCTGCTCCTTCGCGCTGCCGGACGAGACGGCGGCGGGCCTGGCCCGGCTGGGCCGCGAGCACCGGGCGACGCCGTACATGGTGCTGCTGGCCGCGTTCGCCGCCCTGCTCGGCCGGTACGCCGGCACGACCGACGTCGCCATCGGCTCCCCCGTGGCCGGCCGCCCGTCGCCCGAGCTGGACGGGGTGGTCGGCTGCTTCGTGAACATGCTGACCATGCGGGTGGACCTGTCCGGCGACCCGTCGTTCGCGGAGCTGCTGGAGCGGGTGCGGGCGCTCGCCGTGGACGCCTTCGCCCACCAGGACCTGCCGTTCGAGCAGCTCGTCGCGGAGCTGGACCTGCCGCGCGAGGTGTCGAGGCCGCCGCTGTTCGGGGTGATCCTGGCCATGCAGAACTACCGGGGCGCGGCCCTGGACCCGCCCGCCGGGCTGAGCGCCGCCGACTTCCCCGTACGGTCCTGGGCCACCCGCTACGACCTGGAGCTGTACGCCGGCGACGGCGGGGGCGGCCTGCTCGTCCACAACACGGACCTGTTCGACAGGGAGACGGCCGAGCGGCTGACCGGGCACCTGTGCGCGCTGCTGGAGCGGGTCGCCGCCCGGCCGGACCTGCCGCTGTCGCGGATCGGCCTCATGAGCGGCGAGGAGCGCCGCCTGGTCCTGGAGACGTGGAACGACACGGCCGCCGCCTTCCCGGGGCCGGCCACCCTGCACGGCCGCGTCGAGGACCAGGCCGCGCGCACGCCGGACGCCGTGGCGGTGCGGTTCGAGGGGCGTTCGCTGACGTACGCGGAGCTGGACGCCGCCGCGGACCGGATCGCCCGCACGCTGCGCGGTCACGGGGTGGGCGCGGGGTCGGTGGTCGCGGTGTGCGCGGAACGCTCGCTCGACCTGCTGCCCGGCCTGCTGGGGGTGCTGAAGGCGGGGGCCGCGTACCTGCCGGTGGATCCCGAGTACCCGGCGGAGCGGGTGGCGTTCATGCTGGCCGACGCTGCTCCCGCGGCGCTGCTCACCCAGCGCGGGCTGCGCGCGGCGCTGCCCGCGTCCGCCGCGCTCGTGCTCGACCTGGACGATCCGGCCGCCTGGCCGGGCGGGGACGGCGGCCCGCTGCCTGAGGTTCGTCCCGGCGACGTCGCCTACGTCATCTACACCTCAGGCTCGACCGGCCGCCCGAAAGGCGTGCCGAACACGCACGGCGCCATCGCCAACCGCCTGGACTGGATGCAGGAGCGCTTCGGGCTGGACGCGGGCGACGTCGTGCTGCAGAAGACGCCGCTCAGCTTCGACGTGTCGGTGTGGGAGCTGTTCTGGCCCCTGCGCTGCGGAGCCCGCCTGACGCTGGCCGCGCCGGGCGGCCACCGGGACGCCGCCTACCTGCGCGGCCTGATCGCCGCCGAGGGCGTCACCACCGCGCACTTCGTTCCGTCCATGCTGGCGGTCTTCCTGGCGGAGGAGGGGGCGGCGGGCTGCCGGGGGCTGCGGCGGGTGATCTGCTCCGGCGAGGAGCTGCCCGCCGACCTGGCCCGCCGCTGCGTGGCCACGCTGCCCGCCGCCGAGCTGCACAACCTGTACGGGCCGACGGAGGCCGCGGTGGACGTCTCCGCCTGGCACTGCCGCCCGGACGCGCTCGCCGGCCTGGCCCGGGTGCCGATCGGCGGCCCCATCGCCAACACCCGCCTGTACGTCCTCGACGCCGCCCTGGCCCCCGCTCCCGTCGGGGTGCCCGGCGAGCTGCACATCGGCGGCGCGGGGCTCGCCGTCGGCTATTTGAACCGGCCCGCGCTGACCGCCGAGCGGTTCGTGCCCGACCCGTACGGGCCGCCGGGCTCGCGGCTGTACCGGACAGGAGACCTGGCCCGGTGGCGTCCCGACGGGACGCTGGAGTTCCTCGGCCGCCTCGACGACCAGGTCAAGCTGCGGGGCCTGCGCATCGAGCCGGGCGAGATCGAGGCCGCCCTGCGCGCCCTGCCCGCCGTCCGCGACGCGGCGGTGGTCGTCCGCGAGGACCGCCTGGTCGCCTACGTCACCCCAGGCGGGGACGGCCCGCCGGACCACGCCGGGCTGCGGGCCGGGCTGAAGAGGACGCTGCCGGACCACATGGTGCCGGGCGCCTACGTCACGCTGGACGCCCTGCCGCTCGGCCCGAGCGGCAAGCTGGACCGCCGCCGGCTGCCCGCCCCGGTGGCCGCCCGCGACGCCGGGGTGGCGCTGGTCGCCCCCGCCACGCCGACCGAGCGGGCGCTGGCCGGCATCTGGGGCGAGCTGCTGGGCCTGGACGAGGTGGGTGCGCACGACGACTTCTTCGACCTCGGCGGCCACTCGCTGCTCGCCACCCGGGTGGTCGCGCTCCTTCGGGCGCGGACCGGCGCGGCGGTGGGCGTCATGGACGTCTTCAAGCACCGGACGGTCCGCGAGCTGGCACGGCTCGCCGACACCCCGGCGGGACTGCGCGGGCCGCGCGCCCTGCTGCACCGGCTCACCCCGGCTCCCGCCGCCGCGCCGGCGCTCACGTACGTGTGCGTCCCCTACGGCGGCGGCAGCGCCGTCGTCTACCAGCCGCTCGCCGACGCCCTGCCGGCGGACCACGCGCTGTGGTCGGTGGCGATCCCCGGCCACGACGTGGGCGTGGAGGAGGAGCGGCTGCCGTTCGACGAGCTGGCCGCCGCGTGCGCCGCCGAGATCCTGGAGAAGGTGGCCGGTCCGATCGCGCTCTACGGGCACTGCGGCGTCGGCTCGGCCCTGGCCGTCGAGCTGGCCCGCCGCCTGGAGGCCGCGGGACGCGAGCTGACGGCCCTCTGCATCGGCGGGATCTTCCCGTTCGCCCGGCCGCGCGGCCCGCTGCTGTCACGCCTGGCCCGGCTGGCGGACGGCGAGCGGCTGCGCGGCGACCAGCGGTACGTCAACTGGCTCATCTCCATGGGCCTCGACATGGGCGAGCTGGACCCCGCTCAGGCGCGCCGCATCGTCGGCAACATGCGCCGCGACTCGCGCGAGGCCGAGGAGTACTACACGCGGCTGCTCGACTCCGGCGCGGAGCGGCTGCGCGCCCCCGTGATCAGCGTCGTCGGCACCGAGGACCCGGCCACGGACTTCTACCAGGAGCGGTACCGCGAGTGGCACTTCCTGGCCCCGGTGTCCGCCGTGGCCGTGCTCGCCGAGGCCGGGCACTTCTTCCTGAAATATCGGGCGGAGGAGCTGGCGGAGATCGTCACCACCGTCCACCGCACGCTCGACGCCCCCGTGACGGGGCGGCGGCCCGGCGCCACCTGGTGGCTGCACGAGGTGTCCCGCGCCGGCGACACGGCCCCCGCGCCCGAGGGGCCGAAGCCCGGCCTCGCCCGGTTCCTGACCGTGGCCGCGAGCCAGCTCGTGTCGGTCACCGGGTCGGCGCTCACCGAGTTCGCGGTGCCGCTGTGGGTCTACACCGAGACCGGGTCGGTGCTGCGGTTCGCGCTGATGGCCGTCGCCGGGCTGCTGCCCGGCCTGCTGGCCGCGCCGATCGCCGGGGCCGTCGTGGACCGCGCGGACCGGCGGCTGGTGATGCTGGCCGGCGACGTGGCGGCGTTCGCGGTCCAGCTCGCGTTCGGCGTGCTGCTGTGGACGGGGAACCTGTCACCCGGCCTCATCTACCCGCTGCTCGGCTGCCTGTCGGTGGCGCTGACGTTCCAGCGGATCGCGTACTTCTCTGCCGTGCCGCAGCTCGTGCCCAAGCTCTACCTCGGGCACGCCAACGGGGTCCTGCAGCTCAGCACCGGCACCGCCCAGCTCCTGGTGCCGCTGTTCGCCGTCGGGCTGCTGGCCGGGATCGGGCTGGGCGGCATCCTCGTCCTCGACGTCGTCAGCTACGCGGTCGCGATCGCCGTGCTGCTGGTCGTGCGCTTCCCTCGTACGCTGCCGTGGCGGCGGCGCGAACCGGTCAAGGACGAGATCCTGGGCGGGCTGCGCTACTCGCTCGGGCATCGCGGGTTCGTCGGCATGCTGCTGTTCTTCGTCGTGCTGAACGTCTTCCTCGCGCCGCTGCTGCTGATGTTCGGGCCGCTGGTGCTGTCCTTCGCCGGGCTGGCCGAGGTGGGGCGGGTCGCGTTCCTCGCGGGGGCGGGGACGCTGGCCGGGGCGCTGGTCATGACGGTGTGGGGCGGGCCGCGCAAGCTGCGGCTGCGCGGGGTGCTGCTGTGCGCGCTGGCGCTCGGCTGCTGCTGCGCGTTCACCGGGCTGCGCGCCGACCTGGCGGTGGTCGCGGCCGGGGCGTGCGGGATGACCGCCTGGGTGACCCTGCTCAACGGCATCTACACGACGATCGTGCAGGTCAAGGTGCCGCAGCGCTTCCACGGGCGGGTCTTCGCGATGAACACGCTCATCGCCTGGTCCACGCTGCCGATCGGGTACGGCCTGGTCGCCCCGTACGCGGCTGCCGTCCTCGACCCGCTGCTGCTGGACGGCGGGCCGCTGGCCCCGACCGTGGGCGCGCTCATCGGCACCGGGCCTGGACGCGGCATCGGCCTCATGTACGTGCTGGCCGGCCTCGCCATCGTGGTGCTCGCGCTGGCCGCCACGCGGGTGCCCGCGCTGGCCCGCTTCGACCAGGAGGTGCCGGACGCGGTCGCCGACGACCTCGTCGGCCTGCGCGCGCTCGGCGCCTCCGCGACCTCCGGAGGAAACGACATGAACGTCCCGTCCAGGGCGGGCGGTGCCCGGTGAGCGCCGGGCTGGAGCGCAGGCTGGCGGAGCTGGTCGCCGAGGTGTCCGAGGGCGCGGTCGGCGCCGAGGAGGCCCTGGCGGGCGAGCACAGCCTGTCGGCGCTGGGGCTCACGTCGCTGGCCCGCATCCGGCTGGTGGACGCCGTCGAGGACGTCTTCGGCGTGTCCGTGGACCTGGCCGCCGACCCGGACCCCGGCAGTGACACCGCCCCGGACACCGGCCTGACCACCGGTCTGACCACCGGCCCGGCCACTGGCCCGGCCACCGGCCCGGCTGCCGACCCGGCCACGGATCTGGCCACCGCCGAGCGGGTCGCCGACCTCGCCGCCGTCGTGGCCCGCCTCCTGGAGCGCGCCCCGTGACCGTGCCGGCCGCCGAGGCACGGGTCGCGTTCGCGGCCGATCCGCCGCGGGTGGGCGAGGGGCCGTTGACGTGGGGGCAGCGGCTGATGTGGCGGGCCTCGTCCCTGATGGGCGAGAGCCGGTCCTTCCTCAACTGCCCGTGGGTGCTGCCCGTCTACGGCCGGCGCGACCTCGCCGCCGTCCTGGACGCGCTGCGCGTGCTGCTCGAACGGCACGAGAGCCTGCGCACCACCTTCGCGCAGGCGGCGGACGGGCCGGTGCAGCGGGTGGCGGCGACCGGCGAGCTGGCGGTCGCCCTGACCGGCCCGGAGCCGGGCGAGCGGGCGCTCCAGGCGGCCGAGCGCGTCGCCGCCGACCTCGCCCGCGTCCCGTTCGACCCCGCCGGGGAGCTGCCGCTGCGCTGCGCGGTCGTGCGGAACGACGGCCGGCCGAAGGCGCTCGCGCTCGCCTTCTCCCACCTGGCCGTGGACTACCAGGCGCTGTCCCTGCTCGCCGCCGAGTGGAAGGCGCTGCTGCGGGGCGAGAAGCTGCCGCCGCCCGCCTGGCAGCCGGCCGACCAGGTGGAGCTGGAGCGCTCGCCGGCGTTCCTGGCCCGCTCGGAGCGCTCGATCGCGTACTGGCGGGGGGTGCTGGAGGAGGCGCCGCTGGAGGTGTTCGACCACGCCCCCGGCGAGCCGGAGGACCCGCGGTTCGTCGAGGTCGGGATGGAGTCCGTGACGCTCGCCGCCGCGGCGGCCGAGCTGGCCGGCCGCTGGACGGTCAGCACCGCGAGCGTGCTGCTGGCCGCCTGCGCGTCGGTCCTCGCGACGGTGAGCGGCAGGGAGCGGGCGGTCATGCAGCTCGTCCACAGCAACCGCCGCGACCCGCGCACCCGCTCCCTGGTGGCCACGGTGGGCCAGGACGCGCTGTTCGTGCTGGACCTGCGCGAGCCGGACTTCGCGGCCCTGTGCCGAGCCGCCCACCGCGGCGCGCTGACCGCCTACCGCAACGCCTGCTACGACCCGTTCGCCATGCGGGACATGCGGGAGGAGGTCGGCCGCCGCCGTGGCCGGGAGCCGGACCTGGACGCCTTCTTCAACGACCGGCGCGGCTCCGGCGGCTGGCCGAACCTGCCGGCCGTGGCGCCGCCGTCCCGCACGTACGTGCGCGACGCCTGGCCGGGCGTGCGTTTCAAGGCGTTCTTCACCGTCGGCACCGCCCCGGACACCGGGCAGCTCAGCCTCATCGTGGACACGGCGTACCTGGGGCGGGAGACGGCGCGGGGCATGCTGCTCGACGTGGAGAGCCTGCTCGTCCGCGCCCTCGCCGGCTGACCGCGGGCAGCGTCAGGGGACGAGCACGAGCCGGACGGGGTCGCCCTCCTTGCGGGCCAGCCGGTCGAGCGCGGCCGGGGCCTCGGCCAGCGGCAGCACGCCGCTGACGGACCGGCTGAGGTCCAGCCGTCCCCGTCCGGCCAGCGTGACCAGACGCTGGACGTCCTGCGGCGCGGAGCCGTAGTGGCCGCGCACCGACTGGCGGAAGTAGGCCAGGCCGACGTCGTTCGGGATGGTGAGGGGCTGCCCGGCGAGGCCCACGACGACGAGCCGGCCGGCCGGGCCGAGCACCGTCAGCGCCTGCTCGCGCACGGCCGGGACGCCCGCGAGGTCGAGGGCGACGTCCAGCCCGAACCCGTCCGTCAGGTCCATGACGGCGTCGCGGAACTTCGGGTCGGCCGGGTCGAGCACGGCGTCGGCGCCGAGCGCGAGCGCCCGGTCGCGGGCGGCGGGCAGCGGGTCGATCGCGATCACCGGGGCGGCGCCGACCAGGCGCAGGAGCTGCACGGCGTGCGCGCCGAGGCCGCCCGCGCCCCACACGGCGGCGGCGTCGCCCGGCCGGGTGGCCGCGGTCGTGGTCACGGCGGCCCACGGCGTGGAGACGGCGTCGGGGATGACGCACGCCTGCTCGAACGGCAGCCCGTCGGGGATCGGCACCACGGTGGTCGCGCTCGCCAGGGCGTACTCGGCGTAGCCGCCGTCGTAGTCGACGCCACGGGTGAGCACGGTCCCGCGCAGGTCCAGCTCGCCGGCCTGGAGCAGCACCCGCTGCCCGGCCGTCCAGGCGTCCACGCCCGCGCCGAGGGCATCGATCACGCCCGCCACCTCGTGCCCGAGGGTGACCGTGTCGCCGGCGAGCCACGCGGGCCGCAGGGTGCCGTCCAGCAGGTGCACGTCGGACAGGCAGACCCCGGCGGCGCGCACCGCGATCCGCACCTGCCCGGGGCCTGGCTCCGGGACCGGAACGCGCTCCATGCGCAGCTCGTGGGTGGGCACGTGCAGCCGGGCGGCGAGCATGTCGGTCACGGCGCTCCTTCTTCCCTCGGGCTTGCCTCGGGCGCGGCCGGACGCCCGCCGCTCCCTGGCGCGAGCATACGGCCCGCGGGTCACCAGCGGTTGCGGGCCTCCTCCGCCCAGCCGGTGAGCCCGTCGAGCGTCACCCAGGATCCGTCGCCGTCCCGGACCCGGCCGCCGAAGTGGCCGAAGCACTGGTGCGTCTCGGAGCCGACGACGCCCAGCTCCGTACGCGAGATCTTCTCGTGGAACGGGGTGAACTCGACCTCGACGCCGTCTCCCGCGATGCGCCACGGCTTGAGCCAGTCGGAGCGGTCGTAGACCCACTCCAGCTCCGCGCCGATCTTGTGCAGCCGCCCGTCGACGAACAACGCGTTCTCGGTCGACCCGGTGCCGTCCGTCCACTTGCCGCCGAGCTGCACCGACAGGCCGGGGGCGTGACCCGCCGCCCAGTTCCAGACCACGGAGTACGGCCACTTGCCGCGCCCGTGGTCCAGCACGGCGAAGGCGCCCTCGCCCACCTCGTGCTCGACGCCGCCCAGCACGAGCCGGCCGTGCACCGGCCGGCCGACGTCCTTGACGGTGTACTGGAAGCGCCGCGGCCCCCACGGGACCACGACGCCCAGCGACTCGTGGCCCTCGGGCAGCGGGATCTCCAGGTCGAGCGTGAGCTCGGGCGCGTACGCCCGCAGCCGGGTGCCGCCGGGCTCCTGGTCGATCTCGACGCGAACGCCGCCGCCCGCCACCCTGGCCGATCCCTCCCCGCTGACCCGCGGGAACACCGCGCCGCGGGCCAGCGGCACCACGGCGTCATGGCTCACCTCCACGCGGGAGGCGCGGTCGAGCACGTAGACGCCGTGGACGCCGGCGTAGTCGAGTGACGACGCCACCAGCCCGATGATGTGGGCCGGCGTCACGATCCCCCAGTATTCCCAGCGCTTGCGGCGGCCCCACCCGCGCAGGTCGGCCCGGTGCAGGGGGCGCCGGGTCCAGCCGACGGCCGCCGGGTTGAGGCGGCCGTCGGGCAGGCAGAGGTCCACGGGCTCGGTGATCTCCCGCTCATGGGTCAGCATGGGGGAAATGTACTATCAGGCCGGGAAGTCCTTCGGGTTCACGTGCCTCGTGCCGGCGTTGCCGCCCCGCACCGGGTGCAGGGTCAGCGTGTAGATGCGCGAGGACGTGGCCGTCGTGGTGTAGCGCAGCCGGTCGTTGAAGCGCTGGTAGCTGGCCGAGCGGGTGAAGCGGTGCCGGGACTTGCTGTAGGCGTAGCCGGTGGTGAAGTAGAGCCGGTAGGTGCCGTCGCGCACGTCCTTGATGCTCGCCGTCGACTTGGCGCGGACGTAGATGCTGATGGCCTTGGTCTTGCCTCTGACCAGGATGACGACGCCGTCGGTACGCAGGCCGTTCTTGATCTTGAGCACGCCCCGGCCGCCGCTGATGCGGTCGAACAGGATGGCGCCGTTGCGCGGGCGCGCGGCGGCGGTCGTCGTAGCCGCCGCCTGCTGCGAGACGGTGACGACGCCGGCGCTCGCCGTGGCGCCCGTCGTGGCGGCACCGGCCGTGGCGGCACCGGCCGGGGTGGCCGTGACGAGGGCGGCGGTCATGGCGAAGGCGGCGACGAGGCCGGTCCGCGGGGCTAAGAGCTTGTTCTTCACGCGAACGTCTCCTTGGAGAGGGGTACATGGTCGGAACACGCCCACCCTAGAGAACCTGGGCGCTCCGGCCCACCTGTCCACGGGTGATCGCGACCTGTCCGGGCCGGAAGGTCCTCCGGCCCGGACGGTAGGCCGTCAGCCGGCCAGCACCTCGCGCAGCTTCACCGCGAAGCCGTCGGGGTCGCCCGGCATCCCGAACGTGTCGTCGAGGAAGCCGCCGTGGTTGCTGGGGAAGGTGACCGGCTCGACGCCGATGCGCTCGGCGACCCCGATGCCCCCGCGGTAGGCCATCTCCCCCTCCGACTCGGCGCCGACGGCGATCACGATGCGGGTGGAGGCGGCCCGCAGCGCGGCGAAGTCGTGCTCGTGGTGGGTGCAGGAGATGAGGTTCTGCCCGACCAGCGCGTCGTCGCGGCTGCCGTCGTCCTCGGCGGGCAGCCCGAACATGGCCGGGTCGGGCGCGGGCTGGTCGGCGAAGTCGGCCGGGATCTCGCCCTTCAGCCCGACGATCGTGATGAACTGCGCCATCGCCGGGCCGAACCCCTGACGCTCGTAGGTCCTGCTGATGCCCTTGATGGCGGCCAGCGCGGCCTCGCGGTCGGGCAGGACCTGGACGGCGGGCGGCTCGTGCGCGACGAGCGTGCGCACCTGCCCGGGGTGCCGGGCCACCAGCTCCAGCGCGTTGACCGCGCCGCCGCTGCTGGCGAAGAGGTCGACCGGCCCGCCGCCGATCGCGTCGATGATCCGGTGCAGGTCGTCGGCGTGCTGCTCCGGGGTGGACGTGCCGGGCTCGCCGGTCTTGCGGCTCTCGCCGACCCCGCGCGGGTCGTAGGTGACGATCGTGCGCTCCGGCAGCCGCTCGGCCAGCGCGGCGAACCCCTCGGCCCCCATGGGCGAGCCGACCAGCAGCAGCACGGGCTCGCCCGACGGCTCGACGGCGTCGCGCACCTCGTAGTGCAGAACCGCTCCTGGCACGTCGAGGGTGTGGGTCTTGAAGTCTCGCATCGTTGCCTCCTCTAAGAACGCTCTCACCCTATGGACCAGGACCGACAGAAAAACTCATCGGGGGAACGTCACCTTTTCAGCCCCACGGCCGGCTCTTCCAGGTACGCCTGGTGCAGCAGCTTCACGAACGCCCCCGCCCCGGGCAGGTCCGTCCCGCCGACGCGGCGCACGGGGACGCCGGGCGTCCAGGAGTTCATGACCACGGCCCCGGACAGCCCGGGCAGGTCGGCGAGGGTGACCTCGCGGTCGGCCTGTGGGACGCCGAGTGCGGCGAGCCGGCGGTGCAGGATCGCCATGGTGACGCCCTCCAGCCGGCCGGCCACCGGCCAGACCACGGCGGAGCCGTCCCAGAACGCGAGGTTCCAGATGGTGGCCTCGCTGAGGCGGCCCCGGCGGTCGACGAAGGCGGCGTCGTCGTAGCCGTCGGCCACGGCGCGGCGCTGGAGGAACGCCTTGGCCGTCTCGCCGGTCTGCTTGACGGCCGGCAGGAAACGTTCGTGCTCGGCGACCGCGAGCGCGAGCGGGCCCTCAGGAGGGGTCGCGGGCGGCCCGGTGCGGACCAGGATCCGCAGGCCGGAGCCGGCGGCGTACACGGTGGCGCGCAGCGACAGGTCGGGCGGGCCGGCCGTGACGGCCGCGCGCAGGCAGGCGGTCACCCGTTCGCCGGGCAGGTCGCGGCCGAACAGCTCGGCGGAGGCCCTGCGCAGCCGGGCCAGGTGCAGGTCGAGGCCGCGTACGCGGCCGTCGCGGACCTGCATGGCGGTGAAGTGGGCGTCGCCGGCGAAGGCGAGCGGGGCGAGGTCCTCGGCGGTCGCCGGTCGGCCGTCGAGATGCGTGGCCCAGGGTGTCGGCATGGCAAGGGGCTCCTTCCTGGTCGTCCATGATCCTCGCACAGCCTCGCACCCGTGACCGGATCCGTCCGCATCGGGGCCCGATCCTGCCTTACGGCGGGCGGGCGGAGCGGCCGAGACTGGGGGCGTGAACAGAGCACTTCTCGTCATCGACGTGCAACAGTCCTTCCTGCGGCGGCCGATCTGGCGGGCCGCCTCCAACCCCGGCATCACCGAGCCCGTCTCCCGGCTGGTGGACGTGGCCCGCGCCGAGGACGACCTGGTCGTCTGGGTGCTGCACAGCGAGCCGGGCACCGGCGACGTCTTCGACCCGGCACTCGGGCACGTCAAGCTCATGGACGGCCTGACCCCGCTGCCCGGCGAGGAACGGATCACCAAGACCTCGCACAACTGCTTCACCACCACCAACCTGCAGCAGATCCTCACCCAGCGCGGCGTCGGCGAGCTGGTCGTGTGCGGGATCCGCACCGAGCAGTGCTGTGAGACGACCGCCAGGATCGGCTCCGACCTGGGCTTCGGCGTCTCCTTCGTCACGGACGCGACCGCGACGACGCCGATCCCGCACCGCGACGCGCCGCCCGGGGCGTCGGTGGAGGAGATCCTCGCCGACCCTCGCACGCTCGGCGTGGAGGCGATCGCCGAGCGCACCGAGTACGCGCTCGCCGGCCGCTTCGCCACGATCAGGACGGTCGCGGAGCTGGCCGGGGCGCCGAGCCCGGTACACTGACCGGATCGTGACCCGTGTCGTCTTCGTCCTCGTGCCCGGCCTGCACCTGCTCGACCTCGCCGGTCCCGCCCAGGTCTTCTCCACGGCCGGCGACCTCGGCCTCGGCTACGCGCTGGCGTACGTCGCCGAGCACGAGTCCGTCCCCACCGCGCAGGGGGTCACGCTGACGGCGGGGACGACCTGGCCCGGGCTGACCGCCGACGACCTGGTCGTCGTGCCGGGCTGGCGGGCGCCCACCCTGGCCGGCCGGGGCGAGCTCGGCCAGGGCGCGCTGGACGCCCTGCGCCGGCACCACGCGGCCGGGGGCACGGTGGCCAGCGTGTGCGCGGGGGCCGACGCGCTGGGCCGCGCCGGGCTGCTCGACGGGCGGCGCTGCACCACCCACCACGAGCTGCAGGACGAGCTGGCCGCCCGCTACCCGAAGGCGTCGGTCGTCCGCGACGTCCTCTACGTCGTGGACGACCGGGTCGTCACCTCGGCGGGCATCGCCAGCGGCATCGACCTCGCCCTGCACCTCGTCGCCACCCGGCACGGCCCCGGCGCCGCCGCCCGGGTGGCCAGGAACATGGTGGTCTACGCCCGCCGCAACGGCGACGAGCGGCAGGCCAGCGCCATGCTCAGGCACCGCGCCCACCTCAGCGACGCCGTGCACCGCGTCCAGGACCTCATCGACGCCCGCTTCACCGAGCCGCTGCCGCTGTCGGGCCTCGCCGCCGCCGCCGGATGCAGCCCGCGCACGGTCACCCGGCTGTTCACGCGGGCGACCGGGCTGACGCCGCTGGCCTACCAGCAGCTCCTGCGGCGCGAGCGGGCCGAGCACCTGATCGGCCAGGGCGCCACGGTCGAGGCGGCCGCCCGCGCGGTCGGCTTCCAGGACGCGCGCATGCTGCGCCGGCTGCGCGCCCAGCCGCGCCCGTGGTAGGGCTGGCCCTACCTTCCATCGGGGTGGCGGCGGCAGTGCCGGGCCCGGCGGCCCGTCCCTAGAGTCGTGGACGTACGGTCCGTCGAGCCAGAAGCGAGCGTCATGACCATGAAGAGGACGACCCTGATCGCAGGCGTGCTGGCGCTGGCCGCGACGGCGGCGGGATGCGGGATCGCGGGCCCCGCCGCGCAGGCCACGTCCTCCTACGAGGTGCCGGGCGACGTGACGGGCCTGCGGGTGGAGGTCGACTCGGGCACCGTGGAGCTGGTCGGCGCCGACCGGCGCGGCGTGCGGGTGACCGAGCGGCTGACCTGGCGCAAGCACAAGCCGGAGACCAGCCACGAGGTGCGGGGCGGCACGCTGGACCTGGTCCACGGGTGCCCGGCCACGTTCGGGCTGGGCGCGATCGGCGGCGAGTGCGAGGTGAGCTACCGGGTGGAGGTGCCGAAGGGCGTGCGGGCCGAGGTCGGCTCCGACTCGGGGGACCTGACGCTGTCGGGGCTGTCCGGCGAGGTGCGGGTCAGCTCGGACTCGGGGACGATCCGGGCCGAGGGCCTGGCGGGCGGCCGGGTCACGGCGACGTCCGACTCGGGGGACGTGACGCTCGCCTTCACCGCCCAGCCGGACCAGGTGACGACCGAGAACGACTCGGGCCGTACGGTGGTGCGCGTGCCGGCGGGGCCCTACCGGGTGGAGGCCGAGACGGACTCCGGCGACAAGCGGATCACCGCCGCCGCCGACGCGTCGGCGCGGCGCTCGATCAAGGTCTCCAGCGACTCCGGCGACCTCGAGGTGCTCACCCCCTGAGCGCGGGCGGCCGGGGCAGGGCCATGGTGACGGACGTCCACCAGGTCTCCCCCACCTGGACGGAGCCGGGATGGGCCGCCTCCTCGCGGAAGCCGAGCCGCTCGTAGAGCCGCCTGGCGCCGTGGTTGTGGGCGTAGACGCCGAGGGTGACGCGCTCGACGTCCGGGTCGGAGAAGGCGGCGGCGAGGGCGGCGCGGACGAGGGCCTCGCCGTGGCCGCGGCCCCTCGCCTCGGGGGCGACGAGGACCAGGCCGAGGCGGAGCGAACGGGGCGCGCCGCCGGGGCGGAGCATGACGTGGCCGACCGGCCGCCCGCCGGGCCCGGGGGCGACGAGGAGCCGGCGGGCGGGGTCGGCGGCGCGGAAGCCGAGCAGCTGCCCGCCGTCGAACGGCCAGGTGAAGCCGGCCTTCCCTGACCACATGACGAGCGCCTCGCCGTCGTCGATCCAGGAGGCGACCACGGCGGCGTCGGCGTCCTCCAGGGGGCGCAGGGTGATCATGGTGAAGATCATAGCCGTTTGGGGGTTTCCTGCCGGGGCAGCCCGTATCGCCAGACGGCGGGAGCGTCGCCGGCCCCCCGGGGCGGCCCGGCGCCGTACGCACCCGACCGCCTGGAGCCGCCCGATGCCCTTCCGCCGCCCGCCCGACCTCGCCTACGTCCTGCCGCTGCGCTGGGACGACGACGCCGGCCTGGACGAGCTGACCGCGTACCTGCGCCGCCTGTCCTGGCACGCCGCGATCGTCGTCGTGGACGGCAGCCCGCCCGCGCTGTTCGCCCGGCACGCCCGCCGCTGGCGCGGGCTCGCCGTCCACGTGCCGCCCGATCCCGGCCTGACCTGCGCCAACGGCAAGGTCGCCGGGGTGCTCACGGGCATGCGGCTGGCCCGCGCCGAGCACGTGGTGATCGCCGACGACGACATCCGCTACGACCCGGACGGGCTCGCCGCGGTCCGCCGCCTGCTGGGCCGCGCCGACCTGGTACGGCCGCAGAACTACTTCTCCCCGCTGCCCTGGCACGCCCGCTGGGACACCGCCAGGACGCTGCTCAACCGGGCCGTGGGCGCGGACTACCCGGGGACGTTCGGCGTGCGCCGCTCCTTCTTCGAGCGGATGGGCGGCTACGACGGCGACGTGCTGTTCGAGAACCTGGAGCTGATCAGGACCGTCCGCGCCCACGGCGGGGTCGAGGCAGCGCCACCCGGCCTGTACGTGCGCCGCCTGCCGCCCGCCGCGTCCCGCTTCTGGGGGCAGCGGGTCCGCCAGGCGTACGACGACCTGGCGCAGCCGGCCCGGCTGGCGCTGTCCCTGTCGGTGCTGCCCGTGTGCGCCGCCGCGTTCCTGCGGCGCCGGCCGGGGCTGCCGGCCGCCGGGGCCGCCGTCGCGGTCGCGCTGGCCGAGGCGGGGCGGCGGCGCGCGGGCGGCCGGCGGGTGTTCCCGTGGGAGGCGTCCCTGTTCGCCCCGGTGTGGATCCTGGAGCGCGGCACGTGCAGCTGGCTCGCCGTCGCCGCCGCGCTGCGCGGCGGGGTCCCGTACGCCGGGCGCAGGCTCAGGGTGGCCGCCCACCCGCTGCGGCGGCTGCGCCGTCAGGCGGCCGGGGGCGGGTCGGGCTCGCTCGGGGCGCGGAAGCCGATCGCCTTGTGCGTGCCGTCGCAGAACGGCTTGGTCGAGGAGCCCCCGCAGCGGCACAGCGCCACCGTGGCCCGCCCCGGGTCGATGCGCTCCCCGTCCTGAGTCACCAGCACGAACGCGCCCCGGACCAGCAGCGGCCCGTCCTCGCACGGCGTCACCGTCACCACGTCGTCCTGCACGGTCTCCGACTGCCCCACCGGCACCAGCGGAAACACCGCGACGATCATCAGGGGGTCGCGCACCCTTGCACCAGGCAATGCTCTGCTACGGTGGCCTTGGGTGAGCCGGGAAGTCTGGTCGGCGTAGTTTCGCCGTGCCCGCAGAGAAAGCTCACGATGACACCCGATCCCGTCCACGGCAGAGGCACTCCTTCCCGGGTGCGCCCGTGGATGTGCGGCGCGGTCGTGGTCCTCGACCTGGTCGGTCCCGTCACCGGGCCGGACGTGCTGGTGCTGCGGCGGGAGCTGACGACGGCCCTGGCCCGGCGCAGTGTCCCGTTCGTCGTCCTCGACGCCGCCAGGGCGGGCGAGCTCGATCCCGACGTCCCGCTCATCGTCGCCGGCGCCGGCCGGCACGCCCGCGAGTGCGGCGGCCGGCTCATCGTCGCCGGCTGGCCCGCCGCCGCCCGGCCCCCGGACGGCGCGGAGACGCGGGCCACGCTGGAGCAGGCCCTCGCCGAGCTGGCGAGGGCGAGACCGTGACGGGGCGACGCGCTCGCGTTCGTCCCCGATGACCTTATTGCACTGTGCAAAGATGGAGGACGGCCGCCGCGCACCGGCGCGGCGGGCCGGCAACGGTGAGAGACGGAGGAGCGTCATGAGGCACACGGACGCGGACGAATCCGGTTTCTCCTGGTTCGTCACCCAACAGGACGGCGTCGCCGTGCTGAGCGCGACAGGGGATCTGGACCTGGCCTCGGCCGACGAGTTCCAGCACGGGCTGTCGGAGGCGATCGCGCAGGCCGCGCCGCCGCTGGTCGTGGCCGACATGGCAGCGGTGGAGTTCTGCGACTCCTCGGGGCTCAACGCGCTGATCCGGGCCTCGAACGCGGTGGAGGCGGCGGGCGGCCGGCTGGTCCTCAGCGGGCTGCGTCCCCGGCTGTCGCGGCTCCTGCTCGTGACCGGGCTGGACAGGCACTTCCACACCGCCGACGACGTCGCCACCGCCGCCGCGTCGCTGCTGACCAGCTCGGGCCAGGCCAGGACCCCCTGCGTCTGACGGCGCTCCCTCACATCGCCGCCGCCCGCCGCGGGCGCGGCACCGAGGCCGGGCCCGGAGGCGGCGTGCGCGGACGGCCCCGGCCGCCGAGCAGCGCCAGGAGGCCGCCCAGCGCGATGATCGCGCCGCTCGCCCAGAGCAGGCTCATGAACGGGTTGACCGCGACGCGCAGCACCGCCGTCCGCCCGTCCTGGCCGACGTCCGTCACGGAGACGTACAGGTCGTGGAGGAGCGCGCTGCGGACGGCCGGGCGGGCGACCGGCGGGCCGCCGATCGCGGGGTAGGAGGTCAGCGACGGGCGCAGGACGTCCACGATCGTGCCCTCGCGGGCGGCGCTGACCACGGCGGTGGTCGTCGTCGCGGCGGCGTGGGCGTCGCGTTCGACGGCTTCGAGCCGTACGGTGTAGCCGCCCGCCGGCACCGACCCGCCGGTCCACACCCGGGCCGTGGCCTCCTCGGCGTAGCCCGAGGAGGCGGCGACGGCGACGGCGGCCAGCGCGATCCCGGCGTGCGCCACGAGGCCCCCCGTGCGCCGGAGCCCGATCGGCTCGCCTCCGGTCCTGGCGAGCAGCCGTCCGGCGACCGCGGCCAGCACGAACGCCGCCAGCCCGAACGCGGCCAGCGCCATGACCGGCGGCGGCCCCGTCAGCGCCAGAGCGGCCACGGTGCCCGCTCCCACGGCGAGCGGCCAGGCGAGCCCGCGCCACACGCCGGTGGCCGTCCCGCCGCGCGGGTGACGGACGCGGGCGGCCGCGCCCGTCAGCGCGAGCAGGGCCAGCAGGCCGGGGACGAGGGTCCGCTCGAAGTACGGCGGTCCGGCCGCCGCCCGCTCGCCCCGGAGCAGTTCCACGGCCGGCGGGAGCAGGAGGCCGAGCAGCACCGTCCCGGCCAGCACGGCGAGCAGCGCGCAGCCGAGCAGCAGCAGCGGATCCGGCCGCGCCGGGCGGCGGGGCTCCCGCCGGGCGAGCAGCGCGCGGGCCCCCGCGAGCGCCGCCACCAGCACCCCCAGCAGGGCGGCCCCCGCGAGCGCGGTCACCGGCAGCACGGTGACGGGCAGCGCGCCCACGCTCGCGGCCAGGAACATCCCGAGCGGCACCAGCGGGAACGCGGCCAGCGCCAGCGGCACCACCCAGGGCCGCATCGCCCGCGACGGCGCGGCGTGCAGCAGCGCGGTGGTCAGCAGCCACGGCATCAGGGCGCCGTTCTCGTCCGGGTCCCACTCCCAGGAGCCGCCCCACCCCAGCACCCGGTACGACCACCACGCGCCGAGCACGATCCCGGCGGTCAGCGGCACCCAGGCGGCCAGCGTCCAGCGCCGGATGGTCCCCGTCTCGGTGCGGCCGGTGACCAGGCAGGCCACGCCGTGGCCGAACGGCACGGCGAGCGCGGCGGAGCCGAGGTGCAGCAGCGCGCCGGGGCCCGGCCCGTCCGCGGCGGCGGGGACGGCGGGCGGCCCGGCGAGGGCGCCGACGGCGAAGAACGCGGCGCACACCAGCATGACGGCCGTCATGGCGAGAGGCTGGAGCCGGTCGCCGGGCCGGCGCCGCCGGCCCGCGGCGGCCGCCACGCCGGTGAGGGCGAGCAGCCAGAGCAGCAGCGACGCCTCGAGCGCGGACCACAGGGTCGTCACCGTGTAGGAGAAGGGCACGCCGTGCCCCCAGTGCCCGGCGTGCCCGACCAGCCCGGCCGCCTGGAGCGCCACGGCCAGCACGGCGCACCCGAGCGCGACCCGTCCGGCCCGTGCGCCGAGGGCGGCGGGACGGGCGCGCGGCCAGGCGAGGGCGGAGACCAGCGAGGCCGCCAGCCCGCACCAGAGGGCGGCGGTGCCGAGCGCGGCGGTCATGTTCGCTCGATTCGGCTCGCAGGCACGGCTTCCTCCCGTGGGCGGTTTTCTGCGGGGGAAGCAGTTCCATGATCGCGTCTCGGGCAAGCAGGGACAAGTTTCCGCAGAACGCTGGCGTGGCGGGCCCCGGGGTGACTCGCCCTGGCGGCGGGCATGGCGGCCGGTCCGGCGGGGCAGGCTACCGGACGGGGGAAGGACGTGGCGGGGTCCGCCACGAGGGGGAACGGGGACCTGATGGACAACGCCGGGGACACGAACGAGCGGGCCGCCCGCCGCGCCGCCCGCCGGGACGCGGACGCGCCGCCCGGCGGGCCGTGGCGGCTGCTCGGCACGCTCATGGAGCGGTTCCTGCTGGGCGTGATCGTCGTCAACCTCCTGCGGCGCGCGTTCGCCCGGCGGGAGCGCCGCCGCCCGTGACGCCGGGCGGCGGGCGGGTCAGCCGGCGATGATCCCGGCGTCGGAGAGCACGGCAAGGAAGAGGCCGGAGCACAGGAGCGCGACCGGCCACACCTTCTGCGAGAGCGCCACCAGGACGCCGGCGAACAGGGCGACGAGGGCGAGGATGCTGAGGGGGTCCATGGTGAGGCATCCTGCCCCCGGAACGCCTACTCAGGCCCGCCGCTCCCCTGCCGCTCCCGCGCGGCCAGCCGGGCGCGCTGCGGCTCCACCGTGTACGCCGGGTCGTTGGCGGAGGCGACCCCGGCGTGGAAGACGCCGAACCGGGTGCAGGCGGAGCCGGCCAGCAGCGCCGCGCCGGCGACCACGGCGGCGGCCCGGCTGCGGCGGCCCGCGGTCGCGCCGAGCAGCGCCCCCGCCGCCGACAGCCCCTCCCCGAGCCTGGCCAGGCGGCCCTTGCCCCGCCGGAGCGGCTCGGCGACCGGGCCGAGGCGGCGTTCCATGCGCAGGGCGGCGGCGGCCTCCAAGGCGGTGCCGAGCAGGGCCGTGGCGCGGGCCGGGCCCGCCTCCTCGGCCGGCGCGGCGAGCAGTCCGAGCCCGCCGGCGGCGGCCATGGCCGACCCGGCGAACAGCAGCGGCATCTCGCGGTGCCCGTCGTGCCAGAGCGGGACGGCGGTGTCGGAGATCAGCACCGCCGTGTACGTGGCGACCGCCGCCCCGGTCAGCCCGGCCCCGGCGCTCGCGGCCAGGCCGAGGCGCGGGAAGCGGCCGGTGACGGCGGTGACGGCGGCGAGCCCGGCCTGCGGGCCGTACGCGCTGAGGATCCAGGTGCCGACGCTCATCGGCGAGGTCACCTTGAACACCCGCAGCATGTTGACGAACCTGGCCGGCCTGCCGAGGTCGTGGATGAGGGCGTAGAACGAGCCGCCGATCGCGCCGAGCGCCCCCACCTTGCCGGCCCGCGCCAGCCGTGGCCGGCCGGTCAGCTCGGCCGCCGCCGCCAGGATCGAGGAGGCCCCCGCCAGGCCGCCGAGGAACAGGTAGCCGGCGATGTCGTGGGCGTGCCACGTCGGCTCGTTGAGCACCGGCAGCCCGTAGTAGGAGCGGAAGTCGGCCTCCGGCACCATCGAGCGGTCGCCACGGCGCCGGTCGCCACGCCGCCGCTGACCGCGCGCTCCCTCGCCGCGCGCTCCCTCGCCGCGCGCTCCCTCGCCGCGCGGCCCCTCGCCGCGCGGCCCTTCCCCGGCCCGCCCTTCCCCGTGCAGCCCCTCGCCGCGCGGGCGGCGCCCGCCCGCCGAGCCCACGGTGGCCTCGCGCTCGGGCCGCAGCGCGGGGTCGTCGTCCATGCGGACGTCGGTCTGGTCCGGCGATCGGTCCTCGCTCACCTGCGGCTCCCCCATGTGACCGCGGCGATGCCGGCCAGCAGCACGGCCGCGGCGATGCCCGCCTGCCGCCACATCGACGGCAGGTCCCTCGTCGTCACCACCGGGTCCGGCGGCAGCCCGTACACCTCGGGCTCGTCCAGCAGCAGGAAGAACGCGCCCGTGCCGCCGACGCCGTCGTCCGGGTCGTGGCCGTACAGGCGGGCGGAGTCCACCCCCGCGGCGCGCACCTGCTCCAGCCGGCGCGCGGCGCGCTCGCGCAGCTCGTCCAGCTCGCCGAACTGGATGGAGTCGGTGGGGCAGCTCTTGGCGCAGGCCGGCTCCTGGCCGACGCCGAGCCGGTCGTAGCAGAGCGTGCACTTGGCGGCGACGCCGGTGCTCTCCCGCTTGCCGATCACCCCGTACGGGCAGGCGGGCACGCAGTAGCCGCACCCGTTGCAGACGTCCTCCTGGACGACGACGGTGCCGAACTCGGTGCGAAACAGCGAGCCGGTGGGGCAGACGTCCAGGCAGGCCGCGTGCGTGCAGTGCTTGCACACGTCGGAGGCCATGAGCCAGCGGAAGTCCATCTCGCCGAATCCGGGCTCCTGGTGGCCGAGCGGCCGGGGCTGCTCGACGAACGCGACGTGCCGCCAGGTGTCGGCGCTCAGGCTCATCGTGTTGTCGTAGGACATGCCGGTGAAGGTCATCCCGTCGTCCGGGACGGCGTTCCATTCCTTGCAGGCCACCTCGCACGCCTTGCAGCCGATGCAGACGCTGGTGTCGGTGAAGAAGCCCATCCGCCGGGGGTGGCCGGTGTAGCCGCTCGCGGTCGCCGGGTCGGCGCTCATCAGACCTCCATGCCGGTTCGGTCGGTGACGCCCGCACGCCGCTGCTGGTCGCGGACGAGGTCGTTCACCCCGGGGCCACGCGGGCGGCGGCCCGGCCGGATGTCGGCCGAGAACGCCTTGACCTCCTGGATGTGGGAGTTCGGGTCGAGGGTGATCGCCGACAGCTCGTTGGCGGCGTCGCCCGTGACCAGGCCGTTGGGCCCGAAGTGGAACGGCAGCCCGATCTGGTGCACGACCTGGCCGTCCAGGTGCAGCGCGGGCATCCTGCGGGTGACCAGCACCCGGGCCTCGATGGCGTTGCGGGCGGTCACGATCGTGGCCCAGTCGCCGTGCACGAGGCCGCGCTCGGCGGCCAGCTCGGGCGAGACCTCGCAGAACATCTCCGGCTGCAGCTCGGCCAGGTAGGGCACGGTGCGGCTCATCGCGCCGGAGGTGAAGTGCTCGGTCAGCCGGTAGGTGGTGACGACGTACGGGTAGAGCTCGGCGCCGGGCTCGTCGCCGCTGGGGTTGGCGCGGTTGTGCTCGTGCGGGAAGATCATGCGGGCCGGGTTGCGCTGCTGGTCCGGGTGGAGCGGGTTGCGCACCGGCGAGTCCTGCGGCTCGTAGTGGACGGGCAGCGGGCCGTCCACCACCCCGGCGGGGGCGAACAGCCAGCCCTTGCCGTCGGCCTGCATGATGAACGGGTCGATGCCGGACAGCGCGTCGGTGCCGGTGGCGTCCGGGGCGGGCCGGTAGCCGGGCGGCTTGGTGGCGTCGATGTCGGGCACGTCGTAGCCGGTCCAGCGGCCCTGGCCGGCGTCCCACCAGACGAGCTTCTTGCGCTCGCTCCAGGGGCTGCCGTCGGGGCGGGCCGAGGCCCGGTTGTACAGCAGCCGCCGGTTGTCCGGCCAGGCCCAGGCCCATTCCGCGGCGATCCAGTCCTGCTCCTCGGCGGGCTTGCGGCGGGCGGCCTGGTTGACGCCGTCCTTGTAGACCCCGCAGTAGATCCAGCAGCCGCACGAGGTGGAGCCGTCCGCCTTGAGCGCGGCGTATCCGGGCAGCGGCTCGCCGTGCTCGTCCCAGCCGTTGATCTCGGCGAGCACGGCCTCGGCGATCGGCTCGGCCTGGCTGCCCTCGACCGGGTAGTCCCAGGTGAGGGCGAGCACCGGCGCGTCCATCGGGTCGGTGGAGCCGGCCAGCTTGTCCCGGATGACGCGGCCCAGGTGGTACATGAACCACAGCTCGCTGCGGGCGTCGCCGGCCGGTTCGACGGCCTGGTGGTGCCACTGCAGCATGCGGTTGGTGTTGGTGAAGCTGCCGCTCTTCTCGGTGTGGGCGGCGGCGGGCAGGAAGAACACCTCGGTGCCGATGTCCTCGGTGCGCAGCTCGCCGGTCTCGATCTCGGGGCCGTCCTTCCACCAGGTGGCCGACTCGATGAGGTTGAAGTCGCGCACCACCAGCCAGTCCAGGTTGGCCATGCCGAGGCGCTGCATCCTCGCGTTGGCCGAGCCGACGGCGGGGTTCTCGCCGAGCAGGAAGTAGCCCTTGCAGGAGCCGTCGAGCTGGGCCATCACGGTGTCGTACGTGCTGTGGCTGCCGGTGAGCCTGGGCAGCCAGTCGAAGCGGAAGTCGTTGTCCTCGCGGGCCGCCGGGCCCCACCACGCCTTGAGCAGGCTGACCAGGTAGTTCGGCATGTCGGCCCAGTAGCCCTTGTGCGGGGCGTCGGCCATGAGGAAGGCGTTCATCGTCTCGTGCCGGTGGGCGTGCGGCATCGGGATGTAGCCCGGCAGCAGGTTGAACAGGGTCGGGATGTCGCTGGAGCCCTGGATGCTGGCGTGCCCGCGCAGCGCCTGGATGCCGCCGCCGGGCCGGCCCATGTTGCCGAGCAGGAGCTGCAGGATGGAGGCGGCGCGGATGAACTGGGAGCCGTCGCTGTGCTGGGTCCAGCCGACCGCGTAGACGAACTCGGCGGTGCGCTCGGGCCCTGAGTTCTCCGTCAGGTGGCGGCACACCTTCGCGAACAGCTCCGGCGAGATCCCGCAGGTGCGCTCGACCATGTCCGGCGTGTAGCGGGCGAAGTGGCGCTTCAGCACCTGGAGGACGCAGCGCGGGTCGGTCAGGGTCTCGTCGCGGCGCGGGCTGCCCTCCATCGAGTGGCCGATCGCGCCGCGCGTCTCGGAGCCACCGGCCACGTGCTCGGCGTAGTCGCTGTCGTAGGCCTGGTCCCGCTGACCGGAGGCGGCCACGGTGGACATGCCCTCGTACTGCCAGCTCTCGCTGGAGTAGTGGCGGCCGTCCGGGTCGAAGCCGGAGAAGACGCCGCCGAGGTCCTCGGTGTCGCGGTAGTCCTCGCGCAGGATCGTGGCCGCGTTGGTGTAGGCGACGACGTACTCGCGGAAGTACAGCTCGTTCTGCAGGACGTGGTTGATGATCCCGCCGAGGAAGGCCACGTCGGAGCCGGCCCGGATGGGCACGTGCAGGTCGGCCAGCGCGCTGGTACGGGTGAAGCGCGGGTCCACGTGGATGACGACCGCGCCGCGCGCCTTGGCCTCCATCACCCACTGGAAGCCGACCGGGTGCGCCTCGGCGAAGTTCGAGCCCTGGATGACCACGCAGTCGGAGTGCTGGAGGTCCTGGAGGAACGTGGTCGCGCCGCCGCGCCCGAACGACGTGCCGAGCCCGACGACGCTGGAGCTGTGGCACACCCGGGCCTGGTTCTCGATCTGCACCACGCCGAGCGCCGTGAGCAGCTTCTTGATGAGGTAGTTCTCCTCGTTGTCCAGCGTGGCGCCGCCCAGGCTGGCGATGCCCATCGTGCGGGCGGTGCGCTTGCCGTCCTGCTCCCACTCCCAGGTCTCCCGCCGGGTGGCGATCACCCGGTCGGCGATCATGTCGAGGGCGGTGCCGAGGTCGATCTCCTGCCAGTCGGCGGCGCCCGGCGGCCGGTAGAGCGCCTGGTGCAGGCGGCTCTGCCCGGTGGTGAGCTGGAGCGTGGCCGCGCCCTTGGGGCACAGCCGGCCCCGGCTGACCGGGGAGTCGGGGTCGCCTTCGACGTGCACGACCCGCTCGTCCTTGACGTAGACGTTCTGCGCGCAGCCCACCGCGCAGTACGGGCACACCGACTTGACCACGCGGTCGGCGGCGGCCGTACGCGCCGTGAGGTGGTCGGTGCGCGCCGACCGGACCGCCGCGCCGCGCCCGGACCGGTCGGGCCCGGTGAGCTGCCGCAGGACCGGCCAGGAGCTCAGGCCGCCAGGTAGGTTCATGATCCTCAGCTCTCTTCCGCGGCCCGCTCGCTCCAGGCCCGCCTGCGGACCCAGGCGTGCACGTCCTCCCGGACGACCGGGTTGACCTGGCGCGGGTTGACCAGGCGCTGCGCGTGGGCGCGGAGCATCCCGGGCCGCTGCCGCTGGGCGCGGGTGACGGTGCCGCCGCCGTCGGCCGGGATGCCGGTCGCGACGAGGTACGCCTGCCCGGCGGGGACGTCCAGCCGCCGCGCGATCTCGCCGTAGGTGTGTCCCTGGGCCAGCAGCCGCAGCACCTGCTCCTTGCTCGGCATGTCACCGCCTCCGCCTCGTCCGTGGGTCGCAGATCGTCCCGTTCCCGGGCGCGGATCGGCGGAAAACCATCGACCCGCCCGTACGGGTGCATGTTCCGGCAAAGCGGCGGGGTATAGATGCCGCGTGACGGCGGAGACGGGCGTGCGGGTCAGGCCGGTGGCGGGGCACATCGGCGCGGAGATCGACGGGATCGACCTGGCGGCCGGGCCGGACGACGCGGCCGTGGCGCTGATCAGGGAGGCGCTGCACCGGTGGAAGGTGGTCTTCTTCCGCGGCCAGCGGCTCGACCACGCCGGGCACGTCGCCCTGGCCCGCCGCTTCGGCGAGCCGGTCGTGCCGGGCCGGCGCGGTTCGGCCTCGCCCGAGGGGTTCCCCGAGGTGGAGACCACCGCCGACCGGCTGGAGCTGGCCGGCCGGTACGGCATGGAGCACGAGGAGTGGCTGGAGCGGCGGCGGCACTCGCACCTGCGGGGCTGGCACTGCGACCACGGCGCGCGGATCGATCCGCCGGCCGCGACGATCCTGCGGGCCGAGAGCGTGCCCGCGTACGGGGGCGACACGACGTGGGCGAACCTGGTGGCCGCGTACGAAGGGCTGTCGGAGCCGGTGCGCCGCTTCGTGGACGGCCTGCGCGCCGAGCACCGCCTCGGCGTCGGCTACCAGCCGCGCGCGGACGGCGACGCCTACGTCCGGCACCTGCTCTCCCACCAGGTCGCGACCCTGCACCCGCTGGTGCGGGTGCATCCGGAGACGGGCGAACGGGTGCTGTTCGTCAACGGCTACTACCTGGAGCGCGTCGCGGAGGTCTCCAGGCTGGAGAGCGGGCCGCTGCTGGAGCTGCTGCTGGGGCAGGCGACCCGCCCGGAGTACACCGTGCGCTTCCGGTGGGAGCCCGGCGACGTGGCCTTCTGGGACAACCGCGCCACCATGCACCTCGCGCCCTCCGACACGCGGCGGCTCGGGCAGCCGCGCGTCATGCACCGGGTCATGCTGCACGGCGAGGTCCCGGTCGGCGTGGACGGCCGCCCTTCGGAGCCGATCACCGGTCCCCCTGCGGGCGGCTGGTGAGCGAGAGCCTCCGCTGATCGGCTCCGGTGGTCAGGAGCGGCCGCGGCCGCGGCCGGTCAGGGCGTCGCGGATGCGGTCCACCAGCCCGGCCCCGGGCATCAGCAGCCGGTTGCCCGGCGGGGTGTCGGGCGCGGAGGGGTGGGGGCGCGTCGGGGCCGTCTTCTTGGCCCGCTCGACCTTGGCGCCCAGCTCTTCGAGCCGCTCCTGGCCGCACGCCGCGCGCAGCCGGGGGAACAGCTCGTCCTCCTCCTCCCTGAGGTGGTGGCGGACCTCGGCCATGAGCTGGTCCAGCGTGGGCCAGAACCGGTCGTCGCCGGGCTCCAGGTGTTCGAGGTCCTGCATGGTCCGCTCGGCGGCGGCGTGCTCGGCGATCTCGTCGTCGGCGATCTCGTCGCCGTTCGGCACGTGCCGGCGCACGGCCGGGTAGAGGAACTGCTCCTCGGCCACGGAGTGGCGGACGAGCTCGATGACGGCGTTCTCGGCCAGCAGCTTGGGCCGCTCGCCGATCGCGCCCCGCATGCTTTCGAGCTCGGAGAAGATCTGCTCGACCTCGCGGTGGTCGTGCGTCAGCACCGCGATGACGTCACGCTGCTCGGCCATGTCGGCTCCCCTTCCGGTGTGTCGGGACCGGGCCCTCCTCATTCCCGCAAGATGTCCGGTTTATTTGGAATTATCCGAGGTAGTGGCCGCACGACGCCCGGCCGGCAGGGCGGGCGAAGACGCGACGTCCCGTGGGAGGTGAACATCATCCTCGTCGTGGCACTGGCCATCCCGATCCTGGCCCTGATCGGCCTGATGCTCATGCAGGTGCTGGAGGAGACACTGCTGGACTCCTCCGCCCCGGCATCCGGCCCCCGTACCCCCGAAGGCGTCTCCCCCGGAACCGGCTCCCCGGCTTCCGCGGACGTCGGACGCCCCGGCTCCCCCGCGAGCGCTCCGCACGCCCGGCGCCGCCGCCCGCGCCACCCGGCGCACCGCCCGCAGATCCCGCGCCCGCGCCGCCCCGAGCGGCGGGCCCTCCACCCCGTGCTCACCGGCCGGCCGGCCCCCGTGCCCGCGCCGGCCCCCGTACCGGCGGCCACCCCTGTGGCCGCGGTCCCGGCCGTTCCCCTGGCCGAGAGCGGCACGTGAGCGGAGCCCGGGGCCGCGCTCCCGCAGCGCGCCCCGGGCTCACGCCCGCCCCCCGAGTCAGGGCTTCGTCAGCCGGACCAGGAAGCCGTCGTGGTCGGTGTAGGTCAGGCCGTACTTGCTGGTGCTCCCGAACGTCAGGTCGTTGCTGAAGATCACGTGCTGTACGTCGCCGTCGCCCTTGCGGGTGTTGCCGCCCGGCACGCAGTTCTGGGCGTTCTCCGGGTCGGAGGTGTCGTACTCGAGGTTGAAGTCGCCGCCGACGACGGTCTTGCCCGAGATCCCCTCCGCCGACCGGATCGCCGGCACCGCGCTGAACATCAGCGCCTGGCACTGCGCCAGCGCGATCGGCTCGCTGGCCGCGCTGAGGTGGGTGGCGCACGACAGGTGGTCGCCGATCGCGTACGCGCAGGCGAACGTGCGCTTCTCGTTGCCGCTGTCCTGCGTGGTGTACTCGCCGGCCCAGCCGTTGACGCCCTGCCACAGCGCGACGGGGACCCGGCCGAGGACGGCGTTGCCGAAGCTGTCGCCGTTCGTGCAGGTGATCGGGGCGCCGGTCTGCTTGTTCAGCGCCGGGTAGAAGACCGAGTACGTCCAGTCGTCCGGCCAGGCCTCGGCGAGCGACGGCTGCAGGTAGGCCGGCAGGTCACCGGCGCAGATCTCGTTGAGCGTCACCAGGTCGGGCGCCAGGTAGTAGATCAGGTCGCCGCCCTCGTAGACCGCCAGGCCGTCGGCGTAGCAGCCGGCGTGCCCGCTGTTGCAGAGGTTGAGCTGGAGCTCGTGGAAGCGGCGGGCGGCCAGCGTCCCGGCGGGCTCTCCCCGCGCCGCGCCGGCGGGGGCGGCGGAGCGGGCCCGGCCGGAGCGGGCCCGGGCGGTCAGCGCGGCGGCCTTGGCGCCCATCGGCGCGACGGCGGTGACGGGCAGGGGTTCGACCGTGACGGGGGCGGGCTCGGCGGCCGCCGGGGGAGCCAGGGCCAGGACGAGCCCGCACACGGCGGCCACGGCGGCCGTGAGTCGGCGGGCGGAACGCGGGATCCTCACAGGGATGTCGCCTCCTTTCGACGCGATCGATGGTGTCCGGCGGGCGGGGCTGGGCGGTAGAGCCTTTACACCTGGCCGCAAACACGACAAATGCCGCTTTTCGGGTTGACGGCTCGTTGCCTCCGTGGTGTCGTACGGGATGACAGGCGCAGTCAAGGCATGAGGGACTGCATGGGGACCCTGAGGATCCACTTCACCGCCGACGACCTGACCCGCGTCACCCTCGCCGACCAGCCCGACCCCCTCTGGGAGGTCGTCTTCACCCGCTTCCGGCTCCGCGACCGGCTGCGCCCGCTGGCCTTCCGCCACTGGTTCGCGGCCCTGCACGCCGAACCGGCGCGGACCGCCCGCATGCGGCCCGGCGCGCTCCTGCTGGACGCGCTCGCCCCGGCCGGGCCGTACTTCCCCGACTTCCTCACCCCGTACGAGGCGGGCCGCGGCCTCGGCCACGGGCTGGAGGCGCTGCGCCGCACCCCCAGGCGGCGGCTGGCCGCCGAGCTGGGCCGGCTCGCCCGGCACCGGCCGCTGCCCCGCTGGGCCCGGCCACTCGCCGAGGGCGACGCCCGCGCGCTCGACAGGCTCGCCGACGCCCTGCGCGACTACCACGCCGCCGCCGTCGCCCCGTTCCAGGCGTCCGTCGACGCCGCCTTCGCCGCCGACCGCGACAGCCGCGCCGGCGTCGTGCTCGGCGGCGGCGTCGAGGCGCTGCTCGCCGGGCTCGGGCCGCCGATCCGCTGGACGCCACCCGTCCTGGAGGTCGACTACGTCGTGGACCAGGACCTGGCGCTGGGCGGGCGCGGGCTGCGGCTGGTGCCGTCGTACTTCTGCCAGCGCACGCCGCTGTCGATGGCCGACCCCGGGCTGCCGCCCGTGCTGATCTACCCGATTCCTCAGCGGCACCGGTGGCGGCCGGCCGCCCGGCGGACCGGCGGCGCCGACCTGAGCGCGCTCATGGGCGCCAACCGCTCCGCCGTGCTGCACGCGCTCGACCGCGACGTCACCACGACCCAGCTCGCCCGCCTGCTGCGCGTCTCCCCCGCCACCGCCAGCAGGCACGCCACCGTCCTGCGCGAGGCCGGGCTGATCGACACCCGCCGCGACGGCACGGCCGTCCTGCACACCCGCACCCCGCTCGGGACGGCCCTGCTGGAGGGCGACGTCGCCCCGAGCCCACCGCCGGGTCCGGCGGCCGTCAGGCGAAGGTGATCACCCGGCGGCCCCCGCCGGAGCCGGCGCCCATGGCCTCCAGCGCCGCGGGCGCCTCGTCCAGGCCGATCGGCGTCATCCGCGGCAGAGCGCGCCGCCTTTACATTGTAGATCAGGTACGGTCAGCGGTCGCTGGACACCGCGCGGTAGTGCAGGTCCTGCACGTACGGCGTCGCGCTGATCGCGTACGGCGAGACGACCTTCGCCACCGTCGCCGCGTTCCTGGAGACGGTCGCCGAGGCGGCGCCCGTCCTGAGCGGGAACGTCTTGGCCGACACCCCGGCGGGAGCGTCGTAGGTCTGCGTCGTGCCGCCGACCGTGACCGACACCCTGGCCGCGGCGGTGAGCATGCTCAGCACCTCGACCGTGTCACGGGCCGCGGTGCTGCCGCCGCGCAGCTTCATCAGCTTCGTCTGCGCGTACGACGGCGCCGCCGCGACCGGCTGGACGCGGTGGGTGAGGTAGGCCACGTCGTTGGTGATCTTCGGGCAGCCGAGCTTGTAGCAGGTCAGGTAGTAGGCGTTGATGTCCAGGTAGGTCCACCCCGCGTTCCTGGAGGGCGCGAACTGCGTGTTCTCCGAGTAGTCGTTCCAGGTGGTGAGCTGCACCCAGTCGGCCTTGCCGTCGATCGCGCCCTTCCACGTGGCCCGCAGGTTCTCGGTGTTGCCCGCCTCGTCGAAGACGCCCTGGTTGGGCCGCTCGTCCTGGACGGACACCGGCTGCATCCAGATCTTGCCCAGTCCGTGGGCGGTGGTGATGTTGGCGGTCAGGTTGGCGTTCGCCGCGGGGTTGCGGCCGCCCCAGTTGGAGAAGCCGTAGCTGATGGGGGCGAAGGCGTCGCGGTTCTTGCCGAAGTCGAGGAAGCAGGGCACGAGGGCGACCTTGATGCCGTGCGCGCTCTCCATGGTCTTCATCCAGTCGGCCCACCATGCGGCGGTCCGGCCCTCGGCCTTGAACGGCGCCACGACCAGGCGGTTGTCGGCGAGCCTGAGGACCGACTTCGAGGCGGCCAGCTTGGCCATGGCCGAGGCGAGCGTGGCGCTGTCGACCGAGGCCAGGCCGTTCGTGTCGGGCATGAGCACGATCTTGAAGCCGGGGTCGACGGCCTCGGCGGCCTTGATCAGGTTCTGCACTCGCGTCCAGTGCGCGCTGGTCACCGACAGGATGTCCACGGTGAAGCCGTCCAGGCCGGCCGCGACGGCCTGCCTGACCTCGGTCTTGAGGTCCGCCAGGGCGTAGTCGCCGCTGATCGGGTCGCGGCCGGTCGGCCGGTCGCGCAGCAGCCCGCCGTAGGCGGCGTGCTTGCCGCTCTCCCCTTCGGGCTTGAGGTAGTTGCGCGCGTAGTAATCGTTTTCCGGAGCGGCATTGTCAAGCGAGAGCGGGTAGGGCGTGAAATAGTGCGCGAAGACCTTCTTGCCCGAGGCCCGCAGCGCCGCCGTGCCCGGCAGCGTGAACGGCAGCGGCCCGGCGGTCTGCTCGTCCCCGGAGCCCGGCGTGTAGGTGACCGTGAGCTTCGGCCCGCGGTCCCCGGTCTCGCGGGAGGACATCAGCACGGTCGTGGTGTCGGACGTCCCGGTGAGCGCGAAGTCGTAGGTGCCGTCGCCGTCCACGGCCGAGGAGACGTCCAGCCTGGCCGTCGCCCCCGCGGTGAACCCGGTGTGCGAGCCGACCACGCCCGTGCCGACGGCGGGGCGGGTGTTCCACGTCGTGGCGGCCTCGGTCCACGAGCCGGTCACCTCGCGCACGGAGACGGTGGTGGCGGTCGTCCTGGCGGAGACGACGTCCAGGGTGACCTTGACGTCCTCGGCGTCCGCCGGGATGCCGGTGACCTTGAAGCGGGTCAGGCCCAGGCGCTGACCGGCGGTGGTGCTGCCGCAGCCGGAGCCGCACACGCTGAGCCAGGTGGCGGTGGCGAAGCTCTTGGCGGGCTCGGCCTGGCTGACGAAGACGTCCTCCGTGGCGGCGAAGGTCACGCTGACGGGCGCGGCCGCCGCGGACGCCCCCGCCGGGGCGACGGCGACGGTCCCCAGCGTGACCAGGGCGGTCACCGCCGAGAGCAGCGCCCGATATCGGTTGATCATGGAACTCCTTCTGCGTCTGCCGTTTGTCAGGGGCCAGGATGGAGCAAGATCGAACCGCGTTCGGCGGTTTTGCGCAAAACCCTCATTTTGGAACGTCACCATATTCCGTCGGCGACGACGTGGTGGCGGAGCGTGACCGTCCGTGCTGCGCCACCGGCCCGCCGGGGGCGCTCACCGCCCGGAAGCCCCTTTCGCGCTGCCGTGGACCGCGGCGGACAGCAGTTCGCCCAGCTCCCGGGGCAGGGGCAGCCGCTCCAGCTCCTCCAGCGGCACCGGCAGCGGCAGCCGCCAGTTGGGGCGCAGGCCGTCGGCGCCCGGGATGTTGGGGCGGCCCGGCATCGCGAGGGCGTCGTCGAGAGTCGCCGTCAGCAGCAGCGACGGCGCCCCGGCCAGCCGCCGGTAGGCGGCGAGGACGGCCTGGGCGGCGCCGGCGCCGGGTTCGAGGCCGCCGTGGGCGGCGAGCGCGTCGCGCAGGGCGCGCGAGCCCTCCTCGTTGGGTTCGAGGCCGAGACGGCGCTGCTCGGCCAGGTCGCCGCCGTCCCACAGGCCCGCGACCGTGGGCAGGTCGTGCGTGGTGACGGCGGCCATCGCCCGCTCCGGCCAGGCGGCGGGGTCGTCCTCCTCGAACCAGAGCAGGCGGTAGGAGAGCAGGTCGCGCCCGGCGAGCGTCTCGCGCACGCCGGGCTCGACCGTCCCGAGGTCCTCGCCGATCACGGGCGCGCCGGCGCGGTGGCTCTCCAGGGCGACGATGTCGAGCAGGTCGCCGGCCGGGTAACGGACGTAGGCGCCCTGGCCCGCGCCCGCGCCGGACGGGATCCACCACTGGCGGAACAGGCCCATCACGTGGTCGATGCGCAGCCCGCCGGAGGCGGCGATGGCGGCGCGGACGCTCTCCGCGAACGGCGCGTACCCGGCCCGCCGCAGTTTCCAGGGCACGAAAGGCGGCAGGCCCCAGTCCTGTCCGGCGGCGTTGAACTCGTCGGCGGGCGCGCCGACGCTGACGCCCTCGGCGAGCAGGTCCTGCCAGGACCAGGCGTCGGCACCGTCCGGGTCCACGCCGACGGGCAGGTCCTGCATGATCGGCAGCTCGGCGGCGGCCGCGGCGAGCTGCCGCTCGGTGAGCCACTGCAGCCAGGCGTGGAAGCGGACCCGGTCCGCGTGGTCGCGGGCGAAGCGGGCCACGGCGGGGCCGTCCGGGCGGCGGTACTCGGCCGGCCAGGCCCGCCGGCTCGGCCCGTGCCGCTCGGCGAGGGCGCACCACGTGGCGAACTCCTCCAGCGCCCGGCCCCGGGCGGCCCGCCACCGCTCGAACTCGGCGCCGGGCGGGGCGGCGGCGTGGACGCTCTCCAGCGCGGCGAGCTTGAGCCGCCAGGAGGCGTCGCGGTCGAGCTCGGGCCGGTCGTTGAGCGCGCGCCCCCGGGCCACGGTCTCCTCGTCCAGGACCGCCGCCGCGCCGGGGACGTCCTCGATCCGCAGGTAGAGCGGGCTGTGGAAGCGGCGGCTGGCCGGATAGTACGGGCTCGGCTGGACGGGGACGACCGGCGCGGTCGCGTTCAGCGGGTTGACCAGAAGGAACCCGGCGCCGCGCCGTGCCGCCCAGCTCGCGAGCCGGCGCAGGTCGGCCAGGTCGCCGACGCCCCAGCTCGTACGGGAGCGCGCCGCGTAGAGCTGCACGGCCCATCCCCAGGCCCGGCGGGCGGGCAGCCGGCAGCGGCCGGGGCTGACGATGAGCCGGTGCACGGTGTCCTCGCCGGGGCGGCGCAGCGTGTGGTAGCCGTACGGCAGGTCGGGCGGAAGGGCGCCGTCGACGCGCAGCTCGGCGCCGTCCTCCAGGACGAGGTCGGCGGCCCCGACCCGGTCGCCGCGCCGCACCACCAGGGTCTCCGGCTCCGGCGGGAGGCCGATGACGGCGCGCAGGGTGGCGACGGTCTCCGGCGGCACCCGGCGGCGGCGGCCGGCGGCGTCCTCGTACTCCTGGTCGATGCCCCACGCGTCGGTCATCGGCTCAGCCTCCCAGGATCGCCACGGTGTCGGGCGGCAGGGTCAGGTCGTCCCCGGACAGCGTGATCCCGGGGTCCGAGGCGGCCAGCAGGCGGGTGCGGCCCCGGGCGGGCACGACCCGCGCCTCTCCCCCGAGGTTGGCCGCGACCAGGACCGGCCCCCGCTCGACGGACACCAGCCCGGCCGCCTCGTCGCCGCCGGCGCGGACCCGGCCGAGCCGGCCGTCGGTGAGCGCCGGCAGCCGCCGCCGCAGCGCGATCAGCTCGCGGTGCCAGGCCAGCAGCCGGGCGTGCGGCTCCTTGCCGGGCTCGCTCCAGTCCAGGCGGGAGCGTTCGAACGTGGCCGGGTCCTGCGGGTCCGGCACCTGTCCGGGCTCCCATCCGAAGGCTGCGAACTCCCGGCGGCGGCCCTCGCTGACCGCGCGGCCCAGCTCGGGGTCCTCGTGGTCGGTGAAGTACTGGAACGGGGTGCTCGCCCCCCACTCCTCGCCCTGGAACACCATCGGCGTGAAGGGGGCGGTGAGCAGCAGCGCGGCGGCGACCCGCAGCCGGCCCTCGCTCATCAGCGCGCCGGACCGCTCGCCCCGCGCCCGGTTGCCGACCTGGTCGTGGTTCTGCGCGCACACGACGAACCGGTGGCCGGGCAGCCCCGCCGGGGACCTCCCGTGGGTCCGGCCGCGGTGCGGCGACCACGTGCCGTCGTACACCCACGCCTGGCGCAGGGCCTTGACGAGCAGGCCGAGCGGGCCGAAGTCCGCGTAGTAGCCGTCGCGCTCGCCGGTCAGCACCGCGTGCAGGGCGTGGTGCCACTCGTCGGCCCAGGCCGCGTCGAGCCCGTAGCCGCCGCTCTCGCGGGAGCGGACGAAGCGGGGGTCGTTGAGGTCGCTCTCGGCGATGAGGAACAGCGGGCGGCGCACGTGCGCCGCCAGCTCCGCGACCTCCTCGGCGAGCCGCTCCAGGATGTGCGCGGCCGAGTCGTCGGCGATGGCGTGCACGGCGTCGAGGCGCAGGCCGTCGCAGTGGTAGTCGCGCAGCCACATGAGGGCGTTGTCGATGACGAACGCGCGTACCTCGCCGCTGCCGGGGCCGTCGAAGTTGACCCCGTCGCCCCAGTTGGTGCTGTGGCGGCCGGTGAAGTAGGGGCCGAACCGCGGCAGGTAGTTGCCGGAGGGGCCGAGGTGGTTGTAGACGACGTCCATGACGACGCCGAGGCCGTGCGCGTGGCAGGCGTCCACCAGGCGTTTGAGCCCGTCGGGGCCGCCGTAGGCGTGGTGGGGGGCGTACAGCGAGACGCCGTCGTAGCCCCAGCCGCGGCGGCCGGAGAACTCGGCGACCGGCATCAGCTCGATCGCGTCCACGCCCAGCTCGGCCAGGTGCGGCAGGCGCTCGATCACGCCGTCGAAGGTGCCCTCGGGCGAGAAGGTGCCGACGTGCAGCTCGTACAGGACCGCGCCGGGCAGCGGGGTGCCCCGCCAGGCGGCGTCGGTCCAGGGGAAGGCGGCGTGGCCGACCAGCCGGGAGGGCCCGTGCGGACCGTGCGGCTGGTACGGCGAGCGCGGATCGGGCCACGGCGGGCCGCCGTCCAGCGCGTACGCGTAGTCGGTGCCCGGCCCCGCCTCCTCCACCGCGCGCTCCCACCAGCCGCCGGCGGCCGGCCGCATGGGGAGCCTGCGCTCCCCCAGGACCAGCTCCACCCGTTCGCGTTCGGGCGCCCACACCCGGAACTCGTGCGCCACCCCTGCCCTCCCCACCCGGCGTCCGTCCGGCATGCGTCCCAGCCGCCGTCCGACGCGGGGCGGAAGGCCGGGCGCGCGGGTTCCTACCCGCTCCCACCTCCCGCATGCCCTTCCGCCGTCCCGGCGCGCGCGGTCTGTCGGTGATGATCTCTAGTGTTCTGCTCCATGACGACTGCTCAGCGGGCGCCCGGGCGCGCCTGCCCACCCCCCGACGAGATTCCCGCGAGCGCGAGCGGATGGCACGGTCTCCGGCGCGCCGTCGCCGCCGGTGACGCGGCGGCGGCGGCCGACGTGGTGCTGCGGCTCGGCGCGGAGGAGCGCCGCGAGATCGCCGGACGGCTGCGCGCGTACGTGGGCGAGGCGCGCGCGGCCGCCCACGCCCGGTTCGACGCGGCCCGGCAGCGGGCGCAGGAGGCGGAGCAGCGGGCCATGCGGGAGTTCGTCCGTGAACAGGTGGCGCAGGGCATGGCCACGGAGGTCGCGCAGAGCTGGTGGTGGCAGGGGCCCTACCAGGAGCACCAGCACCACGTCGACTGGAACATGCGCAACGCCTGGATCGCGCCCCTCCGCGTCGCGGGAGCGGGCACCCTGGGCGGCCCGGCCGCGGTCACCGACTGGCTCCTCCGGCGCGACTTCGCCGAGTGGCGCGAGACGATGCCGATCGAGCCGCTGCTGAGGGTCGTCGCGGCCCGGCCCGCGGAGTGGCGGGCCGACCTCGCCGCCCGCCTGGCCGCCCGGCTGCGCGGCACCCGCGCCCAGCTCGACAACGGCGCCGCCGGCCTGACGCTGGAGCTGCTGCGCCGCGCCGGCGGCGCACCGCCCGAGCACGAGCCGCTGGTCGTCGCCTGGGTGTCCACCGAGCCCGACCTCGCCGCCGACCCGCTCGCCCCGCACCTGATCCCCCGGCTGTTCGAGGCCGAGGGCGTGGGCCGGGCGCTGCGCGACGACCGGGCCGACGCCCCTTCGGGCCGCTCCTGGCTGCGCGCGCTCGCGGAGACGGCTCCGGTCGGCCGCGAGCGGCTCGTCGAGGGCTGCCTGAGCCGGTTCCTGCGCGGCGGCACGGCCGTCGACCTGCGTTTCTTCGTACGGCTGCACGACCTGCTCGATCCGGCCCCCGACCAGGAACGGGTCCGTGACTACCTGCGGCTGCTGCCGGCCGCCCCCGGCCCGGTCGCCGAGCTGGCCCTGCGGATGCTGCGCGGGCCCGGCGTCACGCTGAGCGGCGAGGAGGTCGGCGAGGCGGTGACGGCGCTGCTGTTCCGTCCCGAGAGCAAGCTCGTCCGGGCGGGGCTGACGCTGCTCGACCGGGCCGCCCGCGACGCCTCCGGCGACCTCGACGAGCTGGCGCCCGCGCTCGCCTCGGCGTTCCTGTGCGAGTCGTACGAGGTGCGGGAGCGCGCGGTCCGCTGGGCCGTCAAGCACGCGGGGCGCATGACGGCCGTGGGTGCGGAGGCGGTGCGGGAGGCGGCGGCCGTCCTGCCGCCCGACCTCGCCGCCCGCCTGGCCCCCGCTTACGGCGCGGTCGAGGCGGAGGCCGTGCCGGCCGACGTCTTCGAGCCGGGCGAGCCGCCCGTGTTCGACGCGCCCGCCCGCCGTCCCGTCCGCCCCGCGATGGAGACGCTGGCCCGCACCTACAACCAGCTCCACCACGAGTTCGCCTTCGAACGCTGGCTCGACGGCTTCGTCCGGCACCCGCACGCCAGGAGGGCGCCGGACGAGCCGACGGAGCTGCGCCGGACGGGCAACTGGCCGCTTCTGGAGCAGTGGACGGAGGCGCTGCTCCGCGCCGCCGCCGGGGAGGCCGTCGCGCTCACCGCCGAAGGGCGGCTGCCCGGCCCGGGGCGGGTCTCGCCGCTCTACGGGGCGATGCTGCGGCGCTGCGCCGAGGTCCACGCCGCGCTGGTGAAGGGGGCGCTGCCGCCGTACCTGCTGGCCACGCCCACCCACACCTCGGGCCACGTCGACCCGGCCGAGCTGGTGGCCAGGCTCGAAGGGTACGAGCGCGACGGCGTCCGGGCGCTGCCCGACGACCTGGGGCAGGCGCTGCTGCGGCTGCCGCGCTCGGTGGACCCCGGCGTGGTGGCGCGCGCCGGCCGGCTGACCTCCGAGGCGGGCGTCACGCTGACGCGCTGGCTGACCGACCGGCCCGAGCCCGTGACGGGCGTCGAGTGGCCCGCCGTCCCCGGCCCGGGCCCCCGGCCGCGCGTCCGGCGGGAGCCGACCGGGATCGCGTTCGTTGACGCCCTGTTCCGCGATCCGCCGCCCCGCCACTGGATGAGCTACAACATGTCGATGTGGTGGCTGGTGCTGCCCTCCGACCGGGAGGTCGCGGCCATGCACTTCATCCCCTACCTGTACGACGACTGGCGGGGGCCCGGCAGTCTCCGGCCGGAGATCTCCCGGCTCTGCCACCAGGAGGGGCCGGCGGGCGAGGGGATGGCGCTGCTGCTGGGCGTCCTGCTGGGCGAGGACGGCTGGGACGCCGAACGCTGCAGGGAGCCGCTGCTGCGCGCGGTCGCCACGGGGTCCCTGCCCGCCGCCGAGTGCGGCCGGCAACTGGCGCGCTGCCTGCGCCTGCTCGACCGCGTGCGGCCCGCCGTCGTGGTGCGGGCCCTCGACGAGTGCGCGCGGCGCGGCGCCCACCGGGAGGTCTGGCAGATCATGAGCGGCCTGCTGCCGGTCCACCTGCCGGAGCGGGGAGAGCGGGCCACCTCCGCCCACACCCGGATGCTGGAGTTCGCCGCCGACGTGGCCGGCTGGGCCGGGGCGCGTGGCGTGATCCCCGAGGTCGCGGGCATCGCCGCGCGTGGCGGGTCGAGCGGGCTCGTCCGCGCGGCCCGCCGCCTGCACGAGCAGCTCGCGAGGGAGGACGCGAGCCCCGGCCGCTGACCGTCAGCCGCCCTGCGTCCACACCGTCCGCAGGCCGCCCTTGCCCCAGGCGGTGGCCATGCCGTCGGTGGAGTGGATGGCGCCCCACTTCCAGCTCGTGGGCGCGGCGGCGACGGCGGGCTGCGCGGACACGGTCAGCGCGACGGCGGCGGTGGCGGTGGCGGTCAGGGCGCGGATGAGCAGAGGTCTCTTCACACGTCCCAGAGGTACCGGGGCCGGCTTGCGGACGGCTTGGAAACGAGAGGCACCCGGCGCCGCCGTCAGAAGGCGAACCCGCCGGGACGGCCGTTGCGGTCGGCGATCAGGCCGGCCAGGGTGGCGACGGCGATCTCCGGCGGGGTGCGGGAGCCGATGTTGAGCCCGATCGGCCGGCGGACGCGGGCCACCTCCTCCGGCGGCACGCCGAGGTCGGCCAGCGCCCGCACGTGCGGGCCCGTGTGGCGGGGGCTGCCCATGATGCCGATCCAGCGGGCCGGCGACGTGAGCAGGTCCCGCAGGACGGGGCCGATCTCGTCGCGGTGGTGGTCGGTGAGCACGACGTCGGCCGTGGCGTCCACGTGCCCGCCGATCTCGCGTACGGCGGGGAAGCCGTCGAGGCCGCGCGCCGGGTCGGGCTCCAGCAGGACCGGCCGGAAGCCCAGCTCGGCGCCGAGGCGCAGCAGGCAGCCGGCCACCGGGGAGGCGAAGACGGCGACCAGGGTGCGCCCGGCCTCCCCTGCGGTCTCCTCGGCGGGGGCGTCGCCGTGGGCGACCTCGCAGGCCGGGTCCTCGTCGTGGATGTGGGTCATGTCCGCAGTGTGCCACGTGACAGCGGGCCGCAGGGGGTGGCCTGACCGTCCGGCAACGATTCCATCACGGGGTGAATATCCGGCGGCGGCCGGGAAGTAGCCATGCCGTTCTCCCCCGGCTGGGCCCCGCAGAGGAGGCCGCAGGCGAGGGTCTCCCCGGAGGTTCCTGATGACGCGCCCGCACCCCCCGACCGGCCCCGGCGCCGATCACCCCAGCCCCGCCGACAGCCAGGCCGGCGACCCTGGAACCGCGCCTGGCGGCGCTCTGAGTGCCGCGCCCGGCGGCGTGGCCGGCGGTGAGGCGTACCGTTCGCTCGCGGACGACGTGCGGGGCGAGCCCGCCGCCTCGCGGGCGCGGCGCGGCGAGGCCGAGACCTACTTCGGCCGCCCCGGGCGCGCCCTGACCGGCCACCCGTTCGCGTTCGGCTTCACCGCCGCGCTCGGGGTGCTGAGCGCCTGGCTGCTGGTGCAGGCGCTGGCCGCGTCCGCGTCGGTGCTGATCCTCATCGTGGTCTCGCTGTTCCTGGCCATCGGGCTCAACCCCGCCGTACGCCGCCTGGAGGAGCGCGGGCTGTCGCGCCAGTGGGCCATCACGGCCGTCTTCACCGGCGTGATCGTCTTCTTCGTCGGCTTCGGCGTGGCCGTGGTGCCCCCGCTGGCGACCCAGACCGGCGACTTCGTCACCCAGCTCCCCACCTACATCGGCGAGCTGCGGAACCATCCCCAGGTCCGCGCGCTCGACCAGCAGTACCAGCTGCTCGACCGGCTGCAGCAGTACCTGCTCAGCGGCGATCTCGGGCGGCAGATCTTCGGCGGGCTGCTGGGCGCGGCCGGGGTGGTGGTCAGCGCCGTGTTCTCGGCGCTGACCGTGCTCATCCTGACGTTGTACCTGCTGGCGTCGCTGCGTTCGATCACCTCGCTCGGCTACCGGCTGGTGCCCGCCAGCCGCCGCGAGCGCGTCCGGCTGCTGGGCGACGAGGTCATCAAGCGGATCGGCGGCTACGTCGCGGGCAACCTGCTGATCTCGCTGATCGCGGGCGTCACGACGTTCGTCTTCCTGTCGATCGCCCGCGTGCCTTACGCGCTCGCGCTCTCCCTCATCGTGGCCATCACCGACCTGATACCCCTGGTCGGCGCCACGATCGGGGCGGCCATCGGGACGCTCGTCGGGTTGTTCGTGTCGCTGCCGACGGGCATCGCCTGCCTGATCTTCTTCATCGTCTACCAGCAGATCGAGAACTACCTGATCGCGCCCCGGGTCATGATGTCGTCCGTGGACGTGCCGGCCGCGGTCACCATCATCGCGGCCCTGATCGGCGGGGCGCTGCTCGGGGTCGTGGGCGCGCTGCTGGCCATCCCGATCGCGGCGGCGATCCAGCTCGTCCTGCACGAGGTGACGCTGCCCCGGCAGGACCGGCATTGAACGACAGGTGTAATGGGGCGACTACTGTGGGTATTCGTGGACTGTCAGCCACTTTTGCCCATAGGAGAAGCCATGCGTCGTCTTCTGCTCGCTCTCGCCCTCGCCGTCGTCGCCGCCCTGGTGACGCTGTTCCTGCCGCAGGGGCGGCGCTGGGCGAAACGCTGATCAGCAGCCGGTAGAGCACCCGCTGCTCCTCCGTGGCGGCGTCCAGGCGTCCGCGATCAGGTCGTACGGGGACATCGTCGTCCTCCCGGGACCCGGTCTGCGGCACGGCCCGCTTGTGGCGGACTCAAGCGGGCGCTTCAGTCGTCCGCAAGTGCGCGCCGGGCGCGGGCGGCCACGGCGACCCGGGCGGCGCACGACGCGCCGACCGCGAGGAGGGCGGCGACGGCGGCCACCACCCGCAGGAGGCCGTCGGCCGAGGCGGGCGCCGCGAAGTAGACGCTGCCGAGCCCGGCGACGGCGGTCACCCCGGCGAGCACGGGCCCGGTGGCGTTCAGCGCGGAGACGGCGGACGCGAGCCGCGGCTCGACCAGCGTGGTGATCCTGGCGATGAGCGGGCTGTACCCGGCGGCGTGCCCGGCTCCGGCGAGGAGCAGCAGCGGGACGGCCGTGACCGGCTCCCACCGGTCGCGGAGGAGCAGCGCCAGCAGGACCGCTCCGGCGGCGAACGCGACCGGCCCGGCGACCGGCAGGGCGGCCTGGAGCCGGCGCGGGTAGCGGCTCCAGGTGAGGCTGAGCGTGCCGAAGCCGACGGCGTACGGGACGAACGCCAGCCCGGCGAGCAGCGGCGAGTACCCCAGCGCGGACTGCAGGTGCAGGGTCAGCGTGAGCAGGAACACCGTGTAGCAGCCCATGACGATCCAGCAGGCCGCGAGGCCCGGCTTGACCCCGGCAGGGCGCAGCGCCGCCGGGTCCAGCAGCGGGTTCCTGGCCCGGCTCTCGTACCGGGCGAAGGCCGCCAGCAGTGCCGCCCCGCCGGCGAGCGAGAGCCACGCCCAGGCGGGCCAGCCCTGCTCCCTGCCGAAGATGAGCGGGACGGTGAGCGCGGTCATCGCGACGGTCAGGACCGCGACGCCGGCCGGGTCGAGGCGGGCTCCGCCGGCGGTGCGCGTACGCGGCAGCACGCGCGGCCCCGCCAGCAGCACGGCGACGCCGACGGGCACGTTGATGAGGAAGACCGGCCGCCAGGACAGCCCGAACAGGTCGGCGCCCGCGACCAGCCCGCCCACGACCTGGCCCAGCGCGACCCCGAGGGCCAGCACCATGCTGTAGAGGCCGATCGCCCGGCGGCGGGCCGCGCCCTCGTGGTGGAGCTGGATGAGGGAGAAGATCTGCGGCGTGAGCAGCGCCGCCCCCATCCCCTGGGCGACCCGGGCGGCGACCAGCGCGGCCGGGCCCGGCGCGAGCCCGCACAGCAGCGACGCCGCCGTGAACCAGGCGAGCCCGAGCAGGAACGCCCGCCGGTGGCCGATGAGGTCGCCGATCCTGGCGCAGGTGACCAGGAGCACGCCGGTGGTCAGCAGGTAGCCCGAAACGACGAGCTGGATCGCGGCGCCGTCCGCGTGCAGCTCGGCGCGGATGGTCTGCGCCGCCACGGACACGATCGAGCCGTCCATGGACGCCATGGCCTGCCCGGTGAGCAGCACGGCCAGCATCCGGCCCGGCCGGAGCGCCGCGCCGCGCGGGGGAACGAGAGTGGTCATTCCCTCACTGTCGGGCGTACCGGCCCGCCCGGTCTTGAAGATCCTTGCGGTCCGGGACGCGGGTCAGCGGCCGAGGCGGGTGCTGACGCCTGTGACGAGCCGGCCGAACAGCCAGGTGGCCAGCCGGTCGGGCAGGGCGGCGGCGCCGCGCAGCGCGGCGTCGCCCTGGAACGCCGTACGCGGCCCGGCGGTAGCGACGCCCCTGGTGGCGGCCGCCGAGGCCAGGGCGGCCCGCCGCCTGCGGGCGCGCTCGTAGGCGGGCAGCGCCGCGGCGGCGTCGTGGCCGGTGGCTCCGGCGAGGGCGCGGGCGAGCGCCGCGACGTCCTCCAGCGCCTGGCCCGCGCCCTGGGCCAGGATGGGCGGCATGGCGTGCGCGGCGTCCCCGATGAGCACGCTCCGCCCGCGCCGCCAGGGGAGGGTGGCGCGGCGCCGCGTGTGCGGGAAGACGTCGAGGTCCTTCTCCGACAGCGCCGCCAGCAGGTCGGGGACGGGCGGGCCGTAGGTGGCGTACCGCTCGCGCAGGGCGGCCAGGGCGCGCTCGGGGCTGGTCCGGTCGCCGGGACGCCACCGCAGGTCGATGAGCCATTGGAGCATGCCGTCGCCCGCGGGGTGCAGGCCGACGAGGCCGTGGCGGCCGAGGAAGAGCTGTGAGCGGGAGCCGAGGTCGAAGGGGGCGGGGATGAGGCCCTGCCAGGTGGCCGCGCCGGTCGGGCGGGCGCCGGTCCCGGGTGCGGCGCCGAAGAGGGCGGCGCGTACCGGGCTGTTGACGCCGTCGGCGCCGACCAGCAGGTCGCCGGTGTGCTCCGTGCCGTCCTCGGTCTCGGCGCGTACGGTCCTGCCGTCGTCGTGGAGACGGGTGACGCGGGCGCCGTACCGTACGGTGCCCTCCGGCAGGCCCTCGGCGAGCCGGGCGATCAGGGTGCGGCGGGGGATGACCATCGTCGGCGCGCCGAGGTCGCGTTCCAGCCGGGCGGTGTCCACGGTCATCACCGGCCGGCCGCGGGCGCTGCGCACCTCCAGGGCGTCGAGCCGCCTGCCCAGGCCGTCCAGGGGGACGCCGAGGTCGCGCAGGACGGTGGTGCCGTTGCTCCACAGGACGATCGCGTAGCCGCCCACGCGCGGGGCCGGCGCGCGTTCGAGGACGGTGACCTCGTGTCCTGCCGTCCGTAACCCTCTGGCCGCCGCCAGCCCGGCGATGCCGGCCCCCACGATGACGATGCGCATGACCCATCCCTCTACAGTAAGTAGTACTACCTTTAGTAGAGCACAATGGGCCCGCGGTCCATGATCCGGCCGGGGTCAGCGGGCCGCCGGGACGGGGCGGCGGCGCAGGACGGCCGCCACCGTCACGGCGGTCAGTACCGTCACCAAGGGGATGACGGGAAGGACGGCGGGCGCGTGCGCGATGACCAGCGCTCCCCCGGCGGCGCCGACCGGGACCGCGGTCAGGACCGTCAGGTCGCGCAGCCGCGCCCCCTCCGGGCGGCCGACCGTGATGAGCGCGGCGACGACGCCGGTGAGCGTCCCCGTCAGGTACGTCGTCGACACCGCGCGGCCCGCGCCGAGCGCGCGCATCGCCGAGCTCTGCAGGCCCATCGCCCCGGCCGCCAGGGCGAGCAGCCCGTGCAGCGGGCCGGCGGCCGGCCTGGCGCCGGTGGCCGACCAGCCGGCGGCGAACACGGCGAGCACCACCAGCTCCGCCGCCAGCGCCGCGATCACCCCTAGCGGGCACCTCCACCCGGCCCCGCCCGCCGCCTCCCGCCCGGTGCGGAAGCGGCTCGCGAGCCGGGTGCCGGTGAGCACGCCCGCCACGTAACCGGCGATGGCCGTGACCGACGTGAGGAGCTGCGCGAAGGCGGCGGTGCCGATCGCGAACCCGGACACCACCAGGTTGCCGGTCATGACGCTGCTGAACACGCCGCCGAGCCGGGCGAAGCTGGCCACGTCCAGCGTCCCGGTGCCGACGGTGAGCGTGACGGCCAGCCCGGTCAGCCAGCCCCCGCCATCGGCCGGCGCGCCCTCGTGAGGGGCGGGTCCCCCGGCCCGCGGGTCGCGCTGACGGGCGGCGTCTCCTGCCGGGTGGTCGTCCCCGGGCGGCGGGGCCGGTCCCGCCGGGCTGCCGGGCATCAGGCGGACGCGGGCGTGCGGGGGGCGGGCACCGGTCCCGCCACGGTGAGCTTCATCTTCGCCTCCGCCTTCGTCCCGCTTCCCGGGGACGTCTACCCCGTCCGGCGGGGCGGCCCGACCCGGAGGACGCGAACCTTGCCAGGTCTTTGCGCGGCCGGGAACCCGGCGGGCGGGGGCAGGGGGCGGGGCGGGTCAGCGGGGAGGGGGGCTCACGTAGTGGTGCAGGAGGGCGGGCTCGCCGGCCGCGTTCAGCCAGGTGGCGCGGCTGCTGCCGGTCCGGCGCCAGCCGGAGCGCTCGTAGCGGGCGATGGCCGCCTCCCCCTCGGAGGACACCTCCAGGGTGACCGGCCGCCCGCCCGCGGCGGCGCGGGCGGCGTCGAGGAGCAGCCCGGCGAGCCCCCGCCCCCGCGCGGCCGGGACGACGAACAGCCGGGTGACCGCCAGGTCCGCGGTCAGGCCCACGTGCCCGAGCACCGCCCCGTCCTCGGCGGCCACCCACGCCCGCTCCAGGCCGCGTGGCGTCAGCCACCCGCCGGGGTCGTCCGGCCAGTCCACGGGGTAGCGGTCGACGGGCTGCACCTCGGCGAGTGCCCTGACGCACGCCTCCAGGTCTCCGGGGGTTCTCGGGCGGATCAGCACGCGACCAGCGTAGACCGGCGGGCCGGGGTCACCGGAACGGGCTCGCGACCTGGCCGAGCGCCCGGTCGATGAGCTCGCGGAAGTCGCGGTCGTCGTTGCCCGCGCACCACCACTGGGTGGCGACGCGCAGGGCGGCCAGGAACGCGGCGGTGATCACCTCGGGTCGTACGCCGTCGGGCAGGGCGCGGCCCGTCACCGCCTCGCTGAGCTCGTTCTCCAAACGGACCCGGACGGTGAGCTGCCGGGCCAGCAGGGAGGGGTGGCGCATGGCGAGGCGGGTGCGGATGAGCAGGTCGCGGTCGCCGCCGCCGACGTCCTCGTAGAGGGTCTCCAGCGCGCTGCGCAGCGCCTGCCAGGCGGTCAGCTCGGGCGGCTGGTCGCGTACGCGGCGCACGAGCGTGCCGAGGCGCTGCTCGTCGCCGTACAGGAGGGCGTCCTCCTTGCCGGCGAAGTAGTTGCTGAACGTGCGGCGGGAGATGTTGGCGGCGTCGGCGATGGCCTCGACGGTGACGTGGTCGAGGCCGTGTTCGAGGGTGAGCCGGAGCGCGGCCTCGTGAACCGCCTGGCGGGTCTCGGCCTTCTTGCGCTCGCGCAGCCCTGGCGTGCTGCTCATGATGGGAACAAGTCTACCCGGTGGAAATATATGCCCAGTGCGCAAAGTTTCCCGATGTGCATGTAAGGTATCCGGGTCCCGCCATCCGGGACCTTCCCCCGACGTTCTTTCCCCTTCAGGAGGTTGCGCGTGAGCGCACAGCCGGCAGCGCCGTCCGCGGCGGAGCCGATGACCCAAAGGCAGATCCTCGAAGCATTGAGTGGCCTGCTTCTCGTGCTGTTCGTCGCGATGATCAGCGGCACCGTCGTCTCGGTGGCGCTCCCGCAGATCATCGGCGCGCTGAACGGCAGCCAGTCGCAGTACACCTGGGTCGTCACCGCGTCCCTGCTGGCCTCGACCGCCTCGACCCCGATCTGGGGCAAGCTCGCGGACCTGTTCAACAAGAAGCTGCTGCTCCAGATCGCCATCGTGATCTTCATGGTGTCCTCGCTGGCCTGCGGTTTCGCCCAGAACACCGGGCAGCTCATCGCCTTCCGCGCGCTCCAGGGCCTCGGCATGGGCGCGCTGCAGATCCTCGCCCAGGTCGTCATCGCCGCCATGATCAGCCCGAAGGAGCGCGGCCGCTACAACGGCTACCTCGGCGCGGTCATGGCCGTGGCCACCGTCGGCGGCCCGCTGCTCGGCGGCTTCATCGCCGACACCTCGTGGCTCGGCTGGCGCTGGTGCTTCTTCATCGCGGTGCCGTTCACCGTGGCCGCGTTCGCGCTGCTGGCCAAGACCCTGCACCTGCCCACCGTGCGCCGCACGGACGTGAGCATCGACTACTGGGGCGCCGCCCTCATCGCGGCGGGCGTCAGCGTCCTGCTCATCTGGGTGACCTTCGTGGGCAACTCCTTCGACTGGCTGTCCTGGCAGACCGCCGCCATGGTCGGCGGCGGCGTGGTGCTGCTCGCCCTGGCCGCATTGGTGGAGTCCCGGGTGCGCGAGCCGGTCGTGCCGCTGCACGTCGTCCGCCGCCGCGACCCGGCCCTCGCCATCCTGGCGAGCCTCGCGGTCGGCATGGCGATGTTCGGCGGCGCGGTGTTCCTCGGCCAGTACTTCCAGATCGGCCGCGGCTACGGACCCACCGCCGCGGGCCTGCTGACCATCCCGATGATGGTCGGCGTGCTGTTCTCCTCGACGATCAGCGGCCGGATGGTGTCCAGGAGCGGGCAGACGAAGCCGTACATCCTGGTCGGGCTGGTCGTGCTGCTGGCCGGCTTCGCCGGGTTGTCGACCATCGACCACCAGACGTCGCTGGTGCTGGTGTCGCTGTACATGCTGGCCGTCGGCGTCGGCGTCGGCATGTCGATGCAGAACCTGGTGCTGGTCATCCAGAACACCGTCCCGCTGCGCGAGATCGGCGCGGCCAGCGGCGCGATCACCTTCTTCCGCTCGCTCGGCGGCACGGTCGGCGTGTCGGTGCTCGGCGCGATCCTGGCCAACCGGGTGGCGACCAGCATCAGCGAGGGCCTCGCCAAGGCGGGCATCCCGGTCACGGGGAGCCAGGCGGGCCGCAGCCTCAACATCGCCGCGCTGCCGGAGCCGATCAAGGGGATCGTCCGGGCCGCCTACGGCGACGCCACCGGGCACATCTTCCTCGTCTCGGCGGGCATCGGCGTGGTCGGCCTGATCGCCGCGGCGTTCCTGCGGCCCGCCACGCTGCGCGACAGCCTGGACCTGCCCGAGCCGGCCGGCGAGGCCGCCGAGCAGGAGGTCGCCGGCAAGGCCTGACCCTCGATCGAGGCCGCGTCCCCGGAGTGGGCGCGGCCTTCTTTCTTGTTCGGAAACTCTCCGAAACTTTCAGGGAACGATGGAGACACAGAAGGAGGCGTTATCTGGGGCTCTATATACACCGGGCACTCCGGCGGTTTCGTCGTCATGAAGTAAGGCATTGACAAGCTTCTTGACCGGTCCGATACTTTCGCCACATCGCCGATATTTTCGATGGCGACATCGGTGGAGGAGATCCGATGAACGACGTACCGACCCGTCACAGAGCCCGCCGCGGTGGCCGCCTCCGGCTGCTCCTCGGCGGCGCCTCAGCCCTCGCGCTGATCCTGTCCGCGCTGGTCCTCCCCGGCACCGCCGGCGCCGACACGACCGTCACCTCGAACCAGACGGGCACCAACAACGGCTACTTCTACTCGTTCTGGACGGACAGTCAGGGCACCGTCTCCATGAACCTCGGCTCCGGCGGCAACTACAGCACGTCCTGGAGCAACACCGGCAACTTCGTCGCCGGCAAGGGCTGGAGCACCGGCGGCCGCAGGACCGTGACCTACTCCGGCAGCTTCAACCCGTCCGGCAACGCCTACCTGACCCTGTACGGGTGGACGCGAAACCCGCTCATCGAGTACTACATCGTCGACAACTGGGGCACCTACCGGCCCACCGGGACGTACAAGGGCACCGTGACCAGCGACGGCGGCACGTACGACATCTACCAGACCACCCGCTACAACGCCCCCTCCATCGAGGGCACCCGGACCTTCAACCAGTACTGGAGCGTCCGGCAGTCGAAGCGGACCGGCGGGACCATCACCGCGGGCAACCACTTCGACGCCTGGGCCCGCAACGGCATGAGCCTCGGCAGCCACGACTACCAGATCCTCGCGACCGAGGGCTACCAGAGCAGCGGCAACTCCAACATCACGCTCGGCAGCACCTCCGGAGGCGGGGGCGGCGGCGGTGGCGGTGGCGGCGGGGGCGGCGGCTGCTCCGCCACGCTCTCCGCCGGTCAGCAGTGGAGCGACCGCTACAACCTCAACGTCTCCGTCAGCGGATCCAGCAACTGGACCGTGACGATGAACGTCCCCTCCCCCGCGAAGATCATCGCCACCTGGAACATCAGCGCCAGCTACCCCAACGCCCAGACCCTGACCGCCCGGCCCAACGGCAGCGGCAACAACTGGGGCGTGACGATCCAGCACAACGGCAACTACACCTGGCCGACGGTCTCCTGCAGCGCGGGCTGACCACCTTTCCCCCTCCCATGGCGCGGCGGCCGATCCGGCCGCCGCGTCCCGCTTTCCCGGCGGCGGCCGGCCGCCTGCGACGGTCTGACCGCCACCGGCACCACCCGCCCGGCGCGTCGCGGAGGTGACATTCGTCAGGGGACGGCCGTCGGCGGGCTGGATAGGCTGCTTGGCGTGAAGGGCCGGCTGTGGAACTGTCTCTACCTCGTCGTCCTGGTGTGGCCGTTGCCGACGTTCCTGTCCTCCTCCCCCTCGCCCGGCCGGGTGGCGCTGGTGGCGGCGGGGCTGGCCGCCTTCGTCGGGCTCTACCTGCGGGTCATGTGGTGCGTGGAACGCTCGCGCCGCACGGGTGGCCTGCTCGCGCTGGCCCTGCTGTACGTGGTCGCCGCCGCGATGACGCCGCTGCTGGGCGAGCTGTGGTTGCTGGCGATGTGGTTCTTCCTCATCGCGGCGGTGGCCGTGTCGTTGCCGGAGCGGGCCCTGCCGGTGGCGGCCGGGGCGACGATCCTGGCCGTCACGCTGGCGTTCCCGCTGCTGATCGGCCTGTCCCTGGCAGAACGCTGGTGGTTCCCGCTGCAAGGCGTGATCTTCACCGCCGCGATGCGCGCCTTCCTCAGGCTGGAGTCGGCGAACCGGGCGCTCAGCCGGGCGAGCGCCGAGGTGGAGCGGCTGGCCGTGGACAACGAGCGGCTGCGCTTCGCCCGCGACATGCACGACATCCTCGGCCACAGCCTGGCCGTCATGACGGTGAAGAGCCAGCTCGCGGCGCGGCTGGTCACCGCCGACCCGGAGCGGGCGCGGGCGGAGGCCGAGGAGGTGGAGGAGCTGTCCCGGCAGGCGCTGTCGGACGTGCGGGAGGCGATCACCGGCTACCGGGAGCTGTCGCTCGCCGACGAGCTGGACGGGGCGCGGCGGGCGCTCGCCACCGCCGGGGTGCGGCTCGACGTGGCCGCCGGGCCGCTGCCCGCCGACGTGGAGCCGGTGCTGGCCTGGGTGGTGCGGGAGGGGACGACGAACGTGGTCAGGCACAGCGGCGCCCGCCACTGCCGCATCCGGCTGGGGGTGCGGGACGCGGAGGCGTACGCGGAGGTGAGCGACGACGGCCGCGGATGCCGTACGGACGCCGCGGGCGCGACCGGCAACGGGCTGCGGGGGCTGGCCGAGCGGATCGAGGTGGCGGGCGGCGTCCTGGACGGCGGCCCCGCCGAGGGCGGCGGCTTCCGGTTGAGCGCCCGCCTGCCGCTGGCGGGCGTGACCGCGTGATCCGGGTGCTCCTGGCCGACGACCAGCATCTCGTACGTGAGGCGCTGGCGGCGCTGCTCGGCCTGGAACCGGACCTGGAGGTGGTGGGCCAGGTGAGCCGCGGCGACGAGGTGTCCCCGGCCGTCACCGCGCTCCGCCCCGACGTGGTGCTGCTCGACATCGAGATGCCCGGCCGGGACGGCCTCACCGTCGCCGGGGACCTGGCGGGCGTGCGGGTGATCATCCTGACCACGTTCGGCCGGCCGGGCTACCTGCGGCGGGCGATGGACGCGGGAGTCGCCGGCTACGTGGTCAAGGACGCGCGGGCCGGGGAACTGGCCGACGCGGTGCGGCGGGTGCACGCGGGCGGCCGGGTGTTCGACCGCAAGCTGGCCGCGGCGAGCGTCTCCGCGGGCGCGAACCCGCTGACCGGCCGCGAGCGGGACGTCCTGAGGGCCGCTACGGAGGGCGGCACCGTGGCCGACATCGCCCGCCGTCTCCACCTGTCGGACGGCACGGTGCGCAACTACCTGTCGTCGGCCATCGGCAAGCTCGGCGTCCGCAACCGCGCGGAGGCCGCCCGCGCCGCCGAGGCCAAGGGCTGGCTGTGACGCCCGCGCGCTGCTGACGAACGTCACTACCGGCCGCGCCCGGCCCTGGCGACGCTGAAGGCATGGGAAAACGCCTTCTGCCCGCTCTCGGGCTCTTCCTGCTGTCCCCGCTGGCGGGCGAGTTCCTGCTGGGGAACCTGCCCGTCACCGCGCTGCCCGCGCTGGTCGTCCTGGCCCCGCTGTACGGGGGCGGCGCCCTGCTCATCCGTGAGCTGGCCCGTCGCAGGGGCGCGGGCTGGCCGGGGATGGTGCTGCTCGCGGTGGCGTACGGGCTGGTGGAGGAGGGACTGCTGACCCGGTCCCTGTTCGACCCGCACTTCGCCGGGATGGACCTGGCGTCGTACGCGTGGCTGCCGGGGGTGGGCGTGAGCGCCTGGTGGGCGTCGTTCGTGCTGGGCGGCGTGCACGCGGCGGGCAGCGTGCTCGCGCCGATCGCGGTCATGGAGGCCCTGGTGCCGTCCAGGGCGGAGGAGCCGTGGCTGGGCCGGCCCGGCCTGGTCGTGGCCGGGGTGCTGTACGTGCTGGGCGCGGCGGCGACCGGGCTGACGAACCCGGACGCCTACCGCCCGTCGGCCGCACAGCTCGTGGGGGCGGCCGTGGTGGCGGCCCTGCTGTCCGTCCTCGCCCTGCCCCGCCGCCCGCCCGCCACCACACCGGCGGGCGGGGCCCCGCGGCGGGCGCCGGGGCCGTGGACGGTGCTCGGGCTCACGCTGGTGGCGGGCCTGGCCTTCTGGCTGGCCGCGCTGCCGCTCGACGTCCTCGGCGCGTGGCCGGCCGTGGCCGCGAACCTCGCCCTGTACGGGGCGGCGTACGCGCTCGTCGCCCGCTGGGCGCGGCGGGCGGGCTGGGGCCTGGCGCAGCGGTTAGCGCTGGGCGCCGGCTGGCTGCTCACCTACGCCTGGCACTCCTTCCCGCAGCCCCCGGCCCTGCCCGCCACCCCCGGGGTGGACCTGGCCGGGAACGTCGCCTTCGCGGTGGCCGCCGTCGCCCTGCTCACCGTGGCCTGGTCCCGGGTCCGGGCGGCGGCGCGCGGGGCGGCGGAGGAGCCCGTCACGCTCTGACCCTCTGCGGCGGGGCGTTTTGCCGGCTCCTGACCGTGGCTCTGGCACCGTGGAGTATGGCCATATTGGGGGAAGAACGCTGGCACATCGCCATCCGGGACCGCGCCGCTACGCTGGCGTTCCCGGAGTGGACACCGCGCGCGGAAGACTGGGCGCAGCTCCATACCGGTTTCATCGACGACGGGACGCCCTACACCGAGGTCTCGGTGTACCGGGACGACGACGGCCGGCAGCGCATCCATTACCGCCGCTACATCGCCGAGGAACTGCAGCATTTCTGGACCCGGCTGATGAGCGAGTCCGGCGACTGAGCTCGCCGGCGGCATCCCGGACACGCAAGGTGCCCTGCGGCGCGAAGCCGCAGGGCACCTGCACGTCAGGCGTCAGCCCTGGTTGCCCGGAACGTTGTTCTTCCAGTCCTCGGGCTTGACGGCGCCGGGCTTCTTCTCCGCGCCGTTGCGGCCCGGCATCGTGCCCTTGCCCTTGCCCTTGTTCTTGTCCTTGTCGCCGCTCTTCGCCTTGCGCGCGTCCTGAGCCATCGGACTTCCCTTTCTCCGTGTCACGGAGAGCAGCGATGCGCTACTCCCCGTACACGCGGATGCCCTCAGCGGAGGCGGACGAACGACCGAGCGGCCAAGATGCGACAAAACACGTTAAATAACGCCAAGCTCGACGCACATCGGCGCGGACAACGCCGCCTCCCCCCTGATCACCCAGGTGACCGGGCACCTCGGCTGCCCGCTCAGCGAGGTCGTGGTCGTGGTCGTGGAGGAGCGGTACCGCCTCTACTCACCGTGCTCGCGGCCGAGCGGGAGACCGCGACGGCGGTCCGCGAGGAGATCGACCGGCTCGAGCGGGAGCGTGACGGCGTCGTTCGTGAAGGAGCTGCTGCGGCGGGTGATCCTGATCGCGCTGCGGGCGGGCGCGCCCGCCCTCACCGGCGGCCCCGCTCCCCGGTCATTCGCCGACGGCGGGGGCGGGGGCGGTGGTGTCGTCCGTCATCAGGGTGGCGGCGGCGCCGGTGATGGCGAGGAGGCGGGCCGGCATGCCGTGCACGCCGGTCAGCACGAGGGACCCGCCCCGCCGCCACGCCTCGCGCTGCACGCCGAGCAGCGCGCTCAGCCCGGCGCAGTCGCTGAAGCTGAGGCCGGAGGCGTCGATGACGATCCTGCGGACGCCCCGCTCCAGCAGGGCGTCGCAGGCGGCGCTGAGCCGCGGGCGGGTGAGCAGGTCGAGCTCGCCGTCGAGGCGCACCAGGGCGTGCCCGTCCCGCTGCTCGACGAGGACGGTCAGCCAGTCGGGCGTGCGGCCGCCGGGCAGCCTGGGGGTGGATTCGTCGGCGGTCATCGGCATCGGGGTGGCTCCTGTCACGACGGGAGGGAGGGGGCGCGGCGGTCGAGGTCTCCGTCCGGTCGCTCCCGGTTGGGCGGGTGGTCGTCAGTGAACAGGGACAACAGTCCTTCGATCGGGTGGTCGGCGTCGGCGGGGTGCCGGAACGGGCGGCTGGGGTCGACGCTGTAACGGGTGCGTCTGCCCACCCGGGTGCGGGTGATGTAGCCCGCGCGTTCCAGATCGGTCACGATGTTCTGGGCGGCCCGTTCGGTGATGCCGATCGCGGCCGCGATGTCGCGGACCCGCGCGCCGGGGTCGCGGGCGATCTCGGTGAGCACCCGCGCGTGGTTGGTCAGGAAGGTCCAGGGCCGGTCCGCCGGGGAGGAACGCAAGTGCTCCATTGATCCTCCAGGTGGTCGCGGATGGGTCTGCGCACGTCCTGGCGAAATACTATTACGGAAAAGTTTTTCGTGAAAGTCGCAGGCGTGCCGTGCCGCTCAGTGGGCGACCGGACCGGCGTAGTCCATGTAGAGGCGGAGCCGGGAGTGACCGCCGGGATGGTCGAGGTCGACCCGGTCGCAGACGCTGCTGATGATGAACAGACCCATGCCGCGCGTGGGGTTGGGGGCCGGGCGCCGTCCCAGGTGCTCGGGGAGGAGGGTGCCGCCGTCGTCCACGATCTCGACGACCATGCCCTGGTCGCCGGAGCGCGCGAGGAGCCGGCCGCCCTCTCCTCCGTGGTCCAGCACGTTGGTGACGGCCTCGTTGACCGCGAGGACCAGCAGCTCCACGCGTTTGGCCGTCATGCCGGAGGTGAGGGCGTGATCGCGGAGCATCGCCCGGACCGCGGCCAGGTCCGTGCCCGCGGGGAGGCTCAGTTCGAGCAGGTCGCTCACCGTGTCATGTCCCGTCTCGTCAGCGTGCCGCGGCTCACGGGCGAATCCGTCCAGTATGAGCCTGCCCGCCCGCCGACGAGGCAGGTGAGCGCTCCCGATCCCGGCACGACGGTCATTCCGGACGAGTCAGCTCTCGTGTGGCGTGGTCGAGGTCGTCGTAGGCGGGCAGTTGCTCCTCCAGGAGGGTGATCTCCAGCAGCGCCGCCATGCTCGGGTTCACCTCGACGAGCCGCAGTCCGCCGCCCCGCTCCCGTGCCCGCTCCTGCGCGACGACCAGCGCGCGCAGGCCGCTGGAGTCGCAGAAGTCCAGGCCGCCCAGGTCGCAGACGACGTGCGGGCACTCCTTGTCGCCCCGCGCTCCGCCGAACAGCTCGTCGAAGGCGCGCGACAGGTCGGGCTGGGTCTGCCTGTCGAGCTCGCCGCGCAGGGTCAGCAGCCAGTAGCCCGACCGGCGCACCACCTCGATCGCGAGAGCCGTCACCGCTGTCCTCTCATGTTCCGTGGTCCTGGCCGCGAGGCTCGTCCGGGCCGTCCCGGAAGGGCCGCCGCGGCCTGGCGGCAAGCCTACGCGGACGCGGGCGGCGTGCGGTATGCCCGTCGCGCCGCACCTCTCGCCCCGCCTCACGCCCCGCCTCGCGCCGCCCTTCGCGTCGTGCTTCGTCAGGGAATCGCCCACAATCGTCTTCACCGGCCGTCGACAATCATGTTTCCTCGCCGCCCGCGCTTTTGGCACCATTGACGGCATGAGCCGCGCCGGCAAATGGTCGCGCCCGATTCTCGCCGTCGTCGCGGCAATGGCGCTGACGTACGGCGTCACACCCGCTTCCGCAGCCGTTCAAGGCATATGTCCGGAACATTATCAGTCGCCCCTTCCCCCCGCCCCGGGCACCAAACCCGAGCGGATCGCGTTCACCGATCCGCTCGGCCAGATCGCGTTCACCTATCGCGACATGATGGACGTGGATCCCGACTTCGGACGCGATGTCGACCCCACGCACCAGACCCCGGGGCGCGAGGCGTTCAACGGCAGCATGAACGTCGCGGTCGGCTTCTTCGACATCACCGATTGCGATCCGGCCGCCTTCGACAGCCGGTTCGTGACGAGCGTCGAAACGCTCCGGCGGATCAATCCCGCCCTGCTCCGGCAATTGGCGCTGCCGCCCGGCACCCGCACCATTCTCGCCATTCCCCGGTTCAATGCGAACAAGACGGCGAAAGACCTGTTCGGCACCGTTGTGGAGCATTCCGAGCCGCGCGTGGTGAAAGGCGGCCGGGCCAGGGAGCTGCCCGTCGAGCGGCTGCTCGTGCTTTACACCGACCTCGCCCCGTGCAGTCCGAGCAGCGCGAACTGCCGGGCGCTGGTGGCCGGCACCAACGCGCGCGTGGTGCACTCCGCCGACTCGCAGGGGCAGCTCTGGGCGGCGCTGAGGGAGGCGCTCGGCAACACGATCAAGGCCGACGCGTTCGCGCTCGACCTCGACGCGCTGGCCGGCGCGCTGAAGGGCGACGACCTCGGCGGCGTCGACTTCTCCGCGCTGGAGCTGCGCTACTTCGCCGACGCCGGCACCGACGACCCCGCCGGCATCAGATACGGCTTCACCCCGGCGGAGGCCGGGGTGAAGCGGGCCGGGGGCGAGCCGGCGCCGGGGGCGGCGGCCGGGTTCCGGGTGACACGGCAGGCGTCGGACGCCTTCTTCGTGTGGCTGGCGCTGCCCGCGCACAAGTTCACCGTCAACCTCAACCCGTCCGAGCCCGGCCGGATCATCGACGCGGACTTCGGCACCACCGACGCGGGCCGCATCCTGCTGGAGGCGGACCTGCACATGAAGAAGACCGTGGCGAGACTCATCCATCCCGACACCGCGCTCGGCCGCCGGTTCTGGGACGGCACACGGGGCAGGTGCCTGGTGTTCCGGCAGTGGATCGTGCCCGCGCCCGCCTCGGTCCACGAGCGCGGCGACGAGCTCTACATCCTCGACGCGCCCCTTGAGGTGAAGCTGGAGAGCGAACACCTGCCGGCGTCGCCGCCGGGCGGCGAGCTCGGCAAGGGCTGCGCCGGGCAGTCGGCCGCCGACGGCGAGCGGGCCGAGCGGGTGTTCCGGTCGCTGATCCTGCCGCGCGTCCAGCGGGCGGTGAACACCGCGCCCGAGTACGCGGCGCTGCGGCGGGTCTACCTGAGCCGGGTGGCCGCCGAGTGGTACCGCGAGCGCAGCAGGACCGGGCGCACGACGTACGCCTCGCTGGTGGACAAGGGGGACGTGCGGCGGTGGCGGTCGCGGCAGGAGTGGAGCCCGCGGCAGGTGTTCGACGCCTACGTGCGCTCGTACCGCGCTCGCGGTGGCGGGGATGGTGGCGTTCCTGGTGCTGCGGCGCAGGCGCGTCCCCCGGCCCCCGGTCCGCCCCCGCCGCCCCCGCCCTCGCCGCCGTGGTGACGCGGCCCCCGGCGAGGCCGGACGTCAGCCGGGGAGCAGGGCGGAGCTGAGGCCGAGGACGGCGGTGACGAGGTTGTCGCCGAGCCGCCGCCAGGCCCGTTCCGCCTCGTCCCGCGTGGCCTGCCCGGCGGCCAGCTCGGTCTCCAGGTCGGCGCTCATGTGGACGAGGAGCAGCCGGATCATGGCGGCGTGCCGCTCGGTGAGCTCGGTGTCCCGCCCGGCGCCGGCGGCCGGGTGGAGGCGGTCGAGGCGCCGGAAGGAGGGCGTGCAGGTGTACGCCCGCCGCGCGTGCTCGCGCAGCCCGGGATCCACGACGGCCTGCGCGAGGAAACGCCCGTACCAGGAGGGGGTGCCGAGCTCGACGTGATGCTCGATGCCGGGTTCGACGACGCAGGCGATCCACTCGCGCGGCGTCGCCTCCCCCTGCTCCTCCAGTTCGGCCACCATCCGGGACCTGTGCCGCTCGATCGCGGCCGCGTGCTGCTCCAGGATGGCGACGATCAGCTCGTCCCTGGAGCTGAAGTGGTACTGCACGGCGGAGTTGTTGCGCTGCCCGGCCGCCTCCCGGATCATGCGCATGGACACGCCGGCGAAGCCGTGCTCGGCGTACAGCCGCTCGGCGGTCCGCATGAGCGTGTCCCGGGCGCGCAGCGAGCGCGGGGACGGCCGGGAGGACGGCGCGGGGACCGCCGTGCTGACGTTCATGACCGTCCTTAATGATGTATTCGGTGCCGTCTTTCCCCGATTATCACCATGGACGGGGCCGGATCACCAGGTCACCCACACCTCCTGGAGCCCGCCGGAGATGCCGCCGGTGCGCAGCCGCAGGTCGGACGGATGGTCGCGGAGCCCGAGCCCGGGCAGGCGCCGGGTCAGCAGGCCGAGCACGACCTGCAGCTCCACGCGGGCGAGCGGCTGGCCGAGGCAGTAGTGCGGGCCCGCACCGAAGGTGAGGTGCTGGGCGACGTTCGGCCGCCGTGGGTCGAAGAGGTCGGGGTCGGTGAACTTGCCCGGATCGCGGTTGGCGGCCGGGGTGCTGGGGATGACCGTGCTGCCCGCGGGCACGAGGGTGCCGCTCAGCTCGATGTCCTCGGTGATGTACCGGGGCACGCCGCCGATGACCGACAGCGTGCTGTCCAGGCGCAGCACCTCCTCGACGGTGCCCGGGACCAGGTCGGGGTCGTCGACGACGGCCTCGTAGCGGGAGCGCTCCGACAGCAGCACGGCCGTCATGATCGCGATCATGTTGGAGGTGGTCTCGTGGCCGGCCAGCAGCAGCCCGCGCACGGTGGAGATCAGCTCGTCCTGGCCGAGCCGGCCGTCCTCGGCGTCGGTGATCTGGGTGAGCTCGCTGAGCAGGTCGTCGCCGGGGTCGGCGCGGTTGCGGTCGACGAGGTCGGACACGTAGGCGTCGAACTCGCGGTAGGCCTGGTCGACCTCCTGCTGCGTGTGGCCGGTCAGCGTGAGCATGACCCGCGACCAGTGCGCGAACTTGTCCTGGTCCTCGGCCGGCGCCCCGACCAGGGCGCAGATGACGCGCACCGGGAGGGGCAGCGCGAGCCCGGCCGTCAGGTTGCCCGGGGAGCCCTTGGCGAGCATGGCGTCCAGCAGCTCCTCGGCCATGGCCTGGACCCGGGGCCGCCACACCTCCATCTTCCGCTGGGTGAACCAGCCGCTGAGCAGCCGCCGCCACCGCAGATGGCCCTGCCCGTCGCGGATGGCGGCCCCGCCGGACCGCCCCCGGCTGAACAGGCCGCCGTCCTCGGTGGTGGCCAGCCGGGCCGCGCCCTCCCTGGACAGGTCGCGGCTGAAGCGCGGGTCGGCCATGACGGCGCGGGCGTCGTCGTAGCGGGTGACGAGGGTGGCCACGTCGCCGCTCGGCAGGCGTACGTGCGCGACCGGGCAGCCTTCGCGCAGCTCGGCGAGCTGCGGCGGCGGCTCCAGCGCGGTGGGGCGGTCGAACGGGTATGCGGGGATCGCGTCAGCCATCGCTTTGGCCCTCCAGCCGGGAGTCCGACCCTTCCGAATATAAGATGATCATCTTAATCCGGCAAACAGCCTTCCACGGTGTTGTTCCCGCGCGCTTCTGGGTACTGGCGAGCGTCAGGTCGAGAGGAGGCGGCGTGAGCCGAGGCGGTTCCCATCAGGCGACCCTGGCGGCCCTGGCGGCCAACGTCGGGATCGCGGTGATGAAGGTCGTGGCGTTCTTCTTCACGGGCTCGTCGTCGATGCTCGCCGAGGGCATCCACTCCGTGGCCGACTCCGGCAACCAGGGGCTGCTGCTGCTCGGCAGGTCGCGCTCGAAGCGCGGGCCCACCCCGGCCCATCCGTTCGGGTACGGGCGCGAGCGGTACTTCTACGCGTTCCTCGTGTCGGTGGTGCTGTTCTTCGGCGGCGGCCTGTTCGCCCTGTACGAGGGCTACGAGAAGATCAGCCACCCGCACCCCCTGGAGAGCTGGCCGTGGGCGGTCGGGGTGCTGGTGGGCGCGATCGTCATGGAGGGCCTGTCGCTGCGGACCGCCGTCCGCAATGCCAACGAGCTGCGCAGGAACCGGTCCTGGACCCGCTACATCCGCGACGCCAAGGCCCCGGAGCTGCCGGTGGTGCTGCTGGAGGACGCGGCGGCCCTGACCGGGCTGGCCTTCGCCCTGATCGGCGTCGCCCTCGCCCTGGTGACCGGCGACACCGTCTGGGACGGCGTCGGCTCGGTCGCGATCGGCGTCCTGCTGATCATCGTGGCGGTGACGCTCGCCAGGGAGACCAAGAGCATGATCATCGGTGAGGCGGCCTCCCCCGAGATCCAGCGCCGCATCGAGGACGTGCTCGGGAACGACGAGGTCATCGCCGGCTGGACCCAGCTCCGCACCCTGCACCTGGGGCCCGAGGACCTGCTCGTGGCCGCCCGCGTCACCGTCGCCGGTCACCGGGAGTCGGACGCGGTGGCCGAGGCGCTCGGCGAGACCGAGCGGCGCATCCGCGACCGGGTGCCGATCGCCTCCGTCGTCTACCTCTCGCCGGCCCCCGCCGGCCCGAAGGAGCGACCGCAGGGCGACGAGGATCAGGTGAAGCAGCCGCAGGACGACGAGGATCAGGTGAAGCGGCGGTAGCTGACGGCGCGGCCGTCGTTGGCGACGGTCCCGATGCTGACGGTCGACCCGGCGTGCGGCGCGTGGATCATCTTGCCGTCGCCGATGTAGACGCCGACGTGGCCGGCGGGGTTGCCGAAGAAGACCATGTCGCCGGGCTGCGGCGTACTGACCGGCGTGCCGCTCGCCTGGTAGCCGGCGGCGGTGGTGTCGCCGATCTTGATGCCGGCCTGGTTGAGCACGTAGTAGACCAGGCCGCTGCAGTCGAAGGACGCCGGGCCGTTGGCGCCCCACACGTAGGGCTTGCCCATATGGAGCTTGGCGGCGTCCACGATGCGGTCGCCGGTGGCGGTGCCCTTCTCGAACGGCAGGGGCGTCGGCGGCGCGCCGTTGCCCGCGTTGGCGGCCGGGTTGGCCCCCGGGCCGCCCGCGGGGTTGCCGCCCGGCTCGGTGCCGCCTCCGCCGTCGCCCTGCAGGGTCGTCTTCGGTATCGGCGCGGGGTCCCACTGCACGGTGTGGCCGGGCCCCGGCACGAACGTCTGGTCGCCCGGCGCCTTGATCGCGGCGAACGTCGCCGCCCGGTCGCCCAGGAGCTTCTTGACGTCCTTCATGGCCTGGGTCACGGCCTCGCCGGCGTCGTCGGCGTGCGGCTGGGCCTCGGAGAGGGCCGTGGCGACCATGGGTCTGACCGCGGCGTCGTACTTCTTCTGGTCGGCCTTGGGGTTGGCGGTCTTCCACGCGCGCACCTTGTCCAGCAGCGTGCCGCAGATCCCGTTGATCTTCGACTCGGCCGTCTCCAGCGCCTTGGCGGCGTTGTCGAGGGCGCCCGCGCTGCCGGTGAGCGCGCCGTGGAAGGCGGTGCCCGCCCGGTCGTAGCCGCCCATGTAGGTGACGAAGGCGTTCGCGGACGCGCCGTTCCACGCCTTGTCGACGTTGCGGACCGCGGCGCTGATCCGCCCGGCGTAGCCGTCGACCTTGCCGGCCGCGCCCCGCCACCGCTTGGCGACGCCGCGGATCGTCTCGGGGCTGCCGCTGACCTTGCGCAGCAGGTCGGCCAGCTTCTCGCCGTCGCCCGGCAGCGCGGCGACCTGCTCGGCGACGCCCATTACGAGTCCGCCCCGCTGGCCCGGTTGGCGGTGCGGACGTTCTGCCGCACCTTGTCCAGCGCGCGTTCGACGCCTTCGAGCTTGGAGCCGGCCTGGCCCAGCTCCTCGTCCGCCGCCTTCTCGACGGCGTCGACGGCGGAGGCCAGGCCGGAGGAGTCGGCCAGCTTGCCGAAGATCGAGGAGTCCGTGGCTCCGGCGGGAAAGCCGCCGCCCAGGTCGTTCACTTCTTTCGCCACCTTCCGCGCGGCGGACGCACAGTCCTCCAACGCCTGGAAGTGGACCTCCAGCCCGCCCATCGCCAGCTCACCCCGCGTACTCGCCGTGATCTCCGTGGTGCGGGATCCATCTTGCACCAATTTCCCCGTCCGACGCATCCGTCCGGGAGGATCGGTCCGCCTTCCGGCCGGATCGGCACCGTACGGAAAGGATTGCTGGTAAGGGTGGAACCATGATCTTCTTCAGGCGGGCGGCCGAGGCCGCCGTGCTCACGTCCCTTGTCGTCCCGATCGCCCTGGTCGTCGCCGCGCCACCGGCCGCGGCCGAGGGGGGCTCGGCGGCGCGGGCACGCCGCCTGCTGGACCAGCTCAAGGTCGCCCGGCCGCTGCCCATCCGCGGGTACAGCCACCGGCGGTTCATGCCGCGCTGGGCGCACCACAAGGGCACGTGCGACGCGCGTGAGACGGTGCTGTCCCGCGACGGGCGGCGGGTGCGCAGGAACGCGGCCTGCCACCCGGTCAAGGGCGTCTGGTACAGCCCGTACGACGGCAAGTGGCTGAAGAGCGAGCGGCTGGTGGACGTGGACCACGTGGTGCCGCTCGCCTACGCCTGGCGCTCCGGGGCCAGCCGGTGGAGCCAGGCGAAGCGGCGGGCGTTCGCCAACGACCTGACCCGTCCCGAGCTCATCACGGTCAGCCACTCGGCGAACCTCGCCAAGGGCGGCCAGGGCCCGCAGAGCTGGCGGCCGCAGCGGCGCGCCCACTGGTGCCGGTACGCCACCTCGTGGATCACCGTCAAGCACCACTACCGGCTGTTCGTCACGCGGAGGGAACGGGTGGCGCTGCTCAACATGCTGCGTACCTGCCGGTGAGGCACTGACCTGGGCTTACGTCGTTCTTAACGGGCTTCGTGCACGCTTGTGGCTACATGAACCGTATCGGGAGGACACCATGACAACCCCTGGACCGGACGACTTCAGCGCCGCGGAGGTCCTCGGCGAGGAGCCGCCCAAGCGCCGGTACCCCCGTTCACTGGTGCTGGCCGGCGTCACCGCCGTGGCCCTGGTCACCGGGGCGGGGGTCGCGGCGGCGGCGGCGCTGTCGCCCACGCCGTCCCCGACGGCGACGGCCGGGGACGGCGCGTCGCCGTCCGCGTCGCCCTCCGCGTCCCCCTCCGGCACGCCCTCCGAGGACAAGGGCTGGGGCCGGGGCCACCACCGGGCCGGCCTCGGGGGGCCCGCCCTGCACGGCGAGTACGTCGTCCGCGGCGAGGACGGCGGCTACGTGACGATCGCCACCCAGTACGGCGACGTCACCGCCGCCGACCAGGACTCCGTCACGGTCAAGAGCGAGGACGGCTACACCAAGGAGTACGCGGTCACCTCCGAGACCCGTGTCAACCGCGGCGACGACGGCGCCGGCGCGCTCAAGGCCGGCCAGAAGGTCATGGTCGCCGCCAAGGTCGACGGCGGCACCGCCACCGCGGTCGTCGTCCGCGACGTCACCGACCGCGCGAACGCCGCCCGCGACGGCGGCAAGGACGGCGACCGGCCCTGGGGCAAGGGCTGGGGCGGCATGGGCCACGGCGACGGCGGCGACGGCGGCCAGGGTCACGGCAGGTGGCACCACGAGCCCCCGGCGTCCTCCTCCGCCCCGAGCCCGTCGGAGAGCGCCACCGGCTCCTGACCCCCGCCAGGGGGGACGGGCCGCCGATCACCGGTCGTTCGCCGGCTCCCGCCTACGGCGTCGCCCGGCCGAGGGGGACGCGGACCGGCTCGCCCGCGGACGGGGTGACGACGACCTCGTCCGGTGTCACCCGGATCTCCGGCAGGGGCGGCTCCCCTGGGGCGGCGGTGAGCAGGATCAGGCTGACGTACACGGCCGTGCCGCCCGGATGGGCCGGGCAGACGACGTACGGGGTGGCCGAACGGGGGCCGAAGGCGTTCACGTCCTCGCCGATGACGACGCCCGCGGCGGTGAAGCCGTGCAGGCCGCGCGCCGCGCTCGTCAGCCCGTCCGGCCGCCGGGCCACCGCGTGGACGCCCTCGGCGTACGTGCCGGGAGGCACCCGGTCGGCCAAGGCGTGCCCGCCGTCACGCACGAGGTGTCCGGCGGGCGCGGTGACCTCGTGGACGCGGATCTCGGCCGGCCCGTCCACGACCGAGGTCGTCACCACGCGCACGTCGCCGTCCCGGTACGCGGAGGCGGCCAGCCGCTCCCCCACCGCCAGCGGCTCGATGCGGCGGCGGCGCGAGGGGACGCCCGCCGGTGACACGACGGCGAGCTGGTTGTCGGCCGCGCCGGGCGCGAAGTCGGGCCCGGTGTGGCTGCTGTAGGCGAGCCGCAGGTAGAGCGGGTCGGGCTCGCCGTCCCGGCGCTGGACGCGGTCACGGTCGCTGCCGTGGTTGAGCAGGCGTACGACGCCGTCGGCGCGGGTGGCGCCGAGCACCCAGCCGGCCGCGGGCACGGTCACCACCTGGTCGGCCAGGTCGATCGGGGCGGGCTCCTCGGGGCGGGTCCACGCCGGGTGGTCCGGCGGCAGGAGCAGGCCGAGGAACGCCTTCCCCGCCCAGTACGGCGAGGCGGGCCCGGAGTAGTCCTGGGTGCCGGGCGGGAAGGGCGCGTACCAGCCGCACGTGAGCAGTCCGCGCTCGTCGGGCGCGCCGCGCTCGGCGAAGTGGCGCAGGACGCCGCTCGCGATGCGCCGGGTGCGGCCGGGCGGCAGCGGCGAGGCGCCGGTGAGCTCGCCCAGCCACAGCGGGGCGACGGTCGCGAAGCGGTAGATGAGGGAGCGGCCCTGGTGCACGGGCCCGCCGCCGGCGGCGAAGAAGTGCTGGTAGCGCTCCAGGAAGAGGCGCAGGCGGGCGGCGTAGCGCTCCTGGCGGGCGGTGTCGCCGGACATCCTGGCCCACAGCGACGGGTAGAGGTGCAGCGCCCAGCCGGTGTAGTAGTCGAAGTTCTTGCCGGCGCCGTCGGAGTACCAGCCGTCGCCGACGTACCAGTCCTCGACGCGCTCCAGGCCGGCGGCGATCTCGGCGGGCTCGTACGGGCCGCCCGCCTCCGCCAGGAACTGCTCGACGACCACCTGGAAGAGCACCCAGTTGTTGTCCGGCGTGCGCCGCCCCAGGAACCCGGCCAGCCAGGCGAGCACCCGGTCGCGCACGGCGGGGGCGAGCCGGTCGTACAGCCAGGGCCGGGTCTCGTGCAGCGCCAGCGCGATGGAGGCGGCCTCCACCAGCGGCTGGGACAGGTCGGTCAGCGGCGGCCAGGCGTAGGGGTGTGCGGGGTCGGTGCCCGCGGCCAGCCCTTCGGCGTAGCGCTCCAGCAGCGCGGGCGGGACGTCCCCGCGGGCTCCGGCGATGCGGAAGGAGGCCAGCAGGAATGTCCGGGCGAACCCCTCCAGGCCGTCGCTGACCGGGCCGGACCGGCTCGCGCCGCCGGGCAGGCGGTACTGGGCGAAGCCGTCGGTGGCGTACGGGACGACGGCGTCGAGCAGCCGGTCGGCCATGGCCTCCCAGTGCGCGCGGGTCCAGCCGGTGCGGGGTGACAGGCGGAGGTCAGGGGGCGGCAGAGGCATGGAACGGGATCCTACGCCGTCCGACGGAAAGCGGTTTCCCCCCACCCGGCCTCGTCACGCCTCCTCGCTCCTGGACGAATCCGGCCGCCACACCCCCGTGCCGCATTGCATGGACATGCAGAGGTGTGTATATACTTCTGCTCGTGTCCAAGGTACTCACCTCCCTGCCTGTCGGTGAACGAGTCGGGATCGCCTTCTCCGGTGGTCTCGACACTTCGGTAGCGGTCGCATGGATGCGGGAGAAGGGTGCAGTGCCGTGCACCTACACCGCCGAGATCGGCCAGTACGACGAGCCCGACATCGTCTCCGTCCCCGGCCGCGCCACCGCCTACGGCGCCGAGATCGCCCGCCTGGTCGACTGCCGGGCGGCGCTCGTGGAGGAAGGGCTCGCGGCGCTGGCCTGCGGCGCGTTCCACATCCGCTCCGGCGGGCGCACCTACTTCAACACCACCCCGCTCGGCCGGGCGGTCACCGGCACCCTCCTCGTGCGCGCCATGCTGGAGGACGGCGTGCAGATCTGGGGTGACGGCTCGACGTTCAAGGGCAACGACATCGAGCGCTTCTACCGCTACGGTCTGCTGGCCAACCCCTCCCTGCGCATCTACAAGCCGTGGCTCGACGCCGACTTCGTGCACGAGCTCGGCGGCCGCAAGGAGATGTCGGAGTGGCTGCTGGCCCACGGCCTGCCCTACCGCGACAGCACCGAGAAGGCCTACTCCACCGACGCCAACATCTGGGGCGCCACCCACGAGGCCAAGTCGCTGGAGCACCTCGACACCGGCATCGAGATCGTCGAGCCGATCATGGGCGTGCGGTTCTGGGACCCCGAGGTGGAGATCGCCGCCGAGGACGTCACGATCGGCTTCGAGCAGGGCCGCCCGGTGACGATCAACGGCAAGGAGTTCGCCTCCGCCGTCGACCTGGTGCTGGAGGCCAACGCCATCGGCGGCCGGCACGGGCTCGGCATGTCCGACCAGATCGAGAACCGTATCATCGAGGCCAAGAGCCGCGGCGTCTACGAGGCCCCCGGCATGGCGCTGCTGCACGCCGCCTACGAGCGGCTGGTCAACGCCATCCACAACGAGGACACCCTGGCGAGCTACCACGTCGAGGGCCGCAAGCTCGGCCGGCTGCTGTACGAGGGCCGCTGGCTCGACCCGCAGGCGCTGATGCTGCGCGAGTCGCTGCAGCGCTGGGTCGGCATGGCGATCACCGGCGAGGTGACGCTGCGGCTGCGCCGCGGCGAGGACTACTCGATCCTCGACACCTCCGGCCCGGCGTTCAGCTACCACCCGGACAAGCTGTCCATGGAGCGCACCGAGGACTCCGCGTTCGGGCCGGTCGACCGCATCGGCCAGCTCACCATGCGCAACCTCGACATCGCCGACTCCCGGTCCAAGCTGGAGCAGTACGCCCGGCTCGGCATGGTCGGCGGCGGGCAGCCGAGCCTGGTGGGCGCGGCGCAGGCCGCCTCGACCGGCCTCATCGGCGCCATGGACGAGGGCGGCGCGGAGGCCATCGCCTCGCGCGGCGAGGCCGCGGCGGAGGAGGAGCTGCTGGACCAGGCCGCCATGGAGTTCGGCACCGACTGACCTGAAGCGACGCGCGTGAGGCCGCGGGGAGGTTTCCCCCGCGGCCTCACGCGTTCCTGTTCGGCAGCAGGCGGGCCGCGTCGAGGGCCAGCGCCAGGTCCACCAGGTCACGGGGGCGGGCCAGCGAGCGGCCGGTGAGCTGCTCGATCCTGCGCACCCGGTTGACGATCGTGTTGCGGTGGCAGAACAGGCGGGCCGCGGCCCTGGCGGCCGAGCCGTCGCAGGCGAGCCAGGTCTCCAGCGTGGTCAGCAGCGTGTCGCGGTCGGCGGAGTCGAGCGCGAGCAGCGGCCCGAGCGCGCTGTCCAGGAGGTGGAAGGCGAGGTCGGGCCGGGTGAGCATGAGCGCGGCGGGCACCCGGCCGTCCAGGCGGGCGATCTCGGGCCCGCCGTCCACGCAGGTGCGCATGGCGAGCAGGGCCAGCTCGTGGGCCGCCGCCAGCTCGGCCAGGCCGGTCACGACGGGGCTGACGCCGGCGACGCCGCTGATGACGTAGCTGAGCTCCCTGCACAGGTCGTCCAGGCCGGCCCCGCCGAGCGCGGCCACGGCGACCTCGTGCCCGGTGCGCATCCGCCACAGCAGCCGCATGCCGTCCAGCGACTCGGGCAGCAGGGCGTCGTCCTGCCGGCCGCCGCGGCGTACGGTGACGACCGCGTACGTGCCGTGCTCGGGCAGGTCGAGCGCGGCCTCGGCGGCGCGGACCACCCCGGCGTCGGCGGTGCCGTCGAGCAGCGCGTCGAGCAGGGCGTTGACGCGCTCCCTGCTGCGGCCGAGTATCTCCTGCTCGCGCCGGTTGTAGGTGTCGCAGGCCACCATGGACTGCCGGTCGATGGCGTGCCAGACGTGCCCGGCGGCGCGCACCAGGACGCTCAGCCGCTCGGGCCGCTCGCGTTCCATGTGGTCGACGAGCGCCGACCAGACGACCTGGCCGGCCAGGCGGTACATCCGCAGCAGGGAGTCCAGGGGCAGTCCCTGCTCGGCGCGGCGGCGGGCCATGTTCGCGGTGAAGACCAGGTCGCGCCGCTCGGAGGGCGGCTGCAGGATGGCGGTGAGCCCGAGCCTGACGCCTTCGAGCGTGCTCTTCCAGTGCTCGTCGTAGGGGACGCAGGCGCAGTACACCTCGTCGCCGGCGCGGGTGCGGGCGACCAGCTCGTCGGTCAGCTCGGGCAGGTGCTCCAGCAGGACCACGGCGGCGGTGCGCAACGTCTGGCGGACGTCCTCGTCCACGACCGTAGGGGGACGCATTCCCCGAGGCTGCCACCGCGCCCCGCTCCAGAACAAGGCTCTGTAGCGTTTTGTGATCCAGCGTTGTGCGGCTGCACAACGCGGGCCCGGCCGCGGTGGGCAGGCCGCCCGACTTCACTCCGGCATCTGGACGACGGTGCACGTCAGCGGTTTGGGTGAGCCGGCATGGGGTCTTGGGAGGAAGTCGTATGGCCGAACTGACCGTCGGCGATCTCGTCGTGGACTACGGGCCGGTGCGCGCCCTGGACGGCGTGTCGATGCGGGTCCCGTCCGGCGCGGTCGTCGCCGTGCTCGGCGCGAACGGCGCCGGGAAGACGACGCTGCTGCGCGCGGTCTCGGGAACGCTCCGGTTCCAGCGCGGCCGGATCGCGCGCGGCGCAGTCGAGCTGGACGGCGACCGCCTGTCCGGCCTCGCCGCGGCGGCGGTGGTGCGGCGCGGCGTCACGCACGTGCCGGAGGGCCGGCGGGTGTTCGCCCGCATGACCGTGGAGGAGAACCTGCGCGCGGGCGGCCTCGGCACGCCGCGCCGGGCCGCCGCCGAGGCGAGGGAGCGGGTGCGCGAGCTGTTCCCGGTGCTCGCCGAGCGCTCCCGCCAGCCGGCCGGGCTGCTGTCCGGCGGCGAGCAGCAGATGCTGGCCATCGGCCGGGCGCTCATGGCCGGGCCGTCGGTGCTGCTGCTGGACGAGCCGACGCTCGGGCTGGCCCCGCAGATGGCGGCCAGGATCGCCGCGACGATCAGGGCGATCAACGCGGCGGGCACGTCGGTGCTGCTCGTCGAGCAGAACGTGGCCACGGCGCTGTCGCTGGCCTCCTACGCGTACGTGCTGGAGGTCGGCGGGGTGGCGATGGAGGGCCCGGCGGCGGAGCTGGCCGCCAGCGACGAGGTCAGGCGGCGCTACCTGGGCGTCAGCGACGAGGAGCCGGCCGAGGGTCCGCGCTCGCGGGCCGCGCTGTCGCGGTGGTCGGCATGACCGGGGAGTCCGGCGTGACCTCGACATACCAACCGGGCGGTATGCCGCGGCTGGAGGTCCGCGACGTGACCGTGCGCTTCGCCGGCCTGACGGCGCTCGACGGCGTCAGCTTCACCGTCGAGCCCGGCACCGTGCACGCGGTGATCGGCCCGAACGGGGCCGGCAAGTCCACCTGCTTCAACGTGCTGTCCGGCGTCTACCGGGCCACCTCGGGCAGCGTCCGCCTGGGCGGGGCCGAGCTGACCACGCTGCGCCCCCACGAGGTGGCCGCGCTCGGCGTGGCCCGCACGTTCCAGAACATCGCGCTCTCCCCCCGCCTGCCGGTCCGCGACAACCTGCTGCTCGGCCGGCACCGGCTCACCCGCTCCGGCTTCGTCGCGGCCGGGCTGCGGCTGCCGCGCGCCCGCCGCGAGGAGCGCACCCACGAGGCCAGGGTCGCGGAGATCGCCGCGTTCGTCGGGCTCGCCGACCTGCTCGGCACGCCCGTCGGGCTGCTGCCGTACGGGGTGCGCAAACGGGTGGAGCTCGCCCGCGCGCTCGCGATGGAGCCGCGCCTGCTGCTGCTCGACGAGCCGGTCGCCGGGATGAACAGCGGCGAGCGGGTCGAGATGGCCGACCTGATCGTCTCCGTCAGGGAGAGCCTCGGGATCTCCATCCTGCTGGTGGAGCACGACATGGGCATGGTCATGCGGCTCGCCGACCGGGTGACCGTGCTCGACTTCGGCCGCCGCATCGCCGACGGCCCGCCCGCCGAGGTCCAGAACGACCCCAAGGTCATCGGCGCGTACCTGGGCACCGAGGAGGGCTCGTGATCACATTCCTGGAGCTGCTCGTCAACGGGATCTCCATCGGGGCCGTGTACGCGCTGATCGCGCTCGGCTTCGTCGTCATCTTCAAGGCGACGGAGGTGGTGAACTTCGCGCACGCCTCGCTGCTGCTGGCCGGCGGCTACGTGGTGGCGCGGCTGCACGGCGCGATCGGCTTCTGGGCCGCGCTGCTGGCCGGGATCGCCGTGGCCGCCGTGCTCGGCGCGCTGGTGGAGTTCCTCGTCATCCGCCGGTCGAAGGCGGCCACGCACAGCGTGCTAGCGATCGTCACGATCGGCGTGGACATCGTGCTGACCACCGAGCTGACCCGCAGGATCGGCACCGAGGTGCTGGCCATGGGCGACCCGTGGGGGGCGCGGGTGGTGCACCTGGGGCCGGTCCCGGTGGCCGAGACCCGGCTGGTCGCGCTGGTCACGGCCGCGCTGCTGATCACGGTGTTCCTGCTGGCGTTCAAGTTCACCGGCTGGGGCGTGGCGATGCGGGCCACGGCCGAGGACCCGGAGACGGCCGCCCTGATGGGGGTGCGGCTCGGCCGGGTGTCGCTCAGCGCGTGGGCGGTGGCCGGGGCGCTGGCGGCGGTGGCCGCGCTGTTCCTGTGCGTCTTCCCCACGCCCGGCCTGGACCGGGGCGCCTCGTTCGCGGCGCTGAAGGCGTTCCCCGCGGCCATTCTCGGCGGCCTGGACTCCACGACGGGGGCGCTGGTCGGCGGCCTGGTCGTCGGGGTCACCGAGGCGCTGATGACCGGCTACCAGAACGACCTGACCTTCCTCGGGCGCGGGATCGGCGACGTGGCGCCCTTCCTCGTCATGATCGCCATCCTGCTGCTGCGGCCCGCGGGCCTGTTCGGGACGAAGGAGCTCGCCCGTGTCTAGGCACCTGATCAGGGCCGGCGTGCTGGCCGCCTTCCTGGCGGTGCCCTTCTACCTGGAGGGGTTCTGGCTGCAGGCGGGGCTGTTCGCGATGTCGGCCGCGGTCGGCGCGATCGGGCTCAACCTGCTGACCGGCGCCACCGGCCAGCTCTCCATGGGGCACGCGTTCTTCCTGGCGGTGGGCGCCTACGCCTACGTGTACTTCGCCGCCGAGCCCACGGGGGCGCTGGGCGGCCTGGGCCTGCCCACGCCGCTCGCCGCCGTGCTCGCCGTGCTCCTCGCGGGGGCGGCGGGCGGGCTGTTCAGCCCGATCGCCGGGCGACTCAAGGGCGCCTACCTGGGCATCGCCACGCTGGCGCTGATCTTCCTGGGCCAGCACCTGCTGTTCAACGCGGGGCCGGTCACGGGCGGCTTCAACGGCCGCGCGGTGCCGCCTCTGGAGCTGTTCGGCTTCGTCCTCGCCGACACGCCGGAGCTGGTCGTCCTCGACGTGCCGTTCGGGGCGCTGGAGCGGCTGTGGTTCCTCGGCGGGGCGGTGCTGCTGGCGGCGGCGCTGTTCGCCCGCGGCGTGCTGCGCGGCCGGCCGGGGCGGGCCATGAACACCATCCGCGACCACGAGATCGCCGCCGGGGTGATGGGCGTGCCGGTCACCCGCTACCGGGCCGGGGTGTTCGTGCTGTCGTCCATGTACGGCGGCCTCGCCGGCGTGCTGCTCGCCCTGGTCTTCCAGCGCACGGTGCCGGACTACTTCGGCATGCTGCTCTCCCTCGACTACCTCGCGATGATCGTGATCGGCGGCCTCGGGTCGGTGGGCGGCGCGGTGGCGGGGGCGGTCTTCGTCTCCCTGCTGCCGCAGGTGCTGACCCGCTACGGCGACGCGCTGCCGCTGGTGGCCGCGCCGGGCTCCGGCGACGGCGTCTCCCCCGCCGAGGCCGCCCGCCTCCTGTACGGCGCGGCCGTGGTCGCGGTCGTGCTCTTCCTGCCCGGCGGCCTGCTCGGCCTGCTCGGCTCGCTGCGCCGGAGGCTGTCCGGCCTGCGGCTCCCCCTGTCCGCGAACCCCACACCGTCCCCTGACACCAGGAGCTCACATGTCCAGTAACCGCAAGGCCGTCGTCGCCGCGCTCGTGTCGCTGGCACTGGCCGCCACAGCCTGCGCCAGCGGCAAGGCCACCGGCGGTGGCGACCAGGCGAGCGCCACCGGCGGCGACGGCGTGAAGACGGGCCCCGGCGTGACCGCCGACACGATCACCCTGAGCCTGCTCACCGACCTGACCGGCCCGTACGCCTCCCTCGGCAAGAGCCTCACCCAGGCCCAGCAGCTCTACTTCGACCAGGTCAACCAGGCGGGCGGCGTCTGCGGCAGGAAGATCGAGACCGTCGTGCGCGACCACGGCTACGACGCCCAGAAGGCGATGGCGTCCTACGCCGAGGTGGCGCCCAGGACGGCGGCGATCCCGCAGTTCATCGGCTCGCCGATGGTGACCGCGCTCAAGGACAAGATCAACACCGACAAGGTGCTCACCATCCCCATGGCATGGGCGACCGGGCTGCTCGGCAGCGAGGCCATCCAGGTCACCGGCACCACGTACGACGTGGACATGATCAACGGCGTGGACTTCCTGATGAAGGAGAAGGGCCTGAAGTCCGGCGACAAGATCGGTCACCTGTACTTCGAGGGCGACTACGGCGAGAGCGCCCTCGCCGGGTCCAAGTACGCGGCGGGCAAGCTCGGCCTCACCGTGGTCGAGCAGAAGATCAAGGCGACCGACCAGGACATGACGGCCCAGGTGGCGGCGTTCAAGAAGGCGGGGGTGAAGGCCGTGCTGGTCTCGGTCGGCCCGCGCCAGGCCGCCTCGCTGGTCGGCGTGGCCCTCGCCGGCGGGATGGACGTGCCGTTCATGGGCAGCAACTCGGCCTACAGCCCGCAGCTGCTCGACACGCCCGCGGCGCCCGCGCTGCTGAAGGACTTCTACTACGTGACCGCGGGCGCGCCGATCAGCGCGCCGCTGCCCGCCTACCAGAAGCTCATCGCCGACTACAAGGCCAAGTACGCCGGCCAGCCGCTCGACAGCGGCGTCGCGGCCGGCTGGACGGCGGCCGTCATCGTCGGCGACGCCCTGCGCAAGGCGTGCGAGAGCAAGGACCTCAGCCGGGCGGGCATCATCGCGGCCCACCGCTCGCAGAAGGCGTGGGAGGCCGGGCTGGGCGGCACCCCGATGGACTTCAGCGTCTACGACCGGCCCGCCTCGCGTTCGTCGTACATCGTCAAGCCGGACAAGGACGCCGTCGGCGGCGCCACGCTCGTCAAGGAGGCCGCCGTGTCCGAGCTGGCCGAGGGGTACACCGTCCCCACGGCCGGCTGAGCCCCCGACATGGCCGCGTTGCTGGAGGTCTCCGGGCTCACCATGCGCTTCGGCGGGGTCACCGCGCTCGCGGGCGTGGACCTCGCCGTCGGCGAGGGCGAGCTCGTCGGCCTCATCGGGCCCAACGGCGCGGGCAAGAGCACGCTGTTCGACTGCCTGACCCGGCGGTGCGCGCCGCAGGAGGGCCGCGTGCTGCTGGCGGGCGAGGACCTGGCCCGGCTGCCCGCGCACGGGGTGGCCGGGCACGGCGTGGGCCGCACCTTCCAGAACACCGCGCTGTTCCCCGGGCTGTCGGTGCGGGAGAACGTCATGGCGGGCGCGCACCGGCACGGCCGGGCGGGGTTCTGGGCGGCGGCGCTCGGGCTGGCGGCGGGCGAGGAGCGGCGGCTGCGTGGGGCGGCCGACGCGCTGCTGGCCCGGTTCGGGCTGGACGAGTACGCCGACCATCCGCCTGAGGCGCTGCCGTACGGGACGACCAAGCTCGTCGAGATCGCGCGGGCGCTGGCGTCCGGGCCGCGGCTGCTGCTGCTCGACGAGCCGGCGGGCGGGCTCGCCCCGGCCGAGGTGCCGGCGTTCGCCGGGCTGATCCGGCGGCTGCACGCCGAGCGGCGGCTGACGATCGTCGTCGTGGAGCACCACCTGGACTTCGTGCTGTCGCTGTGCCGCAGGATCGTCTGCCTGGAACGGGGACACAAGATCGCCGACGGCCCCGCGGAGGCCGTCCGCCGGGACCCCGCCGTGGTGGCGGCGTTCCTGGGGACCGGGCGATGACGGGCCGGACAGTGATGGGCGCGCTGGAGGTGCGAGGGCTGCGGGCCGAGTACGGGGCGGCCCGCGTGCTGCACGGCGTCGACCTGACCGTGCCGGAGGGCGAGATCGCGGTGCTGCTCGGACCGAACGGGGCGGGCCGCACGACGCTACTGCGCGCCCTGTCCGGCCTGGTACGGGCGCGCGGCACGGCCACGCTCGGCGGCGTGCGGCTGCTCGGCCGCGCCCCCGACGAGATCGCCCGGCTCGGGGTCGCGCACGTCACCCAGGAGGGCGGCACGTTCGGCCCGCTGACCGTCGAGGAGAACCTGCGGGTGGGCGCGCGGGCCCGCCCGTGGCCGCGGCGCGGCACGGGCGAGGACCTGGACCGGCTGTTCGGCTGGTTCCCGGTGCTCCGGGCGCAGCTCAGCCAGCCCGCGGGCACGCTGAGCGGCGGCGAGCAGCGCCTGCTCGCCATCGCCCGCGCGCTGATGGCCCGTCCCCGGCTGCTGCTCATGGACGAGCCGATGCGCGGCCTGGCCCCCAGGACGGCGGGCCTGCTCTTCCGCACCATCCACGCGATCAACAGGGACGAGGGGACCACGATGGTCATCGTCGAGCACAACGTGACGGCGGCGCTGGAGGTGGCGCACCGGTCCTTCCTCATGGAGGCGGGCCGGATCACCGCCTCGCGCGCCCGAGGGCGGTGGTGAGCCGCGTGTTCTGGCAGCAGCTCCTGGAGGGGCTGGGCGCGGGCGCCGGGTACGCGGCCCTCGCGCTGGCCCTGGTGCTCACCTACCGCTTCACCGGGATCGTCAACTTCGCGCAGGGCGAGCTCGCCATGCTCGCCACGTACGTGGCGTGGCAGCTCGTCGTGTCCGGGATGCCGTACTGGGTGGCGCTGCCGGTGACGGTGGCGGTCGCCTTCGCCGCGGGCGTGGTGACCGAGCGGCTGGTCATCCGCCGGCTGGAGAGCGGCGCCGGCGAGGTGACGCTCGTGGTGACCACGATCGGCCTGTACGTGCTGGTGAACGCGCTCGCGACGCTGGTGTGGACGGCCGCGCTGCGGGCCTTCCCGAGCCCGTTCCCCGACGGCCCGCCGGGGCTCGCCGCGCTGGCGGCGGCGGGCGTGGCCGGGACGGTGCTGGGGGCGCTCGCGCTGGTGGTCCGGCGGACCGGGCTCGGCCTGGTGATGCGGGCCGTGGCGGCCGACGCCCGATCGGCGCGGCTGTCGGGCGTGCGCGTCGGGCGGGTGCTGGCGCTCGGCTGGGGCGCGGCGGCGGCGGTCGGCGCGCTGTCGGGGGTGCTGCTCGCCCCGACGCTCTTCCTGGAGCCCTCGATGATGACCGGGGTGCTGGTCTACGCCTTCGCCGCGGCCACGCTGGGCGGGTTCGACAGCGCGCTCGGCGCGGTGGCGGGCGGGCTGGCCGTCGGGGTCGCCGAGACGCTGGCGGGCACGTACCTCGGGTTCGTCGGGGCGGACCTGAAGATCGCGGTGCCGCTGGTCATCGTGGTCGGGGTGCTGCTGCTGCGCCCGCAGGGCCTGTTCGGGTCGGCCGCGGTGGAGCGGGCATGACCGGCGTCCTGGGGGCCTCGACCGCCGGGCACCGGCGGACGGCGGTGGGGCTGACGGCCGGCGACCGGCGGCGGACGTGGCCGTGGCGGCGGACCGCTCTCGCCATGATCGTCGTGGTGGCGGCGGGGCTGCCGTTCGTGCTGCCGCCGTACCGGCTGTTCCAGGTGACGCTGGTGCTGGTGTACGTGGTGGCGCTGCTCGGGCTGGATCTCGTGGTGGGGCACAGCGGGCAGATCTCGCTGGGGCACGGGGCGTTCTTCGGCGTCGGGGCGTACGTGGCGGCGGTCATGATCGGGCGGCTGGGGGTGCCGTACCCGGTGACGCTGCCGGTCGCCGCGCTGGTCACGTACGGGCTGGGCTGGGCGGCCGGGCTGCCCGCGCTGCGGCTGCGCGGCCTGTACCTCGCCATGGTGACCTTCTCCGTCGCGGTGGTGCTGCCGCCGCTGCTCAAGCGGTTCCCGGAGGTCACCGGCGGCGCGATGGGGATGCCGGTGGCCACGCCGCGCGGGATCGGGATGGACGACGACCAGTGGATCTACTTCCTGGTGCTGGCGACGGCGGCGGTGGCCGTGGCCGGGATCCGCAACCTGACGCGCTCGCGCGGCGGGCGGGCGCTCACCGCGATCCGGCAGCATCCGGCGGCGGCCGAGGTGCTCGGCATGCGCGCCGCCGGCCACCTCACGCGGGCGTTCGCGTGGAGCGCCATGTACGCGGGCGCGGCCGGCGCCCTCTACACGTGGACGACCGGGTTCGTCGCGCCGGACACCTTCACGCTGAGCCTGTCCATCACCCTGCTCGCCGGAGCGGTGATCGGCGGGCTGGCGACGCCGGCCGGGCCGCTGCTCGGCGCGCTCGTCGTGACGGCGGTGCCGGCCGCGGCCCGCGAGCTGAACCCGGCCGCCCCGGGGCTCGTGTCCGGGCTGCTCATCGTCGTGGTGATCTACGCGGCCCCGACCGGCCTGGCGGGGCTGCTGCGCCGGGCCGCCGCCGCCGTGACCGGCCGCCTCCGGGCGAGGAGGCGGGCATGAGGCGCGTCCTGCTGGCCCTGACGCTCCTGCTGCTGACGGGCTGCCGGCCGGACGGCGGCGGGGCCGTGCTGACCGGCGAGTGCGCGGGCCAGGACGGCACCGGCATCGGCCCCGGCAGCGTCAAGGTGGGCGGCATCTACCCGCTGTCCGGGCCCGCCTCCGCCTACGCCGCGGTCGCGCAGGGCGCGGGCGCGTACTTCGCGCACGTCAACCGGCACGGCGGCGTGGACGGGCGGCGCGTCGAGTTCGTCGTCCGCGACGACGCCTACGAGCCGGCCCGCGCGGTCGAGGAGGCCCGCAGGCTGGTGCTGCACGACCGGGTGTTCGCGCTGTTCCAGACGCTCGGCACGCCCTCGACGGCCGCCGTGCGCGAGTTCGCGCACCGGTGGCGGGTGCCGCAGGTGTTCGTCGCGACCGGGGCCACCGCGTGGGGCGCCGAGGCCGCGCGCCGCCCCTGGACGATCGGCTTCCAGCCGAGCTACGTCGCCGAGGCCCGCGTCTACGCCCGCTACCTCGCCGAGGAGCTGCCGTACGCCCGCGTCGCGGTGCTCTACCAGAACGACGACTTCGGCCACGACCTGCTGGACGGCTTCCGCCGCGCGATCGCCGGCACCTCGGTGCGGATCGTGGCCGCCCGCGCCTACGAGGTGACCGACCCCGGCGTGCAGGGCCAGCTCGCCAACCTGGCCGCGTCGAAGGCGGACGTGCTGCTGAACGTGAGCACGCCGAAGTTCGCCGCGCAGGCGCTGGCCGCCGACGCCGCCATGACCGGCTGGAACCCGCTGCACATACTCAACGGCGTGGCCGCCTCCCCCGCCGTGCTCAAACCGGTGGGCTACGACAAGGTGCAGGGCGTGATCACCGCGGGGTTCCAGAAGGACCCGGCCGCGCCGGAGTGGGCCGACGACCCGGCCGTGCGCACGTACCTGACGGCCTTGGAGCGCCACGCTCCCGGGGCCGACCCCGGCAGCCAGCAGGTGGTCTTCGGCTGGCTGGCGGCGGAGGCGTTCGTCAAGACGCTGCGGCGCATGCGCTGCCCCTCGCGGGAGGCGCTGCGCGCGGCGGCGCACCGGCTGGACGACGTGCGGCTCGGCATGCTGCTGCCGGGGATCACGCTGTCCACCGGGCCGGGCGACGCCTTCCCGATCGAGGCCGAGCAGCTCGCGCGCTTCGAGGGCGAGCGGTGGGTGCCGTTCGGGCGGGTGATCGACACCCGCGACGGGACGGGCCGGTGATCAGGCGGGCCGGTGATCAGGCTGGGCGGCGGTGGACGAGCATGTCGTCGTCCGGCAGCGTCGCGGTGCCCGGGGAGCGCAGCGCCGACGTCGCTCCCGCCCAGCGCCGCAGCGTGGCGATGGCCGCCGTCTGCTCGGCCTCGGGCAGGGAGGCGATGTTGGCGCCGTGGTTGGCACCCGGCACGACGTACAGGTACGAGTCACGCCCGGACGGGGTGAACCGCTCCGCGCTCCAGGGGTCGTTCTGGCCGTAGACGAACATCATCCGCTCCGACCGGGCGCGCACCCAGTGGTCCACGTCGAGCATGGGCCAGGGCTGGTGCCGGGAGCGCAGCTCGGCGGGCAGCACCGAGTTCGGCTGGTAGAGGCCGCGGTGCCGGGTCAGGCCGCGCAGGTGGGCGAAGGTGAGGTCGGGCCAGCCGAGCTGGGTGGCGGCCTGGTAGTAGTAGGGCCAGTAGTACTCCAGGCCCTGGTCGGTGTAGAAGCCGAAGAACGCGACGGCGTCGATCCAGGCGTAGAGCTGCTCGTCGGTGGCGGTGACGGGCGGCACCGAGGCGCAGTCCGCGGCCGTCGAGTACTGCCAGAAGGCCCACACCGTGTCCAGGACGGTCATCTCGTACGAGCGGTCGGCGCTGCCGAGGGTCCTGGTGAAGGTGTAGCCGTTGCGGGCGGCGTCCGCCTCCAGCAGGGGGACCATCCGGTCGCGGCGCAGCAGCGCCTCGCGCTGCGCGGCGTCGAGCGCCTGCCGGCAGGAGGGGGTGCCGACCTGGGCGAAGAAGCGGTCGTAGTCGCGGTCGAGCGGGTTGACCGGGTCGTTCGGGGCGACGTAGGCGACGACGCCGTCCACGTCGCCGGGGTAGAAGCGGCGGTGGTAGACGGAGGTCATGCCGCCCTTGCTGGCGCCGGTCTGGATCCAGCGGCCCGGGTAGATCGTCCTCAGCATCTGGACGATGCGGTGCTCGTCCGTGGCCTCCTGCCAGATGTCGAGGTCGCTCCAGTCGGCGGGGGCGGGGCGCGAGGAGCGGAAGAAGCGGTGCTCGACGGAGACCTGGTTGGCGTCGAGGATCCTGGTGGGCTCGGTCCGCGAGGGTGCGGGGTTGACGGCCAGGCCGTAGCCGCCGGTGTAGAGCACCACGGGCACGTCGACGGCGCGGTGCAGCAGGGTGAGGCGCTGCTGGAACGTCCCCTTGCGCGGGTCGCGGTGGTCGACCGGCTGGGTGTAGCTGAGGACGAAGAACCGGTAGCCGGCCGGCTGCGTCTCGGAGACCACGGTGAGGCCGGGAACGGCCTTGAGCTGGTCCAGCGGGTCCTGCTCCTCGGCCGCGGCGGCCGGCGCCGCGGCGGCCGGCGCCGCGGCGGGCGCGGTGACGGCGGCCAGGACGAGCAGGACGGTCAGGAGCAGGGTTCGCACGGTGGCGCCTCCAGCCGGGCGTGAGCACGGGTCCGACCGCAGTGTCCCCGCGATCTTCCCGGAGGGCAAGAGTTGACATCTCACCTTTTGTCCGCTTGGCGCTGGCCGGACATACAGCCCACCCCACCAGATATGACCGCCAGACCGATTATTCACTGCATTTCAGCATTTATGATTTTTCCCCGGAATGCAGTTATGCGAATGACGATCCAATGAATCCAACTAGTTATCAATCTCCCGCCCATTCGCCGCCGCCGAAATATAGATTTCTTCTCATCTCCAGGAGGGGGAACGGGACAATGGGATCTGATTACGCGCCGGTGCAGGTGCTGGTTCGCGACGGGGTCATGCAGGTCGGCAGCGACACGTACGCGCTGCGCACCATCACGCACATCGGACAACGGAAATTGGTGGCCGACAAGGGCGCGGCATGGCGGAAATTCTTCGTCCGCCTCCTGCTGACCATGATCTTCGGGGGCGTTCTCGTGGGGGCGCTCGGCGACGCCTGGACGCTCGCCCTCGTCGCCGTGCTCGCGGTCCTGGCCTGGCGGCTCGTGACGGTGCTCCGGCTGCCGCCGGTGTACGGCCTGGTCATCGGCACCGCCGGGGTCGAGCGCGAGGCCGTCTGGGGCACCGACAGAGGTGAGATCGACCAGCTCTCGGCCGACCTCACCGCGGCCGTGGGCAAGCTCGACCTGCCGCCCATGACCTTCAACATCACCCACGCCGTCGGCAGGAACGAGGTCATCAACCAGTACGGCGCGGGCAGCATCGGAAAAGCGACCCACCACGGCGCCGGAAACATCGAGACCCGATGAACGGCGGCGACGAGATCAACCAATACGGTCCGGGAAGCATCGGAAAGGCGACGCACCACGGATCCGGCGACATCGTGGCCGGCGGCGGACCGCGTCATTCCGCCCCGCCGCCCGCTTTTCCGCCGCCGCCCGGGAATTCGGCCGGGCGGGCGGCGGGAAAACCGGGAAGAAAAGCGGTGGCGGCGGCCGGCTGCGCGGTGCTGTCGGCGGCCGTGAGCGCCCTGATCAATCTGCTCACCGCGTCGTGGAGCTGGTGGGTGTTCGCGGTCGCCGCCGCCCTGCTGTTCGTCTGGGCGGCGGTCGCGTACACGGGGGAGAAGGACCAGCGGGGCTGACGCCTCCTCCCCTGTCGCGGCGCTACGGCGTGAGCACGACCTTGTTGCACTCGTCCTGCTTGTGCTTGAACAGCTCGAAGCCGCGCGGCGCCTCGCTCAGCGGCATCCGGTGCGAGATGACGAAGCTCGGGTCGATCTCGCCGGAGCGGATCCGGTCCAGCAGCGGCCGCATGTAGCGCTGCACGTGGCACTGCCCGGCCCGGATGGTGAGCGAGCGGTTCATGACCGTGCCCATCGGGAACTTGTCGACGAACCCGCCGTAGACGCCGACCACCGACACCACGCCGCCGTTGCGGCAGGCCATGATGGCCTCGCGCAGCGCGTACGGCCGCTCGGTCTCCAGCCGGGCGGCCTGCTTGCTCCGGTCGTAGGCGTACATCGCCGGGGTCGGGTGGTGCGCCTCCATGCCGACGGCCTCGATGCAGGCGTCGGGGCCGCGCCCGCCGGTCATGTCGCGCAGCGCGTCCAGCACGTTCACCTCCTCGTAGTCGAGGACCTCGGCGCCGGTCCGCTGGGCCCGCTTGAGCCGGTAGGGGAACCGGTCGATGACGATGACCCGGTCGGCGCCGAGCAGGAACGCGCTGGCCGCGGCGAGCTGCCCGACGGGTCCCGCGCCCCAGATCGCGATCGTCTGTCCCGGCCTGATGGCGCACATCTCGGCGGCCATGAAGCCGGTGGGGAAGATGTCGGACAGGAACAGCACCTTCTCGTCCGGCAGGTCGTCCTCGATCTTGATGGGGCCGACGTCGGCGAACGGGACGCGCACGTACTCGGCCTGGCCGCCGGGGAACCCGCCCAGCATGTGCGAGTAGCCGAAGATCCCGGCGGGCGAGTGGCCCATCAGCTTCTCGGCCATGCCCGCGTTGGGGTTGGAGTTCTCGCACAGGGAGTACAGCTCGGCCTCGCAGGCGAAGCAGGCGCCGCAGGCGATCGGGAACGGCACCACGACGCGGTCGCCGGGCCGCAGGTTCCGCACCCCGGGGCCGACCTCGACGACCTCGCCCATGAACTCGTGGCCGAGGATGTCGCCCTTCTTCACGGTCGGGATGTAGCCGTCCACGAGGTGCAGGTCGGAGCCGCAGATCGCGGTCGAGGTGACGCGGACGATCGCGTCGCGCGCGTTGAGCATCGCGGGGTCGGGGACGTCCTGGACCTCGACCGAGTTGCGGCCCGTCCACACGGTGGCCTTCATGCGCGGGCTCCGATCGGCTGGGCGGGGTGCTGGTGGAGCTGGCGCAGGGCGCGGTGGCCCTCGGGGCTGCCCTCCGAGCGGACGACCTCGCCGGTCTCCATGACCTGCTTGAAGCGGCGCAGGTCGTCGCGGACCTGCTGCTCGGGGTGCTCGCCGACCATGCGGGCGACGGCGGCGGCGAGCTTGCGGCCGCGCATGCCGTACTCAAGGGAGACGTCGACGACGGTGCCGCGTCCGCCGGGGCCGTCGGTGAAGCTGACCAGGCCCGCGTTGGAGACGCCCTTGCCGGGCACGGAGCGCCAGGCGATGAGGTCGCCCGCGCGCTCGTCGATGATCTCGGCCTCCCATTCGAGGTCGATCACCGGGCCCTTGGCCCGCCAGCGGGAACGGCCCTCGCCGAGGGTGCGCACGGACTCCAGGTGCGTCATGAAGGTCGGCAGGTTCTCCAGGTCGCGCCAGAAGCGGTAGACCTCGGCGCGCGGCTTGTTGATGGTGATGGAGGCGCGCACCTGCAGCGGGCTGCGGGCCCTGCGGGCGCGTCCCCCGGCGCAGGCCGCGTCGAGAGCGGCGATGCCGGCGACCGCGCCGAGCGCGCACAGCGCGCGGCGGCGCCGGCCGCCGACGCGGTTGGCGGCGGCCCTGCCGAGCAGGCCGAGGTCCATCGCGTCGCCGGCCATCCTGGTCCACGTCCAGCGGGCGGGCGTCTTGCCGCCGAGCAGCAGCGCGGCGTGCAGCAGTTCGCGGCCCCCCACGAGCCGGGTGATCGTCGCGGCCCCCGGTGCGTCGTCGACGCCGCACAGGCGCGTCACGGCCCGGGGCGCCGCGAGTTGCGCCGTGCCGAGCGCGAGGCTGGTCCAGCCCAGCGCGCGGGCGAATCGGTCGGTCATCATGCGGTCCTCACAGGTGTCGGTTGTCCGTGCGAGCGCCGGGAGACCTCACGCCCCCCGGTGCCCTTCGCGGCCCGTACCCCTGACAAAAGGGATGACACACCCGGTTTCCGGCACGAAATACCCGCTGGGTCCGGCGGGCACCGAGCCTTTATGGTGATCGTCATGGATCCGACGCATCCCGGCCCCGTTTACCGCACGGTGACCGACCCGAGCGGAATGCTGGCCCTCCAGACTTTCGGACGACCGGATGGGGAGGACATGGTTTTCCGCATTTCCGGCTCCGTCTACGCCAACATTCCCGGCGACGCACTGAAACCGGATATTCCGCACGGCAGGAAACTGTTCGGGATCGAGGGCTACAACATCCGCCGCCTCTACCGGGTGCCCGGCACCGACCGGCTCCACCAGCTCTCCCGCGAGCTCGTCTGCTACACCGACCCCGGCGACCCCGTGCGCGTCCTGCGCGCCTGGGCCAACCCCCTCGACGGGCGCACCTACCCGGTCGTGCCGATCAACAACGACGCGGTCAACTTCGGCCCGTTCCCCATCACCTCCGCCTTCGCCGGGCCTCCCCTGCGCCGCCTGCACGACGAGACCGTCTGGACCAGCGACATCGCCGTCCGCGCCGACTACGGCACCACCCTGGGCGAGACGTTCGGCCTGCTCGGCGGCGTCTACACGGCGCAGGAGATGTTCGAGTTCCACGTGGACGACCGCGAGGTGGCCGCCAGGACCGTCCCCGGCCAGATCCCGGACGGCGCGATGCGCGTCAAGGTGAGCTGGACGCGCACCGCCCCGTGGGCGCCGTTCATGGGCATCGCCGAGAGCGAGGTGCGCGGGCAGCTCACCTACCGCGCCCACGCCTGGTCGCTCGGCTCCTACGCCGACGTCGAGCCGTGGCTGCGCGCCGAGGTGGAGGCCCGCCACCCGCTCTACACCGCCGCGCCGGACGAGCCGGGGCCGAGCGAGAACTCCTGGACCTCCTTCCACGCCAAGCAGCTCGACAAGGGCGCCATGACCTGGGCCGGCTGGTGCGCCGCCCACGGCCGGCCGTGAGCACACCGGTCCTCAGCCCGCTGACCGGCCGGGCGCGGCCCCCGTCCTCGCCCGGTTCGGCGCGGCGCCGGCCCGCGACGAGGACCTGCTGACCTGCGAGGACGGCCCCATCGGGCCGATCATCGCGCCCGACCGGGTCGCCGGCTCCAAGGCGTGGCTCGGGCCGGAGCTGCGGCTGGTGGTGCTGCCCGGGTACGCGCTGACCGGCTTCCCCATGCGCGAGAGCCCGCCGGAGTGGCGCGGGCGGGCGGCGCGCTGATCCGTCCCCGCCGGGGCGGGTCAGCTCTGCTTGGCCAGGGAGTCGCCGTCGGTCGACAGGTGCACCACGTTGTCCTCGATCCTGGCGACCTGCTCGGGCGCGACGTACAGGTCACGCGCGAACAGCCCGCGGCCGTCCACCTTCACGAAGCCGGTACGCAGCAGCCGGGCCGCCAGCACGGGCGGCAGGCCGGGCTCGGCGTCCCTGAAGACGTCCGACAGCACGGGCACGAAGCCGGGGCCACGCTCGGGCTTCTGTCCGTCGGTGGTGACCGCCTGCGGGTCGCCCATCTTGACGAGCTCCACGGTCCCGATCTCCTTGCCGTCGCGGTCGACGACCTTCATGCCGGTGTGGACCTGGCTGATGCCGGGCCGCTGGGGGGTTCGCACGCCAACGCTCCTTGTCTCTCGGTCCGGCTGTCACGACTACCCAGCTCGGCGGCGGAGAGTCCCCCGGTTCCCCGGTACTTGCCCGGGGGCGGAGCCGCGGCTCAGGATGGCGGGGTGAGCCCGCTTCCCGCCCGGAGGACCATCGCATGCCCGATCTGGACGGTCTGTCGTTCGAGCCGCTGACCCCCGTCTCCTTCCTCGACCGGGCCGCCGACGCGCACGGCGACCGGATCGCCGTCATCGACGGGGATCACCGGTTCACCTACCACGAGCTGCGCGAGCGGTGCCGCCGGCTGGCGGGCGGGCTGGCGCCCCTGGCGCGGGGCCGCCCGGTGGCGGTGCTCGCGCCGAACACGTCCGTGCTGCTGGAGGCGAACTTCGGGGTGCCGTGGGCGGGTGTGCCGCTGGTGGCGGTCAACACCCGGCTGGCGCCGGGCGAGGTCGGCTACATCCTGGAGCACTCGGGGGCGGGCGTGCTGGTGCACGACCCGGTCTTCGACGGCCTGGTGGACGCGGCCTGCGCCGGGCTGGCCGAGCCACCGCGCCGGGTCCGGGCCGGCGCCGAGTACGAGGACCTGCTCGCGCGGGCGTCCCCGCTGGCGCTCACCCCGGCCGACGAGCGGGCGCTGCTGTCGATCAACTACACCTCCGGCACGACCGGCCGCCCGAAGGGCGTCATGTACCACCATCGCGGCGCGTACCTCCAGGCGCTCGCCATGGTGGGACACGCCGGGCTGTCGCCGGCCACCGTGCACCTGTGGACGCTGCCGATGTTCCACTGCAACGGCTGGTGCTTCCCGTGGGCGGTGACGGCGGCGGCCGGGACGCACGTGTGCCTGCCGAAGCCGGACCCCGCCGAGGTGTGGCGGCTGCTGCGGGCCGAGGGCGTCACCCATCTGGAGGGCGCGCCGACCGTGCTGTCCATGATCGCCCACGCGCCGGACGCGGCTCCGCTGGAGCGCACGGTGCGGGTCTCGACGGGCGGCGCGCCGCCGTCCCCGGCGATCCTGCGCCGCATGTCGGGCCTGGGCTTCGACGTCATCCACCTGTACGGGCTCACCGAGACGTTCGGCCCGGCGATGATCTGCGACTGGCGGCCGGAGTGGGACGAGCTGACCGGCGAGCGGCAGGCCCGGCTGAAGGCCCGCCAGGGCGTCGGCAACATGATCGCCTGCACCGCCCGCGTCGTCGGCGGGGACGGCCGCGACGTGCCCGCCGACGGCACGACGATCGGGGAGATCGCGCTGCGCGGCAACAACGTCATGCTCGGCTACTACCGGGATCCCGAGGCGACCGCGGCCGCGGCGCCGGACGGCTGGTTCCGCACCGGCGACCTCGGCGTCCGGCATCCCGACGGATATGTCGAGCTGCGCGACCGCAGCAAGGACGTGATCATCTCGGGCGGCGAGAACATCGCCTCGGTCGAGGTCGAGCAGGCCATCGCCGACCATCCGGCGGTGCTGGAGGTGGCGGTCGTCGCGGTGCCCGACGACCACTGGGGCGAGGTGCCGGCCGCGTACGTGACGCTGCGCGAGGGCGCGGCGGCCACCGCGGATGAGATCATGGAGCACGTGCGGGCGCGGCTGGCGCGGTTCAAGGTGCCGAAGCGCGTGGAGTTCTGCGAGCTGCCGAAGACCTCGACCGGCAAGATCCAGAAATACGTCCTGCGGGACAAGGCCTGGGCGGGCCAGGAGCGCCGCATCCACTGACAGGCGTGCGCACAGGGCGCCCCTACGGCTGGAGGAACGACATGGCGGCGGTCGGCGCGGACCACCTGGAGATCAGGCAGCTCGTCGAGAACTGGGCGGTGTGGCGGGACGCGGGCGACTGGGAGCGCTTCGCCACGGTCTGGCATCCCGACGGCTGGATGACCGCCACCTGGTTCCAGGGCCCGGCCGCCGAGTTCGTCGCGGCCAGCAGGAAGGGCTTCGACAGCGGCGTCAGCATCCTGCACTTCCTCGGCGGCCACAGCGCCGACGTGGCGGGCGAGCGGGCGGTGGCGCAAACGAAGATGACCATCAGCCAGCGTGCGGAGGTGGACGGCGTCCTGGTGGACGTGGTGTGCACCGGCCGTTTCTACGACTTCCTGGCCCGGCACGAGGGCGCGTGGACGATCGTGCGCCGCCAGCCGGTCTACGAGAAGGACCGCATGGACGTCGTCGACCCGGCGGCCGTCCTCCGCCTGGACCCTGAGCTGCTGGCCCGCTTCCCCGCGGGCTACCGTCATCTCGGCTACCTGCAGACGAAGGCGGGCTTCACGGTCCGGCCGGGGCTGCCGGGGCTGACGGGCGAGGCGGTGGAGCGGCTGTACGCTGAGGGCGCGGCGTGGCTGGGCGGGTCGGAGCGTCCCGGCGTGCCCCTCTGAGCGCCCACTTTCAGACAATCTGCAGAAAAGGTAAGTACCCTCCCCCACCATGAAGTGGCAGCGTAAGATCACCACCGCGCTGGAAAGGCACGCGGGCCTGCGTATCGAGCGGGTGTCCAAGACCTCAGGCCCGGCCGCCAAGCCGGTCGTGCCCGCCAAGAAGGCCGCCGACGCCTCGTTCCGCCCCCCGGCGGACCCCGAGGCGGACCGCCTGCTGAGGGCGCCCGTGTTCGTCATCTCGCCCGTGCGGTCCGGCTCGACGCTGCTGCGCTCGATGCTGAACTCCCATCCCGACCTGCACGCCCCGCACGAGCTGCACGTCCGGCGGCTGAGCGTCGACTTCGGCACGAGCCTGGCGGAGAAGGCGATGGACGCGCTCGGCCACAACAAGGCCGACCTGGAGCACCTGCTGTGGGACCGGGTGCTCCACCGCGAGCTGGTCCGCAGCGGCAAGCGGTACGTCGTGGACAAGACCCCCGCCAACGCCTTCGCCTACGAGCGCCTGGCGGCCTGCTGGCCGGACGCGCGTTTCGTGTTCCTGCTGCGTCATCCCGCCTCGATCGCGACCTCCTGGCACGAGGCCAGCCCGGACCGGCGCACCCCCGAGGAGGCGGCGAAGGACGCGCTGCGTTACATGAAGGCCGTGGAGCGTGCCAGGAAGGCGCTGCCCGGCCTGACCGTGCGCTACGAGGAGCTGACCGCCGACCCGGAGCGGACGCTGCGCGGGATCTGCGACTTCCTCGCCATCGCGTGGGAGCCCGCCATGCTGAACTACGGCACCCCCGAGGTGGTGACCAAGGGGCTCGGCGACTGGAAGGACAAGATCCGCTCAGGTCAGGTGCAGCCGGGCCGCGAGCTGCCGGGCCCGGAGGAGGTGCCCGACGTCCTCAAGGGGATGGCGCGCACGTGGGGGTACCTCCCGTGAGGATCCGCTACATGCTGCTGCACGCGTACGGGATGGGCGGCACCATCCGCACGGTCGTCAACCAGGCCAACGCGATGGCCGAGGCGGGCCACGACGTGGAGATCGTCAGCGTGGTGCGCCGGCGCGGCAAGCCGCAGTTCGCCATCGACCCGCGGGTGCGCCTGTCCGCGCTGGTCGACCAGCGCGACGGGGTGTCGGCCGACTCCCTGGTGCGCAAGGTGTGGCGGCGGGCGCGCGGCAAGATCGTCCCGTACGGCGAGTTCGCCGCCGAGTGGTTCACCGAGCGCGTCGAGGCCGCCGTGATGGACTACGTGTCCTCCCTCGACGACGGCATCCTCGTCACCACCCGCCCGGCGCTCAACCTGATCTCCGCCCGCCGCGCCTCGCGCAAGGTCATCCGGGTCGCGCAGGAGCACATGAACCTGGCCGCCTACCACGAGGCCGTCCGGGAGCAGATCGCCCGCCACTACGGGCGCTTCGACGCGGTCGCCGTGCTGACCGAGACCAGCCGCGCCGAGTACCTCGACATCCTCGACGACACGCCCATCGTGCGCATCCCCAACGCCGTCCACATGGACCACCGCGAGCACTCCGACCAGAGCAACCCGGTGGTGATCGCGGCGGGACGGCTGGTGCCGCAGAAGGGCTACGACATGCTCATCCCGGCCTTCGCCTCGGCGGCGGAGGAGCATCCGGAGTGGCGGCTGCGCATCTTCGGCACCGGGCCTTCGCAGGAGAAGCTGCGCCGGCGCATCGACGAGACCGGCATGGCCGGGCGGATCACGCTGATGGGCCGCAGCGACCGCATCCACGAGGAGCTGGCGCGGGCGTCGATCTACGCGCTCAGCTCGCGCATCGAGGGCCTGCCGATGGCGATGATCGAGGCGATGGGCCACGCCCTGCCGGTGGTCGCCTTCGACTGCCCGACCGGGCCCGCCGACGTGCTGGTCTCCGGCCAGAACGGCGTCCTGGTGCCGCCCCGCGACGTGGAGAGGCTGGGCGAGGAGCTGGGCCGGCTCATGGGCGACCGCGAGCTGCGGGCGCGCCTCGGCGCGGCGGCGGCGGCGACGGCGCACGCCTACACGCCGGAGGTCGTGATGCCGCTCTGGGAGGAGCTGTTCATGCTGCTGAGCCGCGGCCGGCCGGTCCCCGCCGACTTCGGGAAGACGCGCTGACCTTACCCGGGGCTTGCCTGGGGCGAGCCGGGAAAGGACCTTCCTGAGAACCGACGGGGTGCTCAGGAGGTCGCCATGGCCGCGTCACAAGGAATGTTCCGCCGCAAACCGGTCGAACAGATCGCGGAGGAGCACGAGGGCGAGCTGTCCCGGTCGCTGGGGCTGTGGCAGCTCACCGCGATCGGCGTCGGCGGCATCATCGGAGCGGGCATCTTCGCCCTCGCCGGCGCGGTGGCCAACCAGACGGCCGGACCGGCGGTGCTGGTGTCGTTCCTGCTGGCCGGGGTGGCGAGCGCGGCGGCGGCCTTCTCCTACGCGGAGTTCGCGGGCATGATCCCGAAGGCCGGCTCCGCCTACACCTACGGCTACGCGGTGCTCGGCGAGATCGTCGGCTGGTTCATCGGCTGGGACCTGCTGCTGGAGTACACCGCGATCGTGGCGGTGGTCGCCATCGGCATCTCCGGCTACTTCGGCTTCCTGGTGCAGGAGCTGGGCCTCCGGCTGCCGGCCTGGATGCTGGGCGCGCCCGGCACCGGGGACGGGCACGTGGTGGACCTGTTCGCCGTGCTGCTGTGCCTGCTCATCGCCTTCCTGCTGAACCGCGGGATCACGACGGCCGCCCGGTTCGAGACGTCCGTGGTGGCGATCAAGGTCGCGGTGGTGCTGGTGGTGATCGTGGTCGGGTTCTTCTTCATCGACCCGGCCAACTACTCGCCGTTCTTCCCGTTCGGGATCGGCGGGGCGATCACCGGCGCGGCGACGGTGTTCTTCGCGGTGTTCGGCTACGACGCGATGAGCACCGCCGCCGAGGAGTCGCGCGACGCCCGGCGGCACATGCCGAAGGCCATCATCTACTCGCTGGCCGTCTCGATGGTCCTGTACGTGCTGGCCACGCTGGTGCTCACCGGCATGCAGAACTACCGGGAGATCGACCCGGAGAGCGGCTTCTCCTCGGCGTTCGCCTCCGTCGGGCTGCGGGGGCTGGCGGGGCTGATCGCGGTGGGGGCCATCGTCGGCATCCTCACCGTGATGTTCACGTTCATGCTGGGCGTCACCCGCGTGTGGTACTCGATGAGCAGGGACGGGCTGCTGCCCGGCTGGTTCGCCCGGCTGCACCCGGTGCGGCGGGTGCCCTCGCGGGTGACCTGGATCGTGGGCGTGGCCTCGGCGCTGATCGCCGGGTTCCTGCCGATCAGGGAGGCGGCCGAGCTGACCAACATCGGGATCCTGCTGGCGTTCGTGGTGGTGTGCGCGGCGGTGATCGTGCTCCGCTACCGGCGGCCGGACCTGCACCGGGAGTTCCGGACGCCGGGGATGCCGGTGGTGCCGGCGATCGGCGTGGTGTTCTCCCTCTGGCTGATCACGTTCCTGGCACCGCTGACCTGGCTGCGCTTCGCGGTGTGGTTCCTGCTCGGGCTCGTGGTCTACCTCGCCTACAGCCGGCGCCACTCGGCGCTGAACCGGGGCTGAGCCGGGTTTTGCCATCCCCATACCAAGACAAAGGCGGACGAAAAGGGTCGAGGCATAGCCTGGTGCGTGGGGGCTTCCATCATGACCATCGCTACGCGGAAGAGCGGGCTGACACTGGGACCGGACGGCCGGCAGACCATGTCACCGGCCGGATCGCTGCCGGCCGAGCTGAACAGCTTCGTGGGCCGCAGGCGGGAGCTCGCCGAGGTCAAGCGGCTGCTGGGCGAGAGCAGGCTGGTCACCCTGGCCGGCGTGGGCGGCGTCGGCAAGTCGCGGCTGGCGCTGCGGGCGGCCTTCGACCTGCGCAGGGCGTACCACGACGGGGTGTGGCTGGTGGAGCTGGCCGCGCTGGAGAGCCCCGAGCTGCTGGTCGCGACCGTCATGGCGGCGCTCGGCATCCAGGACAGCCCGTCGCGGCCCTCCGCCGAGGTGCTGACCGCCCACCTGCGCGACCGGCGCACGCTGCTGGTCCTGGACAACTGCGAACACCTGCTGGACGCCTGCGCGGCCCTGGCCGACCGGCTCGTACGCGCCGCGCCCGGCCTGCGGATCCTCGCCACCAGCAGGCAGGCGCTCGGCGTCCCTGGCGAACAGGTCCTGCCGGTGCCGACGCTGGCCGTCCCCGACGCCACCGGGACGCGGGCGGACGGACAGACCGACGCGACGCGGCTGTTCGCCGAACGGGCGCGGGCCGTGCTGCCCGGCTTCGAGATCACCGACGCCAACCGCGAGGCCGTCGCAGGCGTCTGCCGCCGGCTGGACGGCATCCCGCTCGCGATCGAGCTCGCGGCCGTACGGTTGCGGTCGCTGTCGGTCGAGCAGCTCCTGGAGCGGCTGGACGACCGCTTCCGGCTGCTCACCACCGGGGCCAGGACCGCGATGCCGCGCCAGCAGACCCTGCGCTCGCTCATCGACTGGAGCCACGCCCTCTGCACCGAGCAGGAACGGCTGCTGTGGAGCCGGCTGTCGGTGTTCTCCGGAGGGCTCGACCTGGAGGCGGCCGAGCAGGTGTGCTCCGGCGGCGGGATCGCTCCCGACGACGTGATGGACCTGGTCGGCGGGCTGGTGGACAAGTCGGTGCTGGCCCGCGAGGAGCACCGGCAGAGCGTCAGGTACCGGCTGCTGGAGACCATCCGCCAGTACGGGCGCGAGCGGCTGCGCGAGTCGGGCGAGGAGGCGGAGCTGCGGGCCAGGCACCGCGCCTACTTCCGCGACCTGGCCCTGCGCGCCCGGCGCGACTGGTACGGGCCCGACCAGGTCGCCTGGTTCGCCCGGCTGCGCGCCGACCACGGCAACCTGCGCACCGCCCTGGACTCCGCCCTGCCCTCCCCACCGCACTCCGCGCCGTCCGCCGTGCCGTCCGCCGTGCCGTCCGCCGTGCCGTCCGCCGTGCCGTCCGCCGTGCCGTCCGCCGTGCCGTCCGCCGTGCCGTCCGCCGTCCCGTACGCGCCGGGGCCGGAGGCCACCCGCGACGGGCTGGTGCTCGCCACGGCGCTCTGCTTCCACTGGATCGCGGCCGGGGCGCTGCGCGAGGGCCGGACATGGCTGGGGCGGCTGCTGGCCGCCGCGCCCGAGCCGCAGCCCGAGCGGGCCGAGGCGCTGTGCGTCCAGGCCCGGCTCGCGGTGCTGCAGAGCGACTTCGAGGAGGCGGACGCGCTCCTGCGGGAGTGCCGGGAGCTGGGCCGCGCCCTGCCCGACCCGCCGCCGGCCGCGCCCGTCGCCTACGTCGCCGGCCTGGCCGCGCTGATGCGGCACGACCTCCAGGAGGCCGTGACGCTGCTCGGCGAGGCCGCCGACGGCCACCGCGCGGACGGCGAGGAGAGCGGCGTGGTCAACGCGCTGATGTACCTGGCCACCGCGCACGGCCTGCTCGGCGACGACGACCAGGCCGCCGCCCGGTTCAAGGAGTGCCTGGCGCGGTGCGAGGCGCGCCACGAGCACTGGTTCCGCTCCTACACGCTGTGGATGTTCGGCATCGAGACCTGGCGGCAGGGCGACCCGGCCCGCGCGATCGAGATGGAGCACGAGGCCATCCGGCTCAAGCAGCCGTTCGACGACCGGCTCGGCGTCGCGCTCTGCGTCGAGGCGCTGGCCTGGATGACCGCGGACACCTCGGCCGAGCGGGCCGCCACGCTGCTCGGCGCCTCTCAGGAGAGCTGGCGGGCGTTCGGCGGGCCGCTGTTCGGCTACCTGGCCGGTTACCACGACGCGGCCGAGGCGCTGGCGCGCGAACGCCTCGGCGCCCGCGCGTTCGCCGCCGCCTTCCGCAAGGGCGTGGAGCTGCCGCCCGACGACGTGCCCGCGTACGCGACCGGCCGCGAGAAGCCGCCGGCCCGCGCCGAGCGGACCGGCGGGGACTCGCCGCTCACCCGCCGCGAGCGGGAGATCGCGGCGCTGGTCGCGCGGGGCATGAGCAACAAGGAGATCGCGGCCACCCTGGTGATCGCGCAACGCACCGCCGAGGCGCACGTCGAGCACATCCTGTGCAAGCTCGGCTTCACCTCCCGGGCCCAGATCGCGGCCTGGACCGCCGGGCAGGGCCCGCCGCCGGAGGCGAGCCCCGCGTGACCTGCCACCCGGCGCGGGCGGGGTCCTGCTGGTCGCAGCCGTTCAAGAGGCCGTGCCGCCGGTGCCAGGCGGCGAGCGGCCGGAAGAACGCCTCTTCGGGCAGCTCGTCCTGGAACGACCCGGCGACGACCCGCCCGAACCAGTGCCCGATCCGCCGTTCGAACTCGCCGTGCACCCGGTCGAGCAGCACCGCGCACGCCTCGGCGGACAGGTAGTCGAAGCCGCGCGTGGTGATCTCACCGCCGGGGCCCAGCCGGAGCCGGCGAAGGCGGCCTGCCCGGCCTGCTGCCTGTCGTCGAAGGTGGGGTCCTTGGCGTTGGACGGTGGAGAGCACCAGCGCGTACGTGATGAGCTGGGTGACCCACGGCGTCTGCGCGCCAAGCGCGATCGGCACGACGCCGGCCTTCTTGAGCTTGTCGCAGAGCGCATCGGCCGCTGGGTGAAGGCGGCCGGGGTGCGCGCCGCGCTGCGGCACGGCCGGCACGGGTGCGCATCTCCCTCGCCATGCTGATCATGGACCGGCTGGGCGGCGGCGGCTCCTTCACCGAGCTGCAGGCGCTCGACTTCGCCCGCGGCCACGTCGAGATGGGCCACGACGGCCCCGCCCACCTGGCGATCAGCTCCCGGCGCCCGCTGCTGCGCGGCCTCGGCGTCTACCACGGCAAGCGCGGCTGGGGCGTCTCGGTCGAGTTCGACGTGACGCGCGGCCCGGTCACCGCGTTCGGGCTGCGCCAGGACCGGGACGGCGGCTTCGGCTTCGTGGTGTCGGAGGGCGAGGTCGTCGAGGGGCCGCTGCTGCAGATCGGCAACACGACCTCGCGGGTGGACTTCGGCTGCGACCCGGGCGAGTGGACCGACGCCTGGAGCGCCAGCGGCATCTCCCACCACTGGGCCCTCGGCACCGGCCACCGCCTGGCCGAGCTGCGCGCGGTGGCCGACCTCCTCGGCGTGGGAATCACGCACGTCCAGCCAGGGCGGTGAACGGGGGTAAACCCGTACGATGAGGGCGTGCGCGGACTCATCCGCTCGTTAGGGCGCTCGGTGTGGAACGAGCCGCGGGCGCCCAGCGCGCCGCGGCGGGTCTGGCGGGACTGGGCGCTCGTCGCGGTGCTCGTGCCGGTGGCGGTCCTGGAGGGCGTGCTGCGGCCGGACCTGCCGTGGCGGGTGCCCGCGGTGGCCGTCACCGTCGTGCTGGTGCCGTTGCTGCTGTGGCGGCGTCAGAAGCCGCTGCTCATGCTGGTGACCGCGTTCGTGGTGAGCGGGGTCGCGGCGCTGGGCGCGGGCGGGCAGGACGTCGAGACGTACACGACGGCGTTCGTGCTGATCCTCGTCTACGCGCTGTTCCGCTGGGGGTCGGGGCGGGAGGCGGTCGCCGGTCTCGGCGTCGCGCTGGTCGCGCTGGGCCTGTCGGCGGCGCAGGGCCGGCTCGCGATGGGCGACCTGGTGGCGGGGCTGGCGGTCGCGTCGGCGGCGCTCGGGCTGGGCGTCGCGACGCGCTTCCGCGCGGGCGCGCGCTCGCGCGAGCTGGACCAGGTGAAGCTGCTGGAGCGCGAGCAGCTGGCCCGCGAGCTGCACGACCTGGTGGCCCACCACGTCTCGGCGATGGCGATCAGGGCGCAGGCGGGCCTCGCCGCGGCGGCGGCCGAGCAGCCGGACGCCGCGGCCGACGCGCTGCGGGTGATCGAGGCCGAGGCGTCACGCACGCTGGCCGAGATGCGCACCATGGTGCACGTGCTGCGCCGCAACGAGCCGGCCGAGCTGACGCCGGGCAAGCACCTGGGCGACCTGGCCGAGCTGGCGGGCCGGGCGAAGGTCGGGCCGGCCGTGGACGTACGGATCTCCGGCGACGTCGCGGGCGTGCCGCCGTCGGTGGGGGCGGCCATCTACCGCATCGCGCAGGAGTCGGTCACCAACGCCCGGCGGCACGCCAGGCACGCCACCCGCATCGAGGTGCGGGTCGCGGCCGACGACGCGGCGGTGCGGCTGCGGGTGACCGACGACGGCGACGGCGTCGTGGCCCGGCAGATCTCCTCGGCCGGGTACGGCCTGATCGGCATGATCGAACGCGCTGGCCTGCTGGGCGGCACCTGCGAGGCGGGCCCCAACCCGGGCCGCGGCTGGACCGTCACCGCCGTCCTGCCCAGAACGGGGACGGCGACGTGACCGACCAGGACCAGAGCCCCATCCGGGTGATCGTCGCCGACGACCAGGAGATCGCCAGGACCGGCCTGCGGATGATCCTCGACCTCCAGCCCGGCATCGAGGTGGTCGCCGAGGCCGGCGACGGGCGGCGCGCGGTCGAGCTGGCCCGGCGGCTGCGCCCGGACGTCTGCCTGTTCGACATCCGCATGCCCGCCCTGGACGGCATCGAGGCGACCCGCCTGCTGGCCGGCCCGGACGTCGCCGACCCCGTCGCGGTGGTCGTCATCACGACCTTCGACCTGGACGAATACGTCTACGCCGCGCTGCGGGCGGGCGCCCGCGGCTTCCTGCTGAAGGACGCGGGCCCCGACCTGCTGGCGCAGGCGGTGCGGGCGGCGGCCAGGGGCGACGCGCTCATCGCCCCCAATGTCACCGCCCGGCTGCTCGGCGCGTTCGCCGGGTCGGCCCCGTCCGCGCCGCCCGCGCAGCCGGTCGAGGCGCTGACGGAGCGGGAGGAGGAGATCCTGGCGACGGTGGCGCGCGGCCGGACCAACAGCGAGATCGCCGCCGAGCTGCACATCTCGCTCAGCACGGTCAAGAGCCACGTGGCCAGCCTCATGACCAAGCTCGGCGTGCGCAACCGGGTCGAGATCGCGATGTGGGCCTACGAGACCGACCGGGTCAGGCGCTGACCCGGCGGCCCGTCCTGCGGCGGATCAGCCCTTCGGCCACGGCCAGGTTGACCGCCCATCCGGCGCCCAGCAGCAGCGCCCGCGTCGTGCCCGTGGGGTCGCCGCCGGCGGCGGCCGTCCAGACGCCCAGGATCAGCGCCTGGCTGCCCGCGCCGAGGCCCAGCGCGTAGGCGCGGATCATCCAGGCGCGGTGGCGGGCGTGGCGGCGGCGGAGCACGGCGGCCAGGCCGAGGACGAGCGCGGCCGCCATGAGCGAGCCGAACCCGAGCCGGAAGCCGGCCAGCAGGTCGCCGTCGCCGTCCTGGCGGGGGTAGATGAGGGTCATCCACACGCCCGACAGCGCCACGACCAGCCCGAGCGGCACCAGGATCCGCCCCATCAGCCGATGCCGGGCGGGCGGGCGGCGTCCGCCGAACTGGAAGGCCCCGAGCACGGTGTACCCGGTCGCCGCCAGGATGTGCGCCACGACGGGCACCGGCACGGCGGCGAAGCGGGCGCCGTCCGGCATGACGTCCGGGCCGCCGGACAGGGCGGACAGCCGGAGCGCGCCGGCCACCAGGGGGACGACGGAGAGCGCGATCAGCGCGGCGGGCACGAGCCGGGACGCGCGCCGCCCCGCTGAGCCGGTGGGGACGGATGCCTGAGTCATGCCTCGATGGTGGCGGCCGGGGCGGGGGCGGCTCATCGGCGCTTCGGCCCTGATCGCGGCGTCCCAAAGGCCACCGGGAAGGTCGTACTTTCGGCGGTTACCCGGGCCGCGGGCGGCGCTCACACTGGCGGTCAATCATCCCCATCGACGCGAGGAGCGCCCCGATGAAGGCCTTCGTCCTCGACTCCTACGGCTCCCCCGACGCCCTGACGCTCACCGAGCTGCCCCGCCCCGTGCCCGGCCCCGGCGAGGTGCTGGTACGGGTGCGCGCCACGTCCGTCCAGCCCTTCGACTGGCACCTGATGCGCGGCGAGCCGCGCCTGGCCCGCCTCATGCCCGGCGGCCCCGGCCTGTTCCGGCCGAGCCTGCCGATCCTCGGCGCGGACGTCGCCGGCGTCGTCGAGGAGATCGGCCCCGGCGTGACCGAGGCCGCGCCCGGCGACGAGGTGTACGCCATGTCCGGCGGGGGCGGCTTCGGCGAGTACGCCGCCGTCAAGGTCGCCGACCTGGCGCCCAAGCCGCGGACGCTGTCGTTCGAGGAGGCCGCGGCGGTGCCGATGGCGGCGCAGACCGCCCTGCTGGCCGTGCGGGACGACGGCGGACTGGAGGAGGGGCAGCGGGTGCTGGTCAACGGCGCCTCCGGCGGCGTGGGCACGTTCGCGGTGCAGCTCGCGCGGGCGTTCGGCGGGAGGGTCACCGGCGTGTGCAGCCCGGCGAACCTGGACCTGGTGCGCTCGCTCGGCGCCGAGGAGGTGGCGGACTACACCAAGGAGGACGTCCTCGGTCTCGGCCGCCGCTTCGACCTGGTCGTCGACATCGCGGGCAGCCACCCCGGGCGGGCCTACCGGCGGCTGATCCGCCCGAAGGGGCGGCACGTACAGGTGGGCGGGCGGGGCAGCCGGTGGCTGCAGCCGATGGGGCGGATGTTCGGGACGCTGGCGGTCGCGCCGTTCCTGCCGCACCAGGTCGCCATCACCAACGGCCCGTGGAAGGAGACCCGGCGCAACCTGATCACGCTGGGCGAGCTCATCGACGCCGGCGAGGTGCGGCCGGTGATCGACCGGCGGTACCCGTTCGGGGACATCCCGGCGGCCGTCCGCTACCAGGAGGAGGGCCACGCGCGCGGCAAGGTGGTCGTCACCGTGGCGGAGTCGTGACCGCCGCGGACGGATGCCCGCGGGTCAGCCCGCACGGCCGGGAGCCGGGGCGGGGACGGCGCTCATAATCCCGGATTCATCGGGCATTCTAGGGAACCGCACGGGACGCACGACAGCGATGGGAGTCCTTGATGCCGTTCCTGACCCAGCTCGCCGACGTCGCCCGCCGCACCGGCAGCCCGGTCACCGAGGTGGCCGGGTGGCGGACCCGGGGCCACGGGCCGCAGCCGGAGGTGCAGGGCGTCGTCTGCCACCACACGGCCGGCCCGGCCGGCGGCGGCGACTACCCGTCGCTGGCCGTGGTGCGCGACGGGCGGCCCGGCCTCGGCGGCCCGCTGTCGCACTTCGGGCTCGGCCGTTCCGGCCGCATCTACGTGATCGCCGCCGGACGCTGCTGGCACAACGCCCCCTCGACCTCGCCCTGGCACGACAACTCCAGCTCCCTCGGCATCGAGGCCGAGAACAACGGGACGCAGCCCTGGCCGGCCGCGCAGCGGGAGTCCTACGTCCGGCTGTGCGCGGAGCTGTGCCGCGAGTTCGGGCTGCCGGCCTCGCGGGTCAGGGCGCACCGCGAGGTCAACACCGCCAAGCCCGACCCCCACTCCATCGACATGAACGACTTCAGGGCGTCGGTGGCCGCCATCGTCAAGGGCGGCCAGGACGCCTTCTGGACGGAGGAGATCGTGAGGAACCTGCCGGTGATCCGGCTCGGCGACGACAACTACGACGTCAAGACCGTGCGCGGCTGCCTGTTCGCGCGGGGGCAGGTGCCCCCGGACGCGTACGCCGAGGTCCCCGGCGGGCTGCGCGCCTGGCTGGAGTCCACGGTCGCCGACGACGGCCTCGTGGCGCTGGTGCGCGCGTTCCAGCAGGCGAGCGGGCTCGGCGCGGACGGCGTCGTCGGCCCGGAGACCTGGCCGCCGCTGCTGCGGGTCTGACCCCGCCCCCGCCGGACCCCCTCGGACGGTCAGCGGACGATCGTGCGGGCGGCGGCGAGCACGCCCTCGTGGAAGCCCTCGACCCGGACGGTGCGGGCCGCGCCGGCCCCCGGCACGGGCACCGTGACGCTCTCCCCCGTCAGGTCCGCCGACGCCCGCGGCCGGCCGTCCACGTAGACGTCGGCCCGGTCGAGCAGGTGGGTGCGCAGGGTCAGCTCGTCCCCCGAGTCCGCGATCCGCACCTCCAGGCGGCGCGCGGGCAGCGCGGCGAGCAGCCGTCCCGCGTGCTCCAGCAGATCGGCGTTGCCGCCGAGGACGTCGCGCCGCGTCATGCGGTGGCGCTCGTCCGGCACGACGCCGAGGTCCTCGACCGGCGTGCCGGCCCGGTCGTGCACCCGCAGCGTGCGCCGGATCGCCACCCGCATGTTCGCCCCGCCGGGCAGCTCCCGGTACGGGCTGTCCTGGACCGGCTCGGGCAGCTCCAGCAGCAGCTTGAGCAGGGCGTGGGTCCACACGTTCGCGCCGCCCGCGCCGGTGTTGTCGTCGACGCCGAGCACCGGCCCGATCCCGTGGTCCTGGAACCCGGCGGCGAAGATGTCGGTCGCCGAGAAGCCGCCGGAGTGGACCGCGCCGGTCTCCAGGGCCTGGTTCATCGACGGGCACCAGGGGCCGAGGTCGATCTGGCCCGTGGGGTCCTGCTCGTGCTGGGCGCAGATGCGCACGTTGAGCGGCGACGTGATGAACTGCGTCGGCTCAGGGGTGATCGGGCGGGGCGTGAGCGTCTGGAGGATGAACTCGGCGGCGTGGATGTGGCCGCCGCCGTTGCCGCGCACGTCCACGATGAGCCCGTCCTGCGGCAGCAGGCCGGCGAGCCGCACGAACTCGCGGACGAAACCGTCCGGGTCCTGCACGTTGAAGGTGAACACGCGCAGGTGGCCGAACGTGCCCGAGGCGGTGGTGACGCTGCGCGCCCGGAACACCGACGGCATCGACGTCGGGACGGCCGCGCCCGGCTCGGCCGGCTCGGCGGTGAGCGCGGCGGCGTCCGTGGACTCGGCCGCCGTGATCGCCTCGGGCACGTAGAGCAGCTTGACGGCCCGGCCGATCTCGTCGGTGCCGAGGTCGAGGCCCTGGGCGACGGCCGCGGCGGTGAGCGCGTCGGCGTCGACGAACGGCGGCACGTTCTCCGCGACCCCGCCCGGTCGATCGGGACGCCGTTCCAGTGCGTGACCCGCACGCCGGGCCCGAACCCCTGGGCGGCGAAGCCCGCGACGACCCGGGCGACCACGTAGTGCCGCTCCTGCCCTTCGTGGTACTCCTCGATCTGGTACGGCAGGTACGCGATCCGGCCGGAGAACGGCTCCGGCAGCAGGTAGTTGGTGTGCAGGTCGCGTACCGAGTGGAAGATCTGCGCCAGCTCGGCGTGGAAGCGCCACTCGGGGTCCATGGCCGCCTCGCTCTGCCGGCCGAGCCGCAGCGCCAGCAGCCGCAGCCGCTGGACGGGGTTCACCGCGTGCATCGCGACCTTGAGCGGCAGGTGCACGTAGTTCTGCTCGATGAGGACCAGCGCCTGCGCGACCAGCGCGCGCCGGTCGGCCAGGGTCAGCGCTCCTGCCCTGTCCAGGAAGTCCCGCAGCTCGACCGATCCGGCGAGCCGCTTGTCCATGGCCTCGGAAGCCTCGGTCATTCCACACCCGTCCCCGTCCGCGGACACGGGAGGAGCGGGGGCTCCCCGACCACGCCGTCGGACTGCTCGGAGCCTGTTCGGACCTCCGCAGCCTGGCACCGGGGACGGGCCGCGCGCATCGGGTGCCGCCCTAGGGGTTTCCCTAGCCCCAGGGTCCTGGCTGGTCCGCGGGCCGTCCCTGGTGGGCCGGTGTCTGGTCGAGGGCCGCGCGGGCGCCGGGCTCGACGGCGGCGCGGAAGGCGGCGTCCAGCTCGGCGGGCGTGGCCGTGGTCTCGCCGTCCGCCCAGGCGCGCAGCAGCGCCATGAACGCCCCCACCACGCAGGTCGCCAGCAGGTCGAGCGCGGGCGAGGGCCGCGCGCCCGCGGCCAGGAGCTCGTCCGTGACGATCGAGGTGAGCAGGCGCTCGCCGCGCGCCACGACCCGGTTGCCGCCGCCGCCCCGGCCCAGCAGCGCGCGGACGAGCCGCCGCTGCTCGCGGGCGTGTTCGAACATCGGCAGGCTGAACGCGAACAGCCCGCCCCCCTCCCCCACCGGGGCCGGACGCAGGAAGGACAGCTCGTCGAGGCTGCTGAACAGCACGTCCTGCTTGTCGGCGAAGTGCGCGTAGAAGGTGGAGCGGCCCACGTCGGCGCGTGCGATGACGTCGGTGACGGTGACCGCGTCGTAGCCCTTCTCCAGGATCAGCGCCACCAGCGCCTCCTGGACGAGCCGCCGCGTCCGCCGCACCCTGCGGTCTCCGGACACTTCCCCGCCTCCTGTCCGCTACGGCACACGGTGGCCGATCTGCTCGTTGACCTCCCGCCATTATGAACGGACGATTCCATAGTGAACAGGTTGTTCGCCACGAGAAGGGGTCATCATGAGCCTGGGGAAGCTGCTCAGCCACGGCCATGCCGACAAGGGTCAGACGATCGACCATCCGCGCGCGTACGAGGTCCTCTCGGCGATCGGCTTCGGCGGGGGGCGCCGGGCCGCGTTCACCCGGGTGGCCGCGGCGGCCCGGCCGAGGCCCGGTGACCGGGTGCTGGACGTCGGCTGCGGCACCGGCTACCTCACGCGCGTCCTCGCCCCGGTCGTCGGGCCGGACGGCCACGTCACAGGGCTGGACCCGTCGCCCGCGATGGTCGACCACGCCCGCCGCCGCGCTCCCCGCAACTGCGACTACGTGGAGGGCGTGGGGCAGGACCTGCCGTTCCCCGACGGCTCGTTCGACGTCGTGGTCTCCAGCCTCGCCGTGCACCACATGCCCGCCGCGGCCCGGCCCGAGGCGCTGCGGCAGATGCACCGGGTGCTGCGGCCCGGCGGGCGGCTGCTCATCGCCGAGTTCCGGCCGCCGCGGGGCCGGGCGGCGCGGCGGCTCGTCGGGCTGCTGTCCGGCCCGGCCATGCGGCAGGACCCGCGTGACCTGCTCGGCACGCTGATCCCGGACGCCGGGTTCACGGTGGAGGCCGAGGGGGAGCTGCCGTTCCCGCTGTCCTACGTCCGGGCGCGCAAGGACGGGTGAGTCACGGGCAGGTGGTGTGGTTCGCCGGGACCGTGCCGTCCAGGAGGAAACGGTTCACGGTGCCGTCCACGCAGGCGCTGCCCGCGCCGTACGCGCCGTGGCCCTCGCCCTGGTGGACGAGTTCCACGCCGACGCCCAGCCGCTCGGCCATGGTGGCCGCGCCCTCGTACGGGGTCGCCGGGTCTCCGGTGGTGCCGACCACGAGGATGGGCGGCGCGCCTGGGGCGCTCACGTCGAAGCCGCGCGCCGCCCCGGCGACCGGCCAGTCCGCGCACTGCAGCAGGCCCCAGGCCAGCAGCTCGCCGAAGACCGGCGAGGCCGCCCGGAACTTCGGCAGCCGGGCGCGCACGTCCCGGGCGGTGTAGCGGTCGCTGGAGTCCGCGCAGTTCACGGCGGCGTTGGCGGACTGCAGGCTCGTGTAGCGGCCGCCGTCGCCCCGGCCGTGGAGGGCGTCGGCGAAGAACAGCAGCAGGTCCCCCTTGCCGTCCTCGATCGCCGAGCGCAGCGCGAGCCGCAGGTACGGCCAGAACTCGCGGGAGTAGAGGGCGGCGGCGACGCCGTACAGGGCTTGGGTCTGGGTGAGCGGCCGCCCTCCCGCGGTGGGCAGCGGGCGGGCGTCGAGCCGGGTGATCAGCCGGGTGATCCGCCGCTCGGCCTGCCGGAGCCGCTGGGCCTGCCGGGTGTCCTGTTCCGCGCCCTTCCGCCTGGGGGGCCGGCCGCCCGCCGCCGGGCAGCCGCGCCGCCCGGCGCAGTCGCGCAGGAAGTTGCCCAGCGCCCGCTGGAAACCCTTCGCCTGGTGCAGGGCGACCTGCTCGGCGTTCTCGGTGGGGTCCACGACGGCGTCCAGCACCATCCGGCCCACCCGGTGCGGGAACAGGTGGGCGTAGACGCCGCCGAGCTTGGTGCCGTACGAGATGCCGAAGTAGTGCAGCCGCTCCTCGCCGAGGGCCTGCCGCAGGAGGTCGAGGTCGCGGGCGGCGTTCTCGGTGCCGACGTACGGCAGCACGGCGCGGGCGTGGCGGGCGCAGGCGGCGGCGTACGCGCGGAACCCGCCGGTCAGGGCGCGCTCCTCGGCCGGGCCGTCGGGGGTGCCGTCCAGGCGCCGCCAGGCGTCGAACGCCCGCCCGTCCAGGCAGCGCACCCCGCCGCTGCGGCCGACGCCGCGCGGGTCGAAGCTGACCAGGTCGTAGCGCCGGTGCAGCTTCAGGTAGTGCTTCCTGGCCATGGCCGGCAGCGTGAAGACGCCGGAGTCGCCGGGGCCGCCGAAGTTGAGGACGAGCGAGCCGATCCGCCGCTCGCCCTCGCCCGGCCTGGCCCTGGCGCGGACGAGCGCCAGCGGCAGCCGCTCCCCGCCGGGACGGGCGTGGTCCAGCGGCACCTTCAGCGTCGCGCACTCCCACGCGGTGCCGTCGGGCAGCGGTGCCGGCCGGCCGCCGTTCCCCTGGGCGGGGGCCGGCGCCGGGCACCGCGTCCACCTGAGCTCCTCGCCGGTGGGAGCGGCGGGCCGCCCCGCGTCCGCCCCCACGGGCGGGGCGGCCAGGGTGGCGGCCGCAGTGGTGGCCGTCAGCGGAACCAGGGCGGTCATGACCGCGAATCTCCTGAAGATCATGCACGCTCCTCGGGCAGGCGGCCGGTCGCCGCGCGACGCCATCCTGGCGACCCGCCCGCCCCGGCGTCCGGCGGTTTCCCGCGCCTTGGCGCGGCCACGACCACGTCATGGACGTCCTGCCCCTGGCCGGGTGAAACTTTCATCCGCCCCGGCAGGACGCGCGCCGGTCGCCGGGCTGGTGGGCGGCGCGGCCCGCGAAAAGGGGCGTTCCCGCGGCCCGTTTCGTGCCCGGCCGGATGACACCGGCGCCGGACCGCTTGCGCGTTCAACCATAATGTCGCCGCGAGTGGACCCGCCCTTCTCCCCCATCAGGAGGACGTGCATGCGAAGCCGCATCGCGCTGTTGCTCGCCGCCATCGCCGTCGCGCTGCTGCCGCTCACCCCGGCACAGGCCGCGTACGGACCCCCGAGCCCGATCGTCCTGCAGGTGAACGCGAGCGACGGCACCCAGCTCGCCCGCGTCGAGGGCACGGTCGCCTTCGACGACGGGAACACGCGGTACACCTACTCGCTGGTGCTGTGCCGCCGTTCGAGCTTCCAGGCGCCGTACGTGAGGATCTACGTCAACGGCGTCGTCCACGACACCCTCTTCTGGAACCCCTCCACCACCGTCCCCTGGTGCTTCTACTCCGGCTTCGCCTCCCCGCACTCGGCCGAGGTCACCTACGGGGCCGTCGTCCAGAACGTCCGCTTCGAGCTGGTCGGCTCCAGCTTCCCGAACAACGTCTACAAGGAACACCGCAGCGGCTTCACCTACGACAACCCGTACAACTGACGACCCCGCTCCCGAACTCCTGAATGACGTACGACGGCAGAAGACCATGCTGATTCGGCTTCTGCCGTCGCACGTCACCTGGCCAAAAAACGTAAACCTATTCACATTCTCCCCTAGTTGGCATTCATCACCAAACACCTGCCGAGGAACATAACGGAATGCCATAGACGCTTCATTTATGCGTTACCGGTTGGTAGAGCTGCGCGCGAGGCACGAGGTGGTTACAGTCTGAATCCGCGCCACCCCCTCGATAAGCAGGCAGCATTATGGATGATCTCGACGACGATGACTGGGTCAGCCAATTCGGGACGATCCATGCCCCTATCGGAGGAAAGCCCTTCAAGTGTCGACCTTTTATTCATGAGGACCCTCAAGAACTCTCGCTTCTCGCGGGCAAGTTGACCCCAGACGAGGCAGCGACGACCGTCAATCGCAGGCGAGCGGGCAGCGCCTTACCTGGCGATGGCGTGCGCCACGCTCGCGTGGGAAAACTCCGCAGCGAAGGCTTTCGTGTATGGCGCTCCCCGACCAGGAAGATCCCCGGTCATGTGTCCGTTATGCCACTGGACGGCAACCGAGCCTGGACTGATGATGACAGTCAGAGGTTCGATGACTGCTTCGAGTCGAAAGCATGGAAGGAAGGCCAACTGTGAGCGACCTGATCCAGCTGAGGATCGGAGAGCGACCTTGGCTGCCTACACCCACGACCGAGTCCATCGAGATTTTCGACCGGTACGACATGCCGACATCGGGCCTGGTGAGGCAAGGACGGAAGCTGTTCGTCTTCGATTGCGTGGAGGGCCACGCAATGGTCGGCAACGTCTGGATCTACGCCGAGGTGAGCGAGGCGGAGGCGCGCCTCCTGCAAGAGGCAGAGGGCGACGATTTCGTCCGCCTGTTCGAGAGCGCGTTCGCCGGTAAAGACGTGATGGCCGTGCTGGCGATCGACGCGCGCGTACGTTCAGGCTCTCAGGTCAATTCCTCCACGATCGCCCGGAAAGGGCTGATGAAAGCCGTCTTCGAACGCTTGCGCGAAGGGGTCGAGATCGCCGGGGAGACGGCCAAGGCGATGGAACAACTAGTCACCTGCTAGGTTTCCGCCCCGCTTCCATGCACGGACGTCCGGAGCAGACCTCAGGGGCTGATGAGTGTCATCATCGAGCCGGGAACGGACTCAGAAGGGCAGAGTCCTCATACCGGAGATGGTGGGTGATCTGAGACAGTGGCGAGCCGCATCGCGCTGCTCCTCGTCCTGCTGGCAGCGCCGCTTCTGCTGGCCAACTGGTTCGTCGTGGACCTCGTCCTGGGGCACGGGTGTGCTTCCCCGTACGAAGGCGGCAATCTGACGGAATGTGTCGGCGGGCTTTCCGAGGAGGAGACGACCGCCGTGTCAGGGCTGGTGGCGGTGGTGCTCCTGGCCGTCGAGTGCCGGCTGATCGTCGTACTCGCCGTGCAGTTCAGCAGGAAGAAGGCTCGACCGCCGAGGGAAGGCTGACCGGCGCGGGCTGAGCGGCGCGTCAGAGCTCCACGCCTTCGCGGAGCAGGGACCAGGCGCGACGGACGGTGGCGTGGCGCTGGGACGCCGGGATGTGGGCGAGGGCGCCGGCGATCATGCCGAAGATCAGGACGAGGTCGTCGGCCGAGACGCCGGGGCGGATGCGGGGGGCCCGCCGGGGGTCGTCGAGGACGCCCTGGAGCAGGCCGACCACGCGCTCGCGCAGGCCGAGGATGCGCGGGTCGGGCTCGGCGGAGGCCCGGGAGACGAGCTCGATGAACGCGGTCGAGGCGACGGCGTTCTCGGTCATCACCGCGAGCAGGTCGTCGATGGTGCTGCCTGGCTCGGCGGCGAGCGACTCCAGGGCGGCGACCTGCTCCTCGAACACGGCCATGGCCAGCGCGACGCGGTCGGGGAAGTGCCGGTAGAGGCTGCCCTGGCCGACGCCGGCGGCGCGGGCGACGGAGCTGAGCGGGGCGCCGTAGCCCTCGGCGGCGAAGACCCGGCGCGCGGCGGTGATCAGCGCGGCGCGGTTCTCGGCGGCGGCGCTGGGTCCTCTGTTCGGTCGACGCGGCACCGGCATGAGGGCTATCGTAACAACCGGACAGAGATGTCCGGTAGGCGAGCACCCTCCAGGAAGGCCCGCCCGCCCGACGTAAGGACAGGCTCATGAACGCATTCGACGACCGGGTCGCCCTCGTCACGGGAGCAGGGTCGGGGATCGGCCGGGCCATGGCGGTGGCCTTCGCCAAGGCCGGCGCCCGGGTGGTGGCCGCCGACGTGGACCGGGCGCGGGCCGAGGAGACGGCCGCCCTCGTCGGCGAGGCCGCGCTCGCCGTCACCGCCGACGTCGGCGACCAGGCGTCGGTCGCGGCGCTGGTGGAGGCGGCGATCGGCGCGTACGGCCGGATCGACGTGCTCTGCAACAACGCCGGCATCCTCGACACCATGGCGCTGCCCGCCGACATCAGCCCCGAGGTGTGGGAGCGGGTGATCCGCGTCAACCTGACCGGCGCGTTCCTGGTCACCCACGCGGTGCTGCCGCACATGCTGCGCCAGGGCCGGGGCGCGATCGTCAACACCGCCTCCGAGGCGGGCATCCGCGGCGGCGCGGCCGGAGCCGCCTACACCGCCTCCAAGCACGGGCTCATCGGCCTGACCAGGAGCGTCGCCTGGGCGTACGCCAAGGACGGCATCCGCTGCAACGCCATCCTGCCCGGCCCCACCGCGACCAACATCGCCGACGGGGCCACCTTCGACCCGGCCGGAGCCGCCCGCCTGTCGCCGGTGCTGGCCCTGGGCGAGCTCATGGCGCAGCCGGAGCAGATGGCGGACGCCGCGCTGTACCTGGCCTCGGAGGCGGCCTCGTTCGTCAACGGCGCGATCGTCCCCGTGGACGGCGGCTGGTCCGCCGGGTAAGGGACGCTTCAGCGGGCGGGCAGTTCCTCGTCCAGGCCGGCGGGAGCGCCGGCGAGGTGGCGGGCGGCGGCGCGGCGGCCGGGGATCGTGGTGACGATGAGCGCCGCCAGCACCGCCACGCCCGCCCCGATGACGAACCCGGTGCGGAAGCCCGCCTCGGACGGCAGCGTCGCCGGGCCGACCTTGATCGTCATGTTGGCCAGCACCGCGCCGAGCACGGCGCTGGCCGACGAGGTGCCGATCGCGCGCATGAGGCTGTTGAGGCCGTTGGCGGCGGCCGTCTCGGTACGCGGGACCGCCGCCATGATGATCGACGGCATGGCCGCGTACGCGAAGCCGATCCCGGCGGCCACCACCGACGAGAAGATCAGGATCCCCCAGGCGTGCCCCATGAGGACGAGGGCCATCAGGTAGCCGGCGGCGATGACGAGCGCGCCGAGCAGCAGGGACGTCTTCGGCCCCCGCGCCGCCGACAGCCGGGCCGCCACAGGCGAGATCGCCATCATGACCAGCCCGCCGGGCGCCATCCACAGGCCGGCCTCGACCATCGAGCGGCCCAGGCCGTAGCCGGTGGCGGCGGGGAGCTGGAGGAGCTGCGGGGTGATGAGCGACATCGCGTACATGGCGAAGCCGATCACGATGGAGGCCAGGTTCGTCATGAGCACCTGGCGGCGGGCGGAGGTGCGCAGGTCGATCAGCGGCGCGGGCACGCGCAGCTCCCACCAGCCCCACAGCAGCAGGACGAGCGCCGAGGCCCCGAACATGCCGAGCGTGATCCCGCTGGTCCAGCCCCACTCGCTGCCCTTGGAGACGGGCAGCAGGAACAGCGCCAGGCCGGCCGACAGGCCGATCGCGCCGACCACGTCCAGGCGGCCGGGCGACCTGACCGGCGACTCCGGCACGATCAGCAGGATCAGCACGCTCATCAGCAGCCCGAGCCCGCCCGCCGCCCAGAACAGGGCGTGCCAGCTCACGTACTGGGCGACGAGCGCGGCCGCGGGCAGGCCGAGCGCGCCGCCGACGCCGAGCGAGGAGCTCATGAGGCCGATGGCCGAGCCGAGCCGCTGCGGCGGGAGCACGTCCCGCATGATGGCGATGCCGAGCGGGATCACCCCCATGCCGAGGCCCTGCAGGGCACGGCCGGCGACCATGGGGACCAGCGACTCGGCGGGCGCGCACACGAACGAGCCGGCGGACAGCAGGAGGGCGCTGGCGACCATGACGCGGCGCTTGCCGTACAGGTCGCCGAGGCGGCCTGAGACGGGCATGGCGACCGCTCCGGCGAGCAGCGTCGCGGTGATGGCCCAGAAGGCGTTCGCGGTGGTGGTGTGCAGCAGGGCGGGGAGGGTGGCGATGAGGGGGACGATGAGGGTCTGCATCAGCGAGACCGTGATGCCCGCCGCCGCCAGCACCCCGACGACCAGTCCGCTGCGCGGCGTCGTGCCCGGTTCGTCCATGCGTCGCTCCCCCGCTCCTCGGCCCGCCCACCGGCCGCAAATGGTGTGCATCATACACATGCCCACTCAACGGATATTCTTGACTCCCGCGACGGGAGGCAAGGTGCGCAGGGAGATCGCCGACATCGAGCGGGAGCTCATGCTGATCGGCCGCTACAAGGAGCTGGTGGCGGCCGACCGGCCCGAGGAGCGCACGCTGGAACGCAGCAGCTACATCCTGCTGAGCCGGCTGGAGGCCGAGGGGCCGCTGTCGATCGGGCAGCTCGCGCGGGCGTTCGGCCTCGACACCTCCACGGTCAACCGGCAGACCGCCGTGCTGCTGCGGGCCGGGCTGGCCGAACGCATCCCCGACCCGGACGGCGGCACGGCGCGCAAGCTGCGCGTCACCGAGGAAGGGCTGCGGCGGGCGCGGGCCGAGCGGGACTGCCGGCTGCGCGGGCTGGCCAAGGTGCTGGCGGACTGGACGGAGGAGGAGCTGGAGTCCTTCGCCGGCGGGCTCGCGCACTTCAACGCCAGCATCGAGCACTGAGCGCCGGGAGTCATTCGCCGGCGAAGACCCGGAGCTGCAGGGCGAGCGTGCCGTAGTAGCCGACCAGCGTCGTCAGCTCGAACAGGCCGCGCTCCCCCAGGGCCGCCACCGCCCGCGCGTACTCCTCGTCGGCCAGCCGGCCGCGCGCCGTGAGGGCCGCGACGGCCCCCAGCGCGGCGCGCTCGGCGGGGTCGTCCGGCTCGGGCAGGCCGCCCTCGCGCAGCGTGGCCAGCTCGTCCTCGGTGAGGCCGCAGGCCCGGCCGGCCGCCTCGTGCGCCTCGCGCTCGAACGCGCTGCCCCAGTGCGCGGCCACCGCCAGGATCGCCAGCTCCCGTACGCGGGCGGGCAGGACCGAGCCGTAACGCACCGCGGCCCCCACCGCCTGCAGCGCGCCGCCGACCGGCGGGCTGAGCAGCATCGCGTTGAACGGGCCGCGCAGCCGCCCCTCCTCGTCGGCCAGCGCGAACGGCTGCGGGCCCAGCGACCGGGGGCCGCCGGCGATGGCCTGGTAGACCTGCCGCTGGTCCTCGTCCAGCTCGTCCGGGCGCAGTCCGGCCAGGCGTCGCACAGGGGCGCTCCGCTCCACTTACGGCCTCCGTTCGTCTATTTAGGTGGGTATTACAGCGTGCCTTCTATGGTGACGCCCGAGGAAGACCCGGGAGCGTTCATGTCACAGAGGAAGGTCAAGCGCAGGCGCGCCGAGCTGCGGCGCGAGGAGGCCGCGCGGCAGGTCAGGCACAAGCGGGCGGTGCGCAGGTTCGTGCTGGTCGCCGTCGCTCTGGTGGCGGTGGTGGCGGTCGGTACCGGGGTGCTGGTGGTCACCTCGCTCGGCAAGCCGCCGGAGACGGCCGCGCCCGCCGCCTCCATCTCCCCTCCGTCATCCGCGTCGCCGTCGCCGTCACGTTAGGAGGCGGGCCCGTCCCGCGGTCACACGCCGACGGTGTGCGGGAGCGCGGGGTGCTCGGCGTACGTCTTGAGCATCGAGAGGTTCTGGCGCAGCCGGCGTTCGGGGTCGGCGCCCAGCAGCCGGGCCACGACGTGGCCGGCCGCCCCCGCCACCGGGTTGTACGTGAGCCGCACCTGCACCTGGGTCCGGCCGCCCGGCACCGGGGCCAGCCGCACCGTGCCCGCGTGGGCGATGAGCTCGCCCTCGGCCGACTTCCAGGCCAGCTCGCGGCCCTCCACGCGGCGGGTCTCGCTCGCGTCGAACCTGACGGGAGTGCCGCCGGGGCCGCTGACCAGCCAGTGGGAGGTGCGGCCGTCGGCGGACAGGCGTACCTCGTACACGTTCGGCATGAAGTTCGGGAACGCCGAGTAGTCGCTGACCAGGTCCCAGACGGCGTCCGGGGGCGCGTTCACGGTGACGGCGGCGGTGACGTCGATGCCCCGGCGTCCGGCGTTGATCCCGGTCAGGCGGCGCAGCGGCAGGTTCGTCGCGGCGCGGACGGCCAGCACCCCGGCCAGGCCGCGCGCCGCCGTCGCGAACGGGGCCGGCAGCCGCAGGGTCCAGAGGACGGCCGCGGTGGCGCCCGCCAGGAAGCGGGCGGTCGGCGACCACCGCATCTGCAGCAGCTCGGGCACCGGACGCCGGAGCCGGCCGCCACGCAGCCGGGGCGTCCCGCCGCCCTCGATGTGGGTGGTCCAGGTGGCCTCGACCCGCCGCACGCCCGGGACGCGGCGGATCGCCTTGCGGGTCCGCTCGTCCTCCACGGCCAGTACGTCGCCGGCGAGCGTGACGATCCGGTCGTGCACCTGGACCTCGACGGCGTGCGGGTGGCTGACGTGGCGGCCCAGCTCGGCGCGTACGCGCTCGTGCAGGACCCGGTCGTCGACCGAGTGGCCTCGGTAGCGGTAGCGGACCGCCGCCCCCAGTCCCCGGCCGCGGTTGGCCAGGTCGCGGCTCAGGACGCCGAGTCCGTCGCGCACCTTGTGCGTGGCGTGGGCGGCCTTGTCCCGTCCTCTGGCCCGGCGGCTGCGTCCTCGTACCGGGTCGAAGAGGTACGCCACCGCGGCCCCGGCGCAGAATCCCGCCGCCGCCGTGGCGGCCTTCCCCGATCCGCGCCGCTCTCCGGTGGCTCTGTCGTCCGTGCTCGCGCGCATGTTGTCCCCCTTGGTCCGCCCCTCGGTCAGCGGCTACCCGTCTCCGGCCCCTGTCATGCGTCGTCGCTGCTCACCGCCTCGGCCCAAAATAAGTCCCTTTTGTCGGCATATGTCGTTTTTTGCTGAGGGCTGCGGGCATGGAGGGACGGATTCCGACCGGGCGCATACGCGCAAAGGAGCGGGCCATGAACGAAACGGGCAAAGTCGCGCTGGCCCTCGTCGCCGGCTACTACCTCGGCAGACGGCACAAGCTGCGCATGGCCACGGCCATGGCGGCGACGGTGCTCTTCCGCCGGCTGAAACGAAACGGCGGCGACCTGCTGAGTGCCTCGCCGGAGCTGGGTGCGCTGACGGGACGGCTGCGCGGCGAGTTGCTGGATCTGACGAAGTCCGCCGCCATGACGGCCGCGGTCCGGCAGATAGAGGCCCTGGCCGACCGGCTGGAGCAGGCCGGGCAGCAGGAGCAGACCGGGCAGGCCGACGAGGGCGCCGAGGAGGGCCCCGAAGAGGGTCCCGAAGAAGGCGCGGAGGAAGGCACGGAGGAAGGCACGGAGGAAGGCGCTGAAGAGGGCGGCGAAGGCGAAGAGGAGAGCGGCGGTGAGAAGAGCGCCGCTGAGAGGAGCGGCGAGGAAGAGGACGAGGAGAAGCCCCGCAGCACGAGATCCCGCCTGTCGAAGCCGCGCGTGCCGAAGCCGCACGTGCCGAGGGCCGCCGATCGGGTCAGGTCGGCCGCGGCGGGCGTGACCCGGCGCCGGTCGTCCGATCGGGACAAGACGAGGGAGTGAGCACGATGGCCGAAGCGCTGAAGGCGGCGGAGAAGGTCGTCGGTAAGGGTGTCGGTAAGGGTAAGGAGACCCTCGGCAAGACGCCGGTCGTCGGCAAGGCGGCCTCGAAGCTGCCGACAGGACAGCTCACCTCAGCCCTGCGGCGGCTGGGGGTGGTCGCGGCCGAGCGGGCGCTGTCGTCGGTGATCGGCAAGGTCGAGGGCATGAACGGGCGGCTGAACGACTTCACGCCCGGCGGCTCGGGCGGCGGCTCCGGAGGCGGCTCGGAGGGCGGCTCGGGAGGCGGGTTGCTCGGCGGCGCCGCAAGCAAGCTGCTCGGCGGCTCCGGAGGCGGGTCGATCGGCGGTTCGACGCTTGCCGGGGCGGCGAAAGGCGCCATCAAGGGCGTGTTCGGCAAGATCTTCAAGCGCGGCAAGGGCTCGGGCGGCAAGACGCTCAAGGTCACCAACATCGTCGAGACGATCGACATCGGGGCGCCGCGCCGGATCGTCTACAACCAGTGGACGCAGTTCAGGGACTTCCCGACGTTCATGAAGAAGGTCGAGAACATCGACCAGCAGGCCGACGAGAGACTGGCCTGGAAGGCTCAGGTCTTCTGGTCCCACCGGAACTGGCGCGCCAAGATCCTGGAGCAGGTGCCGGACGAGCGGATCATCTGGCGGTCGGAGGGCGACAAGGGGTACGTGGACGGCTCGGTCACCTTCCACGAGCTCACGCCCGACCTGACCCGCGTCGTGGTGATCCTCGAGTACTACCCGAAGGGTCTGTTCGAGCACACCGGCAACCTGTGGCGTGCCCAGGGACGGCGGGTGCGGCTGGAGCTGAAGCACTTCGCCCGGCACGTCATGTCCCACGTGATGCTGAACCCCGAGGAGATGGCCGAGGACGGCTGGCGGGGCAAGATCCACGAGGGCGAAGTAAGCGAGGCGACCGAGGAGGAAGGCGCCCCCGGAGAGGAAGAGGAAGAAGAGGAAGGCGCCGAAGAGGCGGCGCCTGAGGAGGAAGAGCCCGAGGAAGAGGAGCCCGAAGGCGAAGAGCCTGAAGAGGAGCCTGAAGAGGAAGAGCCCGAAGAGGAGGAGCCTGAGGAGGAGGAGCCCGAAGAGGAGGAGCCCGAAGAGGAGGAGCCCGAAGAGGAGGAGGAGCCTGAGGAAGAGGAGCCCGAGGAGCCTGAGGAGCCGGAGGAGCGGTCGGCTGCTGAGGGGAGGCGTGAGGTTCGGGCGGAGCCGCGCCGGGCGGGCAGGCCCAGGGAATCGATGCGCCCGGTCCGCCGCAGGTCCTGACCATGGCGGTCCAGAGCGAGCAGAGGCAGGGCGCGCGCCCCCGGGCGCCCGCCCTGTACGTGTACGGCATCATCCCGGCCGACGTCGAGGTGGACGAGCAGGCGCACGGCGTCGGCGGGCCCGGCACCGTGCAGGTGATCCGCCACCGTGAGATCGCCGCCCTGGTGAGCGAGACGGACCGGTCCACCGGCGCCACGGACGACGACGAGCCCGCCGGCGGGGATGCGCACGAGGACCTGCTGGACGCCACCGCCGCCGAGGTCCCGGTGGTGCCGCTCCCCTCCGGGACGATCGTCCCGGACCGGGCGACGGTCCTGGAGGAGTTGCTGAAGCCGCGTCACGACGAGTTCGCCCGGGCGCTCCGCGAGCTGGAGGGGCGGGCCGAGTACCTGGTCGAGCTGCGCTACGCCGAGTCCGGACGGCCGTCGGAGCCCGACGTGCGTGCCCTGGTCGAGGCGCTGGCCCCGGTGTCGGTGCGCCTGTCGCCGACCCGGCCGACGGGCAGGCGGGACACGGCCAGGCTGGCGGTCCTCGCCGAGACCGGCCGGGCCGGCGAGCTGGAGCGCGCCCTGGACACGCTGGCCGAACGCTGGGCGGGCCGGATCGACCTGCGCCTGTTCGGCCCGCTGGCCCCGTACGACTTCACGCCGGCCCGCTGAGGCCGGCCGGGGGTCAGCGGGAGGCGGCCAGGCGGTTGGTGAGCAGCGCCTCCATGACGGCTTGCGCGGCGGGCAGCAGGTTGGCGGCCTGCGCGAGCACGCGCGAGGCGGGCCCGTCGACGACGGCGGCCTCGACCTCGGCCCCACGGCGGAGCGGCAGGTGGTGCAGGAAGATCGGGTCGGGCCCGGCGGCGGCGAGCAGGTCGGCGGTGACCCGGTAGGGGGCGAGCCCCGCCGTCGCCGCCCTGGAGACGGGCCACGCTCCGGTGCAGACGGCGTCGGCCTCCTTGACGGCCTCGTACGGGTCGGGCGTGACGATGACCCTTCCGCCGCCGGAGGCGGCCTCCTCGGCCCTGGCCAGGACGGCGGGGTCGGGGCCGGCGCCTTCGGGGGCCGCGACGGCCAGGGTCAGGCCGGTCAGGGCGACGGCCTCGATGAGGCTGTGGGTGACGTTCGAGGCCGGGCCGACGCAGGCGAGCTTGCGGCCCCGCAGGTCGCCGAGGTGCTCGCGGAGCGTCATGAGGTCGGCGAGGGCCTGGAGCGGGTGGTGGTCGTCGGTCAGCGCGTTGAGCACCGGCACGTGCGCCGCCCGCGCGAACCTGACCGCCTCGGCGTCGTCACAGATCTGCAGCACCACGAGCGCCGTGTACGCGCCGATCACCTGTGACGGCTCCCCCAGCCGTCCCACGCGGCCGGGCCGGCGCGGGTCGGGCCCGGCGTGCAGCGGGGTCCCGCCGAGCCGGGAGACGGCGGTCTCGATCGGGACGCGGATCCGGGCGCACGGCCGGGCGCAGTACATCAGCACGGTACGCCGGCGCAGCAGCCCGGGCGCCGCGAGCGGCCGGGCCTTGAAGTGGTCGGCACGGTCGAGCAGGAACCGCAGCTCGTGCCGGTCCAGGCCGGCGATGCGCAGCAGGTGCCTCACAGGGGCCGCTCCTCTCGGCGGGCGACGCGGGTGAAGGGGTCGCCATCCCAGCACACCACTGGGCCTACCCACGGGTACGGAGGCTAAGGAATCCAAATGGACGGACTTTCGTCCCTACGGCATCCGGAAGGTGAAAACGCAGGTGCCGGTGGGGACGGAGGCGGTCAGCCGTACGCGATGGACGGTCTCCCAGCGGCCGTCGTGGCCGCGTACCTCCAGCTCTTCCAGGATCGGCCGGCCGCCCGCGCGCAGGACGAAGTGGCCGAGGTCGAGGTGGTTGTGGGGCCCGGCGCTGTTCAAGCGGGGCGGCGTGTACTTCATGCTGACCTGGGGCGCCACCGGCCGGCAGCCCAACCAGGCCAGGCACGCCACCGCGACCGCCATCACCGGCTCCTGGAGCCCCTGGCAGGACGTGGGTGACGCGACGACCTCCGGGTCGCAGCCGGCGTACGTGCTGCCGGTGCAGGGCATGTCCGGGACCTCGTACCTGTATCTGGGCGACAGGTGGGCCGGGGCGTGGGGCGGGCCGGTCAACGACTCGCGGTACAACCAGCAGTTCCTGCGCACCCCGCTGTAGGGCGGCGGCTCACCCCCAGAAGCGGTCATGCCCTGGTCAAAGGCCCACCCCCACCCGAATCGGCACAATTTGTGACGTTAGAGTGACAAATTGTGAACGAGAAGCTCGTGGAAATAGCCTGGCCCGGCCTCGGTGTCACCGTGGCCGCCGAACTCGACCAGCGGAACCCGGCCCTCGCCCAGTGCTTCTGGGACGCGCTGCCCTACCGCAGCCTGCAAGGTCACGCCCTGGTCGCCGGCCATCACCTCTACCACGTCGCACCGGTCCACTCGCTGCTGCACGCGCCCGCGGAGCACCGCGTGGACCGGCGCACCGTCCCGGACGGGACCCTGTTCTGCTCGCGGCTGCAGCATCTCGGCATCAAGTACGGCGAGCTCACCGAACCCATGACCGCCACACCCATCGGCCAGGTGCTGCCGGAGCACCTGGACGCCCTGATCGAGGCGGGCCGCGAGGTCTGGCGGGCCGTCTACACCACCAAGGAGCCCGTCATCGCCGAGGTGCGCCGCGCCGGAGAGTCCGGCGGCCACCGGCTGCCCCGGCTCCCGGTCGGCGACCCGCAGGTCAACGCGCTCATCACCGACGTGCACGCCGAGACCGAACGCATCTGGCTCGACCCGCCGCGCGAGCTGGTGGACCTGCACGAAGGCCGCATCGCCTCCCGCGCGGGCAGCTACGAGACGGTCCTGACCACGCTGCTGTTCGTCAACGGCGAGACCCGGCCGCTCGGCTACAGCTGCTACGGCGGCCTCGTCCGCGCGGCCATCGAGGGCATGCCGATGCCGTGGCTGCGGCAGATGACCCGGCTGCTGGCCCACACCCCGGCGGAGTTCCTCGGCTACTGCGGCCTGGACACGCTCTGGGGCTTCACCCGGCGGCTCCTGGACAACCTCGACCGCGTCAACGACCACGTCGACTTCATGTCCGTGATGGCCACCATGGCCCTCTACTGCAACTGCCTCGGCGGGTGGAACCTGCACCTGTTCCCGTGGGAGGCGGGCGACAGCCTGCGCCGCGTGGAGGCCCACGTATGACCGACACGCGCGTGGCGGTGATCGGCGGCGGCGTCATCGGCCTGTCGATCGCCTACCACCTCGCGGAGGCCGGGGTCGAGACGACGCTGCTCGAACGCGGCGCGCTCGGCTCCGGCGCCTCGCGCGCCACCGCCGACGTGGTCCGGTCGTACTTCGCCGGCAACCCCGTCAGCTCGGCGCTGGCCGTACGGAGCCTGGAGGCCTACCGGGCCTTCCCGGTCCGGCCGGGGACCGACCTGCCGCTGCGGCAGGTCGGCTACCTCGTCCTGTTCTCCGCGCCCGAGCAGGTCGCCGCCTTCGAGGCCGACCTGCCCGCGCAGCGGCGGGCGGGCGTGGACGTCCGGCTCATCGGCGTGGAGGAGGCCAGGGAGCGCAACCCGCTCCTCGGCGACCTGCCGCTGCTGGCCGCCGCCTGGTCGCCGCAGGCGTACGTCTCCGACACCGCCGCCATCGTCACCGCCTACGCCGAGGCGGCCCGGCGCTCCGGCGCCACGCTGCTCACCGGCCGCCCCGTCTCCAGGATCGACTCCGCGGCCGGGCGGGTGTTCACCGAGGACGGCGGCGAGCTGACGGCCGAGGCGGTCATCTGCGCGGCCGGCGCCTGGTCGCCCGCCCTCGTCCGCGGCGCGGGCGTGGACCTGCCGATGACCGCGCCCATCGAGCAGGAGCTGCTGGTCACCGACCCGCTGCCGCCCGGCACGCCGGAGATCCCGTGCACCCTGCACGCGGCGAGCGGCCTGCTGTCGCGCACCCGCGGCGACCGGCTGCTCGTCGGCATGGGGTACCCGGGTCCCGACCGGGAGGCGTGGCGGCGCGAGGTGGCGGAGCGGTTCGCGGAGACGTACCCGGGTCTGGCGGAGCTGGACCTGCACCCGGCCGTCACCGGGCTGCGCGACGCCAGCCCGGACCGGCGCGCCTTCATCGGCCACCTGCCGGGGCCGCCCGCGTTCCTGTACGCCACCGGCTTCTCCGGGCACGGCCTGTGCAACGCGCCGGCCGCCGGCGAGCTCGTCCGCGACCTCTACCTCGACCAGGACCCCGGCATCGACATGACCGCGTTCGCGGTCGGCAGACAACGAACGGGATGACCCATGACCGAGCTCGTGCGTTTCATCATCGATCCCGCGGCCCAGGACCCGCACGCCGACGACGACCGGCTGCGCGCGGCCGGGCCGCTCGTGCCGGTGACCGCCGAGGGCGTCGACGCCTGGGCGGCCACCCGGTACGCGACCCTGATGACCGTCCTCACCCACCCCGACCTCACGAGGGAGATCCAGTACTGGGACCCTCTGGAACGCTCCAAGCTGCCGCCGGGGACCGCCATCGACCGCATCGTCACCGACATCTCCATGCTGAACGCCGACGGCGAGGAGCACCGGCGGCTGCGCGCGCCGCTCACCGCCGCCTTCACCCCGCGCCGGGTGCAGCGCCTGCGGCCCACGATCGAGGCGCTGACCGGCGCGCTGATCGACGACCTCGCCACCCTGCCCGCGCACGAGCCGGTGGACCTGCGGGCGCGCTTCGCCTATCCGCTGCCGCGTGACGTGATCTCCGAGATGATCGGCATCCCGCCGGCCCACCGGGAGCGGATGCACGAGCTGACCGACGCCGTCGCGCACGTCAGCGCGGACCTCGCGGACGGCCCGCGGGTGCGCGAGGAGCTGCGCGCGCTGCTGCGCCGCATCATCGAGGAGCGGCGGCGCTCGCCCGGCGAGGACATCATCACCGACCTGATCAGGCTGCGCGAGCAGGACGGGGGCAGGCTCTCCGAGGACGAGCTGTTCGCCACCATCGACCTGCTGTTCATCGCCGGTCACGTGACGACGGTCAACCTCATCACCAACGCCGTCGGCGCCCTGCTGCACGAGCCCGGCCAGCTCACCCTGCTGCGCTCGGGCCGTTGCCCGTTCAGCGCGGCCGTGGAGGAGACGCTGCGCTGGGACTCGCCGGTCGCCTACTTCCCGTTCCGCTACGCCAAGCGCGACGTCGAGATCGACGGCGTGCACCTGCGGGCGGGAGAGGCCGTGCTGGCCTGCTTCGCCTCCTCGGGACGGGACCCTGAGCGGTTCGGCGCGGACGCCGACCGCTTCGACCTCACCGATCCGCCGGCCTCGCACCTGGCCTTCGGGCACGGGCCGCACTTCTGCCTGGGCGCGCCGCTGGCCAGGCTGGAGGCCGAGATCGCGCTGCGGGCCCTGTTCACGGCCTTCCCCGCGATCAGGGCCGCCGGGCCCCGGGAGGAGCTGCGCCAGATCGACACGCTGCTCGGCAACAGCACCCGTACGATGCCGGTCGTGCTCGGGCCCCGCGCCCGATAGGCGTAGGGGGCGCCGGAGGAACGGGCTCCTCCGGCGCCCCCGGCCGCCTTGGGGGCGATAGCCTGCTTCACGTGTCTCAGCCCGATCTGCGCGCCCCGATGCGCCTGGCGACCACCATCCGCCCCTACGACTGGGGGTCGGTGACCGCGCTGCCCGAGCTGTTCGGCACGGAGCCGACCGGGCAGCCGCAGGCCGAGCTCTGGATGGGCGCCCATCCAGGCGCGCCCTCCACCGTCGGGGGCGTCCCGCTCGACGCCGTCATCGCCGCCGACCCGGCCGCCGCCCTCGGCCCCGGCGCCGCCGCGCGCTTCGGCGGCCGGCTCCCCTACCTGCTCAAGATCCTGGCCGTGGCCCGCCCGCTGTCGCTGCAGGTGCACCCGAGCGCCGGGCAGGCGCGCGCCGGCTACGCCGCGGAGAACGCGCGCGGCATCCCGCTCGACGCCCGCGAACGCACCTACAAGGACGACTCGCACAAGCCCGAGATGGTGTGCGCCGTCACGCCGTTCCACGGGCTGTGCGGCTTCCGCTCCCCCGCCGGCACCGCCGGGCTGCTCGACCGGCTGGGCGTGCCCGGACTGCGCCCCTGGATCGGCATGCTGCGCGCGGAGGAGCCCGCCGCGGCGCTGCGGGCGGTCTTCGCCGAGATGCTCGGCGACGCCGCCGCGCCGCTGCGCGCGGAGGTCGAGCGCGCCCTGCTCGCCGCCGGCGACCCCGAGCTCGCCCCGTACGCCGAGATCGCCCGCGCCTGCCCCGGCGACCGCGGCGTGACGGCCGCCCTGCTGCTGCACCACGTCGAGCTGGCCCCCGGCGAGGCCCTCTACCTCGGGGCCGGTGTGCCGCACGCCTACCTCGGCGGCGTCGCCGTCGAGATCATGGCCAACTCCGACAACGTGCTGCGCTGCGGCCTGACCACCAAGCACATCGACGTGCCCGAGCTGATGCGGGTGGTCGGCTTCACGCCGGGCGAGCCGCACCGGGTCGCCCCCGAACGTGGCGGTCCCGGCGAGCACCGCTACCTGCCGCCCGCGCCGGAGTTCGCGCTGGCCCGGCACGAGCTCGACGGCGAGCGGGCGCACGAGCTGCCCGGCGGCGTGCCGCAGATCGTGGTCTGCGTCGAGGGCGAGGCCCGGCTGGACGGCGTCCCCGCGCTGCGCCCCGGAGAGTCGGTTTTCATCCCCGCGGAGGTTTCGACCACCCGTCTTGAGGGTAAGGGGACCGCCTACCGGGCGACCCCAGGAGCTTGACAAGCCAGGCATCCCCTGTGATGCGGCTTCATCGACGGCGAACAGTGCCGTAGGTCCCGGCACGTCGAGTCCTTCGCCGCTACCCCCAGGCCCCGCCGCCCGGCCACCATCAAGGTGTCCCCGTTTTCCGGAGGTGAACCGATCATGGTTGGCGGTCGCATGCTCATGGAGGCGCCGGCTCTCGACCTCGAGCTGCTGGCGCTCAGGAAGCGTCTCTCCGAGCTGGAGGAGCAGGTGCGCACGCTCAGCGCGGCGAACCTGGCCCTCGTCCGCGCGATGGAAGGGCTCGACGAGCGCGTACGCGCCCGCGAGGACGAGCAGCCCCTGGCGACCGCCCTCTGAGCCGAGGCTCCTGCTGGTCAGATCGTGGCCCGATCGTGCTGGGGCTGCCCTTGAGCGGTGGCCGTTCCCGGCGGGCACGCGGGCTGCGTCACCCATCCCACGGCGTTCGCCCGCACGCTGTTGCGACGTCCTGACTCCCACGCCGGGGGGCGTCGTTACTGCCTGATGCCGCCGGCCCTGTCCCGGCGCTCCTCGCCCCTGCCCGCCAGATCGAAGGTCTGCAGGGTCCTTCCCCCGGCGTCCACCCGCCAGAAGCGGGCGAAGCCCAGGTCGCCGCGCCAGACGCGGAGCAGCTCGGCCCTGCCGTCGCCGTCGTGGTCGGCCACCGACCAGGTCGTCACCGCGCCCGACTGCCACTCCTTGAGCCGCTTGCCGTCGGGGGTCCGGTCGGGCCCTCTGTGGGTGACGACCAGGCCGGGACGGCGCAGCCCTCGCGCGGAGCCGGCCAGGATCTCCGCCCTGCCGGTGGCGCCGGCGGAGGCGGCGACCTCGCCGGAGACGAGGTCGTCGCGGCCGTCGCCGTCCAGGTCTCCGGAGGCGAGGCTGCCCCGCAGGCCGGTGAGGACCTGCGGGTCGCCCCCGCGGCCGTAGAAGACGCGGGTGACGCCGTCGACGGACGGGGCCTCCGTCTCGTGGCCGGGCTCGTCGTTGCGGCTTCCGCTGTCGCCGATCGCCACGTCGCGGCGGCCGTCGCCGTCGAAGTCGCCGAACACCGCCGAGCTGCCCGTGGCCACCTCACGGAGCTCCCCGCCGGCGAGCAGCCAGGCGCGGGCCTGCTCGCCGTCCTCGGGCCCGTACAGGACCGCGCCAGGACCGTGCGGGTCGGTGATCAGCCGGCCGGGCCACTCCCCTGCGGGCAGCGGCCGGCTCGTCTCACGGGCCGGCCTGCCGGACCTGGTGAACGGCCCGTGGAGGAGGACGAGGCGGGCGCCGTCCGCGCCGTCGCCCCTGTCGACCGCCATGAGGTCGACCGCGTCGTCGCCGTCGAGGTCGGCCACGCCGGTGCCGCCGTCGGACGCCAGGACGGTGGCCGGAGCCCGCCCGCCCCAGAAGATCGACAACGAGGCGTCCCGGATGACGACGTCCGCGCAACCGTCGCCGTCCAGATCCGCGAGCTGCGGGACCGCATCGCCGGACATGCTCCCGTCGCCCACGAGGCGCGCCGTGGACAGGTCGAGGCCGCGCGGCGATCCCCGCACCACCACGAGCTGCCCCCGCCTGAGCGACTCGCCCGTGGCGCCCCGCCAGACGAAGGCGAGGTCGGCGTACCCGTCGCCGTCGAGGTCGCCGGGCACCCCGTCACCGCCGCACCGCGGCTTCCGCCGCGGATCCGGCGAGGCGGCCGGGGTGACCATGACCGGCGAGGACGCGACCGCCGGCGACGTGCCCGACGGCACGGACGGCGACACGGGCGGTGACGCGGCGGGGCCGGAGGCGGCGCAGCCGGCGAGCGTCAACGCCACGAGGGAGAAGCCTAGCTTCCTCACCATGTCGGCCCACTATGCCGCAATCCGCGGTGTAGCGCTCCCCCGTCGAGGGATCGGCCCTCAGGAGCGCCGGCGGGCCCTGATGACGTAGTCCACGTGGGTGCCGGGGCCGCCGTCGGGCGCGGTGCGCTCGCGGGTGAACTCCTCGCAGGTCAGCACCTCCCACTCGGGCCCGGTCAGCTCGACCGCGTCGAGGACCTCGCCGGGCGTCGGGAAGGCGACCTCGACGGGCGGCTCTTCCACCCAGGACGGCCAGCCCAGGTGGCCGGTGATCAGCAGCGTCCCGCCGGGCACGACGGCCGCCGCGGCCTTGCGCAGGACCTCCTCGCGCGGCAGCTGCACCGGGGAGTGCAGGTAGCTCGCGCTGACCAGGTCGTAGGAGCCTTCGGGGAAGGACGTCGCCAGGTCGTGGCGGCGCCACTCGATCCGGTCGGCGACGCCGGCCCGGGCCGCCTCCTCGGCGGCGCGGTTCAGCGCCACCTGGGAGATGTCGGTGGCGGTGACCCGCCAGCCGCGCTGGGCCAGCCAGATGGCGTCGGCCCCCTCGCCGCAGCCGAGGTCGAGCGCGCGGCCGGGCGGCAGGCCGGCGGCCTCGCGGACGAGGGCGACGTTGGGGGCGCCGCTCCAGATGCGGTCCTGCTCGCCGTAGCGGCCGTCCCAGAACTCCTCGGCCGTGACCCCTTCGGGCACCTCGAAGCCGCTGTTCCCGTGCCCGTGCCCGTGCCCGTGCCCGTGCCCCTGCCCGTGCCCCTGCCCGTGCCCGTGCCCGTGCTGGTTCGCAGGGCCGTGGGCCGGCGTGCGGAGGGCGGCGACGGCGCGGCGGCTCTCCTGCTCGATCAGGTCGGCGTTGATGGCCGCGGCCGCGCGCACGGCGCCGGCCGCCGCGGCGATGACCTGGTCGGTCACGTTGACCGCGTTGCCCGCCACCCACACGCCCGGCACGCGGGTGGCGCCGGTCGGGTCGGCCGGCACGTGGGTGCCGATGACGTGCCCGGCCATCACCAGCTCGGCGGTCTCCAGCCCGAGGCCGGGCAGCAGGTCGGCGCGGGCGCTGAGCCGGGTGCCGACGGCGAGCGCCTCGCACGCCACGACCCGCCCGCCGGCGAGCCGCACCCCGGTCAGCCGGTCGCCGTCGGTCTCCACGCCGGTCACCCGCCCCTCGACCACGGTGACGCCCCGCGCGGCCAGCTTCTCGCGCTGCTCGTCGTCCGGCAGGGGCCCGTCGTGCAGGAAGAACGTCACCCGCTCGCTCCACTGCCGCCACAGCAGCGCCTGGTGCACCCCCAGCGGCCCGGTGGACAGCACCCCGATGGCCCGGTCGCGCACCTCCCACCCGTGGCAGTACGGGCAGTGCAGCACGTCCTTCCCCCACCGCTCGGCAAGGCCGGGCACGTCCGGCAGCTCGTCCACCAGGCCGGTGGCCAGCAGCAGCCGCTCGGCCTCGACCGCGGACCCGTCCGCCAGCGTCACCCTGAAGGGTCCCGGTTCCTCGCCGCCCAGGCGCTCGGCGGCCACGACGGTCCCGGTGACGATCTCGCCGCCGTACCCGGCGACCTCCTCGCGGCCGGTGGCCAGCAGCTCGTGCGGCGGCGTGCCCTCCCTGGTCAGGAAGGTGTGCACGCCCCGGGCGGGGGCGTTGCGCGGCCGGCCCGCGTCCACGACCAGCACCTTGCGCCGGGCCCGGCCCAGGGTCAGCGCCCCGCTCAGCCCGGCGGCCCCACCGCCCACGATCACCACGTCGTACTTCGTGTTCACCGCTTCGACTCCCTCCGCGTCATGTCTGAGCGCCACTGTCCGCGACAAGGGGCCAGATTGACAAACTTCGTTGCCGGAACGGCAAATTGGGGGCAGTCGCACGGACGGCGAAACTAGGTGAAGAGGCTCAGGAGCAGCAGTCTCGAATCGATGGAGGACACGGCCGTGCTCTCCCTGATGAGGCCGAAGAGGTCGAAGCCGTCATGTGCCTCCGCGTAGACCCAGGCGCCGAGGTTGAACGTGTACGTCCTGCCGGGGCGCATCACCCACGTGACCTCCATCAGCTCACCCACCGCGAAGCCCTCGCTGCTGTGGCTGGTGTTGGGGGTGTCGCCGGCGACTCGGATGCGCCATCGTTTGTCCGTGGCGGAGGTGACGAACCTGCCGTCCTCGAACACGGTGAGCTCCGTGCCGCCTTCGCTGGTGGCGTCCGCGTCGAAACCGTGCTGGGTGACCTTGCCGTACTCACTTGTCGTGCGGTATGCCCGCCCGATCGCTCCGACCTGCTTGTCCACCCGTATCGCGACGCCGACACCCGCGTGGGCGGTGATCCAGGTCGAATCGCCCTCGATCTGCCTGATGCCGACATCGATCTTCGCCACCGCGGTCTCACGGCTCACCGACATCCTGGGGAAGTTGCCTCCGTCGCTGTCGGACCACTTCCAGTCGTAGTGAAACGGCGTCCCGAAGAGTTTGAGGTTCTCGCGGACCTCGACGTCCATCAGAACCGGGGAGAGCGTTGGCCGGCCGAGAACAGGCTCCGCATCGGCCTGCCCGTCCTCCGCCAGCAGGGAGCGTCCGCGCATCGCCTGGAACATGAGCGCGGCGTCAGGATGCTCCTCCAGATACTTCACCAGTTTGGCGTTGGCCTCGCGCGCGGGTTTGGACGACTCCGCCTGCGCCGCGCGCCTGCTGGCGATTCTCTCGCGGGAGCGTTCTCTCAGGCCGGCGATCGACTGCTCGACGCACCGGCGCTGATCCTCGTCGAGACTGTCGTCGAAGCGTATGTCGGCCATGGATCCCGTCGCGCTGGTCGCGGAAGCCTTCGGCGCCATAGGACACCCCCATTGAGAGTCATCACTCCATGACCGAGCGTAACCGTGGAACGGTAGCTCGATCCCGCGACATATGTATAGAAATCCCCAATAATGCGGGCCACGTGGAGCGCCCGGCACGCATGATCTTCCGTGTGCCCGTACCGAGCGGCGCTCGGCGTCCCGCTGATGGCAGTCTGTGGCCATGGAAGTGAATGACGTGCTGCTGGCAGTGGGGCCGCGGCTGCGCGCGCTGCGCCAGGAGCGCGACGTGACGCTGGCGGAGCTGTCCAAGAGCACCGGCATCTCGGTCAGCACGCTGTCGCGGCTGGAGTCCGGGCAGCGCAAACCCACCCTGGAGCTGCTGCTGCCACTGGCCCGCGCCCACCAGGTGCAGCTCGACGAGCTGGTGGGCGCGCCCGAGACCGGCGACCCGCGGGTGAGCATGCGGCCGGTCAAGCGCAACGGCGTGACCTTGATCCCGCTGAGCCGGAACCCCGGCGGGCTGCAGGCGGTCAAGCTGATCTACCCGCCAGGCTGGCCGGGCTTCGTGCCGGAGCAGCGGGTCCACGAGGGATACGACTGGCTGTACATGCTCTCGGGGCGGCTGCGGCTGCTGCTCGGCCCGCACGAGGTGATGCTGCGGCAGGGTGAGGCGGCCGAGTTCGACACCCGCACCCCGCACGCCTTCCACAACCCGGGCGACCAGCCGGCCGAGGTGCTGGCCCTGTTCGGGCCGCAGGGCGAACGCATGCACGTCCGCGCCCGTCCTGCCCCCAAGTAGCTCCCGGAGCCGCCTCAGAACGCCTAAAGTCCCCTTGCGGGGGGTGCGATGGAGCGTGTGACGTGGTGGGTGCGCAGGCACCGGTTCGACGGCAATCCGCTGCGGCGGCGTACGGACCGGGCCGAGAGCGCCGGGCTGCTGGTGGCCGCGCTGCTGATGCTGCTGTGCCTGTGGCCGGCGGTGGCGGCCGGGCGGGAGGCGGCGGACGGGACGGGGACCGGCGGGCCCACGCCGGCCACGGCGACGCTGCTGGCCGACGCCCCCGTCATGGACCTGTCGTCCGGGGTGGTCGGGATGGCCGAGGCCGCCCCGGCGCGCTGGACGACGCCCTCCGGCGAGCAGCGCACCGGGCCGGTGCCCGCGCCCGCCCTGGCGAAGGCCGGGACGCGGGTGCCGATCTGGCTGGACGCGAGCGGCCGGCCCACGTCGCCGCCGCCGAGCGCCGGGGAGCTGGCGACGACGGCGGCCGTGGCGGGCGTCCTCGTCTGGGCGGCGGGCGCCGCCCTGGTGGCCGCGGCAATCGCGGTCCTGCGCCGGCTGCTGGACCGCGCCCGTGACCGGGCCTGGGACGCGGCCTGGGCCCGCCAGGGCCGCGCCCGCCGCCCGCTCGGCTGAGACGGGGCTCAGCCGCGGGTGTCGTCGGTGCCGAAACCGTCCAGCGTCTTGCGCTCCTCGGCGTCGCGCAACTCCTGGAAGACGGTGATGTGCATGCCGCCGGGCGCGTCCAGGCGGGCGTTCAGCGACTCCCACGGGGTGACGGTCGGCGGCGCCACCTCGGTCGCGCCGGCCGCCACCAGCCGCTCGGTCGTGCCGCGCGAGTCGTCCACCTCGAACGCCACCCGGAACTTGGGCGCGACCTGGCGCCCCACCTCGACGTCGTCGATCATCTTCTTCTGCGCCGGATTGGCGATCTCCAGGGTGGCCCGGCCGGCGTCCAGGATCGCCACCCTGGCGCCGTCACCGGTGGAGAAGGCCGCCTCCTCGGGCAGCCCCAGGACGTCCCGGTAGAAGGCCAGCGCGGCCTCGTAGTCCTCGGCCTCGACGACCAGGCGAAGCTGGCGGACCTGGCTGCGGTTCCCGGCGTTCGTGCTCAATGCGTGCTCCTCAGTGGCAACGGTACGGATCCTTCCCCCTCGGCAACCCATGCGGCCCGCCCGATCATCCCCGCCGGGCCGGGTTTTTTCGCGCCGCACGGCTTCTGCTCATTTAGAAAACGCGCGGGGGAACCCCGGAGCCGATCGGGAACGTCAGGTGAGAAACAAGCTTTTTTCCGCCGGGAATCACGTCGGGAGGGCACCCATGAACGGTCTTTTCCACGCCGTCGCGATCGTGTTGTTCGCGCTCGTCGCGTTCATCGCCATCCGTACACGGGTGGCGTTGTTCCTCGCCCGTTGCGCGCGGGTGCGGGCCGGCGCGCAGCCGCTCGGCGTGTACGAGGCGGCGTACCTGGCGGGCGGCCCCCGGCGGGTGGCCGACACGGCGCTGGTCTCGCTCGTCGAGCAGGGCGGCGTGCGGGTGTCCGGCGAGGGGGTGGTCACGCCGGTCCACGGGTTCCGGCCGAGCAAGGGCAGGCCCGTCGAGCGGGTGGTGTTCAGGCACGCGGGAGCGGCTCCCGGCGGGCTGACGGCGGCGCAGGTGCGGCACGCCGTGGCGGCCGACCACGTGATGGCGCGGCTGGCCGCGCCGCTGTGGCGGCAGGGGCTGATCGCGGCCCCCGCCGTGCGGGCGCGGGCCTGGCGCTGGACGTTCTGGCTCCAGGTCCTCGCCGTGACGGCGTCCGTGGTGGGCGTCGCCGGGGCGCTGGCGCGGGCGCCGGTGGTGGCGGTGCTCGTCGCGGGGACGACGGCGGCGCTGGCCTTCGGCTGCTTCGCCTGGCTGCGCCGGGTCATGGCGGACCCGGTCACCCGGGCGGGGCGGGCGGCGCTGGCGGCGGCCGGCGTCCCCGTGCCGGCGGACGTGCGGTGGCCGGGGTTCGACGACGTGCGCGCGGTGGCGCTGCACGGCACGGACCGGCTGCCGGACCGGCGGCTGGCCGGCGCGCTGCGGAGGGACACCCGGGTCCGGCGCGGCAGGACCGCCGCCTGCTGCGCGCCCGGCCACGGCGGGTCGTACCCCATGGCGGGCAACGACGTGCCGGCGGGGTTCCCTCCCCTGGGACCGGGCTCGCCCTACGACCCGGGCAGCGGCCCCGACGGCGGAGGTCACGGCGGGTGCGGGGGCGGCGGCGGGTGCGGGGGCGGCGGCGGGTGCGGGGGCGGAGGCGGGTGCGGGGGCGGAGGCACCTGACCCCGCGCCGGCGCGGGCCGGTGTCAGCCGCGGCCGTAGCGGTCCTCGGCCCGCCAGAAGTACCAGAACCCGCCGGCCAGCGTGACCACCGCCCAGCACAGGCACGACAGCCACACCATCGGCGGGGGCGTGTGGCGGGCGAGGAGCAGGTCGCGCATGAACTCGATGAACGAGGCCGCCGGGTTCAGGTACATCGCCGTGGCCACCCACTCGGGCAGCCCGGCTGAGCCGACGACCTTGTCGTGGATGGCGAAGAACACGCCGGAGGCGTACAGCCAGGTGCGCATGATGAACGGCAGGAGCTGGTTGAGGTCCCGCAGGGACGCACCGAGCCGGGCCATGACCAGCCCCGCCCCGATGTTGAACATGGTCTGCAGCAGCAGGACCACGGGGACCGCGAGCCAGTACCAGCTGATCGGCTCCCCGGTGAGGAGCACGATGACCAGCAGCACGCCCATGGAGACGGCGAGCTGCTGCAGCTCCTGGATCGTGTACGCCAGCGGCAGCGAGGCCCGGGGGAAGTGCAGCGCCCGGATGAGGGACAGGTTCCCTGAGATGGATTTCGCGCCCGCGGTGACCGTGCGCTGCGTGTAGGTGAACACGAACATTCCGGTCAGCAGGAACGCCGGATAATTGGGAATGTTCTTGCTGCCGCCGAGAATGAGGCCGAACATCACGTAATAAATGGCCGCGTTCAGCAACGGCGTGAGAACCTGCCACAACTGCCCCAGCGCCGATCCCGAGTATTTCGAGACGTTGCGCGAGGTGGCGTAGGTCAGGATGAAGTGGCGCCGTTCCCAGAGCTGGCGCAGGTACGCGGGGAAGCGGGGGCGCGCGATGGCGGGGCGCAGCCCGTGCTTCCTGGCGAGCTCGGCGAGCGACCCGCTCTCGGGCGCGGTCTCTTCCAGTTGGCTCATGGGCACCTCGGTCGCGACGTTCGGACAACCGCGCATGCTAGCAAGCGACCTGCGGGTCCTCCCTGCTTATCGCAGGTGGACGGCGGCGCGGCGTCAGGGGACGGTCACGCCGGTGACGGCGAAACGCTCCACCTCGGCGACGTGGCCGCCGGTGGAGGCCACGACGGTCAAGGTCGTGCCCGGCGTCGTCTTCGGCCCCGGTCTGAAGGTGACCTCGGCCGACCAAGGGGACCGCTCGCCGCCCGCGCCCACGCAGCAGTGCTCGCCGAGGGCCTTGCCGCCGCCGGGGCGGCGCACATGGACGCGGATGCTCTCGTCCACGCCGGTGATCCGGCCGCCGACCGTCATCGGGGAGCCGACGGAGGCGCCGTACTTGGGGGTGGTGAGGGAGAAGGTGGTGTCGTCGGTGCCGACGACCTCCCAGGGGGCGCCGTCGCCCTTCCCGTAGCGGACCAGGTGGACGACGGCGGCGACCAGCGGGCGGGGGCCCTCCTCAGCGGTCAGGCCGACGTGCACGCGGGCGTGGGCGCCGTCGAGACTCGTCCTGACCGCGCGGTCGATCTCGGTGAAGCCGAGGTGGTCGCGGGCGAAGCGGACCGCGGTCCTGGCCGGGTCGAGGTGCCAGGCGTCGCTGCCGTCCTCGCGGTGGCGGCTCCGCCACGCCTCCGCCTCGGCGGCGTCGGCGAACGGCCACAGCGGCTGGTAGCGCCCGGCCACGAGGTCACGGGCCCCAGGAGTCCCCGGCGGCGGGGAGGTCTCGGGGGGCGGGGTCGCGGAGGAAGGGGTCTCGGAGGGCGAGGTCTCGGATGGAGGGGCCTCGGAGGGAGGGGCGGTGGCAGGGGACGAGACGGCGGCGGGCGGGGTGCGGCCGGGCTCGCCCCCGCAGCCCGCCGCCGCGGCCCCCAGCGCGATCAGCAGGACCACGGCGCGCCCGGTACGTGCTGTCATGTCAAGCCTCCTGGGGGTGGGGGTTCACGCCTGCCGTCGGAGGTCCTACCCTGCCAGTGCGAACCCCCACCGCGCGGGGCCTTCAGGCCGAGTACGCCCCCGTCAGCCGCCGGCGGAACACCCAGTACGTCCACGCCTGGTAGCCCAGCACCACGGGCGTGAAGATCGCCGCCACCCAGGTCATCACGGTCAGCGTGTACGGCGAGGAGGCCGCGTTCGTCACGGTGAGGCTGTTGGCCGGGTCGAGGGCGGGCAGCACGTTCGGCCACATGCTGGTGAACAGGGTGGCCACGAACGCGGCGATGGCCACGGCGCTGCCGGTGAAGGCCCACCCGTCGCGCCCGCGCAGCGTGGCGATGAGCGCGACGGCGAGCCCGATCGCGGCCACGGCGACCGCGACCCAGGACAGGACGCCGGCCCGCGCCATGAGGAGGAAGACGAGGACCACGGCGACGGTGATCGGCGCGATCGTCGCGGCGATCCTGGCCGCGCCCTTGCGTAGCTCGCCGGTGGTGCGCAGGGCGAGGAAGACCGCGCCGTGCTGGGTGCAGAGCAGCAGCAGGGCCACGCCGCCGAGCAGCGCGAACGGGTTGAGCAGGGTGAACAGGGTGCCGGTGTACTCGTGGCCGGCGTCGAGCGGCACGCCCCGCACCATGTTGGCGAAGGCGACGCCCCACAGCAGGGCCGGGCCGAGCGAGCCCCAGAAGAAGGCGCGGTCCCAGCCCTTGGTGCTGTCGCTCTTCCCTCGGTACTCCAGGGCCACGCCGCGCACGATGAGGGCCAGCAGGATGAGGAACAGCGGCAGGTAGAAGCCGCTGAAGAGGGTGGCGTACCACTCGGGGAAGGCGGCGAAGGTGGCGCCGCCGGCGACGAGCAGCCACACCTCGTTGCCGTCCCAGACGGGGCCGATCGTCTTGACGATGGTGCGGCGCTCGCCGTCGCTGCCGCCGAGGAAGGGCAGCAGGATGCCGACGCCGAAGTCGAAGCCCTCCAGGACGAAGTAGCCGGTCCACAGCACGGCGATGAGCAAGAACCAGACGGTGGTGAGTTCCATGACCGGTTAGTTCCTTAGTAGGACAGGGCGGGCACGGGAGCTTCGGGTTCGAGCTCCTCCTGCGCGCCGCGCTTGATGAACTTGATCAGCAGCCGCACCTCGATGACCGCGAGGACCGCGTACACGAGGGTGAATCCGACCAGGGTGATCGCGACAGAGGGGACGTCGGCGCCGGGCGAGACGGCTGCGGCGGTGCGCATGAGGCCGAACACCGTCCACGGCTGGCGGCCCATCTCGGTGAAGATCCAGCCGAGCGAGTTGGCGACGAACGGCAGCCCGATGCCGAGCATGGCGAGGCGGTAGGCCCACTTGCCGGCGGGGAGCCGGCCGCGCCGGGTGAGCCAGAGCCCGGCGAGGGCCAGCAGCGCGGACAGCATGCCGAAGCCGATCATGAGCCGGAACGACCAGTACGCGAGGCCGACGACCGGCCGGTAGTCGCCGGGGCCGTAGATGGCCTGGTACCGCTCCTGGATGTCGTTGACGCCCTCGACCTTGCCGTCCAGGGTGTTGGTGGCGAGGAGGCTGAGGCCGTAGGGGATCTGCAGGTTGACGTGGTTGCGGCCGTTCTCGACGTCGCCGATCGCGAACAGCGAGAACCCGGCCGAGCTCTCGTCCTCCCACAGCGCCTCGGCGGCGGCCATCTTCATCGGCTGCTGCTCGGTCATGATCTGCGCCTGCCAGTGGCCGGACAGCGACACGCCGACCGCGGCGACCAGGCTGACGACCATGGCGACCCGGGCCGCGGGGCGGAAGACGTCCACCTCGCGCCGGCGCATGAGGAACCAGGCGCTGACGCCGAGCACGAAGGCGCCCGCGACGAGGAAGCCGCCGGCGATGACGTGCGGGAAGGTGACGAGCGTCGTGGAGTTGGTGAGCACCGCCCAGATGTCGGTCAGCTCGGCGCGGCCGTTGTTGATGCGGTAGCCGACCGGGTGCTGCATCCAGGAGTTGGCCGCGAGGATGAAGTACGCGGAGACGTTGGTGCCGATGGCGGCGAGCCAGATGGTGGCCAGGTGCACCTTCTTCGGCAGCTTGTCCCATCCGAAGATCCACAGGCCGAGGAACGTCGACTCCATGAAGAACGCGATCAGGCCCTCCATGGCGAGCGGGGCCCCGAAGACGTCCCCGACGAAGCGCGAGTAGTCGCTCCAGTTCATGCCGAACTGGAACTCCTGCACGATGCCGGTCACCACGCCCATCGCGAAGTTGATGAGGAACAGCCGGCCCCAGAACCGGGTCATGCGCAGGTACTCCTGCTTGCCGGTGCGGTACCAGGCGGTCTGGAACCCGGCCACGATCACCGACAGTCCGATGGTCAGCGGCACGAACAGGAAGTGGTAGACGGTGGTGATCCCGAACTGCCATCGGGAGAGGTCGAGGACGTCCATGCAGATCAGCGTCCTGCAAGATCTCGGGCCTCACCTAGGGACAGGGGGCCCTGCGAGACGGGACCTTGGTCCTCTCCCTCCGGGACCTCCGCCTACCTGAGCAGGTCGCTGACGGGGCGGCGGACCGTCTCGGCGTCGTCGAAGGTGATCCCGAGCCGCATGATCATCTGCGGGTACGCGCCGTCGCACAGCTCCTCGCGCAGGAACGCGCGCAGGTGCTCCATCTCCAGGACCTGGGTGTGGAAGGCCGCCGACACGCCGTACGCGCTGGCCCGCAGCAGCACGCGCTGCAGCGCCTGGCCGGCCTTCAGCCAGTCCTCCCTGGTGTCGGCCGCGGTGGTGAGCACCATCACGACGCCGGGCGAGGTCGAGCCGGCCTGGTCGGCGGGGCTGCCCCACTCGTGGCGCCAGGCGTAGTCGCGCTGCGCGAAGGCGGGCTCGGTGCGCGGCTCGTCGTGCGGATAGGCGCCGGCGGGCACGCCGTCCCTGCGGGAGCTGCCCGGCGGCCGGGCCCAGCGGACGACCTCCAGGTGGCGGCCCCGGTCCTCGCTCTGCGCGATCTGGGCGGCCTCGGTCAGCGCGGCGACCGCCACGACGGCCGGCGGGGCCAGGGCGAGCAGCCCGGCGCCCTCCTCCTCGGCGGTCCTGACCAGCGCCTGGACCAGCCGGTCCGGCACCGGCAGGGTGGTGAACCCGGACCGGTGCGTGCGCCGCCGCTCGATCTCCCCGGCCAGCACGCGCGTCTGCTCGTCGGGCTCGGTCTCGCCACCGGGCCGGACGAGGGCCAGCAGCGACGGGCGGTCGGGGTCGGGCAGGACGCGCACGACGGGCTCGAAGCCCGCGCGGCGGATCGCCGTGCGGAGGTTGAACAGCGCCGCGCCGCAGCTGATGAGCAGTTCCCTGCCGGCCGGGTCGCCGACGCGCAGCCGGCGCTCGGTGTCGGCGCGCAGCCCGATCTCGTCGCCGGACACGGCGAACGACCAGGGCTGCGTGTTGTGCACGGACGGGGCCCAGCGCGCGGCTTCCAGCGCGGCCTGGACGGCGTCGCTCGCTGTACGGATGCTCATGTCTCCACCTCCAGCGGACGATACGACCAGCCCATCACGGGGAACGGTGGCCGATGAGGGCCGAAGGTCCCCTCCGGGTAGAGGCGTCGGGCCCCGTGGCGGCCCGGCCGGCGTGCGGCCTGACCAAGGACCGCCCCCTCGGGGACTTCCGTCCCTACTGCCCAGGACGGCCGGGAGATGTCATGGAGGCGACCGCAAAGGAGGCAGGCATGCGAATGACCGTAGCGGACGTCATGACCGGCGAGGTGGTCTCCGTCACCGAGGGGACACCGTTCAAGGACATCGCCCAGACCCTCATCGAGAACGGCATCAGCGCCGTCCCGGTCGTCGATGACGACCGCCACGTGGTCGGCGTGGTGTCCGAGGCCGACCTGCTGCGCAAGGAGGAGTTCCGCGAGGAGTTCTACCGCGAGGGCTACCGTCCCCCGCTGCGCGCCCGGCTGCGCCACCCCAAGGGCCGGCAGAAGGCCGAGGGCGACACGGCCGCGGAGCTGATGACCAGTCCCGCCGTCACCGTCACGGGCGAGGCCACGGCCGTCTCGGCCGCCCGGCTCATGGACGCCCACGACGTCAAGCGGCTGGCCGTGGTGGACCACGACGGCCGCCTGACCGGCATCGTCAGCCGGCGCGACCTGGTCAAGGTGTTCCTGCGCCCGGACGAGGAGATCGTCAAGGAGGTCCGCGACGAGATCCTGGACCAGGCGCTGTGGGTGGACACCGCGGGCGTCCACGTGGAGGTGCACCAGGGCGTCGTCACGCTCACCGGCTGGATGGACCGCCGCACCGAGGCGGCCATCGCGGTGCGCATGACCAGCCGGGTCAACGGCGTGGTCGGCGTCGTCGACAAGCTGACCTGGAAGCAGGACGACACGAAGTGGGAGGCGCGGTAGCGATGCTGGTGCGCGAGGTCATGAGCACCCCGGCGATCACGGTACGCCGCACCGACTCGGTGCGGCACGCCGTCCGGGTGCTCCACGGCAAGGACATCACGGCCGCCCCTGTCGTGGACGAGGACGGCCGCCTGGTGGGCGTCGTCAGCGAACTGGACCTCCTGCGCGGCGAGTTCGGACCCGACCCGCGCGCCACCGCGCGCCGCCTGCCCCTCCTCGAGGCGCCGCCGCCCCGCCAGGTGCACGAGGTCATGACCGCCGTCACCGGCGGCACGGTCGTCACCGTCACCGAGACCACCGACGTCACCGCCGCGATCGAGCTCATGGTGGGCAGGCGGATCAAGAGCCTGCCCGTCCTGCGGGGCGAGGAGATCGTGGGCATGGTCAGCCGCCGCGACCTGATGGCGATGCTGGCCCGCAGCGACGAGGAACTGCGCGCGGCGGTCGAGGCCGCGCTGCGCGAGCAGTACCCCTTGGGCCCGCACTGGACGGTCGCCGTGCACGACGGCGTCGCCGAACTGCGCGGCCCCCGCCACGAGCACGCGGACAAGGTCGCCGACGTGCTCGCCCGCACCGTCCCCGGCATCGTCCGGGTCAGGCATCCGAGGTGATCACCATGAGAACGACCGTCCGGGACGTCATGACCACCCAGGTGGCCGCCGTCAACGAGAAGGCGTCCTTCCACGTCGTGGCCGAGCTGCTGATCAGGCACGGCGTGAGCGGCGTGCCCGTGCTCGACGACGACGGCCGCGTCAGGGGCGTCGTCTCCGAGGCCGACCTGCTGGCCAAGGAGGAGTTCAAGGAGCGCTACTACGGCGACGACTACCGGCCGCCGCTGCGCGCCCGCGTCCGCCACCACGCGGGCAGCGAGGGCAGCGGCCGCCGCAAGGCGCTCGGCGAGACCGCCGGCGAGCTGATGACCTCGCCCGCCCACGTCGTCACCCCCGAGACGCCCGTCGTCCAGGCCGCGCGGCTCATGGACCGGCACGGCGTCAAGCGGCTGCCGGTCGTGGACGCCGGCGGGCGGCTGGCCGGCATCGTCAGCCGGCGCGACCTGATCAAGGTGTTCGTCCGCCCCGACCAGGAGATCAAGGCCCTGGTGGCGGCGGCCGTCCCGCCGGGGGTCGACGTGGAGGTGAGCGAGGGCGTGGTCACCCTCGCCGGCGCGGTCGACCGGCACAGCGAGGCGATGACGGCGGCGCGGGTGACCGGGAGCGTGGACGGCGTCGTGGCGGTGCGCGACGAGATGGGCTGGAAGCGCGACGACGTCGCCGACATCCCCATGTGGGGCGGAGCCTGACCTCCGCCCCCTTCCCCGGAATGATCTTGGCGCGGTAGCCTCGACGGCCCCCGCCGGGTCCCCGCGGCGGTGGCCGCGGTCTGGACCGTCGTCCTGTGCCTCACCCTGGCCCGTTTCCTCGCCACGGGGCAGTCCGTCACGCAGGACGACGCCCCCGGGTGCTTCCCGGACCTGACGGACGCCTGGGCCTCGTGGTGGATCCGCCTGTACGACTCCGAGACGCAAGGGCTCAGGGTGGCCGCGGCGGCCATCGGCGTGCTCGCGGCCCGGTCCGCGCGGGACGTCACTCCGGCAGGTCGCGGGTGACGTCGGGGATCTGGGACCCGAGCCGGGGTGGGCGGCGGTAGCCGGTGGGGGGCGGCCGTTCGGGGATCTCCAGCGGCGCCCGCCGCACCTCGTGGTACGGGATCGAGGCCAGCAGGTGGGCGATCATGTTGATCCGGGCCCGCCGTTTGTCCTCGCTCTCCACGTCGTACCAGGGGGCCTCGGGGATGTGGGTGTGCACCATCATCTCGTCCTTGGCCCGCGAGTAGTCCTCCCACCGGGTGATCGACTCCAGGTCCATCTCCGACAGCTTCCACCGCCGCATCGGGTCCCCGGACCGGGCGCGGAAGCGCCGCTCCTGCTCGGCGTCGCTCACCGAGAACCAGTACTTGCGCAGCAGGATGCCGTCCTCGACCAGCAGCCGCTCGAAGATCGGGCACTGGTGCAGGAACCGGGTGTACTCCTCCTGGGTGCAGAAACCCATCACCCGCTCCACCCCGGCCCGGTTGTACCAGCTCCGGTCGAACAGCACGATCTCCCCGGCCGCCGGCAGGTGCGCCACGTAGCGCTGGAAGTACCACTGCGTCCGCTCCCGCTCGGTGGGGGCGGGCAGGGCGGCGATCCGGGCCACGCGCGGGTTGAGGTACTCGGCCACCCGCTTGATCGTGCTGCCCTTCCCGGCGGCGTCCCTGCCCTCGAAGATCACGACGACCCTGTGGCCGCCGTCCTTCACCCACTCCTGCAGCTTGACCAGCTCCGCCTGGAGGCGGAACAGCTCCTTCTCGTACGGTCTGCGCTTCAACCGGCCGTTGCCCGCGTCGGTGCTCATCATGGCAGCCAACCCTGCCCCGGGCCGCCGGGGCAAGGATCAGCGCACCACGGCGACGGCGCAGCGGGCGTGGTGGAGGACACCGCGGCTGACCGAGCCGAGCAGGGCCGAGCCCACCGCGCCGCGCCCGTGCGAGCCGACCACCACGAGGTCGGCCTGCGCGCCGGCGGCGGTCAGCACGTCCACCGGGTGCCCCGAGGGCGTGTCCTCGATGACCTCGACGTCCGGGTGCTCCCCGCGGAGGGGCTCCAGCGCGCCGATGACGAGCTGGTGCTGGGCGGCGCGGATCTCGTCCACGTCGTAGGCGATCTCCGGCGCGAACGCGTGCACGGGAAGCTGCCAGGCGTGCACCACCCGCAGCTTGGCGCCGCGCAGCTCGGCCAGGCGGAAGGCGTAGGCGAGGGCGGGCCGGCACTCGGGCGAGTCGTCGACGCCGACCACGATCTCGCCGCTCACGGGCTGCCGCTGCGCGCGTACCACGACGACGGGGCAGCGGACGTGCCCGGCCACGTGCGTGCTGACCGAGCCGAGCAGCGCCCCGGCGAAGCCGCCGAGCCCCCGGCTGCCCACCACGATCTCGCTCGCGTCCTCGGCCTGCTCGCGCAGCACGACGGCGGCGGCGCCCTCCACCTCGCGGGTCTCCACCTCGACGTGCGGCTGCCGCTCGCGGACCAGCGCGACCGCCTCGTCCAGGATCCTGCGGCCCTCGCGCAGCAGCACGTCGGGCAGGACGGGGTTGGGGAACCTGCCGATCTGGTACGGCGTGCGGTCCACGGCGTGCACGATGCGCAGCGACTCCCCCGTCCGCAGCGCGTCAGCGGCGGCCCATTCCACGGCGGCCCGCGCCGCCACCGATCCGTCGACACCCACAACGATCATGACTTCCTCCTCGGCCGCTCCTGCTGACACCTCAAGTCGACCGCGCCGGCGGTGGCCGGGTGCAGGGCCGGAGGTCCCGGGGCGCCGGGTCCAACGGCCCGCGGGCGGGCCGGGCCGCCATGGCTGGCCCGGAGCCGCGGGGGTAGCGTCGAGGACATGGCCACCGCTCCGGCGACCGGCGCGGCTCCGTCCGACGCCGGCCGCCGGGCGGCCTAGGGACTGGGGGGAACCATCATGACCGGAACCGGCGATCTGGGCCGGCGCCTGATCCATCACCGTGAGCGCCTCGGCCTGACCCGCGAGCAGGTCGCGGCGCGCGCCGAGATGTCGGCGGGCTACCTGCAGTACCTGGAGGAGCACGCCGACATGACGGAGACCGGGTCGCTGCACCGGCTGGCCGACGCCCTGGGCACGACGATGGACGAGCTGCTCGGCGGAGGCCGCGACCGCCCTCCCGGGCGCGGCCCCGCGATGGCCCATCCCTCGCTGGAGGTGCTGAGCGAGGAGGAGTGCCGGCGGCTGATCGCGCCGGGCGGGATCGGGCGGGTGGCCTTCTCCGGCTCGCACGGCCCGACGGTGCTGCCGGTGAACTTCAAGATGCACCGCGGCGCGGTCGTCTTCCGCACCGCCTACGGCGGGCCGATGGACCAGGACCTGCGGTCGGGCGTGGCGGGCGTCGAGATCAAGATCGCCTTCGAGGTGGACCGCATCGACGAGGCCCGCAGGGAGGGGTGGAGCGTGCTGGTCCAGGGAGCCGCGCACCACGTGCCGGAGGAGGAGGCGGCCACGGCGGCCGGATGCGAGGTGACGCCGTGGGCGGGCGGCGAGCGCCACCTGTACGTCAGGATCGTCCCGCAGCAGATCACGGGGCGGCGCATCCACGGGCTGTGATCACCTGGCCGGGGCGCCGTAGTGCGCGGCGACGGCGGCGAAGGCCTCCTTCGGCTCCCACGGCAGGTCGGGGTAGGTCGTGCCACGGCCGTGCTCCAGCACCTTGACGATGCCGTAGCTGGCCAGGTCGAGGTCCTCGCGCGGGTCTCCGTCCGGGCGGTGCACGTGGTCGTAGAGGGCGAGCACGAACACGAACGCGCTGTCCACGCCCGCGGCGTCGAACACCTCCAGCAGCTCGCGCACGTACGCGGCCTGGCCGGGCTCGTCGCGCTCGTACACGCCGCGCAGCCGGACCGGGCCGCGCTCGTCGTCGTACTCGACGGCGTCCAGGCCGGTGGCGCCCAGGTCGCCCGCGCCCCGGTAGCCGGCCGAGCCGAACTCGGTGACGGCGACCGGCTTGCCCTGCGCCACCAGCGCGCGCACGCCCTCCTCGAAGTGGCCGGCGGTCTCCGCCGACCGGTAGAGGTCCACGGAGACGAGGTCGAACGGCGTCCAGTCGACGCGTTCCAGCGGGATGGAGGCGTAGGTGACCCGGCCGCCGAACCGCTCGCGGACCAGCGCCACGGCCCCGGCGAGGAAGTCGTTGACCCGGGAGCTCACCTCGGCGACGCGCTCCGGCAGTCCCTCGCCCCGCAGGAGCAGGTCGAGCCGTTCCCTGAGACCGCCGCCGGGCAGGAAGCCGGGGTTCATGAGGCTCAGCTCGGCGCCGGTGACGAAGACGACGTCGGCGCCGCTCCGCCTCACGCGCTCGGCCCGCTCCGCGCAGTCGGCGAACAGCTCCAGGCACTCCCCGGGGGTGAGCTCCAGTGGGTAGGGCGAGAACCACACCTCCAGGCCGAGCTCCGCGGCGTACGCGGCGGCGAACTCCAGCCGGTCGGGGTCGCCGCCGATCACGCGGACGGCGGTGCAGTGCAGGTCGTCGCGGATGATCCGCAGCTCGCGGCGGACCATGGCGGGGTCGAACTTCCGGCGGGAGAGCTTGCCCTTGTGGCGGAAGCCGGTCTCGTAGCTGATGCCTCTGGCGCGCACGGCAGCACGCCCCCTTCCTCGATTAGGGTACGAGCAGTACCGTAGACGCATGTCGGGCAGGGCACAACTCCGTTCCGCTAGGGTACGGACGTGAGCGATTCGACGAAGCGGCCCCGCCGCCGCGGCGCCGCGCTGGAGGAGGCCATCCTGCGCGCCGCGGCCGACGAGCTGGCCGGGTCCGGCTACGCCGGCTTCACCATGGACCGCGTCGCCGCCCGCGCGGGCACCAACAAGAACGCCCTCTACCGCCGCTGGCCCAACCGCCTCGCCCTCGGCGTGGCCGCCTACCGCCTGCTGGCCGCGACCGTCCGGCCTCCCGACACCGGCGACCTGCGCGAGGACGCCCTGGAGATGCTGCGCAGGGCCAACCGGCACTGGAGCTCACCGCTCGGCATGATCCTGCGCGAGCTGATGGCGGCGGCCGGAGGCGCGACCGGCCTCCTGGCCCACCTGCCCGAGCAGTCCACCGACACGACGGCCGCCACCTGGCTGACCATCCTCGGGCGCGCGGTCGCCCGCGGCGAGGCCGCCCCTGAGGCGCTGCACCCGCGGGTCGCCACCGTGGCCATGGTGCTGCTGCGCGACGAGTTCGTGGTGCGCGGCGTCCCTACCGCGCCCGACGACGTCCTCGTCGAGATCGTCGACGAGGTGTTCCTGCCGCTGGTGCGCGGCCGGGGCGGCGCGGCGGGCTCATGACGACGTCTCCAGCACGACGGTGGTGCCGTGGGTGTCGGAGTGCAGGGTGAAGCGCTCGACGTTGTTCCTGGCCAGCCAGAGACCCCTGCCGCGCGGATGGTCCGGCGGCGGCAGGCGGGGCTCGGCCGCGCCGCCCGGCCCCTGGTCGAGGACACGGCAGTAGAGCCTCCGGCCCTGCTGCCACAGGCTCAGCCGGCCGTGCCCGCCGCCGTGCCGCACCGCGTTCGTGGTGATCTCGTTGACCGCGACGACGAAGCGGTACAGGGTCAGCCCGGTCAGCCCCCGTCCACGGCAGGCGCGCTCCACCTCGTGCCGGAGCCGGACCAGCGTGTGACGGTCGAACTCGCGTGCCAGCAGGGCCTGCGGGCCGGGCGGCGGCGTGTCCGGGGGCGGGGACTCGCTCATCGCGCCTCCCCAGGGAGGAGGGGGCGCGCGGCCAGGATGCAGGTGTCGTCGTCGGGGTTGGCGTGGCGGAGCTGCTTCAGCAGGTCGGCCAGCGGGTGGGGGGCGGGCTCGGCGGTGATCCGGTCGAGGACGGCCAGCACGGAGGCGAGCCCTTCGTCGAGGTTGCGCCGGCGGTGCTCGACGAGGCCGTCGGTGTAGAGCAGCAGCACGTCGCCGGGGCGCAGGCGGGTGGAGGTCGTGGAGTAGCGGGCGTCGGGGAAGGCGCCGAGCAGCGGCCCGCCGGGCCGGTCGAGCTCGACGGTCCGGCCGGCGCGGGCCCGCAGCGGCGGAGGATGCCCGGCTCGGGCCCACACCAGGCGGCCGGTGGCCGGCTCGTAGCGGGCCACGACGGCGGTGGCCGTCACGGGCACCCCGCCGCGCGGCGGGCCGGTCGGGTCGCCCGCGAACAGCAGCCGGTTGAGCGCGGCGAGCAGCCGGGCCGGGTCGCGGGTGGTGGTGACGGACAGCGCGGCCAGGGCGTGGCGGAGCTGGGCCATCGCGGCGGCCGCCTCGATGCCGTGCCCGGCCACGTCGCCCACGGCGAGCAGGACGGCGCCGTCGCCGGCGGGCGCGGCGTGGTACCAGTCGCCGCCGACCCTGCTGACCTGCTCGGCGGGCAGGTAGCGGACCGCGACCCGCAGGCCGGGCAGGTCGATCGGCTCGCGCGGCATCGGCAGCACGATCTGCTGGAGCCGCCCGGCCAGCTCGTGCTCGGCGGCGAGGATGCGCTGGTGCTCGCGGAGCTGCTCCTCGATCTCGGTGAGCCTGAGCCTGCTGGTCTCGCGGGCGGTGACGTCCTGGACGATCCCGTACACCTTGACCGGGGCGCCCGTGCCGTCGCGGACCGCGTCCACGACGGTGCGGACGTGCTTGACCCGGCCGGCCACCCCGATGCGGAAGGTGGCGTCCACGGCCTCGCCGCGGCCGAACGCCTCCGCCGCCTCGCGGCGCACGGGCAGGTCCTCGGGCAGGACCAGCGCCTCGCTCTCCTCGCGGGGCAGCGGCCCGGCGGCGGGGTCGCGCTCGTAGATCCGGTAGAGCCCCGCCGACCAGCGGGTCTGCCCGGTGACGAGGTCCCATTCCGCCCAGCCCATGTTGCCCAGGCGCTCGGTCTGGGCGATGCGCTCGGCCAGCCGGGTCTCCTCGTCGTGGCGGACCCAGCTCTGCAGCAGCCCGCCGCCGACCGGCCACACCTTCACGGTGAGCGGCACCTCGGCGGGCGCGCGCTCCGCCGAGGTGGCGTAGGGGACGGGGCCGACCTCGCGCGGGCGGCCGTCGCGCAGCGTCTCGCGCCAGGCGTCCCAGATGGGCCCGCCGACGATCGTGGGGTAGATCTCGCTCATCCTGCGGCCGACGATCTCCGCGCCGCCGCGCCCCGACAGGTCCACCACGGACGGGGCGGCGGCGGCGATGACGTAGTCGGCGACCTGGCCCGCCGGGTCGTACTCGGGGAGGATCAGGATGCGGCGCTCGGGCAGGGTGTCGAGGACCTGCCGCACCGCCTCGATCCACGCCCGCCGCGGCGGCGCGGGGGGCGACGCAGGGAGCGGCGGGGTCAGCGGCCCCGGCGGTGGCAGGGTGGCGTGGCGGGCGGGGCCGCGGCGGGCGGGCAGGGCGGCCTCCACCGTGGCGGCCAGTCCGGCCTCCCCGCGCGGGGGCAGGCGTTCCAGCGCCGCCAGCACCTCGCCGGCCAGCTCCTGGACGGGCCGCCGCCGCTCGGCCGCCAGCCGCACCAGGTAGGCGTGGGCCTCCCCCACCCGGCAGCCGGTCCGCCCGGCCAGCAGGCCGCTCGCCCGCGCCAGCAGCACCTCGGGGTGGGAGCGCACCCGCGCGAGGCGGTCGTCGAGGTCGGCCAGCCGGCCGCGGTAGCCCTCCAGCGGGTCCGTCATTCGAGGCCGAACGCCGTCAGCAGCCCGGTCGTGCGCAGTTGGTCCAGCATGCGCCGGGTGGGGTTCTCGACGCGGAAGTCGGCCTGCGCGGCCAGGGCCACGCGCATGGCGTCGACGAGCACGCCGATCCCCGTGGAGTCGATGAACGTCACCCCGGCCAGGTCGACGCGGACCGCCGCGGGACGCCGCTCGGACACGGCGTCCGTGATGATCTTGTGAATCTCGGCCGCGTTCGTGAAGTCGATCTCGCCGCGCAGCGTCACGCGCAGCGCGCCGTCGTCGTTGGTGTCGACCGACGCCTCATGCATGGCGTGGACCCCCTCCAATACCGTTCGAGAGATGAAACCGGCATGAACGCCACGACCTACCGACTCCGCGACTCTGCGTCTCACACGGGTTGCACTAGCGTATTCTTCCGCAACCACCGGGCTGTGTCAGGGGTACGTCGCACCGGGAGGCCCGCTCAGCCCGGCAGTCGCAGGACGAGCATGGCCACGTCGTCGTCGTTGTCGTCCGGCCGCACGCCTGACAGCAGCAGGTCGCAGAAGGAGTCCAGAGGCCGTTCCGCCAGCGCGGCGGCGCAGGCGGCCAGCTTGCCGAGCCCCTCGTCGAGGATGCGGCTCGGCGACTCGATCAGCCCGTCGGTGTAGAACAGCAGCGTGGAGCCAGGCGGCAGCTCGACGGCGGCGTCCGGCCGCGAGGCGCGCATGCCGGTGCCCAGCAGCAGGCCGTGGCCCTCCTCCAGGTAGCGGGCCCGCCCGTCGCGCTCCACCAGCAGCGGCGGCGGGTGGCCGGCGTTGCTCCAGCGCAGCGTCCAGTGGCCGGACGGCGCGGGCTCCATCCTGGCGAGGACCATCGTGGCCATGACGGGCTGGACCATGCGCGTCACGGCCTGGTCGAGCCGGTCCACGATGGCGTGCGGCGGTTCGTCCTGGTCGCCGGCGTAGGCGCGCAGCATGTTGCAGATCTGCGCCATGCCGGCCGCGGCATCGAGGTCGTGGCCGACGACGTCGCCGATCACCAGGGCGGTCGCGCCGCTGGGCAGGGGGAAGGCGTCGTACCAGTCGCCGCCGACCTGCGAGGCCCCGGGCGCGGGCACGTACCTGGCGCTCATCCGCACGCCCGGCACGACCGGCAGCCGCGGCAGCAGGTGGCGCTGCATGGTCTCGGCGACCCGGCGCTGCCGCTCGTACAGGCGGGCGTTGTCCAGCGCGAGCCCGGCGCGGCGCGCGATGTCCTCCGCCAGCAGCAGCTCGCCCTGGGTGAACGCGTCGTGGCGGCCGGACCGGCCGAGGGTCAGCGCCCCGAGCGTCTCCCTGACGCCGCGGATCGGCGCGATGCTCGCCGAGTGCATGCCCGTCGCCCGGAACAGCTCCTGCTGGACGACCGCGAGGGCCGAGTCGGGCCGGCCCCGGTAGGTCTCGGGCCCCGCCAGGGCCGCGGTGACCCCGCGCAGCGCCCGTGACAGCGGCATCGAGGACGCCTCCGGGACGGGCGGCATGCCTCCCTCCAGGTCCTCGTGGTGGACGAGCACGCCGTTCTCGTGGTGCACGACGAGCTGCCGCGACACGCCGCCCTCCTCGGTGAGCAGGTCCACGACCGCCCAGTCGGCGAGCAGCGGCACCACCAGACGGACGAGCTGGCGCAGGATCTCCTCCACGTCGAGGGTGGAGGTGAGCGTGGTCGTCGTCTCCGCGAGCAGGGCCAGCCGGTCCAGCTCCGACAGCGGCCCCTCGGCGTCGGCCGCCCACGGGCCGGGAAGCACGGCCGGGTCGACCTGATGGAAGAGCACCAGCGCGCCCCGCCGCCCCGGCGCGAGCTCGCAGGGGGCGACGGTCCAGGCCGCCGGCGTCAGGGAGCCGTCGCCGCGCTCGAACCAGGCGAGCTCGCTGCGGAGGGTGCGGCCGGACAGGAACGCCTGCTTCACCATGCAGCGGATGCCGGGGATCGACTCGCCCCGGCTGTCGCGGTGCAGCAGCTCATGGGCGTCGCGGCCGAGCAGGTCGGCGGCCCGGCGGCCGACCAGCCGCTCGGCCTGGGCGTTCACCTCGACGATGAGGCCGTGGTCGTCCACGATGTACGCGCCGGCGTCGACGAGCTCGGGCAGCCGCCAGGCCCGCCCCCTCTCGGCCCGCCCGCTCTCCACGCGCTCGTCCTCCGCCTGTCCGTCCTCGGCCGGGTGACCCGCGAGCCGTCCGTCCTCCGCCTGGATGGCCCGGGGGGCCGCTCCTGACACCGGCGGCCCGCATGGTCCGGCGTTCTCCGACTCACCTCCCGCTCCCCCTACCCGCCGGACCTGATCCCATTACCACCGGCCTCGCCCGCGTGACGTGCCGTCGCCGTGTCGTTACTTCTCGCGCGGGGCGTCGTAGACGCCGACGGCCCAGGCGCCCGGCTGCTCGCCCACCTCGGCCGCCAGGCGGTCGCGCACCTCGGGATTCGCCAGCGCCCACGCCTGGCCCTTCTCGTCGCACCCGGTCCGGTCGCAGCCGACGATCGGCTCCATCACCTTCCTGATCGGGGCGTCCGCCGGGAAGACCCAGACCTCCACGGACTGGGGGCGCTTCAGCCAGCCGGACGGCGCCGACAGCCCGTCGTGGTGCCCGCCACCCCCCTCCTTCCCGCACCGGCCGGTCGTGCCGCTCGGCTCCCCGCTCTTGGTGGCGGCGACCGTGACGACCCAGGCCCGCGGGTCGGCGCAGACCACCTTGTATCCGGTGTAGTGGCTGGCCGGGGTGAAGGTGACGGTCCGGGGGACGCCGACGGTGGAGAACCGCTCGGCGTGGATGAGCGGCAGCTCGAACCGTTCGGTGGACAGCACCACCGGGAACGTCGCGGGCGGCTCGGGGGCGCGGCCCATCCGGGCCGTGTCCGCGGGCCCGCTCGCGGCCGTCGAGACCGGCGGCGCCTCCGGCCGGCTGATCGGGAGGGTGAACGCCAGCGTGACGGCGGCGGCGAGCGCGCCGCCCGCGGTCAGCGCCCGGCGGACGCGGCGGCCCCTGCGGAGGCGGTGGCCCCGCCGGACGATCGCGCCGAGGCTCGCGGCCGGCTCGCGCCCGGCCGAATCGTGGGCGCGCGCGCCGAGCAGCGCGCGCAGGTCGCTCTCCGTGTGTCTCGTCGCTTCCGTGTGTCTCATCGCGAGGTCCTCTCCAACGTCATGGCCTGGATGTCCGGATCGACGCGCAGCCGGGTGAGCGCCCGGCCGAGCTGGCTCTTCACCGCTCCCGTCGAGCAGCCGACGATGTCGGCGACCTGGGTGAGCGTCCGGCCCTCGAAGTAGTGCAGGACGACCACCGCGCGCTGGCGCGGCGAGAGGGCGCCGATCGCGTTCCACAGCGCGTCCTGGTCCTCCACCTCGGCGGCCGGGTCGCGCGGGTCGGCCGTGTCGGGCAGGGTCGCGGCCGGGATCTCGCCCCGCCAGCGCCGTCTCCACCAGGAGGAGTGGGTGTTCACGATGATGCGGTAGACGTACGGATCGGGGTTGCCCTCGATCCGCCGCCAGGCCAGCCACGCCTTGGCCAGCGCCGTCTGCACCAGGTCCTCGGCCGTGCCCCAGTCCCGGGCGAGGAGATATGCCGTCCGGCACAGGCGCAGGTGACGCTGCGCCACGTACTCGGCGAACCCGTCGTCCATCGATCAGCTCCGTCTTGTCGGTTCCGGCGATGACTACCGGCCGGGAGGGGGTTTCGGTTGACAGCGGCTCGCGGATGTACATGCCTTTTGGTGTCGTCTGGGCTATGGTCACCGGTATGACGGGACCGTGGCGGACTGCACCCGGGTCCATCGCACGTCTCGGCGTGATGGGCCTGGTTCTGCTGTCCATGGTGCTCATGGTCTGCACGAACGCCGGCTCCGCCGCGGGCGCCGCTCACGCCTCGGCGTCGGTCTCCCACTCCGGCTGGACGCCCGACGGCCTGGACGCCCGCCTGTCGAGCCTGCCTCCCGCGCAGCACGTCACCACCCGTGAGCTCCACGCGCTGTCGCCCTGGCCACGCGGTGACCGCGACGCCGAGGCGGAGGCGCACCTGGCGCTGCCGTCGGGGACGTGCGCCGAGCCGGCCGCGTTCAGGAACCCCCAGCAGCTCGGGCACTGTGCCGCGGGCTCGCGCAGCCCGCCTCGGAGCTGACCGCCTCCCGCCCCACGTTCCCCGTACCTTCCGGGCCGCCCGCCGTCGCGGGTCGTGGCCCTTCCCCGTGGTTTCCCTTCCGAGAAGGAGCCGATCTTCGTCATGGCCGGCGTTGGATCCCTTCACGACCTCATGCGGCACTACGACCAGCACCTGGAGCGGCTGGAGAGCCTGCGCGCGCTGCTGCACGACCAGCTCGCCGCCGCCAGGCGCCACCGGGACGCCCGGTCGGCGCGCCGGGCGGCCGCCATCGAGGCGGCGCTGGAGCGCATGGACCGCGGATGCTACGGCACCTGCCTGCGCTGCGGCGCGCTGATCCCGTTCGAACAGCTCATGCGGCGGCCTCAGCGCCGTCACTGCGACGGCTGCGCCGAGACCCCGCCCCGGGCGGCCTGACGGCCTGCCCGTCGACCGGCGTGCGGGACGATCCGGTGGCCGCCGCCGCCGCGCTCGTCCCGCCCGGCGGTCACGTGATCATCGACGGCGATGTCGTGATAGGTTCGGCGTCGCCGTGCATCGGCCACGACCTGAGGAGGTGAGACCGATCAACGCTGTGACAGATCGGGGCTCCCTCCCTCGCATGGCCTAGGGAGCGCCCGCAGCAGTCATCCCGAAAGGCATGAGCCGCTTTGCGCTTCACTTCCCTGACGTCGTCCGACGGCGTCGACGAACGACTGTTCACCCTCGGCGAGATCCCCGGCGTGCTCTGGACGCCGCGTGACGCCGCCGGCCCCCGCCCGCTGATCCTGATGGGGCACGGCGGCGGGCAGCACAAGAAGGCCCCCGGCGTCGAGGCCCGCGCGCGGCGCTTCGCCGCCGAGGGCGGCTTCGCGGTGGCCGCGATCGACGCGCCCCACCACGGCGAGCGGCCGAAGACCGAGGAGTTCTTCCAGGTCATGGCCGGGCTGAGGGCCGGCATGGCCGCGGGCGAGGACGCCGGCGGGCACCTCGCCACCATGCACGCGTTCCTGGCCCGGCAGGCCGTGCCCGAATGGCGGGCCGTCCTCACCGCCCTCCGGGAGCTCGACGCCGTCGGCGACGGGCCGGCGGGCTACTGGGGCATGTCGATGGGCTGCGGGCTCGGCGTCCCCCTCGTCGCCGCCGAGCCGCGGATCGGCGCCGCGGTGCTGGGCCTGCTCGGCGCGCACGGCCTGACCGAGAGCGCCGCCGAGGTCGCCGTCCCCGTGCTGTTCCTGCTGCAGTGGGACGACGACAGGGTGCCACGGGACCACGGCCTGGCGCTGTTCGACGCCCTGGCCTCGCCCGGCAGGACGTTGCACGCCAACCCCGGCGGGCACGAGGAGATCCCCGAGCCCGAGACCGGCAGCGCGCTGCGGTTCTTCGCCCGGCACCTCGCCGGGTAGGGCTCCCCGCCCTTCCTCCCGCCTCCCGGCGCCGGGCGTCAGGGGGCGGGGGTGGAGGAAGCCGCCACCTGCGCCGGCCGCCGCTGCGGCGCGGGGGCGGTGACGGCGGGGCTCGCGGGCGTCTCGGCCGCCCGGGCTTGCCGCGGATCGGCGCGGTGCCCCTGGCAGTAGCCGTTGCTGACGATCAGCCGGCCGCGCGCGGCGGTGTAGGCGCTGTTGTCGGGGGCGACGAGCACGCCCTGGCAGGTCGGGCAGACGAGGGGCTGGTCGGCGGTCATGGTGGCCCTTTCGGTGGGGAGTCGTCGTACGGGCATGCGATCAGGAGGGCTTTTGCCCAGGACACGACGGGTCACACCCGGCGCTTCCGCATCCGTCGCCGTCCCGGCGCGTTCGGGGGGCGCGCCATCTCGCAGTATGCCCCGCGCGCGTGCCCGGCGCGGCGCGCGGGGCGCTCGGCGGCTAAGGATCGTCATCCCGCAGGTGGGTTTCCTTACCTCTCGCGAGGGACAACTTCTCCCGTGGAACGGGGGGTCACGGTCGCCAAGGTGATATTCATCTCAACTCCGGCGAGCGGTACCAAATCCCGAGATACGACGACGGGAGGCCGGTACACGACCTTGAGGATGACCTCGTCCCGTCGTCGTGCGGGAGCGGGGCGAGCGCTCGCAGCTTGGCCCGTACGACTTCGGCGTTCGCCGCCGCCGCGACCTCCGTCTGGACAAGCTGCCGACGCAGGGCGGCCGGACTCAGGCCGCCCTGTGCCTCACCAGACCTGCAGCAGCGCCCCGAACTCCTTGTCCACGTCCCAGACGCGCGGGAAGGTGAGCACCCGCCCGCCGTCGAGGCCGCCGCAGTACACCTGCTTGCCCCAGGCCGACACAATGCCCTGGGCCGCCACCTGCCACCAGGCCGCGCCCGGGTAGGAGAAGATCGGGCCGCCGCTGTCGCCCGCGGCCACGGCGCAGCCGCCGGACACGTGCTTGGCGCGCACCATGTGCTTGACCTTCTGCCCGTTCGTGTACGTGCCGCTCCAGCCCACCTCGGTCACCTTGATCAGGCAGACCTGGCCGAGGCTGGCCCCGGAGTTGCACACGAAGTTGCCGACGTGCGCCTTCCACAGGGCCACCACCTGGGCGTTCGAGGCGGAGGACGGGCTGCCGTCGAAGGCGTTGGCGGTGGCGTCGGCGAGCACGATCGCGGCGTCGCGTTTGGTGACGTACCAGGAGTACTCGCCCATCCGGTTCGCCGGGTCGCCGGTGCCGCCGCCGTCGTAGAAGGCGTCCCAGAGCTTGCCGCAGTGGGCGGCCGTGAGGAAGCCGGGGGAGCCGTTCTTGTCGTAGACGGCGAAGCCGGAGGTGCAGCCCGCGCCGGAGGCGGCGTTCCTGGTGCGGCCGCCCGCGTAGTAGCTGGGGACGTCGTCGCGCCGGTCCCACGCCGGGCTCATCTCCTCGCCGCCCTCCACGGTGATCGGCGCGCTCGCCCCCGTGGGCCGCAGCAGCGCGCCGGGTGAGACGTCCTCGGCAGCGACCGAGAGGCGCACGCCGCTGCCGTCGGGGGCCGGGGCGGCGCCCGTGACCTGGCCGGACTCGGTCCACTCCGCGGCCTCGGCCAGGAGCCGCGCCTGGCTGTAGGCGGCCGGGAGCACCCGTACGGGCGCGCGCAGCCGTCCCTCCTCCAGCGCGCTCTGGACGGCCGGCGGCACCTCGCCGTGCCAGTAGACGCGGACCTCGTGGTTCTCCGGGGCCACGATCATCCCCGCGTAGCCTTCGGCGTTCTCGGCGGCGTCGAGGACGCGGTCGGCCGCCGCGTTCAGCCGCGTCTGCTCGGTGAACAGCTCCGCCCAGCCGGCGAACCCGCCGGGCACGGGCTCGCGCGGCCCCGTCGCGTCGCTGATCGGCGGTTTGCCGTCGGGGACCCGCTCGCGTACCGGGTCGTGGCCGCTCCGGGCGGCCGAGGCGGCTCCCGCGCCCAGGACGGGCAGCAGGACGCACGCGGCCCCAGCGATGAGACGTAAGCGGATTTTTCTCGACATGGTTCCCCCCATGCGTTCGATGAAGGGCCATCACAGCGCGCTCCGCCGCCAGGCACCGCGTCCTTCTACCGCCTGCGGGGGTGCTCCTGGAGACTGCGCGGTCACCTGAATTTCCGTCCGTGACCTGCGGACACGCATACCTGGCCCGCTTTGCGTGAAGAGAGAGTCCATGGACACCAGCCCCCGCGCCGACACCCCGACACCGGACCTGCTCGACGCCACCCCCGGCCTGTGGGTGGACGACCGCGAGGAGGACGACCCGGTGCTGCTGCGCGCCGACGGCCGCCCGGTCGACACCTGGCGCCAGCACTATCCGTACGACTCCCGCCTGTCACGCCAGGAGTACGAGCGCGACAAGCGGCTGCTGCAGATCGAACTGGTCAAGCTGCAGTACTGGATCAAGGACACCGGCCAGCGGCTCGTCATCCTCTTCGAGGGACGCGACGCGGCCGGCAAGGGCGGCACGATCAAGCGGTTCACGGAGCACCTCAACCCGCGCGGCGCGACCGTCGTGGCCCTGGAGAAGCCGAGCGAGCGCGAGCGCGCCCAGTGGTACTTCCAGCGGTACATCGCCCACCTGCCCGCGAAGGGGGAGATCGTGCTGTTCGACCGCTCCTGGTACAACCGGGCGGGCGTGGAGCGGGTCATGGGGTTCTGCACCGAGGAGGAGTACCTCGAGTTCATCGAGCAGACGCCGCGGCTGGAGGACCTGCTGGTGGAGTCGGGGCTGCACCTGGTCAAGCTGTGGTTCTCGGTGTCGCGGGCCGAGCAGCGCACCCGCTTCATCATCCGCCAGGTGGACCCGGTCAGGCAGTGGAAGCTGTCGTCGATGGACCTGGCCTCGCTGCACAAGTGGGACGACTACACCCATGCGAAGGAGGACATGTTCCTGCACACCGACACCGAGCGCGCCCCGTGGACGGTCATCAAGAGCAACGACAAGAAGCGCGCCCGGCTGGAGGCGATGCGGCACGTGCTCAGCCTCTTCGACTACGAGGGCAAGGACCGCGAGGTCGTCGGCACGCCCGACCCGCTCATCGTGATCTCGGCCGGGGACATCTTCGACGAGGACCACACCCTGCCCGACTCGCCGTAGCCCGCCGGCAGGCGCCCAGGAACTGCGACCCTGGCTCGGCGCCCCTTGACCGCCGCACCTGACTCTGCCGTCGCTCCGAGCGCACGGCCCCCACCGGATGTCCGATAAGTTCTCTTTCGGTCATGCCTTTGCTCACTCTCGGGGGGTCGATGCCGGTGCGGAGAACACTGCTGATCGCGGCTCTGGCCGCGAGCCTGGCCGCCGGCTGCGCCGCCGTCCCCGGGCGCATCACCTGGCCCTCAGGCGACTCCGCCCCGTCCCAGGCCGCCTCGCCCGCGCCCAGCCCACCGGCGACGGCCTCCGCGCCCGCGACCTCGCCTCCCCTCACGCCGTCCACCCCCGCCCCCTCCCCCACCCGGCCCCCGCTGACCGCCCCGGAGGCGGCGCGGGCCATGCGCGCCTGGGTGAGCGCGTACAACGCGACGCTCAGGAAGCCCAGGTGGTGGCGCCAGAACACCCGCCTCGACGCCCTGTTCATCGAGGGCGCCCTGCACGAGGGCGTGCTCGAACGCAACCACGAGGAGTCCGGCCAGAAGCCGGGCCACAAGCCGATCGCCCTGACCGGCGCCCCGGTGATCTACCTGCCCCGGCCGGACAAGCAGCCGCCGAACGGCGACTGGTTCGTCGCGCGGGCCACGTACAAGGACACCAAGGGCCGTGCCCGCCCGCACGTGCTCGCGTTCTTCCGCTCCCCCGGGCAGGCGTTCAGGCTGGCCGTCGCGACCCCGATCCACTGGGGCCGGCGGATGCCGAAGCCGCTGCTCGACGCCGACGGCTATGTCACCGACATGGACGACGACATGGCCGCCGCCGTGGCCGAGGAGTACCGGAACTTCTGGAACCACGAGAAGAAGGAGGGCGCCTCCGGCTACCGCCTCGCCAAGGACAGCTTCAGCCGCAAGGCGTTCCCCGCCGTGTACAAAGGGCTGTACGTCCGCTTCGCGGGCCACGGCTCGATCTTCGGCTTCCGTACCGCGGACGGCGGCTCGTTCTTCCTGTTCGCCCTGATCAACAGCAGCCAGAGCGTCAACCAGGTGCTGAGCGAGGCCCTGCTGGTGCCCAAGGGCGGCAGGACCATCGAGGAGCTGGGCGCCAACTGGTTCTCCTGAACCGTCGCCGGAACCGTCGCCGCCATGTCCGATGAGTTCGGGCGAGGTCACCGGTCTGCACCGGTGACCGTCGCCGGGCCGCCGTACGAGGCCCCCGGCGCGCCACGATCCGGAGGACACCATGACGACCACCCCGCCGCCCGGCCACCCGCCCGTCGTCGACCTGGCCACCTGGCAGGCCGCCCGCGACGAGCTGCTGATCCGCGAGAAGGCCCACACGCGCGAGGGCGACGCCCTCGCCGCGGCCCGCCGCCGGCTGCCGATGGTGGAGTTCGACGGAACCGCCGAGGTCGTCGGGCCTGACGGCCCGGCCCCGTTCCTGGACCTGTTCGAAGGCCGCGACGAGCTCGTCGTCTACAAGCACATGTGGTACGACGGCGCGCCGCACCAGGGCCAGTGCGAGGGCTGCACCACGACGGCCTGGCACCTGAAGGACGCTGTCTACCTCAACGCCCGCGGCGTCTCGTTCGCCGTGGTGACCACGGGCCGGTGGGAGGAGGTGGCGTCGTACGTCGCGTTCATGGGCTACACCCAGCCCTGGTACTCGGTGCGTGACGTGGCCGAGCCGGTCGGCGGCGACATGGGCTACCTGACCTGCTTCCTGCGCGACGGCGAGCGCGTCTTCCTCACCTACTCCACGACGGGCCGCGGCAACGAGCCGGTCAACGGGTCCATGGCGTTGCTCGACCTGACGCCGTACGGCCGGGGCGAGACGTGGGAGGACAAGCCCGAGGGCTGGCCGGAGGGCCGCCACGCCTGCTGGTACTGGCGTTCCGACGCCGACGGGCACGCCACCTGGGGCCCGGAGAGCCGCCCCGTGCCCCAGTGGACCCGCCCCGGCGCGACTCCGGCGGACACTCTGGGTCGGCGCGGCCACCACCACTGACGCCGCCGTTCGTCACCCCGCCGCCCGGCACCTTCACGGCCGCGCGCTTGCCGGTGAATGTCCGGCTGCTGTCCTGGTCCGAGCCTTTCCCCGACGCGAGACTCAAGTCAGTTCGGCTTTCGGAGAAGGAGACGACCTTGCGTACGAAGATCATGCGGGCAGGGCAGGTGGCCATCGCCGCGGCCGCGACGGCCCTTGCCATGACCGGCCCCGCGGAGGCGCATTCGTTCAGGATCGGAAACGACTGGGGGTTCGCGGAGATCAGCTCCAACCACGCGAACCTGAACGTCTGCCGGCAGCTCGGCACCTGGCCCGATTCGGACGTCTGGGGGACGGTGAGGTACAGCGGAGGCACGCTCATCCGTTATGACGCGCCCATCTGGACCAACGTCTGTTACAACCACACCCTGAGGTCCAATCCCACCGACGTCAGGTTCTGCTGGCGGCCTTCAGGCACGAACAACCAGTGCACGGCCTGGAGAGCCGTCTGACAGCCGCTGGAAGCGGTGAAGCGCCCCGCCCCTCATCACAGGCACCAGGCATCAGGCATCAGGTGAAGGAGGGGCGGGGCGCTCCACGACGCCCCGGGACTTCAGGACAACCAATGCTGCACGATTCCCAGCACAGGGCCGGACAGCCAGTTGACGACAAAACCGAGCAGAAAAGCCAGGATCAGAAAGACGACTTGCTGAATCAGCCCCGAACGGCGACTTCCGGTGAACTGCCTCCGCAATAGCTTGTTCAGCGCGTCAACCTGTCCTGGAGTCAGCGATGCCAGCCGCTCCTGGTCATCCACCTTCTCACTGAGTCGTTCTCAGTAACCGAAGATCGCGTTGTGTGATGCCGATATGGTCCAATCGTGCTCGCGGTGCAGTAGCACGAGTGCGGCTCGGACGATCTGCCCGATGCGCCAGGGGTCGAGGCTGACTCGGCGCAGAGCCTTGAAGGTGACGGTGAGCAGGGCGTTCGCGCGTTCGCCGACGCCGCGCAGGCCCCGCAGCAGCTTGTTGTAGGTGTGCTGGTCGTCGCTGAGTATGGCCTGGCCGCGCTTCTTCTTCACCGGCACCCGGATGACGTCGGCGGCGCCTTCATATCCCAGGTCGGCCAGGGCCGGCACCGTGTCCCGCGCGGTGGCCAGGGTGGCGATGATGCCGTGGGTGCGGGCGCAGGTCATGTCATGTTCGCGGCCGGGGCGTACGTCGGAGACCCACAACGGCCAGCCGTCCGGGGCGGAGATCACCTGGATGTTGCCGCCGTGGTGCTTGTGTTTGCCCGACCACCACAGGTCGGCGCCGTTCGGGCCGGGCGTGGCGACGCGGTCGGTGGCGATGACGATGCCGTCGAGGTTGACGTGAGTCAGGCCCGTGTCGGCTGCGCTGTCGAGCACCTGCCGCAGGCCGGGGGCGTGGGCTGCCAGGACGTCGATGCCTTCGTGCAGGTAGCGGTAGGCGGTCTTGCGGCTGATGTGGTGGTCGGTGGCCAGTTGCTTGATCCGGGTGTTGTCGAGGAACCAGCGAAGGATCAAGACTGCCTGGGCGAAGCAGCCCAGCGCCCGGCGTCCTTTGCGGGTGCCGCGACGGCGGCGTTCAGTGTGCAGCAGGGCGGCCAGGAACAGCACAGTCTCGCGACGTACGTCGAGGGTCGCGGTGTATGTGACACTAGTGGGCACGTGAAGCCTCTGGTTCTGAAGTTGATCTCTAGTCAAGACCACTTCTACCAGGGGCTTTACGCTTGCTGATCACTAGGTTGGCTTGCCGGGTCCAAGGAGATCACGCACAGCAACTGTTCGTTACCGACAACGGCTCACTGAGTTCTTTGAGTGCAGCCAGCCGCTCTTCGAGATAAAGTTCAAGCTCGCGCGAGACCTCTTGCGCCTCGCGGACCATCGCCTGCAACCCCTTGGTCCGCTCCGTCAACACCAACTCACGCCGCTTCACCCGGTCTCTTCGGCGGGCCGACAGCGCAAACAACCCCGAGACGGCGCCCCATCCAAGAGCTCCGACGATCGCGAGCCCTAAGGGGACACCAAAGAATACCCACCAAAAATTCTGGTCATAATACTTGCTGAGCTCCGGCCCTTCCGTTGAGCGGCCTGTCACCCACGCTGCAATCTGGAGGATGAGCGGCACGCCGATAAAAAGCCATGCGGCAATACCGCCCCACCACCAGCGAGCGCCGCCGCTTCGATTCGGAGAGGCGGCTGCGGGCTTCTCGATCAAAGGATCTGGAGGCGGGGTGGCCGAGGAACCGCCAGACGGAGATATCCCGTCCGGAGATGAAGTCACTCCAATAGCGTGCGGCCCGCGGCAGCCTGTGACAAGCCCACTCAACGAATTTTGTCCGGGCGTTCTGATGGGGAACGCCGCCGAGTTCCCCTCTGGCAAGGAGTCCAAGATCGCCAGGTCACGGGAAAGCGCGCCTCGCCCGAATCTCCACCTTCGAATTTGCGTCTACGCTCGTCGCGCGGCCGTGGACATCAGTACGGCGCGGGAGAACGGATCTACGAAGGCGACGGACGGGCTCAGGCGGAGCCACCGGAATTGCGAGCCAGGGCCGATCGCGTCCATCTCCCCCGTCACGTCATCACCGGCGGCCAGGTCCCACGTGTCCGTAGTGACGACCGATGCCTGCCTGCGCCCGCAGTCGATCAGCAGCCGCTCCCCCGCCGGCAGCCCACCCAGGCGCAGCACCCAACCGCCCGTGGCGACGTCCCCGACGGACGGCTGCACGGCCAACCCGGCGAAGCGCAGTAGCGCGTCGGTGACGGGGCCGGTCGAGCCCGCCGACGTGGTCACCGCCTGGGCGAACTAGTTGGGCGCCCTCCGCATAGGCGGACTCGGATTCGTCCCGCCATAGCGCACCCGGCACCTCGACAGAGCTGTGAGCCGGGCGGTCGCCGCACCGGTGTTGACGTCGGGTTCGCTCGTGGCCGTGATTCGCACGTCAGCGACGCGGACCAGCGAACGCGCCCGGTAGCGCAGCTTCATCAGCCGATGCCGCGTACCGAGGAGCGCCGTCAACGCCTCCAGATTGCGCTCCATCTGCTCGTAGCCGCCGTCCGCCCCCGAAGGGGTGGCCGACGTCACCTTGAACGTCAGGCCGAACTGGCGGTCGTCGTCGCATCCAGGTCGGGCCGATGACCGGGATGTCCCCGCGCCTGCCCGGCACGCTGACCTTCACGCCCCGCGCGCCGGGCAAGGGCCGCTGCGCCGTACGGTCTTCCGGATGGTGTGGCTGGCGACCTTCGCGACCTGCCGGTCCACGACCAGTGTGAACTCGTCGATGACGACCAGGTCGCCGGACCCAGCCAGGGCCAGCGCGATCGTCGCCTGCGCCGTACGGGAGCGGGAGGCCGGCTGACAACGTCCCCGGTCTTATCGCTGGCGTGGCCCATCAGGCGACTTTCCGGAACACGACGACCGCGCGGTAGCGGCTGTGATGCTCCCCCTCCGGCTCGGCTTCGGCGCTGATGATGTCCAGCTCGGTGCTCGACCCGAAGAACGCAAGGGCCTGCGCCACGGCCGCTTCTCTGATCTCGTCCGGCGTTGCTCCGGTCACGGTGACACGCAGAGTCAGCGGGAACTTTCTCACGCTCATGATGATCTTCTTTCGCGAAAAGGTGATCACTACGAGCGTAACCCCCGAGAGCGGAACATAACCTGAATCATGCCCCCCTCTTGGTGATCATGGAAGCCGCTCGGGTACGGCACCCGCACGCGTCGCATTCTGGTCTCAGACAAAGACAAGCAGCGCCTATTGCTATCAAATAGGGCTATGGCTGACAGGGATCCCTTTCGGTATCACGTGATCTTATTCGGATCCACCGTGATGGCTATCCCCGCAATCATGATCCTCTATGGCATCTACAGCGCCGCCATAGCCATGGGCGCAGAGGGTATCCCCCACGTGCCATGGATCGGATGGGTCGGCGGCTACGCCTTCCTCTGGTCAGGATTCACCCTACTGGCGCTTCTCAGTACACTTGCGGACAATAGACGCATCGGACGCGCAGAAGAGGACCCCGCCACAGCGCTCCGCGAACGTATCGGCTGAGTCCAGAGAGCGGTGACCGCAGCCGGCCAGGAAATGGACGAGCTTGAGCGAGACATCCAGGCACAGCAGGCCGCCAGCGAAGCACTGCTTACCCAAGCCGAGGAACAGGAGAGTCTCCTGGCTATCAATCAGGAGCAGGCCGAGAAAATCCGCAAGATTATTGTCGGCGAGACAAAAGCCACGATCCGGAGCGAACGCCGTCAGCAGTGGATGTTCTTCGCGGCTGGTCTGCTGTTGTCCATCCCGATTGGTGTGCTCGTAAACTTGATCAGCTAGTACGACAGCCGGACTTCGTGATCTTGGGTGTGGCGGCGCGACATAGGGCGGCCACCGCTGGATCATGCCGGATTTGTGTCGATCCTAGTTGATCTTGCGGTGGCCGGTTCTCGCGGGTGGAGCCGCGCCGCCGCGCACGTGACCTGATCCTCGGCCTGATATCCGATCTGCCGGACAAGAATTGCTGGACGATCTCCGAGCATATCGGCGACGCGTCACCGGACGGGCTGCAACACCTGCTGGCCAAGTCGGTGTGGGATCACGACGGCGTGCGTGATGACCGGCGCGACTATGTCGTGGAGCATCTCGGGACCGACGAGGCGATTCTCGTGGTTGACGAGACAGGCGACCTCAAGAAGGGCAGCCACAAGGTCGGGACGCGGCGCCAATACTCAGGTACCGCGGGCCGGATCGAGAACTGCCAGGTCGCGGTGTACCTGACCTGCACCACCGACACCGGGCACGCGCTGATCGACCGGGAACTGTCCCTTCCGAAGTCCTGGGCCGACGATCTCGAGCGTCGCGCCGAGGCGGGCGCGCCCGACGATGTGGAGTTCGCGACCAAGCCCGCCTTGGCCAAACAGATGGTCCTGCGTGCGCTCGATGCCACAGTCGGGTCCCGGTGGGTGGCCGGCGACGAGGTCTACAGCGGCGACCCGGGCTTGCGCGGCGCGCTGGAGGGGCGCGGCGCCGGCTATGTGCCGGCCGTGGCGTGCAGCCATCAGATCCCGACCGCCGCCGGGAAGCGACGCGCCGACCAGATCGCCTCCAGCCTGCCCGCCCGCGCCTGGCAGCGGCTGTCCGCCGGGATCGGCTCCAAAGGACCCCGCTGGTACGACTGGGTCTCCTGGCAGCGCTGGACCGTGCTGTCCATGTTCGCCTACGCGTTCCTGGCCGTCCTCGCCGTCCTCGCCGTCACTGAACGCGCCGCCAACCCAGCACCCGCGGGGCTGATCGCGCTGACCTGCAACGAAATCCACCACCTCTTCAACCACCTCATCGCCCAGCCGATCCGCGACACCTGGTACCGAATCCGCTGGTCAACCTGGCGACGACAACACCAACACCGCGCCCGAACCTGTCACTGCCAGCGACGCACGCCGACGGCAGAACCATAAAAGCCACAACCCTTGGCCGCCGCACGAGTGCTGATTGACGCCGAACCGCCAGTGCAGTATAAAACCAAGTGGTTATTGAACTTCAAGGTTATGGATAAGTGTGCTCGACGACACCTTCGCCGCCCTCGCAGATCCGACGCGGCGGGCGATCCTCGCCCGGCTCAGGTCTGGCGAGGCCACCGTGACAGAGCTCGCCCGCCCGTTCAACATGAGTCAGCCGGCGATCTCCAAGCACCTCAGGGTGCTCGAACGCGCCGGGCTCGTCTCCCGGAGCCGGGATGCGCAACGGCGACCCTGCCGGCTCCAGGCGGGTCCGCTCAAGGCCGCCACCGACTGGCTGGAGGACTATAGCCGGTTCTGGGAGAACCGGTACCAGAATCTCGACGAACTACTGGACAAACTCAAAGATGAAGACGCCAACGATGGGTGAGATCGCCGACCGCTACCGGCGGCGCGCAGACGCCTTTGATCGCAAGGTCGCGGCCATACGCCCCGATCAATGGAACAACCCATCCCCATGCGAGAAGTGGACTGCCCGGGATGTGGTGCAGCACATCATCGACATGCACGGCGTGATACTGCGCCAGCTTGACCGCACGCTCAGCGCCGCGCCGTCCGTGGACGAGGATCCGGTCGCCGCGTTCCGTTCCGCGCGGGCCGACGTCGAGGCGATCCTGGACGACCCTTCGCTGGCAAGCCTTGAGTGTGAAACGCCCACCGGCAGGATGACGGCCGAGGAGCACATCGACAAGGTCCCAAGCGCCGATCTTCCGCTGCACGGATGGGACCTCGCCCGAGCCACCGGTCAGGACGACACGATGGACCCCGCCGATGTGGAATACCACTGGTCGGCCATCACCGCGCTGCCGGTGGACCTGCTGGAGAAGTACCGCACGCCCGGTGCGTTCGGTCCAGGCGTGGAGGTGTTCGGCCCGGAAGTGCGGATCGAGGAGGACGCCCCGCCGCAGGACCGGCTGCTCGGCTTCATCGGCCGCGATCCGCGGTGGTCCGCATGACGGCTGGGGTCACCGTCCTGACGCCTTCCGACCGGACTGTGGTGATGCTGCGGGTCTTCAGCGCCCCTCGCCATCTCGTCTTCGACGCCTGGACCAAGCCCTCGCTGCTGGTCAAGTGGTACGGCGCGCACGGCTGGAACCTGGTCGTGGCCAAGATCGATCTCCGTGTCGGCGGCGCGTGGCGCTTCGTCTGGGATGGGCCAGACGGCGCCTCGATGGCCTCCGGCGGGGTCTACCGGGAGATCGATCCGCCCGCCCGCCTCGCTTACACGGAGTCCTTCGACGACCATTGGTACCCGGGCGAGTCGCTGGTCAGCCACGACTTCACCGAACAGGACGACAGGACGACGCTGACCACCACAGTGCTGTTCGATTCGCAGTACACCCGCGATCTCGTTGTCTCCTCCCCCATGGCCCGCGGTGTGGCCGAGGGCTTCGACCGACTAGATGCAGTGCTATCCCAATGACGTACATGCTGATGCAGGTCGGCGACCAGCCCGCCACCAGGTCATTCGGACTCGACACAAGCCCGACATGATCACGTGGTGGCTGTCCCATGTCACGCCGCCACACCCAAGATCACGATCTACGGCTGCCGCACTAGGACGCGGGCCGTTCTGGCTGCCGCCCCGCGGCCGCAGCGGCGACCCCGCCTCGCAGCCGATGGACGAACCCGTACGATCGGCCCGTCGAGATCGACAGCGCCCCCGCACGCGCCGCCCGCTGATACTTCCGTACCATCACAGCCACCCATGTCTGATCACTCCTATGCAGCCGCCGCCAACCGAGCCCGCGACGCATCCCGGCCCTCAGGCGTCGAAGCCCCCCGCCAGATACAGCCCTCGATCGTCGCCAGATCAGCGAAGTCGTACACGACCTCACGGCCCGACTTCCCCAGCACCCGCACGCCGTACCGGCGCGCCCACTGCCGAATCGTCACCGCCTCCCGGCGCAGCCGAGCAGCTTGTCATTTCCATGAACGCACTTTCACTCAGCCGGCAGCAACGCGCTGACGCGCTGGCGCAGCGTGCAGAGGACCAGCGGAAGGAGGCACAGGCCAAGGCCGAAGCGGACGACCTCGCAAAAGACGCATTTCCCAACCATGTCCAGATAGTCGCCGAGCCCTTCGGGACCATTCGTGATGCCGACGCCTGGAACGTGCGCAACGCCAACTCACGGCGGGCCTATGTGTACATCCTGCATAGACCGAACGAACGGCCCACCGAGCTATGGGAATTCGTCGTGCAACCGTGCAGTGAAGGCGAAATCGTTGTCCGGGAATCAGCCACCAAACTGGACGAGCGGGGCGGTAGCCAGGAGCTGGCCGTCGCCAACGCCCCAATGTTGTACGTCACAGGACAAGCCTGGACGATGCCCTGGCCCACCCTGACGACAACGACGAAACACCGGCTCATCTCCGATTTCGAAGCGTGGCGAGGCTGGACACATGGCCTGACGACGTCGCCGTCCCTACCTACCCAGGCTCCGTCAAGGCGACCCGACGCGGGATCATGCCCTGCACATGACTTCTCCTTGCCTTGTTGATTATCGCGCGCGCCCGTAGATGAAGGCGGACTCGCCATCAGCGAGGCACCTCCTCCTCCACCCGCCCCGACGCCTCCCGCTCCGGCACGTGCGTCCCACACGCGGCACACATGCTTTCCTGAGCCGGTCAGGGACGAACGAGGTCGGCGTAAGTACCTCACCAACCGCCAGGAGGGTACGCACCAGCTTCGCCACTACTTCGCCAGTGTCACTCTCGCTTGCTCTCCGTGTCGATGCGCACATGCTGCCTTCGTCGCACAACCGAGTTCGCGAAGCCATCGATCGACAGCTCCGGGAACCGGAAGCCAGTGAGACAGAATTCAGGCGGAACGGAGGTCATGCTGATCGGTGAGGCATCGGGCAAGGTGGCATGCTGCGGCCATCCTGTCCGCGTCGCGTAACCCTGCTGAACTGGGAAGTCTTCACCGGACCGGGAGGCCGGTGACGGCGCGGCCGATGATCAACCGCTGGATCTCCGACGTCCCCTCGAAGATGGTGTAGATCTTGGCGTCGCGGTGGAAGCGCTCCACCGGGTGTTCGCGGGTGTACCCGGCGCCGCCCAGGATCTGGATCGCCTGCTCGGTCACCCACACCGCCGTCTCGCTCGCCACGAGCTTGGACATCGAGCCCTCCGCCTGTTCGAAGCGCCGGCCGTTGCGGGCCATCCAGGCGGCGCGCCAGGTCATGAGGCGGGCGACGTCGACGCGGGTGGCCATGTCGGCGAGGAGGAAGGCGATGGCCTGGTTCTCGGCGATGCGGCGGCCGAACTGCTCGCGTTCGCGGGCGTAGTCGCGGGCGTACTCGAAGGCGGCGCGGGCGATGCCGACGGCCATGGCGGCCACGGTCGGGCGGGTGGTCTCGAAGGTGCGCATCGCGGCCTGTTCGCCGGCGCGCTCGCCGTTGCGGACGCGGGCCAGCCGGGCCTCCAGCTTCTCCGCGCCGCCGAGCAGGCAGGAGCCGGGTACGCGGACCTCGTCGAGGACGACCTCGGCGGTGTGCGAGGCGCGGATGCCGTGCTTGCGGAACTTCTGCCCCATGGACAGGCCGGGCGTGCCGGGCGGGATGACGAAGGACGCCTGGCCGCGGGTGCCGAGGTCGGGGTCGACCGAGGCGACGACGACGTGGACGTTCGCGATGCCGCCGTTCGTGGCCCAGGTCTTGACGCCGTTCAGGATCCAGTCGCCGCCGTCGCGGACGGCGCGGGTGCGGATGGCGCCGACGTCGGAGCCGGCGTCGGGCTCGGAGGCGCAGAAGGCGCCGAGCTTGACGTCGTTCTCGGTGCCGAACATCTGCGGCAGCCACTCCCCCATCTGCTCGGGGGTGCCGTTGGCGGACAGGGCGGCGGCGGCCAGGCCGGTGCCGACGATGGACAGGCCGATGCCGGCGTCGCCCCAGAAGATCTCCTCGAACGCGACCGGCAGGCCGAGCCCGCTCTCCTCGAACCACTGGGTGGCGAAGAAGTCGAGGGAGTACAGGCCGGCCTTGGCGGCCTCCTGGATGACCGGCCAGGGGGTTTCCTCGCGTTCGTCCCACTCGGCGGCCGCGGGGCGGATCACGTCGCGGGCGAACTCGTGCACCCAGTCGCGCACCTGCTTGACGTCGTCGCTGAGCTCCGGGCAGAACCCGCTCATGGGCCGCACACTCCCCTTCCGATCCCCGCCGCCGGGGTTACCAGTGGTAACACCTTACCGGTCAGTAGGCCCGGGCAGGAAGGCGATCCGGGAGGGTGAGCATGGGCGGGCGCTCGGCGATGGTGACGTCGCGGCACGTGACGTCGAGGCCGGTGAGTCCCCGCCGGAACTGGGCCAGCAGGCAGGACGGCTCGTGCCAGGTCTGGATCTTGCCCTGGCGCCGCAGCCGTGACCAGGCGGCCAGCATGATCTGGCCGGACATCGCCCCCAGGGCCTCGGTCGACTGCGGCCGGTGCTCGCGCGAGCCCAGGTCCACCTGGGCGAAGGCGTCCAGCCCCGCCAGGTCGAGCACGTCGATGAGCAGGCCCAGCTCGACGCCGTAGCCGGTCAGGAAGGGCACCCGTTCCAGTACGGAGCGGCGGCCCGCGTACTCGCCCGCGAGCGGCTGGACGAACCCGGCCAGTTCGGGCCAGTGCAGGTTGATGAGCGGGCGGGCGACCAGTTCGGTGACCCGGCCGCCGCCGTTCGGCACGCCGTCGAGCGGGCGGTCGTAGCAGCCCTTGACGTAGGCGAGGGTCGGATCGGCGAGCAGCGGGCCGAGCACGCCGCCGACGAGCGAGGCCCGGAAGTGCCGGATGTCGGCGTCCGCGAAGACGACGACGTCGCCCCGGGTGACCGCGAGCGACTTCCACAGCGCCTCGCCCTTGCCGTCGAGCGGCCGCAGGTGGGGCAGGATCTCGTCCTGGGCGTGCACGCGGGCGCCCGCCCGCGCGGCGACGCGGGCGGTGTCGTCCTGGGAGCGCGAGTCGATGACGACGACCTCGTCCAGGAGGCCGTCCAGCTCGCGGCGCAAGATCCCGACGATCTCGCCGACGGTCTCGCGCTCGTCGCGGGCCGGGAGCACCACGCTGACGGTCGTCGCGCCTTTGGCGGCCAGCAGGTCCCGGACCGGCCAGTCGGCGGCCGACGACGTACGGCGCCGCAGCCATCCGCGCACCTCGGGCAGCATCCTCCGACCACCTCCTCCCCCACACCCCCCGATACCCGTTATCTCCGGTTATGTACCATTTGCGTGGCGTTCCAGGAAGGTGTACACATCCGCCTCGTCCACGCCGGGGAACGAGCCCGGCGGCAGCGCGGCGAGCACGTGCGAGTTGGCGCGGGCCGACGGCCAGGCGTAACCCTCCCAGCGCTCGGCCAGCTCGGCGGGCGGACGCCGGCAGCACTCGCCGTTCGGGCAGTCGGACTTGGTGCGATGGGTGGTCTCCCGCCCCCGGAACCACCGCGACTCCTTGTACGGCACCCCCAGCGTGATCGCGAAGTCCCGCTCCCGCGAGGGGTCCACGTGCGCGACGCAGAAGTACGTGCCGGTCGGCGAGTCGGAGTACTGGTAGTAGACCGAGAAGCGGTCCGGCGACAGGAACACCTGCCGCCCCGACCACTGCAGGCACATCCGCTGCCCCTCGATCGCGCCCTGCTCGTCGGCGGGGAAGACGATGCCGTCGTTCTCGTACGCCTTGTAGATGATGCCGCCGGCGTCGTTGCGCACGAAGTGGCAGACCAGGCCCAGGTGATGGGTGGCGAGGTTGGTGAAACGGTGGGCGGCCATCTCGTACGACACCGCGAAGACGTCCCGCAGGTCCTCGACCGACAGCGCCCGGTCCGACTTGGCCTCCTGGAGGTAGAGCGCGGCGGCCCGCTCGGGCACCAGCACGGCGGCGGCGAAGTAGTTGGCCTCGGTGCGCTGGCGCAGGAAGTCGGCGAAGTCGCGGGGCTTGTCGTGGCCGAGGGCGAGGTGGCCGAGCGTCTGGAGCAGGATCGTGCGCGGGGTGTGCATACCGAGCTGCTCGTGCTTGACGTAGATGCGGCGGTTGCGCATGTCGGTGATGGAACGCACCGACCGCGGCAGGTCCTGGGCGGTGTGCACGGTGTAGCCGAAATGCGTGACCAGGCTCTGGATCGTGCTCTGCGACAGCGCGCCGCTGCGGTAGCCGACCGCGTCCAGGGCCTCGGCCGCGGCCTGCTCGATCTCGGGGAAGTAGTTGCCGACCTCGCGCTGGCGGCGGCGCAGCTCCGCGTTGGCCACCCGGGCCTCCTCCGGGGTGGCGGTGCCGCGGGCCTGGCGGGCGCGCAGCTCGCCGTACAGGCCGAGCAGGTGCTCCAGGACGTCGTTGGGCACGCGGGCGGAGACTTTCAGCCGGGGCAGGCCGAGCCCGGCGTAGAGGGGGTCGCGCTGGGCCTCCTCCAGTGCGATCTCGAGCTGGGCGCGGCGGTTGGGCGGCTGGCGGCGCAGCAGCTCCTCGACGGGCACGCCGAGCGCCGAGGCCAGCGACTTGAGCAAGGACAGCTTCGGCTCACGTTTGCCGTTCTCCAGGAGGGAGAGCTGACTGGGTGCCCGGTTGACCCGGGAACCGAGGTCCGACAGTGTCAGGCCGCGCTGTTTACGCAGGTGGCGCAGGCGCTGGCCAAACGCGATCAGATCGAGCTCCTGCGTCAAAGACAGCGGTTCTTCGCCCAGCAACGAGGCCATGGACGCATCTTAGACAGAAAATCTGCCCATCTTCTAGCCCATCGGGCACGCCGGGCGAGACCTTCGACACACTCGGGGGATTGGTCTAGGCCAACGGTAAAACTAGCGAATTCTTTCCTACCGAATACCCGTCAGTAGTGGCCAGAAAGGAAATTTTCGCGATTCTTCTGATCGGCTGCGCCTGTTGGCCGGGGTCCTCCCGGGCACAGACTCGGCACAGGCACCCAGGGGACGAAAAAGGAGTGACCATGATCGATCGCCTCAAGGGAGCTGCTCAGCAGCTGCAGGACGAATGGGACAACGACCCTCGCTGGGAGGGCATCGAGCGCACCTACAGCGCCGAGGACGTGATCCGGCTGCGCGGCAGCGTCCAGGAGGAGCACACGCTGGCCCGGCTCGGCGCCGAGCGGCTGTGGCGGCTCCTGCACACCGAGGACTACGTCCATTCGCTCGGCGCGCTGACCGGCAACCAGGCCGTGCAGCAGGTGAAGGCGGGCCTGAAGGCGATCTACCTGTCCGGCTGGCAGGTCGCGGCGGACGCGAACCTGGGCGCGCAGACGTACCCGGACCAGAGCCTGTACCCGGCCAACTCCGTGCCGGCCGTCGTCCGCCGGATCAACAACGCGCTGCTGCGCGCCGACCAGATCACCTGGTCCGAGGGCGTCGAGGGCCCGCACTGGCTCGCGCCCATCGTGGCCGACGCCGAGGCCGGCTTCGGCGGCGTGCTCAACGCCTTCGAGCTGATGAAGGGCATGATCGCGGCCGGCGCCGCGGGCGTGCACTGGGAGGACCAGCTCGCCTCCGAGAAGAAGTGCGGCCACCTGGGCGGCAAGGTGCTGATCCCGACCGGGCAGCACATCAAGACGCTCAACGCCGCCCGCCTCGCCGCCGACGTCTGCGGCGTCCCCTCCCTGGTCATCGCGCGGACCGACGCACAGGCCGCGACGCTCCTGACCAGCGACGTGGACCCGCGCGACCAGGAGTTCACCACCGGCGAGCGCACCGCGGAGGGCTTCTACCGGGTCCGCAACGGCATCCAGGCGTGCATCGCGCGCGGCCTGGCCTACGCGCCCTACTCCGACCTGCTGTGGATGGAGACCGGCACGCCCGACCTGGACGTGGCCCGCGAGTTCGCCGAGGCGATCAAGGCCGAGTATCCCGACCAGATGCTCGCCTACAACTGCTCGCCGTCGTTCAACTGGAAGAAGCACCTCGACGACTCGACCATCGCGAAGTTCCAGCGCGAGCTGGGCCACATGGGGTACAAGTTCCAGTTCATCACCCTGGCCGGCTTCCACTCGCTGAACTACTCGATGTTCGACCTCGCCCAGGGCTACGCCAACGACGGCATGACGGCCTACGTCGAGCTCCAGGAGCGCGAGTTCGCCGCCGAGCGGCGCGGCTACACCGCCACCCGGCACCAGCGCGAGGTCGGCACCGGCTACTTCGACCTGGTCAGCACCGCCGTGGCGCCCGACTCCTCGACCACCGCGCTCAAGGGCTCGACCGAGGAGGAGCAGTTCGGCCACTAGGGCACCCCTGATCTCGCCGGCCACCTCCAGGGCATGGGACGGTTCCCCGGCGACGCGGGCCGCGCCGGTCCCCCCAGCACCGGCGCGGCCCGCCCATGCTTCTCATGCCCGCCGCGCGGGGCGCGGCGACCAGGTGCTCGAACTCCCGGCCCGACATCAGATCCACCTTCTCCAGCTCGGCGTTGGCGGCCAGGAACCGCCGCCGCCCCGCCTCGATCGCGCGGCGCCGCAGGATCAGCGCGCCGGCGAACAGCACGGCGAGCAGGCCCGCGACGGCCGCCGCCCAGACCGGATGCTCGGCCGCGAACCAGACCACGCCGCCGCCGGCCGCCACGATCGCGACGACCCCGGCCTCCCGCCACTGCCGGGACCGACAGAACCGCGGCCCCTCGTGGGGTCAGACCGCCCCGGGCACGGCCCGCGCCAGCTCGGGGATGCGGGCGCGGTAGCCGTCGAGCAGGGCGCGGGCCGTGGAGACCGAGTCAACCAGCGGATGCAGGGCGAACGCCTCCACGGCCAGGTCGGCCGACCCGGTCAGCGCGGCCTCGATGGCGGTCTGCTCGACCGCCTTCACCTGCTGCAACAGCCCGAGGAACCGGCCCGGCAGCGGGCGGGTGGCCAGCGGGCGCACCCCGGCGCCGCCCACCGCGCACGGGATCTCCACGACCGCCTCGGCGGGCAGGCCGGGCACGGCCGAGCCGTTGCGCACGTTGAGGATCATCGTGGACGGTTCGCCGCGCGACAGGGCGGCCATCAGCGCGAGCGCGATGCCCTCGTAGCCGCCCGCCTCCAGGTCGGCCGCGTCGCGCTCGCCCGCCTCGGCCGTGTCGCGGACGTCGGCCATGTACGACTCGTCGCGCTCCCTGCGCGCCCGCCGCCACTCGGCCAGCGCCTGCCCGGGATCGGCCTGGACGGCGGCGTAGAAGGCGTCCTGCCGGTCGAGCAGGCTCTCCCCGCGGGTGCGGCCCCGGCCGGCGGCGATCGCCTCGCGGGTGAAGTAGTAGTAATAGAGGTATTCGTTCGGCAGCGCGCCGAGCGTGCGCACCCAGCCGGGCCCGAACAACCGGGCCTCCTCCACCTGGCGCAGCGCCGGCTCGTCGGCGAGCAGGGCGGGCAGCACGTCGTGGCCGTCGTGGCCGAGCCCGCGCAGCCAGCCCAGGTGGTTGAGCCCCACGTAGTCGGGCTGGACGCGGGCCGGGTCGAGCCCGAGCGCGGCGGCGGCCCGGCGGATGAGGCCGATCGGCGAGTCGCAGATGCCGATCACCCGGTCGCCGAGGACCCGCCGCATCGCCTCGGTGATCATGCCTGCCGGGTTGGTGAAGTTGATGACCCAGGCGCGCGGCGCGAGCTCGGCGACCCGCTCGGCCACCCGTACGGCGACCGGCACGGTGCGCAGGCCGTAGGCGACGCCGCCGGGACCGGTGGTCTCCTGGCCGAGCAGCCCCAGCTCCAGCGCGACCCGCTCGTCCGCGGCGCGCCCGGCCAGGCCGCCCACCCGCATGGCGGAGAAGACGAAGTCGGCTCCGCGCAGGGCCTCGTCGAGCGAGGTGGTGACGCGCACCGCGGGCGGGTCGGCGTGACCTTCGGCGAGCCGGCGCAGCACGTGGCCGATGACCGCCAGCCGGTCGGCGGAGACGTCGTGGAGCACGACCTCCTCCACCCGCGGCTTGGCCCGGTCGCGCAGCAGCGCCCCGTACACGAGCGGCACGCGGAAGCCTCCGCCCCCGAGAACGGCCAGTCTCATCCGAACTCCCTCATCCTCACGCGAGCAGCACCTCAGCGCCCGCGGCCGTCAGGCTGCGCAGCGTGGCCGGATCGGCCCCGGTGTTCGTGACGACCACGTCGACGTCCTCGGGCCCGCACACGCGCAGCGCGCCCGTGCCGGGGAACTTGTGCCGGTCGACCAGCAGCAGCACCTGCCCGGCCGCGGCGATCATCGCCCGCTTGAGCGGCACCTCGGCGAGCGTGGTGTCCACGAGCTGCCCGTCGGGGCGCACGCCGCTGGCGCCCAGGAAGACCCGGTCGGCCACCACCTGCTTCAGCGCCGCCTCGGTGAGCACCCCGACGAGGGAGTGGTAGGAACGCCGGACCATGCCGCCGAGCAGCAGCAGCTCGACCTCGGGGTCGCAGCGGAGCGCGTCGAGCACGGCGAGGCTGGAGGTGACGACCGTGACGCGCCGCCCGCGCAGCCGCCGGGCCAGGCACGCGGTGGTGGTGCCGATGTCGAGCAGCACCACGTCGCCGTCGCGGACCAGTTCGGCGGCGCGGGCCGCCACGGCCTCCTTGTCCTGCCCGTCGACCTCGGCCACCTCGGCGAAGGGATGGTCGGCGTCTGCGTCCACGCAGGCCAGGGCGCCGCCGCGGACGCGGCGCAGCGTGCCGTCGCGGTCGAGCACCTCGAGGTCCCTGCGGATGGTGGACGGGCTCACGCCGAGCTGGCTGGCGAGATCGCTGACGCTGGTGGCGCCTGAGAGCCGGACGCGGCGCATGATCTCGGCATGCCGGAGGCGCTGAAGCACGGCGTCACTGTATCAGTCATTTCCGCCCAACAGTAAGCACTCAGGAAGCAACCAGTACGCGATTCGTTCCGCCGTTCGCGCGAAGGGCTTGAACTGTGCGCGCAAACGTGCAAGATTGCGCACATCGCGGCGTGTCGAGGAGGCCTCATTCCCGTGACTGTCCAGGCGTACGACCCTCTCGCCGGCGAGCGCGCTCCCGGCAGCCCGCAGTTCGACGTGTTCCTGGCGGGCACGGTCTTCCTGGACATCATCTTCACCGGCCTGCCCGCCATGCCCGCCGCCGGCACCGAGATCTGGGCGGACGGCATGGGCTCGTGCCCCGGCGGCATCGCCAACCTCGCCATCGCCACCAGCCGGCTCGGCCTGCGCACCTCCCTGGCCGCGGCCTTCGGCGACGACGACTACGGCGACTTCTGCTGGCGCACCCTGGAGCAGCAGGAGTCGGTCGACCTGTCGCGGTCGCGCCGCTTCGAGCACTGGCACTCGCCGGTCACCGTCTCCATGGCCGTCGACCGCGACCGCAGCATGGTGACCCACGGCCACCCCTCCCCCATGCCGGCCTCCGAGATGATCGGCATGCCGCCCCGTTCCAAGGCCGTGATCGTCACCCTGGCCGCCGACGAGCCGCTCGGCACCCCCGGCAGCGCGTGCAACTGGGCCGAGCTGGCGCACCACGACGGCGCGCTGATCTTCGCCGACGTCGGCTGGGACCCGTCGGGGTCCTGGTCCTCCGGGGTGCTGGAGCAGCTGTCGATCTGCCACGCCTTCATGCCGAACGCCGTCGAGGCCATGGCCTACACCCGCACCGACACCCCGCGCGACGCGCTCTACGCCATCGCCGACCTCGTGCCGGTCGCCGTGGTGACCGACGGCGCCAACGGCGCGATGGCCATCGACTCCACCACCGGCGAGGAGGCGTTCGTGCCCGCGCCGCGGGTCAACGCGCTCGACCCCACGGGCGCCGGCGACGTGTTCGGCGCGGGCTTCGTGCTCGGCACGCTGTGCGGCTGGCCGCTCACCGACCGCGTCGCCTTCGCACAGGTGTGCGCGGCCCTCGCCGTGCAGCAGTTCGGCGGCTCGCTCGCCGCGCCCGGCTGGGGCGACATCGCCGATTGGTGGCACGAGGTGCGCGCCAGGGCCCGCCACGGCGGCGCCTACGGCAGCTCGCTCGCCCGCCGCTACGGCTTCCTGGACCGGCTGGTGCCCACCGACCCGGTCGGCGCGGTACGCCGCGCCGCCGCCACCATCGCCCGCTACGCCGACGTCGGCGTCGTCCCCCAGCCCCAGCCGGGCGGCGAGGCCACCCCGGTGACGGAGGCCGGATCCAGGAAAGCGGATCCGCGGAACGAAGTCCCCGCGCACGACGACGGGGACCCCGGCACCCCCCGCGTGCCCGCGCAGAAGGAGTAACCATGACGCCCTCGACGCGACGGTCGGGCCGCACCCCGGCGATCGCGCTGCTCGCCGCCGCCGCCCTCGCCCTGACCGCGTGCGCCCCCGGCTCCTCCGCGCCGCCCGCCCCGCCGAGCCAGGCCCCGTCCGCCGTGCGCACCGACGCCGCCGCCCTCGGCGACGTCACGCTCACCGTCTGGGACCAGGAGGTCCGCGGCGGGCAGGCGGCCCAGATGAAGCAGCTCAACGACGCCTTCCAGGCCAAATATCCCAACATCAAGCTCAACCGGGTCTCCCGCTCCTTCGACGACCTCAACACCACGCTCCGCCTCGCCCTCAGCGGCAACGAGCCTCCTGACGTCGTCGAGGCCAACAACGGCCGCTCCTCCATGGGCGCGTTCGTCAAGGCCGGCCAGCTCCTCCCGCTCGACGCCTACGCCGACGCCTACGGCTGGAAGCGGCGCTACCCGGAGTCCGTCCTGCGCTACTCCCGCTACAGCGCCGACGGCAAGCTCTTCGGCGAGGGCAACCTGTACGGCCTCCCCCAGGTCGGCGAGGTCGTCGGCGTCTTCTACAACAAGGCCAAGCTCGGCAAGCTCGGGCTGCGGCCGCCCGCGACGTGGGCCGACTTCGAGACCGCGCTCGGCACCGCCAAGACCGCCGGCGAGGTGCCCCTGCAGCTCGGCAACCTCGACAAGTGGCCCGCCATCCACGTCTTCGGCACCGTCCAGGGCCGCCACGTGCCCGCGGACCAGATCTCCGCGCTCGCCTTCGGCCGCAAGGGCGCGTCCTGGACCACGCCCGAGAACACCGCCGCCGCCGAGCAGCTCGTCGGCTGGGTCGACAAGGGCTACTTCGGCAAGGGCTTCAACGGCCAGGGCTACGACCCCGCCTGGCAGGCGTTCGGCAAGGGCGAGGGGGTCTTCCTCATCGCGGGCACCTGGCTGCTCGCCGACCTGGAGAAGGCGCTCGGCGACGACCTCGGCTTCATGCTGCCGCCGGGCGTCTCCGCCGGCGCGGCGCCGGTCGCGACCGGGGGCACCGGGCTGCCGTTCGCCATCACCGCCAAGAGCCCCCATCCGGACGCGGCGGCCGCGTACGTCGACTTCATCACCAGCGCGGACGCCATGAAGGTGCTCACCTCGACCGGCAACCTGCCGGTCGCCGAGACCGGGCAGCAGAGCGTGCAGGCGGGGCCGCAGCAGGACGTCTTCACCGCGTTCGGCACCGTCACCGGGAAGGACGGGCTGGTGCCGTACCTGGACTACGCCACCCCGACCTTCGCCGACACGCTCGGCGCGGCGCTGCAGGACCTGCTCGCGAAGAAGGTGACCCCGCAGGAGTTCCTGGCCACGCTGGAGAAGGACTACAAGACCTTCACCGAGAGCAACTGATGGCGCGGGGGAGGGCGGCGGGGCGGCCTCCGGGCGAGCCGCGGCGCGTCGCCTACCTCTACCTGCTGCCGGCGCTCGTGGTCTACGCGGCGTTCCTGCTGTTCCCGATCGGGCGGGCGGTGCAGTTCTCCCTCTACGACTGGGACGGGCTGTCCGTGGGCAGGTGGGCGGGCCTGGACAACTACGCCGCCATCATCGCCGACGAGGGGCTGCGCGACGCCTTCGGGCACGCGCTGGTGCTCGTCGTGTTCTACGCGTTGATCCCGCTGGCCGTCGGCCTGGCGCTGGCGGCGGTGCTCAACCACGCCAAGGTGCGCGGGCTCGGCTTCTTCCGCACGGTGGTGTTCCTGCCGCAGGTGGTGGCAATGGTCGTGGTGGCGGTGGCCTGGCGGCGGGTGTACGCGCCCGACGGCACGCTCAACGCGCTGCTCGGCGCGCTCGGGCTGGAGTCGCTGACGCGCGGCTGGCTCGGCGACTACGCCTTCGCGCTGCCCGCGGTCGGGGTGGTGGGCACGTGGGTCGAGACGGGGCTGGTGACCGTGCTGCTGCTGGCCGGGATGAGCCGGGTGCCGCCCGACCTGTACGAGGCCGCCCGCCTGGACGGGGCCGGCGCGGTCCGGGAGTTCTTCGCCGTGACGCTGCCTTCGGTGCGCGGGGAGATCGCGGTCGCGCTGACGCTCACGGTCATCGCCGCGCTGCGCACGTTCGACCTGGTGTACGTGACGACGCGGGGCGGTCCTGGCACGTCCACGACGGTGCCGTCGTACGAGGTGTACCACCGGGCCTTCGGGCTCGGCCAGGTGGGCTCGGCGGCGGCCGTCGGGGTCACGCTGGCCCTGCTCATCTTCGTGATCTCGTTCGGGATCAACCGGTTCGCCGACAGGGGGCTCACGTGATCTCGCGCGGCGAGCGGGTGGCCAACTACGTCATCCTGTCGGTGTTCGCGGTGTTCGCGCTGCTCCCGATCGTGACGATCCTGGGGGCGGCGCTGGGCCCGTCCGACAGCGGCGGGACGGCGGGGCCGGCGAACTTCGCGGCGGCCTGGGAGGCAGGGCGGTTCGGCACGTACCTGCGGACCAGCCTCGCGGTGTCGGCGTTCGTCGTGGTGGTCAGCGTCGTGCTGTCGGTCATGAGCGGGTACGCGTTCGGCACGATGCGCTTTCGCGGGCAGTCGGCGCTGTTCTACCTGTTCATGCTCGGGATCATGATGCCGAGCGAGGCCGTCGCGGTGCCGCTCTACTTCGACCTGCGCTCGCTGGGCCTGATCGACACGTTCTGGTCGGTGGCGCTGCCGCAGGTGGCGCTGTCGGTGGCGTTCGGGACGTTCTGGATGCGGGCCTACTTCCGTGCCTCGAACCGGGCGATCGTGGAGGCGGCGCGCATCGACGGGGCCTCGACGTGGCGGATCCTGTGGCAGGTGCTGGTGCCGCCGGCGCGGCCGGCGGTGGTGACGCTGACGGTGCTGGTCTTCATGTGGACGTGGAACGAGTTCCTCATCCCGCTGATCATGGTGACCAGCGAGTCGCTGCGCACGGCGCCGCTCGGCCTGGCGTTCTTCCAGGGCCAGCACACCTCGGGCTTCACCCTGCTCGCGGCCGGGTCGGTGATCGTCGCCACCCCGGTCGTGATCTTCTACCTGTTCCTCCAGCGACACTTCGTCCGCGGGCTGCTCCAGGGGGCGGTCCGCGAGTAGATCCTCCGGAGGCGCCATGCGATTGTTCCTGTCCGCCCTGCTGATGCTCGTCCCGGGAGCCACCGCCGTCCCGCCCGCCGAGGCGGCGGCCGGCCCGGCCGCGTCCGTGGACCTCGACGCGCTGTTCGTCGGCGCGCATCCTGACGACGAGGCGTTCAGCCTGTCCACCCTCGGCCAGTGGAACGAGGACCACCGCGTCCGCGCGGGCGTGGTCACCGTCACGCGGGGCGAGGGCGGCGGCAACGCCGTCGGCCCCGAGGAGGGGCCCGCGCTGGGGCTGCTGCGCGAGGCCGAGGAACGCGCGGCCGTCGGCCGGGCCGACGTGCGCGAGGTGTTCAACCTCGACGACGTCGACTTCTACTACACGGTGAGCGCCCCGCTCACCGACCAGGTGTGGGGCGGCGACACGCTGGAGAAGGTCGTGAGGGTCGTCCGGCAGACCCGGCCGGAGATCCTGCTGACGATGGACCCGGCCCCGACGCCCGGCAACCACGGCAACCACCAGGAGGCGGCCCGGCTGGCGATCGAGGCGTTCTACGCGGCGGCCGACCCGAAGGCGTTCCCCGAGCAGATCACGCGGGAGGGGCTGAAGCCGTTCGCGCCGGCGCGGCTGCTGACCGGCGGCGGGCGCGGCACGTCCCAAGCAGGGCCGTCCTGCGGGGCGACCTTCCGCCCGGCGAACCCCGCGCAGAACGTCTACGGCGTGTGGAGCGGGCGCCCGTCGCGGGCGGGCCGGACGTGGGCGGCGATCGAGCGGGACGCCCAGCGCGTCTACGCCTCCCAGGGCTGGGCCGTCTTCCCCGACGTGCCCGCCGACCCGGCGCAGCTCGGCTGCGACTTCTTCACCCAGGTGGACGCGCGGGTGCCGTTCCCCGAGCCGGGCACCCCGGCCGCGGCGGCGCCCACGGCGATCCTGGACGGCGTGCTGACCGCGCCCGCGGGGTCCGTGCCGCTCGGCACCCGGCTCTCGCTGCGGACCGGCGCGTTCGACGTGCGGCCGGGGACGCCGTTCACGGTCGAGGTCTCGGTGACGGCCCGCGACCCGCTGGGCCGCTCGTCGGCCGCGCTGCGCGTCCCCGAGGGCTGGACCGTCGCCGGCTCCGGCGACCTCGGCAGGATCACGGCCGGGCGGCCGGCGTCGGCGCGGTTCACCGTCACGCCGGCGACGGGGGCGGCGGGCCGGGCGCGGATCGGCGCGGTGCTGACCACCGAGCGGGGCCGCGGCTGGACCGACCGGCAGGTCGAGGCGAGCCCCGCCGTACGGGGGCAGCAGCAGCTCCTCCCCCAGGTCGCCCAGTTCGAGAAGTGGACCGCCGAGGTCGGCGTGCCGCAGCTGCGCGGCCTGGTCACGCCGGTGCTGACGCTGCCGTCCGGCGGCTCGCGGCAGGTCGGCGTCGTGGTCACGAACGTCGGCGACGCGCCGCGCTCCGGCACCGTGCGCGTGGACGTGCCCGCGGGCTTCGCCGCCGACCGGGACGAGGCGGCCTACCCCGAGCTGGCGCCGGGCGCGTCGGCGACGGTGCCGTTCACCGTCACGAACACCGACGCCTCGATGAAGACGTCCAACGAGGGCGGCGACCACGCCTACACCGTCACCGTGGACGGCGTGGTCACCGGCCGGCCCGCGCTGGAGCTGGTGCCGGCGGCCACGATCCCGCGGGCGGAGGCGGCGCCGGACGTGGACGGGGACGACTCCGGCTATCCGGGGCCCGCGCTCGACGTCTCCCGGCTGTGGGAGGGCACGGCGTGCTCGTCGGCGGCCGACTGCTCGGCCACGGCCAGGCTGGCCTGGCACGAGGACACGCTGTACGTGGCGGTCCGGGTCAAGGACGACGTGCTCGGCACGCGGCTGGCCGCCGCCGACTGCAAGCGGCACTGGCGTACCGACGCCGTCGAGATCGCGCTCGACCCGCGCGGCGCGTCGGAGAACACGTCCACGACGTTCAAGGCGGCGGTGCTGCCGGTGACCGCCGAGGGGCCGCCGTGCGCGCTGCGCGACGCCGACAACCGGCAGGGCCCGGCCACCGGGATGCGGATCGCGTCCACGGTCTCCCCCGGCGAGTACACGGTGGAGGCGGCGATCCCGCTGGAGCTGCTGCCCGGCTCCGTCGATCCGGAGCACCTCGGGCTCAACATCCTGGTGTACGACTCCGACACCCAGGACAAGACCGGGCAGACCCGGATCGGCTGGTCGACGTGGGGCGGTGTGCAGGGCGACCCGTACCGGTGGGGCGTGGCCTCGCTGACCGGCTACCGGAGCGCGGAGCGGCCGGCGGCCGAACCGGTCATCCCGGACACGGCGCTGTCCAGCCTGGACTCGCCGCAGTCGCTGGAGCAGGCGGTCCGGGTGGACGTGCCGCCGGCCGGCGGCCCCGCGGCGGCCGACGCCGGGCAGGTGGTCACGGCGGTCCGGGCCGGGGAGGCGGTCACGGTGACGTTCCGTGCGGCGGGGCCGGGCAAGGCCCACCTGTTCGTCCGGGACGCCCAGGGCACGGCGGGCTCGGCGGTCACCGCCGTCCCGCGCCGGGGCACGACGACGGTGCAGATCCCGCTGACCCGGGCCCTCGCCGCCGGCCCGGCCGTGGTCGCCGGATGGGAGCCCTCCCGCGGCGGCGCCTCGGCCTCCCGGACCCGCGTACGCTGACCGCCGCCGTGCCGAGGGGCACGCGGGTGCCGGCCGCCCGCCAGTTGGTCCGGCCGGCACCCGTGCCCCCGTCCGGCCCGGTCAGGAGCCTCCCGTGGCCGTCTGCGTCGGTGAGGCCGACGCGGACGGATCCGGGGACTCGCCAGGGCCGTCCTGGGGGATCGTGGTGAGCGAGACGGACGGGCGCGGGCAGCCGCGGCGGGCCGCCGCGTTGCCGCGCCGCCGGCTCGCCGGGTTCGCGCACTCGCCCGGGCCGGGGTCGCCGGGCTCTCCGGCGGCGGGCGGCCGGGAGGTGTCCTCCCGGTCCGGGGCCGGGGTGACGACGGTGACGGGGGCCGTCGTACGGGTGCGAGTGACGTACACCGTCGGGGTCGTGACGGCGGGGGGCGCGACGGCGGTGGTCGCGGCCGCGACGGGGAGCGTCGTCGGGGTGTCCGCCGGGCCGGGCGGCGGCGGGCCGGCGGTGCGAGTGGAACGGGGACGGAGGGTGGAGCCGGCGCTGGCCTGCGGCGCCACGGCGGGCGGCGGCGCGACGTACTCGCCGCCGGCGTCCTGACCTGGACCGGTGGCGGCGGCGATGACGGTGACGGCCGCGATCGACACGGTGGCGAGGGCGGCGAAGGTCGCATGCGGAAGGTGCGCCCCCACCCCTCTCCGGCCCGGCCGCCGCCGGCCGCCCCCCTTCGAGGACGGCAATCCGGACGGCTGCCCGGTCGGCAGACCGACTGGCGGGGCGGCCGGCGGGGCGGCCGGGGGTGGGGTGGCGTCGCTCGCCGGGTACGGCACCGCCGTCCAGATCCGCCCGAGCACCCCCTCCACCGCCTGCCGCAGATCCCAGGGAACGCCGACGCCGCCCGCCGCCAGCAGCGCCCGCAGCAGTTCGGCGGCCCCGGGCCGGCGGCCGGGGTCCTTGGCCAGCGCCGCCTCCACGGCGGGCCGCAGCAGGACCGGCAGGCCGTCCAGCCGGGGCGGCTCGAAGAGGATGCGCCGGGTGATCGCCTCCGTCTCGTCGGCCCCGTGGCCGCTCCCGTACGGGTGCCGCCCGGACGCGGCGAACGCCACCACGCACCCCCAGGCGAAGACATCGGCGGCCGGGAGGGCGGCCCCGCCGGTGAGCCGCTCGGGCGCGACCCAGCCGGGGCTGCCCATGACCTGCCCCGCCTGGGTGTGGGCGTCGGCGCCGCGCTCGCCGGTCACGTCGCGGGCGATGCCGAAGTCGATGACGCGCGGCCCGGCCGGCGACAGCAGCACGTTGGCGGGTTTGAGGTCGCGGTGCACGAACCCCGCCTCGTGCACGGCCACCAGGGCGGCCGCCGCGCCGAGCGCGACGCCGTACGCGAGGCCGGGGGCGAGCGGCCCGGTGGCGAGGACGACCTGCGAGAGCGCGGGTCCGGGGATGTACTCGGTGACGAGGTAGGGGCGGTCGCGGTCGGCGCCGTCCTCCAGCACGGCGGCGGTGCAGAACGGCACCAATCTGCGCGAGAAGGCGACTTCTTCGGCGAAGCGGGCCAGCAGCGTGGCATCGTGGAGGTGCGCCGCGTGCGGGGTCTTGAGCGCGACGAGGCCGCCCTGAGGGTGCTCCGCCAGGTAGACGACCCCCATTCCTCCTGCCCCGAGGCGGCCGAGGAGCGGGTATCGGCCGATGACGACCGGGTCGCCCACCATCAGGGGGCGCACGCCGGGAGGCGTGCCGCTCTCACCACGCGCCATCCGGTTCTCGCCTCTCCTCTGCGACACGGCCAAGCCACACTGTGGCCGGATCCGCGGAGGCTGTCCGCATGTCTTGCATAAGGGGTATTGGAGGTAAGGCGGTCGTTCCCCTGAGGTGAGGAAAGGGTGGGTTCCGATGGCCTGAAGCACGCTTGTGGGGTTGGTGTTCCCGCGTCAGCTCGCGAGGGCCGCGGCCTCCTCGGCCTCCACCTTCTTGTTCCAGTCGCGCTTGACCGCGCGCCAGGCCTCGTCGTCCACGCCGCGGCGCCAGTAGCCGGAGATCGACAGCCGCTCCAGCGGGATCGCGCGCTCGACGCGCAGGTGGCGGCGCAGCTCCTTGACGAAGCCGGCCTCGCCGTGGACGAAGGCGTGCACGTCCGCGTCCGGGAACTCCAGCTCGCGGACCGCCTTGACCAGCCGCTCCCCCACCGGGCGGTCGCCGCGGTAGAGCCAGGTGACGTGCGCCTCGGCCGCCGTGCCGAGCTTCAGCTCGTCCTGCGGCCCCTCCACCTCGATGAGGACGTACGCGAGCGTCCCGTCAGGCAGGGCCTCCAGGGAGGCGGCGATGGCGGGCAGCGCGCTCTCGTCGCCCACCATGAGGTGCCAGCCCGCGCCGGGGTCGGGCGCGTAGCCGCCGCCGGGGCCCAGCAGGAACACCTCGTCGCCGGGCGCGGCCCGCTCGGCCCAGGGGCCGGCCAGGCCCTCGTCCCCGTGGACCACGAAGTCGAGCGTCAGCTCCAGCGCGTCCGGGTCCCAGGCGCGCACGGTGTAGGTACGCAGGCGCGGCCACACCTCGCGCGGCATGGTCTCCCTGCACGCCTTCACGCTGAACGGGCGGGGATACTCGACGCCCTCGTACGGAAAGACGATCTTGACGTAGTGGTCGGTGAGACCGAAGGTCGCGAAGCCGGCCAGCCCGTCGCCCCCGACCACGACGCGGACCATGTGCGGCGAGAGCCTCTCGGTCCGCTGGACGATCCCCCGGTGGTGGTCCACGGGCTTGTCCGCCATATGTCTCTGCCCCCTGACGCAAGTAAGGTATACCTAACCTTACACGCTACCGGACGAAGGCGGCCAGGACGGCTGCGAGACGGCTCAGGCGGCTCAGGCGGCCGCCTCGTCGTCCCGCACCGCCGGCCGCGCGCCCGCGGCGGCGAGGAACCTGGCGATGTGCCGGAAGGCCATCCGGGCCTCGGGCAGCACGTCGGCGAGGATCGGGAAGACGTGCGGCATGCGCCGCCACTCCTCGTACCTGACGGGGACGCCGGCGCGGCGCGCCGCCTCGGCCACCCGCCGCCCCTCGTCGCGCAGCACCTCGGTGGAGCCGGTCATGATCATGAGCGGCGGCAGCCCGGTGAAGTCGCCGAGCACCGGCGAGACCAGCGGGTCACGGGGGTCGAGCCCGTCGGTCCAGCGGCGGGCCAGCCACCGCACCCGGCTGGCCGGCAGCAGCGGGTCCTGCCAGCGGTTGGCGCGGCGCGGGATGTCGGTGAGGTCGGTCCACGGCGACATGCAGACGGCGGCGGCGGGCAGCGGCATCCCCCGGTCGCGCAGCGCCAGCAGCGTGGCCAGCGTGAGGTGCCCGCCCGCCGAGTCGCCCGCGACGATGACGTCCTCGGGGGCGTGGCCGCGCCGCAGCAGGCACTCGTAGGCGTCGAGGGCGTCGGTCAGCGAGTCGGCCAGCTTGTGCACCGGCCCCTGACGGTAGTCGAGCGCCAGCACCGGCCGCCTGGCCACCACCGACAGCCGCCAGGTGATGGAGCGGTGCGTGCGCGGCGAGCACGAGAAGTAGCCCCCGCCGTGGAAGTACAGCAGGGCCTTGCCCTCCTCGAGCTCCTCGCCGCCCCGTACCCACTCGCCGCCGCAGTCGGAGAACGCGGCCGGCACGATCGACACGTGCTCCGGCTGCGGCGCCTGGACCAGCCGGGCGAGCTCGCCGACGCGGGCGGCACCGGCCAGCGCGAGCGGGTGACGCATGAGGAGCGTGGACGCCGGCTTCAGCGTGCCCCACATGACGCCGGTCAGCGCGCGGGCCTGCCAGCTCAAGGGGTATTCGGGTACTACATCCCCATTGATCCGCATAACGACCCTCCGACAGGTGTCTTTCCCCGGATGCCGCCTCACTACCGGCCGGTAGGTATCTCATTCCTTACCCAGATATTTCCAGGATATTTCCGTCCGGGAGGGCGCGTTAAATCCGTTGCGGGCCGCCCGGCCGCCGACGGATAATTCCGTGCTTTCCCAACAGCAGACCCGTGCGCGACCCCGGACACGCCTCGTCACCGTGTCCTCACCCTCCGGAGGTGCAAAACCGTCCCGCTCTATGCCCGGCTCGTCCGGTACGGCTTCCGCAAGCACGCCACCTACGTGTGGGCCGCGCTCGCCGGGGCGTTCACGAACAGCGTGTTCGGCGTCCTGCGCGCCTACGTCCTCATCGCCCTCTGGCAGGCCCGCCCCGGCCTGGCCGGATACGACCTCACCGACGCCGTCACCTACTGCTTCGTCACCCAGGCGCTCATCAGCCCGATGCAGATCTTCGGCGGCGGCCTCGGCCTGCCCGAACGCATCCGCAGCGGCGACATCGCGCTCGACCTGGTCCGCCCCGCCTCGCTGCAGCTCTGGACGCTGGCCGAGGACGCCGGACGGGCCGCCTACCTGCTCATGGTGCGCGGGCTGCCGCCGATGCTGGCCGGCGCGGCGGTGTTCGGGATCACGCTGCCCGCCGGGGCCGGGCAGTGGGCCGCGTTCCTGGCCGGCCTCGCGCTCGCGGTCGTGGTCAGCTTCGGCTGGCGCTACCTGGTCGCGCTGTCGGTCTGCTGGCTCGCCGACGACCGCGGCGTGGCCGTGCTGTCGCTGGTGCTCTGCACGTTCCTGTCCGGCATGATGCTGCCGCTGCGGATCTTCCCCGGCGCGCTCGGCGACCTCGCCGCCGCGCTGCCGTGGGCGGCCATGGTCCAGGTGCCGACCGACCTCTACCTCGGGGCCGCGCCCGTCCTGCCGTCCCTGGCCTTCCAGGCGTTCTGGGCGGCCGTCCTGCTCGGGCTCGGCGCGCTCGCCACCCGGGCGATCCGTCACAAGGTGGTGATCCAGGGTGGTTAGGACCTATATCCTGCTGGCCTGGACGTGGACGCGGGCCGCGGCCGCCTATCCCGTCTCCTTCTGGCTGATGACCGTGCTCAGCCTGGCCGTGGCCGCCACCGACGTGGCCGTCATCTTCATCGTCTTCGCCAACACCACCAGCCTCGCCGGCTTCTCCCGCGAGGAGGTCCTGTTCCTCTACGGGGCCGCGAGCCTGCCCTTCACGCTGTGCGACCTGTTCGTCAGCAACCTCGACCGGGTGAGCAGGCACATCAAGGACGGCACGCTCGACACCTTCCTCATCCGGCCGGTGAGCGCCTGGCTGCAGCTCGCCGCCGACCGCTTCACCCCCACCCGCGCGGGCCGGGTCGTCCAGGCCGCCGCCGTGCTCGGCTGGTCGCTCACCGCGCTCGACCCCGACCCGGGCCGGCTGTGGATGCTGCCGGTGATGACGGTCACGGGGATCGTCGTCTTCGCCGCGATGTGGACGCTGGCCGGCGCGGCCCAGTTCGCGCTGACCGACGCCCCCGAGGTGGTCAACGCCTTCACCTACGGCGGCCACCAGCTCGTCCAGTACCCGCTCGCCATCTACGGGCGCGACCTGGTGCGCGGCGTCACGTACGTGCTGCCGCTCGCCTTCGTCAACTGGCAGCCCGGCCTGTACGTGCTGGGCCGCGCCGACCCGTTCGGCACGCCGGAGTTCATGCGTTTCCTCGGGCCGGTCGCCGCGCCGGTCCTCGCCCTGCTGGCCGCGCTGGCCTGGCGGCAGGGCGTCAGGCACTACCGATCCACCGGGAGTTGACGATGATCGAGCTCGACCGGGCGGGACGTTCGTTCAAGGTCAGGAGGAACATCGTCCACGCCGTACGCGACCTGTCGTTCACCGTGTCCGCCGGAGAGTTCGTCGGCTGCCTCGGGCCGAACGGCGCGGGCAAGTCCACCACGATCAAGATGCTCTGCGGCATCCTCACGCCCACCTCGGGCCGGGTGCGCGTGGCCGGGCTCGACCCCTCGCGCCGGCGCACCGCGCTCGCCCGGCGCATCGGGGTGGTCTTCGGCCAGCGCACCACGCTGTGGTGGGACCTGCCGCTGGCCGACAGCTTCGAGCTGATCCGGCTGCTCTACAAGGTCGACCGGGCCGCCTTCCGCGCCCGGCTGGAGGAGCTGACCGGCACCCTCGGCCTGGGCGCGTTCCTGCGCACGCCGGTGCGCCAGCTCAGCCTCGGCCAGCGGATGCGCGGCGATCTCGCGGCGGCGCTGCTGCACGCGCCGGAGGTGCTGGTGCTGGACGAGCCCACCATCGGGCTCGACGTGGTCAGCAAGGCCGGCATCCGCGAGTTCCTGCTGCGGGTCAACGCCGAGCAGGGCACCACCGTGCTGCTGACCACCCACGATCTCGGCGACGTCGAGCGCCTGTGCCGCCGGGTCATGCTCATCGACCACGGCCGGCTGGCCTTCGACGGCACGCTGGCGGACCTCATGGCCACGGCGCCCGGCCACGCGGACATCGAGGACGTCGTCACCCGCCTCTACAAGGGCGAGGCGGCCCTCACCGCCGAGCTGCCGGCGGGGCGGGATCAGTAGTAGCCGCCCTCGGGCGAGCTCTCGTAGTCGTCGTCGAGGTCGTCGTGCGGGCGCGACCAGCGCGACGGCATCAGCACGGGGATGAACAGGGCCACGCCGAGCAGGGCCAGCACGCCCGTCGTCAGGAGGGTCTGCGCGCCGGCGCCGGCCTCCCTGACGATCTGGTTCACCGACGGCTCGGCGGGGACGAGGGAGAGCGCGCGCCCCGGGTCGAGCGCGTAGACGACCGTCCAGGCCAGCAGCGCCATGGACGGCACGAACGTGGCGAGCGGCGAGATCCGGCCCGCCACCACGAGCCCGTACACCAGGCCGACCGCGGCCATCGCGCCGAGCGCGATCCAGAGCTTCTGGTTGTCGGGCGGGGGCGCCGTGGCCTGTGCGGCTGCCTGCGCGGCGGCCTGCGTCACGGCCCAGCCACCGCCCGCCAGCACGGCCGCCGTGACCACCACTCCGATGAGGAAACCGCCTAAGTGCCGCAACGTTCTCACCTCTATGTCAGCGTAGATCGGCACGACCCTAGCGACAAACAGTGCGCAACGCCCAGGCATCGCCCGGTTGAGGCCACATGCAACCGTGCCCCGTGAGACGATGTGGCACACCCATGCGCGCTCGACTCCCCTTGAGGCTGGCGCGGACGGCGGCCTTCTCCGCCGTCTGCGTGACCCTCGCCGCCCTCGCCCACCTGCTGGGCGGCGGCTCGGGGCCCGCTCCGTGGACCGCCGGGCTGGGGCTCGCGGCGTCGGCCGGGCTCGGGCTCGCGCTGACCGGCCGGGAGCGCTCCGCCCTGGCCGTCAACGTCGTGCTCGTCGGCGCGCAACTGGGGCTGCACGAGCTGTTCGCCCGCGACGCCGGGTCCCAGGACGTCGCCTACGTCCCGGTGCACGGGCACGGGCAGGGGCTCGCGGTCAACGCCGGCATGCTGACCGCCCACCTCACCGCCACGCTCCTCACGGGGTTGTGGCTGGCGCGCGGCGAGGCCGCACTGTGGGCCCTGCTCCGGCGGGCCGGGCGGCGCCTCACGCTGCTGCGGCCGGTCGTCGTGCCCGCCGTGCGGCCCCGCCCGCCGGTGGCCGCCGCGCGGGCCGTCCCCCTCCAGCCGGTCCTCCGGCACTCCCTGGCCAGGCGCGGTCCTCCACTTCCCGCCTGACCTTCTGACACCCCTGTTCCTTCCTTTCTCGCCAAGTGGAGTTCCCGCATGTCCTTCGTACGCCGGGCCGCGACCGTGCTCGCCGCCGCCACCGCACTCACCGCCGGGCTCGCCCTGCCCGCCCTCGCCCACGTCACCATCCAGCCGGGATCCGCCGAGCAGGGCGGTTTCACCAAGGTCGCCTTCCGGGTGCCGAACGAGCGTGACGACGCCTCGACCACCAAGGTCGAGGTCACCTTCCCCGCCGACCACCCGCTGGCGTTCGTGTCGGTCAAGCCCGTGCCCGGATGGAAGGTGAAGGTCACCGAGGGCAAGCTGCCCACGCCGGTCAAGACCCAGTACGGCGAGCTCAAGGAGGCCGTGACCAAGGTCGTCTGGTCCGGCGGCGCGATCGAGCCGGGGCAGTTCCAGGAGTTCGAGGTGTCCATGGGGCAGTTGCCCACCGACACGGGGCAGCTCGTCTTCCCGACGAAGCAGACCTACTCCAGCGGTGAGGTCGTCGACTGGTCGGAGGCGCCCAAGGCCGACGGCACGGAGGCCGAGCACCCGGCGCCGCTGCTCAAGCTCACCCCGGCCACCGGCGACGACGCCCACGGCGCCGCCGCCCCGAGTACGGCCCCGAGCGCGGTCCCTGCCTCCGGCGCGCCGACCCTGATCGCGACCGCGGCCGCGGTGGCCGCTCCGGCGGACGGCGGCACGGACGGCGCCGCCCGCCTGCTGGGCGGAGCGGGCCTCGCCGTGGGCCTGATCGGCGTCGTCGTGGGCGCCCTCGCCCTCCGCCGCCGCCCCACCGCCTGACCCCCGCGCGGCGCCCGGCCCCCACCCCCGCCCTCTGCCCACAGCCGAGGGCCGGGGGTCCGGCCCTCGGCCTGAAGCCGAAGGCCCGGCATCCGGGCGGGGAGAAAGTTAGTTATGGCAATATAATCGTCTCATGGCGCTGACGAACCTCGGCCTCCGTGCCCGGCAGGGCCGGCCCGTGAGGCCGAGGCTCGTCCTGGCCATCTGCTGCACCAGCCTGTTCATCGTCGGGCTGGACAACACGATCGTGAACATCGCGCTGCCGTCCATCCGGCGCGACCTCGGCGCCTCGCTCTCCGGCCTGCAGTGGATCATCGACGCCTACACCGTCGTGCTGGCCGCGCTGCTCATGCTGGCCGGCTCGACCGGCGACCGCGTGGGCCGGCGGCGCACCTTCCAGACCGGGCTCGTGCTGTTCACGCTGGGCTCCCTGGCCTGCTCGCTCGCGCCGGGCCTGGGATGGCTGATCGCCGCCCGCGCCCTGCAGGCCGTCGGCGGCTCGATGCTCAACCCGGTCGCCATGTCGATCATCACCAACACCTTCACCGAGCCGCGCGAGCGGGCCCGCGCGATCGGCGTGTGGGGGGCGGTCGTCGGCGTCAGCATGGCGCTCGGGCCGCCGCTCGGCGGCGCGCTCGTGGCCTCGGTCGGCTGGCGGTCCATCTTCTGGATCAACATCCCGGTCGGGCTGGCGGCGCTCGTGCTGTGCGCGCTGTTCGTGCCCGAGTCGCGCGCGCCGCGCCCGCGGCCGGTGGACGTGGTGGGACAGGCCCTGGTCGTCGTGCTGCTGGCGAGCCTCACGTACGGGCTGATCGAGGCGCCCGCCGCCGGCTGGGCCTCGGCGCAGACGCTGGGCTGCTTCGCGCTCGCCGCGCTGGCGCTGGCGGTGCTGGTTCCGTACGAGCTGCGCCGCCGCGAGCCGCTGATCAACCCGCGCTTCTTCCGCAGCGCGCCGTTCACGGGGGCGACGCTGATCGCGGTGTGCGGCTTCGCCGCGCTCGGCGGCTTCCTGTTCCTCAACACCCTCTACCTGCAGGAGACCCTGGGCTACTCGGCCCTGCACGCCGGCCTGCTGACGCTGCCGATGGCCGCGCTCACGGCGGTGTGCTCGCCGGTCTCCGGCCGCCTCGTCGGCACGGCGGGGCCGCGCGTCCCGCTGGTCGTCGCCGGGGTGGGGCTCACGGCCAGCATGCTGATGCTGACCGGTCTGACCGCGCACACACCACTCTGGCAGCTCTTGACCGCGTACGTGCTGTTCGGGCTGGGGTTCGGGATGCTCAACGCGCCCATCACCAACACCGCCGTCTCCGGCATGCCGGTCGCGCAGGCGGGGGTGGCCGCCGCCGTGGCCTCCACCAGCCGGCAGATCGGCCAGTCGCTCGGCGTCGCGGTGATCGGCGCGCTGGTCACCTCCGCCGTACGCGGCCCGCTGCCCGCCGGCTTCCCTCAGGCCAGCCACATCGGCTGGTGGGTGGGCGCCGGATGCGGCGCGGCGATCCTGCTGCTCGGCGTCCTCACCACGGGCCGCCGGGCCGAGCGGAGCGCCGCCCGCACCGCCGAGCGGCTCATCCACGGCTCGGCCAGGACGGAAGGCCCCTTGTGAGCGGCCAGGACGCCCCTGACGACCGGGCCGCGGCCGCCTTCCGCGTCTGGGCGGCGATGCGCGCGCTGGTGCTGGAGGAGGAGGACCGCCGCAAGGAGGTCGCCGACGCCCTCGGCATGAGCTTCTCGCGGGCGAAGGCGCTGCGCCGCCTGCTGCCCGGCCCGCTGACCATGCGTGAGCTGACGGCCCTGCTGGGCACCGACAAGCCGTACACGACGCTGGTGGTCGACGACCTGGAGGGCCGCGGCTACGTGCGGCGTACCGTCCACCCGGACGACCGCCGCCGCAGGATCGTCACGCTCACCGAGGCGGGGCGGGCCGCCGCGGAGCAGGGCGATCGCATCCTGGGCCGCCCGCCGCGCGCCCTCGCCGCCCTCGGCCCCGACGACCTGGCCGCCCTCGACCGCGTCATGGCCGCGATCCGCTCCCCCGGGGCCGCTCAGGACGTGACGTCCTTGCCGGAGAAGCGCGCCCAGGCGACCGAGCCGAACAGCGCGATGTAGGCGGCGAAGGACAGCAGCCCGTCGCGGAGCGCCGCGAAGTCGATGGGGTCGCGCAGCACCGCGTCGAACGCGGTGAACCGGGTGGGCAGCAGGTACGGCGCGATCGGCGCGAGGTCCGGCACCGCGCGCAGCACCTGGCAGACGACCAGCAGCACCAGGGTCCCCGCGATGGCGCCGATGGCGACCTCGGTGAAGGTCGACAGCGCCAGCGCGACGGCGGCCAGCGCGGCCATGGCGGCGCCGACGTAGCCGACGGCGATGAGGATGCGCAGCAGCCCCTCCCCCATCGTGATCGTGGTGCCGGACAGCAGCGTCACCGAGCCGCCGGGGAACAGCGCGACCCCGGTCAGCAGCGCCGTCACGGCCACGACGGCGGTGACCGCGTAGCCGAAGACGACCGCGTTGAGGTACTTCACCGCGAGCAGGCGTCCCCGGCCCACGGGGGCGGCCAGCAGGTAGCGCAGGGTGCCGCCGCCAGCCTCGCCGGCGATCGCGTCGCCCGCCACCACGCTCACCGCCACCGGCATGAGCAGCAGCACGAGGAACGAGAACGACAGGAACGTCAGCATGAGGCTGTTGCCCGCGAGGTCCTGGACGATGCTGCTCATCTCGCCGTCGCCCGCCGTGCCCGAGGCGAGCCGCAGGCCGATGCCGAGGACGACCGGGACGACGCCGAGGACCGCGAGCAGCGCCATGTTGCGGGGGCGGCGGAAGGTCAGGTTCAGCTCCGAGCCGAGCAGCCGCCAGAACGCGCCCATCCTCAGTCCCCCGGCCGTGTCCTCTCCCGTGGGCCGGCCCGTGTACTCGCCGGCGCTCTCCCCGGCGTCGCGGGTCAGGGGCTCGGGCGCGCGGCGTGCGACGGTGCGCAGGGTCTCCGTGACCGGCACCAGGCCGGGCATGCGGCGCGGTTGCCCCGCCGCGGCGGCCCCCGCGCCCGCCTGGGTACGGGTCTCAGCCGTCGACATCGAATCCCTCTCCTGTCAGTCCGACGAACACGTCCTCAAGGCTCGGCCGGACGACCGCGAGCCCTCGTACCGCCACCTCCTGCCCCACCAGGGCGGCATTGATCGTCTCGGGCCGCTGACCGCCCAGTTCCGCCGTCAGCTCGCCCGCGCCCGTGCGCACGCCGGCCAGCCCGAGCGCGCCGAGCACCCGCGCCGCCTCGGCCACGTCCGGCGTCTCCACGCGGATGAGCGGGACCCGGCCGGCGCTCAGCGAGCCGATCGTGCCCTGCGCGACGAGCCGGCCGGTCCGCATGATGGCCGCGTGCGTGCACATCTGCTCGATCTCGGCCAGCAGGTGCGAGGAGACGAAGACGGTGGTGCCGTCGGCGGCGATCTCCTTGACCAGCGCGCGCACCTCGCGGGTGCCCTGCGGGTCGAGCCCGTTGGTGGGCTCGTCGAGGACGAGCAGCTCGCGCGGGCCCAGCAGGGCGGCCGCGATGGCCAGCCGCTGGCGCATGCCGAGCGAGTACGTCCGGTAGCGCTTGCCGGCCGCGGCCGACAGCCCGACCCGGTCGAGCGCGTCGGCGACCCGCCGCCGGGCGGTGGCGCGGCGCGCGGACGGGTCGGCGGCGTCGAAGCGCAGCAGGTTGGCCGCGCCCGACAGGTACGGGTAGAACGCGGGCCCCTCGACCAGCGCCCCCACCCGGGGCAGCGCGCGGGCGGGCGGCAGCCCGAGCACCGCGTACTCGCCGGCCGTGGGCGTGACCAGTCCGAGCAGCATGCGGATCGTGGTGGTCTTGCCCGAGCCGTTCGGCCCGAGGAAGCCGTACACCGAGCCGCGCGGCACGGTCAGGTCCAGGGCGTCCACGGCCACCTGGCCGCCGCGGAAACGCTTGGTGAGGCCGCGGGTGACGATGGCGGCGGCGGGGTCACCGGCGGGCGGGGCCGCCCCGAAGGGCGCCCCCGCTTCCTGCGTCGTGCCGGTCACGGTGACGGGTGTCACTGCGCCCCCGCCACGCGGACGAGCTCCTCCGGCGTGACCGCGCCGGCCAGCAGGCGGCCGTCGTCGGTGAGCAGGGCGGTCAGCAGCTTCGTCCTGATCAGCTTGCCGGAGCCCCACGTGCCGCTCACCGGGGTGGCGGACTTGAGCACGCTGTCCAGCAGCGCGTTCGCCTCCGCGCCCCGGCCGTCCTGCCCGGCCGCCTCGGCCTGGAGGTCGGCCAGGGAGAACGGCACGACCGCGACGGTGGTCCAGCCGTCGCCGACCAGCTTGGCCTTGCCGGCCATGTCGGCGGCGTGCTCGGCGCGCTCCTCGGCCTTCGCGCCGAGGTCCTCCTCGCCGATCGTGGTCTCCTCCACCTTGGCGCCCGGGGGCGGGGTGAAGGTGAAGTTCTCCGGGGCCGGCGGGGTGAAGGTCACCTGGGTGAAGCCCACCTGGTAGGCCGGCTCGGCCGAGCCCTTGGCGTAGAGCTGCACCTGGAGCGGCATGTACGTCTCGCCGTCGAGCGCGATCCGCACCTCCTGCACCAGCGAGCTGCCCGCCTTGGGCGCGATGACGAGCTGGTAGACCGGCCGGCCCGCCACCTCGGCGGTGTTGATCACCCGGACCGCGGTGTGCTCGTCCACCTGGGCGAGCAGCCGCTGCGCCGCCTGCTGCGGCGTCACGTCGGTCGGCTGCGGCGTGGGCAGGCCGTGCCGCTCGCCGGCGTCGGCCTTGATCCGCAGCCGGGTGGCGGTGTTGGTGGCGCTGTCCCAGTACCAGGACTGCTCGCCGTTGTAGATCAGGTTGGTCTCGTTGAGGTGCGTCGGCATGGCGACGCGGATCTTGTTCTCGCCGCCGTACCAGACCTTCACCTCGTGCGTGCCGGACAGCAGGCTGAGGGGGCCGGTCCCGCCGCCGGTGGCCGGCAGCGCGGGCAGGCCGAGCGAGGCGGTCTGCTGCACGGTGCCGGACATCGGCCTCATGCCCTGGTCCTTGGCGGTGGCCGCCGCGGCGTCGGCGAGCAGTTGCTCGGCCGAGCGCTCCGGCAGTGCGGGCTCTCCGCTCACCGCGGCTATGACGGGGCCGGCGCCGATGGCGGCTCCGATCACGGCCGCCGCCGCGATCGGGACTCCCCACCTCACGAACGTGCCTCTACGCATTTCACTCCTTAACGGTATGTCGATGGTCACAGCCTGCGTGAGGCATCCTTAGGCGGACCTGAGACTGACTGAGACCCCTCTCAGTCTTCTCAGCGCGCTCTCAGGGACAGAACGGGAGAATCACCGCATGAGGGTACTTGTCGTCGAGGACGAGCGGCGGATGGCGGCGGCGCTCCAGCGCGGCCTCCAGGCCGAGGGCTTCGCCGTGGACCTCGCCCACGACGGCGAGGAGGGGCTGCACGCGGCCCGCCACGGCGAGTACGACGTCGTGGTGCTCGACATCATGCTGCCCCGGCTGTCCGGCTACAACGTGTGCAAGCGGCTGCGCGCCGAGGAGAACTGGGTACCGATCCTCATGCTGTCGGCCAAGGACGGCGAGTACGACATGGCCGACGGGCTCGACCTGGGGGCCGACGACTACCTGACCAAGCCGTTCTCGTACGTGGTGCTGGTGGCCCGGCTGCGGGCGCTGCTGCGCCGCGACGCGGGCCGGCGGCCGGCGGTGCTGCAGGCCGGCGACCTGTCGCTGGACCCGGCACGGCGGCGGGTGGAGCGGGACGGCGCCCCGATCGAGCTGACGCCACGGGAGTTCGCGCTGCTGGAGTACCTGCTGCGGCGGCGGGACGAGGTGGTGTCGAAGTCGGAGATCCTGGAGCACGTCTGGGACACCTTCGACACGGACCCGAACGTGGTCGAGGTGTACGTCGGCTACCTGCGCCGCAAGATCGACGTCCCGTTCGGCAGGAACGCGCTGCAGACCGTGCGCGGCGCCGGCTACCGGCTGGCGGGCGACGGTGGCTGACAGGTCGCCCGGCTCGCCGCTCGCGTGGTGGCGGCGGCAGGGGCTGCGCTTCCGGCTGTCCGCGGTGGCCGTCGCGGTGCTCGCGCTGGCGCTGGCGCTGTCGGCGTGGGTGCTGCTCAGCGTCCTCGACCGGACGCTGATGGCGACCGTGGACGAGGGCACCAGGCGGCAGGCGGACGTCGTGCGCGTGGCGGCCGACTCCGGCACGCTCACCACGCCGATCACCACCCACGACGGCACGATCGTGCAGGTCCTCGACGCGCGGAACCGGATCACGCACGTCACCTACGGCGCCGACCGGCTGGTGCCGCTGCTGGACGCCGCCGGCCGGGCCAGGGCGCTGGAATCGGGGAAGGCCGTGGAGGTGGACGGGCGGCCGTACGCCGTCCCGGGTTTCCTGCACGTGGTCGTGCTGCGCGCGGACCGCGGCCAGACCGTGCTCGCGGCGCGGTCCATCAGCGAGATCCGCACGAGCCTCGGCACGGCCGGCCGGGTCCTCACGGTGGGCACGCCCGCCCTGGTGGTGCTGCTCGCCGTGGCGAGCTGGCTGATGATCGGCCGCACGCTGCGCCCGATCGCGGCGCTGCGCCGGGGCGCCGCCGAGATCACGCACACGGCGCGCTCCCGGCGGCTGCCGGTGCCGGCCTCACGCGACGAGGTGCACTCGCTGGCCACCACGCTCAACGGCATGCTGGCCAGGCTGGAGGAGGCCGAGCAGCGCCAGCGGGCGCTCGTCTCCGACGCCGCGCACGAGCTGCGCAGCCCGCTCGCCAGCATCAGACTGCAGCTGGAGGTCGCGCTCGGCCACCCCGAGGGCCAGGACTGGCAGGAGACCGCCGAGGGCGTCCTGGAGGACACCCTGCGCCTGTCCCGGCTGGCCGAGGACCTGCTCGCGCTGGCCCGGCTGGACGAGCGCGGCGGGGTCCCGGCCAGACGCGAGCCGGTGGACCTCGACGAGGTCGTACGCCGGGCCGCCGACCGCTACGCCGAGGTCCGGCTGACGGCCTGCGACCCGGTCGTGGTCCGCGGCGACGCGCTCGACCTCAGCCGGGTGCTGACCAATCTGCTGGACAACGCCGTGCGGCACACCTCCTCGAAGGTCGAGGTGGCGCTGACCGCCGGCGGCGTGCTGACCGTCACCGACGACGGTCCCGGCATCCCGGAGCAGGACCGCGAGCGAGTGTTCAACCGCTTCACCAGGCTCGACTCCGGGCGGAGCAGGGACGAGGGCGGCGCCGGGCTCGGGCTCGCCATCGTGCGCGAGACCGTGCGGGCGCACGGCGGCACGGTGGTGCTGGAGGACGCCGCGCCCGGACTGCGTGCGGTGGTGCGGCTTCCCGTGTCCCGATGAGGTGTTCCCGTGTCCCGGGGAGGTTCGCCCCAGGCCGCCTGTCGCCGTGGAACGGGCGAGGCCGTGCTCTGAGGGCTGGACGAGGGGCCGCTGGAAAGGGCTCCCTCGGGGGGCCGGGCCGCGTCGCCGGGCCCCGGGCTCGGACGGACGCCGGGCCTTGATCGGTGCGCTTCGGTGCGGTTGGGGGGGTTTCAGTAGGGGGTTGTGTGGGGGTGAGGGTTCTCGGGGGGGGTCAGATGATTCCGGGGGTTTCGGGGGTTTCAGGGGTTCCGGGGGTTTCAGGGGTGAGTGGAGCGTTCCCCGGTCAGGTGGGTCAGGCGGCGGTCGTTCCCTTCTCCGCGGTGGCCAGGAAGTCCTGGGCGATGAGCGGCAGCCGGCGACGGGCGTGCACGACGGCGATCACGCGCCGCACGGCCGGTTCGAGCGAGCGCACCACGAGGCCCGCGCGGGCGGCCTGCTCGGCCATGCCGCGGTACCACAGGAGCGAGGCCCGGCCGGCGCGGACGGCGTTGAGCCAGCCGTTGCGCTCGTCGGTCTCCAGGACGACCGTCGGGGTGACGGAGTATCTGCCGAACATCGCGTCGAGCTCCCTGCGCCGGGTGCTGCCGCGGGCCGGGAGGGCCAGGCGCATGCCGTGCAGCCTGCCCATCGGCACCGGGTTGGGCAGTTCGAGCCCGGGCGGGGAGATCAGCACGATCTCCTGGCGTTCGAGGGGGTGGGTGACGAGGTCGGCGGGCACCGGCAGGTCGGTGAGACCGAGGTCGGCCCGCTGGTCCCGGATCGCGCTGACGACCGCCTCGCGGCCCTCGCAGCGCACGATCTGGACCCGTACACCGGGATGCTCGGCGGCGTAGGCGGGCAACAGCCGCCCCGCCAGACCGGGCTCGAGGCTGGGCGTCGAGGCGATCCGCAGTTCGGCGTCGGACGCGCCGGTGTGGTGGGCCAGGCCCTCGATCTCGTGGACGGCGTCGAGCGCCTCCCGCGCCAGCTTGACCACCCGCCGGCCCTGCGCGGTGACGACGACGCCACGGCCGGAACGGGCGAACAGGGTCATGCCGAGCTCGCGCTCGAGATCGCGGATCGCGCGGGAGAGCGCAGGCTGCGCGATGTACAGCGACCTGGCCGCGTCGGTCATGGTGCGGTGCTCCGCAGTCGCGACCACATAGCGGAGCTGCTGGAGATTCATGCCAAGAAAGCTAGGACACCACCCGCTCCGCAGACCGAAAGATAACCGAGATCACCTCGAATGATTTCGGACTGTGACCGTGCACTGCTACATCCGTGACGGGTGATAAATGAGTATGCTTTTGCCCCAAATTTGCCAAGGGTCCGTCAAGTCGCCGGACAAAGCTCGGCAATAAGACAACGGGGCATACGGGGAGACAGGGTGACAGGTAACGGGCAATATCCACCCCCGCCACAAGGGCCCGGCCAGCCACAGCGGCCACCGGCCCTGCCGTGGCCGCCGCCCGTGCCCGGCCGGCAGCAGCAGCCGCAGAGCGGTCACCCGTACGGGCCGCCTCCCCAGGCGCCCCCGCCGGGCTACCCGCCCCAGGGACCCGAGGGACCCGGCTACCCGCCCCAGGGACCCGGCTACCCGCCCCAGGGTCCCGGCCACCCGCCTCAGGGTCCCGGCTACCCGCCTCAAGGGCCGGGGCAGCCGCCGTACCCGCCGCAGCCGCAGGGGGTGCCGCAGCACGACGGCCTGACGCGGCCCTACACCCAGCAGATGCCGCCGCCGCCTCCCCCGCCGCCGCAGTACGCGCAGCACTACCGGCAGCCCGCGCCTCCTCCCCCGCCACCGCCGCCGCCGATGCCGCCCCCGCCGATGCCGCCGCGGCAGTGGCAGCCGCCGCCGCGCCGCAAGTCGGGCATGGGGGTCATCGGGGTCCTCGGCGCGGTGTTCGGCTCGATGGCGGCGCTGTTCGTGCTGATCGTCGTCGGCGCGGCCCTGCTCAAGAACTCCTCGCGGTCGGAGACGACGACGCCGGTCGCGATCCCGACGTACGAGCCCACGCCGGAGCGCAGCCGCGCCACCCGCGAGCCGACCAGGCAGCCGACCCCGCGGCAGACCCGCACGCCGGACGAGACGGTGACGCCGCCCGCGCAGGTGCGGGTCGACCGAAGCCTCAAGAACAACAGCCTCTACCGGGGAGGCGCGCTGCCGCGGATCAACTGCCGGGCGGGCAACGCGAGCATCTTCAGCCACAGCCAGCTCAAGTCGCTGATCCTGAAGACGGCCAAGTGCATGGACCGGGCGTGGGGGCCGGTCCTGGAGAAGCAGGGCTTCGACTTCCGGCCGCCGGGGTACGCCATCGCCTCGGGCCGGGGCCGCGGCGCCTGCGGCGACTATCCGAGCGCCGGGAGCATGGTGCCGTACTATTGCCCGCGCAACTCCACGATCTACGCCTCGACGTCGGCGATGGCGCGCGGCAACGGCAGCGCCCGCGGCTACGGCCAGATCATCTCCTGGCACGGCGGCATCATCAGCATGATGGCCCACGAGTACGGCCACCACGTCCAGAACGTCACGGGCCTGATGAACTCCTGGTGGGACAGCACGCTGGCCTCCTCCAGCCGGAGCGCCAAGCTCGGCCTCAGCAGGCGGCTGGAGCTGCAGGCGACCTGCCTCGGCGGCATGTGGATGCGCTCGGTCGCCGCCTCCTATCCGGTGACCACGTCGCTGCGCAGCCGGCTGTACTGGTTCTACGGCCAGGTGGGCGACTATCCGGGCTATCCGCGCGACCACGGGACGCCCGCCAACAACAACCGCTGGTTCCGGCAGGGATGGGAGAAGAACAAGCCGTACCAGTGCAACACGTGGATGGCCCCGGCCTCCACGGTGTCCTGAGGGCCTGCTGTGAAATCCACGCGGAGTTCATCTCAGCTTGGGCAAGTGTCTGTGTTGTCCAGATATGGGGACTAGAATCCTGGCAATCTTGTCCCCACGTCGGGGACATTCTGCCTGGTAGGCGTCTGAAGGAGCCGGTGTGAGAAAGCGCGACGGGGTGGGCACCGTGCCTGGAGGCAGGAAGGAACGCCCGGCGCGCCGGCCCCGCCCGGCTCCCGGCGCCCCTCGCTTCGCCCGGCCGCTCACCCCCGCCTCCGTGCTCGGCTGGACCGCCCTGTCGGCCGTCGCGCCCGGCGCCGCACACCTGCGCGCCGGGCGCCGCCGTACCGGGCTGATCCTCATGAGCGTGTACGCGGTGCTGCTGCTCGCCACCCTCGCCTTCGGGCTGACCCGCAACCTGACCGACGCCGCCGCGTTCATCGGCGACGGGATGATGCTCGCGGTGATCATCATCGCCTCGGCGCTCGCGCTGGCCTGGTTCGCCATCGTGGTCAGCTCGTACGTGGTGCTCAGCCCCAAACGGCTCGACCAGCAGGGCCAGATCCTGACCGGCATCCTCGTGGGCGTGCTCTGCGTGGCGGTGATGGCGCCGTTCGCGTTCGTCGCCGACACCATGGCCACCCTGCGCGGCACCGTGAAGGACATCTTCCCGTCCTCGTCCGACCCGGGCACGCCGACGGTCGCGCACAACCCCGAGGACCCCTGGGGCGGCAGGACCCGCGTCAACTTCCTGCTCATCGGCGGCGACGCGGCCGGCAACCGCACCGGCGTGCGCACCGACAGCATGAACGTGGCCAGCATCGACATCAAGACCGGCAACACGGTGCTGTTCAGCCTGCCGCGCAACCTCCAGCACGTGCACTTCCCCGCCAGCTCGCCGCTGCACAAGCAGTTCCCCAACGGCTACATGGCCGAGCTGCCGAACGGCGGCCTGCTCAACGAGGTCTGGCAGTACGCCAACGACAACCCGCAGATCATGGGCGGCAGGAACATGGGCCCCCGGGCGCTGATGGACGCCATCGGCTACACCCTCGGCCTCAGGATCGACTACTACGCCCTCATCAACATGTACGGCTTCGCCGCCCTCGTCGACGCCATCGGCGGCCTGAAGGTCCATGTGGAGCAGGACGTCAAGTGGGGCGGCCTCTACGGCACCGCCGGCACGATCAAGGCCGGCTACCGCCGCCTCAGCGGCGAGCAGGCCCTCTGGTACGGCCGCTCCCGCGTCAACAGCGACGACTTCTCCCGCATGGCCCGCCAGCGCTGCGTCATCGGCGCCTTCGCCCAGCAGGCCACCCCGCAGGTCATCCTCACCAACTTCAGGAAGATCGCCGGCGCGACCAAGCGCATGGCCCAGACGAACATCCCGCAGCCCCTGCTCCCGCCGATCATGGAGCTGGCCGTCAAGGTGAAGGACGCCAAGATCACCAGCCTGCAGTTCGTGCCGCCGGAGTTCTACTCGGGCCGCCCCGACTGGGCCAAGATCCGCCAGGCGACCAAGAAGGCGATCTCCGACTCCCTCCGCCCGGCCCGCCAGGCCCAGACCGCGAACGTCACCGCCTCCCCCAGCGGCACCGCCCCCTCCGCGTCCCCGACGCAGACCCGCGCCGCCGCGCCCACGCAGACGCCCACCCGCAACACCCAGAAGGCCGGCGCCAAGTCCCTGGACGAGCTCTGCGGCACCTGACGGGCCGCCGCCGTCAGACGGTGGCGGCGGCGCGGCGGGGCAGCAGGGCGAAGGCGCCGACGTACAGCAGGGCCGCGACGACGAGCAGGCCCTTGTAGCCGATCACCAGGGCGGCGTACTCCAGGCAGCCGCCGACCATCGCCCCGAGCAGGTTCGCGCCGAAGGACGTCGTGGCGTCGGCGGTCTCGGCGAAGCGCTTGGCGAAGACCACGTTGGCCGCGAAGATCGGCAGGAACGCGACCGTGACGGCGGCCACGACGCGCAGCGGCACCGGCAGCGACAGCAGCCAGGCGTTCGGGACGAGCCAGGCGAGCGCCAGGCCGGCCAGCAGCACGGCGTACATCACGGGCAGCGGCGGGGTGCGGAAGCGGCGGGTGACCTCGACGGCGGCGAGCACCGCGACCAGCACGCCGGCGAAGACGACGGCGTTGACCACCCACGTGGTGCCGAACAGCAGCGCGAAGCCCGTCACGCTCTTGGTCTCCAGCAGCATGAACGCCACGCCCAGCAGGAACAGGTCGCGGTAGGGGCGCATGCGCCGGTAGGGGCCGGCCACGACGCGGACGGCGATCAGGCTGACGGCGAGGATGAGCCCGAGCGTGACGAGGTAGAGCGGCGGAATCGTGGCGTCGTGCAGGTAGAGGAAGGGCCGGTCGTCGTCGGCGGGCGGCGGCGTGCCGGCGGCCGCGCCCGGCCACTCGGCGGCGCAGCGCTGGTCGGCGGCCGTCAGCCCGGCGGTGATGACGGCCTGCTGCCCGGCGGTGCTGACGACGTCCACGCACGGCTTGTGGCCGAAGGCGCGCTGCATGGTGGCGGCGAGCCGGTCCACCAGCCAGCTCTCGCGGTAGTAGTTGTACATCGAGAACGTGCCGCCGGGCTTGAGGCGGGCGCGGGCGGCCCGCATGGCCTCCTCGGTGAACAGGTAGCTCTCCAGCCGCAGCGAACTGGCGCCGGAGACGAGGGTGAGCGAGTCGGGCAGCGCGAACAGGATCAGATCGTAGGCGCCGCCGCCGCGCTCCAGGAAGGCCCGGCCGTCGGTGATGTGCGTGGTGACGCGGGGGTCGTCGTAGGGGCGGTCGGGGTGCACCGAGCCGCCCAGCTCGCGCAGCTTGGGGTCGATCTCGACGGCGTCCACCCGCCGGGCGCCCTTGGACAGCGCGATCGCGACGTCGGTGCCGCTGCCCGCGCCGACGATGAGCACGTCCTGGGGCGGCCTGGCGGCCCGCTCGTACGGCAGCCCGTACTGGGCCTCCCACTGCAGGCGGGTGGCGGCGGGCACGGCCTGCTGGTGCGGGATGCCGTTGACCGCGATGTCGGTGACGGGCACCCCGAGCACCGTCAGCGGCTTGGAGGTGACCTTGTAGTAGGGCGACCAGACCGCCCCGGCGGTGAGCGTCTCGGTGAGCAGCAGCCCGACGACGGCCAGGGAGGGGACGGTGACCAGCCCGAGGTAGAGCGAGCGCGGCCGGGGCACGAGCAGCACCCCGTAGCAGATCGCCGCGATCAGCGCCCAGAAGACCGGCGGCGCGCTCAGGAACGACAGCGCCGTGAACGCCGCGATGCCGGTGAGGCTGCCGATGAGGTCGTACCGGTAGGCCTCCAGGCGGGGCAGTTCGGGGAAGCAGCGGCCGACCAGCTCGGCGGGCCCCATGAGGACGAGCGCGGCGGCGCAGAAGATGACCGGCAGGATGAGCCAGGCGGGCGGCCCGGTGGTGGACAGGCTCGTCCAGTAGAGGACGCCCTCGGTGTCGCGGTCGACGGTGACGGGGAAGGCCAGCACGACGATGGCGAGCACGGCGAGCACGACCGGCGAGTAGTACGGCTGCCGCCGCGAGCGCCCGACGCGCAGGAACCCGAGCCCGATGCCGAGGAACGACCCGAGCAGCACGAAGTTCGTGAAGTAGCTCAGGTGGACGATGTTCGACCCGGTCCAGCGGATCAGCGCCAGCTCCAGGAAGAGCATGAAGGCGCTGGCGAGGACGAGCCTCGGCCGCACCGCCAGCCAGTGGGCCTTCTCTCCGTCGTCGACCGGCTTCCGTGCCTGGAGCGTCATGCAGCCTCACCGTAGTGAACGGGCCGGGATCATGGAAGCCTGACAGGCCGGAAGAAATGCCGTCCGATTCGTGTCTTTAGCGGCGTTTGCGCAGGTCAAACCCGCCGAATGCGCTGGACGGGGCTCCGCCGGATGGACCAAGGTTGGGTGATTCGATCCCCACGACCTCCGGTGGTGACCCATGCGCGTGATGATCCAGCTCCGGCCCTCCCCCGACCTGGTCGCGGCCGTCGCCGACCCGTCCGTGACGGCGACCGCGGCCGACGTGGCGGACGGCCTGCCGGGCGTCGAGCTCGACGCGGCGTTCGCGCCCGTGGCGGTACCGCGGCCGGTCCCCCCGGCCGGCGGCGACCCACTCTCGCTCAACCAGCCGCTGGACTTCTCGCTGGCCGCCGGCGACGCCTCCGTGCTGGTCCGCGGCACGATCTCGGACGACGAGCCGGCCACCAGGGTCGCGCTGCTGCCCACGCTGCGGCCGGACGTCGCCGGGGTGTTCTCCGACCCGGTCGTGGAGTCGGCGCCCGTCCGCGCGGGCGAGACTCCGGCCGGCGACTGGCACGACGTCGAGCGGCTGCTCGGCGTGGCCGGGCTGCACGCCGAGGGGCTGGACGGCGACGGCGTGGCGCTGGCGGTGCTGGACACCGGCGTCGACGCCGGCCACGCCGCGCGCCGGCTCGGCCGGGCGGTGACGGTCGACGCCGCCCGGTGCTGGAGCCCGCCGGGGGTGACCGGCCGCCCGGCCCCGGCGCCGGGCGAGGCCGCGGCGGGCCACGGGACGATGTGCGCGTTCGACGCGCTGATCGCCGCTCCGCGGGCGGCGCTCGTCGACATCCCGCTGCTGCTGTCCACCCGGCCGGGCGGCACGGCCACGGACGGCCTGCTGTCGGACGCGGTGGCCGCCTTCGCGCATCTGCGCGCGGTGCTGGAGGCCCAGCCGGCCGAGACGCGGGCGCTGGTGGTGAGCAACTCGTGGGGGTCGTTCTCGCCGGAGTGGGACTTCCCCGTCGGGCATCCGGGCAACTACTCCGACAACGCGGCGCATCCGTTCAACCTCATGGTGGCCGCGCTCGACCGGATGGGCGCGGACGTGGTGTTCGCGGCGGGCGACTGCGGGCGCGATCGCCCCGGCGGACGCCGCGGGTTCCCGGACCGGCCGATCGCGGGCGCGAACTCCCACCCCCGGGCGCTGTCCGTCGGCGGCGTGGACGTCAACGGCGCGCTGGTGGGCCGCTCCTCGCGGGGCCCGGGGCGGCTGACCGCCCGCAAGCCGGACGTGTGCGCGTACACGTGCTTCGCGGGCTCGCGGGCGTTCGGCGAGGGCGAGCCGGACGGGGGCACCTCGGCGGCGGCGGCCGTCGCGGCCGGGCTGGTGGCCGCGGTCCGCACCAGGTGGCCGGCCGCCCGGCTGTCGCCGGCGCAGCTCCGGGCGCTGCTGCGGCGCACCGCCGAGGACCGCAGCGAGGTCGGCTTCGACTACGCCTTCGGCTACGGCACCGTCGATCCCGCCGCGGTCATGGCCGCGCTGGAGCGGCGCTCGCGGAGCGCGGCCTGACGCCTCAGGCGTTCTCCCTGGTGAACACGCGCGTGCCGATCGTGAGGCTGACCACCGCGAAGACCGCCGTCACCGCCACGCCGAGCGCCACGGTCCCGTTGGCGTAGCGGCCGTGGAACAGCTCCCGCAGCGCCTCCAGCGGATAGCGGAAGGGGCTGAGCCGGGAGAGGACGTCGAGCCAGCCCGGCGCCATCGACATCGGCAGGAACGCGCCGGACAGCAGCACCAGCGGGATCACGGCGGTGGACATCACGGGCGCGAACAGGTTCTGGTCGAGGGTGAGCGCGACCGCGTACGACAGCGCGGCCAGGCTGACGCCCAGCACCAGCACCAGCGCGCACCCGGCCAGCACGCCGCCCGCCGGGGCCCGCAGGCCGAGGGCGTAGGCCACGGCCAGCAGCAGCGCCGTCTGGACGACCAGCGTGACCGCGTTGCCGAGCACCCGTCCGAGCAGCAGCGCCGGCCGGCTGACGGGGGTGACGCGCAGGCGCTCCAGCACGCCGGAGCTCCGTTCGAAGACCACCCCGAACCCGGCCAGGCCCATGCTCATCAGCCCGAGCTGGATGATCAGGCCGGGCACGAGCGTCTCCCACGTGCCGATCGCGGTGAACAGCGGCCCGAACAGCACCAGGAACAGCAGCGGCTGCACCGCCCCGAAGACGATGCCGGCCTTCTGCCGCAGCGTGGTGCGCACGCCGTGGCGGAACAGCACCCAGGTGTCGCGCAGCATCAGACCCCCGCCTCCTCGCGCAGCGAGCGGCCGGTGATGTCGAGGAAGACGTCGTCGAGGGTGCGCCCGCCGCTCTTCAGCGCGGCCGGCGTGCCCTCGGCCACGATGCGGCCGTGGTCGATGATCAGCAGCCGGTCGCAGAGGGCGTCGGCCTCGTCCAGGTAGTGGGTGGTGAGGAGGACCGTGAGGCCGCGCTCGGCGCGCAGGGCGCGGACGTGGTCCCACAGGTTGGCCCGGCTCTGCGGGTCGAGGCCGGTCGTGGGCTCGTCGAGGAAGAGCAGGGCCGGCTCGTGCAGCAGGGCGAAGGCGATGTCGAAGCGGCGCCGCTGGCCGCCCGACAGCGCGGCGCCCGGCCGCTCCTCCAGCCCGGTCAGCTCCAGCCGGGCGAGGAGGGCGCGGGTGCGGGCGGCCGACTCCTCGCGGCCGAGGCCGTACAGCATGCCCTGCAGCTCCAGCTCGCCGCGCAGCGGTTCGGCGGGCGGGACGCCGCCGCCCTGGGACACGTAGCCGATGCGCCGGCGCACGCCACGCGGGTCGGCGAGCAGGTCGCGGCCGGCCACGACGGCGGCGCCCGAGGTGGGCCGCAGCAGGGTGGCCAGCATGCGCATGGTGGTGGTCTTGCCGGCGCCGTTGGGGCCGAGGAACCCGACGATCTCGCCGGGCTCCACGGTGATGTCCACGCCGGCGACGGCGGTCACGTCGCCGAAGGTCTTCGTCAGACCTGTTGTCCTGATCATTTCATCGCCTCCAAGATTGAGGTAACCATAATTTTGGAGTCACTGCAATTTGGATAGCATGCAGGCATGGAAGAAGGGCTGCGGGAGCGGAAGAAGCGCGAGACCAGGCAGCGCATCGCCGACGTCGCGATGGGGCTGTTCATGGCGAAGGGGTTCGACCACGTGACCGTGGCCGAGGTGGCGCGCGCGGCCGACGTGTCGGTGAACACCGTCTTCAACTACTTCGGCACGAAGGAGGACCTGTTCGCCGACCGGCAGGAGGTCGCCGTCGACCTGCCGGCGCGGGTGCTGCGGGAGCGGGAGCCGGGCGAGAGCGTGGTGCGGGCCTTCCGGCGCGACTTCCTCGACGCGGTCGCCGGCCGCGACTGGCGCTACGGGCTCAACCAGGGCGCCGACGTCTTCGCCGGGATCGTGGCCGCGAGCCCCGCACTGGTCGCCCGGATGCGCGAGATGCAGGAGCAACGCGAGGAGGCTCTGGCGCGGGCGCTGGCCGACGAGCTGGACACCGCGCCGGAGGACCTCTCCCCCCGGCTCGTGGCGGCGCAGGTGCTCGCCGCCACGCGGCTGCTCGGGGCGTACGCGCTCGGCCGCGTGACGGCGGGCGAGGACTGGGCGAGCGTCGAGCCCGGCCTCAGGGCGCAGGCGGAGCGGGCGTTCGACCTGTTGGAGTCGGGGCTCGGCGACTACGGCCGGCGAGCCCCGGCGGAAGCCTCAGGAGGTGACGATGGCGACGGTGACCCCGAAGGCGACGAACAGCAGAGTGAGGGCGAATAGGACGGTGCTGATGATCCCGCAGATGCGCCCGGCCTGGACGTGGCCGCGGTTGGCGAAGACGTAGCCGCTCTCGTCGATCTCGCGCAGCGCCCTGTTGCCCATCGACCAGGCGAACGGGCCGATGAAGGTGCACACCACCAGGCTCAGGATGCCGAGCACGAGGATGGTCGTGCCGTTGGGGTGGTTGTGCTGCTGAGGCCCGTAGTAGGGCGGGTCGTATGGGGGATATGACATGGCTTCTTATATACCGCCACTGTCTTGATCATGTTACGCCATCATGGTACGGCACCTGATCCATTCCCCTAGGAGCATCATCCGTGCGCGAACGCACTCGTGCCGTACTCGCCCATAAGCGCTTCCAGCGTTTCATCGTCGGGGTCATCCTGGTCAACGCCGCCACACTGGGCCTGGAGACGTTCCCACCCGTCGTGGAGCGCTACGGCACCCTGCTGACCGTGGTGGACCACGCCGCGCTCTACATCTTCGCCGTCGAACTGCTGGCCAAGATCTACGTCCAGCGGGCGCGGTTCGTCCGCGACCCGTGGAACATCTTCGACTTCGTCATCGTCGCCATCGCCTTCGCGCCGGCGACCGGTGGCCTGTCGGTGCTGCGGGCGATGCGCGTCCTGCGCGCGCTGCGGCTGCTGTCCGTGGTGCCCAGCCTGCGCAGGGTCGTCTCGGCGCTGCTGCGCGCGATGCCCGGCATGAGCTCCATCGTGGTGCTGCTGGGCCTGGTCCTGTACGTGGCCGCCGTGATGGCCACCAAGCTCTACGGCACCGCCGCCCCCGACCGCTTCGGCAGCCTGCCGACCTCGCTGTTCACCCTCTACCAGACGATGACCGGCGACGACTGGGGCAACATCGCCAGGGAGGTGATGACCCGGCACCCGTCGGCCTGGATCTTCTTCACCATCTTCATCCTGGTGTGCACGTTCGTGATCCTGAACCTGTTCATGGCGGTCGTGGTCAGCGCCATGGACGAGGAGAACGCCGAGGAGCGCGCCGAGGAGCTCGCCGCCATCCAGGACGGCGTCGCGCACTCCGAGCTGATCCTGCGGGAGCTGGCCGAGCTGCGCAGGGAGGTCGCCGAGCTGCGGGGGCGCAGCCCGGTCGAGTGAACCCCCGGCGCGGGGAGCGTGGCGCGCGGCGCTCCCCGCCGCCGTCATCGGGAGTAGAACTCCACCACGAGCTGCTCGTCCACGGGGACCGCGATCTGCTCGCGCCCGGGCCGGGTGGTGAGCGTGAAGCGCAGCTCGGCGAGGTCCACCGACAGGTACGCCGCCGTCCGCTCGTCGGCGTGGATCCCCGCGGCGGCGGCCACGAACGGCTGCATCCCGCGCGAGCGCTCCCTGACCGACACGACCTGCCCCGGCTTGACCAGGTAGCTCGGGATGTCCACCTTGCGGCCGTCCACGGCGATGTGCCCGTGGGCGATGTACTGGCGGGCGGCGTAGATCGACGGCGCGAGCCCGGCGCGCAGCACGAGGGAGGCCAGGCGGGTCTCCAGCAGCGTCACCAGCTCGGCGCCCGAGGCGCCCGGCTTGCGCACCGCGAGGTCCCAGTAGCGGCGGAGCTGCCGCTCGGAGACGTCGTAGTACCAGCGCAGCTTCTGCTTCTCCAGCAGCCGCAGCCCGTAGTCGCCGGTGGTGCGGCGGTTGGTCCTGCGGCCGTGCTCGCCCGGCGGGTAGGGGCGCGTCTCGAAGTAACGGACGGCTTTCCTGGTCAGCGGTACGCCCGCGCGACGCGACAGTCGCACCTTGGGGCCGGTGTAGCGCACGTTCACCTCAATGTGATTAGGTAACCCTTACTTAGGTAAGCCTAACCTATCACTTTGTCGTGCCGAAGGAGGCGTCATGCTGCCGATCCCCGAGCGGGTCCGTACCCTCGCCGCGACCGCCGAGGTCGCCGAGCTCGCCGTCGACGGCGTTCCCTCGCCCGCCCGCGGCGGCGTGGACGAGCGCGGGCGGCCGGTGCTCCTCGTGCGCCCCGGCGAGACCCTGCACGGCCTGACCGGCGACGCCGTGGTGGCGGTCAACCTGACCGCGATGCGCCGGCTCGGCGAGGCCGCGCACCCGCGCGGCCTCATCGAGGTGCAGGGCTGGGCCGAGGCCGTTCCCGAGGAGGAGGCGCGCGCCGCGGCGGTGGCGGTGGCCGCGCACCACGCGGACGAGAGCCTGTTCGAGGCCCTGGAGCGGTTCGGGAGGCCGGACGCGCCCCGCCTGCTGCGCCTGGACGTGGCCCAGGTCGTCTACCTGACCGGCCAGGAGTCGGGGACGCTGGACGCCGACGACTACCTGGACGCGGCGCCCGATCCGCTCGCCGACCTCGCCGAACGGGTGCTGGCCCACGTCAACGCCTCCCACCGGGCGCAGCTCACCGCCGGCGTGTCGCGGCAGCTCGGCGAGAAGGCGGGCGACGTGTGGCTGTGGGAGCTGGACCGCTTGGGCGCCACCGTACGGGCCGACGAGTCGCTCGTGCGCTTCCCCTGGCCGCGCCCCGCGCGGTCCGGCACGTGCCTGGAGACGGCGCTGCGCGGCCTGCTCTGCACCTGCTGACCCCGGTCAGCGCCGCGCCTGGTCCATCCCCGCCAGGAGGTAGCCGAGCCCCTCGGCGAACGTGGCGTCCCAGTCGGGGGCGAGCCCGTGCGCGGCGAGGGCCGGCCAGCCGCCCGCCCGCTCGCGCAGGAACACGTCCACCTCCTCCCCCGCGCGCCGCTGCCAGGTGACCTGGGAGATCACCGAGCCCGTGACGAAGCCGGCCAGGCTGTGCGCGGCGGCCCCCGGGGCGGCGAACCCGGCCGCGATCAGGGTCTGGAACAGGAACTCGGTGCGGGTCAGCGCGTTCGGGCCGAGCAGCGGGCGGTCGAGGACGGTCGCCGACCACGGGTGGCGCAGCAGGGCCGACCGCCAGCCCTCCATCAGCGCGCGCACCGGCTCGTGCCAGGGCTCGCCGGGCCGCGCGGCCGGCAGCGGCGCCTCGGCGAAGACCTCGTCGAGGGCCAGGTCGAGGACGTCCTCCTTGGTCGTGACGTGCCAGTAGAGGGTGGTCGAGCCGGTGCCGAGCCGCTCGGCGAGCCGGCGCATGGTCAGCCGGGTCACGCCCTCCTCGTCGAGCAGCGCGACGGCCTCGGCCACGATCCGCTCCAGCGTCAGCGTCTGCCTTGGGACCTTGCGGGGGCGCGACCACACGTTCTCCACCCGTCTGATATTACGTTGTACGCCAACCGGATCAATGGTCTAGTAGTGGAACGGCGATCGAGAGAGGCGGCGGGGGCTTGGGGCACATCGAGGTGAGCGAGCTGACGTACCTGCTGCCCGGCGGGCGGCCGCTGCTGCTGGAGGCGTCGTTCAAGGTGGGCGGCGGGGCCAAGGCGGCGCTCGTCGGCCCCAACGGCGGCGGCAAGACGACGCTGCTGCGGCTGATCGCGGGCGAGCTGCGCCCGGCCGGCGGCCGGGTGGCGAGCAGCGGCGGCATCGGGGTCATGCGGCAGTTCCTCGGCGAGGGCACCGTCCACGACCTGCTGCTCGGCGTCGCGCCCCGGCGGGTGCGGCAGGCGGCGGCGGAGGTGGAGACGGCCGCCGCGGCGCTGGCCGCGCGCGACGACGAGCCCGCGCAGCTCGCCTACGCCCAGGCGCTCGCCGACTACGCCGACGCCGGCGGCTACGAGCTGGAGGTCGTGTGGGACGTGTGCGCGCACGCGGCGCTCGGGCTGCCCTACGACCGGGTCGCCGGCCGCGGCCTCGGCACGCTGTCCGGCGGCGAGCAGAAGCGGCTCATGCTGGAGGCGCTGCTGCGCGGCCCCGACGAGGTGCTGCTGCTGGACGAGCCGGACAACTACCTCGACGTGCCGGCCAAGCAGTGGCTGGAGCGGGCGGTCCGCGACTCGGCCAAGACGGTGCTGCTCGTCTCGCACGACCGGCAGCTCCTCGCCGAGGCGGCCGACCGGATCGTCACCGTGGAGGGGCGTACGGTGTGGGTGCACGGCGGCGGCTTCGCCGGCTACGGCGAGGCGCGGCGGCGGCGCGCGGAGCGGCTGGAGGACCGGCGGCGGCGCTGGGAGGACGAGCGGGCCCGGCTGCGCCGCCTGGTGCACACGCTGCGGCAGCGCTCGGCGCACAACGACGCGCTGGCGGGGGCGTACCGGTCGGCGCTCACCCGGCTGGAGCGCTTCGAGCGCGAGGGCCCGCCGCGGAGGGCGCCGAAGGAGCAGAACGTGCGGATGCGGCTGCGCGGCGGCCGCACCGGCAAGCGGGCCGTGACGTGCGAGGAGCTGGAGCTGACCGGGCTGCTGCGGCCGTTCTCCACCGAGATCCACTTCGGCGAGCGCGTCGGCGTGCTCGGGCCGAACGGCACCGGCAAGTCCCACCTGCTGCGGCTGCTGGCCGGCGAGCCGGTCGCGCACACCGGCGCGGCCCGGCTCGGGGCGCGGGTCGTCCCCGGCTACTTCGCGCAGACCCATCTGCGGCCCGACCTGCGGGGCCGGCCGGTCGCCGAGCTGATCATGGCCAGGCACGCGCTGACCCGCGACGACGCCATGGCCGCCCTCGCCCGCTACGAGCTGGCCCCGGCGGGCGGGCAGACGTTCGAGACGCTTTCCGGCGGTCAGCAGGCGCGGCTGCAGATCCTGCTGCTGGAGCTGTCCGGGGCCACGCTGCTGCTGCTCGACGAGCCGACCGACAACCTCGACCTGGCAAGCGCGGAGGCGCTGCAGCGGGGGCTGGAGGGGTTCGAGGGGACGGTGCTGGCGGTCACGCACGACCGGTGGTTCGCCCGCGACCTCGACCGGCACCTGATCCTCGGCGCGGACGGCGCGGTACGGGAGAGCGACGAGCCCGTGTGGGACGCCTGAGTCAGACCGGCTGGCGGCGCAGGGCGGTGACCGTCATGGTCTCGTCCACGGCCTCGGGCGCGAGCACGTGGTCGAGCACCATCACCGCGCACCCGCTGATGCCGGCCTGCGCGCCCAGCCTGCTCGGCTCGATGCGCAGCCGCCGGGTGGCGAGCGCCGTGGAGCGGCGGTAGACGACCTCGCGGATGCTCGACACCAGCGGCCCGAACGCCTCGGCCACGTCGCCGCCGAGCACCACGATCGACGGGTTGAGGATGTTGACCGCGCCGGCCAGCACCTCGCCGATGCGGCGGCCGGCCGTGCGCACCATGGCCATGGTCTCGGCGTCGCCGGCCCGGACCAGGGCGGTGACGTCGGCGATGGTCTTGACGTCCTTGCCGGCCGCGCGCAGCTCGCGCAGCAGCGCGGTGCCGCTGGCCACGGAGTCGACGCAGCCGGTGTTGCCGCAGCGGCACAGCACGCCGCCGCCGTCGAGCACGGGGATGTGGCCGATCTCACCGGCCGCGCCGAGCGCGCCGCGCAGGATGCCGCCGCCGGCGATCACGCCCGCGCCGATCCGCGTGGACACCTTCACGAACATCAGGTCGTCGACGTCGGGGTAGAGGCCGCGGTGCTCGCCGATGGCCAGCACGTTGACGTCGTTGTCCACCAGCACGGGGACGGGGAAGCGGGCCTGGACGACCGGCGGGATCACCACGCCGGTCCACGAGGCCATCACGCGGGCGCTCTCGGTGCGGCCCTGCGCGAACTCGACCGTCGCCGGCATGCCCATGCCCACGCCGCGGATCATCGCCCGCGGGCGGTCGCCGAGGAGGTCGTCCCAGGTGTCCATGACCAGCGGCAGCACGACGTCGGGGCCCTGCTCGACGTCGATCTGGAACTCGCGGCCGTCCAGCTCGCGCCCGGCCAGGTCGCAGATGGCGACGCGGGTGCGGGTCGCGCCGAGCGCGGCCACCAGCACCAGGCCGCCTCCGGCGTTGAACTCCAGCCGGACGGGCGGCCGGCCGCCGGTCGAGGGAGCGTCGGCGCGCTCCACGACGAGACCGCGTTCGAGCAGCTCGGCGACGCGGAGCTGCACTGCGGGGCGCGACAGTCCGGTGACGCGGCCGAGGTCGGCGCGCGTCACGGCCTCACCGCTGCGGATGAGGCGGAGCACCTCGCCGCTCGTGGCGAGGCTCGCGGCGGTACGACGTGACATCGGCCAAGTGAATCACACCCGCTTGTGTAATGGAACCTCCAGACTTTTTCATCTCAGATGCCAAAACTCTGCTTGTGCACAACCTAAACTCTGGTTAGTGTCCGTTCTGTCCTCGCATTGGAAGATCTTCGGAGCTCTACACCGTGTCCACCCCTCCCGCAGCAGGCCCCGTCCATACCGCTGATCTCGTCGTCTTCGGCGGGACCGGCGACCTGTCCCTGCGCAAGCTGCTTCCCGCCCTGTACCACTGCGACCGGGACGGCCGGCTCTCCCCCGAGACCCGCGTGATCGCCATGTCCCGTGGCGGGCTCGCCGACTCCGACTTCCGCGGCAAGGTGGACGCCGAGGTACGCGACTCCGTCCCGGTGGACGACCCCGCCGTCTGGCAGCGCTTCCTGGGCCGGCTGCACCACGTGTCGGTGGACGTCGGCGGCGCCGACCGCACCGGCTGGCACCACCTGGCCGGGCTGCTGGCCGGCCAGGAGGACCGCGACCGGGTGTTCTACCTCGCGAGCCCGCCCCGCACGTTCGGCCCCTTCTGCCGCGAGCTCGCCGAGGCCGGCCTGGTGACGCCGCGCTCGCGCGTGGTGCTGGAGAAGCCGCTCGGCCACGACCTGCCGAGCGCGCAGCGCATCAACGACGAGGTCGGCGCCATCTTCGACGAGCGCCAGATCTTCCGCATCGACCACTACCTGGGCAAGGAGACCGTCCAGAACCTCCTGGTCCTGCGCTTCGCCAACGCCTTCCTGGAGCCGGTCTGGAACTCCCTGTGGATCGACCACGTCCAGATCACCGCCGCCGAGACCGTCGGCACGCCGGGCCGGCGCGGCTACTACGACCACGCCGGCGCGCTGCGCGACATGGTGCAGAACCACCTGCTCCAGCTCCTCACGCTCACCGCGATGGAGCCGCCCGCGCAGAACGACCGCGAGGCGATCCGCGACGAGAAGGTCAAGGTGCTGCAGGCGCTGCGGCCGATCACGGGCTCCGAGGTCGACCGGTTCACCGTGCGCGGCCAGTACACCGGCGCCGGCGACCTGCCCGGCTACCTCGACGAGCCCGGCTCGACGCCGCCCACCGAGTCCTCGCGGCGGGTGGAGACCTTCACCGCGATCCGGGCCGAGATCAGGAACTGGCGCTGGGCCGGGGTGCCGTTCTACCTGCGTACGGGCAAGCGCATGCCGTACCGGCGCTCGGAGATCGTGGTGCAGTTCAAGGACGTGCCGCACTCCATCTTCCCCGGCGGCAGCCCCAACCGCCTGGTGCTGCGCCTGCAGCCCGAGGAGGGCATCGAGCTGCACCTCATGGCCAAGGAGCCGGGCGCGGGCGAGGTGACGCTGAAGCCGGTGCCGATGGCGCTGAGCTTCGGCAAGACGTTCACCGCCCGCGTGCCCGAGGCGTACGAGCGGCTGCTCACCGACGTGCTGGCCGGCAACCCCACCCTGTTCATGCGCCGCGACGAGGTCGAGGCCGCCTGGCGCTGGATCGATCCGATCCTGGACGCCTGGAGGTCCGCCCCCGCACTGCCCGAGCCCTATCCCGCCGGCACGACCGGCCCCGCCGGAGCCCACGAGCTGCTCGGCCGCAGCGGTCGCGCCTGGCACGAGGAGGAACTGTGAACGTCATGAACGCCGTCGTCCAGGAGGTCACCGACCGCATCGCGGAGCGCAGCGCCGCCAGCCGGGCGAACTACCTGGCCAGGATCCGCCGCGACGGCGAGGCCGCCCGCGCCAAGGGCCCGGCCCGCGCCCACCTCGGCTGCGCCAACCTGGCCCACGGCTTCGCCGCCGCGCCGGAGGCGGACAAGCCGGTGCTGCGCGGCACGGCCAAGCCGGGCGTGGCGATCGTGACCAGCTACAACGACATGCTCTCCGCCCACCAGCCGTACGAGACCTACCCGCCCGAGCTGAAGGCGGCGGTGCGCGCGGCCGGCGGCGTGGCGCAGGTCGCGGGCGGGGTGCCCGCCATGTGCGACGGCATCACGCAGGGCCGTCCCGGCATGGAGCTGTCGCTCTACAGCCGCGACGTGATCGCGATGGCGACGGCGATCGCGCTCTCGCACGACATGTTCGACTCCTCGCTGCTGCTGGGCGTGTGCGACAAGATCGTGCCGGGCCTGTTCATCGGGGCGCTGCACTTCGGGCACCTGCCGGCGATCTTCGTGCCGGCCGGGCCGATGACCTCCGGCCTGCCGAACAAGGTCAAGGCGCGCACCCGCCAGCTCTTCGCCGAGGGCAAGGTCGGCCGGGACGAGCTGCTGGACGCCGAGGCGAAGTCGTACCACTCCCCCGGCACCTGCACCTTCTACGGCACCGCGAACTCCAACCAGGCGCTGATGGAGGTCATGGGCCTGCACCTGCCGGGCTCGACGTTCGTCAACCCGCACACCGAGCTGCGCCACGCGCTGACCAGGGCGGCCGGGCGGCGGGCGGTGGAGATCACCGCGCACGGCGCGGAGTACACGCCGATCGGCGAGCTGGTGGACGAGCGCAGCGTGGTCAACGCCTGCGTGGCGCTGCTGGCCACCGGCGGCTCCACCAACCACACCCTGCACCTGGTCGCCATGGCGGCCGCCGCCGGGATCGTCCTGACCTGGGACGACCTCGCCCGCCTGTCCGGCGTCGTGCCGTCGCTCACCAAGATCTACCCCAACGGCCAGGCCGACGTGAACCACTTCCGCGAGGCCGGCGGCATGCAGGTGCTCATCGGCGACCTGCTGGACGCGGGCCTGCTGCACGGCGACGTCATGACGGTGGCCGGACCCGGCCTGGACCGCTACCGGGAGGCCCCCGAGCTGGTGGACGGCGAGCTGGTGTGGTCGCCGGTGACCGGCGGCAGCAAGGACCTCGGCGTGCTGCGGCCGGTGGCGGAGCCGTTCTCGGCGGACGGCGGCATCCACATGGTCTCGGGCAACCTGGGCCGGGCGGTCAGCAAGGTGTCGGCGGTCAAGCCCGAGCACCTGGTGATCGAGGCGCCGGCCAAGGTCTTCGACGACCAGCTCGACCTGCTGTCGGCGTTCGAGGCGGGCGAGCTGGACGGGCAGGACTTCGTGGCGGTCATCCGCTACCAGGGGCCGAGCGCGAACGGCATGCCGGAGCTGCACAAGCTGACCCCGCCGCTCGCGGTGCTGCTGGACCGCGGCCAGCGGGTGGCGATCGTCACCGACGGCCGCATGTCGGGCGCGTCGGGCAAGGTCCCCGCGGCCATCCACCTGTCGCCCGAGGCGGCCGACGGCGGCCCGATCGCGCTGGTGCGCGACGGCGACGTGATCCGCCTGGACTCGGCGGCCGGGACGCTGGAGCTGCTGGTGCCGGCCGAGGAGCTGGCCCGGCGCGCGCCGGAGGGCCGGCCGCTGAGCGACGCGCAGTGGGTGGGCACCGGGCGTGAGCTGTTCGCCGCGTTCCGCCGGATGGCGGGGCACGCCGAGCAGGGCGCGGGGATCTTCGGCGTGAGCGGCGCCGAGTCGCCGCACCACGGCCCGGGGCTGGGCTTCCCCGCCGAGGCGGGCGCCTCCCACCTGGAGACGGGCGTCCCGGTCGGCACCCGTCCGGCCGGACTGCCACGGTAGCGTGTTGTATGACGGTACGTAGCCGTATGTCCGCTTGGCGGACAATGACCGCTCATCACCCGGAACGTGCTCACGATCCCCTCTGGGACTCCGTGAGCGTCCATGGCATCCTTCGGGAGATGGCGAGCGATCTTGACGCCGCCCTGACCACCGGAGGTGCGCGGTGAGTGCCCTAGACCTTCCCTGGCTCGTCGCCGACATCGGGGGGACCAACGCCCGCTTCGGGCTGGTCACCTCGCTGGACGAGCCGCCGTCGCGCGTCGCGGTCCTGGCCGGGGCCGACCACCCCACCCTTCCCGACGCCGTGGCCGCCTACCTCGCGCAGCACGCGGGCGGGGCGCGGCCGGGCGCGGCCTGCCTGGCCCTGGCGGGGCCGATCGACGGCGACCGCTACCGGCTGACGAACTCGGCCTGGGCCGGATCCGTACGCGACCTCGGCGTGCCGTACGCCCGGCTGCTCAACGACTTCGAGGCGCTGGCCCTGTCGCTGCCGCACCTGGCCGGCGACGACCTGGTGCCGCTCGGCGGGCCGGAGCCCGGCCACGGCGTCAAGGCCGTGCTCGGCCCCGGCACGGGGCTGGGCGTGAGCGCCCTGGTGCCGGCGGAGCACGGCTGGACGCCCGTCCCCGGCGAGGGCGGGCACGTCACCCTGCCTGTCGTGGACGAGCGGGAGCTGGAGGTCGTCCGGGTCCTGCGGGCGCGGGGGCTGCCGCACGTGGTGGCCGAGCACGTGCTGTCCGGGCCCGGCCTGGTCCGGCTGCACCGGGCGCTGGCCGAGGTCAACGGCGTGAGCGCGCCCGAGCTGTCCGCCGCCGACATCGTGGCCAGGCTGGACGACTCGCTGTGCGCGGAGACGGTGGAGGTGTTCTGCAGCCTGCTGGGCGGCTTCGCCGGGAACGTCGCGCTGACGCTGGGCGCGCGGGGCGGGGTGTACCTGGGCGGCGGGGTGCTGCCCAGGATCGTGGAGCGGGTACGGGCCAGCGACTTCCGGTCGCGCTTCACCTCCAACCCCGACATGTCGGCATATCTGGAGGGCATCGGGACGGCGCTCATCGTCGCCCCGCAACCCGCGCTGACCGGCGCGGCGGCCTGGCTGAACCGGCGCGCCCGCCGGGAACTGGTGAGCTGAGGACGGCCGCCGCCTTCCGTCCGTGAACTGAGAACGGCCCGCCGCCGGCGGGCCGACGAGGAGAGAGAACCGCATGAGCTTGCTCGATCTGGCCCCCGTGATCCCCGTCGTGGTGATCGAGGACGTCGCGACCGCCGTGCCGCTGGCGCGGGCGCTGGTCGCCGGCGGCCTGCCGGCCATCGAGGTGACCCTGCGCACCCCGGTCGCCCGCGAGGCCATCGCGCGCATCGCCGCCGAGGTGCCGCAGGCCGTGGTCGGCGCGGGCACCGTCCGCACCGCCGAGGACGTCACCGCGTCCGCGGCGGCCGGAGCCCGGTTCCTGGTCTCGCCGGGGACCACGCCGTCGCTGGTCGAGGCGCTGGAGGCGAGCGGGCTGCCGTACCTGCCGGGCGCGGCCACCGTGTCGGAGGTCATGGCGCTGGCCGAGCGGGGCATCAGGGAGCTGAAGTTCTTCCCCGCGGAGGCGGCGGGCGGCGTGCCGTACCTGAAGGCCCTGTCGGGGCCGCTCCCCGACGTGCGCTTCTGCCCGACCGGCGGCATCCGCGCCACGACGGCCGCCGACTACCTGGCGCTGCCGAACGTCGGCTGCGTCGGCGGCACCTGGCTCACCCCGGCCGACGCCCTGGCCGCGGGCGACTGGGCCCGCGTCGAGAAGCTGGCTTCGGAGGCCGCCGCCCTGCGCCCCTGAGCCCGCCCGGCTCCCGGACCGCTCAGCTCCAGATGGAGACGTGCACCGGCGGGCGGAAGCGGCTGCGGGGGATGCCGTCGTCCGGGGAGCGCATGGTCTGGGTGGCGGCCGGGGTGGTGAGGAAGTCGAGGAAGGTCCCGGCGGCCGACGGGCGGGCGTCGGGGCCGAGGGTGGTGGCGTACCAGTAGGCGGGCATCGGGGTGGCCGGGGTGTCGACGGGGACCAGCGTGCCGCGGCGGAGCTGCGAGGAGACCAGGTGGGCGGTGGCCGGGGCGAGGCCGGCGCCCTCGGCCGCGGCCGTCCAGGCGGCGCTCTGGTTGGCGTAGACGCGCACCTGGGACTCGGGCACGCGCAGGAGGCGGAGCAGGCGGCCCGTGTCGCTGGCCGGGTCGGTGCCGGAGGGTCCGACGAGCCAGTGGTCGCGGCGGCCCTCGGGCGCGCCCACCACGATCAGGCGGCAGCGCAGCACCGGGCGGCCGGCGAGGCCCTCGCCGCTCGCCTGCGCGCCGAGCGCGACGTCGGCCAGGCGGCTGGACAGCAGCAGCGGGACCTCCGCCGTCGCGGCGACGCCGGTCGTGGCGTCCACCGGCTTGCGCTGGGTGAACAGGCAGAGCAGGGGGGCGGCGACGTACTCGGCGAGGCCGGCGTCCATGACCACGTGGAGGCGGGCGGGGCGGCCGGGCCGGACGGCGTCGAACGCCTCCGCGCCGAGCGCGACCATCCGTGAGGCGATGCCGAGCAGGCGGCGCCCGCCCTCGGTGAGCACCATGCGGTCGCCCGACCGGGTGAGCAGCGGGTCGCCGAGGTGCCTGCGGAGCTGGCCGAGCGACTGGGAGACGGCGGGCTCGCTGACGCCGAGGGCCCGTGCGGCGGCCTTGACCGAGCCGAGGCGGGCGACGAAGACGAACGCGCCGAGCTGGCTGAGTGTCACGCCCTCTTCATAGACGCGCGACGCGGATTAAGGAATCCCTTATTCGTGGATTGTCGCGACAAATCGGTGACAGCACTGTGCAGGCATGCAGGTTCCCGCGACGTTCGCCTACGAACGTGCCGACAGCGTCCCGCACGCGATCGCGCTCCTGGAGCGGTACGGCCCCGACGCCAGGATCGTGGCCGGCGGCCACAGCCTCATCCCCATGATGAAACTCCGCCTGGCCCAGCCCGAGGCCCTGATCGACATCAACGGCCTGGCCGGTGAGCTGGGCCGCGTCGCGGTCGAGGGCGACGAGCTGGCGATCGGCGCGCTGGTCAGGCACGCCGAGTTGCTGGACAGCGCCACCGCCACCGACCTTTTCCCGATATTTCGGGATGCGGAGCGGGTCATCGCCGACCCGATCGTCAGGAACCGGGGGACCGTCGGCGGCTCGCTGTGCCAGGGCGATCCTTCCGAGGACCTGGCGGCGGTGTTCGCCGCCCTGCACGCCACCGCGGTCATCCAGGGGCCGGGCGGCGTGCGCCACGTCCCGATCCGGGACTTCCACCGCGGCCCGTACGAGACCGCCGTCGAGCCGAACGAGCTGCTGATCCAGCTCCGCGTCCCGGTCAGGCCGGGCACCGGCAGCGCGTACGAGAAGGTCGAGCGGCGCGTCGGCGACTGGCCCGTGGCCGCCGCCGGAGCCGTGCTCACGGTCGAGGACGGCGTGATCACCCGGGCCGGCGTCGGGCTGACCGCCGTCGGGGCCGAGGGCTTCCGCGCCCCCGAGGCCGAGGAGCTGCTGGTCGGCCGCCCGCCGGACGCGGAGGCGTTCGCGGCGGCGGGCCGGGTCGCGGCCGAGCACTGCGAGCCGCACGCCGACCAGCGCGGCCCGGCCGACTACAAGCGTCATCTGGCCGCCGAGCTCACCCGGCGCGCCCTCACCACGGCGGCGGGAAGGATCTGACATGCGCGTCACGGTCACGGTGAACGGGCAACCGCACACCAGAGAGGTCGAGCCCCGGCTGCTGCTCGTGCACTTCCTGCGCGACGAGCTGGGCCTGACCGGCACCCACTGGGGCTGCGACACCTCCAACTGCGGCGTGTGCACGGTGCGGCTCGACGGCGTCCCGGTCAAGTCGTGCACGGTGCTCGCGGTCATGGCCGACGGCCACGAGGTGACCACGGTCGAGGGGCTGGAGCGCGACGGCGAGCTGGACACGGTGCAGAAGGGGTTCGTGGAGTGCCACGGGCTGCAGTGCGGGTTCTGCACGCCGGGGATGCTGCTGACGGCCCGCTGGCTGCTGGACCGCGATCCCGACCCCGACGAGACCCGCATCAGGGAGGCCATCTCGGGCCAGCTCTGCCGGTGCACCGGCTACGAGAACATCGTCCGCTCGATCAGGTGGGCGGCGGCGTCCGAACAGGAGGCGCGGTCATGAGCTTCGGGCGGATGCACCGCAAGGAGGACGCCAGGTTCATCCGCGGGCGCGGCACCTACACCGACGACGTGCGGCTGCCCGGCATGCTGTACGGGGCCGTCCTGCGCAGCCCCCACGCGCACGCGCGGATCGTCTCCGTGGACGCGAGCGCCGCCGAGGCGCACCCGAAGGTCAAGGCCGTGATCACCGGCCGCACCCTGGAGGGCCTGGGCCTGGCCTGGATGCCGACCCTGTCCCGGGACACCCAGGCGGTGCTCGCCACCGACAAGGTGCGCTTCCAGGGTCAGGAGGTGGCGTTCGTGGTGGCCGAAGACCCGTACTCGGCCCGGGACGCGCTGGAGCTGATCGACGTCGAGTACGACCCCCTCGACGCGGTCGTGGACGCCCGCCGCGCCCTCGACCCCGGCGCCCCCGTCATCAGGGACGACCTGGAGGGCCGCACCGGCAACCACATCTTCGACTGGGAGGCCGGCGACCGCGCCCGCACCGACGCCCTGTTCGAGCAGGCCGAGGTGACGGTCGCGCAGGACATGATCTATCCGCGCGTGCACCCGGCGCCGCTGGAGACCTGCGGCGCGGTCGCCGACTTCGACAAGGTCACCGGCAAGCTCACCGTCTGGTGCCCGACGCAGGCCCCGCACGCCCACCGCACGCTGTACGCGATGGTGGCCGGGCTGCCCGAGCACAAGATCCGGGTGATCTCTCCGGACATCGGCGGCGGCTTCGGCGGCAAGGTCGGCATCTACCCGGGCTACGTGTGCGCGATCGTCGGCTCCATCGTCACCGGCCGCCCGGTCAAGTGGATGGAGGACCGCTCCGAGAACCTCATGAGCACGGCCTTCGCCCGCGACTACCACATGCGCGGCGAGATCGCCGCCACCCGCGACGGGCGGATCCAGGCGATCCGCGTCAAGGTGCTGGCCGACCACGGGGCCTTCAACGGCACCGCGCAGCCCACGAAGTTCCCCGCCGGGTTCTTCCACGTCTTCTCCGGCTCCTACGACGTCGAGGCCGCCCACTGCGAGGTCACCGGCGTCTACACCAACAAGGCGCCCGGCGGCGTCGCCTACGCCTGCTCCTTCCGCGTCACCGAGGCCGTCTACCTGGTCGAGCGCCTGGTCGACATGCTCGCCGCCGAGCTCGGCCTGGACCCGGCCGAGCTGCGCATGCGCAACCTGCTGAGGCCCGAGCAGTTCCCGTACGTGTCCCCCACGGGCTGGGAGTACGACTCCGGCGACTACCCGAAGGCGCTGCGCCTGGCCCTGGACCTGGCCGGCTACGACGAGCTCCGCGCCGAGCAGGCCGACCGGCGGGCCAGGGGCGAGCTGATGGGCATCGGGATCAGCTTCTTCACCGAGGCCGTCGGCGCGGGCCCGCGCAAGCACATGGACATCCTGGGCCTCGGCATGGCCGACGGCGCCGAGCTGCGCGTGCACCCCACGGGCAAGGCGGTGCTGCGGGTGTCGTGCCAGAGCCAGGGCCAGGGGCACGAGACGACGTTCGCCCAGATCGTCGGGCAGGAGCTGGGCATCCCGGCCGACGACGTCGAGGTGGTGCACGGCGACACCGATCAGACGCCGTTCGGCCTCGGCACGTACGGCTCCCGTTCCACCCCCGTCTCCGGCGCGGCGACGGCGCTGGTGGCGCGGAAGGTGCGCGACCGGGCCAAGATCGTGGCGGCGGCCATGCTGGAGGCGTCCCCCGACGACCTGGAGTGGGCCGGCGGCCGCTGGTCGGTGGTCGGCGACCCGTCCACGGGCAAGTCGCTGGCGGAGCTCGCGCTGGCCGCGCACAGTGACCTGGAGCTGCCCGAGGGCGTCGAGGGCCACCTCGACGCGGCGATCGTCTACAACCCGCCCAACCTGACCTACCCGTTCGGCGCCTACATCTGTGTGGTGGACGTCGACCCGGGGACCGGGCAGGTCAAGGTGCGCCGGTTCGTCGCGGTGGACGACTGCGGGGTGCGCATCAACCCGATGATCGTCGAGGGGCAGATCCACGGCGGGCTCGCCGACGGGGTGGGCATGGCGCTCATGCAGGTGATGGCCTTCGACGAGGACGGCAACCACCTGGGGGCGTCGTTCATGGACTATTTGCTGCCGACGGCGGTGGAGTGCCCGTCGTGGGAGCTGGGCGAGACCGTGACGCCGTCGCCGGCGCATCCCATCGGGGCCAAGGGCGTCGGCGAGTCGGCCACCGTCGGGTCGCCGCCGGCCGTGGTCAACGCCGTGGTGGACGCGCTCGGCCCGTACGGGATCAGGCACGCGGACATGCCGCTCACCCCGGCGAACGTGTGGCGGGTGGTCCAGGGGCGGCCGTTCCGCACCGACCTGGCGATCCCGTGAGCGAGTTCCTCGGCATGCCGGCGCCCAGGAGGCGGGCGCCGGCCCCTGTTCCGGCCCCGGTGGTGTCCGGGGCGTCCGGCGCTGACGTGCAGGCGCGGGCGGCGGAGCTGCGGTCGGGGCGGGAGCCGTACGTGCTGGCGACCGTCGTGCGGGCCCAGCGGCCGACCAGCGCCAAGGCGGGCGACCGGGCGCTGGTGCTCCCGGACGGCACGATCGAGGGGTTCGTGGGCGGGGTGTGCGCCACGGACACCGTCCGCGCCCAGGGCCTGCGCCTGCTGAGCACCGGCCGGGCCACGCTGCTGCGCATCACGCCCGAGGCGGAGGAGCCGCACGAGGAGGAGGGGCTGGTCGCGGTGGGCCAGCCGTGCCTGTCCGGCGGCACGCTGGAGATCTTCCTGGAGGCGGTGCTGCCCCCCGTGCTCGTCCAGGTGCACGGCGACAGCCCCATCGCGCGCGCCCTCGCCGCCGTCGGCCGGGCCATGGGCTACCAGGTGGAGGCGGGCGGCGGTCCTGGGGCGCCGGTCGCCGCCGGCGCCGCCGCCGTGCTCGTGGCCAGCCACGGCGTCGGCGAGGAGCCCGTGCTGCGGGCGGCGCTGGCCCAGGACGTCCCGTACGTGGCGCTGATCGCCAGCCGCGCGCGCGGCGCGGCCGTCCTCGCGCGGGTGGAGGGCGGCGAGCGCGTACGGGTCCCGGCGGGTCTGGACATCGGGGCCAGAACGCCCGGGGAGGTGGCCGTCTCGGTCTACGCCGAGCTCATCAAATTACGCTGACCTGGGTTTTTGGGGACGCGGCCGCCGGGGTAGGCCAAGGAGCGTCAAGCCGCAGTCTCGGGGAAGCCCCCTCTTGCTCGCGGAGAGCGAAGGGAAGTTCATGCTCACGCAAACGGCCGGCCAGGAGCCACCGCTCATCGATGACCGCCCGGTGTCGCAGCCGGGGAGCCTGGAGAGGGGGATTGACATCCTCCTCGCGCTGAGCGGGGCGCCGCGGCCGGTCAGCCTCGCGCAGCTCTGCCGCAGCACCGGGCTGCCCAAGTCCACCGCCCACCGCATCCTCGGCGTGCTGTGCGGGCGGGGGCTGGCCAGGCGGGCGGGCACCGGCTACCTGCCTGGCGACCTGCTGGAGGTGCTCGCGGGCGGGCCCGAGCGCGGTCCCGGCGCGCGGCGGGCGGTGCTTCCGTACCTGCTCTACCTGTACGAGACCACCCGGCAGACGGTGAACCTGGCGGTGCCTTCCGGCCTGGAGGCCCGCTACGTGGAGCGGCTGTACGGCCACGACCGGGTCGCCTCGCCCTCCGACGCCACCGACCGCGCGCCGCTGCACTGCACGGCCACCGGCAAGGCGCTGCTGGCCTTCGACGCCGGGCTGCGGCAGGAGTTCCTGGCGCGCGGCGCGTTCGAGCGGCTGACCGGCCGCACGATCACCACGCTGGCGGGGCTGGAGCGGGAGCTGGCCCAGGTGCGGCGGCACGGGGTGGCGTACGCGCGGGAGGAGTTCGCCGACGGCGTGTCGTGCGTGGCGGCGCCGGTGTTCGGGCCGGAGTTCGGGGCGCCGGGCGGGCGGGTCCGCATGGCCGTGGGCGTGGCCGCCCCCGCGTACGGCGCGCCGCTGGGGCGGCTCGCGATCGCGGTGCGCGGGGCGGCTCAGGCGATCTCGGCGGCGCTGCTCGGCGAGCAGCCGTCCCGATGACCGGAACGCCGGAGGGCGTCGCGGCCGGAAGCGTTCCACTGACCGAGACCTCGCGTTGCGGGCGGGCCGGGCGCGCGATCACATGAGCTGCATGGACCTGCTTCCCGCTCCGGCCGTCCCGGAGGCGTCCGCGGTCCGCTGGGCACGGGCCCGCACGGCCCCGGACCCGCGGGCGCCGATGGAACGTTCCATCTGGCGGGAGGTCGCGCGTGCCTAGGGGGCTGCCCAGGGCGGGCGCGCTGCAGAGCCTGCGGCTCTCGGCCGCGCTCGTCCCTCCGTGGGCGCCGCACACGCTCCCCGGACGCGACCTGCTCCGGGGCCGTCCCCTGCTGGCCGGCCTGGAGTCCCGCTACGGAGGCCGTCCCGTGCTCGTCCGCGGCCGGCGCGGCCCCGCCCTGCTGGTGCTGTCCCGGCGCGACGCCCTGCGCGTCCTGACCGAGGAGCGCGACGTCTACGTCGCCGGCATGGAGGCGGGCCTTGAGGCGTGCATGGAGGAGCGGCCCTTCGGGCTGCCGGCCGACGTGCTGCGCCCGGCGTTCATCGAGATCGCCCGCGCCGAGGCCGCCGAGCTGACCAGCGGCGTCGTGGACTTCGCCCGGCTCGACGCGCGCTGGCAGCGTGTCGCCCGCCGCTGCGTCTACGGCGACGGCGCGGCCGGCGACGAGGAGCTGACCCGGCTGCTGACCGGCCTCGCGCGGGCCGGCCGGCGGCGCGCCAGGCGGCGGCGGGAGCTGCTGTCCGGCCGCTACGACGCCCGCATCCTCGACCACCTGCGGCGGGCCGAGCCCGGGAGCCTCGCCGGGCTGATCGCCGAGACCCACGGCGAGGCCGAGTCGCGCGGGCTCATGCAGGCCGCGTACTGGCTGATGGGGCTCGGCGTCGTCTCGGCCGCGCTCATGCAGACGCTCGCGCTGCTGTCCACGCACCCGGCGCACCGCAAGGCGGCCCGCGCCGACCCCGAGCACCTGCGGGCCTGCCTGCGCGAGGCGCTGCGGCTGTGGCCGCCGGTGCCCGCGCTGTCCCGGGTCACCGCCGCCGAGACCCACTGGTACGGCGCCACCCTGCCCGCGGGCACCCCCGTCCTCGTCCCCCTGGCGGTGCACCAGCGCAGCGCGCGGCTGCCGTACGCCGACTCCTTCGCGCCGGAGATCTGGCTGAACGGCACCGCCGCCGACGAGTGGTGGGCCCGTCCCGGCTGCGACGCCGTGCACCTCACGCTCGCCGTCGGAACCGCGTTCCTGGCCGCCGTGCTGCGGGAGGCCAAACCCAAGCCGATCGGGCGGCTGTTGTCCCCGCACCGCCCGATCCCCAACGCCGTCAACCCCGCCCGGCTGCGCGTCCGGATGCGCCAGACCCGCCGCAAGCCCGGCCGTTCCTGAGGCCATGCCTGCTCAGCGCCAGTGGCCTACGGAGGGCTCCTTCCTCCGTTAGAGTCTGGGGTACGAAACGGCATGCCGGGCGGAGGTTCGGTGCGGTTGGGGACGGGATGACGACGGCGAGAGGACGGCGACTTTGGGGCGCTCCGCAGGCACTCCGCTGAAGCCGGAAGACCCGCCGGCGATCGGGTCCTACGAGCTGGTCAGCCGTCTCGGCTCCGGCGGCATGGGGGTCGTCTACCTCGCCAAGGCCGCCGACGGCTCCCGGGTGGCGCTCAAGGCCATCAGGCGCGACTACACCGCCGACCCGGTCTACCGGGCGCGCTTCCACGAAGAGGTGTCCAACGCGCGCAAGGTCGCCTCGTTCTGCACGGCGCGGGTGCTCGACCACGGCGAGGACCGCGGCGTGCTCTACCTCGTCACCGAGTACATCGACGGCATCTCGCTGGAGGACCACCTCATCGAGCACGGCGCGCTGTCGCCGTCGGTGCTGCACTCCGCCGCCGTCGGCGTCGCCGCCGCGCTGACCGCCATCCACGCCGCCGGGCTCGTCCACCGCGACCTCAAGCCGGCCAACGTCATGCTGACGCTGGCCGGGCCGCGGGTCATCGACTTCGGGCTGGCCCGCTCGACGCACGTCAACGCCCGGCACACCAACGCCGGCATGGTCATGGGCACGCCCGGCTGGATCGCTCCCGAGCAGGTCTTCGAGGGGCGCACCAGCCCGGCGGGCGACGTGTTCGCGTGGGGGTCGCTGATCGCGTACGCGGGGCTCGGCGGGCATCCGTTCGGCGAGGGGGACGCCTACGTCATGGCGGCGCGGGCCCGTACGGCGCCGCCCGACCTGCGGGGCCTGCCCGCGCCGCTCGACCGGCTGGTGGCGGCGGCCATCCACCCCGACCCGTCGCGGCGGCCGACGGCGCGGCAACTGCTGCTGGAGCTGGTGGGCGCCTCCGACGAGCCCGCCGCCCAGCTCGCGGCCACCAAGCACCTGACGAACACCTGGAACGCCTCCGAGTTCGCCCCCCTCACCCAGGCGCCCGGCCCCCACGGACCCGCCCCGCACGGACCCGGCGTCCCGGGACCCGGCGCCGCCGCACCTGGCGGGCAGGCACCTGGCGGGCAGGGGCCCGGCGCTGTGCCGCCGGCCGAGCGCACCGGCCCGGGGCCGTACGGGGTCCCGCTCGCGGAACGCACCGGCCCGGCCCCCGGCATGCAGCCGCCACCCGCCGAACGCACCGGCCCCACCCCCGGAAGCGCCCGAGGCCCCCACGTCCCTCCCCAGGGCACCCCGCCCTCTCAGATCCCGCAGCAGGGGTCCCCGGCGCAGCACATGCCGCCGGGGGGTTTGCCGCACTCGGACGGGCCCGTGCCGCACGGCGTGTCCGCGCCGCCCGCGTCCTCCCAGCATCCCGCGTCCTCCCCGCATCCCGGGGCCAGCTCGCATCCCGGGGCCTCCCCGCGTCCGGAGGTCTCCGCGCACCCTGGCGTGTCCGTGCCGCCGGTGCCGCCCGCCGAGCGGAGCGGGCCGGTGCCCGGCATGGCGCCACCGCCGCATGCCTCCGGGCAGGGGCAGGGCGGACGGCGGGGCCCGAGGCCGCCGGCGCCGGGCCGCGCCGGCGCTCCGCCGCACCCCGACCGCACCGGGCAGGTGCCGCACCCCGACCGCACGGGGCCCGTACCGCACGTGGAGCGCACCGGGCCGGTGACGTACGGGGAGCGCGGTGGGCAGGGGCCGCGCGCCGACCGTACGGGGCCGGTGCCGCACGTGGAGCACACGGGGCCCATGCCGCGGGTGGACCGGACGGGGCCGGTGCCCGGGGGGATGGTGCCGCCGCATCAGACCGGGCAGATGCCGCTCCCCCGTCATCCGCGCGCCGGCCAGGGGCCGCTCCCGCATCACGCGACCACCGGGCAGGGGCCGTTGCCGGGGTACCCGCAGCCGCGCAGGAAGCGGAGCGTCGCCACCGGCTGCCTGACCGCGCTGGTGGTGGCGGCCGTCCTGCTGGTGCTGGTCCTGGCCGCTCTCGCGTGGCTGTTCCGCGGCCCGGAGGCGGGCGCCGACGGTCAGGTGCAGGACGGCAAGCTGAGGTTCGCCGTGACCGGCACGACGTGCCCGAAGCCGGCGAAGGCGGCCACGAGGCGCACCTGCCGGGTCGGCGTCCAGGTGGACAACGTGGGGCCCGACGCCCGCGTGCTCTATCCGGGCCAGCAGAAGCTGGTCGGCGCGGACGACGCCGTGCACGGCGGGGTCAAGCTGCTCGACGCCGCCGGCAGGGAGATCACCCCGATCCGGATCGAGTCGGGCGGGGCGTTCACCGGGACGCTGGTGTTCGACCTGCCGAGGAAGAGCAAGCCCGTCGGCCTGGAGGCGCACGACTCGGGCCTCAGCTCCGGCGCGCGCATCACGTTCGTCTGAGCCGCCGGGCCCGGGGCCGCCGCCGGAACCGTCAGAAGCCCTCCGACGGGGAGACCCGGCCTTCCAGGGGGGCGCCTTCGGCGAAGCGGCGTACGTTGTCCTCGACCCGCTCGGCCAGGGTGCGCCAGTAGGCGGCGCGCGGGTTCGCGCTGTGCGGCGTGATGAGGACGTTGTCCATCGTCCAGAGCGGGTGCCCGTCGGGCAGCGGCTCGGGGTCGGTGACGTCGAGGGCGGCCCCGCCGATGCGGCCCTCGCGGAGCGCGGCCACCAGGTCGTCGGTGACGACGAGGGCGCCGCGGGCGACGTTCACCAGCCAGGCGCCGGGGCGCATGAGCGCGAACTCGCGCGCCCCGAACATGCCGCGGGTGCGGGGCGTGAGCGGCGCGGCGACCACGACGTAGTCGGCCTCGGGCAGCGCCTCGCGGAAGCGGTCGCGGGGCAGGATCCGGGCCGCGCCGGGCGCGTCGCCGCGGTCGGTGACGGCGATCACCGGGCAGCCGAACGGTTCCAGCAGCCGCGTGAGCGCCCGACCGATGCCGCCGTGACCGACGACGGCGACGGTCGAGCCGGCGAACAGCGCCGAACCGTCCGGGCTCCAGGTCGTGGCCCTGGCGTACCGGTGCAGCTCGCGGGCGGCGGCCAGCATGAGCGCGAGGGCGTGCTCGGCGACCTGCGGGCCGTACGAGCCCGTGGCGGCGGTGAAGACCGGCTCGTCGGTGATCACGCCGGCGGCGGCCATGCGCTCGACGCCCGCGTTCGGCAGTTGCACCCACCGGATCCGCTCGCCGATCATGCGGCGCAGCTCGCCGGGGTCGCCGCTGCCGTAGTAGACGAGCGCCTCGGCCTCCTCCAGCGGCACGACCCGCCCGCCGCCGCGGCGGACGGCCTCGACGAGGGCGGGCACGGGCTCGGGGCCGACGTGGACGGCGACGGTCATCGGAATTCCTCCTGGTCGTACGTGGACGGGCTCAGCGGTGGACGGTCTCGCCCGAGGAGGCGAACGCGGCCAGCGCCCGGTCCAGGCCGTCCCGGTCGGGCAGCCCGGAGGTGTCGTCCGCGCACTGCACGACCAGTGCCGCCACGGCCGCCGCCTCGCGCAGGCAGACCTCGTGGGGCTCTCCGCGCAGCAGCCCCGACAGGAACCCGGCCGCGAACGCGTCCCCGGCCCCCACCGGATCGGTCACGGGCACCGGGAACGCCTCCTGCCGCACTCCCGCGCAGCTCGCCGACTTGTCGCGGTGCTTGACCACGGCCAGCCCCGGCAGCCCTGCGGGGTCCACGCCGAGCAGCTCCAGCTCGTCCTCGCCGGCGAACACCACGTCGGCGCGGGCCATGAGGGGCGCGACGCGCTCGCGCCACAGCTCGGGCGGGCCGAGCTTGAGGCGGACGTTGGGGTCGAAGGAGACCGTCGCGCCCGCCTCGCGGGCCAGGTCGAGCAGGCGGAGCGTGGCCAGGTGCGCCGAGCCGGACAACATGGGCGTGATGCCGGTGACGTGGACGAGCCGGGCGCCGCTCACCATCTCGGGCGTCAGCTCGCCGGGTGCGAGGCGGGAGGCGGCCGAGCCGGCGCGGTAGTAGTGGACGTCGATGGCCCTCGCCGGATGGCTGTCGCGCAGCAGCAGCCCGGTGGGGGCGTGCGGGTCGACGACGACATGTCGGGTGTCGATGCCCTCGGCGCGCAGCATGGCCAGCACCGACCTGCCGGCCGGGTCGGCGCCGACCCGGCCGAGCCAGCGGGCCTCGTGGCCGAGCCGGGCCAGGCCGGCGGCGACGTTGGACTCGGCGCCGGCGATCGAGCGGCGGAAGGAGGTGGCGCGCTCCAGGGGGACGCCGGGCTCGGCCAGCATGAGCAGCATCGCCTCGCCGCAGACCACGACGCTCACGGCTGGGCCTTCTCGGGTGACCGGTGGATCATGCGTCCCCATCGTAGTGCGAGATCGCCTTCGCCAATCGGGCAAGGGTGTCATCCAGATGCGTCCGTCACCCGTCTACCCTGAGCAACTTTCGGTTCGGGAACGGGGCTGGAGCGTGTGAGGCGTCCATTCATCATCCTGCTGGCCGCCAACGCCCTCTCCGTCACCGGCACCATGCTGTGCGTCCTCGCCGTGCCATGGTTCGTGCTGGAGACCACGGGCAGCGCGGCGCTCACCGGCCTGGCGGCGTTCGCGACGACGCTGCCCGTGGTCGTCGCGGCGGCGTTCGGCGGGACGCTGGTGGACCGGCTGGGCTTCCACCGGGCGAGCATGGCGTCGGACCTGATGAGCGGGCTCGTCGTGCTGGCCGTGCCGCTGCTGGCGCAGGGCTCGGGGCTGTCGTACCCGCTGCTGCTGGCGCTGCTGTTCCTGCGCTGGCTCACGGCCACGCCCGGCGAGACGGCGCGCAAGGCGATGCTGCCGGAGCTGGCGGCGCTCGGGCGGGTGCCGATCGAGCGGGCGGCGGCGGCCTACGACGGGGTCTACCGCGGGGCCGCGATGGTCGGCGCCCCGCTGGCCGGGGTGCTGATCGTCTGGCTCGGCACGCACGCGCTGCTCGTCGTGGACGGCGTCACGTTCCTGCTGTCGGCGGCCCTGGTGGGCACGCTGCCGCGGCCGGATCCCGGCGACGCCGCGCGGCCCGGCGGCGGTGACGGCTATCTGCGGGGGCTGCGGACCGGGTTCGCCTTCCTGTGGCGTGACCGGCTGCAGCTCAGCGCCACCGGGATGCTCGTGGTGGTGAACATGCTGGACACGGGCGTCACGCAGGTGCTGCTGGCCCTGTACGCCAGGGACGTGGCGGGCGACCCGCGCGCGTTCGGCCTGCTGGCGGGGTCGGTGGCGGCGGGCGCGCTGGCCGGGACCGTCGCCTACGCCGCCGCCGGCGGCCGGCTGCCCCGCAGGCTGACGTACGGGGTGGCGTTCCTGCTGGCCGGGGTGCCACGGGTGCTGGTGCTGGCCCTGGACGTGCCGCTGCCGGTGGCCGTCGGGGTGGCGCTGGCCTCGGGCTTCGCCGCGGGCGCGATCAACCCGATCCTGGGCGTGCTGCAGTACGACCGGATCCCGCAGGTGCTGCGGGCCCGGGTCATCGGGGCGATGGCGGCCGCCGCGTACGCGGCCATGCCGGTGGGCGGGCTGCTGGCCGGGGCGCTGACGGAGCTGGCCGGGCTCCGTGCCGCCCTGCTCGCCTTCACCTGCGTCTATGTGCTGGTCTCGCTGCCGCCGTTCGTCGGCAGGGCCTGGCGCGAGCTCGGCTGACCCGGGCGCGGGCCGGTCGCCGCCCGCCGCAGCAGCAGTTTCTCGGTGATCGGCGACTCGTGGGTGCCGGGCACGGTGCACGCGTGGGCCCCCGCGACGGCCCCGAGCCGGACGCACTCCTCCAGCGGCCGGCCGCGCAGCGTGCCGTACAGGAAGCCGGAGACGAACGCGTCGCCCGCGCCGTTGCTGTCGGCGACCGGCCCCGGCAGCGGCTGCGCGGGGAAGTCCCGCACCTCGCCGGAGTCGCGGGTCAGCACGAGACAGCCGTCCGCGCCGCGGGTGCAGACCACGGTGCGGGCGCGGCCCCCGGCGAGGATGCCGCGCATCGCCGCGGCCGGGTCGGGCAGCGCCACGGCCGACAGGAACACCAGGTCGGAGCGGTGGGCGAAGTCCTTGTGGTAGTCGTCGGCGCCGTTCCAGTCGTGCAGGTCGGTGGAGATCGGCACGCCGTCGAGGTCGTCGTAGAGGTGGCGGCAGAAGTCGGTGAGGGAGACGTGCACGTGGCGGGCGCGGACGCCGGCGTAGGTCTCCTTCGGCAGCCGCTCCCCCGGCGTGGCCTTGGCGTCGAAGAAGGAGGTGCGCCGGCCGTCGGGACCGACGAGCAGCACGCTCCTGCGGGTGCCGGCCTCGGCCCGGCCGTAGGAGCAGGCGAGGCCGCGCAGCGCGTGCCGGACCAGCGCCCCCTGCGGGTCGTCGCCGATCAGGTCGGCGAAGGCGACGTCGAGGCCGAGGGCGTGGCAGCCGAGCGCCACGCCCGCCCCGGTGTTGCCGATGCGGTCGACGACCGGCGGCACCTGGTAGGAGTCGCGGTAGGGCAGCGGCAGCTCCGGGACGTAGACGGTGGTGTCGACGCCGGCGCCGCCGAGGACGAGGACGTCGCGGGTCACCGGTTGACCAGCGGGCCTGAGCCGGTGGAGCCGCGGACCACGAGCTCGGGCTGGAAGATCAGCTCGACGTGCCTGGCGGGCGCGCCGTTGACCTCCTCCAGCAGCGTCTGCACCGCCGCCGAGGCCATCGCGCCTATCGGCTTGCGCACCGTCGTCAGCGGCGGGTCGGTGAACGCGATGAGCGGCGAGTCGTCGAACCCGACCACCGACACCTCGCCGGGCACCGCGAGCCCCTTCTCCCTGCACGCGCGGATCGCGCCGAGCGCCATGAGGTCGCTGGCGCACACGATGCCGGTGCAGCCGCGCGCCAGCAGCTGCGCGGCCGCCGCCTGGCCGCCCTCCACCGAGAACAGCGAGTGCGCGATCAGGTCGTCGACGTCGGTCGCGCCGAGGAGCTGCGCCATCGTCTGCTTGTATCCCTCGATCTTCCTGATCACCGGGACGAACCTGCGCGGGCCGAGCGCCAGCCCGATGCGCTCGTGCCCGAGGTCGACCAGGTGCTGCACGGACAGCCGGGCCGCCATGCGGTCGTCGGGCGAGATGAAGGGCGCGTCGATGCGCTCGCTGTAGCCGTCGACCAGCACGATCGGCAGGCCGCGATCGGTGAGGCGGGTGTAGCGGTCCATCCTCGCGGTGGTGTCGGCGTGCAGCCCGGAGACGAACACGATGCCGCTCACCCCGCGGTCGACCAGCAGCTCGGTGAACTCGTCCTCGGGCGCGCCGCCGGGGAGCTGGGTGCACAGCACGGGCGTGTAGCCGTGCTGGGTCAGCGCCTTCTCGATGGCCTGCGCGAACGCCGGGAAGATCGGGTTGTCCAGCTCGGGCGTCACCAGGCCGACCAGCCCGTTGCTGCGCTGGCGCAGGCGGGGCGGGCGTTCGTAGCCCATGAGGTCGAGCGCGGTCATGACCGCCTGGCGGGTGGTCGAGGAGACCCCTGGCTTGCCGTTGAGCACCCGGCTGACGGTGGCCTCGCTCACCCCGGCCTGGGCGGCGATGTCGGCGAGACGAGGGCGACCGTTCATGTGAGCTACTTTACTTTCCACCCTGCCGCCGAATCCGCTGCTCCGGGGGACAGCCAGAGCGGGCGCGAGCCCGTCTCCACCTGACGTCCCGACCATGAAAGCCGTTTCCGTAACTTTACGCAAGCCTTTTGCAAGCATCGGTAATCCGGAAATATCAGCCTTCGGACGCCCAAAACTCCGGGCCGAAACGCCTCGGACGGAGATTCTTTATGTCAAGGGTGGACATCCAGCGTTAAGGCGCGATGTACTACCTCATCAATCCGTCTTGTCACAGGTGACACGCGCGCAAGGTGCAGGCCCATGAGCTCGGTCGTTCTCGACAACGTGACCAAGGTGTATCCGGGCGACTACCTGGCCGTCGACCGGCTGAGCCTGCGGGCTGAAGACGGCGAGTTCCTCGTCCTCCTGGGCCCCTCAGGCTGCGGCAAGTCGACGTTGTTACGGATGATCGCCGGCCTGGAGGCCATCACCGAAGGGGAGCTGTGGCTGGACGGCCAGCTCGCCAACCATCTGCCGCCGCGTGACCGCGACGTGGCCATGGTCTTCCAGAACGGCGCCCTTTACCCCCACCGTACCGTGCGCGGCAACATCGCCTTCCCCTTGGAGATCGCGAAGTCCGACCCGGCTCTCGTGCGCGAGCGCGTGACGGAGCTGTCGAAGGTGCTGCACATCGACGAGACGCTGGAGCGCCGCCCCGGCACCCTGTCCGGCGGGCAGCGGCAGCGCGTGGCGATGGGCCGGGCGATCGTCCGGCAGCCGAAGCTGTTCCTCATGGACGAGCCGCTGTCCAACCTGGACGCGGGCATGCGCACCGAGCTGCGCATGGAGATCTCCGCGCTGGTCAGGTCGCTCGGCGTCACCACGATCTACGTGACCCACGACCAGGTGGAGGCCCTGACGCTGGCCGACCGCATCGCGATCCTGAATCGCGGGGTCCTCCAGGACGTCGGCACGCCGTCCCAGATTTACAACGATCCAGCGACCGCCTTCGTGGCCGCCTTCCTCAACTCCCAGCAGTTGAACCTGTTGGCGGCCACGGTCAGGACGCCGCAGAACCAGTACGTGCTGCTCGACTTCGGCCCGCACCGGCTCACGATGCCCTGGAGCGATCCCAGGGCGTACGCCATCTCGCAGCACACCGGCGGGCACGTCCTGGTCGGCATGCGGCCCGACGGGCTCGCGCCGGTGCCGGAGTCGTACGAGGGGCCGTCGTTCTTCGGGCGGGTGCGGGCGCTGGAGTATCACGGGCACGAGTGGATGGCGTACCTGGAGTGCGGCATGCCCGCCGTCCCGGTGCCCGAGCCGCCGGACCCGAGCCGGCGGCGGGCCCAGGGCGCCAAGAGCGGCCCCGGCGGGCTGTCGGGCCTGATGCGCCGCATGTTCGCCCCTGTCCAGGAGGTGGAGCCCCAGGAGCAGGAGCGCGTCGGCAGCGCGGGCAGCGGCATCCACCGCCGCGCGGACCTCATCGTCCGGCTCGGCAACCGCCCGGTCTGGCGCGCGGGCGACGCCGCCAAGGTCGCGGTGGACCTCTCGCGCATCATGATCTTCCGGCCGGACGGCGCCCGCATCGACCCGCCCCGCCGCTGACGCCGGCGGGTCGCGGACCCGGCCCCAGCGGGGGGCCGTTGCCCTCGATCGGCATGCCGCCGGGGTCACGGGCTCCAGCGGGGGCCGTCTGGGGTGTCCTCGATCTGGACGCCGCCGGCGCGCATCGCCTCGCGCAGGGCGTCGGCGACGTCGTAGCGGCCCTGCCCGCGCAGCGCGGCGCGGAGCGCGAGCAGCGACTCCACCAGGCTGCCGAGGCTCGCCGAGCGGCGGCCGGAGTCGGCGGCCAGCTCGCCGAGGCGGGCGATGAGCAGCCGCATCAGCTCGCGCGCCTGCTCGACGCCGCCGGCGTCCTCCTCGGTGTCGGCGGCCCACTTGACGATCTCGGCCTCCAGGTCGAGGACGGCCTGCGCGGCCGCCACGAGGTCGGCCTCCGCCTCCGCCGCGCGGAAGCGCGCCTCGCCGGCGCGGATCGTCTCCTCCAGCGTCACCTCGGCGGGCGCGGCGGCCCGCTCCGCGGGAGCCGGCGGCACGGGCGCGCCGCCCACGCCGGAGGCCAGCCGGCGCAGCTCCGCGAGGTCGGTGCGGGTGCCCGCCGGCAGCACCGCCGCCGACCCCGGCAGGCGCACGGTGACCCCGCCCCGCCCGGCGACGCGCACGCTCTCGCTCTCCAGGTCGATGACGAGCGCGGTGTGCTCGTCGAGGCCGAGCACCGCGGTGCCCTCCGGCAGCTCGCGCTCCATCCGTGACAGCCGCCGCTCGCCGAGGTAGCAGTAGCGGGTGTCGTGGGTGCCGCCCTCGGCGTTGTCGAAGTGCGGGATGAGGACGGCCCGCAGCCCGAGCGGCTCCAGCAGGTCGATGCCCTCGCGCCAGTGGGGCTCGGCGCCCACCTTGTAGATCTCGTAGACGGGGACGGTGGCCAGGCCGGCCGTGCAGGCCGCCGCCGAGGCGAGCACGGTCACCCCCTGCCGGGCGCGGACCCGCGCCCGCAGGTCGCCGGCCACGCCGGACTCGGCCCACCGGTCGAGCGCGTAGGTCGGGCTCCCCGGCCCCGAGAACACCCAGTCGGCCCCCGCGATGCCGGTGCCCACCTCGACCGTCAGCCCCACGCTGTGGGCGAAGTAGCGGCGGGCGCGGGCGGAGATGTCCGCGCTGTTCTCCTGGAAGGCGTAGGGGGTGTCGAGCAGCACCGCCCGCGCTCCCGGGCGCAGCTCGCGCGTGGCGGCGCGGTGGACCTCGACCATGGTCGGGCTCGTCTCGCCCGACCCCATCAGCACCAGCACACCTGGCATCGTTGTTATGCCCCTCTCTGTCGCCCGCCCTTCGACTACAGCCGGGCTCGCCGCGCGGTTCAAGAGCGAAGGGCACATTGCGTGGTGCCCGTAGTTGCGCATGGATTGCAGTAGGTTGGTGGCGATGACGGCAGGACACGTGGTCTCTGTTGAGACGCTCATGCTACGGGTGGGCACCGACAATCGCTGGTCGTACCGGCACGCCACGACCAGCCCGCGCGCCGGCGAGACCCCCGACGAGGCCGCGCGGCGGCTGGCCGGGGTGCGCGGCGACGACCCCGGCGTGGTGCTGCACTCCACGAGCTGGCGCTACGAGCCGGACGGCCGGGTCGTGCTCACGTACGCCGTGTGCCCGGACCCCGCCCCCTGGCTGCCCGCCGAGCACGCGCCCGACCTGGAGATCGCCAGGGGCGCCGGGCCCGCGACGCCGTCGCCGGATCACGTCACGCTCGCCAACGTGGTCGCGCACGCCGTGCGGCACCTGGCCTTCCTCGTCGCCGAGGATCCGGTGGTGGCCCGGGCGCTGGCCCGCCACCCGCGCCTCGGAGCGGCCCTATCCGGCCCGCCCGCCGCCGCTCCGGAGCCCGCCGCGGCCGGCGCCTGAGAAGGCGCGCGCGACCCGGCGGCCCCACGCCTGGCCGGGCCGCTCGACGTAGCGGTAGGCGAGGGCGCTCGCCCCCAGCACCAGCGCGAGGGCGAGCACCGCCATCGCCGCCTGGAACGCCGGCTCGGCGTGCCGCAGGTCGCCCGAGAGCTCCGTGAAGTACTTCAGCAGCGGATGATGGACCAGGTAGAGCGAGTAGCTGACCAGGCCCAGCCAGACCAGCGCCCGGGGCAGCCGCCGCCCGCGCAGCGCCATCCCGCCCGCGAACGTGCCGCCCGCCAGCGCGATCGTGGTCAGCCAGACGTCGGCCTCCACCCACCACCAGCCGGCCTCGATCGCCTGCAGCGGCGCCAGCACGACCAGCGCCGCCGTCACCGCCACCGGCCACAGCGGGCCCGTGCCCTCCTCCCAGCGGCGGATCGCGGTGCCCGCGAACATGACCGCCACCACCGCCACGCCGAGCCACGGGATGCGGCTGCTCAGCACCAGGGCCGCCAGCGCGGTCACGCCCAGCACGCAGGCCGCCGCCGTGCGGGCCCGCCCCCACAGCACGCACGCCAGCCCGGCCGCGAACACGACCGCCGTCACGTACGCCGGCCACACGCCACGGAACACGGCCCCGCCCGCCACCAGGCCCACGACCACGGCCCCGGCGGCGAACACCATCGCCAGCGTCCCGCTCCCCCGGTGACCGCCGACCAGGAACAGCGCGGTGACCACGAGGTAGAAGACCATCTCGTACGACAACGTCCACATGGTGTCGGCCACGCCGCCGACGCTGACCACGTCGAGCAGCATCGTGGCGTGCGCCGCGACCGCGCTCCCGTCGCGCGGCACCTCGGCGCGCACCGGCACCCACCAGGAGAGGGCCAGCACGAGCGCGGTCACGGCCAGGTAGAGCGGGTAGAGGCGGAAGAACCGGCTGATCCAGAAGGCCCGCACGTCGCCGTGGCGCTCCAGCGACGTCGGGATGATGTAGCCGCTGACCAGGAAGAACACCAGGATGCCGTAGACGCCGAGGCTGAACCAGTAGGGCCGCAGCCCCGGCAGGAACCACGGCAGCAGGTGCTCGGCCACCACGGCCGTCGCCCCGATGCCGCGCAGGGCGTCGAGCCAGGCCAGCCGGGCGCCGGTGCCGGACGGGCCGGGGCCCGCCGGGCCGCCCTGGCCGCCGGGGTCGCTGGGCACGAGCGGAGCGGTGGCTGCGGACACCCGCACCAACTTACCCGTACGGCGGCGGGTGATGCCGCCCGTCTCCTCACTCGCTCCGGTGCGCGGTGAGCGAGGCGTGGTGGTCGGCGCCGTCCGGGCCGTAGGGGTCGGTGTGGACGGTCGCGGCGCGCAGGCGGGGCAGCTCGTGGATGAGGCGGTGCTCGGCCTCGACGGCCACCGCGTGCGCGTCCACGACCGACATGTCGTGGCTCACCAGGATCTCCACCTCGGCGCGCAGGGCGTGGCCGATCCAGCGCAGCCGGACCGAGCCGACGCTCCGCACGCCGGGCACCCCGGTGAGGATGCCCTCCGCCGCGTCCACCAGAGCGGGGTCCACGGCGTCCATGAGGCGGTGGTAGATCTCGCGGGCCGCGTCGCGCAGGACGAAGCAGATGGCGACGGTGATCAGCAGGCCGACGACGGGGTCGGCGACCGGGAAGCCGAGCGCGGCGCCGCCCGCGCCGAGGAGCACGGCGAGCGAGGTGAAGCCGTCGGTCCTTGCGTGCAGGCCGTCGGCGACCAGGGCGGCCGAGCCGATCTCCTTGCCGACCCTGATCCGGTAGCGGGCCACCCACTCGTTGCCCAGGAAGCCGACGACCGCGGCGGCGGCCACCCAGCCGACGGCGCGGATGTCCTGGGGGTGCAGGAGGCGCTGGACGGCCTCGTACCCGGCGAGGGCGGCGGAGGCGGCGATGATCGCGACGATGACGATGCCCGCCAGGTCCTCGGCGCGGCCGTAGCCGTAGGTGAAGCGGCGGGTGGCCGCGCGGCGGCCGACCGAGAACGCGATGGCCAGCGGGACGGCGGTGAGGGCGTCGGCGACGTTGTGCAGGGTGTCGCCGAGCAGCGCCACCGAGCCGGAGGCCACGACGATGACCGCCTGGACGGCGGCGGTGACCATCAGCGCGGCGAAGGAGACGGCGAGGACCCGCATGCCGCGGCTGCTGGACTCCAGGGCGGTGTCGGTGCGGCCGGCGCTGTCGTGGGTGTGCGGGGTCACGACGTGCGCGACCCGCCTCACCAGCCCTTTGAGACCACGCCGCTGCCCGTGACCATGCCCGTGACCGTGATCATGGTCGGGGCCGTGATCATGGTCGGGGCCGGAGTTCCGCTGGTGAGCCATGGCACCCCTCGCTCGCGCAGGCCGTCACTGGCACCAGGATAGGGAGCCGGCCGTCACCAGCCGATCCTGCCCTTGCCCGACACCAGCGCGCGGGCGATCACCAGCCGCTGCACGTCGTTGGTGCCCTCGCCGATCGCCATCAGCGGCGCGTCCCGGTAGAGCCGCTCGACCGCGAACTCCTGCGAGTAGCCGTAGCCGCCGTGGATGCGCATCGACTCCAGGGACGCCTTCAGCGCCACCTCGGAGGCGAAGTACTTCGCCATCCCGGCCTCCATGTCCACCCGCTTGCCGCTGTCGGCCTGGGACGCCGCCCAGTACGTCAGCAGCCGCGCCGCCTGGATCTCGGTGGCCAGGTCGGCGAGCTTGAGCTGGACGGCCTGGAAGTCGGCGATGGGCTGCCCGAACGCGGTGCGCTGCCGGGCGTAGCCGAGCGCGGCGTCGTAGGCGGCCTGCGCCACGCCGACGGCGCGGGCGGCGATGTTGACCCGGCCGATCTCCAGCCCGCCGAGCACCTGCTGCATGCCGCGCCCCTCGACGCCGCCGAGCAGGGCGGAGACCGGCACCCGTACCTCGTCGAGCACCACCTCGCAGGTCTCGGTGCCCTTGTAGCCGAGCTTGGGCAGGTCGCGGCTGACGCTGAAGCCGGGCGAGGACGGGTCCACGAGCAGCACGGACATGCCCTTGTGGGCGGGCTCGGTGATCGAGGTCTTGACGAGGACGGGCAGCGGGTCGGCGTGGCGGGCGTTGGTGATCCACGTCTTGGTGCCGGTCACCACGTAGTGGTCTCCGTCGCGTACCGCGCGGGTCTGGATGCCCTGGAGGTCGGTGCCGGCGCCGGGCTCGGTGAGGGCGATCGCGGTGCGGCGGGCGCCGGTGGCGAGGTCCCTGAGGTGGAGGCGCCGCTGCTCCTCGGTGCCGTGCCGGTTGATCATCCAGCAGGCGAGCGAGTGGGAGCCGATGGTGCCTGCCACGCCCATCCAGCCGCGCGCGATCTCCTCGAAGACCAGGGCGAACGACACCATGTCGGCGCCCATGCCGCCGTACTCCTCGGGCACGGACAGGCCGAACAGGCCCATCTGCTTCATCTTGTCGACGATCTCGGCCGGGTACCTGCCGGAGTGCTCCCACTCGACGGCGACCGGCACGATCTCCTTGTCCACGAACGCGCGCAGGGTCTCCCGGAACGCCTTCTGCTCGTCGGTCAGCTCGAAATCCATGTGCCTCGAATCCCCGTCCGCTCGCTGATCAGGCAGCTCACGTTAATAAGGCGGCACTTACCAGGTCAATGTCCTGCGAAGCGGAGGTCCTACGCGGTGGTCCGGGCGGCGAGCTTGGCGACGACGTCCACGATGCGGACGGCGCGCTCGATCTCCGCGCGGTGGAAGACCGGTCCTTCCGCGGCCCGCGCCACGACGAGGTGCATGTCGTGGTCCAGCACCGGCAGCAGCATGAGCCGCAGCTCGCGGGCGTCCACGGCGACGGCGCGGGGAGGCGGCGCGGGCAGCTCGAACGTGTCGGGGGCGGCCAGCGAGGCGTGCCGCACCGCGCCGTCGGCCACCGCGAGCGACCACTCCGCCCCGCACAGCCCCGGCAGCGCGTCCACCAGGGTGGCGAGGCCGCGGCCCGGCTCGGCCACGACGTGCGAGAGCAGGTCGTAGTCGAGCGCCGACCCCGGCACCTCCTTGGTGGTCCACACGCCTTCGACGCGCAGTCCGGGCACCGCCGACAGCCGCTCGCGGGCCTCGGCCGGGGTCACCTGGCCCGGCCAGGAGACGGTGAAGTCGTCCACGGCCCGCCCGGTCTCCCGTTCGAGCACGGTGACCTGCAGGATGTCGGCTCCGAGTGTGCCCAGCGCCTTGGCCACCTGGCCGAGCCCGCCCGGCCGGTCCGGCAGGGACACCCTCAGTCGCAGCAACATCGCCGCCCCCTTTCCCGAGCTCTCACAGTGCCGTGGAAAGGTTTCCTGTTTGTTCCACGGAAATTTCGTACATGCTGCGCTTCTATCCCTAGATTCGGGTTTAAGTCCGGATTATCAACCACGGTCTGCCCATAGCGGGCTGGAGTTTTCGCAGATCGTGCCCCAAGAGCCGGACGGCTGACGACGATCCGAGGTCAGGCGAACACGTCCTGCTGGTAGCGGCCGACTTCCTCCAGACCGGCCAGCCAGGCGGCGCCGTCCCCGCCCGAGCGTTCCCGGTGCAGGTCCAGCAGGGCCTGCCGGACGGCGGGCGCCATGCGCAGGCCGTCGCCGCAGACGTACACGTGCGCGCCCCGCTCCAGCAGCTCCCACACCTCCTCGCCGTGCGCGGCGAGCGCGTCCTGGACGTACCGGTACGGATGCCCGGCGACGGCCGAGAACGCGGTGCGCACGCTCACCTCCGGCCGCCCGGCCCAGGCCGCGAGCTCGTCGCGGTAGAGCAGGTCGTGCTCGGGGTGCCGGCACCCGGCGAACACCAGGACCCGGCCGGGGGCGGCCGACAGCGCCCGCTCCTCCAGGAAGCCGCGCAGCGGCGCGAACCCGGTGCCGGGGCCGACGAGGATCACCGGCGTGGACGGGTCGGCGGGCAGCCGGAACGCGGGCGCGGGCACCCGGACGTAGCCGTAGAAGACCTCGCCCTCCCCCAGCCCGGCCAGGTACGCCGAGCAGGTGCCGTGGTAGGTGCCGCTCCCCGACCACGCGGGGCCCTCGACGAGCCCGACCGTGAGCCGCGCCAGCGACGGATCGGCCAGCGGCGAGGAGGAGACCGAGTAGTAGCGGGGCCTGATCGGCCCGGCCAGCTCCAGGAACACCGGCAGCGGCAGCTCGATCGCGGGGAAGCGGTCGAGCAGCGCCAGCGGGGACAGGCGCTTGGCGAGGACCTCCTCGGCGTAGTTCGCGGTCAGCTCGGCGAGCTGGCGGCGGGTGAACGGGCACCCGGTGTGGGCGGCCAGCGCCTCCAGATCGGCCCGGGTGGCGACCTCCTGCAGCTCGGCGAACTCGCTCAGCAGCAGCCCGGCGGTCACCGGCGTGTCCACGGGCAGGTGCGTGGCGCCGGAGGCGCGCAGCCGCAGGACCTGCTCGCGGGGGACGCGCAGGCAGCGCAACGCCCATTCGACCAGCTCGGGGTCGTTCTTGGCGAAGACGGCCAGGTGGTCGCCCGCCGTGTAGGTGACGCCCTCGGGCAGCCGGGCCACGATGGAGCGCACGCCGGGACGGGGCGCCTCGGCCGAGAAGTCCCAGAGCCCGGCGGGGTCGCCGGTCAGCTCCTCGTTGGCGACGACGGTCAGCGGGACGGCCCGCTCGGAGACGACGGCCGGCCGGACCTCGGCCTCGCTCAGCACCTCCATCGTGTAGCGGGGGCCGGTCGCGGCGGCGCCGGCGCCGTACTCCCCGGCGAGGGCCGCCCAGAGGCGGGCGGTCCAGGCCGACACGTCGCCGTCGAAGTCGCCGTCGGTGTCGGCCTCGCCCCGCTCGACCAGCGGCACCGCGCCGGCGGCGGTCAGCTTGTCGCTGACGCGGCGCGGGAACGCCTGGTAGGTCGGCCACTGGGTGTTGCCGCAGCCGAGCACCGCGAGGCGTGTCCCGGACAGGTCCGGCAGCGTGCCGAGGGCGTCGAAGCGCTGGGCGTTGTCGGGGGCCTTGCCGTTGTAGGAGGAGGCGACCACGATCAGCGGGCCCTCGGGCGGCGGGCCGGCCTCGCCGGGCGTGGTGAGCGTGGCGGCGAGCTCGTCGAGCGTGGTCAGCGTGGTGGCGAAGCCGGCCCGCCCGGCCCGCTCGGCCAGCCGTTCGGCGAGGTCGGCGCTGGTGCCGAGGTTGGAGCCGTAGGCGACGGTGAGCGGCACCCCGGCGACCTCCACGTCCCGCTCCCGCTCGGACGTGACGGCGGCGGGCAGGGCGGCGGCGGGGAGGGCGGCGACGGTTCGTTCGTGGGCGCGCCGCTCGCGTACCCGCAGGGTGAACCCGTCCGGCTTGAGGGTGAGGGTCTGCTTGATCTTCATCCGGTAGGCGTCCGGGTCGGACAGCGCGAAGCGGCGCAGGATCATCGCCAGCGCCAGCCTGGCCTCGGTGAGCGCGAACTGGCGGCCGATGCAGGCCCGCTCCCCGTTGCCGAACGGCTTGTACGCGGCCGGATGGTGGTGCTCGCGCTGCCCGGGCAGCCAGCGGTCGATGTCGAACTCGTCCGGCCGCTCCCACGCCTTGGGATGGCGGTGCAGGACCGGCAGCAGCACGCCCACGCCCTGGTCCTTGGGGATCGGGTAGCCGCCGATCTCGGTGTCCTCGATCGCGCTCACGCCGAACGCGGGGATCGGCGACCACAGACGCAGCGTCTCCTCCAGGACGCGGGGGACGACGTCGAGCTTCATGATCGTCTCGTAGGAGGGCGGTTCGTCGCCGGGCAGCAGCCGGTCCACCTCCTCGTAGGCGCGGGCCAGCGTGTGGGGCTCGCGCAGCAGGTTGTACAGCGCGAAGGAGAGCAGGCCGCTGGTGGTCTCGTGGCCGGCGATGAGGAAGGTGAGCACCTGGTTGCGGATGTTCTCGTCGGACAGCCGGGCGCCGGTCCGCGGGTCGGCGGCCTCCAGCATGAGCCCGAGCAGGTCGCCCGACCCGCCGCCGCCCCCGGCCCTGCGCTCCCTGATGACGTCGTCGACCAGGGCCCGCATGGTGGCGATGTCGCGCTGGTAGGCCTCCTCGTGCCGGCGCTTGAGCCGGGTGACGAACGGGAGCTGCTGGTTGCGCAGCATGGCCTCGGTGAGCGCCCCGCCCATGGCCTTGAGGAACGGGTGCAGCTCGGGCGAGTCGAAGGAGTCGAAGCGGTGGCCGAACCCGGTGAGCGAGATCGTGTCGAGCGTGAGCCTGGTCATGTCGTCGGCGACGGGCAGGTCCTCGCCCTGCCGGGCCGCCCAGGAGGCGACGAGCCGCTCGGCGACCTCCAGGAACTGCGGGTAGTACGCCTTCATCGAGCGCTGGCTGAAGGCGGGCAGCAGGATGCGGTGCGCCTGCCCCCAGACCGGCTCGTGCCGCTCGGCGGTGAACAGGCCGTCGCCGCCGAACTCGCGCACGATCGACAGCGGCGGCCGGATGCGCTTGACGAAGCGGCTCTCGTCGCACACCTCGGCGACCAGGTCGGGGTCGAAGACCATCACGATGGTCCGGCCGGCGACCTCCAGGCGGAAGACGCCCTCCTCCCGGTAACGGGCCGCCACCTCGACGAAGTGCTCCGTCGGCGCGTGCGCGGGGATCTGCAACGTGTTGCCGAGGAGGGGCAGCCCTTGCGGGGCGGGGATCGTCCGTGCCATCACGTGCTCCAGGAAGGTAGCCATACACCGTATGGCTGACGCTACCATACGGTGTATGGCCGTGAGCGCGCGCAGGGGAACCCCGCTGAACATCGACGAGATCAGCGCCGCGGCGCTGCGACTGGTGGACGCCGGCGGCGTCGAAGGGCTGTCCATGCGCAAGCTGGCCGCCGAGCTCGCCGTCAACCCGATGTCGCTCTACCACCACGTGGAGAGCAAGGAGGCGCTGCTGGAGCTCGTGTGCGCCACGGCGGCGCGCCGGATGAGCCTGCCGTCCGACGACGGCCGGCCGTGGCAGGAGCAGCTTCGCGCCCTGGCGCTCGCCTACCACCGGCACGCACGGCAGCACCCCGCCCTGTGGATCTACGTGCACGGTCATCCGCGCATGGTCGCCGACCGGCGGATGTCACTGTGGCAGGTGCTGGAGCGCATCCTGCGGCTGGCGGGGGTGCCCGAGGAGGAGCTGCGGCGCACGAGCGACGTGCTGTACGCGTTCGTGTCGGGGATCATCTCGTCGCAGCTGCGGGGTCACCTGCCCGACGACCCCGAGGAGACCGGGCGCAGCCTGAACATCGCGGTCGAGCTCATCGTCCGGGGCCTGGAAGGCGGCGCGGCGGGCGCCGGCGCGCGGGGCTGATCAGCCGGCCGCCTCCCACACGGAGTCGAAGGCGGCCCCGGTGATCTCGGTGAGGTCCCAGATCTCCAGCGGCTGGTCGGTGAGGAAGCCCTGCTCGTCCTGGAGGTGCCGCCACCAGTAGCGGCGGGCGGCGCGGTCGGGGCCGACCTCGACCTGCCGGATCGCCCACTGCTCGCCATCGCCGCCCTCGACGCTCTCGAACAGCCACACGCGGCCCGCGTCGTCGGCGGTGTGCCAGTAGCGGCGCGGGCCCTCGGACTCGGCGAGCTGCCGGACCAGCGGCCGGCGAAGATCAGGAGCTACCACCGCCCCATGCTAACGGCCGCTCTGGTAGGCCCCCGCGTCCGGCGTGCCGTCCAGCTCGCGGCCCAGGATGTCCTTGGGGCGGCCCTTGCCGCCGCCGAACCAGGCGGCGCTCAGCGGCAGGGCACGGCCGATGGCCGGGGAACCGGGCCGCAGCCGCAGGTCGGTGCGGGAGACGAACCTCGGGTCGGCCACGACGGACTTGGGCCCGAGCTTGAACTTGGTGCGCCCCTGGTAGACGCTGCCGGCCTCGTCGGCGCCCTTGCCGTCCTCCCAGCCGGCCTCGCCGCCGACGATGATGACGTTGTTGCGGAGCTTGAGGATCCCGGGCGAGCAGCCGTCGTGGCAGGACCAGCCGATGGTCTCCTTGGCGGGCAGGTAGACCGAGTTGTGCACCGCGATGGTGCCCTTGACCGGCCCGACGACGTGGCCGGGGCCACGGGTGACGAGGAAGGAGGCCCGGCCTCGGGAGGAGGTCACGACGTTGAAGGCGAAGACGTTGCCGGTGGCGGTCCTGCCCTTGCGCGCGCCGAGCTCGGTGAAGGTCTCGTTGTCGCGGGAGATGTTGTGGGTGACGAGGTTGCGGTCGCCGTCGTAGATCTCGATGGCGGCGCCGTCGGTGCCGTAGTCGGCGCTCCTGGCGTAGCTGCCGGTGATGGTGTTGCCGGTGATCACGTTGTCGTCGCCGTTGAGCAGCACGCCGAAGGCGCCGGAGTCGTCGTCGCCGCCCGCGTTGTTGACGCTCATGCGGCTGTTGTCGCTGAGGACGCTGTCGCGGACGGTGTTGCGCGAGCCGGTGATCTGCACCCCGGCGACGTTGCCGTCGGCCCGCACGCCGGAGAGCTGGTTGCCGCGGCCGTCGACGCGGAAGCCGGCCCAGCGGCAGCGGGAGGCGCGCAGGTCGCTGACCCGCCAGTTGTCGCCGCGGATGATCACGCAGTCGTTGTCGGAGCCGCTGATCCTGGCCAGCGGTCCCTTGCCGTAGGACTTGACGGAGATCGGCCGGGCGGCGGTGCCCTTGGCGGTCAGCCTGAGCGGGCCGGTGAAGGAGCTGCCGCGCTTGAGCGCGACGGTGTCGCCGGGCTTGAGGTCGGCGGCGTTGACCGCGTCGAGCGTCCTCCACGCCGCGCGGGCGCTGGTGCCCGCGGCCGAGTCGTCGCCCGCCCTGGAGTCGACGTAGTAGGTGGTGCCCGCTCGGGCCGAGGCCGCCGTCGCGGGAACGGCGGGCAGAATCGAGGCCAGGACGGCTACGGACAGCAACCTCATCTAGCGCACCACTATCTAATTGAAACGGCAATTAACACAGGCCACCGTAGCGTGTTCAGTGTGTGACGCGCCACACACTCAGTGACTCTGCGTCGCCGGAAATGTTGCCGGGGATCTCGTCGCCGTCCGCCGCGCCGTGCACGCCCTCCATGCGGACGCCGGTCCGCAGCGGCCCGCCCGGGGCCCGGCGGGCGGCCACCACGAGCGTCTCCTCCTCCGTCTCGCGGGCGAAGACCAGGCAGTCGGCGTCGGCGTGCAGCCAGCGCAGCCCGCCATGGCGCAGCGCGGGCTCGGCGCGGCGCAGGCCGAGCAGCGCCCGGTAGCCGGCGAGGGTGGCGGGGTCCTGGTCGGCGGGCCGGTTCCAGGCATCGGGGTGCGCGAGTGCTCGCCGTTGACGCCGGTCAGGCCGAACTCGCTGCCGGCGTAGACCATGGGCGTGCCGGGCAGCGTGGCCTGCAGGCCGAGGGCGAGCAGGTGGCGCTCGCGCGAGCCGGTGACGGTGCGTACGCGCGGCGAGTCGTGGGAGTCGAGGAGCTGCCAGGAGTGCACGAACGAGCGCCACGACATGTGGGCGGCGAAGGTCCTGATGGTCGCGAGCGTGGCGGGCCCGTCGCGCTCGGGCACGCCGCCCGGCACCCCGAGGAAGCGGTCGAGGTCCAGGTCGGGGGCGCGCAGCCAGGCCCAGACCGGGCGGGTGAAGCCGCCGTAGTTCATGGTGCCGTGCCAGCCGCCGCGGTCGAGATCGCCGCTCGCGTCGTGGTTGTGCTCGGCGATGAGCGCCGCGTCCGGGCCGAGCGCGGCCCGCAGGTACGCGGCGGCCTCGTGCGCGTGGTCGTCGGCGCCGCGCCGGCCGGTCATGTTGGCGACGTCCACGCGCCAGCCGTCGAGCGGGCCGAGCCAGCGGGTCAGGACCGCGCGCATCTCCTCGCGCACGCGCGGGCTGGTCCAGTTGAGCTTGGGCAGCGTCTTGACGCCCCACCAGGACTCGTAGTCGCCGGTGTCACGGTCGAAGTAGAACATCTCACGCTCGGGCGCGTCGACGTCGGAGACGGCGGCGGTGAACCACGCGTGGGTGTCACCGCAGTGGTTGGTGGTGATGTCGCCGAGCAGGCGCATGCCGCGCGCGTGCAGCGCGTCCGCCAGGCGGCGCAGCGCCGCGTCGCCGCCGAGCAGCGGGTCGACCCGGTCGAAGGTGGCGGCGTCGTAGCGGTGGTTGGAGCGGGCCGGGAAGATCGGCGTCAGGTAGACGGTGTCGGCGCCGAGGCTCTGGACGTGGTCGAGCCGCCGGACGACGCCGTCGAGGTCGCCGCCGTAGAACTGCTGGGAGGTCCCGGGCCCCGAGGGGATGACGGGGTCGGCGTCCCAGTCGCGCGGCAGCGCCCACTCGGGCAGGCCGGGCATCGGGCGGGAGCGCTCGAAGCGGTCGGGGAAGATCTGGTAGACGATCGAGTCCCGCATCCAGCGCGGCGGCGGCTCGTGGCAGACCAGCCGGAAGTCCGTGGCGTCGGTGACGTCGTACGGGGCGAGGCCGGCCGCGGTCAGCCACACCTGGCCCCGCCGGGTCGCCAGCAGGAACCGGTAGGGCGTGACCGGGTTGACGGCCGTGATCACGGCCCGCCACCAGGTGTCCCGGCGGCCGAGGCCGGGGACGTCCCTGGCGGCGGGCGCGGCTTCGGCGTAGCGGGGCTCGCCGTCGTGGACGGCCCGTACGCGCACGGCGGTGACGCCCGCGGCCAGCGGCGCGCGCAGCCAGAGCGTCACCCGCGCGCCGAGCGCGGGCTCCTGGTCGGGGACGTACAGGGCCGAGCCGTCGTGATGCGGCTCCTCGACGTAGCGCAATGCACCTATCCCTTGACAGCGCCGGCCGTGAGGCCGGGGACGACGTACCTCTGCTCCAGAGGAACACGCGAGGATCGGGGTGACCACACGAAGTCAGCGGCACTTTGCAAGAATTGGAAGGTCTTGCGAAATAGCGCTACCAAACCCCCACGTCACTCCTGCAACTTGCGGAAAGTTGCGCTTGACCGGGAACCGGCGATCGGGACATCCTTCACCAGAACACCACCGAACCACCTGAACATCACCGGACCGCTCGGGTCCACCGGGGGAAGGACGACCATGCTGCTCGGCAACGACGACTGGTGGCGGGACGCCGTCGTGTACCAGGTGTACCCGCGAAGCTTCGCCGACGCCGACGGCGACGGCACCGGCGACCTCCAGGGCGTGCGCGACCGCCTGGACTACCTCGCCCGCCTCGGCGTGGACGCGATCTGGCTGAGCCCCTTCTACACCTCTCCCCTCGCCGACGGCGGCTACGACGTGGCCGACCACCGCGACGTGGACCCGCGCTTCGGCACGCTCGCCGACTTCGACGCGCTCGTCGCCGACGCCCACGGCAAGGGCATCAGGGTCGTCGTGGACCTGGTGCCGAACCACTCCTCCGACCAGCACCCCTGGTTCCAGGCCGGGCTGCGCGACCGCTACGTCTTCCGCGACCAGCCCAACGACTGGGAGTCGATCTTCGGCGGCCCGGCGTGGACCCAGGTCGAGGACGGCCAGTGGTACCTGCACCTGTTCGCGCCGGAGCAGCCCGACCTCAACTGGGACCACCCCGAGGTGCGCGCCGAGTTCCGCGACATCCTGCGCTTCTGGCTGGACCGCGGCGTGGACGGCTTCCGCGTGGACGTGGCCCACGGCATGGTCAAGGCCGCCGGCCTCCCGGACGTCGGGGCGAAGGACGGCCCGCAGGCCGAGATGCTCGGCGACGAGCAGGTGCCGTACTTCGACCAGGACGGCGTGCACGACATCTACCGCGAGTGGCGGCCGATCCTCGACTCCTACCCGGGCGGCAGGATGGCGGTGGCCGAGGCGTGGGTCTCCTCCCCCGAGCGCCTGGCCCGCTACATCGGCCCGGACGAGCTGCACCAGGCGTTCAACTTCGAGTTCATGATGGCCGACTTCCACGCCAAGTCGTTCCGCGCGGTCATCGAGAAGTCGCTGGCCGAGGCCGAGCTGGTCGGCGCGCCCACCACCTGGGTGCTGTCCAACCACGACAAGCCGCGCCACGCCACCCGCCACGGCGGCCTGGCCCGCGCCCGCGCGGCCACCCTGCTCATGCTGGCCCTGCCCGGCTCGGCCTACCTCTACAACGGCGAGGAGCTGGGCCTGCCCGACGTGCTCGACCTGCCGGACGAGCTGCGCCAGGACCCGGCGTTCCTGCGCCGGGGCGAGAGCCGCGACGGCTGCCGGGTGCCGATCCCGTGGACCGCCGAGCCCGGCTGCGGCTGGGTCGACCCGTGGCTGCCGATCCCGGCGGAGTGGACGGCGCTGTCGGCCGCGGCCCAGGAGGACGACCCGGACTCGACGCTGAACCTCTACCGGGCGGCGCTGCGCCTGCGCAGACGGCATCCGGCGCTCGGCGGCGGCACGCTGACCTGGCTGGACTCCCCCGAGGACGTCCTGGCCGTCGAGCGGCACCCCGGCCTGGTCGTGGTGCTCAACACCGGCGAGCGTCCGGTGCGGCCGGACGTCGCGGGCGAGGTGCTGCTGGCCAGCGGCCCGCTGGAGGCCGACGGGTCGATCCCGCCCGACACCGCCGTCTGGATCCAACGGTCCGGATCCAGCCCTGACGAGTCATAACTGACGCTTTGGGGGATCTTTCCCTGCTCGCGCCATCTGTGAGCCATGACGCTCGGTAATGTCGTGGGATGTCGGCGGTGTTCCGGTCGATCTGGGGCAGCTCCCTCCGGGGACGGGTGACCCTGATCGCGACGATCGTGGCGGCCCTCGTGCTGGTGCCCGTGGGCGTCGCCGCCGTCGTCCTCTCCCGGACGCTGGTCGAGTCGTCCGTCTTCGCCGACACCCGCGACACCGCCCAGCGGGTGGCGTACGAGATGCGCTCCGGCAACCTGCCCGAGGGCGCCGCCATCCCGCTGCCGAACCCGTCGGTCGACCTCATCCAGGTCATCGGCACCGACGGGCGGACGCTCGCCACCAGCGACGCCGCCCGCGCCCTCCCGCCGCTCACCGACCTGCGCCCCACGCCGCAGGACCCGGAGATCGACGTGTACAACTGCCTGCCGACCGAGTGCGTGCACCTGTCGGCGATCCGGGTGAACGTCTCCCCCGACTCGCCGGTCGTCCTCGCCGGGCGCAGCACCCCGGACGTCCTGGCCACGCGCACCCTGGAGCTCATCGTCTTCGCCGAGGTCGCGGTGCTGGTCGCGCTGGCCGGGTGGGCGACCTGGCTCATCACCGGGCGGGCGCTGCGCCCGGTCGCCACCATGCGCGAGCAGCTCGACGCGGTGCACACCGGCGACCTGAGCAGCCGCGTCAGCGAGCCGCCGGGCGAGGACGAGGTCGCCCAGCTCGCCCGCTCGATCAACGGCACGCTGACCCGCCTGGAACGTTCCGCCGAGCAGCAGCGCCAGTTCGCCTCCGACGCCTCCCACGAGCTGCGCACCCCGATCGCCGGGCTGCGGGCCCAGCTGGAGAGCGCGCAGCTCTACCCGGAGGACACCGACCTGCGTTCGCTGGTGGACAGCACCCTGCGCGACACCGACCGGCTGGAGGCGATCATCACCGACCTGCTCCTGCTCGCCAGGATCGGCTCCCGGGTGGACGCGGCCAAGGAGCGGGTGGACCTGGCCGGCCTGGTGCGCCAGGAGCTGGACCGGCGCAGCGACAAGCTGCCGGTCCACGCCGACCTCGCCGACGGCGTCGAGGTGGACGGGGTGCGGCTGCAGCTCGCCCGCGTGCTGACGAACCTGCTGGACAACGCCCAGCGGCACGCCGAGACCCACGTCCAGGTGCGCGTGACGCGCAAGGACGGCACGGCGGTGCTGTCGGTGGAGAACGACGGCCAGGAGATCCCCGAGTCCGAGCGCGAGCGCATCTTCGAGCGCTTCACCCGCCTGGACGCCTCCCGCAGCCGCGACGCCGGCGGCACCGGCCTCGGCCTGGCCATCGCCCGGGACGTGGCGCTCGCGCACGGCGGCCAGATCTCCGCGGAGGACTTCCCGGGCGGTGCCCGGTTCGTCCTCAAACTTCCGGCGGTTACGTGATTTCTACCGTTCCGATAGTGGATCATTGGTCCATGACGGAGCAGGCGCCGCAGGGCGTAGACCCCCACATCCCCAACGCGGCCCGCATGTACGACTACTTCCTGGGCGGCAAGGACAACTTCAAGGCCGACCGCGACCTCGGCGACATGGTGCTCGGCGTCATGCCCGAAGTCCGCGACGGCACCCGGGAGAACCGCGCGTTCATCGGCCGCATGGTCCGTTACCTGTGCGAGCAAGGCATCACGCAGTTCCTCGACCTGGGCTCGGGTCTGCCGACCCAGGAGAACGTGCACGAGGTCGCCCACCGGATCGTTCCCGAGGCCCGCGTGGTCTACGTCGACAACGACCCCGTGGTGGCCACGCACGGCCGGGCGCTGCTGGCCGACCCCAACCGGGTGGCCATGGTGCTGGGCGACGTGCGCCGGCCGGAGGAGATCCTGTCCGACCCCGAGGTGCGCGGGCTGCTCGACTTCTCCCGGCCCGTAGCCGTGCTCATGATGTTCATCCTGCACTTCGTGCCGGACGAGGAGGACCCGCACGGCTTCCTGGCCGCCTACCGCGACGCGCTGGCCCCGGGCAGCTACCTCGCCATCTCCCACATGGGCAACGACGTGGCCACCGAGCGGGCCGCCCGCATCGCCGGGTTCTACCGGCAGTCGGGGATGCCGTTCACGCCGCGGCCGGGCAAGAAAATCGAGTCCTTCTTCGGCGACTTCGAGCTGATCCCGCCGGGTCTCGCCAACGGGCTCGGGCCGGCCGTGTGGCCGTTCGCCGACCCCGCCCACCCGACGATCGTGGACGAGGAGACGGCCCGCATGGGCTACGCGGGCATCGCCCGCAAGCTGCGCTGAGAACGTCCCCCATGAGCGCACGACCGGCTCAAGCACCTCGTCCGTAGGCGGGACACCCTTGTCGATCAGATGCTTGGTCACGAGCGCCTCGCCGATGTCGGCCACGTCGCGCCCTTCCTGCTCGGCGTCCGGGCCGCCAGGCGCCGCCTGCTGGGGGACCCGCTGACGCACCGGGACCTGCTCTCCCGGGTCTCGGTCCTGGGCACCGTACTGGCGGTCGCGGCAGGGGTGCCGCTCACGCGGGTGCGGCCGGTCCGGGCGCTGAGCCCTGGACCGGCCGGACCGGACGGGGCGTGGGTCAGGCGCGGGCCATCTCCCGCTCCCCGGCGTCGGGTTCGGGACGCTCACCAGCGGCCTCGTCCTCGTCCTCGTCGAGAAGGGTGGCCTCGTCGAACGGGGCCCGGCCCGACAGCACCTCGCCGGCGCGCTCCCGGTCGAAGTCGCCGGTCCAGGTGCCGACGAGGACCGTCGCCACGGCGTTGCCGGCGAAGTTCGTCAGCGCCCGCGCCTCGGACATGAAGCGGTCGATGCCGACGATGAGGCCGACGCCGTCCACCAGCTCGGGCCGGTGCGCCTGCAGGCCGCCCGCCAGGGTGGCGAGGCCCGCGCCGGTCACGCCCGCCGCGCCCTTGGAGGCGATCATCATGAACAGCAGCAGCGCCACCTGCTCGCCGAACTCCAGCGGCGAGCCGGTCGCGGTGGCGATGAACAGCGTGGCCATGGTGAGGTAGGTGGCGGTGCCGTCGAGGTTGAAGGAGTAGCCGGTCGGGACGGTGATGCCCGCGACGGTCCTGCTGACGCCCAGGTGCTCCATCTTGGCGATGAGCCGCGGCAGCGCGGTCTCGGAGGAGGACGTCGAGAGGATCAGCAGGAACTCACGGCCGAGGTAGCGCAGCAGCGACCACAGGTTGATCCGGGCGACCAGCCACAGCATCGGGCCGAGCACCATGCCCACGAAGAGCACGCAGGTGGTGTAGAAGGCGATCATGATGATCGCGAGGCTCTTCAGCGCCTCGATGCCGGTGGCGCCCACGACGGCCGCGATCGCGCCGAACGCCCCCACGGGCGCGGCCCACATGATCATGGCGAGGATGCGGAAGACGAGCCGCTGCAGGTGCTCGACGCCGCGCAGGATCGGCTTGCCCTTGTCCCCCATGGCCTGGAGCGCGAAGCCGGTCAGCAGCGCCACCAGCAGCGCCTGCAGCACCGACCCCGCGGTCAGGGACGACAGCAGCGTGTCGGGGATGATGCCGAGCAGGAAGTCGACGGTGCCGCTCTCGGCGCCCTTGGCCGCCTCCGCCTCGGCCGCCTGCCGGGCGGTGTCGGTGAGCCGCAGCCCCTCGCCCGGGTGGATGACGTTGCCCACGACCAGGCCGATGAGCAGGGCGACCGTGGACATCACCAGGAAGTAGCCGAGCGCCAGGCCGCCGACCTTGCCGACCTTGGCGGCCTGGCTCACCGAGCCGACGCCGAGCACGATCGTGCAGAAGATGATCGGCCCGATCAGTATCTTGATGAGGGCGACGAACCCGGTGCCGAGGGGTTTGAGCGCCTGGCCGGCCTCCGGCCAGACGAACCCGACCAGGATCCCGAGCAGGACCGCCCCGATGACGGCCAGGTACAGATAACGTGTGCGATCGCGCATGGGGGGTTGTCTCCAGCCACTGCGGACAGATGTTCCAGTGGTGCGACTATGCGCGGCCTACGTGACCCAGGTCACGATTGAGTAAGTTACGTTCACCACCAAAGCCGGAAAAAGGTGTTCTCACCATGCGTCGCTGGAGCCTGGCCGGCCAGATGCTGGTCCTGCAACTGCTCGTGGTCGCGGTCACCGCGGCGGGCGGCGCCGTGCTCGCCCTGGTGCAGGCGCACCGGCTGCTCACCGACGACGCCGGGCACCGGGCCACGGCCGTGGCGGTCAGCGTGGCCGCCTCCCCCGAGGTCGCCGACGCCCTGGACGACGCCGACCCGAGCGCGCGGCTGCAGCCCTTCGCCGAGCGGGTGCGGCTGAGCACGGGCGTCGACTTCATCACCATCATGCGGCCGGACGGCACCCGGCTCAGCCACCCCCACCGCTACGAGATCGGCCGGCGCTTCCTCGGCAACACCGGCCCCGCGCTGCGCGGCGAGACGTTCACCGAGACCTACACCGGCACGCTCGGCCCGTCCGAGCGGGCCGTCACCCCCGTCCTGTCGGGCGGCCGGGTGGTGGCCCTGGTCAGCGCCGGGATCACGGTGGACAGGATCAGCGCCATGCTGCGCGGCCAGCTCGGCTGGGGCGGCCTGCTCGTGGCGCTCGCGCTCGGGCTGGGCGCGGCCGGCACGTGGCTGGTGACCGCCCGGCTGCGCCGCCAGACGCACGGGCTCGGCCCGGTGGAGCTGGGCCGCATCCACGAGCACCACGACGCGGTCCTGCACGCCGTCCGCGAGGGCCTGCTGCTGGTCGGCGCGGACGGCACGCTGACGCTGTGCAACGACGCCGCCCGGCTGCTGCTCGGCCTGCCCGCCGACGCCGAGGGCCGGCACGTGGACGAGCTGGGCCTGGCCGAGCTGCCGGCCGCCGGCGAGGAGCGGGTCCACCTGGTGGGCGAGCGGGTCCTCGCGGTCAACAGCGCCGCGAGCAGGCTCGGCCGGGTGGTGACCGTACGCGACACCACCGAGCTGCAGGCGCTGACCGGCCAGCTCGACGCCGAGCGCGGATTCGCCGAGTCGCTGCGCTCGGCCGCGCACGAGGCCGCCAACCGGCTGCACACCGTGATCACGCTGGTCGAGCTGGGCCGCGCCGAGGAGGCCGTCGCCCTCGGCACCGCCGAGCTGCGCGCGGCGCAGGAGCTGACCGACCGCGTGATGGGCGCGGTCCGCGAACCGGTGCTCGCGGCGCTGCTGCTCGGCAAGAGCGCCGAGGCCGCCGAGCGCGGCGTCGAGCTGGTGATCGTCCACGAGGGCGGCGAGGACGAGCCGCTCGACGACTGGGGCCTCGACCCGCGCGCGCTGGTCACGATCGCCGGCAACCTCATCGACAACGCCATCGACGCGGGCACCCGCGTCGAGGTGCGGCTCGGTTCGGACGGCGGCCGGGCCGTCATCAGGGTCGCCGACGACGGTCCCGGGCTCGCGGGACCGGCCGCCTTCGCCAGGGGCTGGACCACCAAGGGCGACGGCCGCGGCCTCGGCCTGGCGCTGGTCGGGCAGGCGGTGCGGCGGCTCGGCGGGGAGATCGAGGTGCGCGGGTCGGCGTTCACCGTCCGGCTGCCGATCCCGGAGCGCGTCCGATGACCCGCCCCGCGATCTCCGTCCTGGTCGTCGAGGACGAGGAGATCACCGCCGAGGCCAACCGCGTCTACGTCGAGCGGGTGCCCGGCTTCGCGGTCGCCGGGGTGGCCCGCTCCGGCGGCGAGGCGCTGCGCTTCCTGCGCCGCCGGCCGGTGGACCTCGTCCTGCTCGACCTGTACCTGCCGGACCTGCACGGGCTGGAGGTGGTGCGGGCCATCCGGGCGGGCGGCCTGATGTGCGACGTCATCGCCGTCACCTCGGCCCGCGACCTCGCGATGGTGCGCTCGGCGGTGTCGCTCGGCGTCTCTCAATACCTGCTCAAGCCGTTCACGTACGCCACGCTGCTGGAGAAGCTCACCCGCTACGCCCGCTTCAAGGACGAGGCCGGGGTCGCGGCCGGCCAGGGCGACGTGGACCGCGTGCTCGGCACGCTGCGCGGCAGCTCCGGCCTGCCGAAGGGACTCTCCAGGGACACCCTGGACGCGGTCGCGGCCGAGCTGCGCGGGCGGCCCGGCGGCATGGCCGCGCAGGCGGTGGCCGACGCGATCGGGGTGTCCCGCGTGACCGCCCGCCGCTACCTGGAACACCTGGTCGAGCTGGGTACGGCGGTCCGCATGCCGCAGTACGGCGCGGTGGGGCGTCCAGAACTGCTCTACCGGATCCCCATGGAGCGTTAATGACGGTGACGCCGGGCGTTCAATCCGGACCTCTAGCTTCTGGTTGCCATCAGAAGCTTTGAGGAGATACCGTTGCGAGTCTTGGCAGTAGTTCCCGCCCGCGGAGGTTCGGCGGGCGTTCCCCTGAAGAACCTCGCCCTGGTCGGGGGCGTGCCGCTGGTGACCAGAGCCGTGCGCGCCTGCCTGGCCGCCGAGCTCGTGGACCAGGTCGTGGTCAGCACCGACCACGACGGCATCGCGGCGACCGCCCGCGAGGCGGGCGCGCTGGTGGTGGAGCGGCCCGCCGAGCTCAGCGGCGCGACCGCCTCCAGCGAGTCGGCGGTGCTGCACGCGCTCGACGCGCTCGGCGCGGACCCCGAGGTCGTCGTGCTCGTCCAGTGCACGAGCGCGTTCATCGACCCGGAGGACCTGTCGGCCGCCGTGCGGAGGGTCCTCGACGGCGAGGCCGACTCGGTGGTGTCCGGGCTGCCGACGCACGAGTTCCTCTGGACGGCCGCGGGCGCGGGCGTCAACCACGACCCGGCCGTCCGCCCGCGCCGGCAGGACCGTGAGCCCCAGTTCCGCGAGAACGGCGCGTTCTACGCCATGCGCGCGTCCGGCCTGCGCGAGCACGGCCACCGCTTCTTCGGCCGCACCGCGGTCCAGCCGGTGCCGGCCCGGCACGCGATCGAGGTGGACGAGCCCGGGGACCTGGAACTGGTCCGGGCGCTGGCGCCGTTCATCGACCGGCCGGAGCCGATCGACGTGGACGCGGTGATCACCGACTTCGACGGCGTGCACACCGACGACCGCGCCTACGTCGACTCCGACGGCCGCGAGATGGTGCTGGTCAGCCGCTCCGACGGGATGGGCGTGTCGCTGCTGCGCCGCTCCGGCGTCAAGGTGCTGATCATGTCCACGGAGCACAACCCGGTGGTCGCCGCCCGCGCCCGCAAGCTCGGCGTGCCCGTGCTGCAGGGCCTGGCCGACAAGCGCACGGTGCTGCGCGACTGGCTGCACATCGAGGGCCTGGACCCGGCGAGGGTGGCCTACGTCGGCAACGACGTCAACGACCTGGGCCCGATGGGCGAGGTCGGCTGGCCGGTCGCGACCCCGGACGCCCACCCGAGGGTGCGCGCCGCCGCCCGCGTCGTGCTCACCAGGAACGGCGGCTCGGGCGCGGTGCGCGAGCTGTGCGACCGCGTGGTGGCCGCCCGGCCTGAGCCCTCCGCCCAGGCCGTTCCCGCGGGCCCGGCCCGCCCCCGCTTCGGCCCGGTCGCGATCGGCGACACGCTGGTGGGCGACGGCGAGCCCGTCTACGTCATCGGCGAGATCGGCATCAACCACAACGGCGACCTCGACATCGCCCGCCGGCTCATCGACGTGGCCGCGGAGGCCGGCTGCCAGGCGGTCAAGTTCCAGAAGCGCACCCCCGCGATCTGCGTGCCCGAGGAGCAGAAGGGGCAGATCCGGCAGACGCCGTGGGGCGAGATGACGTACCTGGAGTACAAGGAGCGCACCGAGTTCGGCCGCGACGAGTACGCCGCGATCGCCGAGCACTGCGCCGGGCGCGGCCTGCACTGGTTCGCCTCGCCGTGGGACGTGCCCTCCGTCGAGTTCCTGGAGGAGATGGACGTCCTGGTGCACAAGGTGGCCTCGGCCGGCGTGGCCGACCACCAGCTCCTGCGCGCCCTCGCCGCCACCGGCAAGCCGGTCATCCTGTCCACCGGCATGTCCACGCTGTCGGAGATCGACGCGGCGGTGGAGATCCTCGGCACCGACCGGCTGATCATGATGCACGCGACCTCGACGTACCCGCTGCCGCCCGAGGAGGCGAACCTGCGCACGATCACCACGCTGAAGGAGCGCTACGGCGTGCCGGTCGGCTACTCCGGCCACGAGCGCGGGCTGCAGATCTCGCTGGCGGCCGTGACGCTCGGCGCGGTGTGCGTGGAGCGGCACATCACGCTCGACCGCACCATGTGGGGCTCCGACCACGCCGCCTCGCTGGAGCCCGCCGGGCTGGAGCACCTGGTACGCGACATCCGGATCATCGAGCAGGCCAAGGGCGACGGCGTCAAGCGCGTCTTCCCCGGCGAGGAGGCCCCCAAGGCCCGCCTGCGCCGGGTCACCGCCTGACCCCCTGCCCCTCGATCCTGGAGAGACCCCCCGTTGACCACTCTCTCGGTCGTCGTGCCGATCCGCGACGGTGAGCGCCACATCGCCGACGCGCTCACCGCGCTGGCCCGCAACGCCCGGCGCGACTTCGAGTTCGTCGTCGTCGACGACGGCTCCGTGGACGCCACCCCGGACATCGTCGAGGACTTCCGCGCCGAGCTGCCCGGCCTGGCCGTGATCCGCCACGCGGTGCCGGCCGGGCTGGCCGACGCGCGCAACGCGGGCCTCGCCGCCGCGTCCGGCCGGTACGTGACGTACCTGGACGGCGACGACTGGCTCGCGCCCGGCTACCTGGCCAGGCTGGTCGAGGCGGCCGACGGGCTCGGCTGCGACTTCGTGCGTGTCGACCACGTCCAGGCCGAGGGCCGCAAACGGGTCGTGCACCGCGCCCCCCTGGCGCGGAGGGGCGTGGTGCTCGACCCCCGCGAGGCGATCCTGCCCGCGGGCACGCGCACCATGGTGGACTACCCCTACGCATGGGCCGGGATCTACCGGCGCTCGCTGGGCGACCTGCTGCGCTTCCCCGGCTCGCTGCACACGGCCGAGGACCGGCCGTGGATCTGGCGGCTGCACCGGGAGGCGGCCACGTTCGCCGTGGTGTCGCTGGCCGGGGTGTTCTACCGCCGCCAGGTCGCCGGCTCGCTCACCCAGATCGGCGACGAGCGGCAACTGCACTTCTTCGACGCCTTCGAGCTGGTGCTCAAGGACCTGGAGCCGGAGTTCCTGCCGAAGGCCGTACGGACGTTCTGCGCCCTGCTGGCCCACCACCTGGAGCTCGGCGAGCGGTTCGCGCCGCCGCTGCGCGCCCGTTTCGAGGAGCGCGGCGCGCTGATGGCGTCCGCGCTGCCGCGCGAGCTGGTGGCCGGGGCGGTGGCGCGGATGCCCGCCGAGCGGGCGGCGCTGCTGCGCGCCCTGCTGCCCGGACTGCCCCCCGACCCGTACGCCAGGACCAGGAGCGCGACGTGAAGGTCTTCTACGCCTCGACCCTGTTCGGGGCGATGACGCTGGCCGCCGCGATCGACGACGGCCGCTTCGGCGACGGCCGGCGGCTGCTCGTGGTGTCGAACAACGCGGCCGTCCCCGAGGTGGCGACGCCGCTGGAGGAGACGCCCGGCTTCGCGGCGCTGCGCGGGCGCTTCGACGAGGTGGGCTCGTGGAACGAGCTGATCGCGCCGCTGCATCCGTCCGACTGGCGGGCGCGGGTCATCGAGGTGCCGATGACGGAGCGCCTGATCCGCTCCCACTGGGGGCTGGACGACGTCGATGAGCTGGTGCTGGAGTCGATCGCGGTGCCGCCCGCCCGGACGATCGCCGGCCTGGTGCGCGACTGCCCGGTCACCGTCTACGCCGACGGGCTGATGAGCTACGGCCCGACCCGCGACCCGCTCCCGGCCGAGATCCACCGCCGCGTCACCCGCCTGCTCCATCTGGACCTGGTGCCGGGGCTGACGCCGCTGCTGCTCAGCGAGTACGGGGTGCCGCCCGTGACGCTGCCCGGCGAGCGTTTCCTCGCCGTCGTCGCGGAGGTCGCCGAGGCGCCCGGGGTCGCCACCCCCGCCGTGCCGGCCGGCGGGGCGGTCGTCCTCGGACAGTACCTGTCGGCGCTGGAGCTGCTGAGCGCCGAGGAGGAGGCCGGGCTGCACGAGGGGATGCTGGCGGCGCTGGCCGCCCGCGGCCACGACCACGTGGTGTTCAAGCCGCATCCGGCGGCGGGACGGCGGCACGCGAGGCTTCTGCGCGCCGCGGCCGGGCGGCTCGGGGTGCGGCTGTCGGTGGCCGGGGAGAGCGTGCCGGCCGAGGTGTGCTTCGCGGCGCTGCGGCCCGGGCTGGTCGTGGGCTGCTTCTCCACCGGGCTGATGACGGCGCGGCGCTACTTCGGGCTGCCGGTCGCCTCGTACGGGACGGAGCGGGTGCTGGAGCGCCTGGCCCCGTACGAGAACAGCAACCGCGTCCCGCTCACCGTCGTGGACGCGCTGCTGCCCCGGCTGGCAGCGGACGGCGGCGTCACGGAGCCGCCGCCGGTGGACCTGGCCGGGCTGGTGCGCGCGGTCGGCTACTGCATGCAGGCCGAGGCGTATCCGGAGCTGCGGCCGGCGCGGATCGACTTCGACGCCCGCTACTTCAAGCGCCGGCGCCTGGAGGTGCTGGGCCTCCTGGACCGGCCGGCGGCGGCCAGGCCGACGACGCTGGACCGGCTCCGGCGGCGCCTCCGCCCACTCGGCTGACCACCCGGCTCCACCTCCGGCGGCTCAGCCGGCCGCTGTTGGACAACGGCCCGCCCGCCACCGGCCGCTCAGCCGAGTGCGGCCAGGTAGCGGCGCACTCGCCGCTTCGCCCTGTACCCCGCCCGCAGCATGGACGGGTGCACCTCCACGCGCAGCCGGGCCCGCCGGCGGGCGGCCGCGTGCCCGGGGCCGTCCAGCAGGGACGCCGCGGGACCGCCCGGCCCCGCCGACACCAGCCCGGCCAGCAGCGCGGCCCAGTCGTCCCGTTCGGCCGGATGGAAGTAGTTGGCCGTGCACCAGGCGGGCGAGGCCGCGCGGAACCGGCCTCCGGCCAGGTCGTCGAGGGTGCCGAGCAGGCCGCTGCCCTCGAACACCAGGTTGATCATCTCGGCGCTGACGCCGAAGTCGGTCAGCACCAGCGACGGCACGCCCACCGCGATCGCCTCCAGGGCCGCCGTCGAGCTGACGGTGACGAACCCGGCCGCGTGCGCGAGCTGCTCGTGCATCGGCCCGGCCGCGAAGCGCAGCCGCCCCGGCTCGCCCATCTCGCGCCAGAGCCGCTGGTAGTGGTGGCGTTCGCGGTGCGTCTGCCGTTCGTCCTCCAGGGCCCGCAGCTTGACCACGACGTCCAGGTCCGGCCGGCGCCCGGCCAGCTCGGCCAGGGCGGCGAGGATCCGCTCGCGCTGCTCGCGCCCGCGCGGCACCTTCGCCTGGGTGGCGAAGACGACCCGGTCGCCGCCCGCCGGGGCCGCGCCCGCGCGCAGGAACGGCAGCCGGGCCAGCCCGACCGCCCCTCCCCCGCCGAGCCGCCGGGCGATCTCGCCGAACTCGGCCGCCTCCCGCTCGCTGTGCACCACGAACAGGTCGCAGCCGCTGCGGTAGATCCACGCCTTCTCCGTCGCCGGCACCGAGATGCCCGGCAGCCCGCTGACGAACACGGGTCTCGGCCGCAGCCCGTCCAGCACGTCGGCCACGAGCACGTCCACCACCGGCCCCGTGCAGGCCACGAGGATCACGTCGGGGCGGGTGCGCACGGCCAGCCGGCGCACCGACCTGGCCGACAGCACCGGCGGCGCCGGCCGGCCGCCCCCGCTCACCGCTGCGGCGATCTGCTCGGGCGAGGGCGCGATCGGCGTGCGGACCACCACCAGGTCCGCGGAAGACCCCGCGGGCAGGTCGTCGAGCAGGCAGGCCGCCCACTTCAGGTACGAGTCGGAGTCGGCCACCGCCAGCACGTTCAACCGGGCACTCCCGTCAGATGCGAGCGCAGGGCGGGCGCCGCCCTGCTGGTCCACCAGTCGTCGGGCACGTCCACGAGTTCGACGGCGACACCGCGCGGGCCGAGCAGGACCCGCAGCGAGGTGACGGCGGTCGAGGGGAGGCTGAGCACCCGCTGGTCCGGGCGCAGGCCGCGCAGCGTCAGCTCGGCGGGCGCGCCCGCGTCGTGCACGGTGACGCCGGGCCGCTCCCCGATCAGCGCCACGTCCACCGGGTCCTCGCGGCGGTGGGGGTAGTAGGCGACCGGCTCGCGGGCGGCCAGGTCGCTCAGCCAGCGCAGGTAACGGCCGCGGTGCACCAGGCCGTTGCGGACGAGCGAGGTGCCGAGCACGACCGTACGCTCCGCGGGGCCGTGCGGGCTCGGCGGCTGCGCGCGCAGCCAGGCGAAGTCGTGCCGTACCAGCTCGACGCCGGCGGCGCGGACGGCCTCGGCGAGCTGGTCGTCCACGTCGAGCGCGGTGAAGACCGACACCCGGCTGAGGCGCAGCCGCAGCGCGGCGGCCAGGCCGAGGGCGGCGCGCGGCGCGGACCGCTCGGCGCGGGCGCGCAGCAGCGGGCGCGACGGCCCGGCGGCCAGCAGCTCCAGCAGGCGCAGCGTGGCGAGGCCGTCGTCCACGATGACGACCCGGCCGGGCCAGGACGCCAGCCAGCGCACCTGCACCCTGCCGGAGAAGGCGTCGCCGACCGCGAGGACCCGGCGCGGCATGCGCCCGCGCGGCTCGGCCAGCACCAGCCCCTCGGGCGCGCCGAGGGAACGCAGCTCCGCGCGGGTGGCCTTGAGCGCGCGCAACCCCGCGCGCGGCACGACCGTGGTCACGGGCCCGAGGATCCCCGCGTGGTGGGCCTCGACGGCGCACAGCATCTGGAGCGGCGACTCCACCCAGGCCGACGCCTGTCCGACCACTCCTGCCCCTCCCGGCCGATGGGCCTCCCAGCAGGGTGATGGCCCGTCCATGACGCCGTTAAGTTACCCCCGTCGCCTTAAGCCGCCAGGAACGCGACGTGAACAATGGAGGCTATGAACTCGCTCATGCTCAACACCGACGGCGTGCAGATCCCGCAGCTCGGGCTCGGCGTCTGGCAGGTCACCGACGACGAGGCCGAGCGGGCCGTGCGCACCGCGCTGGAGGCCGGCTACCGGCACATCGACACGGCCGCCGCCTACGGCAACGAGGAGGGCGTGGGCCGGGCCGTGCGCGCCGGCGGGCTGCCGCGCGAGAAGGTGTTCATCACCACCAAGCTGTGGAACGGCGACCACGGCCGCGCCGAGCAGGCCTTCGACGAGAGCCTGGCCCGGCTGGGCCTCGACCACGTCGACCTCTTCCTCATCCACTGGCCGGCGCCGCGCCAGGACAAGTACGTCCAGGCGTGGAAGGCCCTGGAGAAGATCTACCGGGACGGCCGCGCGAGGGCGATCGGCGTGTCCAACTTCACCGTCGCCACCCTCACGCGGCTGATGGAGGAGACGGGCATCACGCCGTCGATCAACCAGATCGAGCTCCACCCCTACCTGCAGCAGCGCGAGATGCGCCAGTTCCACGAGGCCAACGGCATCCTGACGGAGGCGTGGAGCCCGCTCGGCCAGGGCAGGGGCCTGCTGGACGACCCGGCGCTCGCGGTGCTGTCGGGGAAGCACGGCAGGACGCCCGCCCAGATCGTGCTCCGCTGGCACCTGCAGCTCGGCAACGTGGTGATCCCCAAGTCGGTCACGCCGTCGCGGATCAAGGAGAACATCGACGTGTTCGGCTTCATCCTGGACGCCGAGGACATGGCCGCCATCGGGGCGCTCAACCAGGGCAAGCGCCTCGGGCCGGACCCCGACACGTTCAACGGCGCCTGAACCCTCTACGATCTCGCCTTGTGCGAGATTTTGCGTGGGGCATAGCGGCGACCGGCGGCATCGCTCAGACCGTGGGGGCGGCCATCGCGGCCGAGCCGGGCATGCGGGTGGCCGCCGTCGGCTCCCGCGACCTCGGGCGGGCGCGGGCGCTGGCCGCGACGCTGGGCGCGGAGTCGGCGTACGGCTCCTACGAGCACCTGTGCGCCGACCCGGCCGTGGACGCGGTCTACGTCGCCACGCCGCACGCCCAGCACCTCCCGGTGGCGGCGGCCGCCATCGCGAACGGCAAGGCCGTGCTGTGCGAGAAGCCGCTCGCGGCGAGCGTGGCCGACGCCGAGACGATGGTGCGCCTGGCGCGTGAGGCGGGCGTCTTCCTCATGGAGGCCATGTGGATGCGGTTCAACCCGCTGATCCGCCTGATCGCCTCCGACGAGCGCTTCGGGGAGATCCGCTCGGTGCAGGCGTCCTTCGGCTTCGCGCACCCCTATGACGCCGCGCACCGGCTGTGGGCGCCGGAACTGGGCGGCGGCGCGCTGCTCGACCTCGGCATCTACCCGTTCGGGCTGGCGCAGCTGCTGCTCGGGATGCCGGAGAGCCTGCGGGTCACGGGCTCCCTCGCGCCCAGCGGCGTGGACGCGGAGGCGGCCGGGCTGCTGACGTACGCCGGGGGGCGGCACGCCGTGGTGGCGACCTCGTTGCTCGCGCACTACCCCAACTCCGCCCACGTCGTGGGCACCGGCATGCGGGCGGAGATCCCGGCGGCGTTCTGGGCGCCGCAGCGGATCGTGCTGTCCGCGCCCGGCATGGAGCCCGAGGAGCACGTGCTCGATCCGGCCGACAACGGCTACGCGGGCGAGGTGCGCGAGGTGCGGGCCGCCGTGGCCGAGGGGCGGACCGAATCGGCGATCATGCCGCTTGACGAGTCCCTTGCCATGATGGTGCTCCTCGCCGACGCCCGGCAACAGCTCTCCTGACCTGGCTTTTATGGAGTTGTAATCTCTTGCCGTGTGTATTACCTTATGGTGCACCTCAGGGCATAAGTCCGTTTTGTCGGATTATGTCTGACCATCGCAAGTGAGATCACATCACAGGATCGTCCTGTGACCGCTGAATCCGCCACGCGCGGAACCGGGGACCCACGTCCTTCGGGGTGAATCGGCACCACGTGCCGTAGGACAGCTTCCACGTCCGAACCCGTCAGCTAACCCGGTAAGCGGCATGGAAGCAAGGAGTAACCCCCTCGATGGCCAAGCACCGCTTCACCGCTGCCCAAAAGCTGAGCCTCGCCGTCATCGGCGCGACCGTGGCCGCCGCCACGTTCGGCTCGCAGGCCGCGTACGCCGACACCCCTCCGGTCACCGGGCAGCACGGCGGCAGCACCCTCAACAACCCCGCGGAACGCTCCGCCCCCCGCGCCCGCGCCCAGGAGAGCAGGATCCAGGTCACCGCCGACCAGGTGCTGGCCGTGGCCCGCTCCCAGGTGGGCACCAGCGAGAACTCCGCCGGCGGCGGCACCCCGTACCAGCAGTGGTACGCCGCCTCGCAGCGGGCCGCCGAGACCATCGCCCGCGACGGCGGCACCCCCGCCGGCTACCTCAACGCCCCCTGGTGCGCGATGTTCGTCTCCTGGGTCGGCGAGAAGACGGGCGCCCGCCCCCAGGTCGGCTGGGACGCCTACACCGTCACCCACGCCAAGTGGTTCAAGGCCAACGACCGCTTCGGCACCCTCGCCAAGCCCGGCGCGGTGGTCTTCTTCGCCTGGGACGGCAGCAAGAGCCTCGACGCCATCGACCACGTCGGGTTCGTCGTGAAGGACAACCAGAACGGCACCATCTCCACCATCGAGGGCAACACCGGCAACGGCAAGGTGGAGGAGCGCGTCCGGCCGAAGTCGCAGGTCGTCGGCTACGGCTACCCCGAGTACGCCTCCTGACCTCCCTCCCGCACGCCCCCTGACCTTCCGCACGTACGAGCGCGTGTCCCTTTCGCCCGGGGACGCGCGCTCGTCGGCGTCGGCGGCCCCGCCCGTCAGGGCGGCGTGGGCTCCTCCAGCAGCCGCAGGCTCTCGCGGGCCCACGCGGCGCGGGCCGTCGCGACGGCGATCTGGCCCGCGAAGACGTGCGCCTTCAGCGCGGCGATGCGGTCGTGCTCGCCCGCGGGGCGGTTCTTCAGCCGCTCCTTGAGCAGGGGCGTGTCCTTGGCCAGCAGCGCCTCCCTGTGCGCCCGCCACTCGGCGGCGAGCTGCTCCTGCTCGGCGATGAACGCCTTGAGCACCGACGCCGCCCGGTCCGGCTCGATCATGTCGAAGAACAGCGCCTGGAGGAAGAACGCGTCCCGCGCCGGCGGCGGGGTGTGGGCGGTGCCGAGCCAGGCGCGCAGCTCCGCCAGGCCGCGCTCGGTGATGGAGTAGACGGTCCGCCTCAGCCTGGTGCCCCGGATCTCCTTCTGGCCCTCGATGAGCCCGGCCTGCTCCATCTGGCGCAGCGTGGGATAGATCTGGCTCTGCGGCGCCGACCACACCCAGCGCGGGGCGGCCTCGAAGAAGCGGGTCAGCTCGTACCCGTTCATGGGGCGCGCCTCCAGGACGCCGAGCAGCGCGTGCTGAAGCGACATGCCCTCCAGCATAGGGAGAGCCTGATCCGTTCCTCTAGAACAGGTATGGAGATACATGTATTGTCCTCCCTGTCTTCGGAACGATCTCGCGAGCAGGGTGGGCGACCGATGGAGCACTTACCGGACGAGCTGTCCAGGGCCGGGCGGGCGCTGGCGGCGGCGGGGCTGGTGACCGCGTTCGGGCACGTCTCCGCCCGGACCGGCGGCGACCGGCTGCTGATGACGCCGCCGGTCCCCCTCGGCACCCTCACCGCCGCGTCCCCGTACGCCGAGATCCCCCTCGACGCCGCCGACCTGCCCGCGGGGGCGCCGCGCGAGGCGTGGATCCACGTCGAGATCGCCCGCGCCCGCCCCGGCGTCCTGGCCGTCTGCCGGGCGCAGCCGCCCACCGCCACCGCCCTCGCCGCCGCCGGGGTGCCCATCCGGCCGCTGCACGGGCAGGGAGCCTTCCTCGGGCCCGAGGTGCCCGTGCTCGACGACGCCGTGCTCGTCCGCGACCGGGCCCGCGGCCGGGCGCTCGCCGACCGGCTCGGCGACTCCCCCGCCCTCGTCATGCGGGGCAACGGCGCGGTCACCACCGGCGCGAGCGTCGGCGAGGCCGTCGCCCTCATGTGGGTGCTGGAGGCCGCCGCCCGCATGAACGCCACCGCCGCCGCGGCCGGAACCCCCGTCCCCCTCACCCCCGCCGAGCAGGAGGCGTGGCGGGCCGCCGCGCCCGAGCTCCTCGCCCGCATCTGGTCCCACCTCCAGGAGTCGTCATGATCGAGTTGACGGACATCGCCTACGTCCGCTCCGGCGCCGCCGACCTGGACGCCGCCGCGCGCTTCGCGGTCGACGTCGTCGGCATGGAGCTCACCGCCCAGGAGAACGGCGTCGCCTACCTGCGCGCCGACCAGCGCCACCACTGCCTCGCCCTGGTCGAGGGCGAGTCCGGCGTGATCAGCTCCGGCTTCACCGTCCGCGACGAGGACGCGCTGGCCGCCGCCGAGACCGAGCTGGAGAAGGCGGGCGTCGCCGTCGCGCGGGGCGGCGCCGAGGAGGCCCGCTCGCGCCGGGTCCGCGACTTCCTGTCCTTCGACGACCCGTTCGGCAACCGCGTCGACCTCGTCATCGACCAGGTGACGCTCACCGCCCCCGTACGGCACGGCCGCGAGGCCGGCATCACCGAGTTCGGCCACCTGTGCCTGGACGCCCCGGACGTGCGTGAGGCGTACCGGTTCTGGAACGGCCTGTTCAACGCCCGCGTCTCCGACTGGATCGGCGACTGGGCCTGCCTCATGCGCATCGACCAGGTCCACCACAAGCTCGCCGTCTTCCAGGGCAGCCGGCCGGGCCTGTGCCACATCAACTTCCAGGTGGACTCGCTCGACGACGTCATGCGCAACTGGCACTTCCTGGAGGCCAACGGCGTCGAGATCGAGATGGGCCCCGGCCGCCACCCCCAGTCCACGGCCGTCTTCGTCTACTTCAAGGGCCCCGAGGGCATCACGTACGAGTACTCGTGGGGCGTGCGCCTCATCACCGACGAGGACGCCTGGCGCCCCCGCTACTTCGACCCCGCCGAGCCGGGCTCCATCGACATGTGGCAGGGCCCCACCCGCCGCGTCCACACCCAGCCGCAGATCCGCCGCCCCCTGCCGGGCCGGCCCGCCACGGGAAGCGAGTCCTGACATGCCGCTCGTCGAGGTGTCCCTGTCGGAAGGACGCGACCCGGCCGCGATCCGGGCGCTCATCCACGAGCTGCACGCCGCCGTCGAGCGGGCGATCGGCTCGCCGGCCCAGAGCATCAGGGTGATCGTCAGGGAGGTGCCGCGTACGCACTGGGCGGCCGGCGACCAGACGCTCGCCGAGCGCGACGAGATCAGCAAGGGCGGTTGACATGGAGTTCTTCGGGCACGTGATCGACGGCGCGGAGGTCGCGTCGGCGAGCGGCGAGACCTTCGCCAGCGTCGACCCCTACACCCGCGAGCCGTGGGCCGAGGCCGCGCTCGGCGGCCCGGCCGAGGTGGACCTCGCCGTCGCGGCGGCGCGGCGCGCGTTCGACGAGGGGCCCTGGCCGCGCATGGGCCGCGCCGAGCGCGGGCGGCTGCTGCACCGCCTCGCGGACCTCGTCCTGGCGAACGCCGACCGGCTCGGCCTGGCCGACACCCGCGACATGGGCAAGCCGATCACGCAGAGCCGCGGCCACGACGTGCCGCGCGCGGCCGCCAACCTCCGTTTCTTCGCCGACCACGCCCGCCTCACCCCGGCCGAGGCCCTGCCGATGGACTCCGGCCACCACGCCTACACCCGCTACGAGCCGGTCGGCGTGGCCGCCGCCGTCGCGCCGTGGAACTTCCCGCTCATGCTGGAGACCTGGAAGATCGCGCCCGCGCTGGCCTGGGGCAACACGGTCGTGCTCAAGCCCGCCGAGGACACGCCCGCCTCCGCGACGCTCCTCGCCAGGCTCGCGCTGGAGGCGGGCCTGCCGCCCGGCGTGCTCAACGTCGTGCACGGGTACGGCCCGGACGCGGCCGGGCAGGCGCTCACCGAGCATCCCGGGGTGGACCGCATCACGTTCACCGGCGAGTCGGCGACCGGCCGCGCCATCTCGGCCGCCGCCGCCCGCAACCTCGTCCCGGTCAGCCTGGAGCTCGGCGGCAAGGGCGGCAACGCCGTCTTCGCCGACGCCGACCTGGACAACGCCGTGAGCTGGTCGCTGCGCGCCATCTTCACCAACGCCGGGCAGGTCTGCCTGGCCGGCTCCCGCCTGTACGTCCAGCGCCCGGTGTTCGAGGAGTTCCTGGCCCGCTTCACCGCCGCCGCCGGGGCGATGCGCCTCGGCGACCCCAAGTCGGACGGCACCGAGATCGGGCCCCTGGCCTCCGAGACCCACTACCGCAAGGTGCGCGGCTACGTCGAGACCGTCGCCGCCGAGGGCGGCACCGTCCACGCGGGCGGCCTCGGCGACGGCTGGTTCGTCCGGCCGACGATCGTCACCGGCCTGCCCGCCGCCGCCCGCCACCAGCGGGAGGAGATCTTCGGCCCGGTGGTGACGGTGACGCCGTTCGACACCGAGGACGAGGTCGTGGCGCTCATGAACGGCACCCGCTACGGGCTCAACGCCATGCTGTTCACCGAGAGCCTGTCGCGGGCGCACCGCGTCTCGGCCCGGCTGCGGGCGGGCACGGTCTGGGTCAACTGCTTCTTCGTCCGCGACCTGCGCGCGCCGTTCGGCGGGGTGGGCGACTCGGGCGTGGGGCGCGAGGGCGGCACGTTCAGCCGCGAGTTCTTCACCGAGCCGAAGGCCGTCGTCATGCAGATCGACTGAGCGCCTTTACGTTGTAGATCAACTGATCTCCCGGGTCAGCCGGGACGCCCAGCGACACCAGACACAGCCCGGCAGGAAGCTACTTTTGCTTGACGACGAGTAGTCAGCGCTGGTCACAGGCGAGGAGTGGCGGCGCGGTGACAGGCGCGTGCCTCCCCCGGCCCCCGATGTACGACAATCGGGGGCCACATGTCGATCCGGCCCCCGGCCGTTCGACGCACGGACGACGCACAGGACGCGCGAAAGAGGGAGCACACCGTGAAGTTCATGATCGTGGGCAAGGGCAACGCCGTGACCGAGGCCGGTGAGCTGCCTCCTCAGGAACTCGTCGACGCCATGCACGCCTACAACGAGGCGCTGGCCAAGGCCGGGGTGCTGCTGGCCGCCGAAGGGCTGCTCCCCAGCTCCGAGGGGGCGCAGATCGCCTACAGCGGAGGGCGGGCGAGCGTGCTGGACGGGCCGTTCGCCGAGTCCAAGGAGCTGATCGCCGGGTTCTGGCTGATCCAGGTGAAGTCGCGGGAGGAGGCGATCGAGTGGGCGCTGCGGGTGCCGGTGCCGCCCGGCCACGACGGCATCGGGCTCGACGTGTGGCGCGTCTTCGACCCCTCCGACCCGCTCGACGAGACGCTGCCGGAGGAGGAGCGCGACCGGGCCCTGCACGCACACCTGCGCGGCGACGTCCCCGGCGCCTGATCCCCGCGCCTGATCCCCGCGCCTGATCCCGCGCCTGATCCCCGGCGCCCGTCGCGGGTTGCGGGCGCGGCGGGGGCGCTGGTGGGATGGGAGGGTGACGACGGACGCGGGCGCGCACCGCACCACCAGCGCCGATCCGCACCGCACCGTGGAGGCGGTGTGGCGGATCGAGGCCGCCCGGCTCATCGCCGGGCTCGCCGGGCTGGTCCGCGACGTCGGCCTGGCCGAGGAGCTGGCGCAGGACGCGCTGGTCGCCGCGCTGGAGCAGTGGCCCGAGTCCGGGGTGCCGGGCAACCCGGGGGCCTGGCTCATGACGGTGGCCAAGCGCCGCGCGATCGACCTGATCCGCAGGAACGAGCGGCTGCGCCTCAACCTCGCCGAGCTGGGCCACCGGCTGGAGCAGGGCGGCGGCGACGAGGGGCGTCCCGAGCCGGACGAGATCGAGGACGACCTGCTGCGGCTGGTGTTCACGGCCTGCCATCCCGCGCTGTCGATGGAGGCGCGGGTCGCGCTGACCCTGCGCGTGCTCGGCGGCCTGACCACCGAGGAGATCGCCCGCGCGTTCCTCGTGCAGGAGACGACGGTCGCGCAGCGGATCGTCCGCGCCAAGCGCGCCCTGGCCGACAAGGGCGTCCCGTTCGAGGTGCCCGCGGGCGGCGAGCTGGCGGGGCGGCTGGCCGCCGTGCTGGAGGTCATCTACCTGATCTTCAACGAGGGCTACTCGGCCACGGCCGGCGACGACTGGCTGCGGCCCGCGTTGTGCGAGGACGCCCTGCGCCTCGGCCGCGTCCTGGCCGGGCTGATGCCGGGCGAGCCCGAGGTGCACGGCCTGGTGGCGCTCATGGAGCTGCACGCGTCGCGCTCGGCGGCCCGCGTGGGCCCGTCCGGCGAGCCGATCCTGCTACTGGAGCAGGACCGCACCCGCTGGGACCGCCTGCTCGTCGGCCGCGGCCTGGCCGCGCTGCGCCAGGCGGAGAGCCTGGCCGGCGGCGCTCCCGGCCCGTACGCGCTGCAGGCCGCCATCGCCGCGTGCCACGCGCGTGCCGTCGTCGCCGAGGACACCGACTGGGCGCGCATCGCCGCCCTCTACGAGGAGCTGGCCAAGCTTCTCCGTTCCCCCGTGGTCGAGCTGAACCGGGCGGTGGCGCTGTCGATGGCGTACGGCCCTGAGGTGGGACTCGGCCTGCTCGACCAGATCGCCGGCGAGCCCGCGCTGAAGGGCTATCACCTGCTGCCGAGCGTCCGCGGCGACCTGCTGTTCAAGCTGGGCCGCCGCGCGGAGGCGCGCGCCGAGTTCGAACGCGCGGCGGCGCTGACCCGCAACGCCCGCGAGCGCGCCCTGCTGGAGTCCCGCGCGGCCGCCTGCTGACGGCGCCCTCGGGCGGGCCCCGGGCGGGCCTACGGCCGGCCGACCCCCATGTACGTGAACCCGAGCGCCCGCATCGCCGCCGGGTCGAGCAGGTTGCGCCCGTCGTAGAGGACCGGCCGCCGCATCGCCCCGGCGACCGCCGCCCAGTCGACCTCCTGGAGCTGCGGCCACTCGGTGACCACGATCGCGGCGTCGGCCCCGGCCATCGCCAGCTCCGGCGTCGGATGGCGGGTGGTGGACGCCCACGGCTCGGCCGCGCCCGGCCTGGCCATCGGGTCCCAGCAGCGCACCTCGGCCCCCTCGGCGAGCAGCCGCGAGGCCAGGACGGTACTCGGCGCCTCGCGCATGTCGTCGGTGCCCGGCTTGAACGTCAGCCCCAGCAGCGCCACCCGCGCTCCGGCGAGCGTGCCCAGCTCGTCGTTGAGCTGCTGGATGGCCCGCCGCTTCTGCAGGTTGTTGACCTCGATGACGGCCGACAGCAGCTGCAGGTGGTAGCCGGTGTTGCTGGCGAGCTGCCGCAGCGCCTCGGAGTCCTTGGGGAAGCAGGAGCCGCCCCAGCCGATGCCGGCCCGCAGGAAGTGGGGGCCGAGCCGGTGGTCGAGGCCGACGGCGTGGGCGACCTCCGTGACGTCCGCGCCGGTCTTCTCGCAGAGCGTGGCGATCTCGTTGATGAAGCTGATCTTGGTGGCGAGCAGGGCGTTGGAGGCCAGCTTCACCATCTCGGCCGAGCGCACGTCCATCGTCACGACCGGCCCTTCCACACCCTGGTGCAGGTCGGCGACGAGCCGCGCGACCGCCTCGTCGGAGGCGCCGACGACGACCCGGTCGGGGTGCAGGAAGTCGTGGACGGCCGTGCCCTCGGCGGTGAACTCGGGGTTGGAGGCGTAGCCGACGTGCGCGAGGCCGCTCTCGTCGAGGACGGCCCGGACGCGCGAGCCGGTGCCGACCGGCACGGTCGACTTCACCACGACGGCCTTCAGGTCCGTGGCGCCCTCCAGGGAGCGCACCACGGACCACACGCGCGACAGGTCGGCGTCGCCGGAGGCCGAGGGCGGGGTGTCCACGCACACGTACGCGACCTCGGCGCCGTCCAGCGCCTCGGCGAGGTCCAGGGTGAACGACAGCCGTTCCTTGTTGCGCGCGATCAGGTCGCCGAGCCCCGGCTCGTAGATCGGCACGTCGCCGGCCCGGAGCAGCCTGACCTTCTCGGGGTCGATGTCCCTGACCACCACCCGGTGCCCGAGCTCGGCGAAGCAGGCGCCGGTCACCAGCCCGATGTACCCGGCACCGAACACCGCCACCCGCCGTTCCGGCTTGCCACCCATGACCGACCATCCGTTCGTGACTCGTTCAGCGCGACCCGCCGCGCGCCCGCGCGCGGGATTGTTCACCTTAACGGCCACCCGGACTCGTCACGGATTCGAGGGGCGGCCAAGGGCCCGGGGACGGGCCTCCAGAGGCTTCTCCCCCGGTGCGCGGCACGCGGCACAGTGGGGCTCTGCCGGGATGTGCGCCGCGCCCATGGGGTCCGGGAGGGGCTTCCTACAGTTTCCAGCACGTCGGAGGAGGCCGACGCGCCGGGGGTAAGGCGACGGGCTCTCCACAGCGTCCAGCCGCGCACCGAGAACGGGAAATCCCATGCACATCAGAAAATACGGGCAGGTCAGGAAGACAGGGATGGCCGCCGGCGCCGCCGCCGCGATCCTCGCGTTCAGCACCGCGTGCGTCGCGCCCGGGTCGGAGACCGGCACGGCGAGCACCGCGACGGCCTCGCAGGCCGCCCAGGACGCCGGCGCGCAGAAGCGGATCGCCTTCTTCGGTTTCGCCCGCGCGAACGCGTTCGCCGTCGCCACGTGGAACGGCATCGAGGAGTACGCCAAGGCCAACAACGCCACGGCCGAGTTCTTCGACCCGAACTTCGACGCCCAGACGCAGGTCCAGCAGATCCAGGACGCCGTCACCAGCAAGCGGTTCGACGTGTTCATCGTGCAGGCCAACGACGGCGCGTCCGTGGTGCCGGCGCTCCGGCAGGCCGTCGCGGCCGGGATCACGGTGGTGGCCGAGTTCACGCCGGTCGGGACCGCGTACGACACCGCCGAGTCGCAGGTCCCCGGCGTGATCACGCTCGTGGACGTGCCCGCCGACAACGGCAAGAAGCTCGGCGAGCTCGGCGTCGAGGCGTGCCGCAGCAAGAACCTCGACCCCTGCAAGGTCGCCTACCTGGAGGGCATGAAGTCGCTGCCCCTGGACAACGCCCGCACCGAGGCCGCGGTCAAGGCCCTGGAGGCGGCCGACGGCGTCGAGCTGGCCTCCCGGGTGGAGGGCGGCTACACGAAGGAGGGCGGACGCAAGGCCATGCAGGACGTGCTGCAGGCCCAGCCGGACGTCAACGTCGTCATCGGCAGCTCCCAGGCGATCGCCGGCGCGGAGAGCGTGGTCAAGGGCAAGGGCGTGCTGCTCATCGGCAACGGCGGCTCCCGCCAGGCGGTCAAGGCCGTCCAGGAGGGCCGCTGGTTCGCCACCTACTACCTGCCGGAGAAGAGCGCCGGCGCCAAGGCCGCCGAGCTCGGCCTGGCCAAGGCCCGCGGCCAGCAGGTGGAGGAGTCCAACAGCGAGACCCTGCTCGCGCCGAACGACGGCAAGGGCACCAAGGAGGCGCTGGCCGGCGTCACCGGCGAGTACGACGAGTAGGAGGAGCCGCCGGTGAGGATCGACCTTGAGGGGTTCGGCAAGTCCTACGGCGGCGTGCCCGTCCTGCGGGACGTGTCGTTCACCCTGCACGGCGGCCGGGTGCACGGCCTGCTCGGCGAGAACGGCGCGGGCAAGTCCACGCTGCTCAAGGCGGTGTGCGGGGCGGTGGCCCCGGACACCGGCCGCATCCTGCTGGACGGCCGGCCCATCACGGTCGGCTCGCCCCGGGACGCGCTGCGGCACGGCTTCACGCTCATCTCGCAGGAGCTGGCCCTGGTGCCGGCCATGACGGTGCTGGACAACGTGTACCTCGGGCGCTGGCGCAACCGCCTCGGCTGGCGCGACCGCCGCGCCGACCGGCGGCGCTTCGCCGAGCTGACCGAGCGGACCGGGTTCGAGCTGGACCCGTCCGCGCTGGTCAGGGACCTGCCGATCGCCGCGCAGCAGCAGGTCGAGGTGCTGCGCGCGCTGGCCTCCGGCGCGTCGGTCATCGGCATGGACGAGCCGACCGCGCTGCTGACCCAGAACGAGACCGAGCGCCTGATGGAGGTCATCAGGCGCCTGGCCGCCGACGGCGCGGCCGTGGTGCTCATCTCGCACTTCCTGGAGGAGGTGCTGTCGGTCTGCGACGACGTGACCGTGCTGCGCGACGGCCGGCACATCAGGACCGGCCCGGCCGTGGAGCAGACGCCGCAGAGCCTGGTCGGCGACATGGTGGGCCGGCCGGTCGAGCTGCTCTACCCCGAGCCGCGGCCGGTGCGCGAGGACGCGCCCGTGCTGCTCAGCGCCCGCGGCCTGCGCCGCGGGACCGCCGTGCGTGACGTGTCGCTGGACATCCGCGCGGGCGAGATCGTCGGCATCGCGGGCCTGGTCGGCAGCGGCCGGTCCGAGACGCTGCGCGCCATCTTCGGCGCGGACGCGCCCGACGCGGGCGTCGTCGAGGTGGCCGGCCAGGCCGTGCCCGCGGGCTCCCCCGCCCGCTCGATGAAGGCCGGGCTCGCCATGGTGCCGGAGTCCCGCAAGGACCAGGGCCTCGTGCTCGGCCGCTCGGTCCGCGAGAACGTGGCCCTGGCCAGCCTCGGCACCCGGCAGCGGGCCGGGTTCGTCCGGGGCGGGGCCGAGCGCGAGGCCGCCGGCGCGATGCTGACCGGGCTCGACGTGCGCGGCTCCGACCTCGGTGGCCCGGTCTGGACGCTGTCCGGCGGCAACCAGCAGAAGGTGCTGTTCGGCAAGTGGCTCATGGACCGGCCCAAGGTCCTGATGGTGGACGAGCCGACCCGCGGCGTGGACGTGGGCGCCAAGGGCCAGATCCACCAGCTCCTCGTCGAGCTGGCCGCCGAGGGCATGGCGGTGCTGGTGGTCTCCTCCGAGGTCGAGGAGGTGCTGGGCCTCGCGCACCGGGTGCTGGTCATGCGGCACGGCCGCTTCGTCGGGGAGTTCGCGCGCGGCCGGGCCACGCCCGAGCAGGTCGTCGCGCTGGCCTTCGCCGACACCCCCGACACCGAACTTCCTGAGGAGAACCGATGACCGCCACCACCGCGGACGTCAAGGACGTGAAAGCCGCGCCCGGCCGCTCGGCCCGCCTGCGCGACCTGGGGATCGTGCTCGGCGTGGTCCTCATCATCGTGGTGCTGTCCGTCAGCACCTCGACGTTCCTCACCACGGGCAACCTGGTCAACCTGCTCGACCAGGCCGCCGTGGTGGGACTGCTGGCGACCGCCGCCACCCTGGTGATCATCTCGGGGTCGTTCGACCTGTCGATCACCGCGGTGCTGGCCCTGTCGGCGATCGTCGCCGTCGCGGTCACGAACGTGGCCGGGGTAGGGCCCGGCATGGTCGCCGGCGTGCTGGCCGGCGCGGTGCTCGGCATGATCAACGGCATCGTGGTCGTCCGGATCAAGGTGCACTCGTTCATCGCGACGCTGGCGCTCAGCATCATCTACCGCGGCGTGGCGGTGATCCTCACGGCCGGCGCGATCGTCTACCCGGCCGAGGACCGGGCCACCGCCTTCCAGGCGCTGAGCTGGCCGACCGTGCTCGGCGGGGTGACCGCGGCGTCGCTGCTGTTCCTCCTCGTGGTCGCGGTCTGCTGGATCGTGCTGGCCCGCACCACGTTCGGCCGCCGCGTGTACGCGATCGGCGGCAACGAGGAGGCCGCCCGGCTGTCCGGCATCAGGGTCGGGCAGATCAAGGTGGCGGTGTTCGCCATCAGCGGCGTGTGCGCGGCGCTCGGCGGGCTCATCCTGGCCGCCCGCGGCGGGTCGGCGCAGGCGAGCCTCGCCACCGGCATGGAGATGACCGCCATCGCCGCGGCCGTCGTCGGCGGCACCAGCGTCATGGGCGGCGAGGGCGCGATCTGGCGCGGCCTCATCGGTGTCCTGCTCATCACGCTGATCGGCAACGGGTTCAACCTGCTGGGCTGGGATACGATATATCAGCAGGTCGTACAGGGTGCGCTCATCCTCGGCGCGGTGAGCCTCGACCGGCTGCTGCGAGGCCGAAGGAGCTAGGTGGAGGGCGCGCGGATCGGGATCCTGCTGGGTGCGGGGCGCGCGCACGCCGCACTCGTCGGCGACGGCGAGGTGCGCCACGCCACCGGTCCCAACGCGAGCGAGCGGGTCCTCGCCCGGATGCTGCGCGGCCTCGCGGGCGACGCCCGCGTCGGCTCCGTCACCTGGGACGTCTCCGCCGAGCTCGACCCCGCACTGGCCGGGACGCAGGTCGCGGCCTTGCGCGTCGTGCCCCGGCTGCCCACGGGCGGGCTCGGCTCCGGCCACCCCTCTCCGCTGCTGCGGTCCCTTCAGGCGCGGCGGGGCGCGGTGGTCGGCGGGCACGACCTGTTCGGCGTCGAGCTGGCGCCGCTCGACATCTACGCCGTCCTCGCCGAGGCCGCCGCGGCCCGCGGCATCCCGGCGCTCGCGGTGACCGCGAGCGGCGCGCCCGGCTGCGCCGACCACGAGCTGGTCGCGGCCGAGCTGGTCCACGACACCCGCCCCGAGGCGCGGGTGTCGCTGTCGCACCAGGTGGGCGGGCTGGGGCTGCTCGACAGGGAGGCCGCCACCGTCATCAACGCGGCGCTGCTCGCCCGGGCGGCCGAGCTGGCCGAGCGGTGCGTGCGCGTGGGCGAGCTCGTCGGGCCGCAGGTGTCCACCTGGTTCGCGGCCGGCGACGGCGGGCGCATCTCGGCGGAGCGGCTGCGGCTGCTGCCGGTGCTCGCGCTGGCCGCCTCGGAGGCGGCCGCGCTGACCGGCGCGGCCTGGCTGTCCGGCATCGGCGACGCGCTGGTGGGGCTGGCCCTGCCGGACGCGCTCGCCGTGGGCCACGTCTCGGGCGGCCTGCCCGAGGTGACCGTCGACCGGCCGGGGCCCGGCGGGGTGCGGATGGCGGTGCCGACCGCGTCGCTGACCCGCATCCCCGGCTCCCCCGCCGCCTCGGCCGCCGCGTTCGCCCTGCTGGCCGAGCACGAACCCGACCAGGCCGTCGTGGCCGCCGGCTCCACCGGTGAGGCCGCCGAGCGGGCGCGGGCCGTCGCCGCCCGGCTGCCCGCGCCGGGGCGGCTGGTGCTGCCCGGCGGCGAGCTCGCGGCCATCGGCGCGGCCTGCACCGAGCCGACGGCCTGGCTCGACACGGTCGTCTACGCCGAGTCGCGCGAGGAGCTGGACCGCCAGCGCGCCATCGCCGAGCAGCGCGCGCTGACGCTGGTGGCCGAGAGCGGCGCCAGGCTCGGCAGCGAGCGCGTGGTCAGCTCGCGGGCGGTGTCGATGTCGTTCCTGCGCAGCGGCTCCTACCGGCTGATGGTCCGCGCGGGCGGCGAGGCGGGCGAGGACACGTGAGCGAGCGGCTGATCACCGCCGCCGACGTGCCCGCGCTGCTGGCCGGGGCGGAGTTCTTCTCCACCAGCGCGGCGGGCGAGGGCATCGACTTCGCCGGCGTCTGGCTGGGCGACATCCTGGCCCACACCGGTCCCGTACGCCTGGTCGCGGCCGGCGACCTCGACCCCGGCACCGTGTGCGCCGCCATCGGCGGCATGGGCTCCACCACCGCCATGGCCGAGCTGCCGCCCTCCGGCGACGAGCCGGCCGTGCTGGCGCGCAGCCTGGAGGGCCGGTGCGGGCCGCTCGGCGCGGTGCTGCCGCTCAACGCCGCCAGCGTCAACGCGCTGTTCCCGGTGGCGGCGGCGGCGCTGCTCGGGCTGCCGCTCATCGACGGCGACGGCATGGGGCGGGTGTTCCCGCTCATCCACCAGACGACGTTCGAGCTGGCCGGGCTGTCGCTGGGGCCCATGGCGGCGGTCAGCGCCGGATACGACTCGCTGCTGCTGGAGACCGGGTCGGCGCGGGTCGAGCGGCTGGCGCGGGTCGTGGCGCAGAGCGCCGGCGGGTGGCTGCTGTGCGCGCTCTACCCGGCGCGGGTGGGCGAGCTGGCGGGGGCGGCGATCCCCGGCTCGGTGAGCCGGGTGCTGGAGGTCGGGCGCGTCCTGCTCGCGCACGCGCCCGGCCGCCCCGCCTGGGCCGGCGGCCCGGCGCACCCGCCCTGGGAGAACGGGCCCTCCCCGGAGAGCGGGCCGGGGCGGCGGGGGGTCGTGGCGCCGCACGAGCGGCTGCTGGCCGAGCTGACCGCCGTCACGGGCGCGAGCGTGCTCGGCGGCGGCCGGCTGGTCGAGATCGGGCCCTCGGCGCGCCAGGCCGCCGCCCTCTTCCCGGGCAACCCGGTGGGCCTGGCCGTGCACGACCACGACAGCGGCCGGCTGATCCGCATCGAGGCGCACAACGAGCTGATCCTCGCCCTGTCGGACGGCTCGCTGGCGGCGGCCGTGCCCGACCTGCTGTGCCTGCTGGACCGCGGCACGCTGCGCATGACCGGCCCCGGCAGGCTGACCGCGGGCGACCTGGTGGACGTGCTGGTCGTGCCCGCCGCGCCGCTCTGGCACACGATCCCCGGCCTGGCGCTCGGCGGCCCCGGCGCGTTCGGCTTCCCGCTGCGGCACCCGAAGGAGGCGAGCCGATGAGCAGCGTACGCGCCCCGCGCGTCGCCGAGCAGCTCACCGTGGACGAGCTGGTCAGGTACGGCCCGCTGGGCCGCGCCCAGATGCTGGTCGGCGAGGACCTCGGCCGGCGGGTGTCCCGCGTGGCGCTGGTGTCGGAGCTGGACCAGATCCGCTCCCACGGCCCCGGCACGGTCGTCGTGCTGTCGGCGACGCTCGGCCACGGCGCCTGGGTGGTGGAGTCGGCGCTCCGCCTGGCGTGGGAGCGCAGCGCGTCCTGCCTGGTCAGCCCGGCCGAGGCGGGGCCGACCTCGGCGACGGCGCAGCTCGCCACGCGGATGCGGCTGCCGGTGTTCGCGGTGGGCGAGGACCCGGCCGCGTACGCGCTGGAGCTGGCCGCCGTGGTCGCGAGCCCCGAGGCGGCGCGGGCCCGGCTGGCGGCGCGCTGCGCGGAGCTGTTCACCGAGCGCAGCAGCCCGCGCGGCATCCTCGGCGTGATCAACGCCGAGGTGCCCGGCGTGGCGGCGGCGCTGCTGCTGCCGGACGGGCACCTGCTGGCCGGGCAGTCGGCGGCGGCGCGGGCCGAGCACCAGGTACGGGTGGAGGTCCCCGGCCCTGACGGCCGCCGCTGGGCCGATCTCGTCGCCGGCCTGTCCGCGCCCCCGGCGCCGACGTGGGCGGAGAGCGTACGGCTGATCCTGCGCCTGGCGCGCGCCCCGCTGACGACGTCGGTGGCGCGGGAGCGGGTCAGCGCCGTCTACGGCGCCGAGCAGGCGAGGGCCGCGCTGACGGCGCTGTTCGCCCGGCCGGGGCGCGCCGTGGAGGCCGAGCCTGAGGTGGACCTGCCGGGGTGGCGGCTGGAGGGGCGGCACGTGGCGGTGTTCCTGCGCACCGATCCCGCGCTGGAGGGCGCCGGCCTGTCGCCGGGCGTCGTGTCGGCCTGGCAGGAGGTGCTGCCCGACCTGCCGCTCGCCCCGTGGCAGGACGGGTGGGCGAGCTGGTGGACCGAGCCGGAGGTCGAGGCGGGCCAGGTCGCGGCGGCGCTGCGCAGGCATCTGGCCAGGATGCGGGTCCCGGTGCCGCTCAGCGCGGGCGTGGGCCGGGCCGCGGAGGGCGGCGAGGGGCTGCGCGCCTCGCTGGAGCAGGCGGTGCTGGCCGCGGGCGCGACGGTCCGGCTCGGGCACGGCGAGGTGCGCACGTTCGACGAGCTCGGCTACCGGGCGCTGCTCGGCACGCTGGGGCAGGCGGAGCTGGCCGCCTCCGCGCGGCTGGTGCTGGCCGACCTGCTGGCCGCGCCGGACGGGCCGGTGCTGGTGGTGACGCTGGCCGCGGTGCTCGACTGCGGCGGCTCGACCGGGCGCGCGGCGGCGCGGCTCGGCCTGCACCGCAACACGGTGCTCGGCCGGGTGGAGCGCATCCGCGCCCGGGGCGTCGACTTCGACCACCCCGACCAGCGGCTCGCGCTCCATCTGGCCTGCTACGCGCTGCTGCCCGAGCTGCAGAACGGCCGCCCAGCCGGTCAGCAGGCCGGTCAGCAGAACGGCCGGCAGGCCGGCGACGGCCCGCCCTCCGGAGGGCGGGCCTCCGGAGGGCGGGCGTCCGCGGGTCAGGCCGAGAAGGAGTAGACCTCCCCGGCCCGCGCGGCCGAGACCTGGCCGTCGAGCACGTCGGCCCTGACCGCCTCGGCGTCACGCTCGGCCGGGTCGCCGAAGCCGCCGCCGCCACCGGTCTTGCAGAGGATGACGTCGCCCTTCTTCAGCTTCATGCCGTTGCACTTCAGCAGGCGGCGCTCGTCCTCCCTGCCCGGGTTGATGATGATCTCCGGCGGGGTGGCGTCGTGGCCGCCGAACAGGCCCCAGGCGGGCGTCAGCGACCGCTCGAACCACAGCGACACCGTGCAGTCGTGCAGCGCGGTGTACTCGCGGACGACGCCGTTGCCGCCGCGGAAGCGGCCGGCGCCGCCGGAGTCGGGGCGGATGGCGTACTCGCTGATCCGGAACGGGTAGCGGGTCTCGAACACCTCGACCGGGATGTCCTTGAGCGAGCCGTTCACGTTGTTGATCAGCGCGGTCTCGCCGTCGGAGCCGTCCCAGGCGCCCCAGCCGCCGAGCGTGGCCTCCAGGCTGACGTAGTCGCGCCTGGTGCGCGGGTCGGTGCCGGCCAGCAGGACGATCATCGAGTCGCCGTGGCTGGCCCCGGCGACCTTGTCCGGCATGGCGGGGGCGAGCGCCTTGGCGACCATGTCGATGAGCAGGCCGAGGTGCGAGAAGTACCACTGGCAGGCGGCCGGCGCCACCGCGCCGAACACCGACCCCTCCCTGACCTGGACCGTCATCGGGCGGAACGAGCCGCCGTTGCCTGGCACGTCCGGGCTGACCAGCAGCTTGTAGCCGACCCGGCAGGCCGAGACGGTCTGCGAGACGCCGCAGTTGACCGGGCCGACGGTCTGGTCGGCGGAGTCGCGGACGTCGAAGTCGATCTCCGAGCCGGACACCGTGATCCTCAGCCTGATCGGGATCGTCGTGTCCAGGTCGATGCCGTCGTTGTCGAGGCAGCCCTCGGCCTCGTACACGCCGTCGGGGATGGCCGCGATGACCTCGCGCTCCAGGCGCTCGGTCTGGGCGAAGATCTCGTCGCGGGCGGCGCGGAGGGTGTCCAGGCCCCACCGGCGCACGATCTCCTCAAGGCGGGCCTGGCCCATCTTGATCGTGGCGATCATGGCGTGCATGTCACCGCTGGTCTGGTACGGGAAGCGCACGTTCGTGGCGATCGTGCTCATCGCGCCGTGGACGTCCACGCCGCCCTCGACCAGCTTCTGCGGCGCGAGCCGCAGGCCCTCCTGGAAGATGTTGACCGAGTCCATGGAGCCGCCGGGGTCCTTGGAGCCGACGTCGATCCAGTGGGCGCGGGTGGCAGTGAACCCGACCAGTTCCTCGTCCACGAAGACGGGGCCGAAGATGGTCACATCGTTGAGGTGGGTGCCGCCGAGGTAGCTGTCGTTGAGGATCCACACATCGCCCGGCTGCCACACCTCCCGCCCGAACTGCTCCTCGGTGGCCTTGGTGCAGGTCTCCAGGTTGCCCAGGAAGATCGGCAGGCCGGCGGACTGGCCGAGGACCTGGTGCTGGTCGTCCAGCAGGGCCACGACGCAGTCGCCGCACTCGTAGATGATCGGCGTGTACGCCGACCGGATGAGCGTGGCGTTCATGTCGTCGGCCGCGGCGGCGAGCGCGTTGCGGATGATCTCGACGACGACCGGGTCGACGGTCTGGGTGGGGGTGGTCACTGCTCCTCCTCGGTGTTGCGCACGACCAGCGAGCCGATGGGGTCGACCGACACCGAGAAGCCGGGCGGGACGACGGTGGTGGCGGTGCTCTCCACGATGATCGCCGGGCCCTCGAACGTGTGGCCGGCGGACAGCGCCTCGCGGCGCACCAGGATGGTCGGGCGGGCCTGCCCGTCGAAGACGACCTCGCGCGTCTCGTGCGCGAAGTCCGGCCCCTGCGCCTGCCCGACCTGCTCGGCGGCGCCGCGGCCGAGGTCGCCGAAGGCGGTGGTGCGCAGCGTCACGAACTCGATGGGCGCGCCCAGGTTCGCGTGGCCGTAGCGGGTCTCGTGCTGCTGGGCGAAGCGCTTGGCGATGACCTCGACGAAGCCCTCGGCGGCCGGCTCGTCGGCGTCGGCCAGCGGCACGGTGAGCGTGTACTCCTGGGCGGCGTACCGGATGTCGACGGCGTGCTCGACGCGGCGGTTCTCCTCCGGGACGCCCTCGCCGGCCAGCGAGGCGAGGCCCTCCTCGGCCATGCCGCGCAGCTTGGCCGCCATGTCCGCGCCGTCGAGGTCGGCGTCGAGGTGGAAGTAGGTGTCGGAGAAGTCCTTGCGGATGTCGGTCTGCAGCATGCCCCAGGCGGAGAACGCGCCGGGGAAGCGCGGCACCACGACCTCCTTGATGCCCAGCTCGCGGGCCAGGAAGACGGCGTGCATGGGCCCGGCGCCGCCGAAGGCGACGAGCGTGAACTCGCGCGGCTCGATGCCCCGCGAGACCGTGATCGTCCTGATGGCCTGGGCCATCTTGGCGTTGGCGACGTCGCAGACGCCCTCGGCGATGGCGAGGGTGTCCAGGCCGAGGCCCTGGCCGACGGTGTCGAGCGCGCGGCGGGCCGCCTCGGTGTCGAGGTCCAGCGTGCCGCCGGCGAACCAGTCGGGGTCGATGCGGCCGAGCACGAGGTTGGCGTCGGTCACGGTCGGCTCGGTGCCGCCGCGGCCGTAGCAGGCCGGGCCCGGGGTCGCGCCGGCCGAGCGCGGGCCGACCCGCAGGCCGCCCGCCTCCAGCCAGGCCACCGAGCCGCCGCCGGCGCCGATGGTGTGGATGTTGACGACGCTCATGAGCATCGGCAGGCCCTCGATGTTGGCCTCGGGCGAGATGTCCGGCTGGCCGTCGATGACCAGCGACACGTCGAACGAGGTGCCGCCCATGTCCACGCCGATGAGGTTGGGCCGGTCGATGGCGCGGGCCAGCTCGACGCCGCCCATGGCGCCGCCGACGGGGCCGGACAGCAGCGTCTGCAGCGGGCGGCGGCGGGCCGACTCCGCGGTGAGGATGCCGCCGGAGGACTGCATGACGTGCATCGGCACGGTGAGGCCGCGCTCCTTGAGGTTGGTCTCAAGGCGTTCCAGGTAGCGGCGCACGACCGGGCCCGTGTACGCCTCGACCACGGCGGAGGAGGTGCGCTCGTACTCGCGCCACTCCTTGGCGGCCTCGTGCGACAGCGACACCGTCACCTCGCCGCCCAGCTCCTCCAGCAGGATCTCCCTGGTGCGCAGCTCGTGCGCCGGGTCCAGGTAGCTGAACAGGTAGGCGACCGCGATCGCGCCGAACCCGCCCTCGCGGTAACGGCGGGCGGCCTCGCGCACGGCCTGCTCGTCCAGCGGCTCCAGCTCCTCGCCCGCGGCGTCGAAACGGCCGCCGACCTCCACGATGTCGCGCTTCGGCACCAGCGGCTCGGGCTTGCGGAAGTGCAGGTCGTACAGGCGGGTACGGGGACCGCGGGCGATGTGGTAGGTGTCGCCCGCCCCCTTGGAGGCCAGCAGCAGCACCTTGACCCCGCGCCGTTCGAGGAAGGCGTTGAGTCCCTGCGTGGTGCCGTGCACGGTGAACGAGATGTCACGGGGGGAGTCCACCAAGGACTCCAGCGCGGTCAGCACACCCCTCGTCAGATCGTCGGGCGTGGTGGACGACTTGCCGACATGGTAGCGGCCGGTCGTCTCGTCGTACCCGATGACGTCGGTGAACGTGCCGCCGATATCCATGGAGACCCGGTATCGGCTCATGGGCGAGCTCCTCTCTAGCAAGGCGGTTCTCTAGCAAGGCGGTGACGTGACGGTAGTCCCGCCGCGATCGCCGCGGGTGTGCGCGGCGACTACTCCCCTGCCGGTTCACCGTGCCCGGGGCCCTGTCGGGGGGTGCGGGGCTGCGGCAGACTGGCGCCGCAGCCGAGCCGAGACGGGGGGAGACGCGCGTGGCCGGGCCGCCGTACCTGGGAGACGAGCAGATCCGGCGCATGTTGCCGATGGAACACGCGGTGATGGCGCTGGAGGCGGCCTTCCGCGCGGGCCCGCCCGGCTCCGACGCGCCCGCCGCCCGCGCGGGGCTGGGGGGCGGCGAGCTGGTGCTGTCGGCGGGCGAGCGCGGTCGCTGGGCCGCCGCCCGCCTGACCACCGCCCCCGCATCCCGCCCTGCCTCCGCCCCCACGTCCCGCCCCAGCCCCGCCGCTTCCGAGCCCGTCACCGGCGCCTGGCCCGCCGGGGACGGCGGGCACTTCGGGGACGGTGGGGCGGCGGCGGTTTTCGTGGTGTTCGAGGCGGCCGAGCTGCGGCCGCGGCTGCTGCTCGACGCGCGGGCCCTCGCCGTGCTGCGGGCGGCGGCGGCGAGCGCGCTCGCGACCCGGCACCTCGCCAAGGCCGACGCCCGCCGGCTGGTGGTGCTCGGGACGGGCGCCGACGCCCGCGCACACGTACGGGCCATGCTCGCGGTACGACAGCCCGACGAGGTGCGCGTCGTCGGCCAGGACCCGCACCGGGCCCGCCGCCTGGCCGGTGAGCTGGACGCCGAGCACGGCGCGAAGGTGATCCCCGGCACCCCGGACGACGTGGCGGAGGCGGACATCGTGTGCGTCTGCCGGCCCGGCCCGCTGTTCGCCGGGCCGATCCCGGTCCCGGCGCCGGGGTCGCACGTCAACGTGCTCGGCGGCCGGACGCCGGAGCCCGGGAGCTGGCGGCCGTACGTGGTGGGCGAGCACGCGGGGATGCCGGGCTGCGACACCGACCTGCACCACGTGCTCACCGGCGAGGGCACGCCGCCGCCCGGCGCGCCGACGTTGTTCACCTCCTCGGGCCTGATCGCCGAGGATCTGGTCCTGGCCGCGGAGCTGGCCGCCAAGCTCGGCTGAACCCGCCGGGCGCCGCCCGCGTACCCTCCTGCATGCGCTCCAGGATGGCCACGGCGGCCCTGCTGACGACCCTGCTGACGAGCCCGCTGGCGGCCGGGTGCGCCGCGGCCGGCGCCGACCCGGGTTACTCGCAGGCCGACGTGCGGTTCAACCAGCAGATGATCACCCATCACCGCGAGACGATCCACCTCGCCGGGCTGGCCGTCGAACGCGGCTCCGGCGCGTACGTACGCGACCTCGGCGCGAAGCTCATCCCCCAGGAGCAGGCCGACATCAAGGCGATGTCGGGCTGGCTCACGTCCTGGGACCAGCCGGTGCCGCCCGAGGAGTCCTCGGCGGCGGGCGCCGAGCTGAAGGCCGGGCCGGGCTTCGACCGGGGCTGGCTGACGCTCGTGTCCCGGCATCTCGAACACGGCATCCACATGGCCGAGGAGGTGCGGGCGGGCGGCGAGCACGGGCCGACGCGCGAGCTGGCCGACCGCATCGTCCGGGCGCAGACCGCGGAGATCGAGGAGATCGCCGGACACCTGGACTGAGCGTTCGCCGGGACCGCTGGATCACGATGCGCGGCGGGCCGCCCCGCCGCCCGTCCTGACAGCGATTCCCGCGCCCGTGCCGTGCGGTCGTAAGATCTTCGGCGCGCCTCGCCCCGGGGGCTCGACGTGAGGAGTGACCGCATGGAACGCAGACGTTTTCTCGCCCTGGCCGGCGCCGCGAGCCTGGCCGCCGCCGGGTCCGCCGGCCCGGCGCTGGCGGCGAGCTACCCCTTCTATGACGCGGGCGTGACCGCCGAGGCGCACGCGAAGCTGGGCGAGCTGGCGCCGTACGGGGTGACCGCGTTCGCGTTCACGCCGTCCGGCGGCTGGGTGGTCGTCACCCAGGACGGCCGCTACTTCGCCCGCGGCATCCCCGACGCCTGTTTCACCGAGCTGGGGGCGCTGGTCAAGGCGGGCCGGCGGATCCACTGCCTGGCCTTCCCGCCCGAGGGCGGCGACCGCTGGGTGATCACCACCGAGAAGGGCGTGTCGGCGCGCGGCCTGACCGCGACGTGCCTGGACCGCATCAAGTCCTCCTACGCCGCCGGAAAGCAGGTCGTGGACGTGGCGTTCCCGCCCGCGGGCGGCGACCGGTGGGTGGTGACCACCACGAGCGGCTTCCACGCCAAGGGCGTGGACGACGAGTGCTACCAGATGATGCGCAACCTCACCCAGGGCGGCAGGAAGGTGACCCGGGTGGCCTTCCCCAAGGCGGGCGGCTGGGTGGTGGTCGCGCAGGACGAGTACTTCGCGCGCGGCGTCCCCGACGCCTGCTTCACGAAGATGGGAACCCTCGCCGGCGGCGGCTGGCAGCTGCACACCGTGGCCTTCGCGCCGGGCGGCGGATGGGTGCTGAGCACCCGCGGCAAGACGCCCGCGCTGCCCGCCGACAAGGTGCGCCAGGTCGAGAACGCGGTCGGCGGCGCGACGCTCTGGCAGCGCATGAGCGCCTACCGCACGCCGGGCGTCACGGTCGCCGTGGTCGTCGGCAACAAGATCGCCTGGTCCACCGGCTACGGCCGGCTGGAGGCGGGAGGCGCGGCGGCGGCCCATCCGGAGAGCGCGTTCCAGGCCGCCTCGATCAGCAAGGCCGTAGCGGCGCTCGGCGTGCTGCGCCTGGCGCAGACCGGCGGCCCGGCGCTGAGCGCCGACGTCCGGCCGCACCTCGGCTGGACGCTGCCGCAACGCGACTGCGTGACCTCCACCGCCGCTCCGACGATCGACCGGCTGCTCACCCACCGGGCCGGCGTGGCAGGCCGCGGCTCGACCTCGCCCGCCGGCGCCTGCTCCGGCTTCACCTCCGGGGGCGGCGGCTTCGCCGGCTACGGCCCCGACGCCGCCGTGCCGACGCTGCTGCAGGTCATGAACGGCGAGGGCAACTCGCCGAAGATCGAGCTGACCACCGCGCCCGGCGCCGAGTACCACTACTCCGGCGCGGGGTTCGTGCTGCTCCAGCGCATGCTGGAGCAGCGGACAGGGCGGACGCTCACGGACTACATGCAGGCGGAGGTGTTCGCGCCGCTCGGCATGACGACCAGCTCGTACGCGCTCGCGCCCGCCTTCGAGCTGGCCTCCGGCCACACCTCGACCGGCGCCGTGATCCCCGGCAAGCGCAACCGCTACCCCGAGTCGGCCGCCGCCGGCCTCTACACGAACGTCCTCGACCTGTGCCGGCTGGTGTCCTGGATCAACCGGGCGTACACCGCCTCCGCGGACATCGCCGGCCCGCTCAGCAGGGCGTCGGTGCGCACCCTGCTGTCGCAGGGCCCGCAGCCGGGCATGGGACGCGGGCTGTTCCTCGCGGGCGCGGGGACCGACGGCTTCTCCTACAGCCACGACGGCTCCAACTACGGGTTCCGCTCGCTGTTCCAGGGCTATCCGAAGCTCGGCGCCGGGTTCGCCGTCCTGGCCAACGGCAGCGACGCCGGCCTGGTCACCGAGATCGCCACCGCGATCAAGAAGGTCCACGGCTGGCCCTGACGCCCAGGAGCCGCGAGGTCGCGCCGGGGCGGACGTCGCTGATCACGACGCCGCTCGCCGGGCGGGCGGGGACGCGGCGCAGCGAGATGCCGAGGTCCTGCGGCGGCAGGTCGTAGTCGAGCCGCGCCAGCCTGACCGCCAGCTCCCGCAGCAGCGTGACGGTGATGTCCTCGCCGGGGCAGCGGTGCCCGGTGCGCGGGTCGCCGCCGCCCTGCGGGACCAGCTCGAAGGGGTCGATCGCGCGGCCGAGGAAACGTTCCGGGCGGAAGGCGTAGGGCTCGGGCCACAGGTCCGGGTCGTGGTTCTGGCCCCACAGGTCGAGCAGGACGAGCGTGCCTTCGGGGATCTCGTGGCCGCGCCAGGTCAGGTCGCGGGCCGCGCGCCCGCCGACGAACGGCGCGAACGGGTAGAAGCGCCGCACCTCGTGCGCGAACGCCTCGGCGAAGTCCTCGTCCCCGCTGCGCAGCCGGGCCCGGTGCTCGGGCCGGCGGTGCAGCGCGTGGGCCGCGTACGCGACGAACCAGCAGACGGCCACCGTGGGCCGGATGACGTTGAGCAGCTCCACCGCGGCCAGGTGCGGGTCGAGGCGCTCGCCGTGGGCGTCCGCGTGCCGGGCGACCGCGGCCAGCGCCGAGCCGCCGGGCGCGTGGCGCGCGCCGCGGCGCACGTCCTCCAGCAGGCGCGTCATCCGGGCCTCCTGCCGGGCCCGGGCCCGGCGGGCGCGCCAGTGGCGCGGCCCGGGCGTGGCGAAGCCGTCCACCATGGCAACGCAGTCGCCGGCCAGCTCGTCGGCCTCGTCCGGGGACAGCGGGACGCCGGCCCAGGCGCTGACGGCGCGGCCCAGCACGCGGGCGGCCTCGTCGAGGAGCACGACCGGCTCGCCGCCGGCCGCCCATCCGGCCGCGGCCTCGTCCCAGGCGGCGGCGGTGCGGCGGCGGAGGTCGGCGATGCCCGCGGTCGTCATGAGCGACAGGAACATCGCCTTGCGGACCCGGTGGTCGGCGCCGTCCAGGGTGTGGACCGGCCCGTGGCCGAACAGGGTGCTCTGCACGAGGCCGGGGAGCGCGCCGTGGCGGAGCACGTGGTCCTCGTCGTAGAGGAAGCGGGCGGCGTCCGGTCCGCACAGGCCCGTCGCGCGGCGGCCCAGGACGCGGGTGCGGGCCACGCCGTCCGGCGCCTCGCGGCGGCGTGCGGGGAGCCAGCCGTAGCCTTCAAGGAGCATGAGTGGGGTGTTGTCGAGCGGCATCGCCCCCAGGTTCCCTTTCCGGCGCGGCCGAAACGGCCGGTCGGGGCCCGCCGGGGTGGTCCGGCGGGTCAGGCCGTGCTCAGCCGGCGGCTCATGAACAGCTCCAGCCGGGTACGGCCGCCGGGGTGGTCGAGCCGCACGCGATCGCACACGCGCTGGATGATCCGCAGCCCGAGGCCGCCGTGGCCGGGCCGACGCGGGGGGCAGCGCAGGTGGTCGGGGGTGAGGGCGCCGGCCTCGTCCGCGACGTGCACCGTGACGCCGTCGGCGTCGCTGCGCAGGCTCACGGTGCCGGGGGCGCGGGCGTGCTCCAGGACGTTCCCCGCGGCCTCGCTGACCGCGAGCACCAGCAGATCGGCACGCGAGCGTTCCAGCCCGGCCCGGACGGCGAACGCGCGCACCAGCTCGCGCAGCGGTGCCAGGTCCTCGCCGAGCTGCGTGTGCACGGCCTCGGCGGGGCGGAGCGATGGGAGCACAGAAGACACCAAGCCCCAGTGCCCACGTCGTCCGCTTTCAAGCGGACCGGCCCAGGTTTCTTATGGTTCGGGATGACCCCGGCGCGCGTGAAGAGGGGTGCGGGTGAGGCGCACAAGAGCCCGTAGGGGTTGGTGAGATGTACCGGATTTGACAGCTTTCTTTTACTCCTCCGTCCAATTCACAGAATGAGGTTCGGGGATCATCGTTGAGCCGCGGGTCATCATCATCGATCGGAAACTCGGCACCCCCCACTCACCCCCCTTCGCCCGAGGAGTCCCCCCATGTCCCGACGTGTCCTCGCCATGCTCGCCGCCGTCGCCCTGCTGTCAGCCGTCTCCCCGCCCGCCCAGGCCGCCGCGCAGAACGACGTCTACGTGGCGCTCGGCGACTCGGCCGCGGCGGGCCCGCTCATCCCCAACCAGGTGCTGCCCGAACTCGGCTGCTGGCGCTCCGACCGCAACTACGCGCACCTGACCGCCCAGGCCATCGGCGCCCGCACGCTGCGCGACGTCACCTGCTCCGGCGCCAAGACCACGCACATGTACCAGTCGCAGAACACCGACCTCGGCTCGGTGGCGCCGCAGCTCGACGCCGTCACCTCCGACACCACGCTGGTCACCGTGCAGATCGGCGCCAACGACGTCGGCCTGACCGGCTTCATCGAGGACTGCCTCAACCTGCTGCCGCCGCCCGTCGGCGACGCCTGCAACGACGACTACATCGTCAACGGCCAGGACAGCTGGCGGGTCAAGACCGACGCGCTGCGGCCCCGGCTGACCCAGCTCGCCGCCGACATCCGCGCCCGCGCCCCGCAGGCCCGCGTCTTCGTCGTCGGCTACGCGACGTACGCGCCGCCCAACGGCTGCTACCCGCGCGTCCCCATCATCAAGGCCGACGCCAACTACATCCGCGCCACCCTGCAGTACTTCAACCAGATGCTCGCCGAGCAGGCCGCCGCGGCCGGCGTCGGCTTCATCGACCTGCAGACCCCGAGCGTCGGCCACGACCCGTGCACCGCGCCGGGGACGCGCTGGATCGAGCCGTACGTGCCGGCCTCGCCCGCGACCCCCTTCCACCCGAACGCGCTCGGCATGCGGGGCTTCGCCGCCGTCGTGACCGCCGCCGTCTCGGGCGCCTGAGGCGGACGAGCGCGGGGCCACGGGCGCTCAGCGGCAGCCCGTGGCCCCGAACGCCAGGAACCGGGTGACCTCCTCCTGGCTGAAGTTGTCGTCGGAGCCGACGACGAGCGTGCACTCGCCGCTCGCCAGCCGCGGACCCCAGGCCAGGCTCTCGTAGTTCTGGACCTGGGTGTCCGCCTGTGAGGCCGCCGCGCTCAGGTCGAGGACGAGACGCTTGGTCACCGGCCGGTACGGCCGCCCGTCGGCCAGGGAGCGCCGGCCGAGGACGTCGGTGGCGCCGCGCAGGTCGAACTCGTACAGCCGGGCGCGGTAGCCGACGCCCTGCATCCAGGACCGTTCGAGCGCGAGGTAGCGGAGGTCGTCCACGGCCAGGATCTCCGACACGCCGCTGTCGGCGTCGCCGGTCGGCGGGACGGGCGCGGCGGGCAGCGCGCCGAGCGGGTAGGCGTACTGGCCGCGCAGCCTGCCGTCGCGGCTCCACACGGTCACCCGGACGGGCGCGCCGCGCCCGGCGGTGGGCAGCGCGCCGTCCTCGTAGCGGGGGCCCTCGGTGACGGCGGTGACCACGCGCGGCGTGACGGCCAGGCCCTCGAAGCCGAAGTTGCGCCGCGGGCCGCGCTCCGCGCGGGTCAGCCGCAGGACGCGCGGCAGCGGGAACGCCCCGAGGTGACGGCCCTGCCGGTCCATGCCGCGGACGGCGGGCTGGGAGAGCGGGATGCGGGGGTTGCGGTCGTCGGGCCGGTCGCCCTCGTCGCCCCACAGCAGCCGGCCGTTCCAGCGGTCGAACCTGATCGACTCGGGGTCGGCGGACTCGCGCTTGCCGTAGCCGGGGTAGGGCGTGCCGTCGGCGCGGGTCAGCGTGGTGACGCCGGTCAGCCGTACGCCGCGGAACTCGCCGGTGTCGCGGTCGATCTGCAGGCGGCCGGTGTAGAAGCGGGCCGGGTTGTAACGCCAGCGGTCGCCGGAGACGAAGTACCAGACGCCGGTGCGGGGGTCGTGGTCGATGCCGGACAGGCCGCCGACGGTCGTGCCGTCCAGGCGGGTCATGTGCGGCAGGCTCCGCTCGCCGAGGAGGCGGGTGATCCGCACCGGGTCGCGCCGCCCGGCCGCCGACACCGGCTGCGCCGAGAACGCCGCCACCACCACCACCACCAGAATGACGGCGACCGCCATTGTTCGGCGCTTCTGCACCATTTATTCCCCCCTTCATGGAACGGCGATGACGGGGAAATGAAATCGCGAATCCCGCGGGAAGTCCATGCAGGTGGAAGCGGCGAACGCCGTTAATCTCGGCATTTCATGAGAAACAAAAAACCGCGCGGCGGCGAATCATCGCCACCGCGCGGGCTCTCCTGAGCGCTATGCCACCGGGACCTTGTGGGCGCGGGCCAGGCTCTCACCCCATTCCCTGGCCCGGTCCAGCTCGCCGGGAAGGAGCGGCCCCAGGGTGCCCTCGACGTAGAAGCTCCGTGCCGGGCAGGCCAGCCGGACCCCGGCCTTGCGCAGCCGCCTCGCGACGCCGCCCGCCGCCGAGCCCGGCATGCGCGGCTTGGCGACGCGCGTGTCGAAGGCCGCCGCGTCGAGCGCGGCCGACGAGGTGCGCAGCGCCGCCAGCCACTCGCGGACCCCGCGCCCCCTGGAGACCAGCGGAGCGCCTTCGGCCTGCTGCGCGGCGGACTGCCGGGTCGAGACCCTGCTCATCCCGAACGCGTGCGTCGGCCCGCCCACGACCAGCAGGCCCACGTCCGCGCCCACCACGTCGGGGGCGGTGGCGACCTCGGCCACCTCGGCGCGCATGACGCTCGCCAGCCCCTCGGCGACCGCCTCGGCGACCGCCTTCGTGTTGCCGTACATCGACTCGTACACCACCAGCGCGTACATGGCGCTCTTCCTCCCTCAGCTCTCCTGCGGAAGCACCGGTTCGAGGTGGAACATGCCGGTCACCACCTCGCCCGCCGTGCCGTTGCGGCGCGGCCGGCGGCCCGCCACGGCGGCCACCACGTCGGAGGCGGTGATGAGCCCGACCAGCCCGTGCTCGCCGACCACCGGCAGCGCGTCACAACCGGAGTCGGCCAGGACCGCCGCCACCCTCGGCAGCGGCGTGCCGGGCCGCACCCGCGGCCGCCGCTCGCCGGTCAGCAGCGCGCCCACCTGGCGTCCCGACTGCTCCCACGGCCCGCCGGACCACGCGGCCGCGAGATCCTCGCGGCTCAGCACCCCGAGCAGGTGCCCGCGGGACACGACGGGCAGGTGGTGCACGTTGGCGCGGCGCATCAGCTCCCACGCCATCAGCGGCGACTCCTCGGGCTTGACGACGACCAGAATTCGGCTCATGACCTGCTCGGCGACCAGGGTCTCGACGCTCATGGCATCCTCCAGCGGCTCGACCTTCCCCTTTCATCATGGCCGCCGGCGGCGCGCCGCACCCGGGGACGAAGTCCCTGGACAGGGGTGCCGTTGGTCCCTACCTCCCGGCCCGTCGCGGACGGCCCGGGAAGGATCTCAGGAGGACGCCGGCGGGGCGGTGGCGATGACGGCGGTGGCGTCCAGCTCGTCTGAGCCGGTGACGCGGGCGGTCAGGCCGGCGTCCTCGGCGGCGCGGGCGGTGGCCTCGGCCTGGCGTTCGCTGGTCTCGACCAGCAGGTGGCCGCCGGGGGCGAGCCAGGCGGGCGCGCCGGCGATCACGCGGCGGACCACGTCGAGGCCGTCGTCGCCGCCGTCGAGCGCGGTCAGCGGCTCGTACAGGCGGGCCTCGGGGGGCAGCAGCCCGACGGAGGCGGACGGCACGTACGGCGGGCTCGCGATCAGCAGGTCCACCCGGCCGCGCAGTGTCGCGGGCAGCGGCTCGTACAGGTCGCCCTGGTGGACGGAGGCGCCGGGCAGGTTGCGGCGGGCGCAGCGCACGGCGGCGGGGTCGAGGTCGGCCGCGTGCAGCTCGACCGGCCTGGACAGCCCGGCGGCGAGGGCGGCGCCCATCGCGCCCGTGCCGCAGCACAGGTCGAGGACGACGGGCGTGCCGGGAACCTCCCCCGCCAGGGCGACGGCCTGCGCGATGAGGAACCCGGTACGGGGCCGCGGCACGAACACGCCCGGCTCGACGGCCAGCCGCAGCCCGCAGAACCCGGCCCAGCCCAGCACGTGCTCCAGGGGCTGCCCGGAGGCGCGGCGCCCGGCCATCTCCGCGACCTCGTCAGGGGTGCGGGCGGTGGCGAGGATGAGCGCCGCCTCGTCCTCGGCGAACACGCACCCGGCCGCCCTGAGCTGCGCGACCAGGCCGGGAGTGGCTTCCTCGGACGACAAAAAGCTCGACATGGGCGACTTTCCTATCAGATGCCCGTCATGTCACCGCGAGCGGCCCCACAGGGCCGGTCCCGCCTGCCACCAGCATGACGCGCATCCGCGGACAGGGCGATCAGGCGGGCGTCAGGCAGGGCGATCAGGCAGGGCGATCAGGCAGAACGATCAGGCGGGGCGATCAGGCGGGGCGATCAGGCGGGGTGCCGGGCGGCGGCGTGGGCGGCGCCGTAGCCTTCGGCGCGCAGCCTGACACGGCCCGCCTCGACGCGCAGCGCCACCTCCGTGGCGTCGTCCGGCGCGGTGACGCCGGCCGCCGCCGCGAGGTCGCCGCTCTCGTCCCACACGACCCGGAGCCGCGGCCAGGCCGCCCTCGGGACCGCCGGGCGCAGGCAGCCGCACAGCTCGGCGAGGGTGAGCCTGGCCAGCGGGAACAGCTCCTCGGGCGCGCCGCTGACGACGACGGCGGTGACCTCGGCCCCGGGCGGCGCGGCCCGTACGGCGTCCTCGACGGACGACAGCCGGTGCATGCCGAGCACCGCCACCACGCCGTCGCCGGTGAGGGGCACCCGCTCGCCGCTGACCGCGTCCGGCACGGGCGACGGCGGCGACCACGGCTCGTCGCCGGCCGACACGCGCGGCCGCAGCGGCGCGACGAACCACCGGTCGCCGAGGTCGAGGCCGGCCAGCCGCTCGCAGGCGCGCACCACGTTGAACGGCTCCACGAACCCCGGCGCCGCCGCCGCGAGCTGCCCCGCCCCGTGCAGCACGGTGAGCGCGGTCTCGGCGAGCCGCACCAGCCGCCCGTCCGGTGCGCGCGGCGGGCTCAGCCGTTCCAGCGCCAGCCCGAGCAGGATCGCGTCGAGCTTCACGAGCTGCGCGTACGGCACCCGGGTGAACTCGTCGGCGAGGATCTCCGGCATCAGGTGCATGCCGAGCCGGCTCGGCCCGCGTTCGTCGTCGGTGGCGAGCGGCAGCCGGGTGACCCAGGCGCGGGCCACCTCCCGCAGCGCCTCCCCGACGGTCAGCGCGGGCTGCGCGGGGGCGGGGGGCTCGGCGGTCTCGGCCAGCTCGGCCAGCACCGCGAAGTACAGCGCCCGTTTGCCCGGGAAGTTGGAGTAGACCGCGCCGCGCGTGAGCTCCGCGCGGTCGGCGATGCCGTCGATCTTCGCTTCCCGGTATCCGCGCTCGGCGAACTCCGCCCGCGCCGCGGCCAGCACTCTCGCCCGGTTGCGCTCCTGGGCCTGCGCTCTGGTCAGGCGGGCCATCGTCCTCCTCGCGTTGCCGTGTCCCGCCGGTCAAGATACCGTGAACACTCAAATGATGGGATCATCTTAAATAAGGGGCGCCTGGATGGCCGACGTGCCGGAGCTCGACATGACCGACCCCGCGCTGCTGCGCGACCCCTCCGCCGCGTACGTGCGGGCGGCCGGCGACTCCCCCGTGGCGCGGCTGACCGGGCCGGGGTTCGCCTTCTGGGTCGTGCTGCGGCACGCCGAGGGCCGGGCGGTCCTCACCGACCCCCGGCTCCGCACCGACGAGAACAGCTACCGGCGGCCGGACGTCCCGGCCGGATGCCTGCCGTACATGACGACGATGTCGGAGCTGAACGGCGCCGAGCACGCCCGGCTGCGCCGCCTGGTCGCGCCCGCGTTCACGCCGCGCCAGGCGGAGCGGTTCCGTCCGCGGGTCGAGCGGGTCGTGGACGCCCTGCTGGACGAGCTGCCCGCCCAACGGGCGGAGGACGGCCAGGGAGACGGCACGGTGGACCTGCTGGCGCACTTCGCCCGGCCGCTGCCGATGGAGGTGATCTGCGAGCTGGTGGGCATCCCGGCCGCCGACCGGCCGCGCTGGCGCGCGTGGGGCGCGGACGTCGCGGCGGGGCACGGGGCGGCGTTCGCCGAGGCGATCCCCGGGATCCTGGAGGGCGCGAAGGCCGCCGTGGCCAGGGCGCGGGCCGAGCCGGGCGACGACCTGGTCTCCGAGCTGGCCCGCGTCCAGGAGGAGGACGGCGACCGCCTGTCGGAGACCGAGCTGGTGACGATGGTGTGGCAGCTCGTCCTGGCCGGGCAGACGCCGGCGAACCTCATCGCCAACTCCGTGGCCGCCCTGCACGAGCATCCCGATCAGCTCGCCGCGCTGCGGGCCGACCCGGCGCTGACCCCCGGCGCGGTCGAGGAGCTGATGCGCTGGTGCGGGCCGCAGCTGCTGACCATCCCCCGGTTCACGACGGAGGACGTCGAGATCGGCGGCGTGACGGTGCCGCAGGGCGAGCCGGTGACGGTCGCGATCCCTGCCGCCAACCGCGACCCGCGCGTCTTCCCCGATCCCGGCAGGTTCGACGTGCGGCGGGACGCCGCGGGGCAGCTCGGGTTCGCGCACGGGCCGCACTTCTGCGCCGGGGCGTCGCTGGCGCGCGTGCAGACCGCGGTCGCGCTCGGCGCGCTGCTGCGCCGCTTCCCCGGCCTGGCGCTCGCGGGGGCGCCGCGGCGCGTCCCTGACCCGGGCACGGCCCGGCTGCTGTCACTGCCGGTCACCCTGGGCACGGCGGGCTGAGGCCCATGACCCGCTCGACCGGACCGGCCTGCTCGTTCTGCTCGTTCTGCGGGAAGGGGCAGCACGAGGTCCGGCGGCTGATCGCGGGGCCGCCGTCGGTCTGCACCTGCGAGGAGTGCGTCGGGCGACGCACCGAGCTCATCGCCGAGGAGGAGGCCGCCGCGGCCCCCGCCGGGCCGGCTGCCGGTGCTGACGACGCTGCGCCCGCTGGAGCGGGCCGGGCTGGTCCGGATGCCGACCGAGCCGCGCAACGCGCTGATCAGGCAGTACCAGCGGCTGTTCGAGCTGGACGGCGTCGAGCTCGCGTTCGAGGAGGACGCCGTGGCGGCGGTCGCCGAGCAGGCGCTACTGCGCCGCACCGGCGCCAGGGCGGCCCGCCCGAGGCCCGCGGGCCGCCGGCGCGGGGCTCAGGCGGTCGCGAGGGTGTCGTCGAGCACCCGGCCGAGGAAGGCGTCCAGGTTGGCCACGGCCCGCGCGACGCGTTCCTCCACCGTCAGCGTCTCGAACCGCGGGCCCGGCTCGGCCTGTCTCCTGCCGCGCACGTAGAGGGAGCAGGCGAGGTCGGCGCACATGTAGACCCCGACCGTGTTGCCCTGGCGGCCGGCCGCCCCGACGCGGGGCGCGGTGAACAGGGCGACGCCGGTGCCGGGGTGCGGGGTGACGCACACCGAGCACAGGGTGCTCTTGGCGAGGCTCCTGCGCACGTCCTGGGCGAGGCGGAGCGCGACGCCGGTCAGCCCGCCGCCGCGCTCGGCCACCAGGTACGCCCGCTCGGGCGCCCCCGGGTCGCGCCAGCCCAGGAAGTCGAGGTCGGCCCAGGGAGCGCCGGCGAGGTCGCGCGGCAGCCCGAGCCTGCGGGCCTCCCCCTTGGAGCAGTTGACGAAGGACGCGCGCAGGTCGCGCTCAGTGAGGGGACGCATGACTCTTCTCCCAGAAACTAGGAACTCTAGGATCAAACCTAGGACTCCTAGCTAAGGGGGCGCAAAGGGTTTTCCTGTCACAGGGCGGCGGGCAGCACCGGCCGGCCCCGCACACCCGGGTCGGCCGCGAACACCGCCCCCGCCTCCGGCTGCTCGGCCCGGTCCACGTCCAGCGCCGAGGTGGTGATGAACAGCCGGCCGAGGTCGTCGCCGCCGAAGGCCACGGCGGTGACCTTGCGCGCCGGCAGGGCGACGACGGCGTCGAGGCGGCCGGCGGGGTCGTAGCGGTGCACGGCCCCGCCCTGCCACAGCGCCACCCAGACGCCGCCCTCGGCGTCGACCGTCAGCCCGTCGGGCTGCCCCCGCTCCGGGTCCACGTACGCGAACGGCCGCCGCCCGCCGAGCCCCTTGTCAGGGTCGTAGTCGAGCACGTCCACCCGGCCGGTGGCGGTGTCGGCGTAGTAGGCGAGCGAGCCGTCGGGGCTGAAGTCGAACCCGTTGGAGATCGTCACCTCCGGCAGCACCACGCTCAGGGCGCCGCCGGGCCCGGCCACGTAGAACGAGCCGCGCCCGGGGGCGGCGTCGTAGGCCATGCTGCCGATGTAGAAACGGCCGCCGGGGTCGCAGCCGCCGTCGTTCATCCGTACGGACGGGTCGCTCCACGCCTCGCCGCCCAGCGGGCGCAGCGGGGCGTCGAGGTCGTCGGAGTCGGCCAGCAGCAGCTCGCGCTCGGCGGCGACGACGTAGCCGCCGGCCACGCGGGGCCGCAGCGCGGCGGCGACCTTGCCCACGCGCCGCCGCCGCACCGTCGCGCCGTCGAGCGCGAGCACGTCGCCGGCCAGCATGTCCACCCAGCGCAGCCCGCCCCAGCGCGCGGACCACACCGGCCCCTCACCGTGCTCGGACACCGGGTCGGTCACGGGGTACGCGGCGATGCTCATGCCGATCTCCTCCAGGGTGCTGGACGTCACGTCGGCACGATGCTCCCACGCGCCCCGGGCCGCGCGCCCGGCCCCGGCTCAGCGGCGGCGCGCGCGGCGGGCGGGCGCCCGGGAGGCGGTCTCCGGCCAGTGGGCGGGCCGGGTCAGGGCGGGAGGGACGCGGGTGGCGGCGTCGCCGGCGGCGGCGTTGAGCTGGGCCTGGGTGAGGAAGATCGCGCCCGTGAGGTCGGCGCCCGCGAGATTCGCCCCGCGCAGGTCGGCCCCGATGAGGTCGGCCTCGCGCAGGTCCGCGCCGCGCAGGTCCGCGCCGATGAGGTAAGCCCCCCGCAGGTTGGCCCCCCGCAGGTCCGCGCCCCTGAGCCGGGCCCCGATGAGGTCGGCCCCGCGCCGGTCCTTGCCCCGGCCCCTGTCGCGGCCCCCGCCCTGGTGGCCGGCCCTGACCAGCTCGCTCACCCGCAGCAGCAGCTCGTTGACCGCGGCCCGGTGCGGAGCCACGTCGTACGTCTCCAGTGCGCCGGCGTCCTGCCGGGTGAGCCGGTCGGTCTCGTCGAGCGCGCGGCGCAGCTCGGCGTGGACCGGCCGGGCGGGCTCCAGGGTCAGCGCCTCCGCGAGGTACCACAGCAGCTCGTGGAGCTGCCGCATGACCGGGAAGACGGCGTACATCCGCCCGGCCGTCTCCGGCGCGGCCCGCCAGCTCCGCCCCCCGAAGGTGACCTGCGAGACCTTCTGTCCCGCCCCGAAGCAGTCGAACACCGTGCAGCCGGGGTAGCCGCTCGGGCGCAGCCGCTCGTGGATGGAGCAGCGGAAGTCCTCGCGCAGGTTGCGGCAGGGCTCGCCCGCGGCCTTGTCGGCGGCGAAGTCGGCCGACGCCGCGAACGGCAGCGCGACGCAGCACAGGCCGAAGCAACTGCCGCAGTCGGCGAGCAGTCCGAGGTCACGGAAGTCGTCGGCAAGGGGCTCGGCGGGGTGCAACGTGCGGATCTCCTCGAACGCGGGCGGACGCTCCAGGATAGTCACCCGTGCGTGTACGGCGTGGTGGTGGCCAGGGCGGCGAAGCCCAGCCGGGCCAGGATCGGCCGGCTCTCGGCGGAGGCGTCCACCTGGAGGTAGCGGTATCCGCGGGCGAGCGCGTCGCGGGCCCGGTAGGCGACCAGGGCCCGGTAGACGCCGCGCCCCCGCCACTCCGGCTCAGCGGCGGGCACGGCGGCGGGGACGGCGATCCTGGCGGTCTCGGCGACCATGAGGGTCTCGGGCGGCTCGGCGGTGAAACCGGCCGCGAGCAGCCGCCGGTCGAGGTCGGCCGGGCGGTCGTGGCCGTAGAGCTTCCACTCGAACTCCGTGCCCAGCTCCGCGTAGTGGCGGATCTGGTCGGCGATGGCGGCGTCCGCCGTGCTCTCGTCCAGGTCGGACCACAGGACGCCGTTCCAGCAGGGCGCGGGGCCGGACTGGCGCACCACCGCGCCCGCCCGCTCCACCACGGCCCCGGGCATCTCGGGCTTGGGCTCGCGGCGGAAGCGCCGCTCGTACAGGCTCAGCACCTCGTCGTGGTTCACGCTCACCCGCCGAAGCGCCGCTGGCGGGCGGCGAAGCTGCGCAGCGCGCGCAGGAAGTCGATCTCGCGGAAGGCCGGCCAGTACGCCTCGCAGAAGTACAGCTCGGAGTAGGCCGACTGCCACAGCAGGAAGTTCGACATGCGCTGCTCGCCGCTGGTGCGGATGACCAGGTCGGGGTCCGGCTGGCCGGCGGTGTAGAGGTGGCCGGCGAGGTCGTCGGCGGTCAGCGTCTCGGCCAGCTCGTGCATGCTCTGCCCGGCCTCGGCCCGCTCGTACAGCAGCTCGCGCAGGGCGTCGATGACCTCCTGGCGGCCTCCGTAGCCGATGGCCAGCGTCAGGTGGAAGCCGGTGGCGCAGTCGCGGGTCGCCTCGACGGCGTTCTTCAGCGCGCGGGCGGTGGTGTCGGGGAGCATGTCGAGCAGCCCGGCGACGTGGACCCGCCAGCGGGCGCCGGGGCGGGCGAGCCGGTCGGCGACCATCTCCTCGATCACCCGCAGCAGGAAGGCGACCTCCTTGTCGCCGCGGCGCTGGAGGTTCTCCGTCGAGCACAGGAACACCGTCAGGTGCCTGATGCCGAGGCTCTCGCACCACGCCTGCACGTCCTGGATGTGGTCGGCGCCGTACTGGTGGCCGATGCTCGGGTTCGGCAGGCCCTTCTGCCTGGCCCAGCGGCGGTTGCCGTCGATGATGAGACCGACGTGCCGGGGCAGCGGGCCGGTCGAGACCTGGCGGCGCAGGCGCCGGGCGTACAGGGGATGAAGAAGATCGCTTACGTGCACCCCCTAAGGATGGCGTGCGAGGTCGGCCGGTTCGGGGGGATTCGAGAAAGTCGGCGCCGCGGGCGGCGCGGTCACCCCTCCCCGGCGACGGCCGCGGGCCGGCCGTCTCCCCCGGCATCCCCGCCGGCGTCTCCCCAGGCGTCCCCCCAGCCGGCGTCCCTGGCCCGGCGGTAGAGCTCGCCCTGCCGCTTGGAGACGAGCTCGTCGCGGATGCCGCCCGTGTCGGTGCACAGGCGCAGCGACACCACGCCCTTGCGCTTCTGCGGATGGCGCAGCACCCGGTCGGCGGCGGGGCGCGGCGCGGGGCGGGCGGTGGCGGCGACGTAGGCGAACTTCTCGTCCTCGAAGCTGAGGGTGCCCGCCTTGACCTGGCGGTGCAGGGACGTCCTCGGCAGGCGCACCGAGAAGTGGCACCAGTCGCGGCCTGGCTCGATCGGGCAGGCGCGGTCGTGGGGGCAGGGGGCGACGACGCTCAGCCCCTCGGCCAGCAGCACCTCGCGGGCGGCGGCGACCGTGGCGTAGCCGGCGGGCGTGCCGGGCTCGACGACGATCACCATGGCGGCGTCGCGGGCGAGCCAGCGCACGACGTCGGGGCGGTCCCGTTCGGGGAGCTCGCCCAGCGCGTACGACATGGTCGCGAGGTCGGCGCGCGGCCGGTCGAGGCCGGGCGCGACGGCGGCCTGCCGCCACGCGGTGCCGCGCACCCCGGCGGCCCGCGCCGCGCGGGCCAGGCGGCGGCCGAGGTCGATGACGTGCGGGTCGCGCTCGACGACCGTGACCTGGCGCAGCGACGGCCAGACGGACCCGGCCGCCCAGATCGCCGCCCCGGTGCCGCCGCCGGCGTCGAGCTGGCTGAGCGGCTCGAAGCCCGGGACCCGGGCCGCCGCCTGCCGCATCGCCAGCGCGGCGGCCTCGTAGGTGGCCGGCATGCGATAGGCGGCGTAGGCGGCCACGTCAGCCTGCCCCCGGATGTGCGGCGCCTCACCGGAGGGGCCGCCGACGTGCGCGGGCCCGCCGGAGGGGCCGAGGAGGCGCACGGCGTCGGCGGAGGCGCCGCCGCGGTAGCGCTCGGTGAGCCGGGCGACCGAGCGGGCCAGCTCCTGGGGCGAGTGCCGGGCCAGGGCCTGGTCCAGGGCGGTGCGGAGGTCGTCGGGCAGCATGGGCGGAGTCGCTTTCGAACGGGCGGGGACGGTGCGGAGGCGCCCGCACGCTGGGCCTCGGCCATTATCGGCCATCCGCGGGATCGCGTCGCCCCAGGCGCGGGCGCTCAGCCGTCGAGGAGCGCGGCCAGGCGTCTGGGCGCGACCAGCCGGTAGCTGTCCCTGATCAGCTCGTCGAGCTCGTCCCAGTCGTGCCCGGCCGTCAGCCACGCGCCCACCCAGCCCTTGGCGCCGACGTAGGGCGGCACGAAGAAGCGCTCCGGCTGGGAGCCGACCAGCGCCTCCTGCACGCCGGGCTCGGCCTTGAACGTCATCGACCGCCCGTCCTCGCTCGTCATGACGAACAGCTTGCCCCGCACCCGGAAGCTGGGCGCGGTGTGCCCGCCGAACGGCTGCTCCTGCGTCTCGGGCAGGGCCAGGCAGATCTCCCGCAGCCGCGCCGCCACCTCGTCGTCGATCATGTGGGCCTCCCATTCGCCGAGAGGCCGACGCTATCGCGCGGCTCCGACAGTTCCCGTGCCCTCGCTCAGCTCTCGGGCGTCTCGACGAGCGGCGTGTCCACCAAGTGCTCGATGAGGAACCACGTCTGCAGCTCGTTCGTCCGGATCACCTCGGAGACGAGCAGGTCGTTGGTGCCGTCGTCGCCCATCTCCTGGGCGCGGGCCGCCGCGTCGTGGGCGGCGATCAGGATGGTCTCGTGGGCCTCGATGAGGCGGGAGAGCATGGCCGGCACCTCCTCGCAGCCGTTCGGCGGGCGAGGGATCACGGTCATCTCGGCGACGTGCCGCGGGTCGCCGACGGCGACGCCGCCGAGGGTCTGCACCCGCTCGGCGAGCTGGTCCACCAGCTCGACCTGCTCGCCGGCGTGCTTGTCGAGCAGCAGGTGGAGCTGGTAGAAGGTCGGGCCGCGCATGAGCCAGTGGTGCTTCTTGTAGAGGGCGTAGAGGATCTGCGTGTCGGCCAGGATCTGGTTGAGCCGGCCGCAGGAGTACATCCGGGCGTCCCGCGACAGCCCGAGCGGGAACATCCGCACGGTGCCGAACTCCTGGATCTGCACGCCGTTCATGTGCGGCCACGGCTGGCTGCCGGTCTTGGGCCGGGTCGCCTTGGCAGGTCGTCTGGTCGTCATGCGCGTCTCCTCGCGGCGGGCAACAGCAGTCATCGTCAACCTCCCCTCGGCCGTGCCAAGCGCCGCCGCGAGGCGGCACAAGAGAGGGTCAATCCCGCGTCCCGGCGGCCCGCCGGGGGAACGCGTGCCGCCGGGCCACGGCGGCGGCCGCCAGGGCGCAGGCCAGCAGCGGGAGCGCGGTCCACGGCAGCGCCGCCGCGCCGGCGGACTCCAGCACGAGGCCGCCGGTCAGCGAGCCGGCGGCGATGCCGGCGTTGTAGACGGTGGTCTGCATGGAGGTGGCGACGTCGGCGTGGCCGGGCCCCGCGGCACGCACCAGCGCCGTCTGCAGCAGCGTCGGCACCCCGCCGAACGCGGCCCCCCACAACGCCACCGCGGCCACCGGCGTCCAGCCCGGCCCGCCCAGCAGCGGCATGGCGGCGGCCATCGCGGCCAGGACCACGAGCAGCGCCGAGCGTGGCCGCCGGTCGATCACCGCGCCGGTGGCCCAGATCCCGGCGACCGTCCCGGCCCCGAACACCAGCAGCACGACGCTCGTCGCCGCCGCCCCCGACAGCTCGGCGAGCGGCGCCAGGTACGTGTAGACGGCCTGGTGCCCGACCAGGACGAGCGCGGTCGTGCCGAGGACGACGCGCACGCCGGGCGCCGCCGCCACCCGCCGCAGCGGCGCCCGCTCCCCCGCCGCCTCGCCGGGGAAGTCCGGCACCTTCCACAGCACCCACGCGACCAGCGCGGCGGCCACGCAGGCCAGCCCGGCGAAGGCGGCCCGCCAGCCGAACGCCGCGGCGAGCGCCGCGCCCGCGGGCAGTCCCGCGCACAGGGCGACGGTGATGCCGGCCGAGACGACGGCGATGGCCCGTCCGCGCCGCCCTTCGGGGACCATGCGGGCGGCGTACCCGACGAGCATGGCCCACAGGAGCCCGCCCATCACCCCGGCGAGCAGCCGCGCCGCGAAGGTGAGCGGGTACCACGAGGAGGCCGCGGTCACGGCGTTGAGCAGCGCGAACCCGCTCAGCGCCGTGACCAGCACGGGCCGCCGCCGCAGCCCGCGCACCAGGGCGGTGAGCGGGATCGCGGCGAGCGTGGAGGCCACCGCGTACCCGGTGACGAGGAAGCCGACCCGGCCCTCGGTCACGTCGAGGGCCCCGGCCATGCGCGGCAGCAGCCCGGCGGGCAGCAGCTCGGTCATGACGGCGGTGAACGCCGCGGTGAACAAGGCCAGCAGGCCCGCCCACGGCAGGCGGGCGCCCTGCCCCGGAGGGGCGGTCATCGTGTCGGTCATGCGACCATGCTGAAACCTTCACATCGATGAGAAGGCAAGCGAGGAGGGCGCATGAGGATCGGGGAGCTGTCGCGCCGCACGGGCGTGCCGGCCCGGATGCTGCGGTACTACGAGGAGCAGGACCTGCTGCGCCCGGACCGGGCGGCCAACGGCTACCGCGTCTATCCGGAGGCGGCGGTGCACCGGGTCCAGCAGGTCCGGGGGCTGCTCGACTCGGGGCTGACCACGGACATCATCCGGCGCGTCATCCCGTTCCTGGACCGGCCCGACGACATCCACCTCCATCCCGACTGCCTCACGCCCGAGCTGGCCGACCTGCTCAGGTCGGAGGCGGCCCGCATCCAGCAGCGGGTGGAGTGCATGTCCCGCAACCGGGACCGCATCCTCGCCTACCTGGCGGCGGTCGAGGCCGCGAAGCGGACGGCGGCGTCGGGGGAGGCCGGGAGTTGAGCGCGCTGGAGGCCGTCCTCGCCGCCGCCGAGCGCGGCGCGCCGCCGGCCGCGGACGGCGGGCTGACGGTCGTGCCCCAGCCGTCCCCCCCGCGACCTCGGCGTGATCGCCTTCACCGGGCACACGGTCGTCTTCGCCGACCTGCCGCCCTCCTGGGTGCGCGAGCGGCTGCCCGCCGGCGACCTCTCGGCCCCGGTGAGCCCGCCGTTCCTGCTGGAGCTGGGCCTGCGGACCGGGCGGAGCGCCGGGAACCTCGACCTGCTCGCCGTGGCGGGCCCGCTTCCCGGGCCGCCGCCGCTCGCGCTGGAGGAGGTGACCGGGACCGGGCACCCCCGGGTGGAGCGGGCGCTGGCCTACCGGGACGAGGTGCGCGTCTGGACGTGCGCGGGCGGCCTGCTGACCGTGGGGCGGGGCGTGGCCGGCCGCTGGGAGGCCGCCGTCGAGGTGGAGCCGGGGCACCGGGGCCGGGGGCTGGGCCGGCTGCTCGCCACGGCCGCCCGCCACCTGGCGCCCCGGCCGCTGTGGGCGCAGGTCGCGCCCGGCAACGCGGCGAGCGTGCGCGCCTTCCTCGCGGCCGGGTACGCCCCGACCGGGTCGGAGGTCCTGCTGGTCCCCGGCGAGAACGGCGTCTGACGCCCCGGCGGAGGCCGGGACGGCGCTGCTACGCTTCACGGCGTAGCAGTCGGGTCCGCACGGGGAGTCGCGCGTTGGTCGTCTACGCCGGTCAGGGGGACGCCCGCCGTTCGATGGCGCTGCTGTGGCGCGACGGGCAGCAGCGGCGCGAGCCCCGGCCGGGGCCGAAGCCCGGGCTGAGCGTGGACGTGATCGTCGACGCCGCCATCGAGGTGGCCGACGCCGAGGGCATGGCGGCCCTGTCGATGCGCAAGGTCGGCGAGCGGCTGGGCCGCACCGGGATGGCGCTCTACACGTACGTGCCGAGCAAGGGCGAGCTGGTCGACCTGATGTACGACCGGGCCATGGCCGAGCTGCCCGCCGAGTACGACCTGAGCGGCGGCTGGCGGCCGGCCGTCGCGGCGTGGGCGGAGCGGACCCGCGCCTTCTACCTGCGCCACCCGTGGATCCTCCAGGTGTCGCAGGCCCGGCCGGTGCTGGGGCCCAACGAGTTCGCGGCGCTGGAGACCCTGGTCGGGATCCTGCGGGCGACCGGGCTGCGGCCGGGCCGGGTGCGGGGCGTGGTGGCCCTGCTGTACGACTTCGTGCGCGGCGCGGCCCGTACGGTCGCCGAGTCCCGCCAGGCCCCGTCGGAGACCGGCGTGTCGGACGAGGAGTGGTGGCGGGCCCGCGCGTCGCTGCTGGAGGAGGTGGCTCCCGGGTTCGCCGGGCGCTATCCGATGGCGCGGTGGGTGGAGTCGGAGGACGACTGGCCGGGCGAGGACGGCGAGCCGTTCCTGGAGCACCGGACCCGCCAGGCGTTCCGCACGGGCCTCGAGGTGGTGCTCGACGGCATCGAGGCCGCCGCCCGCGAGACCTGACCGGGTCAGGTGCGGCGGGCGGCCAGCTCGTCCAGGTCGCGGACGAACCACAGCTCCCGCCCCCGGTTGGACTCCGCCACCCAGGCGCGCAGCGCGGCGCTCGCGGCCGTGAAGCGTGAGATGTCGCCGACGACCGCGAGCCCGAGGCCGTAGTTCGCGAACTTCTGCGTGATCCGCCCCGCGACGCCGGTGGTGAGGGCGAAGAAGTCGTCGTGCAGCCGCTCAGCGGGCACCGCCACCCAGGTGGCGCCGCGCCCCCAGGTCTCGCCGATGAGGTCGAGCGCGTCGCGCTCCTCCCGCAGCGGCGGGCCGTCGGACGGGCAGACGTGGACGTCGTCGAGCATGATGCCTCTCAGAAGGGGTCGGGGGCGGGGCGTCACGGGCGCGTCAGCGCGTCGAGGAGGCGCAGCACCTGCGCGGCGGGCTCCAGCTCGCCGAGCACGATCACCTTGAGGTGGGCGCGCTCCTCCTCGTAGGCGAACTGGACCCGCACGCCGTTGGGGCGGCCGGCGAGGGCGCCGGTGACCATGGTGGTGACGCGGTCCATCTCGGCGCGGCCGATCCCGTCGAGCTGGACGATGGCCGACACCTCGGCGGCGCGCGGCGGCGCCGGCTCCTCCGGCGGCAGCCCGCCGAACGCGGCCAGGTCGTCCTTGGCGATCCGGTAACGCTTGCCCACCCGCACGGCGGGCAGCCGCCCGTCACGGATGTAGGCGCGCACGGTCTTGACGTGCAGCCCGAGCAGCGCGGCCGCCTGCTCCACGGTGTATTGCTCCATATCGTTCCCTATCGTAGGGCACGAAAGGGAGTCATTCAGGCGTGAGCGCCCACGGTGACGGTGCCGATGGTCAGCCGGGGCCGGGCCTCCAGCACCTCGCCCAGCCGCTCGACCCGCTCCTCCAGCTCCCGTTCCCGCGCCGGGCCTAGGTCGTGGAGCGGCTCCACGGTCACGTGGAGGCGGTCGCCGGAGCGGCGCTGGTGCCAGACCCCGGCCACGACGCCGTCCACGAGGAGCACCGGGAAGTTGCCCGCCTGCCCGCGGTTGAGCGCCCGCGCGGCCGCCGCGCCCGGGTACAGCAGCTCGCGGGGCCGCCCCGCCACCACGTACGCGTCGAAGTACGGCAGCAGCCGCACCCCGCGCGGCGGCTCGTCCGGCACCGCCGTGTCCCCGGCGACCACCCACGCCGGCCGCCCCTCGAACAGCACCTCCTCCAGCCCGGCCCCCTCGAAGGCGCGTGCCGCCCACCTCACCGGCCCGCCCGCCCACTGCGCGAACTGCTCGGGCGTGGCCGGCCCGTACGCCGTCAGGTAGCCGCGGACCAGCTCGCCGAGCCCGTCCTCGGCGGGGGCGGCGGCGGGCGGCGCCGTGTAGGTGACCTTGCGTCCGCGCCCGGCCCCGAACACGAACGCGCCCCGGTGCGCGGCCAGGTGCATCACCTGCCGCCAGCGCGGCCAGTGCCCGCCGAACGCGGGCACGACGAGGTCGCCCGCCCACGGCCCGGCGAGGTCCACGACCCGGTCGTTGAGCTCGTCGACGGTCAGCTCGTCCGCGGCGACCGCCTCGGTGATCGCCGCCACCACCCGTTCGGTCTGATCGGGGGTGAGCCGCACGGAGGGCGCGTGCGGGTTCCTGCCGGGCGGCAGCGACGACAGCGCGCTCACCCACCACGCCAGGTCGCGGGCGGGCAGCACGTGGACGGTGCCGCGCGGCCCGTACGTCCTGACCAGCTCGCCCCCGGGCCGCAGCGCGGCGCGCACGTGCGCGCGGGTGGCGCCGGCGAGACGCAGGCCGACGGAGACCTCGGCGGCCGCCGTCACCTGGGCGTGCGCGCCGCACATGGCCGCGACGGCCTCGGCGGGGCCGGTCCCGGCCGGCTCCGCGCCCAGGCCCGCGCGCTCCAGCCGCCGCGCGCTCACCTGCGGCCACGACAGTGCGATCATCACGTACTCCGTCCGTCAGCCCGTCCGCCTGCACCACTCACCGTAGGGGGAAACGCGGAAAGGTACGTTCCGCGTCGGTGGTTCAAGTGCGACGCAAGTGATCGGCAATCCGGGATCATTAGGGTCACCGATCATGAACCGGCTCAGTCCCCGTCTCGGCCCCCTCACCGCGCGCCAGCGCTGGCGCCGCCTCAGGCTCCAGGCGTACTCCTGGTCCCTGACCGGCGCCTACCGGCTCGGCGCGCTGCATCCCGCGATCTGGCGGCTGGTGGCCCGCGGCTACCATCCGGCGCTGGACCGGGTGGCCGCCAGGCACGCCCGCGTGGCCTGCCAGTTCGCCGCCGTGGACGTGCCCGCCTACCGGCACTTCCTGCGCGCCAACGGCGCCGAGCACGCCCGGCGGCTGGCCGACTTCCCCGAGACCACCAAGCAGAACTACGCCGCCGCCTACGACGAGGAGAGCCGCTGCCAGGAGGGCAGGCTGCACCGGGCGGGCGTGATCGTGGACGAGTCGTCGGGGTCGAGCGGCAAGCCGTACAACTGGGTGCGCGGGCCGCGCGAGCTCAAGGGCGTCCACCGCAACGCGGCCGGCTACATCGAGCTGGTCTTCCCCGGCAGGCGGCTGTTCGTGGTCAACGCGTACTCGATGGGCGCCTGGGCCACCGGCACCACCACCGGCGCGGCCATGGCGCGCATCGCGATGGTCAAGAACACCGGCCCCGACCTGGAGAAGATCGCCGACACGCTGGAGCACTTCGGGCCCGGCTACGACTACGTGGTGGCCGCCTACCCGCCGTTCCTCAAGCACCTGCGCGACCACCTCGACGAGCGGGGCTTCCCCTGGCGGGACTACCGGATCCGGGGCATGGTCGGCGGCGAGGGCATGACCGAGGCGCTGCGCGACTACCTGGAGGAGCGCTTCGAGGAGGTCCGCTCCGGTTACGGCGCGAGCGACCTGACGATCGGGATGGGCGCGGAGAGCGGGTTCAGCGTGTGGCTGCGCAAGCGCCTGGCCGTCGACGGGGAGCTGCGCGAGCGGCTGCTCGGGCCGGGCGAGCAGCGGCTGCCGATGATCTTCCACTACAACCCGCTGGAGACGTTCCTGGAGGTCAACGCCGCCGGCGAGCTGCTGTGCACGATCAACACCAAGACGTGCCTGCAGCCCAAGCTGCGCTACAACGTGGGCGACGAGGCCGCGCTGCGCACGCTCGCCGAGGTGCGCGCCGCGCTCGGGGACGAGGCGTACGAGCGGGCCTGGACCGACGAGCGGCTGAACCTGCCGCTGCTGTTCCTGTTCGGCCGCAAGGACTCGACGATCTCGTACATGGGGGCGAACCTGTATCCGCAGGACGTCGAGTACGGCCTCTACCAGGGCAACCCGTACGCCGCCGCGATCAACCGGTTCTGCCTGTCGCTGGAGGAACTGCCCGGCCTGGAGTACCGGCCGGTCGTGAACCTGGAGGTACGCGGCGGGGTGGACGACGGGGTGGACCGCGACGAGCTGGCCGCGCTGTGCCGCAAGGGCGTGCTGGCGCACCTGAGCGCCGTCTCGCGCGACTTCGCCGAGTCGCTGCGCGAGGACCCGACGGCCGCCGACCTGCGGGTGCGGGTGTTCGGCCCGGGCGAGGGCCCGTTCGCCGGGCTCACCAAGATGAAGAACGTCTACCTGGTGAAGGACGCATGAGGACCACCGATTTCAGCAAGGCGCCGCCGCAGGGGCAGGCGACGGCGATGTTCGTCGGGGCGACCCGCTACCGGGGGCCGCTGTCGATCGTCGTGCTCTCCTTCACCTGGTGGCGCATGGTGCGCGACATGAAGCGGATGCGCGGCTACCGGTGGCACAAGGTCTACTGGGAGTTCCCGTTCACGCTGGGCACGCTGGCGTTCTTCGAGGACCGCGACGCGCTGATGCGCTTCGCGCGCACCCGCCACCACCGCAGGCTGATGCAGTGGGTCACCGACGGCACGAGGAACGCCACCGGCGGCTACATCCGGGTCTACAACGCCGAGCCCGAGGGCTACAGCAACGGGGTGTGGCGGGCCGAGGGCGGCGGGATGGCGCACATCGAGACGTTCACGCCGCTGTCGACGGAGAGCGCGGGTCCCCCGGTGAGGCGTCCGTGAGCACCTTGGGCCGCGTCCACGGGCTGGAGCGCGTCGAGAGCCGGGCCGGCCTGCGCGACTTCCTGTCGCTCACCGACCGCCTGCACGACCCGGGCGACGAGCCGCCCCGCTTCGTCCCGCCGCTGCGCGCCCAGGTCCGCGCGTGGCTGCGCCAGGGCGTGGCCCTGTACGTGCTGCGCCGCGCCGGCCGGGTGGTCGCCCGCACGACCCTGCACACCGACGCCGCCCTCGACGCCAAGCTGGGCGATCGGCTGCAGCTGTTCGGCCTCACCGAGTTCGCCGACGACGCCGCCGAGGAGCTGTTCGACGCCGTGTGCGCGGCGGGCCGGGCCGGCGGGCGGCGGACGGCGTTCGGCCCGGTCTCGCTGCTGCCGAACCAGGCGGGCGGCGTCATCACCTCGGGCTTCGCCGAGCGCGGCTTCATCGACAGCGCCTGGAACCCGCCCTCCTACCCGGCCGCGTACGAGGCGTACGGCTTCACCCGCCGCTTCGAGTCCGACACCTGGATCTGCCCGGTGCCGGACGAGCCGGTGTTCGCCTTCGACGACGCCCGCGTGGCGGCCGAAGGGCTGGAGGTGCACCGCGGCGACCGCCGCCGCGTGGCCGAGCAGCTGCCGATCCTGCGCGGCATGCTCAACGCCGCCTTCGCCCGGCTCGGCTACTACACCGAGATCTCCGCCGCCCAGCTCGCGGCGCAGACCGACGGGCTCGCGCACCTGCTGGACGAGGACCTGCTGCTGTACCTGACCAAGGCGGGGCGGCCGATCGCGTTCGTGCTGTGCCTGCCCGACATCTCCGAGTTCGTGATGCGGGTGCGCGGCGACCTCCACCTGCTCAACCAGCTCCGCCTGCTCGCCACCCGCTCCCGTCACCGGCGCGAGGCCGTGCTCGTGATCAAGGGCACGGTGCCGGACGAGCAGGGCCGCGGCTACATGCGCCTGCTCTCGCGGGAGCTGCACGAGGGCCTGCGCCGCGGCGGCTACCACACGCTGCGCAGCACGTACGTGGAGCGCACCAACCCCGGCTCCGCCGCCCAGTACGTCGCCATGGGCGGCCGCCCCCTCCACGGCTACGCCTTCTACGCCAAGGACCTCACGTGAACGAGCTGCGGGCGCTGGAGCCCGACTTCTGGCGCGCGCCGAGCGCGCACAACACGCAGCCCTGGACGCTGACGTACGAGGACGACCGGGTGACCGTCGGCTGGGACCCGGACCGGGCGCTGCCGGTCAGCGACCCCACGGGCCGCGACCTGCGCCTCGGCCTGGGGGCGTTCGTGGAGTGCTGCCTGATCGTCTGCGCGTCGGCGGGCCTGCCCGTGGCGTTCGACGCCGATCCCGGCCCGCTGCGCGTCGGTCACCTCCGCAGGGCCGGCGAGCCGTACGCGACGCCCTTCACCACGGCCGACGTGCGCGCCCGCGGCGCCAACCGGGGCGAGTACCATCCCGGCCGCCTGCCGGACGAGCTGGTCGCCGGGCTGACCGGGATGCGCCGCGTCCCGTGCCGCGACCTCGCCGACCTGCTGCACGCGGCCGACCTGCACCAGTACGGCTCGCCGGAGGTGACCCGCGAGCTGCGCCAGTGGCTGCGGCTGACCCGCAGGCACCGGCGCTACCTGCTCGACGGCCTGAGCGACCGGGCGCTGCGGCTGACCCGGCTGGAGGCGGTGGCGCTGCGCGCGTCGCTGGCGCTCTACCCGGCGCTCCGGCCGCTCGGCCTGCCCCGCCTCCTGGCGGGCGCCTCCCGCGGGCTGCTCGACCACGACGGCGACGTGCTGGTCCTGACCGGCCCGGCGGGCGACGAGGTGGAGCAGGGGCGGCTCCTCCTCCGCCACTGGCTCACCCTGTCCGCCGCCGGCTGTACGACGCATCCGCTGAGCCAGATCATCGACAGCCCCGGCACCCGGCGCGAGCTCGCCCGCCGCCTGGGCGTCGCCGACCCCTCCTCGCTGCTGCACATCGCCCGCGTCGGCCGTCCGAGGTCCCCGGCGCCGCCGTCGTCCCGGCTGCGCGGCTGAGCCGGGTGCAGCCGCGTCCAAGTGATCTCCAAGCGGGCGCGGGCAGGCTGGGGACATGCAGGCAAGCCACGGCGGTCCCGAACGGGCGGCCGTCATCGTGAAGACCGCCCAGGGGTCCGTGCGGGGCCTCACGCGGGAGGGCGTCGCCTCCTTCCTGGGCATCCCGTACGCGGCCGCGCCGGAAGGCCCGCTGCGCTTCCGTCCGCCCGCCCCGCCGCCCGCGTGGGACGGGGTGCGGGACGCCGTCGCGTACGGCGCCGCACCGCCCCAGCTCCCCCCTGCGCCGGGGGTGCCGCCGATCTGGCGCTCCGGCGACGGCCTGGCCTGCCTGAACCTCAACGTGTGGAGCCCCGACCCGGCAGGCGCGGGGCTGCCGGTCATGGTCTGGTTCTACGGCGGGGCGTGGCAGGTCGGCGCGACGGCCATGCCGCAGTACGACGGCGCCGTGCTGGCCCGCTCCGGCGTCGTGGTGGTGACCGTCGACTACCGGGTGGGTTTCGAGGGCTTCGGCCACCTGCCCGGCGTCCCGGACAACCGCGGCCTGCGCGACCAGCTCGCCGCGCTGGAGTGGGTGCGCGGGAACATCGCCGGGTTCGGCGGCGACCCCGGCAACGTGACCGTGTTCGGCCAGTCGGCGGGCGCGGCCTCGATCGCGCTGCTGACGGCCGCGCCGGCCGCCGCGGGCCTGTTCCGCCGGGCGATCGCGCAGAGCATCCCGGCCGGTCTGCGCACCCGCGCCGAGGCCGGGCGCGTCACCGGGGCGCTGGCCGCGGCGGCCGGGGTGCCGGCGACGTACGAGGGTCTCGCGGGGCTGCCGCCCGAGGCCGTCCTCGCGGCGCGCGACGTCACGGGGGCGGGCGGGAGCCCGTTCGGGCCGGTCGTGGACGGCGACCTGGTCACGGGGCCGCCCTGGGCGGGCATGGCCGGTGCGGGCGCCCGCGCCGTGGAGCTGGTCTGCGGGTTCACGCACGAGGAGTACCGCGGGCTCGCCCCTGGCGGGCCGCCCGCGGGGGTCGATCCGGCCACGGCGGCGGCTTCGTTCGGGCTGGACGCCGACGCCGTGCCCACGTACGGGCTGGCGCATCCGGGGGCGGGCGACGCCGAGCTGTTCACCGTGCTGATGTCGGACGCGCTGGTCCGGATGCCGACCACGTGGACCGCCGAGGCCCACGCGCGGGCCGGCGGCAGGACCTGGCTGTACGACTTCACCTGGAAGGGCCCGGCGCTGGGCGCGGCGCACGGCGTGGACGTGCCGTTCACCTTCGGCGACGGCCGCAGCCGGTTCGCCGCCCGCCTCCTGGGTTCCCCGCCGCCCGCCGGTTTCGCCGAGCTGTCGGAGCGCGTCCGCCGCGCCTGGACGTCGTTCGCCGCCACCGGCGACCCCGGCTGGCCCCGCTTCGACCTCGACCAGCGGCGCACCCGCCTCTGGGACCTGCCGCCCGCCGACGTCCCCTACCCGCTCACCGACTTCCGCCGCATCTGGGGCCGCCCGCCCCGGCGCTGACCTCAGCGCGCCCGGGCCAGATAGACCCAGCCGGTGGGGAACCGCCGCGTCACCAGGCTCCACGTGGACGGGTCGCACGCCCCCGCGCGGCGGTTCACCGCCCGGTCGCTGATCACGTACGTCGTCCCCAGGTCGAGCCAGCTGTTCTTCTCGGCCCGCCGGTCCCAGTGGGCGGTCGGGATCGGGACGCAGTCGCGGCGGCCGGACTTGTCCTGGCTGGTGATCTTCAGGACCTCGATCGTCTGCTCATGCGTCCTTATCACCAGACAGGGACGCACCTTCGACCCGGTGCCGTCGGCGAAAGGCACGTCCGCCCAGTAAATGTGCCCGGGGCTGGGACGGGAATACCAGGACGCGTCCGGCGGATGCGCGTGGATCCGCGGACGCGGCTTTGCCTGGCCGCGCAGAATCCGGCGGACCAGGAGAAAGACCGCGGCCGGGAGCCCGACGATGAACGCGAACCATAACAGGGCGAGCAATATGCCGAGAATTTGGGTCGACGTACCCGCATAAACGGAAAGCCGAGATATGAGCAGCACGATCACGCTGCGCACCCTACAGGCCGGTATGTTCCTGCGGTACGTCATTGGGCGGGCGAATTCGCCAGGACGGCGGAAAGAAAGGGGCGTCCTGGCCACCCTGAAGCAGGGCCGAGTGGATGCCCCGGGACATCTAGCATGAGCGGGTGAAGTACATGTTGATGATCTACGCCAACGCCGAGTCGCAGCAGCACGTAGCCGCCCACGAGTCCGACGTGATGGCCGAGGTGGACGCCCTGATGAAGGAGCTCACCGACAGCGGGGAGCTGGTGGGCGGGCAGGCGCTCGACGGGCCCGGCACGTCGCGTGTCGTCAGGGTGCGCGGCGGCGTGCCCGCCGTCACCGACGGGCCGTTCCTGGAGGCCAAGGAGTTCCTGGCGGGCTACCTGATCGTGGAGTGCGCGAGCGTCGAGCGGGCCACGGAGATCGCGGCCCGGTGGCCGGACGCGCGGCTGTGCGCGATGGAGGTGCGGCCGATCATCGACGAGGTCGGGCCGCCCGCGGGCGAGGGCGGCCCGGCGCGGGGATGACCGAGGTCGAGGCGCTGCTGCGGGAGCTGGCGCCGCAGGTGCTCGGCATTCTCGTCCGGCGCCACGAGCAGTTCGCCGCCTGCGAGGACGCCGTCCAGGAGGCGCTGCTCGACGCCGCCGTCCAGTGGCCGCGGGAGGGCGTGCCGGACAACCCGCGGGCCTGGCTGGTGACGGTGGCCTCGCGGCGGCTCATCGACCTCGTACGCAGCGAGCACGCCCGGCGGCGGCGCGAGGAGAGCGCGTCCGCCGCCGAGCCGTCCGACGCCCGCACGGTGGCCGGGCCGGGCGAGGAGCCGGTGGGCGACCGGGACGACACGCTCACGCTGCTGTTCCTGTGCTGCCATCCGGCGCTGTCTGCGCCCTCGCAGCTCGCCCTCACGCTGCGGGCCGTGGGCGGGCTGACCACGGCGCAGGTGGCGGGCGCGTTCCTGGTGCCCGAGGCGACGATGGCGCAGCGCATCAGCCGGGCCAAGCAGCGGATCAAGGCCGCGGGCGCGCGGTTCGAGCCGCCGCCGGAGGGCGAGCGGGCGGCGCGGCTGCGGGTGGTGCTGCACGTGCTCTACCTGATCTTCAACGAGGGCTACACCGCGACGGCCGGGCCGGAGCTGCACCGCGACGAGCTGACCGGCGAGGCGATCAGGCTGGCGAGGGTCGTGCACCGGCTGCTGCCTGACGACGGCGAGGTGGCCGGGCTGCTGGCGCTCATGCTGCTCACCGAGGCGAGGCGGCCCGCCCGCACCGGGCCGGACGGGCGGCTGGTCCCGCTCGCCGAGCAGGACCGCGGCCTGTGGGACCGGCGGCTCGTCGCCGAGGGCGTGGAGCTGGTGAGCGGGGCTCTGTCCACGGCCCCGCTCGGGCCCTACCAGGTGCAGGCGGCCATCGCGGCCGTGCACGACGAGGCTCCTTCGGCCGCGGAGACCGACTGGCCGCAGATCCTCGCGCTGTACCGGGTGCTGTCGGGGCTGGAGGACAACCCGGTGGTGGAGCTCAACCACGCGGTGGCCGAGGCCATGGTGCACGGCCCGCGCGCCGGGCTCGCCCGGCTCGACCGGCTCGCGGCCGACGGCCGGCTCAAGGGCCACCACCGGCCGGCCGCGGTCCGGGCGCACCTGCTGGAGCTGGCGGGCGACCACGCCGGCGCGGCCGGCGCCTACCGCGAGGCGGCCCTGCTGACGGCCAGCGTCCCCGAGCGGGACTACCTGGAGGGCCGGGCGGTCCGCCTGAGCTGACGGCCCCCGCCGGCGCCCGCGGCGGCGGGACGTGACGACCCCGGGCCCGGCGGGCAGGAGCAGGGCGTGAACGTGGTCGCGCTGTCCGACACCCACGCGCCCCGGCGCTGGCGCTCCTGCCCGCCCCGGGTCGCCGAGCACCTGCGGGGCGCGGACGTCATCCTGCACGCCGGGGACGTCTGCGTCGCCTCGGTGCTGGCCGAGCTGGCCGCGTACGCGCCGGTGCACGCGGTCAAGGGCAACAACGACGGCCCCGACGTGACCGCGCCGGAGACCCTGGAGCTGACGCTGGACGGCCTGCGGATCGGCATGATCCACGACAGCGGCCCGGCGAAGGGCCGCCTGGCCCGCCTGCGGCGCCGCTTCCCCGAGGCGGACCTGGTGGTCTTCGGCCACTCCCACATCCCGCTCGACGAGTACGGCGACGGCCTGCGCATCTTCAACCCGGGCTCGCCCACCGACCGCCGCCGCCAGCCGCACGGCACGGTGGGCCTGCTCACCGTCGAGGACGGCGTCCTGACCAGGGCCGAGATCGTGCCCGTCACCTGACCACGTCGCGCCCGCCGTCCTTGAGCCGGTGGGGGCCGAAGACGCCGATGGGCCGCCCGCCGAAGTCCCCCAGCGCCGCCGCGGCCCCGGCCTGGGCGACGACGCGGCGCGGGCGCTGGGGCAGGTCATCCGCCGGTACCACTCCCGCCGCAGCAGCCCGGCTCCCGCCTACCGCGAGCGGCGTAGCGGCGAAGGCGACGGCGGCGGGATTCGCCGGCCGCGCCGCGACGAGATTCTGGCTCTCATCCGGTCTTAAGAGGTGCGGTAAGGCGACGGGAACGAGACCGTAAGCGCCCTCCCGCACCCTGATCGCAGGACTTGACGAAAGGGCGACGAGATGAGCCGGCCGTACAGGATCGACGACGACATCACCCTCACCGGTTTCACCGGGCGGGCGCACCGGCCCGGCGAGGGCCGCTACGAGGAACTGCGCCGCGCGCTCAACCCCGCCGTGGACTCCCGGCCCGCGCTGGTCGCCGAGGCGTACGGCATGGCGGACGTGCGGGCGGCGCTGCTGGCGGCGCGGGCGCACGGGGTGCCGTTCGCGGTGCAGGCGACCGGGCACGGCACGCACGCCGGCGCCGACGGCGGCGTGCTGGTCCGGACCACGCCGATGGCGTCGGTGCTGGTGGACCCCGTCCGCCGGATCGCGCGGGTCGGGCCCGGCGCCCGCTGGGGCCACGTCATCGCCGCCGCCGCGCCGTTCGGGCTGGCGCCGCTGTCCGGCTCGGCCACCGACGTGGGCGTCACCGGCTACACGCTCGGCGGCGGGCTCGGCTGGCTGGCGCGCAGGCACGGCTTCGCCGCCGACAGCGTGCTGCGCGCCGAGGTGCTGCTGGCCGACGGACGGCACGTCACGGCGAGCGCGGACAGCCACCCCGAGCTGTTCTGGGCGCTGCGCGGAGGCGGCGGCGGGTTCGGCGTGGTCACCTCGCTGGAGTTCCGGCTGCACCCGGTCTCGCGGGTCTACAGCGGGTTCGCGTACTTCCCGGTCGAGGCGGCGGGCGACCTGCTGGAGGCGTACCGGACGTGGATCGACACCGCCCCCGACGACCTCAGCACCGCGGTCGTGCTCCGCCGGATGCCCGCAGAAGGGCCGCTCGCCGGGCGGCACGTGGCGCAGCTCAAGGTCGTGCACGCCGGCGACGAGGCGGAGGGCCGGCGGCTGCTGGCGCCGCTCCTGCGGGCGGCCGGCCCGGCGCTGCTGGACGAGACCCGCACCACGACGTACGCGGACACGGCCATGGGCGGCACCCCCAACCGCCACATGTCCATGCTGGAGGAGGTCCCCGGCGCGGTCGTGGACGTGCTGGTGGCCGCGGCCGGGCAGGCGCAGACCGTGGAGGTGCGGCACTGGGGCGGCGCGATGAGCCGCCCGGGGCCGGACGCCGGGCCGGTGAGCCACCGGGACACCCGGCTGTCGGTGATCGTGGACACGCCGGTGCCTGGGCTGGCCGAGGCGTTGCGGCCGTACGACAACGGGGGCACGTTCCTCAACTTCCTGGCCGACACGCGGCGCACCGCGGCGGCCTGGTCGGGGGCGGACCACGCGCGGCTGCGGGAGGTCAAGCGGGCCTACGACCCGGACGGCTTCTTCCGCGTCGGGCACGTCGTCGAGCCGTGACGGGCGGGAGAAAACCCGTTTCCCCCGCCGGAGCCCCTTCACTACACTCGCCCCGAACCCGCCGCGATCGAGTGGCCGTCTTCGACGGCGTGGCCGGGGTCGAGCCGCAGATCGAGTCTGTGTGGCGCGGGGCCGACCGGCACGGGGTGCCACGGGGGGGCGTTCGTCAACAAGGTGACTCCTCCGCTCCCTGAAGGGAGCGGCTTCTCGCTAAGCCGCCTGCGCAGCCTGACGAAGGGCAAGCCCTGCCCTGAGGATGTTGACCGCGCCGTTCACGTCGGCGTGCGCGGTATGCCCGCACGCCCGACATCGGAACATGGCCTGAGTGACACGGTTCTCCTTGGCGACGTGGCCGCATTCGGCGCACGTCCGGGAGGTGTTGGCGGGGTTCACCGCGATCCGCTCCCGACCGGCGCTTTCAGCCTTGTACGCGAGGACCCGCAGGAACACCCCCCAACCCGCGTCCAGGATCGACTTGTTCAGACCGGACTTGGCCGCGACGTTGCGGCCGGGCGCCTCGATCGTGCCGGACGCGCTACGGGTCATGTTCGCGATCCGCAGGTCCTCGTGCACGATCACGTCATAGGCGCGCACCAGCGCCAGCGCGGCCTTGTGCGCGGTGTCGAGGCGCTGACGGCATACCTTGGCGTGCAACGCCGCGACCCTGGCCACCGCCTTGCGCTGGCGGTTGGAGCCGCGCTTCTTGCGGGCCAGGTCCCGCTGGGCCGCCGCGAGCCGGTCGGCGCAGGCGGCCAGGTGACGCGGATTGGCGAGGTGCTCGCCGTCGCTGGTGGTCACCAGCGACGCCACACCCATGTCGATCCCGCCCGCCGCACCCGTCGCGGGCAGGGGCTCGGCGGGCACCTCGTCACACGACAGCACCACGTACCAGCGCGAGCCCTCCCGCGTGACGCTGATCGTCTTCACCCTGCCCATGACCGGCCGGTGCTGATGCACCCGCACATGCCCCACGCCCTGCAACCGGACGAACGTGGCAGTGGGGTGCGCGGGCTGGGAGTCCCAGCGGCAGCCGTCACCGTCCTTCGGCCACTCCACCGCGTTGAAGCGTCCCCGGCCCTTGAACCGCGGGAACCCGGGCGCCCGCCCCGCCTTGACGCGGTCGAAGAACGCGCGAAACGCCTTGTCCAGCTTGCGCAGTGTGGCCTGCTGAGAGGAGAACGACCACCGGGCCTGACCCTCCGGATCGTCGGCCCGGATGTGCTTCAACTCACTGGACTGGTCCCCGTAGCGGATCGTCACCCCGGCTCGACGGTAGGCGGTGCGCCGGTGCTCAAGAGCGGCGTTGTACAACTGCCGGTGATCTTCCAGGCAGGCCGCGAGCGCGATCTCCTGCTGACGGGTCGGACGCAACAGAAACTTGAACGACCTACGCACGGCCATCCCCCCGGAGGATGCGCTCGTCCCGCCTTTCGACAGGGCGCCACATCATCTGGCCCGACAGCGTGGCGACCGGCACGGACGACTGGGAGCGCGAGTGCGGGAACTCGGTGCGCGGGTGGCGGGAGGTGAGCCGGCCGAACCGGCCGACCTTGTACGGCGGCCAGTGCCGGGGATGCGACCTGACGAACAGGCGCACGTGCTCGGGCATGGCCTCCAGCGTCACGATCCGCCGATCGCGCTCGACCGCCCTGGCTACTTCGGCGCGGATCAACTCCCGCGGGCGGTCCTTCGTCCGGCCGCCCACAACCGGGCCGCCCACAACCGGGCCGCCCAGCACCGGGCGGCGACGGTCCGGGAACCTCACGTGGTACCCGAGGTCATACGCCGCGCCGGGCCAGGTGCCCACCCGAGGAATCACACGATCATTATCCAGTGCCGCGCCTTCACCGCGGCGACGAACGGAGAACTCTGACGTCACCCGAAGGCGACGGTTCCCTCGAGAGGACCCGGACCTGGACGCCGGCGCGGGACGCGTCGAGCGGGCCGGGCGGATCCTGCGGGTGCAGGCCCATCGGCACGCCGAAGTGGACCGGGCGGTCGCGGGCGACATCGTGGCGCTGGCCGGGCTCAGGGCGGCCCGCGCGGGCGCGACCCTGTGCGCGCCGGCTACGCCCCGGCGCCGTGACCGGCGCGGGCCGGGCGGTTCGATCCGCCCGGCCCGCCCGGCTCACGGGGTGACGGCCGTCGCGGCCCTCGGCCGGCTCATGGGGCGGTGGCCGCGGCCGCCTTCGCCTTCGCTGTCGCCGTCCAGTAGGCGGCTCTGGCGACCTGCGGGAACAGGCCCTTCGGGTGGTTGCGGAACATCGGCTCGGTGCCGAACATGACCACGGCCGCGCCGCGCTCGTCCCGGCCGCTCACGACCGCCGCCTGGCCCCTGGCCTGCTCGGGCCCGCCCGCGCCGGTCCGGGGGTCGGCCCGCCAGTGACCGGCGACGAGAGGACCGTCCGCCGCGTACGCCTGCTCGACCCTGACCTCCGGCCCCAGCCCGGTGAACCAGCGCGGCGCGTACACGAACGAGTGGTCCGGCGACCCGCCGCCCACCGGCCCGCCGGACGACGCCACCCGCACGACGCCGTTGGCGTCAGAACGGCCGGCGACCGCGGTCACGGTGAGCAGCCCGGCCGCCGCGTTGAACGCCGCGCCCGTGCCGCCCCGGGTGATGACGCCGCCGGTGGTGAGGAAGGCGTCGAGCGCCGCGCGCGCGGCCGGGTTCAGCGCGGCGTGGCTGAGCCCGCTGGAGACGACCAGCACGTCCGTGGCGCTCCAGTCGAAGCCGGCGTTGAGCACGGCGGTCGACACCGGGGTGACGGGGAAGCCCAGCTCGCGCAGCGTGAACAGCTCGTCCGCGGAGACGGCGGCGGCCAGGCGGACCGGCGCCAGCGGCGTGCCGGTCGCGCCGGCGGCCTGGGTGAAGGCGACGCCGTACCGGTCGGCGACGGTCCCGGCCGCGCGGCGGGCGCTCGCCGGGACGATGACCCGGCCGTCGTCCGTCCAGGTCAGGGCGACGCCCTGGGCGAGCAGGTCGTTGACCGCCTGGACCTCCTTGGCGTCCACGACCGCGACCGCGAGCGGCCCTGACCCGCGCGGCACCGAACCGGTCGGGGCGGCGGCCTTGACCGGCTCGGCCGCGACGCGCGGCGCCTGACCGGTCACGGGCTCCACGGTGGCGCCCCACAGCAGGGCGTGGCTCCAGCCGGAGATGTCATACATCGCGTCCACGCGGGGCGAGATGTCCGCGCCCGGCTCCAGCATCACGTTGGCCAGGCCGCGTTTGGGCTGGCGCATGTCCACGACGTACGACCCGGCCGGGTAGGTCCGGCCTCCCGCCCGGAAGGCGTGCCTGGCCCGCCCGACCCGGACGTCGTTCGCCACGAGGTGGTCGGCCAGGCGGGCGGCGGCGGTGGCCGAGCGCTCGCCGGTGATGACGTACGCGCGGGGGAAGGTCGTGGTGTAGACGTCCTCGGGGCCGAAGCCGGGCACGATGCCGAGCGGCACGGTCCTGGACGGCTCGCCCGCCGCGCCCCGCCGGAACACCTCGATCTGGTCGGCGATCAGCGTGTCGTGCCGGTCCTGGACGAAGGCCCAGGAGGCGCGGATGGCGGCGGCGGCCACGTCGGTGTTGATCGCCGAGCGGCGGCGCAGCTCCTCGACCGGCAGGTTGGTGTAGTCGGCGTTGTTGACCCGCAGCGGGATCTCGACGGTGTGCGCGGCGACGGCCCCGTGGAAGGGCGCGTACTGCGGGGTGAAGATCGGCGGCCAGTCGTCCCAGCCCTCGGCGCTGTCGCGGAACGGGATCTGCGCCGGGTGCACGCCGTCCTTCTCGGGGGTGTAGCCGAGGCCGTTGACGGCGGCCTCCATGCCGAGGCCGTTGGCGTAGGCGTTCCTGATGAACAGGTCGTACTCGTAGTTCGCGCCGTGGGGCGGGGTGGTGGGCTCGATGAGGGTGCCGTTGACGTACCCGTGCAGGTCGATCATCGTCACCGGCTGGGCGTCGATCATGAGCCGGCGCATCGCCCTGACCTCCGGCTGGGAGGCGGTGACGAAGTCGCGGTTGAGGTCGAAGCCGTTGCCGTTGGGGCGTACGCCGTTGACCCGGCCGTCGGGGTTGGCGGTGACGTTGAAGTAGAGGCGGGTGCGGGCGAGCAGCGCGGCGACCTTCGGGTCGGCGCTGGTGGCCAGCTCCTCGATGGTGCGCAGCGCGGCGTCGGTGCCCTCCCACTCGTTGCCGTGGATGTTCGCGTTGACGTACAGGGGGGCCTTGTAGCGGGCGGCGAGCTTGCGGTCGCGGGCGGCGGCGGCCGGGTCGCCAGCGATGCGCTCGCGGAGGCGGGCCTGCTCGCGCGCCTCGGCGCGGGTCTCGGGGGCGGTGACGGTGACGAGGTAGAGGTCGCGGCCCTGGGCGCTGCGGCCGATGATCTCGGCGCTCACCCGGTCGCTGCGCCGCTGCAGGTCGTTGAGCTTGGGGGCGATGCCGTGGTACGGCACCAGGCCGAGCTTGACGGAGGCGTCGGCGGGGTTCTCGGCCGGTTCGGGAAGCGTGGTGCGGCGGGGGTAGCCGAGGTCGCGGGAGGGTCCGCCGGACGGCTCGGCGGGCGCCGGAGGGGCGGTGCGGAGGGCCTGGGCCCGCTCGTCGCCGCCGGCCGCCTCGTCGTTGCGTTCTGGGCCGTTGCCGAAGTCGCGGACGGCCGGCTGGGGCGGGGCGGGTGGTTCGGCGGTCGCCGTCCCTGCCGGGACGAGGAGCACGGCCGAGACGGCGATGCTCGCCAACGGGATGGATAAGCGCACGGCGGCCTCCATGTGCATGAATGAGAGGTGCGTTCCGTTCGTACGGTTTGTCGAGGAACGCGGCAAGGCACCGTGATCAGAGCGACGCCCAATCCATGTCAATCCGTGGTCATTCCGGCAGCCGGGCGGGGGTGGCGGGCGCGGGGGCTCACTGCACAACAGATGCAGTAATTTCGCGAAAATACTGCGAGAAATAAGCAGGAAACAAATCCTTGACAAACCTCACCTGCGCATTGATTATATCGATTTAATCCCGCACCCCCATGCGGGCCTCACTGCGAGGAGCCCGTCACGATGAGACTCCCCCTCGGCCCGCGCGAGCGCCGCCGCGCCGCGACCCTCGCGCTGGCCGCCCTCCTCACCACCCTGGCGACGGCGCCCCCGCCCGCCACCGCCGCGCCGCCGTCCGCACCGGCCACCTCCACGGCCACTGTCGCGACCGGCGGCGCGGGCGCGGGGCCGCGGCTCGAACGCCTGGACCGCGGCCTGGTCGCCGCCTCCACCCCCGGCGGCGTCTTCCTGAGCTGGCGGCTGCTCGGCGAGGAGGTCACCGGCCACGGCGCCACGGGCATGACGGGCGCCGACTTCCGCGTCTACCGCGACGGCCGCCCGATCGCGACGGTGACCGGCAGCACGAACCATCTCGATCCCGCCGGCACGCCCGACTCCCGCTACCAGGTGGCCCCGGTCGCGGAGGGCCACGAGGGCCGCCGCAGCGCCGTTGCCACGCCCTGGCTTAAATCGTTTTTCGACATCAGGCTCACCAAACCCGCCGACGGCGTCACCCCCGCCGGCGAGGCGTACACGTATTCCGCCAACGACGTGAGCGTCGGCGACGTGGACGGCGACGGCCAGTACGAGTACGTCGTCAAGTGGGACCCGTCCAACTCCAAGGACGTCTCCCAGCGCGGCTGGACCGGCAACACCTACCTCGACACCTACGAGCTCGACGGCACCCTGCGCTGGCGGCTCGACCTCGGCGTCAACATCCGCTCCGGCGCCCACTACACGCAGTTCCTCGTCTACGACTTCGACGGCGACGGCCGCTCGGAGCTGATGCTCAAGACCGCCCCCGGCACGAAGATCATCCGGTACGGCCCCCGCGGCCAGGTCGTCTCCGAGCGCTACGTCACGATGCCCAGGGCCGACGTCAGGGCCGGGCACTCCCACGCCGACGACTACCGGCTGAGCGCCGAGGGCTACTTCGACCACCTCGTGGCCATGTTCGAGAAGTGGCACGAGCACCCCGAGGTGGTCGCCGGGCGCTGGCCGCGGACGCTGGAGGAGGCGTTCGGCATCGCGCCCGCGCACACGTACCCGCTCTCCCACGAGGCCGCCGTCGAGCTGGCGAACCACTTCGTGGACGTGTACGCGCCCGGCCGCAGCGCCAACAACCGGCTGCGGGAGTTCGCGGGGTTCGTCGTCAGCGGCCCCGAGTACCTGTCGGTGCTCGACGGCGCGTCCGGCAAGGAGCTCCAGACCGTCCCGTACAAGCCGGGCAGGGGCGACGACGGCCTCATGTGGGGCGACTACGCGATGGCCCGCGTCGAGCCGGCCAACCGGGTGGACCGGTTCCTGTCCGCAGTCGCCTATCTCGACGGCCGGCGTCCTTCGGCGGTCTTCGCGCGCGGCTACTACACGCGCACCACGCTCGTCGCCTACGACTGGGACGGCCGGCGGCTCAAGGAGGTCTGGTACGCCGACAGCGGCCATGTGCCGATGGCGAACCCGTTCAACGCCTCCCCGCACGGCCAGCCCGGCACCAACCCGAAATATGCCGACATAACCACGCAGGGCTTCCACTCGATGAGCGCGGCCGACGTGGACGGCGACGGCCGGCAGGAGATCGTGTACGGCGCCGCCACGCTCGACGACGACGGCGACGTGCTGTACTCGTCCTTCGCCGAGGCCCCGCCGCAGAGCAACGTGCCCGGCCAGACCGTACGGCTCGGCCACGGCGACGCGATGCACGTCGGCGACCTCGACCCCGACCGTCCCGGCCTGGAGATCTGGACCGTGCACGAAGGCGGGCGGAGCGCCCCGTACGGATGGGCGATGCGCGACGCGGCCACCGGGCGGGTGCTGTTCGGCGGCTACAGCGGCGTGGACACCGGCCGCGGCATGGCCGGCGACGTCGACCCGGCGATCCGCGGCCTGGAGGCGTGGTCGTCGATGCCGCCCGGCCAGACCGTCCAGGGGGGCCTGTGGTCGGCCCGCGGCGACTATCTGGGCCGCGACGACGTGCCGGGGACGAACATGAGCATCCGGTGGGCGGCCGACATGACGACGCAGCTCGTCAACGGCACCGCCACGACCGTCCTGCAGACGCCCACGATCGACGACCGGCGGCGCGGCACGCTGCTGACCGCCGAGGGCACGCTGACGAACAACTGGACGAAGGGCAACCCGGGCCTGGTGGCCGACGTGTTCGGCGACTGGCGGGAGGAGCTGCTGGTGCGCACGGCCGACAGCTCGGCCCTGCGCGTCCACCTCAGCACCGAGGTCACCGATCGCAAGCTGTACACGCTGATGCACGACCCGCAGTACCGGGTGGAGGTGGCGCGGCAGCAGACGGCGTACAACCAGCCCGCCTACCCGAGCTTCTACCTCGCCTCCGACCTCGACTGGTCGAAGGTGCCGGTGCCGCGGACGCGCTGAACGGGAACGCGAGGAGGGCGCCCCCTCGCGGGGACGCCCTCCTCGTGGTCCGGTGACCGGCAGGTCAGTCCTGCGGGGTCACGGGTTCTTGACGGAGACCGGGCGGACGCCGGTGTCCTTCTCGGCCCAGGCGCCGGTGGAGAACGCCACGGGCACGTTCTTGCGGCCGATGCCGTCGCCCCACTTGGTGATGACGTAGTTGATCTTGATGTGGCCCTCGCCGCCGACGCCGTCCACGCCCAGGGTGTCGGGGTTGAAGCGGCCGCCGGTCAGCTCGGCGAACGTCTTGGCGTCGAGGTCCAGCATGACACCGCGGTCGGAGGGCTCGCCGGGGCCGCGGTCACCGACGAAGAAGGGCAGCTTCTTGCCCTTGTACACCACGTAACCCTCGGTCATGAGCGGCCAGCTCGGGCTGGCGGCGAGGCCCTTCTGCATGGGCTTGCCCGCGGCCGGCAGTCCGGTGTCGCCGGCCCGGCCGGAGGAGTCGTCCCAGAAGTACGACGCCTTGGTCGAGCCCGTGAGCAGGATCGCCTGGGACTTGGCGTCGCTCGCGGAGGCGGCGGTCTTCACGTCGGCGTGCGCGGTGGCCGCGCCGATGGTCAGGCCGCCGAGCGTGGCGGCGGTCAGCAGGCTGAGAGCTCGCGTGCGAACGGACATGGTCAAGGAAAGTCCTTCGTTAGGGAACACGGAGGTTGCGCTCGCTTGACTGATGTAGCCGGGCCTGAGCCAATGCGGTCGCTACGTGGAGCGCGGGGGGATCCGGGGAGTCCGGTGATCCAATGCCAAGGGGAAGACTGGGTCCCCCTTGGCCAACACCTACCAAGCTACCTACTAAACCTGGACAGACGCAAACAAATCGCCATATATCCGGCATAGATCTACCTCGGTAGGTAAAGCGTCGGATACGTAACGCCACCAGGGCGGGCCCGCATTCCCCTCGGCCCGCCACTGTACGGAGGAGGTCACTGTACGGAGGAGGTCACGGCTCCGAGCGGGGCGGCGCGGCCGGCACCGGGTCCGCCGCGGGGCTGACGTCCCGCGACGGGCGCGGGCGCATGCCGAACAGGAAGCGGGTCACGGCGGTGCGGCGGACCAGCAGGTCGTACAGCGCGGCCATGACGGCGAGCGAGACGACGACGATCGCGGCGTACTTCACGGCGATCGGCGCCTCCCAGCCGACCACGACGTGGGCGACCGCGACGACGACCGGCTGGTGCAGCACGTAGAGCGGCAGCACGGCCTCGGCCAGGTACGCCCGCCGCCCGGACGCCGGCGAGCCGGGCGCGCCGCCGGACGCCGGACGGCGGGGGCGGTCGAGGAGTCCCAGGATGGCGGTGAGCCAGCACCAGCCCGCCGCCCCGTAGAGGAACCGCCCCGCCATGGCGAGCGGGTCCGGGCCGGTGAAGGCGGCGTCGCCGGCGACCAGCAGCACGGGCACGCCGGCGGCGAACAGCGCCAGCCCGGCCCCGGCGACCAGCCGCGCGTCCCGGCGCAGGGCGGTGCGGAAGCGCCCGTCGGCGGCGAAGGCGAAGCCGGCCAGGAAGAAGATCAGGTACGCCCACCGGTTCCATCCCGCGTACTCCTGCTCCAGCCCGGCCAGCGCGCAGAAGAGCGCGAGCGGCACGGCGGGCAGCAGGACCGCGCCCCGGCGGCGCAGCGCGTACGCGGCGGCCCGCTCCCGGAGCCGCGCCACCGGCCCGCCTGGCAGCCACCGGCTGAGCCCCGCCAGGATCATCGAGAACGTCAGCAGCAGCACCAGGAACCACAGGTGCCCGGTCTCGAAGAAGTCGCCTTGCAGCACGAACGGGACGTTCCCCGGCTCCAGGCGGATCCGGAAGAACCGGGGCAGGAACTCCAGGTACGAGATCCGCTCGCCGGTCTCGCCGCGCATCCGCAGCCACTGCGGGACCGGCACGAGCGCGACCGTCCCGAACACGAGGGGCACGCCCAGCCGCCGGAGGCGTTCGGCGGCGTAGCCGGCGGTGCCGCGCCGGCCCAGCGAGTGCCAGGCGCCGAGCCCGGCCACGAAGAACAGCAGCGGCATCGCCCACAGCACGCCGACGGCGGCGATGACGAGCGTGAGCTCGGTGGTCTCGGCGTTGTGCACGTAGAAGTCGTCGTGGGCGTCGAAGACCAGCGCGGAGTGGAAGAGCACGAGCCCGGCGACCATGAGGACGCGGAGCGAGTCGAGGTCGGCGCGCCGCATGTCAGGAGTCCCCGGCCGTGGCGTCGCGGTTGCGGAGGACCGTGCCCACCGTGACCATGGCGAGGACGAAGCCGGGCGGCAGCAGCCCGGTCGGCCAGAAGTCCACCGGGCACGGGTCCGAGGCGCTGACCACGGCCCAGACGGCGACGTTGCCCGCGAAGAGCGTCCCCCAGCCGGCCCAGAGCACCTTGGCCCAGCGGGGCAGGCGGCGCGGCCGGACGGAGGAGGCGGTGACCGTGGCCGCGGGACGGCCGGCGGGCAGGTCGGCGACCAGCGTGGCCAGCTCTCCCCTGGTCACCGACTGGTAGGCGCGGCCCATGCGGTCGTTGAACTCCCCGAAGTCGAGGCAGCCCTCCTCGACGGCGACCCGTAACCGCTCGGCGGCGGCCTCCCGATCGGCGTCGGAGGCGCGTACGTCGCGGTACTGGTCCATGGTCAAGCTCCCGCCTGTTCGTCGGGGAAGGGGCTGCGGGCGAGAAACGCGGAGATCTCCGCTTTCTCCGCCGCCGAAAGGTGCTCCTCGGCGCGGCGCCGATCGGCGACGGCGGGCAGGTACCGGCGGGCGGCGACGGTGTCCACGCCCGCCAGGAACGCCGCGAGCATCCCGCTCCGCCAGACGTCCATCGACGCCTCCAGGGGCGCGGTGGCGAGCACCAGCCATGTGCAGGCGACGTCCGCGCCGGCCGCGCCCCTGGCCGCGTTCGCCCAGTCGACGACCCTGGGCCCGTCCGGCGTCAGGAGCACGTTGGCGGGGTGCAGGTCCAGGTGGAGCAGCCGGTTGCCGGGCCCGCCCGGCGCGGCCTGGAGCCAGCCGGGGGCCTGGACGCGGGCGAGCGCGCGCAGCAGCGAGGCCAGCAGCCGCCCGTGTTCGGGCGCCCGCTCGGGGACGCGGACCGCCTCGGCCATGAGGCTCGGGCCGTTCACGCGCTCCATGAGGATGTCGGGGCCGTCGGCGTCGAAGACCTCGGGCGCGGGGAAGCCGTGCCGGCGCGCGTGGCGCATGACGGCGGCCTCGCGTTCGAGGCTCCGGCCGTCGCGGGCGCGGCGGACGACCCGGCCTGGCCCGGCCTCGAAGATCTCGCAGTCGCATCCCGACGCGATCAACGACCCCACATGCATAGGGGTCAGGTTAGGCAGTCAAGACGGGTCAAGAAATGTCGCACCACTGGCCGACTTTTCCGGCAACTACCTGCCACCTGCCGGGCGCCTCTTTCCCCGGAGGATCCGGCCACCATGGCTTCATCCGTATCTGCCCGCTCATATCCATCGGAACACGGGGAGGTGACACGTTGCTGGTGGCAACCGAGCTTGTCAAGCGGTACGGCACGATCCAGGCCCTCGACGGATTCTCGCTGAACGTGGAGCCCGGAGAGATCGTCGGGCTCCTCGGGCACAACGGCGCAGGCAAGACCACCTTCGTGGAGATCGTGTCCCACCTGGTCCGCCCCGACGGCGGCCGGGTGACCATCGACGGCAGGCCCCCGGCCGCCGCGCGCGGCGAGGTCGGCGTGGCGCCCCAGCACATCGCGCTGTACCCGTCCGCCACCGTGCGCGAGCACCTGGAGCTCTACGGCAGGCTCGCCGGGCTGCGGCGGGCCGCGCTGCGCGCGGCGATCGAGGAACTCTCGGCCGTCCTGCGGCTCGCCGGGCTCATGGAACGGCGGGCCGGCAAGCTCTCCGGCGGCCAGCAGCGCCGTACCCAGGCCGCGAGCGCCCTCGTGCACCGTCCCGGCCTGCTGCTGCTCGACGAGCCCACCGCGGGCGCCGACCTGGAGACCAGGCAGGCCATGCTGGACGTGGTCAAGCAGCGCGCAGGGGAGGGCGCCGCCGTCGTCTACACGACGCACTACCTGCCCGAGCTGACCGAGCTGCAGGCCACGATCGCGGTCGCCCGCGAGGGCCGGATCATCGCCAGGGGCGCCTGCGACGAGCTGCTGCGCGACCTGCCCGGCGAGGTCAGGGTGACCCTGGACGGCCAGGAGGAGATCGCGGTCTCCACCCGTGAGCCGGCCGCGACCCTCATCGACCTGCTCCGCCGCGTGGACCGCCCGGTCACCGGCGTGGACGTGCGCAACCCGTCCCTGGACGACCTCTACCGATCGCTGGCGGTCCACGATGCTCCTTGACACCCCGCCGAACGGCGCCGCCCCCGCCCCCGTGGCCGCCGCCCCGCGCGGGCTGGGCCTGCTCGACTCCGTCCACCGGATCGGGGCCCTGGCCCGGCACAACCTCACGCTGCGACTGCGCGACCCCGGCCAGATGATCAGCTACGTCGTCATGCCGATGGTGCTGATGCTGGTGCTGAAGCCCCTCTACGTCCGGGCCATGCCGGGCGGCACGACGCAGATCGCGACCGGCCTGATGGTGATGTTCTCGGTGTTCGCGATCTCCATGGCGGGCAACTCGATCCTGTCCGAGCGCACCTGGCGCACCTGGGACCGGCTGCGGGTCAGCCGGGCGCCGGCGTTCGAGCTGCTGATCGGCAAGACGCTGCCGCTGTTCGCGGTCATGATCGCGCAGCAGGCGATCCTGGTGGTGTACGGGGTGCTGGCCATCGGGCTGCCCATGCCGGCCAATCCCGGCCTGGTGCTGGCGGCCATCCTGGTCTGGGCGTTCGCGCTGCTGGCGATCGGCGCGGCGCTGGCCACGCTGGTGCGCAGCCACGGCGAGCTCAGCGTGATCTCCGACGTGGGCGCGCTCACCCTCAGCTCGCTGGGCGGGGCGCTGGTGCCGCTGAGCATCATGCCCGACTGGGCGCAGGCCGCCGCGCACGTCTCCCCCGGCTACTGGGCGCTGGCCATGATGCAGGCCGCGGTCCGTGCCGACCTGCCGGGCGTCCTGACGCCGGCCGCCGTCCTGCTGGGGCTCGGCCTGCTGGCCGGGGTGTTCGCCGCCCGCCGCCTGGCCCGCGGCTGGGGACGGGGCGGGCTGCTGTGAGTGCGACCTCCACCAAGAAAGGCGTCTCGATGAACCAGCACCATTCACCGGCCGGCTCACCGGCCGACGGCGGCATCGCGATCATCGGCATGGCCGGCCGGTTCCCCGGCGCCTCGGACATCCCGTCGTTCTGGCGCAACATCAGCACCGGTGTGGAGTCCTTCACCCGCTTCACCGACGAGGAGTTGCTGGAGGCGGGCGTCTCCCCCGCCGTCTTCCAGCAGCCGAACTACGTGCGGGCGCGGCCGGTCCTCGACGACGTGCGCGGCTTCGACGCCGGGTTCTTCGGCTACAACCCGCGCGAGGCGGCCCTCGCCGACCCTCAGCAGCGCATCTTCCTGGAGTGCGTGTGGGAGGTGCTGGAGTCGGCCGGGTACGCCGCCCCCGAGGGCCGCGGCAGCGTGGGCGTCTTCGCCGGCATGAACATCAGCGGCTACCTGCTGACCCGGCTCATGGCGTTCGAGATGGGCATCGACACCAGCGCGCTGATGATCGGCAACGACAAGGACTCGCTCGCCACGAACGTCTCCTTCCGCCTCGACCTGAACGGCCCGAGCCTGTCGGTGCAGACGTTCTGCTCGACCTCGCTGGTCGCCGTGCACCTGGCGAGCGAGAGCCTGCGGCGCGGCGAGTGCGACATGGCGGTGGCCGGCGGCGTGTCGGTGCGCATCCCCGACCGGGTCGGCTACCTGTGGGAGGAGGGCGGCCAGGAGTCGCCCGACGGGCACGTGCGCACGTTCGACGCCGAGGGCCGGGGCAGCATGTTCGGCGACGGCGCGGCGGTCGTCGTGCTCAAGCGGCTCGCGGACGCGGTCGCCGACCGGGACACCGTGCACGCCGTGATCCGGGCCTCGGCGATCAACAACGACGGCGCGGTCAAGTTCAGCTACCTGGCGCCCAGCATCGACGGCCAGCGCCGCTGCGTCTCGGCCGCGCTCGCCCGCGCCGGCGTCGACCCGGCCGACATCTCCTACGTCGAGGCGCACGGCACCGCGACCGAGGTCGGCGACCCGATGGAGGTGGCCGCCCTGACCCGGGCCTTCGGGCCGACCGCGCGCAAGCAGTACTGCGTGCTCGGCTCGATCAAGCCGAACGTGGGCCACCTCGACCGCGCCTCCGGCGCCACCGGCCTGATCAAGGTCGTGCAGTCGCTGCGCAACGAGCTGATCCCCGGCACGCTGCACTACCGCTCGCCCAACCCGGAGATCGACTTCGCGGCAAGCCCCTTCCGCGTCACGGCCGAGCCCACCCCGTGGCCGCGCGACCCCGACCGGCCGCGCGTCGCGGGCATCAGCTCGCTCGGGATGGGCGGCACCAACGCGCACGCCATCGTGACCGAGGCGCCGCTGCCGGAGCGGCGCGGGGCGCGTACCCGCCGCTGGCAGATCCTGCCGGTCTCGGCCCGCACCCAGGCCGCGGCCGAACGGTCGTGCGCCCGGCTGGCCGAGCACCTGACGGACACGGCCGACGACCTGGGGGACATCGCGTACACGCTGCAGGCCGGGCGCAGGGTGTTCGGGCACCGCAAGGTCGTCGTGGCCGACACGGCGCAGGCCGCCGCGGCCAGGCTCGCCGACCCCGCGGGCCCGCTCGGCCGGGCCGACGCGACCGTGGGCAGGAAGACCGGCTTCCTCATCGCGGGCGTCGGCGAGCAGTACCCCGGCATGGTGGCCGCCCTGTACGCCGAGGAGCCGGGCTTCCGCGCCGACGTGGACGAGTGCCTGGCCGTGCTCGGGCTGACGGAGCCCGCCCAGCTCTCGGAGATCTTCGTCCCCGCCGCGCCCCAGGCCGAGGACACGGCCGGCGACCTGGCCCGGCTGCTCGGCCGGGCCGGGCCCGGGTCCCCGCGCCCGGCCGGCGAGGCCCACCTCGTCCAGCCGGCGGTGTTCGTCGCCGAGTACGCGCTGGCCAGAAGGCTCATCCGGTGGGGCATCGAGCCGGACGTCATGATCGGCTACAGCCTCGGCGAGTACGTCGCCGCCTGCCTGGCGGGCGTGCTGTCGCTGCCCGACGCGCTGCGCCTGGTCGCCTACCGGGCCAAGCTCATCGCCTCCCGCCCCGAGGGGGCGATGCTCGCGGTCTCCGCCGACGAGCGGCGGCTGCGCGCGCTGCTGGGCGAGCTGTTCGAGCGGGAGCTGGACGTGGCCGTCCGCACCGGCTCGCAGGTGGTGCTGGCCGGGCCCGAGGACGCCGTCGAGGCCGCCGCCGCGCTGCTGCTCACGGCCAGGATCGGGCACCGGCGGCTGGAGACCACGCACGCCTTCCACTCGCGCATGCTGAAGCCGGTCGCCGGGGAGCTGACGGCGTGGATCGCCGACAACGTCACGCTCTCCCCGCCGGAGATCCCCTACCTCAGCAACGTGACCGGCGAGCCGGCCACCGCCGAGGTCGTCACCGATCCGGCGTACTGGGCGCGGCACATGTGCGAGACCGTCGAGTTCGGCGCGGGGCTCGGGCACCTGCTGGGGCAGGCCGACCTGGCGCTCGCCGAGATCGGGCCCGGCCAGTCGCTGGGCGCGCTCACCCGCGGGCACCCGGCCTGCGACCGGGCCCAGTGGCCGCTCATCGTGACGACGCTGCCCGCCGCGAACGACCCGCAGGACGCCGGCGCGGCCCTCGCCACGGCCGTGGCCCGCCTCTGGCTGACCGGCGTGCCCGTGGACTGGGCGGCGCTGCACGGGGACGAGCCCGCCGGTGACGTCGCCTGGCGGCCGGGGCGGGTCCCGCTGCCGACATACCCGTTCGAGCACCAGGACTACTGGCTGGACATCGACCAGAGCGCGGCCCGCGGCGGGGCCCCCGCGTTCGACGAGAGTGACCCGACGAGCATCGCCAAGGCGTATCCGCGCCTGCCCGACACCCGCTGGATCCACACGCCCGTCTGGAAGCAGACCACGCTCCGCCCGCCGCGCGAGGAGGAGGCCGGGCGCTGGCTCGTCTACACCGACGACGGTCCGGCCGGCGAGCTGGCCGCGCCGCTGCTGGCGTACCTGGAGGGGCGGGACGTGGTGCTCGTCCGGCCGGGCGAGCGCTTCTCCAGCGGTCCCGACGGCCTGCGGGTGCGTCCAGGCTCGCCCGAGGACGCCCTCGCCGCGCTGCGCGACCTCGCCGGCCGCGGCTGGGAGCCCGAGCGCGTCGTGCACCTGTGGCCGGCCACGGACGCGCCCGTCGAGGAGAGCCTCCAGCGCGGCCTGCACACCCTCGTCGCCCTCGCCCGCGCGGCCGGCGACCTCGGCCTGGGCGGCTGGACGCTGGACATCGTCACCTCGCGCGGCCAGCGCGTGCTGCCCGGCGACCGGGTGCGTCCCGCGCTCGGCACCCTGCTCGGCCCCACCCGGCTGATCCCCGTCGAGTACCCGCGGGTGCGCACCCGCCTCGTCGACGTGGACGACGCCTCCGGGGACGCCCTGCTCGCCGAGCTGCGCGCGGAACCGGCCGACCAGCTCGTCGGGCTGCGCGGCGGACGGCGCTGGATCCCCGACCACGAGGTGCTGGACGCGGCCGTCATCGAGGCCGGGCCCCCCGCGGCCGAGGTGCGCCGCGGCGGCGTCTACCTGGTGACCGGCGGACTCGGCGGCATCGGCCTCGCCATGGCCGAGCGGCTGGCCGAGCAGTTCCGGGCGCGGCTGGTGCTGCTCGGCCGGACGCCCGTGCCGCCCCGCGAGGAGTGGGACGCGATCCTCGCCTCCGACAGCGCCGTGCCCGAGGTCCGCAGGCGGCTGGAGGGGCTGCGGCGGCTGGAGGCGGCCGGCGCCGAGGTCGTCACCGTCGCCGGCGACGTCTCCCGCCCCGAGGACGCCCGCCGCGCCGTGGACGCCGCGATCGAGCGGTTCGGCGAGCTGAACGGCGTGCTGCACTGCGCGGGCGTGCCCGCCGTCGGGCTCATGCAGTTCAAGACCGTCGCCGACATGGAACGGGTGCTGGCCCCCAAGGTCATGGGCACGCTCGCGCTCGCCGCCGCGCTGCGCGAGGCGCTGCCGGACCGGCCGGCGGACTTCCTGGCGCTGTACTCCTCCACGACCTCCGCCACCGGCGGCGGCGCGGGCCAGGTCGACTACTGCGCCGCCAACGCCTTCCTGGACGCCTTCGCGCTCGGCGAGGACCTGCCCGGCACCGCGATCGTCTCGGTCGGCTGGTGCGAGTGGACGTGGAACGGCTGGACCGAGGGCCTGGAGAACTACGACGAGGGCTCCAAGCAGTACTTCGCCTGGTACCGGGAGAACTTCGGCCTCACCTTCGACCAGGGCTGGCAGACGCTGCTGCGGGCGCTGGCGAGCGGCGAGCGGCACGTCGTGGCCTCCACGCAGGACTTCGCGCCGCTGGTGGCGATGAGCCGCAGGTCGTCCATCGAGAGCCACCAGGCGACGGTGAAGAAGCTCCGGGACGCCTTCGGCCGGCACCCCCGCCCCGACCTGTCCACCGCCTACGTCGAGCCGCAGTCGGAGACGGAGGAGACCATCGCCGCCGTGTGGTCGGAGGCGCTGGGCCTGGAGCAGGTGGGCGTGCACGACAACTTCTTCGAGCTGGGCGGCAACTCGCTGCTCGGCATGGAGATCATCGCCGACGTCAGAAGGGCGCTCGGGCTGTCGTACCTGCCGCCGCACATCCTCTACCAGGCCCCGACGATCGCCTCGCTCGCCGAGGCCGCGCGGGCGGACCAGGACGCGGGCGAGCAGCCGAGCCAGGACAGGGACCAGCAGCGGTCCCGCATCGCCCAGCGGCGCAACATGCTCAAGAGCGGAAGGACGTCATGACCGGAACCGACATGACAGGAACGGACGCGGCCGGCGCCGACTACGACTCCGCGGTGGCGCTGGTCGGCATGTCCGGGCGTTTCCCCGGCGCCGGGAGCGTCGCCGAGCTGTGGGAGAACCTGCTCGCCGGGGTCAAGGGGCTGCGCACGATCACCGAGGAGGAGCTGCGCGAGGCCGGGGTCGAGCCGGGCCGGCTGGCCGACCCGCGGTACGTGCGCGTCGGCGGCCCGCTGGACGGCCTCGACCGCTTCGACGCCACGGTGTTCGGCATCAACCCGCGTGAGGCCGAGACGATGGACCCGCAGCACCGGCTGTTCCTGGAGTGCTCGTGGGAGGCGCTGGAGGCGGCCGGCTACTGCCCGACGGACGTGCCGGGGCAGGTGGCGGTGTTCGGCGGGTGCGGGTTCCCCGACTACATCGTGCAGAACCTGCAGCACCTGCCTGCGCAGCCGGGCGGCGCGCTGCTCATGGCCGTGGGCAACGAGCGGGACTCGCTGGCGTCGCTGGTGTCGTACAAGCTGGGGCTGCGCGGGCCGGCCGTGTCGGTGCAGACGTTCTGCTCGACCTCGCTGGTCGCGGTGCACCTGGCCTGCCAGAGCCTGCTGACGTACGAGTGCGACGTGGCGGTGGCGGGCGGGGCGTTCACGCCGCTCCCCCAGCCCTCCGGCTACCTGTACGAGCAGGGCGGCATCATGTCGCCCGACGGGCGGGTGCGCAGCTTCGACGCCGAGGCGGCGGGCACGGTGATGGGCAGCGGGGCCGGCGTGGTGGCGCTCAAGCGCATGTCGGACGCGCTGCGGGACGGCGACGTCGTCCACGCGGTGATCCTGGGCTCGGCGGCCAACAACGACGGGCGGCTGCGCGCCGGCTACACCGCGCCGGGCGTGGACGGCCAGGCCGACGTGATCGACTCGGCGCTCGGCGTGGCCGGGGTCAAGCCGGACACGGTCGGCTACGTCGAGTGCCACGCGACCGGCACCATGCTGGGCGACTCGATCGAGCTGGCGGCCATGAACCGGGTGTTCTCCACGCCGCGCGAGACGCCGTGCGTGCTGGGCTCGCTCAAGCCGAGCCTCGGCCATCTGGACCGGGCCTCCGGCGTCACCGGGCTGATGCGGGCGGCGATGGCGCTCAAGCACGAGGTGCTGCCCGGCGTGCCGGGCTACGCGACGCCGAACCCGGCGCTGGCCTCGGCGCAGGACCGCTTCACGGTGCTGACGGAGGACCGGCCGTGGCCGGCGGGCCCGGGGCCGCGGCGGGCCGGGGTGAGCTCGTTCGGGCTCGGCGGGACGAACGCGCACGTGGTGCTGGAGCAGGCGCCGCCGCGCCCGGAGCGGCCCGCGCGGCCGGGTCCGCACCTGCTGGTCCTCAGCGCCGCCGACGAGCAGGCGCTCGGCGAGGTGACCGAGCGGCTGCGCCGCCGGCTGGCGGAGGGCGGCGCGGGCGAGGACCTGGCGGACGTGGCGTTCACGCTCCAGGTGTCGCGGGGCGGCTTCGCGCTGCGCCGCGCGGTGGTGTGCAGGGACCGGGCGGACGCGGTGGCGGCGCTGGGCGACCCCGCCCGGTGGATCGGCGGCAGGACGCAGCGGCGCAACCCCAAGGTCCGGCTGGTCGTGCCGGACGCCGCGCCCGACGCCGGCTGGTGGGACGAGCTGCGCGCGGCGGTCGGCACGGTCCTGCGGCACGGGCCCGCGCCCGCCTCGTCCTCCAGGGAGGCGGCGCTGGGCGCGCTCGCCGACGCCCTCGGCGCCCTCGGCGTCCCGGTCCTCCGCGACCCCGCCGCCGGGCAGGCGCGGCCGGCCGGACAGGGCCAGGCGGTCGGGCAGGGCCAGGCGGTCGGGCAGGGCCAGGCGGTCGGGCAGGGCCAGGCGGTCGGGCAGGGCCAGGCGGTCGGGCAGGGCCAGGCGGTCGGGCAGGTCGAGGAGGTCGTGGTGGGGCCCGAGGAGGGGCTGACCGCGGCCGAGTGGCTGCTCGCGACCGTGGCGCGGCTGTGGCTGGCGGGCGCCGCGCCCGACTGGGCCGCGCTGCACGGCGGCGAGGGCCGCCGGGTCGAGCTGCCCACCTACCCGTTCCAGCGCCGCCGCTTCTGGGTGAAGGCCGCGCCCCCGCAGGCGGCGGCCCAGGCGGGCGAGGGCAAGACGTACGACCGGGCCCGCTGGACCCACCTGCCGACCTGGCGGCAGCGGCCCCTCCCGGTCGCCGGTCTGGACGAACGGCTGCGCGAGGCCGGCCCGTGGCTGGTGTTCGCCGCCGACGAGCGGGGCGAGGCCCTGGTCAGACGGCTGGGCGAGGCGGGGGCCGACGTGACCGCGGTCCGCGTCGGCGACCGGTTCGCGATGGAGGACAGCGGCGACTTCACCATCCGGGCCGACAAGCCGGACGACGTGGCCGAGCTGATGTACTCGCTGGTGGCCATGCCGCGCGCGATCGTCCACGGGCTGAGCCTCGCCGCCGTCCCGCCCGAGCCGGGGGCGGATCCGGTGGCGCACTTCGCCGCCGGGCAGCGCCTCGGCTTCTACTCCGCGCTCGCCCTGGCGAGGGAGCTGGTGGACAACACCGGCGCCGCGCCGCGGGCCGAGCTGGTGCTGCTCACCCCGCAGGCGGTCGGCGTGGCCGGGCCCGACCTGCGGCATCCCGAGCACGCCACGCTGGCCGCGCTCGCTCCGTCCCTGCAGCAGGAGAACCCGCGGCTGCGCTGCCGGCACCTCGACGTCGACGCCGTCTCCGGCGCCGCCGCGGCCGACGCGCAGGCCGTCCGGGTGCTGGCCGCCGCGGTCTGCCCGCACGAGGGCCCGATGGCGGTGCGCGGCGAGGAGACGTGGCTGCGGCACTACGAGCCCTACCCGGTGCCGGAGCCGGAGCCGGAGGAGCGGCCCTTCCACGACGGCGACACGGTCCTGATCACCGGCGGCCTCGGCGACGTCGGCCTGGTGCTCGCCCGGCACCTGGCCGACCGGTACGGCTGCCGCCTCGTCCTCACCGTGCGCTCCCCGCTGCCGCCCCGCGAGGAGTGGGACGCCTACCTGTCCGCGCCCCCGCCCGGCGGCGAGCGCACCGCCCGGCACCTCGGCAACCTCCTGGACCTGGAGCGCCGGGGCGCGAGCGTGCTCGCCCTGTCGGCGGACGTGGCCGACGAGGAGCGGATGGCGGCCGTGGTCGCCGCCGCCGTCGAGCGGTTCGGCGGGATCGACGTGGTGGTGCACGGCGCGGGCGTGCAGGACGGCGCGTACTTCAACTTCGCCCACCTCATGGACCGGCCGCAGTGCGAGGCGCACCTGGCGGCCAAGGTGACCGGCTTCCACGTGCTGCAGAAGGTGCTCGGCGGGCACGCGGCCGACCGGCGGATCACGCTGTCGTCGATCGCGGCGGTGCTCGGCGGCATGACGCTCGGCCCGTACGCGGCGGCCAACGCGGCGCTCGACGCGTACGTGCGCGTGGCGCGGGCCGAGGGCGCCGGCCGCTGGGTGACGGTGGACTGGGACACCTGGAACATCGACCCCGACCGGGTCGCCGGGCACAGCGGCGCGGTGATCGACTACGCGATGACGCCCGCCGAGGGCCTGGACGTCCTGGAGCGGGCCCTGTCGGCCGCCGACCGGGCCGGCCACCTGGTGATCTCGACCGGTTCGCTGGAGGCCAGGATCGCCCAGTGGGTCACCGGCGACCTGCACGAGGGCGACGACGACTTCGACGACCGCGAGCGCCATCCCCGCCCGGAGCTGAACAACCCGTACGTGGAGCCGCGCGAGGGCACCGAGGCGGCGCTCGCCGACATCTGGTCGCGGGTGCTCGGCATCGAGCCGATCGGCGCGCTGGACAACTTCTTCGAGCTGGGCGGCCACTCGCTGCTGGCGATCGAGCTGACCACGAGGATCCGCCGGAGCCTCGCCGCGTCGGTGCCGGTGACCGGCCTGCTGGAGTGCCCGACGGTCCGCCTGCTGGCCGAGCTGCTGGACGACCGCGACGAGGGGGACGCCTGATGAAGCAGCCGGACTACCTGCGGGCCGTGCAGGGCTTCGCCCGGCGCGAGCTGCTGGGCAAGGAGGCGTACCTGGACGCGCTGGCCGAGGCGCCGCTGCCGCTCTACGGGCGCTTCGCCGGCACCGGGCTGGCGAACTGGTGGATGCCGAAGGAGTTCGGCGGGCCCGGCATGGGGCTGGAGGAGGGCGTGCGGATCGCCGCCGAGCTCGCCTACGCCGACGCCGGCGCGGCCTTCACCCTGTTCATCCCGGTGCTGGCCACCAGCATGGTCAACTGGTACGGCGACGCCGAGCTGAGGGAGCGCCACCTCGGGCCGCTGGTGGCCGGGAACGGCTTCTGCGCCACGCTCGGCAGCGAGCACGCCGCCGGCAGCGAGCTGGCCAGGATCTCCACCACCGCGCGGCGCGAGGGCGGCGCGGTGGTCCTCGACGGGCGCAAGGCGTTCTCCACCAACACCGACTTCGCGCGGTTCATCGTGGTGATCGCGCGGGCCGAGGACGACCCGGCCGGCTACCTGGCCGTCCTGGTGCCGCGCGACACGCCGGGGATCACCGTGGAGAAGCGGTGGGACGTGATCGGGCTGCGCTCGTCGGCGACGTACCAGGTGGCGCTGTCCGGCGTGCGCGTCCCGGCCGGGAACGTGCTGCGCGGCAACGGGCTGCGCCTGCTGGAGGTGGGGCTGAACGCCAGCCGCATCCTCATCGCCGCCACGGCGCTCGGCATCGCCCGCCGGGTGCGGGACGTGTGCATGGAGTACGCGAAGTCGAAGTCGGTCAAGGGCGCGCCGCTGACCGCGAACGCGGTGTTCGCGGGGCGGCTCGGGCAGTTCGAGATGCAGATCGAGGTCATGGCGAACCAGTGCCTGGCGGCGGCGCGGGCGTACGACGAGATCGCCGCCCGTCCTGACGCGGGCGAGGAGTTCCTGCGGGTGGGGACGCTGAAGCAGGCGCTGACGACGAAGATGTTCTGCGGTCAGACGGGCTGGGGGATCGCCTCGACGGCGTCGGAGATGTTCGGCGGGCTGGGCTACACGCACGAGTCGGTGATCGGCAAGCTGCTGCGCGACATGCGGTATGTGTCCATCGTGGAGGGCGGCGACGACGTGCTGCGTGACCTGGTGTTCAGCCGGTACGTGGTGCCGGTGTCGAAGCGATCGTGACCAGCGCGGCGGCGTAGCCGGGGGCGACGGCGAGCCAGCGTACGGGGCCGGAGAGGGAGCGCGACCTCAGCGAGGTGGCGCTCCCTTCGCGCGTGCCGGGGCGTTCGGTGACCAGGACGTCGGTCAGGCCCGCGAGGCCGGCGCCGGTGGCCTTCACGAACGCCTCCTTGGCGGTCCACAGGCGGAAGTAGCCGCCCGTCCGCGCGGCGCCGGGGGCGGCGGCGCGCAGGCGGGCGGTCTCCTCCGGCTGGTAGAGGCGGGCCGCCATGGCCAGGGGGTCGAGGTCGTCGCGCATCCGCTCCACGTCGGCCCCGGCCCGCGTGCCCGGGGGCGCGAGCGCGATCAGCGCCCACGCGTCGGAGTGCGACAGGTTGAAGTCCGGCGCTCCGCCGCCGGCCGGCGGGTGCAGGCAGGGGCGGCCCGCCTCGTCCGCGGTCAGGCGGACCCGGTGCGGGGGGACGCCGCAGGCGCGGCCGAGCACGGTGCGCAGGGCGGCGTGCGCGGCGACGTAGCGGCGCCGGTCGAGCGCCGTGGCCAGCCCCAGCGCCCGCTCCCGCTCGCCCGCGGACAGGCACTCCCACCGTCCCGGCCGCTCGGGCCCGTCGAGGAACACCCGCCACGCCCGCGCCCCGGGGCCGGTCACGCCCATGGCCGCAGCGCCTCCGCGACGATCGCGTGCGTCCTGGCGGCCTGCTCGAAGACGGCGAAGTGCCCGCCCTGGAAGGCGTGCAGGTCGAACGGCCCGGCGGTCAGCGCCTCCCAGCCGGCGACCTTCGCGAACGCCACCCGGGGGTCGGCGTCGCTCGGCATCGCCGTTACCGGCACGTCGAGCGGCGGCTCCGCCTCGTACCGGTAGGTCTCCTTCACGGTGAAGTCGGCCTGCACGGCGGGCAGGATCATCTCCAGCGCCCCCTGGTCGGCCAGCAGCCACTCGGGCGTGCCGCCCAGCGTGCGCAGCAGCGCCACGACCTGCGCCCTGCTCATCCGGCCGACCGGCGGCCCGTCCTCGCGGGTGAGGTGGGGCGCGTCGGAGCCGGAGACGAACAGGTGGACGGGCCGCGGCCCGCCGCGCCGCCGGATCTCGCGGACCAGCTCGAACGCCACGATCGCGCCGAGGCTGTGCCCGTAGAGGGCGTAGCGGCGGCCGGCCGCGGCCGTCTCGACGTCGGCGAGCACGGCGTCGGCGAGGTCGGACACCAGCGGCGGCATCCGCTCGTAGGGCGTTTCCCTGTGCCGGGACTCGCGTCCCGGCGGCTGCACCGGCTGGACGGCGACGCCCGGCAGCTTGCCCTGCCAGGTGCGGAAGGCCGAGGCCGCTCCCCCGGCGTGCGGCAGGCAGTACAGCGGCAGCGCGCCGGGCTCCGCGCCCGTGAGGGCGCGGAACGGCAGCCACCGCGACAGCACGTCGTCGCCGACGGTGACGCTCATGTCGTGATCTCCAGCCGCACGTAGGGAGGCGGCGGCTGCACCGCCTCCAGGTCCGCCTCCAGCACCACGTGGGCGCCGTCCCGCTCGACCTCGCGGAAGCCGGCGAAGGCGTAGGTGATCTGCATCATCCGGTTGCGCCCGGTCTCGACGAAGTCGGCGCGCAGGGCGACGCCCTCGGCGGCGGCCAGCCGCAGGAGGTGGTTGAGCAGCACCATGCCGACGCCCCTGGACATCACCCGGCACGACATCAGCATCATGCGCAGCCACCAGGCGTCCGGCCCCTTCTCCACCAGGGCCAGCCCGATCTTGCCGTAACTGCCGAAGCGGTCGGTCAGGGAGGCGACCAGGAGCAGGTGGTCAGGCGACTCGCGCAGGGCGTCCAGCTCCTCGTAGGAGTAGGTGCGCCCGGTGGAGTTGAGCTGGTTGGTGCGCACGGTCAGCTCCTCGGCCCGCTGGAGGTCCTCCCTGCGGGCGGGCGCGATGGCGAACTCCATCTCCAGCCCGGCCAGGAACTCCTCGCTGGTGCCGACGAACGCGCCCTCCAGCTCGTCCCTGGCGAGCTGCCCCCGGTACATCTCGCGCCGCCGCGCCGACTCGTCGGTGACGAAGCGCGGCCGGAACTCCGGCCTGGCCAGCGCCTCCTCCAGCTCCAGCACGTCCACGCAGACGACCTCGGGCAGCTCGTGCGCGACCTCGGCGCGCTCGAACTCCTGGTCGTCGACGAAGGCGAAGGCGTCCACGCCCAGGTTGAGCGCCTTGGCGATGGACCTGATCGACTCGGACTTGGCGTTCCAGTTGATCTGGGGGTGGAGGAACAGCTCGGCCAGGCCGAGCGCGGTCAGCCGCTCCATCGCGGCGTCGTGGTCGTTCTTGCTGGCGATCGAGTGCAGGACGCCCTTGCGGTCGAGCTCGCGGATGCGCTCGACCACGGCCGGCCGCGCGGTGACCTCGCCGTCCTCCAGCAGCACCCCGTCCCAGAGGGTGTTGTCGAGGTCCCAGACGATGCACTTGACGCGGCCCCGGCGGGGCTTCTCCGGGGCCACGAAGGCGCCGGAGCCCTGCCGTTCGGTGGTCACGCTCATGAGGTCGTCTCCCGTTCCGCCTGGGCGGCGATGGTGATGCGCTGGATCTCGTTGCTGCCCTCGATGATCTCCATGACCTTGGCGTCCCGGTACAGCCGCGCGACCGGGTAGTCCGGGCTGCACCCGTTCGCGCCGTGGATCTGGACGGCCTCGGCGGCGTGCCGGACCGCGGCCGTGGAGGCGAAGTACTTCGCGATCCAGGTGGCCATGATCGTGCCGGACTCGCCGGCGTCCTTGAGCCGGCCGGCCTCGGCGAGCAGCAGCCGGGCCGCCCGCGCGTCGGTCACCATGTCGGACAGCTTGGCCTGGATGAGCGGCAGCTCGGCGAGCGCCCTGCCGCCGACCCGGCGCTCGGCGGCGTACGCGGCCGACGCCTCCAGGCACGCCTGGACGATGCCGACCGAGCCGGCCGCCACGCTGTAGCGGCCGAGGTCGAGCGTGCCGGTCAGCACCATGCCGGCGGTGAAGCCGCTCGGGCCGAGCAGCGCGTCCCCGCCGAGCGCGACGTCCCTGAAGGTGATCTCGGCGAGCATGGAGGCGCGGGTGCCGAGCATGTCGTCGATGGGCCGCACCTCGACGCCGGGGGCGTCGCGCGGCACCAGGAACGCTCCGATGCTGGTGGCGGTGCGGGCGAACACCAGGAACAGGTCCGCCCGCTGGCCGCCCGTGGTCCACGTCTTGACGCCGTTGAGCAGCCAGCCGTCGCCGCGCTCGGCGGCGGTCGTGGTGATGCCCGAGGTGTCGCTGCCGGCGCCCGGCTCCGACAGGCAGAACGCGCCGAGCACGTCGCCGGCCGCGAGCGCGGGCGTCCAGCGTTCCCGCTGGGCGGGGGTGCCCCAGCGTTGCACGGTCCAGGACACCATGGTGTGCACGGTCAGCAGGCTGCGCAGCGACGAGCAGCCGCGGCCCACCTCCTCGTGCACCTCACCGAGCGTGACCAGGTCCATCCCGGCCCCGCCCGACCCGACCGGCAGGAACGGCGCCCAGAGGCCCGCCGCGGCGGTCAGCCGCAGCAGGTCCTCGGGGACCCGGCCGCTCCTGTCGTAGGCGTCGGCGTACGGCACGACGTGGGTGTCGACGAACGCCCGGGCCGAGCTCCGGTCGACGACCCGGGGCGGCGCCGTGGCGACGAGCGTCACGCGACGGCCAGGGTGGGCGAGAGCCGGGCCACCAGCTCGGCCATGGCGGTCGCGGTGCGGAAGTTGTCGATGCGCAGCTCCTCGTTGGGGATGGTGACGCCGAACGTCTTCTCCACGAACATCACCAGCTCCATCGCGAACAGCGAGTTCACGAAGCCGAGCGCGAAGATGTCCTGCGTCCCGTCGATCTCGGCCTGCGGGTACCTGTCGCGGACGAAGCCGAGGATCTGCTCCTTGACGGTGTTCGACATGCCGTACTCCTTCTGATGGGTCAGTTGGCGGTGGCGTAGGTGTAGAAGCCGCGGCCGGACTTGCGGCCGTGCAGCCCCGCGTCGGTCATCTGCTTGAGCAGCGGGCAGGGCCGGTACTTGCTGTCGGCGTAGTGCTCGTAGAGCACCTCGACGCTGTAGAGGATCGTGTCGACGCCGATGAGGTCGGCGGTCTCCAGCGGGCCCATGGGGTGGCCGAAGCAGCTGCGGAAGACCTCGTCCACCGACTCGGCGTCGGCGACGCCCTCGTGCACGAGGTAGGCGGCCTCGTTCACGGTGAGCATGAGGACCCGGTTGGAGATGAAGCCGCAGGAGTCCTTGACGTCCACGGACTTCTTGCCCATGGCGGTCAGCAGGTCGCGGGTGCGCTGGACGGTGCCGGGCGAGGTGTGGAAGCCGGGGATCAGCTCCACGGCGGGCTTGGCGGGCACCGGGTTCATGAAGTGCACGCCGATCACCTTGTCGGGCCGGCCGGTGACGGCGGCGACCTTGGTGATGGGGATGGCGGAGGTGTTGACCACGAAGACGGTGCCGGGGCCGCACGCGGCGTCGAGCTCCTCGTACACCTCCCGCTTGACGTCCCAGTTCTCGGTGACGTTCTCGATGACCAGGTCGCACTTGGCGGCGCCGCCGACGCCGACGGAGGTGGTGATCCTGGCCAGCACCTCGTCGGGGTCGAGGGCGGGGCCGCCCATGAGCCGGCTGAGCCGGGTGTTGCGCGCGATGGCGCCGAGCGCGTCGGCGAGTGTCTTCTCGTCCTTGTCGACCAGGACCACGTCGTGGCCGGTCTGGGCGAGGTTCTGCGCGACGCCGACGCCCATCACGCCGGCGCCGATGACTCCGATCACGGTCATGTCCGCTCCGTTCCGCTCATTGGTGGTGGCTCCTTGTCCGGTCCTGTTCATGGGGTGGATTCCTGGGGCTGCCGGCCGCGGCGGCGGGCGGCGGAGGCTTCGAGGCCGGAGCGGCGGAGCTGGGCGCGTACCTGGCTGCCGCCGTCGGCGTCCGCGAAGGCGGGCGCCGTCCCGGCCCGCAGCGCCTCGACGGTGCGGCTGAGCGCGGTCACGGTCGGGGCCTCGTAGAGGATGTGCGGGGGCAGCTCGTCCAGCTCGAACGCGGCGCGCACCGCGGCCACGATGGTCACGCCGAGCAGGGAGTTGCCGCCGAGCTCGAAGAAGTTGTCGGCGGCGCCGACCCGGTCGAGCCGCAGCGACTCGCGCCAGATCGCCGCGACGGCCTCCTCGGCGGGCCCGGACGGCTCCTGGTAGGCGGTGAGCAGCTCGGGCCTCGGGTGCGGCGTGCCGCTCGCGCCGGCGGCGGCGGGGGCGGTGACGGCCTCCAGCGTGAACATGGAGCTGCCGCGTACGAGGGTGGCGAAGTCCTGGGTGGAGACCACGACGCGCGGCTCGCCGGTGGCGAGGGCGCGGCGCAGGGCGCGCCAGCCGTCGGGGAAGCCGATGCCGATCCTCGCCCTGTTGTCCTTGAAGAACGCGCGCAGCGCCTCGTCGTAGCCGTCCAGGCCGGCCTCCCAGGCGTTCCACGTCCACTCGCCCCAGTCGACGGCGACGACGCGGCGGCCGGTGGCGGCGAGCTTGGCCGCGTAGGCGTCGAGGAAGGCGTTGGCGGCGCAGTAGTCGACCTGGCCGGGGCCGCCGCCGGTGGCCGAGGTGATCGAGGAGAACAGCACGAGGAAGTCCAGCTCGATCTCGCCGGGCTCGCCGACGCGCAGCGCCTCGGCGAGGGCCAGCGTGCCGGCGACCTTCGGGGCGAGGACCTGGTCCAGCTCCTCGGGGCGTTTGAACTGCATGAGCCCCATGCCGGGGACGCCGGCGGCGTGCAGGACGCCGTGCAGCGCACCGAAGCGGGTCAGGGCCGTCTCGACGGCGCGGCGGACGTCGCCGGGGTCGGCCGCGTCGCCGGTGACGATCTCGACCTCGGCGCCGAGCTCGATCAGCTCGGCGACCTGGGCGACGCGCCGCCGGACCGGGTCGCTCTCCGCTTCCCCCGTCCCGGCCAGGAGGGCGGGCCACCGGTCGCGGGGCGGCAGGCCGTGCCGGGCGAGCAGGACCAGCCGGGCGCGGTGGTCACGGGCCAGGCAGGCGGCCAGGCCGAGCGCGATGCCGCCGAGCCCGCCGGTGATCAGGTAGACGCCCTCGTCCCTGAACGGCTCCGCGCCGGCCGGCTCCTGGACGGGCAGCCGCTCGTAGCCGGGCAGCCAGCGGCGGCCCCGGCGCAGCGCCACGACGCGGTCGGCGCGCGGCCGGGCCAGCTCGGCGGCCAGCGCGTCGAGGTCGCGCGGGCCTGGGCCGGCGGGCAGGTCGATCAGGCGGGTGGCGACCTTGGGGTACTCCAGCGGGATGACCAGGCAGGGGCCGGTCAGCGTGGCGGCCTCGGGGTGGACGGCGTCCCCGCCGGTGACCTCCTGGGTGCCGGAGACGGCCACGTCGAGCGACCACTCGGTGATGCCGGACTCCCCCGCCGCCCTGGCCAGCGCGACGAGCGTGTGCAGGCCGTACGCGACCGTGTCAGGGCCCGGCTCCAGCGTCCACAGGTGCAGCACCCGCGAGGGGGCGCGGCCGGCGGCGCGCAGGTCGCGCAGCAGGGCGCGCAGGTCGGCGGCGTGGCCGGGGCGGACGGTGCCGCCCTCGGGAGTGGCCCGGTAGGCGTCGCCGGGCCGGACCAGGACGGCGTCCGCGCCGGTGGCGAGGAGCCGTTCGGCGGCGGCGTCGGCGAGGCCGTCGCGGGTGAGGACCAGCCACGGGCCCTCGCCGTCCGGGGCGGGCGCGGGCGGGGCGCTCTGCCGCCACACCGGCAGGTGGAGCCAGTCCTCCTCGGGCAGCTTGGGCAGGCTGGTGATCGCCTCGAACAGGTCGTCCGGCTCGGCCTCCACCGTCCGCGCGGCCTTGGGCGGCTCGATCCAGTGGCGCTGCCGCTGGAACGGGTACGTCGGCAGCGGGACCCGGCCCGGCAGCGCGCCCGCGTCCTGGCCGGGCTCGCCGGTCCTGCCGTGGTAGGTGTCCCAGTCGACGGTGACGCCGCACAGCCACAGCCGGGCCAGGCAGTCGGCCAGCACCTGGTCGGCGGGGCGGGCGTCGGCCGCGGCGGGCAGCGTGGCGGCGATGAGCGGCCACCGCTCCGGCGGGCAGCCGGCGCCGCGCACGAGCGCGCCGAGCGACTGCCCGGGGCCGATCTCGACGACGGCCAGCTCGGGATCGGCGAGCAGGCGCTCCACGCCGTCGGCGAAGCGGACCGTGCCGCACATGTGGCGGGCCCAGTAGCCGGGGTCGCGGACGAGGGCGGCGTCGGCGACGCCGCCGGTCACGTTCGACACGTACGGCAACGCGGGCGCGTTGAGCCGCACGTTGGCCTCCACCCACCGGGTCAGCTCGCCGGTCAGGGGCTCCAGCATGCGGGAGTGGAAGGCGTGGGTGGTCTCCAGCGGGCGGCACGGGACGCCGGCCGCGCCCAGGTCGTCCGCCAGCCGGGCGACGGCGTCCGGCGGGCCGGCCACGACGGTGACCTGAGGGCCGTTGGCGGCGGCCACGTCCAGGCCGCGCCCGTCGAGCTGGAAGCGGCGGCGCAGCGCGTCGGCGGGCAGCGACACGGCCAGCATGGCGCCCGCGGGCAGCCCGGCGATGAGCCGCGCCCGGTGGGTGACCAGGGACAGGGCGTCCTTCAGCGACAGGACGCCGGCCAGGGTGGCGGCGACGTACTCGCCGAGGCTGTAGCCGAGCATGAGGCTCGGGCGCAGCCCCCAGGAGACGAGGGTGCGGGCCAGGGCGTACTCGACGGCGAACAGGGCGGGCTGGACGACCTCGGTGCGTTCGAGCGCGGCGGCCACGGACGCGCCGGCCTCGCCGCGCTCGCCCAGCAGCAGGGCGGCGAGACCGGGGACGGACTCGCCGAGCAGGTCGAGGCATTCGTCGAGCGCGGCGCGGAAGGCGGGCTCGTGCCGGTGCAGGTCCGCGGCCAGGCCGGGGTACTGCTCGCCGACGCCGGCGAGCAGGAAGGCGACCGGGCGGCCCTGGACGGTGTCCACCCGCCCCATCGGCCCGGCCTCCCCGCCCAGCGCCGTGGCCGCCGCGGCGGCGCCGCCCGCGACGACGGCGCGCCGGTGCTCGAAGGTCTTGCGCCCCACCTGCAGCGTGTACGCCACGTCGGCCAGCCGGACGTCCGGCGCGTCCGCCAGATGCCGGGCGAGCCGGTCGCACGCCTGGCCGGCGGCGGCGGCCGTACGCGCGGAGACCGGCAGGACGTGGAAACGGCGCCCCTCCGCTCCTCCGGCCGCCCGCTCGGGCGGCTGCTCGACCACCATGTGGACGTTCGTGCCGCCCATGCCGAGCGAGTTCAGCCCGGCGATCCTGGGCCGCGTGCCGCGGGTGCGCCACGGCGACAGCTCGGTGTTGACGTAGAACGGGCTGTCGTCGAAGTCGATCTCCGGGTTGGGCGCGGTGAAGTGGAGGCTGGCCGGGATGACGCCCTCGCGCAGCGCGAGCGACGTCTTGATCAGGCCGCTGGCGCCCGCCGCCCGGTCGAGGTGGCCGACGTTCGTCTTGACCGAGCCGATCGGGCAGTACCCCTTGGCGCTCGTGGGGCCGAAGGCGCGGGTCAGGGCCGCCACCTCGATGGGGTCGCCCAGCTCGGTCGCGGTGCCGTGCGCCTCGACGTAGCTGATGTCGTCCCCGGTGACGCCCGCGTCCGCCATCGCGTCGGCGATCACCCGCGCCTGGCCGACGACGCTGGGGGCGGTGTAGCCGACCTTGAGCGCGCCGTCGTTGTTCATGGCCGAGCCGCGGATCACCGCCCAGATGTGGTCGCCGTCGCGCACCGCGTCCGGCAGCCGCTTGAGCAGCACCACGGCCGCGCCGTCGCCGAACATGCTGCCCTTCGCCGCGGCGTCGAACGTCCGTACGTGGCCGTCCGGCGACTCCTGGCCGCCGGGCCCGTACAGGTGGCCCACCCGGTCGGGCACCCGGATGGACACGCCGCCGGCCAGGGCCAGCTCGCACTCGCCGTTGCGCAGGCTCTGCACGGCCAGGTGCGCGGCGACCAGCGAGGTCGAGCAGAACGTCTGCACGGCGACGCTCGGGCCGTGCAGGTCGAACAGGTACGACACGGTCGTGGGCAGGGCGTCCTTGTCGTTGCCCATGATGACCTCGAAGTCGCTGAACTCCTGATGCCCGCCGCCGAGCAGCCGGGCCGTCTGGCGGAGCAGGTAGGTGCTGATGTTCGAGCCGCCGAACACGCCGACCCGGCCGCGGTGCTCCGGGGCCGCGTACCCGGCCTGCTCCAGCGCCTCCCAGCACACCTCGAGGAAGGCCCGCTGCTGCGGGTCGGTGATCGCGGCCATGCGGGGGCTCATGCCGAAGAAGGCGGCGTCGAAGCCCGCCACGTCGTCCAGCACCGGGCGGGCGGGGACGTAGGCCGGGTCGCGGAGCTGCTCGGCGGCCACGCCCGCGGCCAGCAGCTCCTCCTCGGAGAAGAAGCTGATGGACTCGGCGCCGTCGCGCAGGTTCCGCCAGAACGTCTGGACGTCGGGCGCGCCGGGGAACCGCCCGGCCATGCCGACGACGGCGATCCGCCGGTCGTCCTCGCCGGGCCCCGCGTCCGCGGGGGGCCGGGGGGTGTCCACGGCCCTCGGGGCGGGCTCCGGCCTCGGGGCGGCGGCGCGCTCGCCGATGACGGCGGCCAGCGTGTGCACGGTCGGGGCCTCGAACAGCACCACGGTCGGCACCGCCACCCCGAAGCGCTGCTTCACCAGCGCCAGCATCTGCAACGCCACCAGGGAGTTGCCGCCCAGGTCGAAGAAGTTGTCCCGGGTGCCGACCGGCTCGACGCCGAGCACCTCCGACCACAGCCCGGCGAGGTCACGCTCGGCCTGGGTGAGCGGCGGCGCGTACGGCTGGGGCAGCTCGGGGCGGGGAAACCGGTCGCGGGGCCCCTGCGCGACGGGCGCCGTCCGGCCCGGCAGCCGGTCCGCCAGCCCGCCGGCGGCCACGACCACGTCGGGGCGGGCGGCCGGCAGCAGCCGGTCGAAGGCCGCCAGGGCGTCCCCGGCGGTCATGGCGTGCGCGGCCATCGCCGCGCCGAGGCCGCCGTCGAGGCGGTCCAGGGTGACCTGCCAGGTGTCCCAGCTCGCCGCCACCCAGCCGGGGTTGCGGTGGGCGAGCGCGGTGAGCGCGGCGTTGGCGGCGGCGTAGCTGCCGAACGTGATGCCGCCGAGCAGGGCGGAGGTGGAGGAGAACAGCACGCAGAACTCGGGCGTCTCGCCCAGCTCGGCCAGCACCCGCTCCAGGACGAGCGCCCCGGTCACCTTGGCGGCGAAGTGCCGCGCCACGGCGGGCCCGTCGAGGTCGCGGAGGGGGAGGAAGGTGGCGGGCGAGGTCTCGGCGGCCGCGTGCACGACCCCGCCGATCCGCCCTCCGCCGTCCAGGGCGCCGGCGAGGGCGTCGCGCATGGCGGCGGGGTCGGTCACGTCCACGCGCGGGGTCAGGACCTCGGCCCCGGACGCGCGCAGCCGCTGAACCGCGCGGTGGCGGGGATCGTCCTCGTCGTCGGGGAGACCGCCGCGGCCGGTCAGGACGAGGCGATCGGCGCCCGCCCGTACCAGGTGCCCGGCGATGAGCAGGCCGACGTCGCCGAGCCCGCCCGTGATCACGTACGTGCGGCCGGGACGGATCCCGGGAGCAGGCGGGTCCTCGCCGGGCCCGGCCTCGGCGTGCTCGCGCACCAGCCGGACGCCGTCCCGGCAGGCGATGAACGTACCGCCACCGGCGCCGGGACCCCGCGCCTCGGCCGCCAGGAACCCGGCCACCTCCTCGGGGGTCGCGTCGGGCGCGACGTCGACGGCGGCGCAGTCGAGGGTGAGGTACTCCTGATTGGCCACCGTCGGCAGCGTCGCGGCGGCGGCCTGCCCAGGGTCCGGGACCTCACCGGCGAGCACCGCCTGCCCGCCCCGGGTGACCAGGACGACGCGGGTCCCGTCGCCGCCCTCCTCTCCCCAGGCGTGCAGCAGCCGCGCGGCAGGGAGCACTGTGTCCCGCCCGTCGGCGTGCCCCTCGCCTTCAGAACGGGTGAGGAGGCGGAGGTCGAGCACGACGGCGGCCTCGCGCAGGTGCCGGGCCAGCGCGGCGTGGTCGGCCGCCGACTCCGGGTCGATGGTGACGCCCTCGGCCGTCGCGGCGAAGCCGGGCCCCGGCAGGACGGTGACGGCCTCCGTACCGGCGGCGCGCAGCGCGGCGGCGACCGGCTCCGCACTCGCCGCGTCCGCCGCCAGCACCACACATCCCCCGGCCACGTCCCGGATGCCGCCGGGAAGGGGCGAGACGGCGGAGGTCGCGGGCGGAGGCGGAAGGGGAGCCGGCGTCCAGCGCGGCACCATCAGCCGCACATGCGCCCCACCGCCGGCATCCTGGGCCGCGTCAGCGCCGGACGCGGCCGCGGGGCCGGACGCGCCCAGCCCGGCAGCGCCACCAGCGACAGCACCGCCGCCCTCAGCGGCGCCACGCGCGCCTGGCCCGGCGGGGGTGTCGGTGGTGGCGGCGGCACTGGGCCCGCCTGCGGTGGAGCCGGGGGTGGGGGGGTCTATCCAGTAGCGGGCGCGTTGGAAGGGGTAGGTGGGGAGGGCGACCTTGGCGACCGGCCGGTCCTGGCGGTAGCCGGACCAGTCGATCGGGGCGCCGGCGAGCCAGAGCCGCCCGGCGGCCTCCGCCAGCACCTCCCGGGCGGCGCGCGGGTCGTCCGCCCCGGGCAGGGTGGCGACGATGAGCGGCCAGCGTTCGGGCGGGCAGGCGCGGTGGCCGCGCGCCATGGCGCCGAGCGAGCGCCCCGGCCCGATCTCCAGCAGCGCCGCCTCGCCGTCCAGCGTGAGCAGCGTCTCCAGGACGGCGTCGAACTGCACGGGCGCGCACATGTGCTCGCCCCAGTACGCCGGATCGCCGGCCTGCTCGGCGGTGACGAGCCGGCCGGTGACGTTCGACACGTACGGCACGGAGGGCGCGCGAAGCGTGACGTTCTCCGCGATCCACGCGGTGAGCCGGTCCCTGACGGGCTCCATCATCCGGGAGTGGAAGGCGTGCGTGGTGGCGAGCGGCCGGCACGGAACCGCGTCGGCCTCGAGGAGTTCCCTGGCGGCCCGCATGGCGTCCGGCTCGCCGGACAGGACCGTGAGGGCGGGGCCGCTGACGGCGCCCACGTCGAGGCCGGTGATCCCGGCGCGGCGGAGGCGTTCCGCGAGGTCGGCGGCGGGCAGCGGGACCGCGCTCATGGCGCCAGCGGGCAGCTCGCCGATGAGGCGGGCGCGGTGGGCGACGAGGGCGAGGGCGTCGTCCAGCGTCAGGACGCCGGACAGGGTGGCGGCCACGTACTCGCCGAGGCTGTAGCCGGCGAGCGCGGCGGGCCGGACGCCCCAGGACAGGACGAGGCTCGCCAGGGCGTACTCGACGGCGAACAGCGCGGGCTGGAGGATCTCCGTGGGGACGGCGCCGGCGGCGGGGGCGCGGCCGAGCAGGCGGCCGAGCCCGTCGCCGCCGGGGCGGGCGCGGGGGGCGAGCATCTCGGCGAGCGGGTCACGTCCGTCGTCAGGAGAGCCGCCGGAGGAGTCCGGGGAGTCGCGGAGGTGGCGGCGCAGCCCGGCGCGGCAGCGGTCGAGCGTCTCGCGGAAGACCGGCTCCGACCGGTACAGCTCCTCGGCCAGCCCCGGGTACTGCTCGCCCGTCCCGGCGACGAGGAAGGCCACGGGCCGGTCGCCGCGGCTCTCCGTACGGCTGAGCGCGGCCCCCTCGCGCAGCGCGGCGGCGGCCTCGGCGGGGGTGGCGGCGACCAGCGTCCTGCGGTGGCCGAACACCTGGCGGCCGGTCTGCAGGGTGTGGGCCACGTCGGCCAGCCGCTGCCCGCTGCCGCCGCCTTCGAGGTGGGCGGCGAGGCGGGCGGTCATCGCGTCGGCGGCCTCGGCCGTACGGGCGGACCAGACGAGCGGCTCGGGTCTGGCCGGCTCCTCGGTACGCGGCACCAGCGGCGCCTCCTCCAGCACGACGTGCGCGTTGGTGCCGCCGATGCCGAACGCGCTCACCCCCGCCCTGCGGGTCCTGCCCGCCTCGCGCGGCCAGCTCCGCAGCCGGGTGACGACCTCCAGCGCGGCCTCGCCGGAGGCGAGCTGCGGGTTGGGCTCGGACAGGTTGAGCGTGGGCGGGATCTCGTCGTGGCAGAGGGCGAGCGCGGCCTTGATGAGGTTGGTGACGCCGGCCGCCCTGTCGAGGTGGCCGACGTTGGTCTTGACCGAGCCGAGCAGCAGCGACTGGCCGCGGAACACCTGCTGCAACGCGGCCAGTTCGGCGGCGTCGCCGAGGGCGGTGCCGGTGCCGTGCGTCTCGACGTAGTCGATGTCGGCGGGCGTCAGGTCGGCGCTGGCCAGGGCCTCGGCCATGACGGCGGCCTGCCCCTGCACGCCGGGGGCGGTGAAGCCGACCTTGCGCCCGGCGTCGTTGTTGACCGCCCAGCCGCGGATGACGGCGTAGATCTGGTCGCCGTCGGCGAGCGCGTCCTCCAGGCGGCGCAGCGCGACGACGCCGACGCCGCTGCCGAGCGGGCTGCCGAGCCCGCCCGCGTCGAAGGCGCGGCACTCGCCGTCCGGCGGCGCGATGCCGCCCTGCTGGTACAGGTAGCCGACGCGGTGAGGGACGTTGACGGCGACGCCGCCGGCCAGTGCCAGGTCGCACTCGAACCCGGCGAGGCTGGTGGCCGCCGCGCAGACCGCGACGAGGGAGGTGGAGCAGTAGCTCTGGACGCCGTAGCTGGGGCCGGACAGCCCGAGCGCGTGCGCGACGCGGGTGGTGAGCGAGTCCTTGTCGTTGGCGAGGCCGAGCGCGAGCTCGCCCATGACGGCGCCGACGCCGCTGGGCACCAGGTTGTTCTGCAGGTACGAGCTGTGGGCGCAGCCGCCGAACACGCCGATCGCCCCGTCGAACCGCTTGGGGTCGCAGCCCGCGTCCTCCAGCGCGGCCCAGCTGTGCTCCAGGAAGAGCCGGTGCTGCGGGTCGAGGATCTGCGCCTCCTTGGGGCCGAAGCCGAAGAAGGCGGCGTCGAACAGCTCGACGCCGTCGATGACGGGGGCGGCCTTGACGTACGCGGGATCGGCCAGCGTCTCCTCAGGCACCCCGGCGGCGCGCAGCTCGTCGTCACCGAAGCGGGTGATCCCGGAGCGGCCCGCCCGGACGGCCGACCAGAGCTCGGCGACGCCGGACGCGCCGGGGAAGCGGCCGGACATCCCGACGATCGCGATGTCGCTGCCGGGGCCTTCGATGTCGTCGTTCACGTCTACCGTTCTCATTTCCGGCCTCATTTGCGGTTGCTGGAACGGGCCCGGCGCCGCCGCTGCCCCCGTGCCGAACTGGTGGTGAGCGCGTCCGCCTGGTCCGCGCCGCCGTGCAGGGCCGCCGCGAACTCGGCCACGGTCGGATGCTCGAACAGCAGCGCGGGCGCGACCGGGCGGCCGAGCTGCTTCTCCAGGGCGAGCACCATGGCCATGCCGAGCAGGGAGTTGCCGCCGAGGTCGAAGAACGGGTCGTGCACGCCCACCTCGTCGATGCCGAGGTAGGCGCCCCACAGGTCGGCGAGCTCGGTCTCGGCGCCGGTGCGGGGGGCGGCGTAGTCGGTGCGGAGCTGCGGGCGGGGGAAGCGGCGGCCCTGCGGGACGACGGCGGCTCCGACGAGGTCGTCCAGGTCGAGCATGGCCGACCAGGCGCGCAGCACCTCGCGCAGCGGCTGGCGTACGGCCATGACACTGCCGTGCCCGGCGGCGGCGAGGCGGTCGAGCAGCGCGCAGCCGGCGTCGTCGGGGAAGCCGTAGCGGGCGCGGTAGCCGGCCACCCGGTCGGCCAGGCCGCCGCCGGTCGCCTTGAGCCCTTCGGACTGCCAGACGTCGTGCCGCCACGGGCCCCAGGCGACGGACACGACGCGGGTGGACGGGGCCGCGGCGGCCAGGGCCTGGCCGTAGGCGTCGAGCAGGGTGTTGGCCGCGCAGTAGTCGGCCTCGCCGACGCCGCCGTACGCGGTGACGGCCGAGGAGTAGAGGACCAGCAGCTCGGGGCGGTCGGCGGGCAGGGTGGCCGGGCCGGCCAGCTCGGCGAGGGGGCCCATGGCGAGCACCTTGGGGGCGAGCACGCGGCGGGCCTCGGCCGGGGTGCGGCGGCGGAGCATCCCGCCGGCCGGGAGGCCGGCGGCGTGGACGACGCCGGTGAGGCGGCCGAAGTGCTCGCGGGCGCGGCGCAGGGCCGCGCGCAGCTCGTCCGGCACGCCGGCGTCGGCGGCGAGCAGCAGCACCTCGACGCCGGCCGCCGCCAGCTCGGCCACGTCGCGCCGGGTCCGCGCGGTGGTCTCGTCGTCCGCGGCGGCGTCCTGCGGGAGGGGGGTGCGGGCGAGGAGGGCGAGACGGCGGACGCCCGCGCGGGCCAGGTGCCGGGCCAGGGCCATGCCGAGGCCGCGGGTGCCGCCGGTGATCAGGTACGCGCCGTCGGGACGCCACACGGGCGCCGCGGGCTGTTGCACGGGGAGCTCGGTCCAGGCGCGTTCCCAGCGGCGGCCACGACGCCAGCCGGACAGCGGGTCGGGCGCGTCGGGGTTGACGGCGTCCTCCTGCGGGGGGCGAGTCAGCTCCCAGGCGAGCTGGGCGGCGGCGGACGCAGCGGCGGCGGGCGTGACAGCGGCGGCGAGGTCGGTTTCCGGGTCCAAATCGACGCCGGTCCAGGTGAGGGCGGCGTACTCGTGGCGGGCGGCGCGGCCGAGGCCGTGCGCCAGCGCCTGATGGGGGGCGGGGACGTCGCCGCCGAGGATCTCCGTCGCGCCGCGGCTGACGGTCAGCAGCCGGGCGGGGCGGTCCCCGAGGGCCTGGACGGCGAGCATGAGGCTGTCGAAGCCGTGGCCGACGGCCTGCCGTAAGTCGTCGTCGCCGGCAGGCAGCGCGGCCGGGGCGGCCAGGCTCCACAGGTGGGCGACGTGCACCGGGCCGGGCGGCAGCGCGGCGAACACCTCCGCGTAGTGGCCGGGCACGGCCGGGTCGACGGCCAGGCGGCGGCCCTCGCGCGCCGGCTCAGGCACCGCCGCCGCCCTCACTTCGACGACGGGGGTGCCGGAGGCGGCGGCGAGGTCGGCGAGCGCGGACCCGACCCCCGCGGGGTCGGCGAAGACGACGAGCGGCCCCGGCAGGGCGAGGGCCGCGGGCGGCGTGCCCCCGCAGGTGGGATCCCGCCGCCACACAGGCACGAACGCGAAGTCCCCCGGCTCGGCCTCCTCCGCCCCGGCGTCCCCCGGCTCGGTGTCCCCCGCACGGGCGGCGGCGGGCTCGGCGACCACGGGCTCGGCGCGTGCCGGCCGGGCCGAGGGCTGGGGGGAGGTGGGCCCCGTCGGGGCGGCGGAAGGGTGGGGGGTCAGGGGCGGGGTGAAGAGGGCCGGGTCGGGATCTGGCCAGAAGCGGGTGCGTTGGAAGGGGTAGGTCGGCAGGGTGAGGACGCGCCCGCCCGCCGGCCGGGTGCGCTCCCAGACGACGTCGGCCCCCAGCTCCCAGAGGGCGGCGCAGGTGGCGAGCAGGCCGGCGCGGTCCTCGCGGGCCCGCGCCCCCGCCGTCCAGTACGGCGCCAGCGTCCCGAGGACGGCGGCCGGTTCGCCGCCCGCCAGGTTCTGGCGGACCAGCCCGCCCAGGGTCTGCCCCGGCCCCAGCTCGACGAACGCGGTCACGTCCTGGTCCAGGCAGTACCGGACGCCGTCGGCGAACCGGACCGTGCTGACGAGCTGGTCGGCCCAGTACGACGTACTGGTGGCCTGTTCGGCGGTGAGCGGCCGCCCGGTGAGGTTGGAGACGACGGTGACGGCGGGCGGGTTCCGCCGGACGGTCTCCAGCACGGCGGCCAGCTTCTCCCTGGCCGGTTGCAGCAGCGAGGAGTGGAAGGCGTGCGCGGAGCGCAGCGGCCGGCAGGCGACGCCGTCCGCCGTGAGCAGGGCGGTCGCGGCCTCGATCTCGGCGGGCAGCCCGCTCAGCACGGTCATGGCGGGGCCGTTGAGCGCGGCGACGTCCACCTCGACGCCGGCCGCGGCGAGGGCGGCGCGGATGCGCTCCTCGGGCGCGGCGGCGGCGACCATGCGGCCGGCGGGGACCGCGCCGATGAGGTGGGCGCGCTCGATGACGACGTGCAGGGCGTCCTCCAGGCTGAAGACGCCGGCCAGGGTGGCGGCGACGTACTCGCCGAGGCTGTAGCCGATGAGCAGGTCGGGGGCGACGCCCCAGTGGCGGAGGAGGCGGGCCAGGGCGTACTCGGCGGTGAAGAGGAAGGGGTGGGCCACGGCGGCGTGGCTCAGCGGGTCGTCGCCGGGGTCCGGTCCGGCGGGGGCCCGGCCGAGGAGGGCGGCGAGGTCACCGGAGGAGCCGGCCGGGGCGGCGGTGGGGGCGAAGCAGGGGCGCAGGTCCACGCCGGTGCGCTGACGTACGAGGTCGGCGCAGTGGTCGACGGCCTCGGCGTAGACGGGTTCCGTGGCGTACAGCTCGGCGCCGAGGCCCGCGTACTGGTCGCCGACGCCGGGGAGCAGGAACGCGACGCGGGGCGTGCCCTTGACGTGGTGCCCGCCGCCCTCCCCTGCGAGCGCGCGCAGCCGCCGTACGGCGTCGCCGGTGCCGGCGCAGATCAGGGCGCGGCGGTGGTCGAGCTCGGCGCGGCCGGTCTGGAGGGTGTGCGCGAGGTCGCCGGGCGCGGTGCCCGGGTGCGCGTCCAGCCAGTCGGCGAGCCGCCCGGCCTGCTCGCGCAGCGCGGCGGGCGCGGCGGCCGACACCGGCAGCACGTACGGCCCCGCGACCGTGGCCGCATCGGCCGGGGCGGCGGGTGGGACGGCGGACTGGAGGACGAGGTGGGCGTTGGTGCCGGACAGGCCGAAGGAGCTGACCCCGGCGAAGGCGACGCCGTCCAGCGGCGTGGCGGCCGTGACGGGCCGTACGGTGCCGTCCTCGGGGATGGCGGCGGCCGGCGTGGACAGGTTGAGGCTGGGCGGGATGAGCCCGTTCTCCAGGATGAGGATGGTCTTGATGACGCCCGCGACCCCGGCGGCGGCCTGGGTGTGCCCGATGTTGGTCTTGACCGCGCCCACCCGCAGGGGATGCTCGGCGGGCCGGCCGCCGAAGACGTCGTGCAGGGCGGACAGTTCGATGGCGTCCCCGAGGTGGGTGCCGGAGCCGTGCGCCTCGACGTACCCGATCTCGTCCGGGGAGACGCGGGCCGCGGCGAGGGCGCGGGTGATGACGTCGTTCTGGGCGCGCCGGCTGGGCGCGGTCAGGCCGTTGCTGCGGCCGTCCTGGTTGACGGCGGAGCCGCGCAGCACGGCCCGGACGCGGCGGCCGTTGGCCAGCGCCCTGGACAGCGGCTCCAGCACGAGCAGGCCGCCGCCCTCCCCCATGACGTAGCCGTCGGCCTGCTCGTCGAACGTCTTGCACCGCCCATCGGCGCACATCATCAGCCCCGCGCACGCCTGCTGGAACGTGGTGGGGTGCAGGGTGAGCGACGCCCCGCCGGCGAGGGCGAGGTCGCACTCACCCCGGCGCAGGCTCTCGGCGGCGAGGTGGATCGCGATCAGGGACGAGGAGCAGGCCGTGTCGACCGTGACGGTGGGGCCGGTCAGGTCGAGCTGGTAGGCGATGCGGCCGGCGGCGACGCTGGGGATGGCGCCCTGGCCGAGGTAGGGGTCGGAGACGGCGTGCGGGCCCTGGTGCTCCATCTGGAGGCGGCCGTACTGGAGGGTGTCCATGAAGCCGACCATGACGCCGGTACGGCTGCCCGCCACCCGGCCCGGCGACAGCCCGGCGCTCTCCAGGCCCTCCCAGGCCAGCTCCAGCAGGAGGCGCTGGTGCGGGTCCATGCGCAGCGCCTCGCGGGGCGACAGGCCGAAGAAGGCGGCGTCCCAGCCGGTGACGTCGTCCAGGAAGGCCCCGTACCGGGTGTAGATACCGCCGGGCACGCCGGGCCGCGGGTCGTAGTAGGCGTCGATGTCCCACCGCGCGGCCGGCACCTCGCGCACCGCCGTGCCGCCGCGCCGCAGCAGGTCCCAGAACTCCTCGACGGACTCGCCGCCCGGGTAGCGGCAGGCCATGCCGATGACGGCGACGGGCTCGTGGCGGCGTTCCTCCACGTCGGCGAGCCGCTGGCGGGTCTGGGCCAGTTCGACGGTCACGCGCTTGAGGTAGGAGCGGAGCTTTTCCTCGGTCCCCATCGGGAAGCCTTTCCTGTCGCGGTCGCGGACGTGGGTCACAGTTCGTTGTCGATGAGGGCGAAGATCTCCTCGTCCGAGGCGGAGTCGATCTTGTCCAGCACGCCTCCGGCGGTCGCCAGGGCCGAGCCGAGCTTGACGAGCGCGTTCTGCAGGAGGGGGACGACCCGCTCGCGGATGGCGGCGGCCTCCCCGTTGGCGTGTTCGAGCACCTGGTCGAGGTGGTCGAGGGCGGCGCGGAGCCCGTCCTCCGGCGGCGCCGGCGTCCTGGGCGGGGTGTCGGGCGGGGTCAGCGTCTCCGACAGGTGCGCGGCGAGCGAGGTGACGGTGGGGTGGTCGAAGACGAGCGTGGCGGGCAGCCGCAGCCCGGTGTCGGCGTTGAGCCGGTTGCGCAGCTCGACGGCGGTGAGTGAGTCGAAGCCGAGCTCGTTGAAAGGGCGGTCCACGTCGACGCTGTCGGCGCTGACGTGCGCGAGCACGGCGGCGACGTGGGCCTGGACGGTCTCGGTGAGCACCCGCAGCGCCTCCTTCCGCGGCAGGGCGGCCAGGCGCCCGGCGAGCCCGGCCTGGGCGGCGGCTCCGGGGGTCGCCATCTGGCGGGGCACGCGGACCAGGCCCTTGAGCAGAGGCGGCAGGTCACCGTTCGCCGCCCGCGAGCGCAGTCCGGCCGTGTTCCATCGGGCGGCGACCATGAGCGGGTCGGGGGTGGTGAGTGCGGCGTCGAAGAGGGCCAGGCCCTGGTCGGCGGTGAGCGGGGCGATGCCGGCGCGGGCCAGGCGGGCGAGGTCTGCCTGGCCGAGGGTGCCGGTCATGGCGGAGGCGGTGTCCCACAGGCCCCAGGCGACGGAGACGGCGGGCAGGCCGAGGGCGTGGCGGTGTTCGGCGAGGGCGTCGAGGAAGGCGTTCGCGGCGGCGTAGTTGCCCTGGCCCGCGTTGCCCAGCACGCCCGCCACCGAGGAGAACAGCACGAACATCGACAGCGGCCGGTCGGAGGTCAGCTCGTGCAGGTGCCAGGCGGCGTCGGCCTTGGGGGCCAGGACGGACGCGATCCGGTCGGGGGTGAGGTCCTGTACCAGGGCGTCGTCCAGGACTCCGGCGGCGTGGACGACGCCGGACAGGCCGGGGGCCGCGTCCAGGACGGCGCGCAGGGCCTCACGGTCGGCGACGTCGCAGGCGGTGACGGTGACATGCGCGCCCAGCTTCTCCAGCTCGGCGGTCAGCTCGGCCGCGCCGGGAGCGCCGGGCCCGCTGCGGGACAGCAGGATCAGGTCCCGCACGCCGTGCCGTTCCACCAGATGCCGGGCCACCAGCGCGCCGAGACCGCCGGTGCCGCCGGTGACCAGCACCGTGCCGTGCGGAGCGCTTTCCGGCGTGGTGGGGGCGGGGTCGCGGCGGGTCAGGCGGGGCACCCAGTACCTGCCGTCGCGTACCCGGATCCACGGCTCGCCGGTGGCGGCGAGCCGGCCCCAGGCGGTGTCGCCGTCCTCGGTCTCGACCAGCGTGAACCTGCCCGGCTGTTCCGCGTGCGCCGCGCCCACCAGGCCGCGCACCGCCGCGCCGGCGGGGTCGCCCGGCCGGGTGACGAACGCGAGGGGCCCATCGTCGGGATGGATGGCGATGGCGTCCAGGACGCGGGCGGTCAGGTCCCTGGCGGCGGCGGCCGGGTCGGGGTCGTCGCTCACGCAGGTGATCACGACGGGCTCGGGTCCCGCCGCCGGGGGGAGCGCGGTCTCCGTCCAGTCCACGCCGTACGGGACCGGCACGGCGGCCGGAGCGGCGGTGGCCCGGGTGCGCAGGGCCTCGATCGCGAGCACGGGCGCGCCGGAGCTGTCGGCGGCCTCGACCGTGGCGTCCTGCCCGGCGGCGGACAGCCGGACGCGGAGGGCGTCCGCCTGGGCCGCGTACAGCCGGACGCCGGTGAAGGCGAACGGCAGGCGCAGCTCGTCGTCGCCGCGGGCGAGCACCAGGGGGTGGAAGGCGGCGTCGAGGAGGGCCGGGTGGATGCCGAAACCGGTCACGTCGAGGCCGTCGGGCGTGGCGACCTCGGCGTACAGGTCGTCGCCCGAACGCCAGAGAGCGCGCAGGCCCTGGAAGGCGGGGCCGTACTCGTAGCCCTGCCCGGCGAGGCGGCCGTAGCCGTCGGCGAGGTCGATCAGGGTCGCGCCCGGGGGCGGCCAGGCGGCGGCCCACGCGTACGGGGCGGCGGGCGACGGGTCCTCGGCGAGGACGCCGGAGGCGTGCCGCTGCCAGGCGTCGCCATCCGCCGGGCGGGAGAAGATCTCGACCGGGCGGCGTCCGGCTTCGGGCGGGCCGACGGTGACCTGGAGGGTGACCGTGCCGCCGGACAGGTACAGCGGGGTCTCGATGACCAGCTCGTCCAGGCGGTCGCAGCCCGCGTGGGCGGCGGCTTCGAGCGCGAGGTCGGCGAAGGCGGCCCCGGGCAGCAGGACGCCGCCGCGTACGGCGTGGTCGGCCAGCCAGGGCGCCGTCCTGCGGGCGAGCCGGCCGGTGAGCACGTACCGGTCGTCGGCGGTGGAGACCACGGTGTCGAGCAGGGGATGGCGGGAGCCGTCGAGGCCCTCGCCGCGCGGGCGGCCACCGCTCGCGATCCCGTCGCCGAGCCAGAAGCGGCTGTTCTGGAAGGCGTACGTCGGAGGCTGCGTCCGCGGACGCGGCCCACCGCCCAGCACGGCCGCCCACTCCACCGGCGCGCCCTGCACCCACGCCTGAGCCAGCGACACCAGCAACCGCGCCGGACCGCCCTCACCCCGCCGCAGCGACCCGCACACCCCCGCCGCCACACCGGCGTCCCCGCAGATCTCCCCCACATCCCCCACCAACACCGGATGCGGACTCACCTCCACGAACACCGGCCACCGCACCGACCCCGCAGCCACCCGCACCGCCGCGTCGAACCGCACCCGCCGGCACAAGTTCTCCACCCAATACCGGCCCGACAACTCCTCCCCCGCCACCAGCCCACCCGTCACCGACGAACAGAACCCCACCCGGCCAGGCCCCGACCCCACCCGCTCCAGAGCCGCCTCCAGCTCCCCCTCCAAAGCACGCATGTGCGGCGTGTGCGAGGCGTAATCCACCGCGATCCGCCGCACCCGCACCCCCGCCAGCCCAGCGGTCCCGCTCGGCGCGGCGGCCCCCGCCAGAGAAGCGGTCCCGTTCGGGGAAGCGGTCCCGTTCGGGGAAGCGGCCTCGGCCAGCGCCGCCAGCTCCTCCAATGCGGCGGCGTCCCCCGCCACCACACACCCCGACGGACCCGACTCCACCGCCACCCACAACCGGCCCCCCCACCCAGAAGCCAGCAACTCCTCCGCGCGGGACGCCGGCACATCCAACGCCGCCATCCCCCCAGAACCCGCCACCCGCTCCAACGCCCGGCTCCGCACCACCACCACCCGAGCCGCGTCCTCCAACGACAACGCCCCCGCCACACACGCCGCCGCGATCTCCCCCTGCGACTGACCCACCACCACCTGCGGCACCACCCCAGCCGCAGCCCACACCTCCGCCAACGACACCATCACCGCCCACAACACCGGCTGCACCACCGCCGAACCCACCAACTCCGGCGCCCCCGCCTCACCACGCAACACCCCACCCGCCGACCACCCCGTCAACGGCACCAGCACCCGATCACACCGCTCCAACGCCGCCGCGAACACCGCACACGACCCCGCCAGCTCGACCGCCATCCCCGCCCACTGCGACCCCTGACCCGGAAACACCAGCACGGCGCTCCCCACCCCCGGCGCGACGCCGCTGATCACGCAGGCGTGCGCCCGCCCCTCGGCGACCGCGTCCAGAGCGGCCAGCAGCTCCTCCCGACCGGCGGCGACCACCACCGCGCGATGCGGGAACCGCGCCCGGCGGGCCAGCGCACGCCCGGCCCCGGCCAGTTCCTCCTCCGCCACCGACGCCGCGTACTCGCGCAACCGCGCCGCCTGCGCCCGCAACGCCGGCCCGCTCCTGCCCGACACCACCCACACCAGCACCGGCCCGTCCGAGACCAGCGGCTCCCCCACAACCGCCTCGACCTCGACCTCCGGAGCGCTCTCCACGATCACGTGCGCGTTCGTGCCACTCACCCCGAAACTCGACACCCCCGCACGCGCCCGCCCCGCCAGCTCCACAGACTCGGTCAGCAACCGCACCCCACCCGCCGACCAGTCCACATGCGGCGTCGGCTCCGTGACGTGCAACGTCCTCGGCAGCACACCGTGCCGCAACGCCATCACCATCTTGATCACACCCGCCACCCCGGCAGCCGCCTGCGTATGCCCGAGGTTCGACTTGACCGAGCCCAGCCACAGCGGCCGGTCGGCGGGACGTCCGCGCCCATAGGTGGCGAGCAGGGCCTGGGCCTCGATGGGGTCGCCGAGGGTGGTGCCGGTGCCGTGCGCCTCGACCACGTCGACGTCGCGGGTGTCGAGGAGGGCGTCGGCCAGCGCCTGCCGGATCACGCGCTCCTGGGCGGGGCCGCTGGGCGCGGTCATGCCGTTGCTGGCCCCGTCCTGGTTGACGGCCGTGCCGCGCACGACGGCGAGGATGCGCCGGTTGTTGCGGCGCGCGTCGGACAGGCGTTCCAGGACGAGCACGCCGACGCCTTCTGCCCACGCGGCCCCGTCGGCCGAGGCCGAGAACGACTTGCACCGTCCGTCCGGTGCGAGGGCGCGCTGCCGGGAGAACTCCACGAACGGCACCGGCGACGACATGACCGTCACGCCCCCGGCCAGCGCGAGCGGGCACTCGCCGCGCCGCAGCGCCTGCACGGCGAGGTGCAGCGCGACCAGCGACGACGAGCACGCCGTGTCCACCGTCAGCGACGGCCCTTCCAGGCCGAGCGTGTACGAGACGCGCCCGGACATCACGCTGGGCGCGCTGGAGGTGAACAGGGTGCCCTCGACGGACTCGGGCGCGCCGGCGAGGAAGCGGGTGGAGTAGTAGTCGTACATGTTGCCCGCGTAGACGCCGGTGCGGCTGCCCCGGAGCGTGCCCGGCTCGATCTCGGCCCGTTCCAGGGCCTCCCAGCAGGTCTGCAGGAACAGCCGGTGCTGCGGGTCGGTGGCGAGGGCGTTGCGCGGGCTGACGCCGAAGAAGGCCGCGTCGAAGTCGGCCGCGTCGTGGAGGAAGCCGCCGTGCCGGGTGTACGACTTGCCGGCCGCCCCGGGGTCCGGGTCGTAGAGGTCCTCGACGTCCCAGCCCCGGTCCTCCGGGAACTCGCCGATGGCGTCCACGCCGGCGGTGACCAGCTCCCACAGGTCCTCCGGCGAGCCCACGCCGCCGGGGAAGCGGCAGGCCATGCCGACGATCGCCACCGGCTCGTGCCGGCGGCCCTCCTCCTCGGCCAGGCGCCGCCGGGTCTCCGACAGCTCCACCGTGGCCCGCCTGAGGTAGTCGCGCAGCTTGTCCTCGGTACGCATAGGGGTGGCGCCTTCCGCTCAGAGTTCGTTGTCGATGAGGGCGAAGATCTCCTCGTCGGAGGCGCCGTCGATCTTGTCCATGACGGTGCCGGGAGCGCTCTGCGGGGCGCCGAACCTGGCCAGGCCGCTCTGCAGCACGGCGACGAGCTTGCTGCGGATGGCCTCGCCGTCGTCCTTGGCGCTGCTGAGCATGGAGCCGACCCGTTCGAGCGCGCCGCGCAGCGTCTCCTCCGGCGAGGGGGTCGCGGCGGCGGGGGCGAGCGTGCTGAACAGGTATTCGGCGAGCGAGCCGACCGTGGGGTGGTCGAAGACGAGCGTGGCGGGCAGCCGCAGCCCGGTGTCGGCGTTGAGCCGGTTGCGCAGCTCGACGGCGGTCAGGGAGTCGAAGCCGAGCTGGGTGAACGCGCGGTCGACGCTGATCTTGTCGGCGCTGCCGTGGGCGAGGACGACGGCGACGTGCCTGCGTACCCGGTCGGTGAGCAGGCGCAGCCCTTCCTCCCTGGTCAGCTCGGCCAGGCGGGACATCAGCGAGGTCAGGCTCTCGCCCTGCTCGCCGGCGGCGGCCCTGCGGGGCGCGCGGACCAGGTTCTTGAGCAGGTGCGGCAGGCCGCCGTTCGCCGCCCGGTCGCGCAGGCCGGCGTTGTCCCAGCGGACCGCGACCACGAGGGGGTCGGCGGCGGTCAGGGCGGCGTCGAACAGGGCGAGGCCCTGCTCGACGGCCAGCGGGGCGATGCCGGCGCGGGCGAGCCTGGCGACGTCCGCGCGGCTCAGCTCGCCGCTCATCCCGGACGCGGTGTCCCACAGGCCCCAGGCGACGGAGACGGCGGGCAGTCCGAGGTGGCGGCGGTGCTCGGCGAGGGCGTCGAGGAAGGCGTTCGCGGCGGCGTAGTTGCCCTGACCGGCGTTGCCGAGCACCCCGGCCAGCGACGAGAACAGCACGAACATCGACAGCGGCCGGTCGAGCGTCAGCTCGTGCAGGTGCCAGGCCGCGTCCGCCTTGGGGGCGAGCACCGTGGCCACCCGTTCGGGCGTCAGGTCCGCGACGAGGGCGTCGTCCAGGACGCCGGCCGCGTGCACGACCCCGGTCAGTACGGGCACCTCGGCGAGCACGGCCGCCAGCGCGTCCCGGTCGCCGGCGTCGCACGCCCTGACGGTGACACGCGCCCCCAGCTCCTCCAGCTCCGCCACGAGGTCCGGCGCGCCAGGTGCGCCGGGGCCGCGCCGGGACAGCAGCAGCAGGTCGCGTACCCCGTGCCGCTCGGCCAGCCGCCGCGCGACCAGCGCCCCGAGGCCGCCGGTGCCGCCGGTCACCAGCACCGTCCCCGGCAGGTCCGGCGGCTCCGCGGCCTGCGCGGGGACGGGGGCGCGGCGGGCGAGGCGGGGCGCGAGGAGCCAGCCGTCGCGGACGCGGACCTGCGGCTCGCCGGTGGCGACGACCCGGGACCAGTCGGTGTGGTCCTCCTCGGCCTCGGCCAGCACGAACCGGCCGGGCTGCTCGGCCTGCGCCGCCCGCACCAGACCCCGTACGGCGGCGCCGGCCAGGTCGCCGGGCCGGGTGACGAACAGCAGCCGCGAGTCGGCCAGCCGTTCGTCGTGGAGGGCGTCCAGCACCTGGGCGGTGAGCCGCCGGAGTTCGGCGGGCGTGCCGCCGGGCCCGCTCACGCACGGGATGACGACGGCCTCGGCGTCGCCGGGTTCGGCGGCGGCCTCCACCCAGTCCACGCCGTAGGAGGCGGGCGCGGGCGAGCCGCCGAGCGCGCCGGCGGGCAGCGGCCGGGTACGGACCGAGCCGAGCGCGAACGCGGCCCGTCCCGCCTGGTCGGCGGCCTCGATGGCCCATCCGTCGCCGCCGGCCGGGGTGAGCCGTACCCGCAGCTCCCTGGCGCCGGCGGCGAGCAGGCGCACCCGGCGCAGCTCGAACGGCACCCGCAGGGCGCCGTCCCCGGTGGCGTCCCCGGCGACCAGCAGCGGGTGGAACATGGCGTCCAGCAGGGCGGGGTGGATGCCGTACCCGTCGGGGTCCACGTCGTCGGGCAGCGCCACCTCGGCGTACAGGTCCTCGCCGCGCCGCCAGGCGGCGCGCAGGCCCTGGAAGGCGGGGCCGTACTCGTAGCCCTGACCGGCCAGGCGCTCGTAGCCGCCGGCGAGCTCGACGGGCAGGGCGTCGGCGGGCGGCCAGGAGGTCGCCCAGGCGGCGGGCCCGTCGTCGTCGCGGTCCTCGGCGAGCGTGCCGGACAGGTGGCGGGTCCAGCCGGCGTCGGGGTCGGCGGCCGGGCGGGAGTGCACCCGTACGGGCCGGGTCCCTGAATCGTCCGGCCGGTCCACGACGACCTGGACGGCGACCTCGCCGCGGGCGGGCAGCACCAGCGGCGTCTCGAACATCAGCTCCTCCACCAGCCCGAGCCCGGCGCGGGCCCCGGCCGCGAGCACGAGGTCGGCGAGCGCCGCGCCCGGCAGGACGACGGAGCCGCCGACGGCGTGGTCGGCCAGCCAGGGGGCCGCGGCGGCGGACAGGCGGCCGGTGAGCGCCACGGGCCCGTCGTCGGCCAGCTCGACGGCCGCGCCGAGCAGCGGGTGCCCGGCGTCGTGCAGTCCGGCGGCGGCCAGGCCGGCGCCGCGTACGGGGCCGCCGAGCCAGTAGCGTTCGCGTTCGTAGGCGTAGCCGGGCAGGTCGAGGCGGCGGCCGTGGCGGGACAGCTCCGCCCAGTCCACGTCGATCCCGGCGGTCCACGCGCCGGCCAGGCAGGCCGCGAGGGCGTCCGGCTCGTCGTGGTCGCGGCGGTGCAGGGCGAGGATCGCGGCGTCGTCGCGGGTGACGCAGTCGTGCGCCATGCCGGCGAGCACGGCTCTGGGCCCGGCCTCCAGGTAGACGCCCGCGCCGCCTTCCTCCAGCGCGGTGACGGCGGCGTGGAACAGGACCGGCTGCCGGATCTGGGCGAGCCAGTAGCCGGGGTCCGTCCAGTCGCCGGGGGCGCCGGTGACGTACGGGACGCGGCGCGCGCCGAACGTCACCCCGGCCAGCTCGGCGGCGAACGCGTCGAGCATCGGCTCCATGAGCGGCGAGTGGAAGGCGTGGCTGACCGGGAGCCTGCGGGTGCGCCGGCCCTGCGCCCGCCAGTGCTCGGCGACCGCCAGGCAGGGCCCTTCCGCGCCGGAGATCACGACGCTGGAGGGGCCGTTGACGGCGGCGACCCCGACCCGGTCGGCCAGCCCGTCGAGGGTGGGGGCGAGCTCGCCGGGGGTGGCGGCGACGGCGACCATGGCGCCGGGCTCGCACAGCTCGCGCATCAGCCGGCCGCGGGCGGCGATCAGGCGGGCGGCGTCGGCGAGCGACCAGATTCCGGCGGCGTGGGCGGCGGCGTACTCGCCGACGGAGTGCCCGGCGACCACGGCGGGCCTCACGCCGAGGGACTCCAGCAGCCGGTGGGCGGCCACCTCGAAGGCGAACAGCGCGGGCTGGGTGTAGGCGGTGTCGTCGAGCAGCGCGGCCTCGGGGGTGCCGGGCGCGGCCCACATGACGTCGCGCAGGGGGCGGTCCAGGTGCGGGGCGAGCGCGGCCAGCACCTCGTCCAGCGCGGCGGCGAACACCGGCGAGGCGGCGGCGAGCCCTTTCCCCATGCCGGGCCGCTGGCCGCCCTGGCCGGTGAACAGCAGCGCGAGGCGGGGCTGCTCCCCGGCGACGCCCTCGATCACGTCGGGCGCGCTCTCGCCGCGCGCGTAGCGGGCGAGCTGCCCGGTCAGGGACTCGCGGTCGTGCCCGAGCACGACGGCGCGCTGCGGGAGCGCGGGGCGCGCGGCCAGGGAGCGGGCGACGTCGGCCGCGCCGGGCCGCCCGCCGGTGACGTACGTGTGCAGCCGCCCGGCCTGCGCGGCCAGCGACCCGGGGCCGCGGGCGCTGATCGGCCAGGCGAGCGGGCCGGTGAAGACGGGGGCGGGGGGCGGCTCCGGCGCGGGGTCGTACTCCTCGACGATGGCGTGGGCGTTGGTGCCGCTGATGCCGAAGCTGGACACCCCGGCCCGGCGCGGCTGGTCGCCGCGCGCCCACTCCGTCCGCTCGGTGAGGAGCCGGACGTCGCCCGCCGACCAGTCCACGTGCGGGGTGGGCTCGGTGACGTGCAGGGTCTTCGGCAGGACGCCGTGCCGCAGCGCCATCACCATCTTGATGACGCCGGCCATCCCGGCGGCGGCCTGGGTGTGGCCGAGGTTGGACTTGACCGAGCCGAGCCAGAGGGGACGGTCGGCGGGGCGCCGGCGGCCGTAGGTGGCGAGCAGGGCCTGGGCCTCGATGGGGTCGCCGAGGGTGGTGCCGGTGCCGTGCGCCTCGACCACGTCGACGTCGCGGGTGTCGAGGAGGGCGTCGGCCAGCGCCTGCTGGATGACGCGCTCCTGGGCGGGGCCGCTGGGCGCGGTCATGCCGTTGCTGGCCCCGTCCTGGTTGACGGCCGTGCCGCGCACGACGGCGAGGATGCGCCGGTTGTTGCGGCGGGCCTGGGAGAGGCGTTCCAGGACGAGCACGCCGACGCCCTCGGCCCACGCGGCCCCGTCGGCGGAGGCGGAGAACGACTTGCACCGCCCGTCCGGGGCGAGGCCGCGCTGCCGGCAGAACTCGACGAAGGCGTCCGGGCTGGCGATCACGGTCACGCCGCCCGCCAGCGCCAGCGAGCACTCGCCGCGCCGCAGCGCCTGCACGGCGAGGTGCAGCGCGACCAGCGACGACGAGCACGCCGTGTCCACCGTCAGCGACGGCCCTTCCAGGCCGAACGTGTACGAGACGCGCCCGGACAGGACGCTCGGCGTGCTGGAGGTGAGCAGGCTTCCTTCCAGCGACGGCGGCACCGCGCCGTGCATGTGGCGCGAGGAGTAGTCGTTGTACATGTTGCCCGCGTAGACGCCGGTGTCGCTGCCACGCAGTGAGGCGGGGTCGATGCCGGCGTGCTCCAGCGCGTCCCAGGACGACTCCAGGAACAGCCGGTGCTGCGGGTCGGTGGACAGGGCGCTGCGCGGGCTCATGCCGAAGAAGGCCGCGTCGAAGTCGCCCGCGTCGTACAGGAAGCCGCCGTGGCGGGTGTACGTCCTGCCGATCGCCTCCGGGTCGGGGTCGTACAGGCTCTCGACGTCCCAGTCCCGGTCGCCGGGGAACTCGCCGATCGCGTCCCTCCCCTCGGCCACCAGCTCCCACAGGTCCTCCGGCGAGCCCACGCCGCCGGGGAAGCGGCAGGCCATGCCGACGATCGCCACCGGCTCGTGCCGGCGGCTCTCCTCGTCCGCGAGCCGCTGGCGAGCCTCGGTCAGCTCGACGGCGACCCGCTTCAGGTATTCGCGAAGCCTGTCCTCATTGGCCATGGCCGGGCCCTTCCACGGAGGTCCTCAGGGGGGACGTCATCGATCGGTTGTCGATCAAGGCGAAGATCTCCTCGTCCGAGGCGGACACGATCTCCTCGGCGGCCCCGCCGGAACCGGGCCGCCCGGCCTCCTGGCCGGCGCCGAGCCTGGTCAGGGCGCTGCGCAGGATGGCGACCAGGCTGCGGCGGACGGCGTCCGCCTGGCCGTTGGCGGCCAGCAGCGCCGCCTCGGCCTGGTCCACCGCGGCGCGCAGGGCGTCCTCGGGCGAGGGCCCGTCCGGAGCCAGCGACTGGAACAGGTAGTCGGCGAGCGAGGTGACGGTGGGGTGGTCGAAGACGAGCGTGGCGGGCAGCCGCAGCCCGGTGTCCGCGCCGAGCCGGTTGCGCAGCTCGACGGCGGTCAGGGAGTCGAAGCCCAGCTCGTTGAAGACGCGGTCCACCTCCACCTGGTCGGGGCTGGAGTGGGCGAGCACGGCGGCCACGTGCCCGCGCACGAGCTGGGTCAGGTGGGCGCGGCCGTCCGCCTCGGTCATCCCGGCCAGCAGCTCGGTCGGCCCAGGCCCGGCGGTGGCGGCCGGTGCCGTCCTGGCCTGCGGCGCGGCCCGGCGCGGGGCCCGGACCAGGCCCGTCAGCACGGGCGGCAGGTCGCCCCGCTCGGCGCGGGCGCGCAGCCCGGCGTTGTCCCATCGGGCGGCGACCATGAGCGGGTCGGGGGTGGTGAGTGCGGCGTCGAAGAGGGCCAGGCCCTGGTCGGCGGTGAGGGGGGCGATGCCGGCGCGGGCCAGGCGGGCGAGGTCTGCCTGGTCGAGGGTGCCGGTCATGGCGGAGGCGGTGTCCCACAGACCCCAGGCGACGGAGACCGCGGGCAGGCCGAGGGCGTGGCGGTGTTCGGCGAGGGCGTCGAGGAAGGCGTTCGCGGCGGCGTAGTTGCCCTGGCCGGCGTTGCCCAGGACGCCCGCCACCGAGGAGAACAGCACGAACATCGACAGCGGCCGATCGGAGGTCAGCTCGTGCAGGTGCCAGGCGGCGTCGCCCTTCGGTGCCAGGACGGACGCGATCCGGTCCGGGGTGAGGTCCTGTACCAGGGCGTCGTCCAGGACTCCGGCGGCGTGGACGACGCCGGACAGGCCGGGGGCCGCGTCCAGAACGGCGCGCAGGGCCTCACGGTCGGCGACGTCACAGGCGGTGACGGTGACATGCGCGCCCAGCTTCTCCAGCTCGGCGGTCAGCTCGGCCGCGCCGGGAGCGCCGGGGCCGCTGCGGGACAGCAGGATCAGGTCCCGCACGCCATGCCGTTCCACCAGGTGCCGCGCCACCAGCGCGCCGAGACCGCCGGTGCCGCCGGTGACCAGCACCGTGCCGGTCAGCTCCGGGACGGCCTCGTCGGTGGCGTCGCGGCGGGCCAGCCGGGGCGCTCGCAGCGTGCCGTCCGGGGCCGCGAGCTGCGACTCGCCCGCCGCGACGGCCGCGGCCAGCCGCTCCCAGGCGGAGAAGCCCTCCGGCAGCTCGGCCAGCGCGAACCTGCCCGGCTGCTCCGACTGCGCCGATCGCACCAGGCCCCGTACCGCCGCGCCGGCCAGGTCGCCGGGGCGGGTGACGAGGACCAGCCGCGAGCCGGCGAACCGCTCGTCGCCGAGCCACCCCTGCACCAGGTCGAGCGCCTGGCCGAGGCCGTCGTGGGCGGCGTACGGGAGGTCGTCCTGGTCGCCCCGCAGCGGGGCGAGGACCAGGCCGGGGGTCTCGCCGGCGGTCATGTCGGCCAGGGAGGCGAGATCGTAGTAGCGCGGGGCCGTGACGCCGGACGCCGGCATCTCCGCCTCGATCTCGTCGGCGAGCTCGTCGTACCCGACCACCGCCCAGCGCTGCGCGGGTGCGGCGGGGGCGGGCGCCTCGGCCCACTCGACCGCGTACGCCGGGGTCGAGGCGGCGGGGCGGGCGGCGTTCCTGGCCGTCCTGCGCAGGGCGAGCGTGTCGATCCCGGCGATCCACTCCCCCGTGCCGTCGAAGAGGGCCAGCGCGATCCGGTCCTCGCCGCGGTCGTCCAGGCGGACGCGCAGCTCCTCGGCGCCGAGCGCGGCCACCCGTACGCCGCTCCACGAGAACGGCAGCAGCAGGGCGTCGTCCGTCGCGTCCGCCTCACCGACGGCGAGGTGGAGCGCGGCGTCCAGCAGCGCGGGGTGCAGGGTGAAGCGGGCCGCGTCGGCGCGGGCCGGCTCGGGCAGCGCGACCTCGGCGTAGGCGGCGCCGTCCGCGCCGCGCCAGGCGGCCCGCAGGCCGCGGAAGGCGGGGCCGTACCCGTAGCCGCGGGCGGCGAGCCGTTCGTAGAGGTCGTCGGGGTCGAGCTCGGCGCCCTCGGGCGGCCAGGACGTCAGGCGTTCCCGCTCCTGTGCGGTCGCGGGGGCGGTGGCGAGCAGGCCGTGCGCGTGGCGGGTCCAGGGGTCGTCGTCCGTACGGCGGGCGTGCACGCCCAGCGGGCGGCGGCCGTGCTCGTCCGGGCCGCCCACCGTCACCTGGAGGTGGGTGGCGCCGGTGGCCGGGAGGACCAGCGGGGCCTCCAGCGTCAGGTCCTCGACCAGGTCGCAGCCCGTACGGGAGGCCGCCTCCAGCGCCAGCTCGGCGAAGGCCGTGCCGGGCAGCAGCACGACGCCGTCCACGGCGTGGTCGGCCAGCCACGGGGTGGCGGCGAGCGACAGGCGGCCGGTCAGCAGGAAGCCGCCGTCGACGGCCAGCGGGACGGCCTGGTCGAGCAGCGGGTGCCTGGACGAGGCCGCGTCGGCGTCCAGCCAGTGACGGCTGCGCTGGAAGGCGTACGTCGGTGGCTGCGTCCGCGGACGCGGCCCGCCACCCAGCACGGCCGCCCACTCCACCGGTGCGCCCTGCACCCACGCCTGAGCCAGCGACACCAGCAACCGCCCCGGACCACCCTCACCCCGGCGCAGCGACCCGCACACCCCCGCCGCCACACCGGCGTCCCCGCAGATCTCCCCCACATCCCCCACCAGCACCGGATGCGGACTCACCTCCACGAACACCGGCCACCGCACCGACCCCGCAGCCACCCGCACCGCCGCGTCGAACCGCACCCGCCGGCACAAGTTGTCCACCCAATACCGGCCCGACAACTCCTCCCCCGCCACCAGCCCACCCGTCACCGACGAACAGAACCCCACCCGGCCAGGCCCCGACCCCACCCGCTCCAGAGCCGCGTCCAGCTCCCCCTCCAGAGCACGCATGTGCGGCGTGTGCGAGGCGTAATCCACCGCGATCCGCCGCACCCGCACCCCATCGAAAACAGCAGAACCGGCCAGCTCCTCCAATGCGGCGGCCTCCCCCGCCACCACACACCCCGACGGACCCGACTCCACCGCCACCCACAACCGGCCCCCCCACCCAGAAGCCAGCAACTCCTCCGCGCGGGACGCCGGCACATCCAACGCCGCCATCCCCCCAGAACCCGCCACCCGCTCCAACGCCCGGCTCCGCACCACCACCACCCGAGCCGCGTCCTCCAACGACAACGCCCCCGCCACACACGCCGCCGCGATCTCCCCCTGCGACTGACCCACCACCACCTGCGGCACCACCCCAGCCGCAGCCCACACCTCCGCCAACGACACCATCACCGCCCACAACACCGGCTGCACCACCGCCGAACCCACCAACTCCGGCGCCCCCGCCTCACCACGCAACACCCCACCCGCCGACCACCCCGTCAACGGCACCAGCACCCGATCACACCGCTCCAACGCCGCCGCGAACACCGCACACGACCCCGCCAGCTCGACCGCCATCCCCGCCCACTGCGACCCCTGACCCGGAAACACCAGCACCGGTCCGGTCTCGCCCGGGGCCACGCCCGTGAGGACCGACGGGTGAGGGCGGGCGGCGGCCACCGCTTCCAGGCCGGCCAGCAGCTCGTCCCGTCCGGAGGCCACGACCACGGCCCGGTGCGCGAGCCGCGCCCGGCGCGCGAGCTCGCGGCCCGCCGCACCCAGCTCCTCCTCCGCCACCGACGCCGCGTACTCACGCAACCGCGCCGCCTGCGCCCGCAACGCCGGCCCACTCCTGCCCGACACCACCCACACCAGCACCGGCCCGCCCGAGACCAGCGGCTCCCCCACAACCGCCTCGACCTCGACCTCCGGAGCGCTCTCCACGATCACGTGCGCGTTCGTGCCACTCACCCCGAAACTCGACACCCCCGCACGAGCCCGCCCCACCAGCTCCACAGACTCGGTCAGCAACCGCACCCCACCCGCCGACCAATCCACATGCGGCGTCGGCTCCGTGACGTGCAACGTCCTCGGCAGCACACCGTGCCGCAACGCCATCACCATCTTGATCACACCCGCCACCCCGGCAGCCGCCTGCGTATGCCCGAGGTTCGACTTCAGGGATCCGAGCCAGAGGGGCCGGTCGGCCGGGCGTTCCCGGCCGTACGCGGCGATGACGGCCTCGGCCTCGATGGGGTCGCCGAGCCGGGTGCCGGTGCCGTGGGCCTCCACCGCGTCCACGTCGGCGGCCGAGAGCCGGGCGTCGGCGAGGGCGTCCCTGATGACCTCCTGCTGTGCCTGGCCGCTGGGGGCGGTGAGGCCGTTGCTGGCCCCGTCCTGGTTGATCGCGCCGCCCCTGATGACGGCGAGTACCGGGTGGTTGCGGCGGCGGGCGTCGGACAGGCGCTCCAGGAGCAGGACGCCGGCGCCCTCGGCCCAGCCGGTGCCGTCCGCGCCGGCGGAGAACGCCTTGCACCGGCCGTCCGCGGCCAGGCCGCCCTGCCTGCTGAACTCCACGAACATGCCCGGGTTCGCCATGACCGTCACGCCGCCGGCCAGCGCCATCGAGCACTCGCCGCGCCGCAGCGCCTGCGTCGCGAGCACGATGGAGACCAGCGAGGACGAGCACGCGGTGTCCGTCGTGATGGCGGGGCCGCGCAGGCCCAGCGTGTACGCGACGCGGCCGGAGACGACGCTGAGCGCGGTGCCGGTGAGCAGATGGCCGTCGGCGGCGCCGGTGGGCTGGTGCAGTCGGGGGCCGTAGTCGGGGGCCATGGCGCCGACGTACACGCCGGTGGGTGAGCCGCGCAGCTCGGCGGGGTCGATCCCGGCCCGTTCCAGGGCTTCCCAGCAGATCTCCAGCAGCAGCCGCTGCTGCGGGTCCATGGCGGCGGCCTCGCGGGGGCTGATGCCGAAGAACGCGGCGTCGAACAGGTCGGCGTCGTGGACGAAGCCGCCGTGGCGGGTGTCGCTGGTGCCGGCGCGGTCCGGGCCGGCGGCGAGGAGCGCGTCGAGGTCCCAGCCGCGGTTGGCGGGGAAGTCGCCGATGGCGTCGGTGCCGGTCATGACCAGCCGCCACAGGTCCTCGGGGGACGACACCTGGCCGGGGTAGCGGCAGCCGATGCCGATCACGGCGATCCGGTCGTCGTCGGTCGCCAGGTCGCCGACGGTCGCGGCCGGTTCCTCGGCGGACGCGGCCCCCTTCGCAGGCTCCTCCTCGGTGCCGGCGGGCCCGTCGAGGGCGGTGAGCCGGGTGTGGAGGTGGTCGGTGAGGCGTTCGGGGGTCGGGTGGTCGAACAGCAGGCCGGTCGGGAGGCGCAGCCCGGTCGCCGCGCGCAGCCGGTCGCGCAGCTCGACGGCCGCCGCCGACTCCAGTCCCAGGTCCTTGAACGTACGGCCGGGCGGCACCTCGGCGGCGTCCGCGTAGCCGAGCAGGCGGGCGGTGCTGTCGAGGACGAGACGGCGCAGGTCCTCGCGGGAGCGGCCGGGCGACGCCACGGCCTCGGGCTCCGCCGTCACGGGCGGCTCGACGCCCTGGCGGGGGCGCGGGAGGGACCGCGGAGTGTGGCGGCGGCGCTGGAACGGGTACGTCGGCAGGTCCACGAGCCGCGCCCCCGGGCAGAGCCCCGCCCAGTCCACCGGCGCGCCGGAGACGTAGGCGTGGGCCAGCGAGCGCGCGACCCGTCCTGGCCCGCCGTCGTCGCGGCGCAGGGTGCCGATCGCGGTGACGTCCCCGCCGGCCGCCTCCGCGGTCTCCTCCACGCCCGCGACCAGCACCGGGTGCGGGCTGCACTCGACGAACAGCTCGCAGCGCGCGCCGAGCGCCGTGCCCACGGCCTCGGCGAAGCGCACGGGGTGGCGCAGGCTGCGGTACCAGTAGCCGGCGTCGAGGCCGGCGGTGTCCATCGGCTCGCCGGTCAGGGTGGAGACGAACGTCGTGGCGCAGCTCATGGGCCGGATGGGGGCGAGGGCGGCGAGGACCTCGTCGCGTACCTGCTCGACCTCGGGCGAGTGGGAGGCGTAGTTCACCGGAATGATCTTGGTGGGGTGGCCGTCGAGCCGGGCGGCGAGCGCGGCCAGGGCGTCGTGCGGGCCGGACGTCACGACGGCGCGCGGCCCGTTGACGGCGGCGACGTGCACGGCGAGCCCGGCGGCGGCCTCCTCGACCACGCTGAGTGGGGCGGCGACGGACATCATGCCGCCACGGCCGGCGATGCCCGCGATGGCGCGGCTGCGCAGCGCGACGACCCGGGCGGCGTCCGGCAGGGAGAGCGCGCCGGCCACGGCGGCGGCGGCGATCTCGCCCTGGCTGTGGCCCACGACGACGGCGGGCTCGACGCCGTGCGCGCGCCACAGCTCGGCGAGGCCGACCATGACGGCCCAGAGGGCGGGCTGGACGACGTCCACTCGGTCGAGACCGGGGGCGCCGGGGCGTTCGCTCAGCACTTCGAGGAGGGAGAAGCCGGTGAACGGGGCGAGCGCGTCGGCGCACTCGGCGACGCGGGCGGCGAACACCGGCGAGGCGGACAGCAGGTCGCGGGCCATGCCCGGCCACTGCGAGCCCTGCCCGGGGAAGACGAACGCCGTCCTGCCGTCGCCCGTGGCGGTCCCGGTGACGAGGTCGTCGTGCGCGCGGCCCTCGGCCAGGGCGCGCAGGGCGGCCTGGCGCGTGTCGCGGTCCTGGGCGAGGACGACGGCGCGGCGTTCGAAGGCGGAGCGGGTGGCGGCGAGGCTGAGCGCGACGTCGCCGGGGTCGGTCGCGGGGTCGGCGGCCGTCGCCACGAGCCGTCCGGCCTGCTCCCGCAGCGCCTCGTCGGCGCGCGCGGACACCGCCCACGGCGCCCCTGCGCCGCCACCCACGCCGGAGGAGGCGGGCGGCTCGGAGGAGGGCGGCTCGGAGGAGGGCGGGGGGCCCGTGAGGAGGAGGTGGCAGTTCGTGCCGCCCATGCCGAAGGAGCTGACCCCGGCGACGACGGGTGCGGCGTCGCCCGGCCAGGGGCGGAGGGTCCGTACGACGTCGAGGCGCAGGTCGTCCAGGGGGATCTCGGCCGGCGGCGTGGTGAAGTGGAGGCTGGGCGGCAGCTCGCGGTGCTTGAGCGCGAGCACCACCTTCAGCAGCCCGGCGATGCCCGCCGCGCCCTCCAGGTGGCCGATGTTGGTCTTGACGGAGCCCACGAGCAGGGGGTCGCCCGCGGGGCGGGACGTGCCGTAGGCGGCGCCCAGGGCGGCGGCCTCCACCGGGTCGCCGACCTTGGTGCCGGTGCCGTGCAGCTCGACGTAGCGCACCTGGCCGGGCCGGACCCCGGCGCGGTCGCAGGCGAGCGCGATGACCTCCTGCTGCGCGCGGGCGCTCGGCACGGTGAGACCGTCGCCGCCGCCGTCGTTGTTGACCGCGCCGCCGAGGATCACCGCGTGCACCGGGTCGCCGTCGGCGAGCGCGTCCGCGAGCCGTCTGAGCACGACCAGCGCGCCGCCCTCGCCACGTACGTAGCCGTTGGCGCGCTCGTCGAAGACGTGGCAGCGGCCGTCGGGCGAGAGCGCGCCGAAGTTGCCGATGGCGGTGGTGGTCTCGGGCAGCAGGTTCAGGTTGACGCCGCCGGCCAGGGCGAGGTCGCTCTCGCCGCGGCGCAGGCTCTCGGCGGCCATCCAGACGGCCACCAGCGACGACGACTGGCCGGTGTCGAGGGTGAGGCTGGGGCCGCGCAGGCCCAGCACGTACGACACCCGGTTGGCGATCATGGCCCGGTTCGCGCCCGTGTAGGCGTGCCGCCCGAGCCCGCCGAGGCCGAGCCGGTCCTGCAAAGCCGCGTAGTCGTTGGAGATGGCGCCGAGGAAGACCGCGGCGGCGCTGCCGCGCAGCGTGGCGGGCACGGCGCGGGCGCTCTCCAGCGCCTCCCAGGCGAGTTCGAGCGCGAGCCGCTGGTGCGGGTCCATGACGGCGGCCTCGTTGGGCGAGATGCCGAAGAAGGCGGCGTCGAAGCCGTCCACGTCGTCCAGGAACCCGCCGCGCGGGTAGGCGGCGCCGGGTTCGCGGCGGCCTTCGGGCGCCTCGGTGACCGCGTCCACGCCGTCCTTCAGCAGTCTCCAGAACCGCCCGGGATCGGCGGCCCGCGGGAGCCGGCACGCCATGCCGACGACCGCGACGGCCACCGGCTCGTCCTGAACGGCCCGCTGCGTCGACTCACCAGCCATCAATGCGCCACCTCAAAGCCTCGGGAATCGTCGGTGTACGACGCCGACGGTTTTTGTCCGGACGGCCGCGTGTGAATTACTCGACAGCCGTGGAGTTCGCGGCTATTACATGGACAGTGCGACTTTAAGGTGGCCGTCCGGCCCGGCACACGCCCGCGCCATCGGCATGAAGTTGCCGCCATTAGTGGCCATCGGCCCGCCGCCGTGACGGCCTTGACCCCGGGCATTCGCGTCCGCGATGAATGACGGACGGAAAAGGCTCGCGGAGGGGGGACGGCATGCCCGTCGAGGCGCGGCTCAGCAACGGCCAGCTGTTCAGCTGGCGGGAGATCGAGCGGTATCCGCGTGACTGGCTGGCCGAGGCCAACCTGCCCAGCACCTGGGACCTGCGCGGGACCTCGATGGAGCAGGTCATGCGGGCGCTGCGGCGGGTGGTGGACCGGCACGAGGCGCTGCGGACGACGTACCACGTGGCCGGCGGGACGCCGGTGCAGCGCGTGCACGAGACGGTCGAGCCGCCGGTCCTGCACGACGACCGGGTGGTGACCGATCCGTCCGAGCACGAGCGGACCAAGGCCGAGCAGCTGGCGATCCCGTTCGCGATGGAGGACGACCTCAACTGGCGGGCGCGGCTGGTCAGCACGGACGGCGTGCCGCTCTACATGACGCTGACGTTCTCGCACCTCATCGTGGACGTGTGGTCGATCCACCACATCCAGGACCAGTTCAAGGCGCTGCTGGCCGACCCCGGGGCGACCGCGGTGACCGGGCCGGCGCCGCGCGAGGTCGGGCGGCGGCAGCGGGAGGAGTCCTGGCGGCCCCGGCAGGAGAGCTCGGAGCGCTACTGGCGCGGCGTGCTGGAGCAGGGGCTGACGGACGCCCTGCCCACGCTGCCGGCCAGGGTGAAGCGCGACCGGCTGGAGCTGACGCTGCACTCGCGCGCCCTCGGCGGGTACGCGGCCGAGGCCGGCCGCATGCACGGCGTGACGGCCCCGGCGGTGCTGATGGCGTTCGTGGCCGCGGGCCTGGCCCGGCACCTGGGCACCGACCGGGTGACGCTGAGCCTGATGTCGTCCAACCGGTTCGCGCCCGAGGACCAGCACAACGTGGGCACCATGAACCAGCTCATCCCGTTCGTCGCCGGCGTGGACCTGCGCGCCACGCTCGCCGAGCACGTCAGGCGGCTGCACTGGGCGAGCGCCAGGGCCTACCGGCACTCCTGCTACGACATCGACCGGATCGCGGCCATGGCGGCGGGGCTGGGCGAGCGGCCGGGGCACGACTGCTGGGTGAACCACCTGTTCCGGGCCTGGTTCAACTACATCCAGGTGGACCGCGCGCCGAGCGACCCGCGCGACCCCGCCCCGGCCGAGCTGGCCTGGACGCCGCTGGCCCAGCAGTACGGGCAGGCGTTCCGGGTCCGCGTGGAGGTGCGCGGCGGCCGGACCAGCGTGCTCATGCTGGCCGATCCCGAGGTGCTGCCCGCCGAGGCGATGACCGACGTCATGCGTACGGTGGCGGCCGGGACGCGGCTCGCCGTGACCGATCCTGGGCGGGCGCTGAAGGACCTGTGGGGCGCGGGCGCCACCCCGCCGCCCGAGCTGTTCCCGTCCGAGCCGCCGCCGGCGTGACCGCGCCGGGGGCGCCTCGCCTCGCATCGTGGAGAGACCCATGGAACGCACGCTCTACCGGTGGTTCGCGGACTCGGCCGCCCGGCACGGCGGCCGGGTCGCGCTGGAGGTGGGCGGAGACCGGCACACCTACGCCGAGCTGGACGCGCTGTCCCTGCGGCTGGCCGCGGAGGTCGCCCGCGCCTGCGGGGGGCCGCCGTCCCGGGTGGGCCTGTACGCGGCGCACGGCGTGCTCGCCTACGCCGGGTACCTCGCGGTGCAGCGGCTCGGCGCGACCGTCGTCCCGCTGAACCCGGCCGCGCCGCCCGCCCGCAACCGGGCGGTCGCCGCGGCGGCCGGGCTGGACCTGGTGCTGGCCGACGGGCCGCCGCCCCCCGGCGCGCTGCCGGCCGCGACGCCGGTGGTGCGCGCCGACCGGGCCCGCGGCGGTCCCCCGGTCGCGCCAGGAAGCGGGCCCGAGGACCTGGACGCGGCCGCGTACGTGTTGTTCACCAGCGGCTCGACCGGCGTGCCGAAGGGTGTGCCGGTGCGGCACCGCAGCGTGGACGCCTACCTCTCGCACGTGATCCCCCGCTACGGGCTGGGGCCGGGCTGCCGCCTGTCGCAGACCTTCGACCTGACCTTCGACCTGTCGGTGTTCGACATGTTCGCGGCCTGGGGCAGCGGGGCGACGCTCGTCGTGCCGGGGCCGTACGACCTGCTCAAGCCGGTCGCGTACGTGACCCGCGAGCGGCTGACGCACTGGTTCAGCGTGCCGTCGGTGGTGTCGCTGGCCATGCGGCTGCGCCGGCTGACGCCGGGCGCGATGCCGTCGCTGCGCTGGAGCCTGTTCTGCGGGGAGCCGCTGACGCTGCGGCAGGCGGAGGCGTGGCGGGCCGCCGCGCCGGGAAGCGTGCTGGAGAACCTGTACGGGCCGACGGAGGTCACGATCAGCTGCACCCAGTACCGGCTGCCCGCCGACCCGGCCGCCTGGCCGCGGACGCCGAACGGGACGGTGCCGATCGGGCTGCCGTACCCCGGGGTGGAGCACGTGGTGCTGGACGCCTCCGGGCGGCCCGTGGAGGGCGGCGCGGCGGGCGAGCTGTGCCTGCGCGGCGTGCAGCGCTTCCCCGGCTACACGGACCCCGGCGTGAACGCGGGCCGCTTCGCGCACCCGGACGGCTCACCGGCCGCGCCCTCCCCAGGGAAGCCGTGCGTGCCGCCTGAGCTGTGGTACCGGACCGGCGACCGGGTCGCCTGGCACGACGGGCTGCTGGTGCACCTCGGCCGGCTGGACCAGCAGGTGAAGATCTCCGGGCACCGGGTGGAGCTGGGCGAGGTGGAGGCGGCCCTGCGGGGGCAGCCGGGCGTGCACGAGGCGGTGGTGCTCGCGCTGCCCGGCGCGGACGGCGAGCCGCGGCTGGTCGCGGCCTGCACCGGCGCGGGGCTGGAGCCGCCGGCGCTGGTGCGCGGGGTGGCCGGGGTCCTGCCCGGGTACATGGTGCCGCGCTCGGTCACCGTCCTCGACGCCCTGCCACTGAACGCCAACGGCAAGATCGACCGCCGCGCCACCGCCGCCGCCCTGGCCCTCTGACCGCCCCGCCGGTCGTCAGCGGAGCGGGGGCCACACGTTGGCGAGGGTCTGCCAGAGCGAGCCGACCGTCGCGAACGTCGACTCGTTCAGCAGCTCGTCCGGCAGCTCGATCCCGTACGCGTCCTCGACCTCCACCAGCAGCCGCACGACCCCCATCGAGTCGAGCCCGAGCGCCCCCAGCTCGTCGTGGGCGGCCAGCTCGCCGGAATCGGCGTACGGCAAATGCGAGCGCAAAATGCTCTGAAAACCACTGGGTATATCCAGCATGGCGCGGACCCCCATCTCATGGAATCAACCCTTGTGTCAAAAGGCTGCCGAAATAAGGGGTCGCCGGTCAATCGGCGCCCGCTGACAGGTTGTGCCACGCCGAACCGGCCATCGCGCGCCCGTTGCCCCGCGGCCGGGAAAGGCCAATTCTCAGGGTATTCGAACCGCGCGAACCGTGCCGGGGTGACGTCCTGATGAAATCCGCGAGCCTGTGCTGGGGGCAGCGCTACATGTGGCTGCGCGTCCATCAGCTCCCGCCTGAGCACCAGCACGAGACGCACGTCGTGCTCCGGTTCCAGGTGCCCGGCGGGCTGAGCGTCGCCCAGTGCCGGGCGATGCTCACCCATCTCGCCCGCAGGCACGAGATCCTGCGGACGACGTACCGGCTGGAGCCCGAGCCGGCGCAGCGGGTGGAGCCGCCCGGCCCGCTGCCGGTGACCGTGGCCACCACGGAGCGGGACGGCACCCCCGGCCCCGCGGACGTCGTGGACGAGCTCGGCCGCCGGCCGTTCGACCTGGGCGGCGAGTGGCCGGTGCGGGCCTGCCTCATCACCTCGGGCGGCGTGCCGAAGCAGTGCGTGCTGGTCTTCAACCACCTCGCGGTGGACGCCTGGACGCTGGACGAGATCAAGCGCGAGCTGCGCACGCAGGCCGCGGGGCTCGCCTCCCGCCGCCCGGCGGCGCTGGCCCCGGTCCGCCACCAGCCGTCGGACCTGGCCCGTCACGAGGCGTCGGCGGACGCGGCCATCGTCGCGGCCCGGTCCATGGCGTACTGGCAGGAGGGGGTGGCGCGGCTGCCGCGCGACCCGTTCGCGCGGCGGCGCAGGCCCGCCGAGGGGGCGGGGCACGCCACGCTGGTCTCGCCCGCGCTCCTCGCGGCCGGGCGGCGGGTGGCGGCCAGGCACGGGGTGTGGCCGTCGCTGGTGACGGTGGCGGCGTACGCGGCGATGACGGCTCTCTACACCGGGCAGCGGGTCGTGGGGTGCAGGGTGTTCGCGGGCAACCGGGAGGCGCATCCGTACCCGGACGTGCTGACCTGCATGTTCTCCCCGATGCTGGTGACCGTCGACGCCTCCGGCGACCCGCCGTTCCGCGAGCTCGTACGGCGGCTGGCGGACGGCTTCGAGCGGGCCAGGGAGCACGCGTACGTGCCCTACGACAAGGTCGTCGAGATGATCTCCAGGGAGGGCTCGCGGCGCGGCGGCGAGGTGCGCCTGGGCTCGGAGGTCAACTTCATCAAGCAGCGCACCAAGGAGTACGGCGGGCGCCGCACCGCCTTCACCTGGAACCCGGAGCCGGTGTCGTGGGCGCGCTGCGAGCTGGACACGTACCTGCGGATCGACGAGTGGCGTGACGCCGTCTCGCTGTCGCTGCACGCCGCCGCGGCGGTGATGGGCCGCGAGGACGTCGAGTGGTTCCTGCGCGGCATGGAGGCCCTGGTCCTCGCCGAGGACCGCGCCGACGACAGCGCCGACGACAGCGCCGGCGCACGGGCCGGAGACAGCGCCGGCGCACGGGCCGGAGACAGCGCCGGCGCACGGGCCGGAGGCGGCGCCGGCGCACGGGCGGGGGACCGCGCCGGCGTGCGGGCCGCCGTCGCCGCTGGGCCGCCCCCGCTCGCCCCTCCCCCGCAGCCCCGGTCCCCCCAGCCCCCGCCCGCCGAGCCCCCGCCGGACCCCGCCGCGACGGACCCCGCCGTGACGGACGCCGCCGTGACGGACGCCGCCGTGACGGACGCCGCGGTGGCGGCGCTCGCCGAGGCCGTGCGGGAGACGCACGGCCTGCCCCACGTCGACCCGTCCGACAGCTACGTCCTCGCCGGCGGCCTGGCCCTGCGCGTCCCGCGGGTGCTGGCCCTCCTGCGCGAGCGCGGCTGGGAGGGCCTGACACTGCACCAGCTCACCGGGCCCGCGCCGCTGGGCGCGCTGGCCGCCCGGCTGGCTCCCGGCCCGCGTACTCCGTCCACCCAGATCCCTAGCAGTTCGGAGTGAAAAGCGACATGAACCACACCCTCACCGGCCAGGTGGCCAAGAGCCGCCGCCTGGTCGCCTCGGAGCAGGAGCTGCGCCAGGCGATCGCCCGCGAACTGCCCGCCGCCGGCCTCGGCGACCTGGTGGTCATGGGCGGCCACTTCATGCTGTTCGAGGACCCGTCGTCGGGCCGGCTGACGCCGGGCGTGATCGAGGAGCAGCCGGACGAGACCATGCGCGGCCGCATCGCCGGCCGGGTCGGGATCTTCCCCGGCTACACCTGGCGGATGTCGATCGGGCTGCTCGGCGAGTACGCGGCGGCGGGCGCGGACGTCCGGCTGCTGCTGCTGATCAACGACTGGCAGTACGTGCCCACGGGCGGCCGCCCGGCCTCCGAGCTGCGGGCGGAGTTCTTCGCCGGGCTGAGCGCGCTGCCCCCCTCGTACGAGGAGGCGCTGCGCGAGGCGGGCCTGTCGCAGGAGAGCGTGCTGCCGAGCAGGAAGCATCCTCTCGCCTTCCCGGAGACGTGGCTGAAGTACCGCTTCCAGAAGGCCGCCGACCGTTTAGTCAAGGAGGGCCGGCTGGAGAAGCGTTACCTCGACTCGGGGCCGCGCGACACGGAGGTGGCGTTCCTGGACGGCGACGGCAACTATCGCACGCTCATCAGCTGCGGCGTCACCGGCTGCGCGGGCGAGATCACGGAGATGGTGTCGGAGGTGTACCGGGCGGGGCACCGCAACCTGCTGATCTTCGCGCCGGGCGAGTGCCTGATGCCGGTGGAGACGGGCGTGGACATCGCGCTCAGCCTGTACGACCTGCCCGGCATGCGGGTGGTGATCGCCGACCCCGGCGGCAGCGGCGAGATGTCGGCCGAGGAGATCTACGGCAACCTCGTCACCGTCAGCACGTTCCGGCGGTGACCCCGATGAAGGTCATCTACCTGGACGGCTGCGCCACCACCCGCGTGGACGACGAGGTCGTGGACGCCATGCTGCCGTTCCTGCGGGAGGAGTTCGGCAACCCGTCGTCGCCGCACATGCTGGGCAAGCGGGCCCGCCGCGCCGTGGACGAGGCGGCCGCGTCGGTGGCCCGGCTGATCGGCGCCGACCCCGAGGACGTGGTGTTCACCTCGGGCGCGACGGAGGGCAACAACATCGCGCTGCTGGGCGTGTTCGGCCATGACGAGCGGGCCCCGGTGAACGGCTTCTTCTGCCCGATCGACCACAAGTCGTCGCTGGCGGTCGGGCAGGCGCTGGCCGCGCGGGGCCTGGACGCGCGGACGGCGCGGGTGCGGCCGAGCGGTCAGGTGGACCTCGACGACCTGGCCGCGCGGCTGGACCCGTACACGCGGGTGGTGACGGCCGCCTGGGTGAACAGCGAGATCGGCGTGGTGCAGCCGGTCGCGGCGATGGCGGGCCTGTGTGCCGCCGTGGGGTCGCTGCTGCACGTGGACGCGGCGCAGGCGGCGGGCCGCATCCCGATCAGGGTGCGGGAGGCGGGCGCCGACACGCTGTCGCTGTCGGCGCACAAGATCCACGGGCCGAAGGGCGTCGGCGCGCTGTACGTGCGGCCGGAGATCCGCCACCGGCTGCGCCCGGTCATGTACGGCGGCGGGCAGCACGCGCTGCGCAGCGGCACGATCCCCACGCATCTCGTGGTCGGCATGGGCAAGGCGTGCGAGCTGGCCGCGGCCCGGCTCGACGCCGAGTGGCGGCGGGTGAGGGAGCTGCGCGCGACGGCGCTGGGCGTGCTGGCGGCCGGCGTGCCGGGCCTGCGGGTCAACGGCGACCCGGACGCGAGCGTGCCGCACGTGCTGAACGTGGTGCTGCCGGGCGTGCGCGGCGAGAGCCTGGTCTCCAGCCTGCGGACGGTCGCGGTGTCCACCGGCTCGGCGTGCAACTCCGGCTCGCAGGAGCCGTCGTACGTGCTGACGGCGATCGGCGTCCCCGCCGAGGACGCCAACTGCTCGGTGCGGATCTGCCTGGACGCCGGGATCAGCTTCGCGGACCTGGCGCTCGGCGTCGAGCTGCTGGTGGAGCGGGCCCGCGCCCTGGCCGGCGTGACGACGGCCGCCACGCCGGCACAGGGCTGAGCCGCGCGGGGCGGCTCAGCCCGCCCCCAGGAAGGTCCTGGCCGCCTGGACGCCGGCCTGGAAGCGGCTGGTGGCGTCGAGGTCGCGCATCATCGTCGCGATGTGGCGGCGGCAGCTCCGCACGGACATGCCGAGCTTGCGCGCCACCACCTCGTCGGTGTAGCCCTTGGCCATCAGCGAGGCGATGGACTGCTGCAGGTCGTCGGCCACGCCCGCGTAGCCGAAGTCGATGCCCTCCAGCGGCGTCGCCATCTCCCACAGGTGGTTGAACAGGTCCAGGAAGAACTGCGCGATCCCCTGGTTGTGCACCCTGGCCACGTTGGCCTCGGCGTCGCCGACGCCGAACAGCACGACCAGCGACCGGTCGAAGACGATCGCCGACCGGGGCACGTGGCTGACGGTGTAGATGATCGCGCCGGCGTCGGTGAGGCGCTTCATCCGCATCCGGGTGGCCACGTCGGCCCGGTTGCGGTGCTGGCAGATGATGCGCACGGTCACGCCGCGCGCGACCAGCCCGACATAGGTGTCCGACAGTTCCTCGACCACGCCGCCGGCCTGCAGCACCAGCACCTCCTCGCGGCAGCCGTCGGAGGCGGTCTTGAGGAAGCCGCGCACCTCCATCGTGCCGGTCAGGTACTCGACGGTGCTGCGTCCGTCGCCGTCGCCGCCCTGGCGGGGCTCGAACAGGGTGATGCGCTCGCGGATCTGGTCGATCAGCTCGCGGCGGCGGTAGATCTCGCGCTCCAGGTGCCGCACCGCCTGGCGCAGCTCGCCGGTTCCCATGCCGAGGTCGGCGGCGGCCGCCTCGATGGCCCCGATCGTCTCGGACTCGCCCTCTCCTGCGGGCGGCCCGCCCGCGTACGACGTCGTCAACGTCATGGTCGTGCCTCCTGCTGTCTGTTCCCGAACTGCTCGGCCACCGAGATCACGTACTGGCCGTAGGCGGACGAGCCGAGCGCGACGCCGAGCCGGTGGCAGTCCTCGGCGCCGATGTAGCCCATCCGCAGGGCGATCTCCTCCAGGCAGGCGATCCGGACGCCCTGCCGCTGCTCCAGGAGCTGGACGTACTGCCCGGCCTGCAGCAGGGACTCCGGCGTCCCCGCGTCGAGCCAGGCGAAGCCGCGGCCGAGGTGGACCATGCGCGCCTTGCCGCGTTCCAGGTAGGCCCGGTTGACGTCGCTGATCTCCAGCTCGCCGCGGCCGGACGGGGCGAGGTTCTTGGCGATGTCGACGGCGTCGTTGTCGTAGAGGTAGAGGCCGACGACGGCGAGGTTGGAGCGGGGGGCGGCGGGCTTCTCCTCGATGGACAGCAGCCGCCCTGCGGCGTCGGCCTCGGCGATGCCGTAGCGGTGGGGGTCGCTGACCGGGTAGCCGAACAGCACGCAGCCGTCGACGGCGTGGCACGCCTGCCGCAGCAGCTCCTGGAAGTTGTGTCCGTGGAAGACGTTGTCGCCGAGGACGAGCGCGACGGAGTCGTCGCCGATGTGGTCGGCGCCGATGACGAGGGCCTCGGCGATGCCGTTCGGCTCGGGCTGCTCGGCGTAGGAGATGGCGAGGCCCAGGTGGGAGCCGTCGCCGAGGAGGCGCTGGAGCTGGGGGGCGTCCTCGGGCGTGGTGACGAGCAGGATGTCGGTGATCCCGGCCAGCATGAGGACCGACAGCGGGAAGTAGATCAGCGGCTTGTCGTTGACCGGCAGGAGCTGCTTGGAGACCGCCAGCGTGGTGGGCAGCAGCCTCGTGCCCCTCCCGCCGGCGAGCAGGATGCCCTTCATGGCGTCCCCGTCCTTTCCTAGTGGGCGCTCAGCGCGCGGCGGCGGAACAGGGTCAGCGCGGCGCCGAGCAGCAGGGCGGCCATCCCGGCCAGCACGGCGAGCTGGGGCAGGATCTCGCCCGGCCCGGTGCCCGGCTGGGCGAGGGTGAGCAGCGCGTCCATGCCCCAGGCGTGCGGGAAGAGGTGGCCGAGCGCGTTGATGACGTCGCCGGACGACTCACGCGGCCACAGGCAGCCGCCGAGCATGCCGAGGATCACGCCGAGCGGCGGCCCGATGGCGGGCGCCTGGTCGGGGGTGCGCAGCAGCGTGCCGACCAGCAGCGCGGCTCCCGTCGCGACGAGCGAGAACGCCACCACGACGGCCGTCACGCCGAGCGGGTCGCCCCACGAGACGCCGAACGCCGCGGCGCTGACCACGACGATGAGCCCGGCCTGGGCGAGCGCCACGAGGAAGCGGCTCAGCGCCTCGCCGAGCAGCACGGACGCCCGGCGCACGGGCGCCGTGAGCGCGCGCTGCAGCAGGCCGAGCCGGCGGCTCTCGACGAGCGCGGCGGCCACGGCCATCGAGTTGATGAAGGTGAACAGCAGCAGGTTCGCGGGGGCGGTGTAGGCGAAGCCGCGCGGGTCGGCGGCTCCGGCGGCCGAGCCGGTCACGGCGACCCGGCCGGACTCCGCCTGGGCGCGGCGTACCAGGGCGGCGGCCTCGGCGGGGCTCGCGCCGGCGGCCTCGGCGGCGCGGGTGGCCTCGCGGACGGCGGCGACCCTGCCCACGGCGACGTCGACGGCGCTGCGGGCGGCCATGCCGCTGCCGTTGGTCTGGGTGACGACGAGGCCGAGCCGGGTGGAGCCGGGCGGGATCACCAGGCCGGCGGCGAGGGCGCCGGAGCGCACGCCCGAGCGCAGCTCCGCCGCCGAGCCGGCCAGGGTGACCTCCAGGTCGGGACGGGCGCGCAGCTCGGCCAGCAGCGCGGCGGTGACGGCGTCGGAGCCGGGGGCGACGACGCCGACCGGCAGCCGGTCGGCGGCGTCGCCGATGGCCATGCCGACGAAGACGATGGAGACGAACGGCATGACGACCATGAAGAACAGGCCCACCCGGTCGCGGGCGTGCCGCCGCAGGTTGGCGGCCACCAGCGCGAGCACGGGGCGGGGGACGCCGGGGCGGTCAGGAGCCGTCACAGCAGCATTCCCTTCTTCAGCCCGGCCACGGCGAGCCCGCCCGCGACCAGCGCGATCGCGCACAGGACGGCGATCGGCCCGGCCACGGCGGCGAGGCCGGCGCCGCCGCCGGCCAGTTCGGTGAGCGCGGTCGAGGTCCAGCCGTTGGGGGTGAGCAGGGCCGCGGCCTGGAGCACGCCGGGCAGGTTGTGCATCGGCACGAGGCTGCCGCCGAGGAAAGCCGCCACGAACGACACCACCATGATCACGCCGTCGGCCTGCGCGTCGGTGCGGACGCGGGAGGTCACCAGCATGGTGATCGCCGCCGCGGCCAGGACGTGGGCGACCAGCACCGCGAGCACGGCCGGCGGGTCGCCCCAGGTGGCGCCGGAGACGAGGACGGAGGCGGCCCAGGTGACGCAGACGCTCACCAGGGCCAGCGCGAAGCCGACCACGGCCTTGCCGGCGAACGGCACCCACACGGCGAGCGGCCCGGCCCGCATCCGGTCCAGCGTGCCGAGCTTGCGCTCGGTCAGCAGGCCGCGGAAGGAGGCGCCGACGACGAAGAAGGCGAACAGGGCGGCCATCCCGGAGCCGTAGTAGACCGCCAGGTCCACCTTGCCGCCGGCGAGGGGGTCGTCGTCGAGGGTGAGCGCCGGGCCGGCCGCGCCGTTGCGCTCCACCAGCTCCTTCACCTCGTCGCCGGGTACCCCGGCGAGCAGCGCCGCGCGGACGGCGAGGGTGCGCGCGTCCACCAGGGCGGAGATGCGGTCCACGATGGCGCGGGCGACCACGCCGGCGAGGGGCGAGCGCGGCGAGGTGAGCACGTCGAGCCGGCCTCCCTCGCCCGCGCCGACGCTGCCGCTGAACCCGGCGGGGAAGACGACGGCCGAGCCGATCTCGTCGGCCTCCAGGGCGCGCGCCGCCGCGTCCCTGCTGGGCAGGTCGCGCAGCGTCACGCTGCCCTTGAGCTCGGCCGAGCCGGCCACCTCGCGGCGCACGCTCGCGGGGAACTCGCCGCCGTCCAGGTCCACGATGCCGACGGTCGCCTTCAGCGGCGGGTCGTCGCCGCCGAGCGCGACGCCGAACAGCGCGGCCAGCGCGACCGGCACGACGACCGCGATGACCAGGGCGGTGCCGTCGCGCAGGCGGGTGCGCAGTTCGAGCGCGGCCACCGTGAGGAGCGGGGTGAAGGGGGTTCGTCTCATGGTCAGTCCCGCAGACTGCTGCCGGTGAGGTGCAGGAACGTGGCCTCCAGGTCGGGTTCGACGACCCGGGTGGCGGTCACGGTGGCGCAGCCGTCCACGGCGGTGATGAGGGAGGGCAGCAGCCGCCGCCCGCCGTCGGTGATCAGCCGGATGGACGTGCCGCCGGTCCGCGCCCCCTCGATGACGCCCTCGACGGCGCGGAGCTTGGCGAGGGCGGTGGCGATGTCGCCGTCGAGCGACAGCTCCACCTTGTCGTGGCCGCCGACCAGGGCGATGAGCTCCTCGCGGGTGCCGTCGGCGATGACCCGGCCGTGGTCGATGATGGCGACGCGGTCGCAGACCCGTTCGACCTCCTCCATGTAGTGGGAGGTGTAGAGGAGCGACATGCCGCCGGCGACCAGGCGTTCGACGCCTTCGAGTATGGCGTTGCGGCTCTGCGGGTCGACGCCGACGGTGGGCTCGTCCAGGATCAGCACCTCGGGGCGGTGCAGCAGCGCGGCGCCGATGTTGACGCGCCTGCGCATGCCGCCCGAGTACGTCCCGAGCTTGCTGTCGGCCCGCCCGGTCAGGCCGATCAGGTCGAGCACCTCCTCGATGCGGCCGGGCAGCTCCCTGCGCGGCAGGCCGAAGAGACGGCCGAAGAAGCGCAGGTTCTCGCGGCCGGTCAGCTCCGGGTAGAGGGCGACCTCCTGGGGGACGTAGCCGAGCCTGGCCTTGGCCCGCATCGGGTCGGCGGCGAGGTCCACGCCGCAGACGGTCACGTGGCCGGCGTCCGGGCGCAGCAGCCCCACGAGCATGGCGATCGTGGTGGTCTTGCCCGCGCCGTTGGGGCCGAGCAGCCCGTACGCCTGGCCGGGCGCGACGGCGAGGCCGACGTCCTGGACGGCGGTGAGGTCGCCGTAGCGTTTGGTGAGGCCCCGGCAGGCCAGGGCGGGGGCCGTCATCGCCGCCATCCGGGGCTCTCGGGCGGGTCGCCCTTGCCGGCGGTGTTGGCGGCGAAGCACTGGCGGGCGAGGTCCGCGCCGAGCTGGTGGTCGAGGGGCGTGTTGCCGTGGACGCGGTTCCACAGGACGTGGGTGTCGAGGACGTCGTCGCCGCCCCAGTCCTTGGAGGAGCCGAGGACGAAGCCGGCGCCCATGACGGACTCGCCGCTGGGGTGGTTGCCGTGGATGTGGTTGTCGACGACGGCGACCCGGTGGGTGCCGATGAGCGCGAGGCCGACGCCGGAGATCGGCGGCCCGGCCGCGCCCAGCCCGTCCGGCTCCGCGCCGGCGGCCAGGCAGTTGCCGTGCAGGTCGTTGCCGGCCACCAGGCAGTCGGTGACGCCGCCCGGCGGCTCGCCCTCGTAGACCTGGTTGAGCAGGAGCATGCCGATGGCGTTGCCGTGGCAGGCGTTGCGGACGGCCCGGACGCCCGAGGAGTTGTCGACGAACAGGCCGAAGGCGTTGCCGTGCAGGTCGTTGCCCTCGACGAGGTGGTCGGACAGGGGGCAGAAGCTGAGGGCGGCGCCGGCGTACCGGCTGCCGTGGGCCCGGCAGGCGGTGATCCGGCAGGCGGCCGACTCGCGCAGGTAGACGCCCCAGACGGCGTTGTCCTCGGCGGCCACGTCGTGGACGGTGACGCGGGCGGCCGAGTGGGCGTAGACGCCCGCCCCGGAGAAGCCGCGCACGGCGAGCCCTTCCACGCGGACGTCGGCGACGCCGGGGCCGTGGACGGTGACGCCGCTGACGACCTCCGGGCCGGCGTCGTGCAGGCGCGGCACGTCCGCGGGCAGGCCGCCGGACGGGCCTGGCGCGAGGACGGTCCGGCCGGGGCCGGCGCCGGCGAGGGTCACGCCGGGGTGGCGGATCCAGACCGCGCCGGGGTGCACGCCCTCGGCCAGTTCGACGCGCGCGCCCGGCCCGGCCTCGTCCAGCGCCCGCTGGACCGGCTCGCCGGGAGCCACGGTCACGGTCCCCGTCACGGTCACGGTCATGACGCGCTCCTCTCTTCGCCAAGGGCTTGCTCGACGTACACGATCGCGAGGGAGACGAACAGGCCGCCGCCCTCGCCCCAGCGGGCGGCGCCGGCCGCCGTGCCGGGGCCGAGCCGTTCGCGGGCGGCGCGGGCGCTGGCGCCGCGTACGGCGTAGGAGGCGCCGGTGCTCAGCCGCACCCCCGTGGAGGCGGCGAGCTCGCCCGCGGCCTCCTCCATGAGCCGGCCGGCCCAGCCGCGCGGCGGGGCGGCGAGCGCCTCGAAGTCGTGCCAGGTGAAGCCGGGCGGGCGCAGCCCGACGGCCTTGATCAGGCTCTCCTTGACGGAGAAGGCGGCCGGGCCGGGGCCGCGGTCGCGTTCGGCGGGGGTGGTGAGGCGGCGGGTGAGTATCGTCCCGCCGCGGGCCGCCGCGCGGGCCAGCCGGTCGCTCTCCACGATGTCCACCCCGACGAGGACGGCGCTGACGAGGACGGCGCTCATACCGGCGCTCCCGCGCACCGGGCGACGAAGCCGCGCAGCGCGGCCGTGTACTCCTCGGCCCGCTCGACCATGGGGATGTGGCCGCTGTCCTCGACGACCAGGACCTCGTGCCGCGGGTACGCCGACAGCAGCTCCAGCCACGGCCCTACCGGCGTCATACGGTCGTGGCGTCCCCAGACGAAGGACGCCGGGCAGCTCACCCGTTCCAGCGCCGCCCTGACCTGGTAGCGGCGGGTGGCCTTGAGGCTGCGGGCCATGCTGACCATCGCCTCCGGCCGCCGCAGCAGCGCTCCGGCCTCCGCCATGCGCTCGGGCGCGAAGTGGCTGCGTCCGCTGTGGAAGAGGGCGGCGACCATGCGCTCGCCGAAGTCGTCGCCGAACGGCCGGACGCTGCCCCGCCGGTCGAAGCTCAGCCCCACGTCGGGGTCGGCGGTCAGGCCGGGCGCGCCGCTGACCACGATGCCGCGCACCCGGTCGGGGCGGCGGCCGGCCAGGTCGATGGCGACGAGGCCGCCGAGCGAGTTGGCGCAGATCACGGCCTCGCCGACGCCCGCCCGGTCGCAGGCGCGCAGGAAGGCGTCGCCGAGGCGTTCGACGGAGCCGGCGACCTGGCGGTCGAGGGCGCAGACGGCCTCGTTGGTGCGCAGCACCGGCAGGCCGTCGGCGGCGAGCGCGTGGAAGGGGTGGTCCCAGATCCAGCCGCCGGCGAACAGCGCGGACATGAACACCACGGCCGGCCTGCCGTCGCCGGGCAGGTGCTCGGCGGTGAACTCGTGCATCGGGTCTCCAGTCACAGGGTCGGTACGGCGGCGGGGGTCCAGCCGCAGCCGCAGGCCGCGTCGGTCCGCACGGTGGCGGCGCAGCCGGGGCAGCGGGCGTAGTCGCGGGCGCTGACGGGACGCCAGACGCTGGTGTGGACGCGCTCGCACAGGCCGGATTTGAAGAAGCGGCGCATGGCCCGCTGGTGCGGCCGGGCGTGGACGGCGCGGACCGACTCCAGCCGGTCGTAGGCGCTCAGGGTGTACTTGCGGTCGCCGAGGTCGAAGGTGGTGAGGCCGAGGAAGCCGCGGGCGGCGCGCAGCGACTTGACGATCTCGACGCTGAGCAGGTCCACCTCGGCGGCCTCGGCGTCGTCGCGGACCTCCAGCCAGGTCAGGACGAGCGCGCCGGGGCGTTCGGTGCGGGCGCTGCCGGCGCGGGCGCTGACGCCGAACTCGCGGACCTCGTCGGCGGCGGGCACGAACCGCGCGGTGTAGCCCAGCGACTCGGCCAGCGCCAGCCGGTCGTAGGAGCGGCGTACGTGCGCGCCACGTCCGTCGACGGTGACCAGGTCGGTGCCGGAGACCTCGGCCCGGCCGCCGGTGGCGGGCATGCCCAGGTAGGGCTCGCGGTGGTCGGCGCGCAGCGTCCAGCCGAGCACGGCGGCGTCGGCGTCGCCCACGAGGTGGCCCGTCTCGAAGCCGGGGCCGCGGAAGCGGGCCAGCGTGGCGGCGGCGTGGGCGGCGAGGGCCGGCCCGGAGAGCACGCCGCCGGAGTCGGGGTCGGCGTAGCTCGCGGCGGTGGCGGCCACCGCCTCGGGGTCGCCGTCGCACCAGGCACGCAGGTGGTCCTGGGCGAGTTTGCGGGCGTCGCCGGTCATCTTCGCTCCGGCGGGGGCGTCGCCTGTCATGCCTGGTCCTCCGGCGGGGGCGTCACTGGTCATCGCTGCTCCTCCGGCTGGGCGTCCAGCGCCACGGCGAGGGCGCGTTCGGCGGTGTGGCTGAGCGAGAGGCGGATGTGCTCCCCCGCTCCGGCGAGGCCGGACAGCTCGCCGGTCAGGCGGACGGCGGGCGGGTGGCCGTCCAGGCAGGCCGCGTCGGCGCGGCAGGCGCGGGTGGGGCGCGGCAGCACCTCGACCTGGCCGAGGCGGCGCGGGGTGGCGGGCAGGCCGAGCAGGCGCAGCACGGCCCGCTTGCCGGCCAGCCGGCCCGCCCAGTGCTGCAGGGTGCGGCCCCGGGCGGAGCGGACCCGTTCCGCGGGGGTGAAGACCTCCTCCAGCCGGGCGCCGCCGGGCAGGTCGGCGAGCAGGTCGGCGGGGCGGTCGAGCCCGGCGTGGCGGACGACGGCGCTGCCCCAGCGCCCCGCCTGCCCGCTCACGCGGCCACCGCCTTGGCCAGGCGGCGCAGCGTGGCGGGGTCGGACATGCTCAGGCAGCGGGCCTCGGCCCGGCGCGACAGGCCGGTGAGCACCTTGCTGTCGCCCACCTCGACGCCGGAGGCGAAGGCGTCGACGGCGGCGACCGTACGGGTCCACAGCACCCGGCCGGTGAGCTGGCCGATCAGGGCCTCGCGCAGCGTGGCGACGTCGGTGGTGGGCTCGCCGGTGACGTTGGGGACGACGGGCACGCGCGGCTCGCGCATCGCCGCGGCGCGCACCGCCGCCGCCCAGCCGGGCAGGGCGGGGGCCATGAGCGGCGAGTGGAAGGCGTTGCCGACCTGGAGCGGGACGACCTTGCTCGCGTCGGTGGCGAGCGCGGTCAACCGGTCGAGCGCGTACGGGGAGCCGGAGACGACCACGTGGCCGGGGGCGTTCTCCAGGGCCACCACGACGGGCTCGCCGGGGGCGCCGGCGGCCTCGGCCAGCTCCTCGACCCGCTCGACGGGCAGGCCCATCACGGCCCGCATGCCGCCGCGCTCGCCGACCGCGGCCATGAGCCGGGCCCGCGTCTCGACCAGGCGTACGGTGTCGGCCAGCGCGAGCACGCCGGCCGCGTGCAGCGCGCTCAGCTCGCCCACGCTGTGCCCGGCGACCACGGCGGGCGCGTGGCCCTCCTCGGCGAGGACGGCCAGCGCGGCCAGGTTGCAGGCGGTCACCGCCACCTGGGCGTGCTCGGTGGCCACCAGCCGGTCGAGCGGGCCGCGGGCGCACAGCGGGGAGATCGGGCGGTCCAGCAGCGCGTCCACCAGGTCCAGCCGGTCCCGCGCGACGGGCCGGCGGCGCAGCCAGCCGCCCATCCCGACGCGGACGGTCCCCTGCCCGGGGAAGAGATAGCCGAGCTTCAACGTCACTCCCTTCGCCTGCCGCCTCGCGCGAGGCCGGCCGGTCGCTAGAGCCGGCGGCGCGGCCGGCGTTCCTCGTGGGCGGGCCGCTCCGTGCCGAGGAAGCCGAGCAGCAGCTTGTTGACCTGGTCGGGGGCGTCGAGCGGCAGCCAGTGCCCCGCGCCCTCGACGCGCTCGTAGCGCCAGGGGCCCTTGACGAACTTGCCGGAGCCGGTCATGCCCTCCTCCAGCAGCGCCTTGTCGCCGTCCCCCCAGATGCCGAGCGTGGGGGCGAGCACGGGCGGGAAGGGCCGCGCGGGGCGCAGCTCGGCGGCCGGCGAGCGGTTGGCGCGGTACCAGTTGAGCCCGGCGGTGAGCGCGCCCGGCCGGGCCAGGTCGCGCAGGTAGCGGTCGTGGTCGCCGTCGCGGCCCATGATCTCCTTGAACAGCCGCCAGCCGTTGCGGCGCAGCAGTTCCTCGCTCACGCCCGGGAACTGGTAGAAGAGCATGTACCAGGAGGCCGCCCGCTGCTCGATGGAGGGGGTGGCGAAGACGCCGGGGTGGCCGACCGACAGCACGGCCAGGTGGTCGATCCTGCGGGGCATGAGGAAGGCGTACATCCAGGCGATGGCGGCGCCCCAGTCGTGGCCGACGAGGTGCGGGCGGCGGATGCCGAGCTTCATGGTGAGGCCCACGACGTCGTTGACGATGGTCTGCATGCCGTACGCCTCGGCCTCCTGCGGCTTGCCGGAGTCGCCGAAGCCGCGCAGGTCGGGCGCGATCACCCGGAAGCCGCCCTCGACGAGGGCCGGGATCTGGTGCCGCCACAGGTAGGAGGAGTCGGGGAAGCCGTGGAGGAGGATGACGGGGTCGCCCTCGCCCTCGTCCACGTAGGCCAGGTCCACGCCGTTGACGTGGACGACGTTCTTCTCGGTGGTCATGCTGTCTCCCTGAACAGCCGCTCAGCGAAGAACTCGCTGAAGCCGAACTCCGGTACGTCCTCGGGGGCGACCATGTTGAGCAGCCCGGTCACCTGCGCGGCGAAGTTCCTCGCCATCAGCCGGCGCACCCGGCGGCGGCGCTCCAGCGCGGCCGGCCCGAACTCGACGTGCAGCCTGCTGACGATGGAGGCGCCGAAGTCCAGCCGCTCCAGCCGGAAGTCGCGCTCCGCCACGTACGGGGCGAACGCCGCCGGCGACCAGTCGCCGGAGGTGAGCAGGATGTCGCAGACGGTCCTGGCGTCGCGCATCGCGCAGGACAGGCCGGTGCCGAGCACGGTGTCGGCGTTGCCCGCCTCGTCGCCGATCAGCACCACGCCCTCGGTCAGCGGCGGCCCTTCGGGGACGCTGGAGACCGACGGCCACACCGACAGCGGCCCGGCCGGGATCGCCGCGGTGACCGCCTTGCCCCGGTCGGGCAGGCAGTCCAGCTCGAACGCGGCGAGGAAGCGCTCGACGCCGCCCGGCCCGCGGTAGCGGTGCTTGTTGGCGGTCGGGAAGTTGAGGTAGAGGCGGGCCCGGCCGTAGCCCTGGGGGAAAACCATGAACATGACGTCGCCCTCGGTGCCCATGGCCTGGACGTCCTGCGGCCAGTCGTCGAGGCCCTCGACCATCATGCCGCCGCCCCAGTGGTGCATGGAGTTGCGCATGGTGACGCCGATCTGGCGGCCGACCGTGTTGCCGCGGCCGGTCGCGCCGAGCACGATGCGGGGGCGCAGCTCGTGCTCGCCCTCCGGCGTGCGGTAGGTGACGACCGGTTCGGGGCCGGGCCTGACGCCGATCTTGGCGGCGTCCATGACGAGGCGGGCGCCGCCGGCGGCGGCCTGCTCGGCCATCAGCTCGCAGACCTGGTGGTGCGGGAACGACATGGGGCCGCCGATGCCGGGGATGAAGCGGGTCATGTCCACCGCCTCGACCTCGTCCTCGGTGACGGCCTCGTCCCAGGTCATCCACTCGCGGATCTCCCAGGCGCCGCCTGCGGAGAAGCAGTCGTAGACGCCGAGCCGCTGCGCCTCCCTGATGCCCCACGGGGCCAGCCACTCGCCGCGCACCAGGTCGCGGTAGGCGTCCTGCTTCTCCAGCAGCGTCACCGAGAGCCCGCCCGCGACGAGCCGGCAGGCGGCCGACGCGCCCGAGATGCCGCCGCCCACGATGACGACGTCGGGCTGTTCGGTTCGTCGGGTCACGTGCCCCACCTCTCCCAGTAGGTGCGCTCCTTGGCGCTGTAGCGGTCGGCGGGGCGGAAGTCGGTGCCCACCGTGTAGGCGACCGGGATCATGCACACCTGCGTGACCCCGGAGGGGATGCCGAGCAACCGCCCCACCTCTCGTTCGTGGGGCACGTGCAGGCAGGTGATGGTGCTGCCGAGTCCCCGGCTGCGCAGCGCGAGCTGGAAGGACCAGACGGCGGGGAAGATCGAGCCGTAGAAGATGCTGGCCCGGGTCTCGCCGTGCTGCACGAGGTGGCCGGGGTCCTCGGCGACCTTGTCGGCCATGCGCCGCCGCCAGGCGTCGTTGATCGCGGCGACGTCCGGCGGGCGGCCGAGCACGCACGGGATCACCAGCGCGGGCACCGCCGCGATGGTCTCGGTGAGCGCCTGGGCGGAGGCGTGGTTGCGGCGGGCCTGCGCGTCGTGCCGGCGCCGGCCCGCCCTGGTCCAGATGTCGTTGAGGTGGAACTGCCAGGAGGAGCGGATCAGCTCGGCGAGCCTGGCCTTGGTGGCGGGCTCGGTGAGCACGAGCCAGCGCCAGTTCTGGTGGTTGTTGGCGGTGGGCGCCTGGACGGCGACCTCCAGGGCCTCCTGGATGACCTCGCGGGGGACGGGGCGGTCCAGGTCGAGGCGGCGGCGTACGGACCGGGTGGTGGTCAGCAGCCGGTCGGTCTCGGCGACGTCGAACGGCGTGCCGGTCCCGTTCGCGCCGGCGGCGGTCATACCGCCTCCAGCAGGACGGCGCCGCGGACCGATCCCGGCGCGGCGGTCAGCGCGAGCACGCGCCTGGCGGGCGCCGGCAGGTCCGGCTCGGTCAGGTAAGCGGTGAGGTCGCCGGCGAGGGGGGCGGTGAGCCCGGTCAGGGCGGGCGCGATGCCGTCGCGGACGGCGAGCGCGGCGAGGGCCACGTTGAGCGCGCCGGTGGCCGCCTGGCAGTCGCCGGTGAGGGCGGCGGTGCCGGTGAGCGGGGCGCCGGGGGCGGCGGCGCGCACGGCGGCGGCCTCCGCGCCGTCCTCCGGCCCGCCGGTGGCCGCGCCGATGACCAGCTCGGGCGCCTGCCCGCCGAGCAGCCCGCCGAGCAGCGCGTCGAGCAGCCCGCCGAGGGGCCCGCCGGGTGGGTCCGGGGTGTGCTGCTCCGGCTCGCCGGCGTGGCGGGTGGCGGCCACCTTCGCGTACGGGACCGCGCCGCGCCCGGCGCAGTGCTCGGCCGACTCGACCACGAACGCGACGGCCGCCGACCCCTTGACCGGCCCGGCCGCGCCGGAGTCGTACGGCACCGGCCCCGGATCGGCCTCCCCTCCCCCGGTCGTCTCGTCGGCGGCGACGACCAGGACCACCTCGGCCTTGCCCGCCCGGATCAGCTCCAGCGCGCAGTCCAGGGCGATCGAGGCGGAGGCCCCGCCGTTGCAGATCGTGGTGGTGGGCCCGCGCAGGCCCAGGGTCTGGCAGACCGCGCCGCCGGTGGCGTTGAGCACGACGTTGGAGAAGCTGAGCACGGCCGGCTTGCTGGGGTTGACCGCGATGCTCTCGTCGAAGCCGCCGGTGCTCTCGGCCGAGCCCGCCCCGGTGGCGAAGACGAGCGCCACGTCGTCCAGCGCCTTCCTGGGCAGTTTGAGCCCGGCGTCCTCCCAGGCCAGGCGGGAGGCGGCGATGGCCATGCGGGACAGCTGGTTCATGTGCCGCCACAGGGAGCGCGGCGCGTACGTCCGGCCGTCCAGCGACGGCGGCCGTCCGGGGGCCCGGTGCCCGGCGGCGACGGCCCGGGCCACCTCGGCGATCCCCGCGCCGACGCCGGTCACCGGCCCGAGCCCGGTGATCACGGCGGCGCGCTCGGGCAGCTCCTCGTACGGGCGGGGGCCGCGCGGGGCGGTCAGCACGAGCGAGACGTTGTTGCCGCCGAAGGCGTAGTTGTTGGAGACGACGGTGCCGATGGGCATCGGCCTGGCCTGGTCGGGCACGAAGTCGAGGTCGCTCGCCGCCCCGGTCGCGCCGCCGAAGCCGAGGGTCGGCGGGGCGGTGGCGTGGCGCAGCGCGAGCACGCTCGCGACGGCCTCCACCGCGCCGGCCGCGCCCAGCGTGTGGCCGACGAACGACTTGATGCTGCTGGTCGGCACCTGCCCGGCCCGCTCGCCGAAGACCAGGCGCATGACCTTGGCCTCCATGGCGTCGTTGGCGGGGGTGCCGGTGCCGTGGCCGCTCACGTAGTCGACGTCGGCGGCGGCGAGCCCGGCGTCGGCGAGTGCCCTGCGGACGGCGCTCGCCCCGCCGCGGCCGGTGGGGTCGGGGGCGGTGGCGTGGTAGGCGTCGGCGGACAGGCCGTAGCCCGCGACCTCGGCGAGCGGCGTGGCGCCGCGGGCGAGGGCCAGGTCCAGCGGCTCCAGCAGGAGGAAGGCGGCGCCCTCGCCCAGGTTGAGCCCGTCGGAGTGGCTGTAGGGGCGGCACGGGCCGGTGCTCAGCGCCTGGAGGCCGGCGAAGCCCGCGTACGTGCCGAACAGCAGCGGGTCCACGCCGCCCGCGAGCACGGCGTCCGCCTCGCCGGTGAGGATCTTGTCCTTGGCCAGTCCGACGGCGTTGCCCCCGGCCGCGCAGGCGGTGGAGACGAGGACGCGCGGGCCGCCGAGGCCGAGGCGGGCGGCCACCACGTCGGCCGTGCGGTGCATCGGCTGGTAGCGGCCCGCCGCGTCGGGGGTGGCCTGGCACTTGCCGAGGATGATGCCGAACCGTCCCGGGGCCGGGCCGCCCGCCCGGCGATCCGTCAGACCCGCCTGCTCGATCGCCTGGCGGGCGGCGACGAGGGCGAGCCTCGCCGTGCGGTCGCGGCCGGCGTCCTCCTGGGGGAGCTGGTCGTCGATCCACGCGTCCGGCACCTGGCCGGCGTGCCTGGCCGCGAACACGGCGAACGCCTCGTCCTCGATGGGGGTGAGTCCGCCCTCGCCTTTCACGAGCCGGCTCCAGAACTCGGCGGGGTCGCGTCCGGCGGCGCAGATGATGCCCAGGCCGGTGACCACGACGGGCCGCAGCGCCATGCTTGTCTCCTTCTTCCAGCGCGCCGGCCGATCAGATGATCGGGATGCTCCAGCTCTTGGGCACGATGTAGGGGCTGGTCAGGGTGGTCACGGTGAGGCCGCCCACGGTGAGCTCCAGCCCGGCCGCCGCGAGGTCGGCGTCCACCCTGGCCAGGCCGAGGGTGGCGTCGAGTCCGGCGCTGTGCACGGCGTGGACGATCTCGCCGACGTCCTGGCCGCCCGCGAGCACGCGGGTGCCGGGCGCGGGGACGCCGGCGCAGCCGGTGAAGCCGACCGTGCGCCGGCCGCCGCCGCTCTCGAACGCCTCGGTCACGGCGTCCTTGCCGACGAAGTCGTCCTTGGTGATGTCCACGAGCCAGTTGGCGCCGATCTCGATGACCGTGGCGCCGGGGGTGGCCTCGTGGCGCGGGATCGGCTGGCGGACCTCCAGCATGGCCAGCTCCAGCGCCTCCAGCCCGGCGGGTCTCGCGTGCTCCAGCGCGCTGGTCCACAGGGCGGCGGCGGCCTCGGCGGGGACGATCATCTGGTAGCCGTACTCGCCGGTCAGGCCGGTACGGGCGAAGACGATCTCCGTGTCGTCCCAGGTGGCGTCCGCGACCGACTCGAACGGCAGCGAGGCCAGCTCGGCGTCGATGAGGCGGCCCACGACGCCCCAGGCGTAGGGGCCCTCCAGTCCGATGACGGTGAGCTCGCCCGAACGGTCGGTGATCTCGACGCCGTCCTCCTGGTGGGCCCGCAGGTGCTCCAGGAGCCGGCCGCCGGCGCCGCAGGAGCTCTCCAGCAGCAGCCCGTCCTCCCGGCCGAAGGCGACCACCTGGTCGACGACCTGCCCGTCCTCGTCCAGGACGAGGCTCATCATGCAGCGGTCGGAGGTGAGGTACTCGACGTCGCGGGCCAGCAGGCGCTGGGCGAAGTCGACGGCGGAGGGGCCGGTGATCTCGACGAGGCCGTGCCCGCCGAGGTCGAGGACGGCGGCGCGCTCCCGCAGCACGCCGTACTCGGCGGCGGAGGAGGCGGAGGAGGCGGAGAAGCGCAGGGGCACGGTGGCGTCGCCCACCTCGCCGTAGACGGTGTCCGTCGGATGCGTGGCCGCGAGGACGCTTGGCATGTTCACACCTTTCGCGATGTGCGTTGCGACGCCGGGTCGGCGATCGTGAGGTTTCCTTCTGCGGCGACCTGGCCGTCCACCCGGGCCGCGACCCGGAACTCGGCGAAGCCGCCGCCGCCGGCGGTCCGCTCGGCCGTCAGGGTGACCTGGTCGCCCGGGACGATCGGGCGGCGGAACCGCATGGAGCGCACCCCCGCCAGGTAGCTGATCTCACTGGCTCCGGCCAGGGCGAAGACGACCCCGGCGAGCTGCGCCATGGCCTCGACGATCACGACGCCGGGCAGCACGGCCTCGCCGGGGAAGTGGCCCTGGAACCACAGCTCGGTGCCGGCGACGTTCTTGGTGGCCGTGCCCTTGACGCCGGGGACCACCGCGCCGACCCGGTCGAGCAGCAGCATGGGCCAGCGGTGCGGCAGCACCTGGCGGACCTGGTCGTGGGTGAGGCCGGTGATCGCCTCCCCCCGGGCCGGCGCCCGTTCCGTGACCGTCATGCCGTGGCCCGCAACGCCGGGTTGACCTCGTCGGCCAGGCGCGAGACCGAGCCGAAGACCGCCATCTCGCTGTCGTAGAGCGCCACGCCGAACTCGGCCTCGATGGCCACGTAGAGCTCCAGGACGTCGAGGCTGTCCAGCTCCAGGCCGCGGCCGAACAGCGGCTGGTCGTCGGTGATCCAGCCGGGCTCGATCTCGAGGTCCAGCCGGGAGACGATCATCTTCTTGATCTGGCTGCAGGTCTGCTGCCGCTCGGCGGCCTTGGCGCGCAGCTCGTCGATGGTCATGGCGATGCTCCTTGTGCTGGGGGGCGGGAGTGGGCGGGCGGTGGCGCGGCGGGGAAAGGCGTTCCCGCGCTCAGCCGAGGCCGCCGCCGTGGGCGACGACCACCGAGCCGGACATGTACGAGGCCTTGTCCGAGGCCAGGAAGCTGACGATGGAGGCGATCTCCTCGGGCCGGCCCATGCGGCCCAGCCGGATGCGGGACTCGTACTGCTTCTTGAGGTTCGCGGGCACCTTGCGGGTCATGTCGGTGGCCACGAAGCCGGGGCACACCACGTTGGCCCGCACGCCGTGCGGGGCCGCCTCGTTGGACAGCGCGGAGGTGAAGGCGATGATCGCGCCCTTGGAGGCCACGTAGTTGGTCTGGCCGGGGAAGCCGCCGTCGAGGCCGCTGGAGGAGGACAGCGTGACGATCGCGCCGCTGCGCTGGTGCTGCATGAGCTTGAGCCCTTCCCTGCAGGCCAGGAAGGTGCCGACGAGGTTGGTCTCGACGGGCGCGCGGAACTGCTCCAGGCCCATGGCGATGAGATAGCGGTCGGCCGTGATGCCGGCGCTGGTCACCAGCACGTCGAGGCGTCCGTGCTCGGCGCGCACGGCGCGGAACATGGCGCGTACGGCCTCCTCGTCCGTGACGTCCGCCTGGACCGCCGCCGCGCTGCCGCCGTCCTCCTCGACGAGGGCCACGACCTCCTTGGCCGCGCGCTCGGAACGCGCGTAGTTCACCAGGACGTGGGCGCCCTCCCTGGCCAGGTCGAGCGCGACGGCTCTGCCGATCCCGCGCGATCCGCCGGTCACCAGCGCCACGGTGCCCTGCGCAAACAGCATGATGGACTCCAGGAATTCGACTTTCGCCGGTCGGCGCGAATCTGATTCTGCTTCCACAAGCTACTAAGGCGCGTTATCACGCCTGTATCACGCGGTTATCCCGGCATTGACCGAGAAATCGCGATATATGACTCTGGGCGCTATGAATGAGCGCGCGGTGGACGTTCTGGTGGTCGGCGGCGGACCGGTGGGGCTCTGCGCCGCCATCGAGCTCTCCCGCCACGGAATATCCGTCCTGCTGGTCGAACGGCACCAGGGAACGTCGATTTTCCCGAAGGCCCGGCTCATCACCACCAGGACGATGGAGCTGTTCCGCGCCTGGGGCGTCGAGGGGGAGGTGGAGGCCGCCGGCATGCCGCGCGAGGAGTACCTCGCGGTGGGCGTGGGCAGCTCGCTGAGCGCCCCCGACTTCGTCCGGTCGGCCGCCGAGCTGGACCGGGACGCCCCGCAGAGCCCCACCTACACCTTCCTGTGCGCGCAGGACGCGCTGGAGGTGATCCTGCGCCGGCTCGCGTCGGAGCTGGCCGACGTGCGGTTCGGCACCGAGATGACCGGCCTGCGGGCGGGCGGCGGCGGCCGGCCGGGGCAGGGCGTCGAGGCCGTCGTGTCGGGCCCGGACGGCGAGAGCCTGGTCCGCTGCCGCTATCTCGTGGCCGCCGACGGCAGCCGCAGCGGCGTGCGCGACTCCCTCGGCATCGCCTGGGAGGGCCCGCCGCCGCTCGGGCACATGATCAGCATCATGTTCGAGGCCGACCTGGGCTTCCTGCCCGCCGACCGGCGCGCCGCCCTGTCCTTCCTCACCGACCCGCCGTGCGCGGTCGAGGCCGTCGACCACCGCGAACGCTGGATGGTGCAGACGGGCTACGAGCCCGAGCATGGCGGCAGCCCCGAGGACTTCACCGAGGAGGTGTGCCTGCGGGCGGTGCGGGACGCCGTCGGCGTGCCCGGCCTGCCGGTCCGGCTCGTCGGCGTGCTGCCGTGGCTGCAGCAGGCGATGCTCGCCGCCGCCTTCCGCGCCGGGCCCGTCTTCCTGGCGGGCGACGCGGCGCACGTGGCGACGCCGCAGGGCGGGTTCGGGATGAACTGCGGCATCCAGGACGCGCACAACCTGGCCTGGAAGCTGGCCGCCGTGCTGCGGTGGGGGGCCGGGGAGGCGCTGCTGGAGACGTACGGGGAGGAGCGGCGGCCGGTCGCCGCCCGCACCGTGGACGAGAGCCTGGCCAACGCGCTGATCACCTGGCGGATGATGGAGGGCCGGCTGCCCATGGCGGAGGCCATCAGGCAGCAGGCCGACCGGCGCAGCTCGGAGGGGCTGGTGCTGGGCTTCCACTACGAGTCGGCGGCCGTCGTCCCGGACGGCAGCGCGCCGCCCGCGGTCGCGGATCCGTACCGGACGTACGTGCCGGTGGCCCGCCCCGGTCACCGCGCCCCGCACGTGTGGCTGTCCGGCGACGGGGGCCAGGTGTCCACGCTCGACCTGCTCGGGCCCCGTTTCACGCTGCTCACCCCGGCGGGCTCCGGCTGGGCCGCCCAGGCGTCCGCCGTCACGGGCGTGCCGCTCACGGCGGTGGAGATCGGCGGCGACGGCCCGCTGTCCTCGCCCACCTGGGCCAAGGAGTACGGTCTCGGTCCCCGGGGCGCCGTCCTCGTCCGCCCGGACGGCCACGTCGCCTGGCGCGCCCACGACGCCGCGCCCTCCGCGGACGCCCTGGTCACGGCGCTCGACACGGTGCTGTGCCGCCCCTGACCCGCAGGGCGCGGCGGTCAGCGGGGGTGGAGGCGGGCGGCGGCGAGGCGGAGCGAGAGGGGGTTGCCGCAGGAGGCGGCCACGAGCTCGCGTACCGTGTCGTCCCCGTACGGCGACGACGCCCCCACCAGCAGCCCCGCCAGCTCCCGCGCCGCGTCCTCGGGCAGCGGACGCAGGAACGCGCGGTGCGCCCCCTGCCGGGCCACCAGATCGTCGAGAGGGCCGGTGGCGGTGACCACGACCCGGCAGCGCGCGCCCCCGGGCAGCAGCGGCAGCACCTGGTCGCCGTCCTCGGCCCCGTCCAGCACCACGAGCAGCCGCCGGGAGGCGGTGCAGCTCCGGTAGAGGGCGAGCCGCTCGTCGGGGTCGGCGGGCAGGTCGGGCGCGGGCACGCCGAGCGCGCGCAGGAAACGGTCGAGCACGGCGTCCGGCGCGGCGGCGCCGCCCAGGCAGGCGTGCAGCTGCCCGTCGGGGAAGGCGTCGATGCGCGCGTGCGCCCAGTGCAGGGCGAGACTGGTCTTGCCCACCCCGCCCGGACCGCTGATGACCATGAACGGAGCGGCGCCGTCGCCGAGCAGCGCGGCGTCCAGCGCCGCGAGCTCGCCCGCCCGCCCCACGAACGGCAGGACCCGCGGCGGGAGCTGGCACGGCACCAGCCCGCCGGGCCGCGGGACGGCCGCGGGCGGGCGCATCAGGTGGGACTCGTCCCTGAGGATCTGCTCCTGCAGCCGCCGCAGCGCCGGCCCCGGCTCCAGGCCGATCTGCTCCAGCAGGTAGCGGCGGGTCTCCTGGTACGTCCGCAACGCCTCCGCGCGCCGCCCCGCCCGGTACTGGGCGAGCATGAGCTGGGCCCGTACCCGCTCGCGCAGCGGCCACTCCGCGACCAGCGCCAGCAGCTCGGGGATCACCTGGTGGTGGCGGCCGAGCCCGATCTCCAGCTCCAGGCACGTCTCCAGCGCCTCCAGCCGGGACTCCTCCATCCGCGCCGCGTCGTAGCGCAGCCCCCTGATGTCCTCGAACGGCCGCCCCTGCCACAGCGCCAGCGCCTCGCGCAGCAGCAGCACGGCGGGCTCGGCCCGGCCGCCGCCGGCCAGCGCGCGGGCCCGGGACACCATCGCCGAGAAACGCAGCCAGTCGATGCTGTCGGGCGTGGCCCGCAGCAGGTAGCCGGGGCTGGAGGTCTCGATCACCCCGGCGCCCAGGGTGCGGCGCAGCCGGGAGACGCAGATGGCGACCTGCCGCCACGCGCTCGGCGGCGCGGACCCGGCCCAGACGGCCTCGATGAGCCGTTCGACGCTCATGACGCGGTTGGCGTTGAGCAGCAGGCTGGCCAGGATGACCAGCTCGCGGTTGGCGCTCATGGGCAGCTCGACGCCGTCCCTGACCACCTTGAGCGGCCCCAGCACGTGGAACGCGAACGCCGGCCCCGCCATCACGCCGCCGCCCGGGACGGGAGGCGTTCCAGCAGGTCGGCGGCGCGGGCGGCGCCGCCGGAGGCGCGGATGTCGGCGCTCATGGCCGCGGCGGCCCGCCGCGCGGCCGGGTCGGCGGCGACGGCGAGCACCCGTTCGGCCACCTCGGCGGCGGTGAGCCCGGCCGGGTCCAGCGCGCGGCCGAGGCCCAGCTCGGCGACGCGCCGCGCGACCGGCCCGTCCATCGCCGTCGTCGGCACGACCACCAGCGGGCAGCCGCGGTGCAGCGCCTCCATCGCGGTGCCGAGGCCGCCGTGCGTGACCGCCACGCTCGCGTGACGCAGCACGCTCAGGTGCGAGACCCGCCGTCGCGGCTCGACGGTGGGCGGCAGCGGGCCGAGCACGGCCGGATCGGTGCCGTCGGCCAGCGTGACGACCGTACGCCAGGGCAGCTCGGCCAGCGCCTGGGCGCAGGTGCGCAGCAGCTCGGGCCGGGTGGTGCCGACGCTGCCGAACGACAGCAGCGCGACCGGCAGCCCGTCGCCCGGCGGGCGCCACTCCTCCAGGAAGCGGCGCTCGCCGAGGCAGGGCCCGACGAAGGTGAACCGCTCGTCGAACGTCTCCCCCGCGTACTGGAACGAGCGCGGCAGCGCGACCAGGTTGGAGTCCTGGACCCCCCACCACAGCGCGGCAGGGTCGTCGTGGACGCCGTGCCGGCGCGCGAGCGCCCCGATCCTCGCCAGCATGCCGTCCACCCAGCCGGGCAGCTCCCGGTCCAGGCGGCCCGCGGCCTCTCCTTCGTAGGTGGCGGCGAGGACGGAGTAGTGGGCGTTGGAGGCGAAGATGGGGATGAGCTGGGTCGCCGGCAGTCCGGTGGCCCTGGCCAGGACGCGGCCGGCGTGCAGGGTGGAGATGTCGTAGGCGATGGCGTCCGGCCGCACCAGCAGGCGGGCGGCGGCGGCCAGCATGGCCTCGCTCTCGTCCAGCAGGAGCGACAGCAGCGCGAGCGGATCGTCCTCGGCCGCCCGCGAGCGGACCCGCTCGTACGGCGAGTCGTAGGTGACGACCTCGGCCCCGGCCGCCGCGACGGCCTCCGCCGCACTGCCGCCGGTCAGATAGGTGACCCGATTTCCCCGTCGCGTCAATTCCGCGACCACGGCCAGCGTCGGAATGACATGGCCGCGATCAGGAAAGCACATAAAAAGCAGATGCCCCGTCATGTGAATTCTTTCGGCTCATTCTCATGAACTGTGCCATCGTCACGGTAATGAGCCTGACCGTCGCGCGTCACCCCCTACCGGTCCCCAGAAAACCGCCCCCGCGTCTAGGGGTTCCGCGGGGGCGGCGGCAGGGCGTTCACTGGTGCCATGGCCACCCTTGTCTGGGACTATCTGCCGGAATACGAATCAGAGCGCGCCGACATCCTGGACGCGGTCGAGACCGTCTTCAGCTCCGGCCGGCTCGTGCTCGGCCGGAGCGTGCGCGGCTTCGAGGAGGAGTTCGCCGCCTACCTCGGCGTACGCCACTGCGCCGGCGTGGACAACGGCACCAACGCCGTCAAACTGGCCCTGCAGGCGCTGGGGGTCGGCCCCGGCGACGAGGTGATCACGGTCTCCAACACGGCCGCGCCGACCGTGTTGGCCATCGACGCCGTGGGCGCGACGCCGGTGTTCGCCGACGTGGACGCGGGGACGTACCTGATGGACGTCTCCCAGGTGGAGGCGCTCATCACGCCGCGCACGCGCTGCCTGCTGCCGGTGCACCTGTACGGCCAGTGCGTGGACATGGCGCCCCTGGAACGGCTGGCCAGGACGCACGGCCTGGTCATCGTGGAGGACTGCGCCCAGGCGCACGGCGCCCGCCACCACGGCCGCACCGCCGGCTCGATGGGCCACGCCGCGGCGTTCTCCTTCTACCCGACGAAGGTGCTCGGCGCGTACGGGGACGGCGGCGCCGTCGTCACCGGCGACGACGACACCGACCGGGCGCTGCGGCGGCTGCGGTACTACGGGATGGAGCAGACGTACTACGTCGTCGAGACCCCGGGCCACAACTCCCGCCTGGACGAGGTCCAGGCCGAGATCCTGCGCCGCAAGCTGACCCGCCTCGACGACTACCTCGCCGGACGCCGCGCGGTGGCCGCCCGCTACGCCGAGGCCCTGTCCGGCACCGACCTCGTCCTGCCCGCCACCGCCCCCGGCAACGAGCACGCCTACTACCTGTACGTGGTCCGCCACCCCCGCCGCGACGAGATCATCGAGTCCCTGCGCCGCCACGACATCCACCTCAACATCAGCTACCCCTGGCCGATCCACACGATGTCCGGCTTCGCCCACCTGGGCCGGCCCCGCGGCAGCCTGCCGGTCACCGAGGCGCTGGCCGGCGAGATCTTCTCCCTGCCGATGTACCCGTCCCTCCCGGCCGGCCTCCAGGACAAGGTCATCGCGGCACTCCACGCCGTCCTCTGAGCGTGACCCCCGAGTGTTACAGGTTATTTAGCCGCAATTTATGGTGATCTTAATCACATTGATCATCAAGTTCGTTGCCGGTAAAGCTTGTTCGCTACCTCATACTCACCCCGATTCAGAGGTGTTAGTGAACAAGTTAGTAAGCACATCGAAACGCGGCCGGCCCACCCCTGGACAATTAGCGATCGCAACGGTGCTCACGGTGACAGCATCGCTGCTCGTCGCAGGAACCATTCCCTCAGCCCAGGCCGAACCGGAGCCGCCCGGATCGACCACTCCATCGATAACCACGTTTCCCCGGCCGGAGGATCCGGACGCGCCGTTACGCGCCGCGCTCGCCGAAGCGAAGAAAAATAACAAGCCGGTCGCGGTAGAAGCCGCGTACACCGAATCCTCGCGTACGTGGGCCTATCCGGACGGCCATCTGTCTACCCAGTCCTATAACGGCCCCGCCCAATTACGGCGCGGCAAGACATGGGCGTGGATCGACACCACCCTCGTGGAAGAGAACGGGGTACTCAGGCCCCGGCTGGCGAAGGCCGGGCTACGGCTGTCACCCGGCGGCGACGGACCGTTCGCCACCATCCGCATGGCGCGCGACACCAGCTTCGGCCTGTCCTGGCCCACCAGGCTCCCCAAGCCACAGATCAAGGGCAACGTCGCCACCTACACAGGCGTCGCCGGCCCTTCCGCCGACCTGGTGGTCACCGCGCTGCCCACCGGGTTCCGGCATGACGTGGTACTGCGCGAGCGGCCGACCGGGCCGGTGGAGTTCCGCCTGCCGGTCCAGGCCCAGGGCGTCAAACTGGCCAAGACCAAATCCGGCGCGCTCACCCTGTCCGACGACGAGGGCAAGGACAAGGACAAGAAGATCGCCTCAGCGCCCGCGCCCCGCATGTGGGACGCCGCGGCGGCCAAGGCCGACGCCAAGCAGCCGGGCCGCGAGGCCAAGGTCGCCACCGATGTGGTCAAGGGCGGCAACGGCGACACCGTCCTGGTGCTGAAGCCGGACGCGAAGTGGCTGGCCGACCCGGCGACCCAGTACCCGGTCACCGTGGACCCGACCACCACCCTGACCGTGACGCAGGAGACGTCGGTCATGTCCCCCAACTTGGGGACAGGCCCCGGTCAGGTGTCCCGGTCCAACCCCCGGACCTGCCCCACCCCCTCCACCTGCGGCTATACCAGAGAGTCCGCCACCCGCGCGCTGCTGGCCTTCGACACCGCGCCGATCAACGGCCGCCAGGTGGTCAAGGCCACCATGCAACTGTCCCTGCACGGCGACGCCATCACGTGCAGCAGCCTGCAGGCGGTCATCGCCTCCCGCATCACCGAAGCGTGGGACGCCGACGACACCTACTGGGCCGACCAGCCGGCCACCAGCCCCGACGAACGCTCCTCTCTCGACCCCTGTGCCCAAGTACGCACCGACGGGGCGATCTGGAGCTGGAACCTGACCGCGATGGCCCAAGCCTGGGCCACCGGCACCGCCAACCACGGGCTGCAACTCCGGCTCGGCACCGAGTTGCCGGTGCCCAAGGACCTCAGCGAGTCGTACAACTTCTGGGCCCAGATGTGGGGCGGGTCCCGCGTTCCCAAGCTGAGCGTGGACTGGGTGCTCCCGCCGGAGATCCCCACCGTCGCCGCCGAGTCGATCGACTCCATGACCGGCAACGACGCCATCGCCCGCAGCACCAACGTCAAGGTCACCTACAAGTCCAGCGTCCCCGAGGCGACGAACCTGGACTACACCGTGACTGTCAACGACTCCACCATGGCGCCCCCGGCCGCCCAACTGCCCACCGGCGAAGCGGCATGGTGGAAGCTGGACGAAACCGCCGGCGCCAGCGCCGCCGACGCCACCGGCAAGGGCTTCACCGCCGCCCTGAGCGGCGCTTACAGCCGCGTCCCCGGCCAGCTCGGCCAGGCGGTCAAGCTGTCGCCCGGCGGCCTGATCCGCACCGGCGCACCGGTCCTGAACACCAATCAGAGCTACACCGTCACCGCCTGGGTACGGCTCGACAGCGGCGCCGGCGACCAGGCCGTGTTCTCCCAGATGGGCACCAACCAGCCCGGCTTCACCCTGGGCTACCTGGCCTCCAACGCCGCCGAACTGGACCAGCGCTGGATCCTCACCCTCAACGACACCGACACCCCCAACGCCAACCCGGTCCCGATCGGGTCGAAGAAGCTGGCCGGCGTCGGCCGCTGGACGCACCTGGCCGCCCAGTACGACGCGACCGACCACAAGATGCGCCTGTACGTCGACGGCGAACTCAACGCCGAACGCGACCACACCGCCGGATGGAACGCCCGGGGCGCCTTCGAGATCGGCCGCGGCACCGTCATCGCCGGCGACGAGGCCACCCTCGACGGCGCCATCGACGACGTGCACGCCTACCAGCGGGTGCTCACCGGCGACGAGATCCGCTCCCTGGTCGGCGTCCCCGGCACCACCACCCACAACAACATCCCCTCCGGTCAGCCGCTGGACAAGGTCTTCACCCTGGACAACCCGGCCAGCTTCAAGTTCGTGGTCAAGGCCTGCCGTAGCGGCATCACCCCGCCCTCCTGCAACGAGAGCCCGGCCTACCGCATCACCTCGGACGCGCCCGTGCTGCCGTTCCAGACCGAGACCGGCATGGCGGACCCCACTCAGCCGATCCTCTCCGGCATGGTCAACCGCCCCTCCGGCGGAGCGGTGACGGCCAAGTACTACTTGTACGACAGCCAGGGCCTGCCGGTCGGCTCCGCCCCGCTCGGCAGCAGCACCGTCAACGGCGGGGAACGCGCCTCCTTGGAGGTCCCGGCCGGCATCGTGCAGCCTGGCAGGACGTACAAGTGGCAGATGACGGCCTGCGTCACCGGCCCACAGGACGGCGGCGGCACTGGCCCGGGTCCGACTCCCACACCAACTTCTACGCCGACGCCCACCTCCACCCCGACGCCCACGCCGACGCCCACGCCCACGCCCACGCCCACGCCGACCCCTACGCCGACCCCGGCTGGGCTCGTCGCAGCCTACGGAATGAACGAAGGCACCGGCGACACCATCGCCGACCCGATCGGAGACCACGACGGCAGTGCCTTCGGCACCACCTGGGTCGCCGGCAAGTACGGCCAGGCGCTGTCCTTCAACGGCACCTACGGCACCGTGGACATCGAGGACTCGCCCTCCCTGCGTCTGAGCAACGCGCTCACCCTCTCAGCCTGGGTCAAGCCCAGCACACTGGACAGTTGGCGCACCGTGATCGCCAAGGACAACGACAGCGTCTTCGACCTGTCCTACAGTCTCTATGCCGCCGCCGACGGCGGCCCCAGCGGCTGGTTCAACGTCAACGGACAGTCCCAGTCCGTAGACGCCGCCAGCACCTTGACCGCCAACACCTGGGCGCACATCGCCGTCACCTACGACGGCAGCACCGCGCGCATCTACCGCAACGGCACCCAGATCGGCCAAGCCGGCTTCAGCGGCTCGGTCTCCAACGACGCCGGGTTGCTGCACATCGGCGGCAACGGCATCTACGGTGAGTATTTCAAGGGCGTGATCGACGAAGTTCGCATCTACAACCGCGCCCAAACCGCAGCCCAGATCACCACCGACATGAACACGCCGATCGGCGGAGCGAGCTTGGCTCCCCTCGCCGCTCAGTCGTCCATCGCAGGTGCCACCACCACTGCCGGGGGCGTCATCGACGAAGTCTGCTCGCCGAAGACCGCACCGGTCTTGTTCGAGACCCCGGCAGCAGACGGTGAGATCATCGACACACCGAACAACGATGCGCAAATCACGCTGCAGCGCGACAACTTCGTCGCGAAAACAGTGAAGGTCGATCCAACCGCGTGCGACGGTGGCCCCTGTGCAGTGGCGGACACCACAACTCTGCAGGTGGGCGGCAGCGGCGCGGAGAAGAAGGCGCTGATCCTGAAAGTCAAACTCGACGAGTTGCCGAGCGGCTCCGCGATCACCAAAGCGCTTCTCCACCTGGGCACGCCCACCTGTTCTTCCGGGCCCTGCCCTGAGGAGACGGTCGTTACCGCAGTGCCGCTCAAGAGCCCAGTGACTTCTACGACCAGCAGCTCGGACTTGGCGCAGGACATCGACCCCAGGGCCACCTACACCCTGCCGATGAACGCGCCGCAGGCGGACATCGCCGTCGTTGCCGGCCAATGGCTCATGATCACTTCTAGCGGCGATGAAGCCATCACCTTCGGGGCCGCTGAATCCGCCACGCCTACTTCGATCAACATCACCTACACTCCTCCGGAGCCGCCCGACTCTGTCATGAACCTCAGCACAGAGCCCGGCGACACGAGCGCGATCGCGAGTTGGGGACTTCCCGCGAGTACCGGCAGCACCGCTCTTTTGTCCGGCTACGATGTCGAGGTCGCCGAAGGCAGCGAAACCGTCAAGTCCATGTCGGTCGCGGACCCCTGGGTCGCGATCGACGGCCTGACCAACGGCACGGAATACACCGTCAAAGTCAGGGCGAAGACGCCGTACGGCACCAGCGCTTGGGCATCGGCGACAGTGACGCCGAAAGCGGCCCCGCCGCCCCCTGCCGATGAAGCAACCTGTGTGCTGGAAGTGACACCACCACCAGCCGGAGCCGCCAAGGCAACCACCGCTACCACCGGGCAGAATTACGCCGATCGCATCAAGCGCTATTTCCAGGCCCAGGACGCGGTACTTGAGGGCCGAGCCGCCACTGTGTGGCAGGCTCCCGGCGTAACACCAGAGGCGTCCGAGACGGCGATGGTCTCGCTGCTGAACAATCAACTCATCGAGGAGAAACTCCGGCAGGACGCCGCCGGCATCACCCGCAGCAACTCCACGGTCACGGTGGAGAACGTGGTCCCGAGAGAGGGCCCCGACGGTCGGGTATGGGTTACCGCGACTGTCAGGCGCACCTGGGAGATCGACGGGCCGGCCGCCGCTGCCGGCAGTTCGAAGACAACCAGCGTGGCAGGCGGCGTGGTCGAGCCCAGCGAGCCGATCATCGACATCTTCGTCTTCGACCGGTGCGGCGGCCTCACGATCATCCAAGTTGCGCTCGAAGTGGAGTCGGATCCCTCAGACTTCATGGGCGACAACGACGAGGTTGAACTGCTCAAGCAAGAGGTCCAGTGGGACAATTTCCTGATCCCCGGCCATACCCGTTCGACCATGGCCGGCGACGCCTGTGACCGGACACAGGCGCCGTTCCTCCCAGGAAAGCTCACAAAAACCAAGAAGGTCATCTACGCAGGCGCCAAGGGAATGTATTTCACGGTCACCGGAGTAGCACAGTGGGACAGGTGCCATGGGCGCCCCGACACCACGGCATGGACAGTCGACAAGATGGCGGCCTCAGCTGTCATCTGGACGAGCAACGCCTTCCGGGACCCGGGAAAGAAAACACAGAACGCATGGGTCCGTAACACCGCCCAGAAGAAGCGGAACGATCGTCTCATCCAACTCACATCGGTCGACGTGGCCGCATCCCCCTGTTTTGTGGCCGTGCAGACGCAATGGCAGTTCGGTGTGCAGATCGGTGCCGAGCTGTCGGGCGGTTTTCCTGCTCAATGGGTGAACGTCTCGTACAGCGGCGCCTTCTCCGGGGTCTACAGCCAGATGAAGACGAAGGATTGCCCCAGTCCTTCGAGTACTGCAGGGAGTCCGGGGGGCAACAACGGACCGATCATCGGCGCCGGAACGTACAAGAGGGCTTTCCGGACCCGTGTGGGGGTCCTGAGCGACGCTGTTCAGGGAACCTGCTGGCAGGGGGCGACAACTCCCTGCTCCCTGGAGAAGTTCCAGGTCATCTCAGCAGGCGCGTTCCATATACGAGAAGACAAGGGGCTCATAGACACGAATATCCTTCCGGTTCCCTCAGGATGGGTCAACTGGTAGGTCTCCACTTACACCTGTGCCCCTGAGAACGTCTCAGGGGTAAGTGCGGGCCCGGCTGGGCGTAACCCCAGCCGGGCCCTGTCCTGCAGATCACGCATCGCGAGCCGAGCATCCGGTGAACAACACCCCGGCATACACGCAGGCACCGTGCGATTCCGGCGCGGATTCCGGATGCACCCTGCTATCGCCTGGTCCATCTGAGCTCTCCCGCGCGGTCGCCACCGACCTCCACCATCGACCCGTTCAGGCATCGCCCTTGATGACTTGAGAAAAGGTCACAGGCATGACCGGCCTCCGCGTTGTCGCACCAGGCGGGCGACGGGTCGAAACCCCCCTCGAACGCTTCAGCCGTCGTAGCGGGGCAGGAGGCCCTGGGCGGCGGCTTCGGCGAGGGTGGGGGCGCGGCGGTCGCGGTCGGAGAGGACCGGTGGGCCGGGCGGGAGGCGCAGGGCGAGTTCCGGGTCGAAGACGGACAGGGCGAGCTCGTGTTCCCTGCGGTACTCCTCCGACAGCATGTAGCACACGGCCGTGCCGTCCTCCAGGGCGGCGAAGGCGTGGCCGACGCCGGGCGGGAGGTAGACGGCGGCGCCGGTCGCGGGCGTCAGTTCCAGGGACTCCCACCGGCCGAACGTCGGCGAGCCGGACCGCAGGTCGACCACGTAGTCCAGGGCCCGCCCCGCGGCGCAGTAGACGTACTTGGCGGTGCCGGGCGGGACGAGGGTGTAGTGGAGGCCGCGCACCACGCCGCGCGCGGAGACGCTTCTGCTGGCCTGGGCGACGGGGAAGAGACGCCGCCCGGTCGCGGCGGCGAAGGCCCGCTCCTGGTACGGCGAGGCGAAGTCGCCGCGCTCGTCGGCGAAGACGTCGGGGAAGAAGGCGTAGGCGCCGGCGACGGCGAGTTCGCGGTGCCGCATCGGCTCAGGCCCGTACCAGGTGGACCTCGGGGACGTAGAGGATCCACGTCCCTCCGGCCGCGCCGAAGCCGCTCTCCTTGGCCATGATCTCGGCCGCGTGGTTCCAGGCGAACAGCACCGCGTAGTCGGGGTAGGGGTCGGCGAACGCCTCGGGGCCGCGTACGGGGATGTGCGAGCCGGGCGTGAGCCTGCCCTGCTTGGCGGGGGTGGTGTCGCTGACGAACGTGATCAGGTCGGGGCCGATGCCGCAGTAGTTGAGCACGGTGGCGCTCTTGGCGGTGGCGCCGTAGCCGTAGACGCGGGCGCCCTGGTCGCGCAGGCCGGTGAGCAGCGTGACCAGGCGGTCGCGGGTGCCGGCGACGCGGGCGGCGAAGCGGCGCAGGGTGGCGGGCTCGTGCAGCGCGGCGGCCTCCTCGGCGGCCAGCAGCTCGGCGACGGCCGGGGCGGGGGTGCGGGCGCCCTGGCGGGCGAGGGTGTAGCGGACCTCGCCGCCGTGCACGGGCAGGCGTTCGACGTCGACGAGCTCGAAGCCGTGGCGGCGGGCCAGGCCGCGTACGGAGGTGGCGCTGAAGTAGTAGAAGTGCTCGTCGTAGATCTGGTCGAAGGAGGCGCGTTCGACGATGTCGCCGAGGTAGGGGTCCTCGAAGACGAACACGCCGCCGGGCCGCAGCAGGGTGTCCAGCCCTTCCATGATCGAGTCGAGGTAGGGGATGTGGCAGAGGGTGTTGGCCGCGTAGACGACGTCGGCGGGCCCGTCCTCGGCCAGGACGGCGGCGGCGGTGGCGGCCTCGAAGAAGTCCTTGCGCACCCGTACGCCCTTGGCGGCCGCGACGTCGGCGACCCCGCCGGACGGCTCGACGCCGAGGTGCCGCACGCCGGCGTCGGCGATCACCGCCAGCATGGCGCCGTCGTTGCAGCCCAGCTCGACCACGAACGGGTCGGGCCCGGTCAGCTCGGTGGTGAGCAGCCGCTTGGCGAGGCTCTCGAAGTGCTCGCGCATGACGGCCGAGCCGGAGGACAGGTAGGGGTAGTCCGCGTGGAACATGCGTTCGCGCGGCACCTCCTCCAGGAGCTGGACCGTGGAGCAGCCGGCGCACACGCCGGCGGCGAGGTGGAAGGCGAACGGCTCGGCCGGGTCGCCGGGTGCGGCGAACGCGTCGGAGAGCGGCTGGCTCCCGAAGTCGGCGAACGGGTGGAGACGGCCCGAACAGATCCGGCACGCCATGAGGTCCTCCTCAGGTCGGTGGGCGGCGGTATCGCACCCAGACGTCGCCGGTCTGCACGTAGCCGGTGAGGCGCACGGTGACGCCGTCGGCGGCGAGCGGCACGGGCGGGTGGTTGTGGACGGCGCCCATCCAGCGGCGGACGACGTCCTCGTCGCGCACCCGCCAGCCTCGCGGGACCACGACGACGATGTCGCCGAACCAGGAGGTGATCTCGACGTCGAGCACGACCTCGCGGTGGGGGCACTCGGCCCGGGTGAAGTCGATCCGCGCCTTGCCCCAGCGGCCCGCCTTGGCGCTGATGTGCGCGGGGACCCTCCAGCGGCCCGCCTGTTCGACCCGGCCGCTGACCGTGTGCAGCTCCAGCGCGCCTGCGGCGTCGGCGAACACGGGCACCGGGACGGGCGGGGACGGGACGCCGGGGACCGGCAGGTCGGCGACGACCTCGTCCAGGTCGCCGAGCGTGCGCGCGGTGTAGGCGCGGTCGACGCGCTCGTGCAGCTCCTCCAGGGTGATGCGCCCTTCGGCGACCGCGACGCGGAGCATCTCGGCCACGCGCTCGCGGTCGCGGTCGCCGGCCCGCACTTCCCGATGATCGGTCATGGCGTCCACAGTAAAAGGCTACGAAGATCCGGCCCAGCCGAAGAACCCCTAACCAGCGGGCAGGGGGCGGCGGCCGGGCGGGCAGGGGTTGAGGCGCGGCTGCCCGCGTGACAGCTTCGGCGGCATCGGACCTCGGCGGACGCTGGGAGGGGGTGCCGTCATCGACGTTCACGACTGGCTGCGGGAGGTGGCCGGGCAGACGTCCATGCGGGTGACCCGGCTGCCGCTGGAGGAGCTGGCCGGCTGGCGGGCCGATCCGGTGACGGGCGACCTGCGCCACGTCAGCGGCGGGTTCTTCACGGTCGAGGGGCTCGACGTGCGCCGTCCCGGCTGGGCGGTGCCCGGCTGGAGCCAGCCCATCATCAACCAGCCCGAGGCGGGCATTCTCGGCATCCTGCTGCGGCGCGTGGCCGGCGAGCCCCACCTGCTCATGCAGGCCAAGAACGAGCCGGGCAACCCCGGGGGTGTCCAGCTCTCCCCCACGGTGCAGGCGACGCGGAGCAACTACACGCGGCTGCACCGGGGGCGGGCGGTGCCGTACCTGGAGCTGTTCCGGCGGCCCAGGGGGCGGGTGCTGGCGGACGTGCGGCAGTCGGAGCAGGGGGCGTGGTTCTTCCGCAAGCGCAACAGGAACATGGTCGTGGAGGTGAGCGAGCACGTCGAGGCGGCCGAGGGCTTCCGGTGGCTGCCGCTGCGCCGGGTGCGGGAGCTGCTGTCGGCGCCTGACCTGGTCAACATGGACGCCCGTACGGTGCTGGCCTGCCTGCCCGTCCTGGGTGGTGGCGAGCCCCGTTCCGACGGCGGCTTCGGAGCGGCCGTGGCGCGCTCGCGCGACCCGCGCGCCGGGGCCAGGCACGGCCTGCCGGAGCTGCTGAGCTGGCTCAGCGGCGTGCGCTCGACCGTGGAGGTGCACGCCCGCCCGGTGCCGCTCGCCCAGGTACGGCACTGGCGGCGGAGCGACGGCAGGATCGCGCACGAGAGCGGCCGGTTCTTCGAGGTGATAGGGGTGGGCGTGGAGGCGAGGGGCCGCGAGGTGGCCTCGTGGACGCAGCCGATGATCGCGCCGGTCGGGACGGGCGTGGTGGCCTTCCTGGTCCGCCGGATCGGCGGCGTGGTGCACGCGCTGGCGCACGCCCGCGTCGAGCCCGGCTACACCGACGTGGTGGAGCTGGCCCCGACCGTGCAGTGCACGCCGGGCAACTACGACCGGCTTCCCGCGGCGGCCCGCCCGCCGCTGCTGGCGGAGGTGCTGACCGCGCCGGCCGGGCGGGTGCGCTTCGACACGGTGCTGTCGGAGGAGGGCGGGCGCTTCTACCACGCCCGCAACCGCTACCAGGTGATCGAGGTGGACGAGAACCCGCTGCCCGGCCATCCGGCCTTCCGCTGGATCGCCCTGCACCAGCTCGACGAGCTGCTGCGGCACAGCTACTACCTGAACGTGCAGGCCCGGACGCTCAACGCCTGCCTGCACGCCCTGGCGCTGGGCTCGCGCGAGCCGGCGGTCAGCGCAGCCGCTCGATGACCTGCCCGAAGGCGTCCATGGCGGAGTCCATGACGGTGACGTACGTGAAGCCGAAGCGTTCCTCGTCCGCGCGCACCTGCTCGGCGATCTGCGCCGGCGTGCCGACGAACAGGGTCGGCACCTCCAGAAGCTCCTCGGTGGTGAGGTCGGGGGCGTAGCGGCGCAGGCTCTCCACGCCCGCGCGCCGGTCGCGGGTCAGCACCGTGGCCTTCGACAGCACGTTGAGCTCCAGCCGGGTGGCCCGCTCGCCGGCCGCGGCCCGCAGGTACGCCACCCGCTCCAGCAGCGCCCCTGCGGTGACGAGCGCGGTGCGGCCGTACTCGGGGCGGTGGCGGGCGCCGGTGAACCCGGCCACGTCGGCGTGCCGGGCGGCGAGGCGGAGCACGCGGTCGCCGTGCCCGCCGATCAGGAGCGGCGGCCGGGCGGGCAGCCGGTCGAGGGCGCGGGCCAGCGCGGCCAGGCGGGCGACCCGGGTGGCCGGGTCGAAGGGCAGCCCGGCGGCGGCGAACTCGGCCTCGACGTAGCCGGTGCCGAGCCCCAGCTCGAAGCGGTCGCCGAGGAGGCCGGCGGCGGTGGCGACGTCCCTGGCGAGCAGGGCGGGGCGGTGGAAGCTGGCGTTGAGCACGTACGTGCCGATCGCCGGGCGTTCGGTGGCCTCTGCGGCGAGCACGGCGGTGGGGAAGGGCGACAGGAGGTTGAGGTGGTCGGGCACCGCGATCACGTCGAAGCCCAGCGCCTCGGCGCGGCGGCAGCGGCCGATCCATTCCTTCCTGGTGGCGTGCTCGGCGATGAGCACGACCCCGAACCTGGTCCTGGCTCCGGTCACGGTCAGGCCGCCTTCCTGGCGTCGGGTGGGGCGGTCATGGCGATCGCCGTCAGCACCAGGCCGCGGGCGGCCGTCCAGCGGCCGGTGAAGCCGCTGACCCGCCCGCCCTGCCAGCAGGGCCCGGTGACGAGGAGGCGGGCGTCGAAGGTGCCGCGTACGGGGTCGAGGTCGATCACCGCGTCCTGGAAGTCGAGCCAGCGCCTGGCCAGCGGGTACCACGCCTTGTAGACCGACTCCTTGGCGCTGAACAGCAGCCGGTCCCAGCTCGGGCCGGGGTGCTCGGCGGCCAGCCGGCGCAGGTGCTCGCACTCCTCGGGCACCGCGACGGCCTCCAGCACGCCGGGCGGCAGCGGCCCGTCGGGCTCGGCGTCGATCCCGATGGCGTACGGCGCGGCGCCGACGGCGGCGGCGCGGTAGCCGGCGCAGTGGGTGATGCTGCCGACGACCCCGGGCGGCCAGGCGGGCTCCCCGTGGGCGCCGGTCAGCACCGGGACGGGGGGCACGCCGAGGCGGTCCAACGCGCGGTGGGCGCAGTGGCGGGCGGTGGTGAACTCCCTGCGGCGTTTCTCGGCGGCCCGCCGGACCAGCTCGGCCTCCTCGGGGAAGAGCGTGATTCCCGGCGGGTCGGTGAAAGCGTCGAAGGCCATGACGGTGGCGGGCAGGATCTCCTCGATCACCCGGCCTCCTCACGCTCGGTTCTGCGGGAACACCGGCACAGTAACCAAATGCCATATTTCACGAAAAGGGCAATAGTGAAGTTCTGTGGCTTGAGCACCGCACATTAGGGGTTCGCGTAGGGGCCGGGAACGCATACCTTCTTGTCGGAACCATCCCCAGGTGTCCTACCATCGCGTACGGGTTCGCTGTGATATGCCGCACACCTCTTTACCGGTGACGCGGGTTGACAGTAAATTTGCACGCACCTTGACTGATCCTGTTGACGGAAAGCCCGCAGCGCGAAGGGGATTTCGTGCGATACACGAGGTTGGGTCCCGAGGGGCCGGTGGTCTCCGTCCTCGGCCTCGGCTCGCTCGCCCTCAGCGGGGCCTACGGCAGGGTCGACCAGGGTGAGGCGGGGCGGCTGATCCACCGGGCGGTCGACGCGGGCGTCACGCTGCTCGACACCGCCGACTTCTACGCCGCGGGCGGGGTGGAGAGCCTGATCGGCAGGGCGCTGGCCGGCCGGCACGAGCACGTGGTGGTCAGCACCAGGGGCGGCGTGCGCCTGCCGCGGCCGGCGGGCCGGGCGGTCTTCGACGGCGACCCCGACTTCCTTGAACAGTCCTGCCACGCCTCGCTGCGCCGCCTGCGCACCGACTGCATCGACCTCTACTACCTGCACTGCCAGGACGACCGGGTGCCGCTGGAGGCCAGCATGACCCGGCTGGCGGACCTGGTGCGGGCCGGCAAGATCCGGCACGTGGGCCTGTCCAACGGCACACCCGAGCAGATCAAGCGGGCGCACGCGGTGCACGAGGTGTGCGCGGTCGGCGTCGAGTTCTCGCTGTGGGGCCCGCCCCCGTCACCCGTCCTGCTCGACACCGCGCGCGAGCTCAACATCGCCGTGGTCGCCGCCCGCCCGCTGGGCAGGGGCTTCCTCACCGGCCGGCTGCGCCGGCCCGCGCGGCTCGGGCCGGGCGACTGGCGGCAGGCCGATCCCCGCTTCCGGCCCGAGCACCGGCGCTTCGCCGACCGGCGGCTGCGGGCGCTGGAGTCCGTGGCGGCCCAGCTCGACCTCGGCACCGGCCGGCTCGCGCTGAGCTGGCTGTTCTCGCAGGGCGAGCACGTCGTGCCGGTGCCGAGCACCCGTGACCAGGTGCACCTGGAGATGAACCTCGCCGCCGCGGCGGTCCGGCTGCCGCCGCACATCATCGACGCGCTCGCCGGTTCGCCGCCCGCCGCCCACTACGATCAGTCGCCCTCGGCCCTGCTCTGAGGCTGGATCAGCGACGCGGCCACCGCCTTGTTGACCGCGTCGATCCGCGAGACCGCGTTGAGCTTGACGAAGATGTTGCGCATGTGCCGCTTCACGGTGGCCTCCGCCACGCCCAGCCGGCGGGCGATCTGCGCGTTGCTCAGCGCCTGCGCCGCGAGCTGCAGCACCTCCACCTCCTTGTCCGACAGCACGCCGCTGCGCGGCGACTCGACGTGGGCCAGGCTGTGGGTGGAGACGGCCAGCACGATGCGCGAGGCGTCCTCGTGGACGCTGTGCACGGCGGCGAGCAGCTCGTGGCGGTGGACGCTCTTCAGCAGGTAGCCGCGGATGCCGGCGACGAGCAGCCGGGTGAGGAGCTGCGGGCCGTCGTACATGCTGAGGATGATGATCCGGCTGTCCGGCGAGGACGTGCGCATCCTGGCGACGGTCTCGGTGACCTCGTCGCCGGGGATCTCGACGTCGAGCAGCACGACGTCGGGGCGGGTGCGCGCGACCGCGGAGACCGCGCCCTCGGAGTCGCCCGCCTCGCCCACGACGGCGATGTCGCCGTCGGACTCCAGGATCTCGCGCAGCCCTTCGCGGAAGAGCGCGTGGTCGTCGACCAGCACGACGGAGATGGGGGCCTCAGACGTCGCCGCGGCCACCGGACTGCCTCGCCAGAGGGATGAACAGCTCGACCAGGCAGCCCTGCCCCGGCTCGCTGGAGACGATCGCCCGGCCGCCGAGCAGCTCGGCCCGCTCCCGCATGGAGGTCAGGCCGACCCCGCCGCGCCCGCGCACGGCGACCGGGTCGAAGCCCCGCCCGTTGTCCTGCACGGAGGCGGACAGCTCGTGGGGGGCGATGTTGACCCGGATCAGGACCATCGTCGGGGCGCCGTGGGTGAGCGCGTTGCGCACCGCCTCGCGCACGATGAGGAACGCCTCGTCGAGGACCCGGGGGTCGGCCCACGACTCGTCGCCGCCGACGGCGAGCGCGACGTTGACGCCGTCGTCCTCGACCGCCTCCAGGAAGCCCATCAGCGCCTTCTCCAGGCCGCGCAGCGAGGTCTGCGGGTGCAGCTCGGAGGTGAGCTGGCGCAGGTTCTCCATGGTCTCCAGGATGGCCTGCTGCACCACGCTGATCTTGGCGGAGGCGCGCGCGGAGTCGGCGACCCGGTAGGCCTCCGACAGGGCGAGCTGCTGGTGGGCGACGCTGATGCCGTGGCCGATGCGGTCGTGCAGCTCGCGGGCGATGCGCCGGCGCTCCTCCTCCTGGGCGCGGTGGACCTGGTTGAGCAGGAAGCTGTGGTAGCTGTCGGCGGACTCGCGGATGCGCCGCGACAGGCTCTCCTCCATGCCGGCGACGGCCAGGACGAAGTGTTCGGCGGGGGTGCAGGACTCGTCGGCTATTCTGCGCGCCATATGGCGCAGAGCGCAGCGGAAAAAGTGTGAGCCCGCCTCAAGAGAGACCTTCGGATGGACCCCGTCCGCGGCCCGGATATTGCCGACTTCCCATGCTTGAAATTTGTACTGCTCGCTTACCTGAACCTTACCGGCGCGTAGCGTCGCGGCGACGTCGTCCAGGACATGCCCGGCGGTGGAGAGAGCCTGGTCCCTGGCGCGCTGATCTGCGAAGACGGCGCTACCGGAGGACTGGAGGACCGTCTCGAACTCGGCAAGTATTTCGTCGCGACATAATTCGACAAATCTCGCCGGATCCGCTGCCGCCCCGTGTACCGCGCCCAATGTCCCCCCTCCGCCACAGCGGGACGAGTGTTCGAACGCCCCTAACTATCCCCTGACCCACGCAACGGCGCAACATTTGTCGTCATATATGGCACACAAGCGCGGTCAGGTGAACCAGGTGTTGCGCCCCCATGAACGCCCCGTAAGAGCGCCGCCGGCTACTGCGCCCCTCCACGGCGCCGTCCCCGGGGGCGGGAGCGGGCCGGCGCAGGCCGGCGGCCGTCACCGCGGCCACCCCCACGGCCATCGCCAGGGCGACGCCCACGAGCGGCACCCGCAGCAGCGCGACCGCCAGCGCGAAGGCGACGAGCAGCGCGAGCGCCGCCACGACCATCACCCGCCGCGAACGCCGCTCCCCCACCCGGACGCCCAGCGTGCGGCGGCCCGCCGCGGCGTCCCCCTGGATGTCGGAGAGGTCCTTGGCGGGCACGCCGACGAACACCATCCAGCAGATGGCCCCGGCGGCGAAGACGACGAGCGCGGGCGGCACGGCGGCGTCCGCGCCCGCCGTCGCCACGATGAACCCGCCGCCGTAGGCGAGCATGCCGGACAGGCACAGCACCGCCATCGTGCCGCCCGCGCTGCCCTTCAGCGGCAGCGGCGGCCCCGAGTACAGGTAGCCGAGCGCGAGGTTGCCCGCCACCACCCAGAGCATCGCCGCCGGCAGGCCCACGGTGGCCAGCAGCGCCAGACAGCCCGCCACGACGGCGGCGGCCAGGGCGTGGCCCTGCTGGAGGTCGCCGCGGGCGATCGGCCGGCCGGAGCCGTTGACACGGTCCTCGACGACGTCGGTGACGCCGTTGAAGAGGTAGACGGCGAGGATGGACAGCACCCAGGCGGCCGCCCCGCGCAGGACCGTGCGCGGGTCGGGGGCGGCGGCGACGGGGACGGCGAGGGCGGCGCCGGTCAGGAAGCGGAGCAGGGAGACCGCCAGGACCAGGGGGCGCGCCTCGGCGACGCAGAGCACGGCAACGCGAAGGATGGCCGTCATGACCGGAGTGTGACCCCGTCTCACGGATCACGTTAAGAGGCGTGCTCCGAAAGCGGTAGCGGGTGTACGCCTTTCGATACCCCCGCGGTGCTCACCCCGGATATCCTGCGCGAACTCCTGACCCCCTGTCTTGTCCGTCCCCCGGGCCCTCTATAGCTTCGGGCAGTGTCAGCCAGATTTCCACCGGGGACGACCGATCCGCCGTGGATTCGCGTTTCGCTCCCCTCGCGCCGCGCGTCGCGCTCGTGAAAGTCCCCGCCCGTCCCGGCGGGGAATTCGGCGGCCCGATGCACGTCATCCGACGACGGTCATTCAGGAAAGGATTTCCGAAGATGCACGGCGCCGAACGTTACGCTGAATTCCGGCCGGTCGACCTGGCCGACCGCACCTGGCCCTCCAGACGCCTGCGCACCGCGCCCCGATGGCTGTCCACCGACCTGCGCGACGGCAACCAGTCCCTGGCCCGGCCGATGTCGCCCGAGCGCAAGCTCATGATGTTCGAGCTGCTCGTCGGCATGGGCTACAAGGAGATCGAGGTCGGCTTCCCCGTCGCCAGCCAGGACGACCACGACTTCGTCCGGCTGCTCATCGAGCGCGACCTCATCCCCGACGACGTCCGCATCACCGTGCTCACCCAGGCCCGCGAGGAGCTCATCCGGGCCACCCTCGACGCCCTCAGGGGCGCGCCCCGCGCGATGGTCCACATCTACAACGCGACGTCGCCGCTGTTCCGCAGGCTCGTCTTCGGCATCGGCAGGGACGGCTGCCGGGACCTCGCCGTACACGCCACACGGGTGATGGTGGAGCACGCCGAGCGCACGCTCGGCGACTGCGACCTCGGCTACCAGTACTCCCCCGAGCTGTTCAACGAGACCGAGCTGGACTTCTCGCTGGAGGTCTGCGAGGCGGTCATGGACGTCTGGCAGCCCGAGGCGGGCCGCGGCATCATCCTGAACTTCCCGACGACCGTCGAGCGCTCGCTGCCCAACGTCTTCGCCGACCAGATCGAGTGGCTGGACCGCAACCTGTCGCGCCGCGAGCACGTCTGCCTGTCGATCCACCCGCACAACGACCGCGGCACCGGCGTGGCCTCGGCCGAGCTGGCCCTGCTGGCCGGGGCCGAGCGGGTCGAGGGCTGCCTGTTCGGCAACGGCGAGCGCGCGGGCAACGTCTGCCTGGTGACGCTCGGCATGAACCTGTACGTCCAGGGCGTGGACCCCGGCATCGACTTCTCCGACCTCAACGCCGTGCGCGACACGGTCGAGCAGTGCAACCAGCTCCCGGTCCACCCCCGGCACCCCTACGGCGGCGACCTGGTCTACACCGCCTTCTCCGGCTCCCACCAGGACGCCATCAAGAAGGGCTTCGACGAGCGGGAGCGCGTCGCCGCGGCGACCGGGACGCCCGCGGGCGAGCTGCCGTGGCGGATGCCGTACCTGCCGGTGGACCCCAGGGACGTGGGCCGGACGTACGAGGCGGTCGTCCGGATCAACAGCCAGTCGGGCAAGGGCGGGGTGGCGTACGTGATGAGCGCCAGGCACGGGCTCAACCTCCCGCGCGGCCTCCAGGCCGACCTGGCCGCCCGGGTGCAGGCACGGGCCGACGCCGAGGGCGGCGAGCTGTCGCCGGAGCGGATCGGCGCGCTGTTCCGCGAGCGCTACCTCTACCGCGGCGACCCGTCGCGCCCGCTGCCCGTGGGCGCGGAGCCCGTCAGGGCGGCGCTCCACGTGGACTGCGGCTTCGTCCTCGACGACGAGCAGGCGGCGGCCGTGCGCGGCCTGGGCGCGCTGCTCGCCCCCTGGGGCATCCAGGTACGGGCGGTCTACAGCACCGCGCCGCCGCTGGGCGACGCCGAGCCGGAGCCCGGCCGCCGCGCGCCCGGCGAGATCGTCGTCTACGCCGAGTGCGACACGGGCGCGGGCAGGAGCACGGAGTGGGGCGCCGGCATCGGCGCCGACGTGGCCGTCTGCGCCTTCTCGGCGGTGCGGGCGGCGATCGAGCGGGCCAGGGCGTGCCCCGCACCGACCGGCGTCCTCGCCGACACCCCCGCCGACGCCCCCGCCGACGCCCGCGCCGAACCGCGCCGGCGCCTCGCCGCGGCGGGCTGACGAGCACCAGCAGACCGAGGAGGGCCGTCATGGCCGAGCACAACCAGCGGCAGGGGATGACCCTCCTGCGCGAGCTCCTGGACGAGGCGGTGGCGGGCCGCGGCCGCATCGCGGTCGTCACGGGGGCGATCGCGACGGGCAAGAGCCATCTCCTCTACGGCCTCACCGAGCAGGCCTTCGACCAGGGGGCGCTGCCCCTCGCCGCGACCGGCTCGCGCGCCGAGCGCGACCTGCCGCTCGGCGTGATCTCGCAGCTCGTCCACAACACGCCGATGATGGAGCAGCACCGCGCGGTGACGCTGGGCCTGCTGCAGGAGGGCGCCCGCGCCGAGCTGACCGGCGACACCCTCGACCACGTGGACGTGCAGATCGTGGACGCGCTCTGCACGATCCTGCTGGAGCTGTCGGAGCGCTGCCCGCTGCTGGTCGCCGTGGACGACGCCCACCACACCGACCGCGCCTCCCAGCTCTGCCTCACCTACCTGGCGCGCCGGATCAAGTACGCCAAGATCATGCTGCTGTTCGCCGCGCCCGACCACCACGCCCACCAGCGGTCGCTGCTCCACGCCGACCTGCTGCGCCAGCCGCACTGCCGCCCGGTCCGGCTGGACCACCTGTCCGCCGAGGCGGTCGCCAGGCGGGTGGCCGAGCGGGCGGGCGAGGAGGCCGCGGGGCGGTTCGGGGCCGCCTGCCACGAGCTGAGCGGCGGCAACCGGCTCCTGGTCGACGCCCTGCTGGAGGACTTCACGTCCGGCGGCGGCCCCGGCGAGCGGTACGCCGAGGCGGTGCTGACCTGCCTGCACGGCACCGATCCCGAGCTGCTGCTCACCGCCCGCGGCCTCGCGGTGCTGGGCGAGCCCGAGGGCGTGGCCCGGCTGGTGGGCCGGGGCGAGGCGGCGACCGCGCGGGCGCTGCAGGCGCTCAACCGGTCCGGGCTGCTGGCCGGCGGCCGGTTCCGGCACGACGGGGCCCGCGCGGCGGTGCTGGCCGCGCTCGATCCCGGCGACCGTACGGACCTGCACCGGCGGGCCGCCGAGCTGGCCCACGACGAGGGCGCGCCGGTGGCGGTGGTGGCCGAGCACCTGCTGCTGTCCGGCCGCGCGAGCGACCCGTGGGCCCTGTCGGTGCTGGAGGACGCGGCGGCGCTGGCGCTGCGCGACGGCGGCGTGGAGGCCGCGATCGAGTACCTGAAGCTGGCCTGGCAGGGCTGCGGCGACGAGCGGCGGCGGGCGAGGATCGCCACCAAGCTCGTACGGGCCGCCTGGCGGATCAACCCGAGCACGCCGGCCGGGCACCTGGCCGAGCTGACCGCGGCCCTGCACAAGGGCCACCTGGGCGGCGGCGACGCCGTCGTGCTGGCCAAGGCGCTGCTGTGGCACGGCCACGTGGCCGACGCCAAGGACGTCCTGCACCACCTGCGGGAGCTGGACGGGCTGGACCGTGAGGGGCTGGCCGAGCTGGCCGTGGCGCGGGCCTGGCTGCGCGGCGCGTGCCCGTCGTTCCTCCCGCACCTGCCGGAGGCGAGCCCCGAGGAGGCCAACAGCGCCGCGCACTCGCTCGGCGTCAGCCGCCGCATCGAGTCCGCGAACGCGCTGGTCCGGGCGCTGACCGAGGCCCCGAGGCCGGAGACGGTGGCGGTCGCCGAGCGGGTGCTGCGCGGCTCGCGCCTGGACGAGATGTCCATGGACACGGTCGAGAGCGCGCTGCTGACGCTCACCTACTCCGGCCGCGCCGACCGGGCGGCGCCGTGGTGCGACGCCTTCGTCGAGGAGGCCGTCTCCCGCCACGCCCCGAGCAGGCGGGCCAGGCTGTCGGCGATCCGCGCCGAGATCGGGCTGCGCACCGGCGACCTGGCCGCCGCGGCGCGGGACGCCCGGCAGGCTCTGGAGATCATCCCGCCGGGGAGCTGGGGCGTCGCGGTGGGCGGCCCGCTGGGCGCGCTGCTGCTGGCCGGCGCCGCCATGTCGCGGCACGAGGAGTGCCTGCCGTACGTCACCCAGCCGGTGCCCGAGGCCATGTTGGAGACCCGCTTCGGGCTGCTCTACCTGCACGGCAAGGCCCGCTTCACCCTCACGGCCGGGCAGGCCGAGCAGGCGCTGCGGGACCTGCGGCTGTGCGGCGAGCTGATGGCGCTGTGGCGGCTCGACGCGCCGGAGTTCATCGCCTGGCGGGTGGACGCCGCCGAGGCCCTGGTCCGGCTCGGCGACCAGGAGCAGGCGCGGCTGCTGCTGGAGGACCAGCTCGCCCGCTGCGACCGCCGCTCGCGGCGGGTGCAGGGGATGGCGATGCGGGTGCTGGCGGCCACCGGCGAGAGCCGGCACCGGGTGATGCTGCTGCGCCGCTCGGCGGAGCTGCTGCAGAGCGGCGGCGACCGCTACGAGCTGGCCCGTACGCTCTTCGACCTCATCCAGGCGTACCACGCGATCGGCGAGTACCGCCGGGCCGGGATGCTGACCCGGCGCGCCCGCTCACTGGCCGTGGAGTGCCACGCCGACGGGCTGAGCCAGGCGCTGTCGCCGGACGGCGAGCACGACGGCGACGCGGCGGGCGTCCAGCCGATCCTCAGCGACGCCGAGCGGCGGGTGGCGGCCCTGGCCGCCGACGGCTACTCCAACCGCGACATCTCCGCCAAGCTCTACATCACGGTCAGCACCGTGGAGCAGCACCTCACCCGCGTCTACCGCAAGCTGAACGTGTCCCGGCGCGCGGACCTGCCCGCCAAGCTGGTCGGCGGGCAGGTGTGAGCTCCGGGGCCCCGGGCGGGGGCCCCGGAGGCGTCATTCGGCGATGGCCGTGCGCATCACCCAGCGGTAGACGAGCGCCTCCTCACCGTCCACGGTGGTGCGCTCGCCCTGGTGCCGGAAGTGCTCGTAGCCGGCGCCGAGCGGCAGCTTGACCGGGTCGCCGGCGGATCCGACGCTCTGCACGCGCCGCTCGGCGGGCAGCCCGGCCGGGCCGCCGACCAGGACGACTCTGATCTGGGACATGGTGCGCCTCCTGTCGATCGGTGCTCACAGCGGGATGTTGGAGTGGCGGCCGCGGGCGCGCGGGGCCCGCGCGAGCGCCTCGGCGAGGCGCAGCCGCGAGGTCTCCGGGGCGATGACCTCGTCCACGACGCCGAGGGCCACGGCCCGCTCGACGCCGCCGGCGGTCCGCCGGTGCTCCTCGGCCAGCCGGGCGCGCAGCTCCTCGCGCTCCTCCTCCGGGGCCGCCGCCAGCGCCTTGCGGTGCAGGACGCCGACCGCCGGCTCCGCGCCCATGACCGCGACCTCGGCCCCCGGCCAGGCGAAGGTGGCGGTCGCGCCGAGCGAGCGGGCGTTCATGGCGATGTAGGCCCCGCCGTACGCCTTGCGGGTGATGAGCGTGACGCGCGGCACCACCGACTCGGCGAAGGCGTGCAGGAGCTTGGCGCCCCGGCGTACGACGCCGCCCCATTCCTGGCCCACGCCCGGCAGGTAGCCGGGGACGTCCACCAGCACCACGAGCGGCACGCCCAGCGAGTCGCACATGCGGACGAAGCGGGCGGCCTTCTCCGCCGACAGGGAGTCGAGGCAGCCGCCCTTGTGCAGCGGGTTGTTGGCGAGCACGCCGACGGTCCGGCCGCCGAGCCGGCCGAGGCCGGTCAGGATGTTGGCGGCCCAGCGCGGCTGCAGCTCCTCGAAGCCGTCGGCGTCGAGGAGCCGGCGCACCAGCGGGCGCACGTCGTAGGCGCGGCGCGGCGAGTCGGGCAGCAGGGCGCGCAGGTCGCGCAGGTCGCGCGGCTCGGCGAGCGCGGCCAGATCGGAGCGGCCACGGTGGGTGAACAGGCCGGTCAGGCGGCGGGCGCGGTGCAGGGCGTCGTCCTCGTCCCCGGCCAGGACGTGGGCCACGCCGGACTTGCGGCCGTGCGCCTCCGGGCCGCCGAGCCCGGCCATGTCGATGCTCTCGCCGGTGACGTCCCGCACGATGTCGGGGCCCGTGACGAAGACCCGCCCGGCCTCGGCCATGATCACGAGGTCGGTGAGCGCCGGGCCGTAGGCCGCCGCGCCCGCGGCGGGGCCGAGGACGACCGAGAGCTGCGGCACGACGCCGGAGGCCCACGTCATGGCGGCGAACATGCGGCCCACGCCGTCCATGGACTCCACGCCGTCGGCGAGCCGGGCGCCGCCGGAGTGCCACACCCCGATCACCGGGCAGCCCTCGCGCACGGCCGTCTCGATGCCGGCCACGATGTGCCCGGCCCCGGCCGCGCCGAGCGCGCCGCCCATGCGGCGGGCGTCGGTGCAGTACGCCACGACGGGGGCGCCGCCGACGGTGCCGTGCACGGCCAGCACGCCGCTGTCGTCGGCCCGGTGCAGCGGCACCGCGCCGTCCGGGTCGAGCAGGCGGGCCAGGCGCGCCGACGGGGCCCTGGGGCCGGCGGGCGGCACGGGGTGCACGGGCACCGGGGACACGACCGTCATCGCACTTCCTCACGCCGGCGGGACACGGGTACTTGCGACAGTGGCGGCCGCGCGCGGCCCCGCCAACCCCTAGCGGGGCCGTCCCCTGTGGCAGCTTCCGGCCGTCGTTTCTGCTCGTTGACCCCCGCGGACGCCCCCGGTTGGGTGGCCTCGACCCCACCTTTGGAGGCCCGTCGTGTCTGTTTGGTCCTTACCCGTCGTCGCCGCCCTGGTCGTGGGGGCGGCGTTCCCCGCGGGGCCGGTGATCCCGGCCGCCGCCCAGGACGTCGACATGGTGCGCGATCCGGCCGCGCTGGTCAACGTGTTCCACGGCACCAAGGAGGCGGCGGCCGACTTCGGCCACGGCGGAGGCGGCGGGATGACCTTCCCCGGCGCGGTGCTGCCGTTCGGGATGATGCAGTGGAGCCCCGACACGGTCGCCGACGCCGGGGGCGGCTACCGGTGGGAGGACAACCGGCTGCGCGGCTACTCGATGACGCACCTGTCCGGGCCGGGCTGCACGGGCGCGCAGGACTTCCCGGTGCTGCCGTTCTCCGGCGCGATCGGCCGCTCGCCGGCCACGCACGGCGAGGACTACGTCCAGACGTTCGCGCACTCCGGCGAGCGGGCCGCGCCCGGCTTCTACAGCGCCACCCTGGACACCGGGATCAGGACCGAGCTCTCGGTCAGCATGCGGGCGGGCGTCGGCCGCTTCACCTTCCCGCCGGGCAAGCCCGGGACGCTGCTGCTGAACACCAGCGGCTCGATCAACGGCGTGGACGACGGCGAGACCAGGATCAGCGGCGACGCCGTCGAGGGGTGGGTCCAGACGGGCGGCTTCTGCGGCCCGCCCATGCGTTACAAGGTCTACTTCCGCGCCACCTTCGACCAGCCCTTCACGGCCTTCGGCACCTGGAAGGACGACGAGGTGCGGCCGGGGGCGCGAACGGTGGCCAACGCCGGCGCCGCCCGGGTGCGCGGCGACGTCGTCACCCAGGACGACGTGGTCGTCGACGGGCCGGGGTCGGGGGCGTACCTGCAGTTCGATCCCGCGCGGCCGGTGCAGATGCGGGTCGGGCTGTCGTACGTGAGCCTCGCGGGCGCGGCGAAGAACCTGGCCGCCGAGATCGGCGCTAAGAGCTTCGACCAGGTGCGCGCCGAGGCGGCCGCGGTCTGGGACCGGCGGCTCGGCCAGGTGCGGATCGGCGGCGGCACCGACGCCCAGCGGCGCACCTTCTACAGCAACCTCTACCACGCGCTGCTCCAGCCGTACGTGTTCGAGGACGTGGACGGCGTCTACACCGGCATGGACGGCGAACCGCGCACCGTCGCGCCCGGCCGCCACCACTACGCCACCTTCTCCGGCTGGGACATCTACCGCAGCGAGGTGCAGCTCCTCGCCCTGCTCGCGCCCGACGTGGCGAGCGACATCGCCCAGTCCATGTACGACAACGCCCAGGCCCTCGGCAACGTCTGGGACCGCTGGTCGCACCAGAACGCGGTGACCGGGGTCATGGTCGGCGACCCGTACCACGTGATCCTGTCCACCATGTACGCCTTCGGCGCCCGCGGCTTCGACTTCGCCTCGGCGCTCAAGGCGATGGCGGAGGCCGCCCGCAGGGTCGGCCCGCGCGACATCGGCCATCCGCTGCTCGGCTACGACGAGCGGCCAGGCAACGCGGCCTACATGAGCAAGGGCCACGTCCCGTACGACCCCTCGGCCACGCTGGAGTACGGGGCCGCCGACTTCGGCATCGCCCAGCTCGCCACCCGGCTCGGCGACCGGGTGACGGCCGGCGAGTTCATGAAGCGGGCGCAGGCCGCCTGGCAGAGCATGTACAACCCGGGCGAGGACTGGATCCAGCCGCGGATGGGCGAGGGCTCGTTCAAGGCGCCGTTCGACCCGGCCCATCCCGACGTGTACATGGAGGGCAACGGCGCCCAGTACCACTGGATGGTGCCGTACAACCCGGTGGGCCTGTTCACCGCGATGGGCGGCGCGGCCAAGGTGGAGCCCCGGCTCGACGCCTACTTCAAGGAGCTGAACGCCGGCCCGGCGCGGCCCTACGCCTACCTCGGCAACGAGCCGGCGCTGTCCTCGCCGTGGCTGTACGCCTGGCTGGGCAAGCCGCACAAGACGCAGGAAGTGGTGCGGCGGGCGCAGAAGGAGCTGTTCGGGCCCGGCCCGGACGGCCTGGTCGGCAACGACGACCTGGGCGCGATGGGCTCCTGGTACGTGTGGTCCGCGATCGGCCTCTACCCGGCGATCCCCGGCCGCGCCGAACTGTTCGTGAGCACGCCGCTGTTCGACCGGGTGACGATCGACCGCCCGGCCGGCGACATCGTGGTCAACGCGCCCGGCGCGGCCGGCGGGTACGTCCGCGCCCTGCGCGTCGACGGCGTCCCGACGGCGAAGGCGTGGCTGCCTGAGACGTTCGCGACCGGGGGCGGGCGGCTCGACGTCACCGTGGGCACGAGCCCGGCCCCGTCGTTCGGCGCCTCCGCCGCCGACGCGCCGCCCTCGTTCGCGCAGGGCTCGCGGCCCTACCTCGCGGGGATGGCGCCGGGCAGCGGGCCGGTGGAGCCGGGCGGGGTGTTCAAGGCCGAGCTGGCGGTCCGCTCGCTCGGCGGCGCGGCCACGCTCGCCTGGCAGGCGAGGCCGCCGGCCGGCGTCACGGTGTCGCCGCCGGGCGGCACGCTCAACGTCGCCGCCTCCGGCCAGGCCAGGGTCGCGCTGACCGTCACGGTGTCCGCCTCGCTCGCCACCGGCTTCGTCACGGTGCCGGTGACGGTGGGCGACACCGTGGCCTCCGTACGGCTCAACGTCGCCCGGCGCGGCAGCCCCGAGTGGCACCACAACAACGCGGGCATCGGCGACGAGAGCGCGCAGGGCGAGGCCAACCTCGACGGCGCCGGGTTCAGCTACGCGGGGCAGGCGCTGGCGGGCGCGGGGCTGCGTCCCGGCGAGGCGGTGACCTGGAAGGACTTCCGCTTCACCTGGCCGGACCGGCGGAAGGGCGAGTGGGACAACCTCCGGCCGGGCACGCAGCCGCTGGAGGTGGCCGCCCCGGCCGGCGCGAGCCGGATCGCCTTCCTCGGCTCGGGCACGCACGGCGACCCTCAGTCGAAGGTGACGATCACCTACACCGACGGCACGACGAGCAGCGCCGTCCTCGGCTTCAGCGACTGGATCCTCGACTGGAACCAGGACCAGCCGAGCTTCGGCAACGAGATCGTGGCGACCACCCCCTACCGGCTGTACTGGGGCTCGTGGGAGCTCCACCCCATCAACACCTACGTCTACGCCGCCCAGCCGATCCCGCTGGACCCGGCGAAGCGGGTCAGGAGCCTGACCTTCGCGCCGGTGGACGAGGGCCAGATGCACATCTTCACCTGGGCCTTCGCCTGACCTGACGGTCCTCCTCCTCGCCGCGCGCCGACCTGATCGCGGCGAGGAGGTCCGCGGTCGTCGTGACGGAGTGCGCGAACGTCGGCCCGTTGAGCTCGTGGGCGGCGCGCATCAGCTCCTCGCTGAAGGCCGCGGTCGCGTCCCTGACCAGGGTGACGTGGTAGCCGAGCTCCATCGCGTACCGGCCGGTCGACTCGACGCAGGTGTTGGCGAGCAGGCCGATGAGGATCACGTGGGTGATGCCGTGCTGGCGCAGCAGCAGGTCGAGGTCGGTGTTGGGGAACCCGCTCTGCGCCCAGTGCTGCTTGGCCACGATGTCGCTGCCCGGCGAGACGAGGTCGTCGCGCCACTCGCCGCCCCAGGTGCCCCGCTCGAAGGAGTGGCGCTCCTGGATGCCGCGCTGGGTGGGGTTGGGATGGTCCCAGTCGTCGTAGTCGCCGGGCCGCCACTGCCGGTGCGGGACGATGAAGACGAGCATCCCGGCCTCCCGGGCGGCGGCGGTGATCGCGCGCAGGTGGGCCAGGAGGTTCACCCGCTCGGCGATCTCCCGTACCCGGTGCCAGATCTTCCCGCCCTCGGACAGGAAGTCGTTGTACGGGTCGACGAGGAGGACGGCGGTCCGGCCGATCTCGTAGGACGTGCTGGTCACGCCCGTGGTGTACCCCCCGGCCACGGCCCGCTCCTGGGCGTTGACCACTTCCGGACGGCGGGCAGGATTGTCTTTGCCCGGCCGCGGGCAGCGGAGGGTGTGACCGGCGCCCGGGAGGCCGCATCCAGACCGCCGGCGCGGCCGACCGGGCCGGCTCAGGGGTGAGCCGGCGGCTCCTCCGGATCCGCGTGAACCTGACGGCGGATTCGGCCGTCGTACCGTGCATGACACCACACACGACGGCTCGCGCCGCGCTGGCGGCGACGCTGGCCGCTGGGCTCCTGCTGGCCGGCACCGCCCCCGCCGCACAGGCCGCGACGGCCAAGGGCACCTTCGGCCCGCACGGCTACGGCGGCGTCCGGCTCGGCATGAGCGCCAAGGCCGCCAAGGCCACGGGCAAGATCAGGTACAAGCGCGCCTTCGACTCCACCACCTGCACCGGGTGGGAGCTGAAGGCGCACCCGGCCGGCAAGGACGCGGTCGGGCTCTACATCTCGAAGAAGCGCGGCGTCGCGATGATCTTCGCCCCGAAGGGCGCCCGCACCCCCGCGGGCATCGGCGTGGGCGCCACCCTCACCAGCCTCAAGAAGGCCTACCCCGGCCTGAGGACCGCCGCCAGCGGCTACCCGTACGCCAAGGTCCCCGGCAACCCGAAGGCGTACTACGCGTTCCTGGTCAACGCCAAGAACCGCGTCTACGAGATCGCGCTGGCCCTGAACACCCAGGACTGCGCCAACTAGGTCAGCCCTTGGCGGGCGGGGCGGTGCTGGCGCGCGGGATGAGGGTGGTGGCGAGCTCGATGCGGGTCCCCGCCGGGCCGCGCGGGTGGGTCAGCTCCTCGCTGATGAGCCGCACGGCCTCGTTCGCCATGTCGTCGAGCGGCTGGCGGACGGTGGTGAGCGGCGGCGACATCGTCTCGCAGAGCGGCGAGTCGTCGAAGCCCACCACCGACAGCTCGGCGGGCACCCGGACGCCGCGCTCGGCCGCCGCCTGGTAGACGCCCGCGGCCTGGAGGTCGGAGCCGGCGAAGACGGCGGTGGGCGGGTCGTCGCGGTCGAGCAGCTCGGCCCCGTGGCGCTTGCCGCCGGAGACGAGGAAGTCGCCGTAGCGGGTCAGCCCGGGGTCGGGCTCGATGCCGAAGGTGCGGTGGGCGGCGAGGTAGCCCTCGTAGCGGTCGAGGGTGCACTGGATGTCGAGCGGCCCGCCGATGAAGCCGATGCGGGTGTGGCCGAGCTCCAGCAGGTGGGTGGTGGCGAGGACGCCGCCGTTCCAGTTGGTGGCGCCGACGGCGGACAGGCGCGGGTCGCGCTGCCCGACCGGGTCGAGCAGGACCAGCGGGACGTGCAGCAGCTCCTCGATGGCCCTGATCTCCTCGGCGCCGGCGCGGGAGAGCACGAGCACGATGCCGTCGGTGCCGCGCTTGCGCATGATGCCGATCCAGCGCCGCAGGTCGAAGTCGGACCGCGCGGAGGAGGTCACGACGAGCGAGAACCCCCAGCGGGCGGCGGCCCGTTCCGCGCCGTCGACGACGACGTGCGCCCACGGCGAGCCGAGCCCGTCGATGAGCATGTCGACGATGCCGGCGCGGGGCGTGGCGGGCGGGCGCGGGGCCTCGTAGCCGAAGGCGCGCACCGCCTCCAGGACCTTGTCCCTGGTGGCGGCGGAGACGTGTTTCTTGCCGCTCAGGACCTTGGACACCGTGGGCACCGACACTCCGGCTGCCGCCGCGACGTCCGCGAGCGTGGCTCGGCGCACCGAAATCTCGCACCTCCACAACTTTTCGGAAAGTATCGGAAATCCTGACATCCCCGATGAGCTGCGGTTACCGCGAGCCTGCCGCTCTTCCGGAGACCTGTTGACAGTATCCCGGGCAGGAGCCTACCGTAACGCTTCGGCAATGTCACAGTAATATTTCGGAAAGTTAAACAGAAACTTTCCGACCGACTTCTGTAAGAGCTTCTGGGACGACTTCGAGGGGTCATGCCTGCACGTGTGGAGCAGCCGGCGTCCGAGCTGGAGGAACGCCGCGCGCGGCGGGTCCGTGAGTTGATGACGGAGATGACGCTGGACGAGAAGCTCGCCCAGCTCGTGGGCGTGTGGCTGAACGTCAACCGCGACGAGGGCGTGGTCGCGCCGCTGCAGGACTCGATGCAGGGCGAGGAGGTGGAGTTCGAGGCGTTCGCCGGCGACGGCCTGGGCCAGGTCACCCGCCACTACGGCACCCGCCCGGTCGAGCCGGGGTGGGCGAGCGGCGTGCTGGCCGCCCGCCAGCGGTGGCTGCGCCGCGAGACCCGCCTCGGCATCCCCGCGCTGGCCCACGAGGAGTGCCTGACCGGCCTCGCCGCCTGGCGGGCCACGGTCTACCCGGTGCCGCCGGCGTGGGGGGCGTCGTTCGATCCCGCGCTGGTCGAGCGCATGGCGGCGCGGATCGGGGCGGACATGCGGCTGCTCGGCGTCCACCAGGGGCTGGCACCGGTGCTCGACGTCATCCGCGACCAGCGGTGGGGGCGGGTCGAGGAGTGCGTCTCCGAGGACCCGTACGAGGTGGCCACCATCGGCGCGGCCTACGTGCGCGGCCTGCAGTCGGCGGGCGTGATCGCCACGCTCAAGCACTTCGTCGGCTACTCCAACTCCCGGGCGGGCCGCAACCTCGCGCCGGTGCACGCCGGCGCCCGCGAGGTGGCCGACACGCTGCTGTTCCCGTTCGAGGTGGCGGTGCGCGACGCCGGCGCGGGCTCGGTCATGAACTCCTACGCCGAGATCGACGGCGTCCCGGTGGCCGCCGACGCCCACTACCTGACGAGGGTCCTGCGCGAGGAGTGGGGGTTCGAGGGCACGGTCGTGGCCGACTACTTCTCCGTCGCCTTCCTGCACACGCTGCACGCCGTCGCCGAGGACGCCGAGGACGCGGCCGTGCAGGCGCTCACGGCGGGCATCGACGTCGAGCTGCCCACCGGCGTGGCGTACCTGGAGCCGCTGAGGAACGCCGTGCTCTCGGGCCGCGTCGGGGAGGACCTGGTGGACCGGGCGCTGCTGCGGGTGCTGCGGCAGAAGGCGCGGCTCGGGCTGCTCGACGACGGCCCCACGGCGGACGAGCCCGCGGAGCCGGCGGAGCCCGTGGACCTCGACGGGCCGGAGTCGCGCGAGGTGGCGCGGCTGCTGGCCGAGGAGTCGGTCGTGCTGCTGTCCAACGACGGGGTGCTGCCGCTCGGCCCCTGCGAGGGGCGCCGCCTGGCCGTGGTCGGGCCGAACGCCGACGAGGTGGCCGCGCTGTTCGGCTGCTACTCCTTCGTCCAGCACGTGCTGCCGCACTTCCCCGGCGTCGAGGCGGGGATCGCCGCGCCGACGCTGCTGGAGGCGCTGCGCGCGGAGCTGCCCGGCGCGGTGATCGAGACCGCGCGCGGCACCGGCGTGGACGACGGCGACCGCTCCGGCATCGCCGAGGCCGCCCGGCTCGCCGCCGCGTCCGACGTGGCGGTGGTGGTGCTCGGCGACCGGTCGGGGCTGTTCGGCCGCGGCACGTCCGGCGAGGGCTGCGACGTGGAGAGCCTGGAGCTGCCCGGCGCGCAGCGGGAGCTGGCCGAGGCGGTCATCGCCACCGGCACGCCGGTCGTGGTGGTGCTGATGACCGGCCGCGGGTACGCGGTGCCCGGCCTGCTCCGCGACGCCGCCGCCGTCGTGCAGGCGTTCTTCCCCGGCGAGGAGGGGGCGGGGGCGATCGCCCGGGTGCTGAGCGGCGCCGTCAACCCGTCCGGCCGGCTGCCGATGAGCCTGCCGCGAGCGAGCGGCGGCCAGCCCTACAGCTACCTGCACCCCAGGCTCGGCGGGGCCGGTTCCGTGAGCAACGTCGACCCCGCGCCCGCGCTGCCCTTCGGCCACGGGCTGAGCTACACGGCCTTCGGCTACGCGGACATGACCGCCGACGCCGAGGCCCCGGCCGGCGGCCCGATCCGCTGCTCGGTCACCGTGCGCAACGCCGGCGACCGGCGCGGCGCCGAGGTCGTCCAGCTCTACGCCACCGACCGCGTCGCCTCGGTGACCCGGCCGGTCGCCCAGCTCGTCGGGTACGCCCGCGTCGAGCTCGGCCCCGGCGAGCGGGCCCGGGTCGGCTTCGAGGTGCCCGCCAGGCTGCTCGCCTTCACCGGCCGCGACGGGCGGCGGATCGTGGAGCCCGGCGCGGTGGGGCTGTCCTTCCGCCGGTCGGCGCGGGACGTGATCGAGGAGCGGGACGTGACGCTGACCGGCCCCGTCCACGAGATCACCGGCGAGGAGCCGCGCCTGACCGCCGTGACCGTCGAGCGGGAAGTGTGACATGAGCCGGATGGACGCCTTCCGCGCCCGCATGGGGGGCCTCGCCTACGGCGGCGACTACAACCCCGAGCAATGGGACCGCGAGGTGTGGCGGGAGGACGTGCGCCTGATGCGCGAGGCGGGCGTCAACCTGGTCTCGCTGGGCGTGTTCGCGTGGGCGTCGCTGGAGCCGGAGCCCGGCACGTACGAGTTCGGCTGGCTGGACGAGGTCATGGACCTCCTCCACGACAACGGCATCGCCGTCAACCTGGCCACCCCGACCGCGGCGCCGCCCGTCTGGCTGACGCACCTGCACCCCGAGGTGTTCCCCGTCAGGGAGGACGGCCAGCCGTTCGGCTTCGGCAACCGCCTGCACTACGACCCCTCCTCGCCGATCTACCGCCGCCACGCCGCCGCGATCACCACGAAGCTGGCCGAGCGCTACTCCTTCCACCCGGCGCTCGCGATGTGGCACATCAGCAACGAGTACGGCCCCACCGCCTACAACGAGGCCGCGGCCGTGAGCTTCCGCCGCTGGCTGCGCCGCAGGTACGGCACCCTCGACCGGCTCAACGAGGCGTGGACCACCCGCTTCTGGGGCCAGGTCTACACCGACTGGGAGCAGATCGACGTCCCCCACATCCCGCGCACCTGGATGAACCCCACCCGCCGGCTCGACTTCAAGCGCTTCACCTCCGACGCGCTGCTGGAGTGCTTCGTCGCCGAGCGCGACATCGTCCGCTCCTTCCGCGACGACCTGCCGGTGCTGACCAACTTCATGCGCTTCTTCCGGCACGCCGACTACTGGAGGTGGGCGCCGGAGGAGGACGCGGCGGCGCTCGACATCTACCCGGACCCCGCCGACCCCGGCTCGCACGTCCCCGCGGCGTTCAACTTCGACCTGTTCCGCTCGCTGAAGGGCGGGCAGCCGTGGCTACTGATGGAGCAGTCGAGCAGCGCCGTCAGCCAGTGGCGGCTCAACGTCGTCAAGGAGCCGGGGCGGATGCGGCTCGGCTCGTTGCAGGCGCTGGCGCGGGCGTCGGACTCGGTGATGTTCTTCCAGTGGCGGGCGAGCCGGGGCGGGCAGGAGCGCTTCCACTCGGCGATGGTGCCGCACTCGGGCCCGGACTCGCGGACGTTCAGGGAGATCAAGGACCTGGGGCGGGAGCTGAGGCTGCTGGCCCCGGTCGCCGGGACCACCTCGCGGGCCGAGATCGCGATCCTGTTCGACTGGGACGGCTGGTGGGGGCTGGAGGAGGTCTTCGGGCTGCCGCGCAGCGACTTCGGCTACACCGGCACGGTGATGCGGCACTACACGCCGCTGTGGGAGCGGCACCACGCGGTGGACGTGGTGCCGGCCGGCGCGCCGCTCGACGGGTACAAGGTGCTGGTGGTGCCGAACGCGTACCTGATGGGTGACGAGGGCGTGCGGCGGGTCACCGGGTTCGCGCGGGCCGGCGGCACCGTGCTCATGTCGTTCTTCTCCGGCGTCGTGGACGCCGACAACCGGGTGCGGCCGGACGGGTACCCGGGCGCGTTCCGCGAGCTCATCGGGGCGAAGATCGACGAGTACTGGCCGGCCAGGCCGGACGAGCGGTTCACGGTGGAGTTCATGGGCGGGCGCACCGCCACCTCCACCTGGTGGCGCGAGGACCTGCGGCTCGAAGGCGGCACGGCCCTCGCCACCTACGCCGACGGGCTGCTCGCCGGCCGGGCCGCCGTGGTGGAGAACCGCTACGGCGCCGGGCGGGTCGTCTACGTCGCGACCCTGCTGGAGCAGGCGGCCTTCGACGAGCTGGTGGCGGCCACGGTCGAGGCGGCGGGGGTGCGTACGCGCTTCGCGGGCGTCCCCGCCCACGTGGAGTGCGCGGTGCGCGGGGACGAGACCCACGAGTACGTGTTCCTGCTCAACCACAGCGGCGAGTCGGGCGCGTCCGTGCCTCTGGAGACGGACGGCACGGACCTGCTCACCGGCCGGGCCGTGGCCGGGCGGGTGGAGCTGGCGCCGCTCGGCGCGGCGGTCGTCAGGATCGCCCGCCGATCGGCTCTCACGCCTCCGGCCGCCGGGTGAGGCGGAGCTTGGACTGCTTGTGCAGCGGCTCCCAGTCCGCCATGAACGTCGCGGTGAAACCGTGGCGGGCGGCCAGCTCCACCAGCGTCTCGGTGCGGTAGTAGAAGTCCTCGCGCAGCACCTGGTGCTCGCGGCCCTCGGTGCGGTCGAAGGTGAAGTCGAAGTGCGCCTGCGGCTTCATCACCCGGCCCACGTGCGCGAAGCACTCCTCGATGACCTCCAGCGGCGAGTGCGAGAAGACGCTGTGGGCGTGCACGACGTCGAAGAACTCGCTGGGCAGGAACTCCAGGCGCAGGTCGCGGACCGGCGTCAGGTGCGGCAGCTTCTCCCGCAGGCCGTAGCGGACGAGGGTGTCCTGGGCCGCCATGAGGATGTCGGGCGAGATGTCGAGACCGTAGTAGTTGCCGGTGTGCAGGTAGTCGATGAACAGCCGGCCGGCCCGCAGGTTGCCGCAGCCGATCTCCAGCATCCGGCACTCCGGCTTGAGCCCGTGCCGGACGAGGTAGTCGAACTGGGTGCGCCCGAGCGCGAGCCAGCGCTTGTGCGTGTGCGAGCCGACCGCGCCCTCCGGGTCGCGGGCGGTGTCGGAGCGCATGACGCGGCGGTAGTAGGCGATGTGGTCGCGGGTGCGCAGGCGGTACCAGGTGTCGCGGGCCAGGCGCCGCAGGTGCGGCGCGATCCGGTGCGGGTGGCCCGCGGCGTAGGCCATCTGGTGGACGAGGCTCGATCGGGTGCGTCTCACCCTACGAACGTAGGTCAGCCGCCGGTGCGGTCAGCGGGCCCTTGCGGCACTTTGAGTGCTTGTTTGCGCAGCCTTTCTCGCCACCGGCGGAACACCCGTGTCCTGGCTAGCTCAGGTAGTCGCGCAGCGCCAGCGACCGGGAGGGGTGGCGCAGCTTGGACATCGTCTTGGCCTCGATCTGCCGGATGCGCTCGCGGGTGACGCCGTAGACCTTGCCGATCTCGTCGAGCGTGCGCGGCTTGCCGTCGGCCAGCCCGTAGCGCATGGTGATGACGCCCGCCTCCCGCTCGGAGAGCTGGTCGAGCAGGTGGTGGAGCTGCTGCTGGAGCAGCGTGAACGACACCGCCTCGGCCGGGGAGACGGCCTCGGTGTCCTCGATGAGGTCGCCGAACTCGCTGTCGCCCTCCTCGCCGAGCGGCATGCTCAGCGAGACGGGCTCGCGCCCGTAGCCCTGGACCTCGACGACCCGTTCGGGGTCGAGGTCGGTCTCGGCGGCGATCTCCTCCGGGGTCGGCTCGCGGCCGAGGTCGCTCTGCAGGCGGCGCTGCACCCGCGCGACCTTGTTGATGAGCTCAACCATGTGGACGGGGATGCGGATGGTGCGGGCCTGGTCGGCCATGGCCCTGGTGATCGCCTGCTTGATCCACCAGGTCGCGTACGTCGAGAACTTGTAGCCGAGGCGGTAGTCGAACTTCTCAATGGTGCGGATCAGCCCGAGGTTGCCCTCCTGGATGAGGTCCAGGAAGAGCATGCCGCGGCCGGTGTAGCGCTTGGCGATGGAGACCACCAGCCGCAGGTTGGCCTCCAGCATGCGGCGTTTGGCCTCGACGCCGTCGGCGGCGATCCACTCCAGATCGCCTCTCAGCTCGTCGGAGAGCCCGGCCTCGGTGTCGAGGCGCTCGCGCGCGAACAGCCCGGCCTCGATGCGTTTGGCGAGGTCGATCTCCTGCTCGGCGGTGAGGAGCGGCACCCGGCCGATCTCCTTGAGGTAGGCCTTGACCGAGTCGGCGCCGACGGGCGCACCGCCGTCGGCGCTGGTGTCGTCCAGTTCTAGAACCTCTGCTGCTTCGGACAAGACTTTCTCCTCGCTCGCATGGGACGGACGCACGG